>CAVQYK010000001.1:0-25072 GCA_963718215.1 uncultured Chloroflexia bacterium
GCCATATTTCATGGGGTCAGCATCGCAAGTTCCAGAATGATCCTAAAATAACAACCTGTCCGCGAAACATACCTCGCGATTTTAGAAACGTTATCAATAATCAATCTAGTGAAATCCAAAACACATTGTCATGGAGATCGATATTGCCACCATAACTAACCATCCAGTCATTATATTCATAGCCCCATGGCCATAAACTTACGTGTATCCAGCAAGCATTTTCGACCCCCATGCGAATATTACTCCCTCCTTGCTGTTCGGCTAGTGCCAAAGCCTTTTCTGCAGGAAACTTCGTTATCATTTCTAAATCAATCTTGTCCCACCTGTCGATAAAGGGGCGGGGATAAAACGTGT
Organism: uncultured Chloroflexia bacterium; assembly: GCA_963718215.1. GTDB lineage: Bacteria > Chloroflexota > Anaerolineae > Anaerolineales > Villigracilaceae > Defluviilinea. The sequence continues at coordinate 355 of CAVQYK010000001.1, forward strand.
CCCCACCCCATGCGATATACCCATATTCTGGCTCAATAAGAATATTTCGAACTTCATACATGATCCTTCCATCCCTCTTAACCTCTTGGAAATAGTAAAAATCTGCATACTCAAATTTGCCCGCGAGGTTTTCACAACTTGTCTGAAACCCGATCCTATAAAGGTGCCAGTCTCTTGGGTTGTCCTTCCAGATCTCTCTGTGCAGGGCTTCCGCAATTTCGAGATAATCATTCTGTGACCATCCGATGGTCGTTATAAAGGTTATATCTTCCGGGAAATCAGCTTGGATATTTTTAAGAACCGGTTCTTTGCCATCTCTTGACATCGTCTAATAATGTCATTGGGTCAATAGTTGCACTTCCAATCGAAAAGAAACTGCCAGTATTGAGTGGATAGGGTACAGGGCCGCCTTCGTTGTATTTCATCCACCCAAAAGCTGTAAGTATAAAAAGAAAACAACCGAAAACTACTTGAAGAATTCGCTTGATGATGGAAGTTTTACTCATGGTACACTTCGCTAGGCCCATTTTACACTTCCTCCCCCTTTGGAGAAACCATGAAAATCAACTCCCTCACCCTGCATCACATTTCCATGCCGCTGGTCGCGCCGTTCGAGACCTCCTTCGGGCGCGAGACAGAGCGCGAATGCATCCTCATCACCCTGCAATCCGAAGGTTTGACCGGGTACGGCGAATGTGTCGCATCGCGCGAGCCGGGCTACAACTACGAGACGACCGGCACCGCCTGGCACATCCTCAAGGAGTTCATCGCGCCGCTGGTATTTGGGCAGAATGTAACAGACGCGCTTGATTTTCAGCGCCGTGTGGAACGCATCCGCGGGCATCACCTCGCCAAGGCGGGCGTGGAGATGGCGCTTTGGGACCTGCTCGGCAAGCGCGACGGCAAGTCGTTGAAGGAAATGTTCGGCGGCACAAAAGAAAAGGTCGAGGTGGGGGTTTCGATCGGGATCCAGGAATCAGCCTCGGCGTTGGTGCGAACCGTCAAGTCCTATCTGGCAGACGGCTACCGCCGCGTCAAGATCAAGATCAAGCCAGGGCGCGAAGTCGAAGAGACGGTCGCCGTCCGCCAAAGATATCCCGACCTGCGCCTGCAGGTGGACGCGAACTCAGCCTACACGCTGGAGAATGCCTCCGCGCTCAAGCCGCTCGATGACCTGGACCTGCTCCTGATCGAACAGCCGCTGTTCGAGGACGACATTTGGGACCATCGCAAATTGCAGGCGCAATTCAAGACCGCCATCTGCCTCGACGAAAGCATTATTACGCCGCGTCATGCGCGTTATGCGCTCGAAATGGAAGCCTGCCGCAATATCAACATCAAGCCCGCGCGTGTGGGCGGGCTCAGCCAGGGGATCCTGATCCACGATTATTGCCGCGCGCAGAACGTCCCTGTCTGGTGCGGCGGGATGCTTGAAACGGGCGTCGGGCGCGCCTCGAACCTGGCGATCGCATCCCTGCCGGGCTACGTCCTGCCGGGCGACATCTCCGCCTCCGACCGCTACTATCACCGCGACATCACCCACGAGCGCTTCATCCTGAACGACGACAGCACCATCACAGTCCCTGATAAACCCGGTCTGGGCGTGACCATTGACGAGGAAGCGCTCAAGCAGTTCACACTTTCTGAACTGACTCTTAAGGCGGGTTAGTATAATCGGCAGTATGCCTTTCAGATTTTCAAGCCGTTCTTTTGCGGTGGTTTGCCTGTTTGCTTTGACGATATCAGCTTGTGCTCCACAAGCGACGGCAGCGCCGCCTCGTCCAACAGATGTTCCGATTTCCCCAACATCCATTCCAACACGTGAGATCACCGCAGCCACGCCGGCTTTCATGGGCGTGGTCTTTTCTGACACGGTTCCGCAGGCGCTAAGGGATCAGGTGCGGGCGGTGGAACTCCCGTTCAGTGCCAGCATGAGTTTGGACATCACCAAACCTGGCGAGACTGGGACCCAATTCCAGTGGGTTTATGCTTTGGCCGCGCCGTTCCCGACGGTGAGGGATGGGGTGACATCGGACGAACTGCGCTCTCTCTGGACCTCGGGCGGGACTCCGTTATTGATGGAGGAATCAACACTGAGGGCGTTCACGGCTATTTGGGGCGAGCCAGCGAGCGGGTCTGTGCGAAGCGTGGCGGCGGAACAGTTACTCGATGCCGCGTGGAGCGAGTCTGCGTGGGCGATCGTCCCGTTCGAATTCCTCGAGCCCAAATGGAAAGTCCTGACCGTGGACGGTCAATCGCCGATCCGCAAGGGCTTCGATCTCACTAAATATCCGCTTGTCGTTAGTTTTACGCTTCACCCCGACGGCATCGTGGACAGCTCTGGATGGGAACTGACCAATTATGACCCGCACAAACTGACCACGGTCATCATGACGGGCGTCACTGCCCTGGTGCGCGCCACCGCCGTGACGATGGAACTCAAGGGGTCAACCTATCCCGGCGAAAAGATGCGCGACCTGTTCCGCGAAGCCGATATCATGCACGTCAGCAACGAGATCCCCTTCTTCACCGGCTGTCCGTACCCGAAACCAGATGCTTCCGGTCCGCTTGTGTTTTGCAGTGACCCGAAATACATGGATCTCCTCACCGGCATCGGCACGGACGTGATCGAGTTGACCGGCAACCACTTTGCCGACTACGGCCCGAACGCCATGTACGAAACGCTCGACATCTATCGCGCGAACGGCATTCCGTATTTTGGCGGCGGGCAGGACTTGCAGGATTCGCTCAAGCCGGCATTGTTCGAAGTCAACGGCAGCAAGATCGCCTTCATCGGGTGCAACAAACCCGATGTGAACCGCTTCCCGACCGCCACCGACTACCAGCCTGGAGCCGCGCCGTGCGACTTCCCGTACCTGCAACAAAAGATAGCGGAATTGAAATCGCAGGGATATGTTGTCATCTCCACGTTTCAGTGGAACGAAAGCTACGATTTCAATCCAAACCCTCAACAGCGCGAAGATTTCCGTTTGATGGCTGAGTCAGGCGCGTCGGTCGTCAGCGGCAGCCAGGCGCATTATGCCCAAACGATGGAGTTCCACGACGGCGCTTTCATCCATTACGGGTTGGGCAACCTATTCTTCGACCAGATGGGCGACCAGGATTGGATGCCGCCCGGCATCCGCCGCCTGTTCTTTGACCGTTACGCCATCTACAACGGGAAACTTGTCAGTATCGAATTGATTACAGGGGTGCTTGAAGATTACTCGCGCCCGCGTATAATGAATGAAGAGGAGCGCGCAGCGTTCCTGAACGAGTATCTTTATTACAGCGGATGGACTGACCTGACTCCCGCGCCGACTCCCACCGTCACACCGACGCTGACCCCGATGTCCATCCCGCCTCTAATTGGACCGACGAACCTGCTTCCAACCAGGACGCCGGGGCCTTAAGCCCCTGCCGTTCCATGCTCTCGGCGGCGTCCTCGCCGCCGAGGACGGCGGCTTGAGCGAAAATATATAGGAGCCTCACAATGACCATCTATGACATTTCCCTGACGATCTCTCCCGACCTCCCAACCTGGCCCGGCGACCCGGGTCTTAAACTCGAACAATTCGAATCCATGGACAAGGGCGCGCACGCCAACGTGACCAGCATCAGTTCCAGCCTGCACCTCGGCACACACGTGGACGCGCCGCATCATTTCCTCAACGACGGGCGCACGGTCGAGGCGCTTCCGCTTGAGGTGTTGACCGGTCCCTGTTACGTGGTGCAGTTACCGGATGGGGTGGATGCGATCACATCCGATGTACTGGAGAGGGTGGAGATTGCGCCCGATATGAAGCGCATCCTGTTCGGGACGAGCAATTCCCATCTCTGGGCGAAGGGCGTGAAGGAGTTCCAGACCGATTTTGTTGCCATCACGGAAGACGGCGCGCAGTGGCTGGTGGACCATGGCGTCCAACTGGTGGGCGTGGATTACCTGTCCGTTGCCCCGTACGGCGACTCGGAACCGACACACAAGGTTTTTCTCGAGGCGGGGGTGGTCGTTGTGGAGGGATTGAACCTCTCGAAGGTGATGCGCGGCTTCTATGACCTGTACTGCCTGCCGCTCAAGATCGCCGGCGCGGACGGCGCACCGGCGCGGGCGATCTTAATTCAGTCATGATGTTAAAACGGTTGTCATGCCGGATATGAGGGTAAGATTCTCCCATATTTCAAGTTGAAAGTGGAGGATACATGGACGAAGAACAAAAATATTTTGGCATGACAAAAATACAGGTCGGCATCCTCGCCGGTCTGGCAGGGATGTTGGTCCTGGTCCTGTGTGTCGGCGCATTCCTTGTGTTTCGGAACTTGAACCCGACCGCCTCCGCACCGCAACCGACCTCCACTCCCCTCGCGCCGACCGTGACCTCGGTCGTGGTCCTCCCGCCGACGACCACTCCCACCCCCGCGCCGACGGCGATCCCCGTACGAGCAATTGATCCCCGCCGATTGGAAGCAATACAAGACCTCGCTGGTTGAGCTTTGGCTGCCGGCCAACTTCCGCCTTGCGGACAAGAAAACGATAAACACCACGGCTCAAATTGCCCTGAACGAATTGTTCATCACCGAAATCCCCAGCAATTCCTCCGCTTATAACATGCTGGTCAGTGTTTCGTATGACCTGATGACCGGGAACTCGCTGGACGAATTCATCGAAACCAAACTCCAGCAACTTCCGATCGAGGTGCGGGTGACGGACCGCCGCACCGTGTATGTGAACACTGTCGAAGCGCGGCGGATCATGATCGAACTGCGCGCCAACAACATTGATATCAACGACATGGTCTACGTGTTTCTGGATGGGGACACGGTCTGGTATGTGGAATATGTGGCACAGATCAGCGAGTTCTTCGAAAATCTCCCCGTTTTCGAGCAAAGCATCAAAACGTTTCGACCGGTAAAATACTAGCGCATAGGCTCCGTCTGATTTCCAGGCGGAGCTTTTAGTCAAAATAGATATTCAAATCCGAGCAATCGAAGCGATTGCCGCAGTTGGGACAGGTCACCTTGCAGTTCTTTTCGTACATCTCGCTCCCGCACCTGTCGCAGATATAAGCCTGTTTACCCTCTTCCCATTTCACAGGTTTGAATAGATCGGGATCGAATTCCCCGATTTTTTCTGGACCGAGACTTTGAACCTCCCGGATGACCTTTTCCGCGTCGATTCGCAACTGCCCCACGTGGATTCCCTTGCATAAATCGGGTAGGTCATTTAGCCATTTCCTGCTTCGCTCATGGACCTTGATCGCCCCATTGTAGTTTCCGCGCCTGATGTGGAGGTAGACGACCGCGATCTGCAAAATCCCCCGGTAGAGACGTTTGGCGTCGCCGTCCTCGGCGTTCCAGGCATCTTCGAGGGCTTCGTGCGCTTCGAAGTATTCCCCTGTGTTGAACAATCGTAGTCCCTCCCTGGCTTGTGGATGCAGTCGTCCGGTGCAGTCGCTCATGGGCGAGAGTATATCATCGGGACTAAAATCCAGATGGAAGATCCAGGGGAACGCCCGCTAACAGTGACAAGTAAACCTCCTGTGGAGGGGTTCGGGCTGGATGCCCCGATGGTAAAATTCCATTCTCTATATGATGCGTTCCCTTCTTGAGAAGAAACCCTGGGTGTTGCTGCTGGCGGTCCTTGCGTTGGGCGCGTTGACGGTACTCTCTGTCAGCCTGGGGGATGTCCCGTTTGGCGATGCCCAGCCCATCGGTCGGCAGGAGGCGGAGCCTCTGTCACAGACGCCACGATTGGAACTGGGACCGATGAACGAAGTATCGCTTCCGACCCAGGTCACCCTGTGGGTGGCGTTGCTCGTCCTGGTCATGTTGATCGGCGTCCTGCTTTCGCCGGAGGGGCGCAAGAGGATGTTGCGGCTTCTCATGCGGACAGCGTTCACTGTCTGGGCGTTGTACCTCCTGTTCACTCGTTATCCTGAAGTTTTCGACTTTTTGAACACCGGTTTGACGGGGGATGCCCCGCGTGCAGATGCGCCCGGGCCAGGTGCAAACATTCCGCCGCCGGTCTTTACGCCGCCGCAGGAGACCCCATTGCTGTCCTATGTGGTCAGCGTGTCCGTCATCCTTGGGCTGATCTTCCTGGGGTGGAGGATCTACAGTGCATGGCAGGCACTCAACGCGCGTCCCGTGCAGTCACTGCAGGATCTTGCCCGTATCGCGCGCGCATCCCTGCGCGACCTGTCTTCCGGGCGGGAAACGACCGATGTGATCATGAATTGTTATTTTCGCATGAGCGACGTGGTTGCAGATAAACGAAACCTGCAGCGTGGTCTGGGCATGACACCGGCGGAATTTGCGTTCCGACTGGAGGAGGCTGGTCTGCCCGGCGATGCAGTGCGAAGGCTGACGCGTTTGTTCGAGGCTGTGCGTTATGGCGAGCGAAAGGCGGGACCGAAGGAAGTCAACGAGGCGGTTGCCTGTTTGACGACCGTCCTGCAATACTGCGGGGAGCCGATATGAAGAACCTGCGGCGCATCCTTGCCTGGACGGGCATCGTGATCATTGCACTCACGCTGGCGTTCCCTCTGCGCACGGCGGTTTATGAAATGGTCATCATCCCCGTAGCCTACATGTTATGGGTGTTGGGGCTGTGGTACCACGCGGTAAATCAGTCCTTGTGGTGGTGGGTTGCGCTGTTCGTTGTGCTTGTAGCGCTGTCCCGAAGTCTTTGGCCGATAGGCAGGATCAGGGGCAGGATCCGCCTCAAATCCAGGCCGATCGTGGGGCAGGTGGAAAGTCTATCGGTCTGGATGAAACGCACCGAGCGCGGGAGTTACTTCAAGTGGCTGATCGCACACCGCCTGGGAAAGATCGCGCATGAGATCCTCTTGCAGCGGATGGGAGGAAAGACACGCTCCTTCTTCGACCCGTTGACTGATCCTGATTGGACGCCGGACGCGTCCGTTCAGCAGTACCTCGAAACGGGTTTGAAAGGTTCCTTTGCAGATTATCCACAGCGACGACAGTTCTTTTCAAAACCTGCCTCAACGCCTCTCGACCATGATGTGAACGAAGTGATCAATTTCCTTAGAATCGCAGATGAGCAACCAGCAACATGGTGACAATCGTTCTTAATAGGATTGTCGCCTGTTTCAAATGGAGAACAAAGTGACCGAACTATCAACCGTATCCAAAATTGGAAAACAAGTCATCGCGGAAGTGGAACGCGCCGTCGTCGGCAAGCGCGACCTGCTCGAGATGATGATGGCATCCGTACTGGCGGGCGGGCATATCCTGCTCGAGGATTTCCCGGGGCTGGGCAAGACCCTCGTGGCGCGCAGTTTCGCCACCGCCCTGGGATTGCAATTCAAGCGCATCCAGTTCACACCCGACCTCCTGCCCGGCGACATCACCGGCGGATACATCTTCAACCGCGTCAAGAACAAATTCGAGCTCCGCAAGGGGCCGGTCTTTGCCAATATCATCCTTGCCGATGAGATCAACCGCGCCTCGCCGAAGACCCAGTCCGCTCTGCTGGAAGCCATGCAGGAGGGGCAGGTGACCATCGAGGGCGAGACGCTGACGCTGCCCGAACCCTTCCTGGTGCTTGCCACGCAGAACCCGATCGAATACGAAGGCACGTTCCCGCTGCCCGAGGCGCAGCTCGACCGCTTCATGTTGAAACTCAAGGTTGGGTATCCGAGCATCGAAGAGGAGAAATTGATCCTGCGCCGGCGGCGCGAACGCAAACAGGATGATGTTTTGCTGGGCGAGGTCACAAAAGCCGGACAGCTGCTCGAAATGCGGGCGGCGGTCGAGACCGTGCACGTGGATGCCGACCTTGAGGGATATATCGCGGCGCTTGTGCATGCCACCCGCACGGACCGCCGCGTGGCTGTCGGCGCCAGCCCGCGCGGGTCGCTGGCGTTTCTCAAGATGGCGCGCGCCAATGCCGCGCTCGACGGGCGTGAGTACATCACCCCGGACGATATCAAACGCTTTACGACGCAGGTGCTGAGTCACCGCATCATCCTCCAACCTGAATATTGGATGGCAAACTCCGTCACCGATGACGTTATCCGTGACGCGATCGGGAAAACGCCGGTACCGGTTGTCAAATAGGTTCTGAATTATCTGGTCAGGTGGTTGTGTCGCGATCCTTGTTTCTCGGTCTACTAACATATGCCCTCCTGGTTGCAGGCATGGCGGCTGTGCGCGGTGAGATGTTCATGCTCATGTTGCCGCTGGTCGTGTATTTGCTGGCGGGATATTTGTTCGGGCCGAATGAGATCAAACTGGAAGCAACGCGGCATTTGAACGCGGAACGTGCTGCCCCTCACAGCGAGGTCCAGATCACCGTGACGGTCACCAATCGCGGTCCGTATTTGGAAGAGGTATTGATCGAGGATGTTCTGCCTGCGGATCTGATCGTACGCGTCGGACATAACCGACACCTGATCCGGCTTCCAAAAGGCGCGACCTACACCTTCACCTACACAGTGACCGGTCCGCGCGGCGGATATGGGTTCGACAAGGTGCGGGCGGTGGTCAGGGATCATTTGGGGGTGACCAGCCGCGAGGTCCAGCTTGAGGCGAAGGGACAGTTGTTCATCTTCCCGCCGGTCACGCGTCTGCGTCACGTGGCGATCCGTCCACGGCGGACAAGAGTCTACGCCGGGCTGATCCCGGCAAAGGCGGGCGGTTCAGGGACGGAGTTCTTCGGCGTGCGTGAGTATCAGCCGGGCGATCCGCCACGGACGATCAATTGGCGCGCCAGCGCGCACAGCGAGGACGCGCTGTATTCGAACGAGTTCCAGCAGGAACGGGTGGCGGATGTGGGCATTGTGCTCGACGGTCGTCTGCGGGCGAATGAGTTTGCGCGCGGACATTCATTGTTCGAGCATTCGGTGCAAGCCGCCGCGGCGCTGGCGGACGCGTTGTTGACGCAGGGCAACCGTGTGGGCTTGCTCGTGTATGCAGTGTTCCTGCGCTGGACGGTGCCAGGCTACGGCAAGGTGCAGCGCGAGCGCATTTTGCATTCGCTGGCACATGCCAGGCCGGGCGGCAGTCAGGTATTCTCCGACCTGACTCATATCCCGACGCGATTGTTCCCGCCGAAGTCGCAGATCATTCTGGTCTCGCCGTTGCTGGGAGATGACCTTCAGCCGCTCCTGCATTTGCGCGCGCAGGGATATCAGGTGCTGACAGTCTGCCCCGATCCGGTGAAATTCGAACTCTCGTATTTGACAAAAGACCGCAATGTTGAACTGGCTTCACGCGTGATAGAGTTGGAACGTACGTTGTTATTGCAGAAGGTCAGGCGCGCCGGCATCCAGGTATTGGATTGGGATGTGACCGAGCCGTTCGACCTGGTCGTGAAGCGGAAGTTGGGTCGTCCGCCGGCGTGGCTGCGGGCGGTTGGGAGATAGTTATTCTGGTGCTCCTGTCGCCGTCCTCGGCGGCGGGGACGCCACCGAGAGCGTATTGATTATGACACTTGTTGCAATGATCTTGAGCATCGTCCTGGGAGCGGCTTCCCTTGCGTACGGATATTCGCAGGAGGGATATGCCACCGTAGCCCTTTGGATTGCTCTTATGGGGATTGTCTGGCTATTAGCGGAATGGAGACGACTTTACTGGTTTGCGTCCGTTGCCCTGCTGCTAGTCATTTTCGTGGCGGGATACGGCGTCTGGCAGGAATTTGCGCTGGTCTGGATGTTCCTCGGGGCGTTGGGCGGCTTGCTCGGCTGGGATCTGTCCGATTTTGCGCGTAGGCTTCGCTATGCCGCGCCGATCGATAATATTCAGGAAATGGAACGCAGGCATTTGGCGCGCGTGGGGATCGTCGCCGCGCTGGGATTAGGATTGGCATATTTAAGCACGTTGCTGCAGGTTAGAAGGCTGGCTTTTGAGGTGGCGGTGGGGTTGATCCTGTTCGCGGCGTTCGGTTTGGCGCGGCTGGTGATGAGGTTGAGGAAGTATTAGGATTAGTTATCGGGGAAGTCGGCCAGGCTCAAAACAAATTCATACATCACCGTGTCTTCTTCATCGATCTTCCCGCCAACTGACGTGTACAGACGGTTTGCGGGTTCGTTGTTCTGTTCCGTGAGAACCCAGGCGTTTTTACAGCCGAGTTCACGTCCCAATTGCAACATCCCTTTCATGATCGCCTTGCCGATTCCTCGTCCATGATAAGGCGACGCGACGCCGACCTCGTTGATCCATAGTTCGGGCGGCTTGTCCGGGTGAATATAATGGACAGCCGAAGCAAATCCAACGATCACGCCTTCCGAAATCGCGACCACGATGTGATGACGAGGGTCATTGAGAAATTCGCGTGCGAAGGTTTCGTCGACGGGGTTATCGAAGACATCGTCCGCGACTTTCGTAAGCAAGCCAAGGTCATCCTGGGTTAGGGTTTTAATCGTGAACATGGTCATATCTTAATTGTATCTGGAAAATCAGCGGCGGCGAAAATCATGGACAAGATCACTAATCAAAAGAATGCGTCCTTGAATTTGCCATGCCTTGCAAGTAAGGTATAATAATTGCGCTTCATTCATTGGAGACGAGAAAATCACACCAAGGCATTGTAATGGCTGGCGAACCCCTCATTTCATTCGACTATTGGAAGAACCTACAGATCACCCCGCAGGATATTGAATTCCTGCACAACCATCTCTTTGAAACCGAAACCCCGCTGACCACCCGCGGACTGGTGGCCGTATTGATTCACGAACGCAATCGGGCTGAACGGCTTGCGATCCAACAGCGCCGTCAGGCGGGCGGCAGGGTCTACACTCCCCGGGAAAGTTTTCAGGCTGGCGAGGGGATCGTCTTCCCGGCTTTGGATTGGGAACACGGAAAGGTTGCCAGCGTCCGTGCGGGCAACAACCCCGACCTCGGCGAGTTTGACGTACTGACTGTACAAATGGAAGACGGTGACGAACGTCTCTTCGCCTCGAGACTTGCGGCTCATGCTCTTAACGAGGAGCCTGTCTCTGAAAAAAGTGACGACTTCGACCCTGACGCCATCCTGCGCGCCAACGGTCACGCCCTCGACAAAAAACTACGGGAAGCCCTGAAAAATGACGAGAACATCGTCCGCATTGCCGGCCGCTGGTTCCCGCGCGCCCTGCTGATAGACGTCAATGTGGGGCATCTCAATTTGGCTGAAGCAGTTCTGGACATGTCCGCAGGCGAACCGCTTCCCACCTCTGCACTGTTGAAGGACGTGTCTCTCCCCGAGGGAGTCAATCCCAAACTGGCTGAATTCTCGCTCAACCTTGCCCTGCAGGAGGATGGCCGTTTCGATGAGGTGGGTCCCGCGGGGGAGGTCCTGTGGTGTTTGTACAGGCTTGAGCCGGAAGGGGTTCGTGAAGTACCTTTGCATTTGTGGTACTCGCCGATCGAATATGACGCCTCGGTTCTCGATGAAAAAATGGTCGCATTGGAGAAGCAACTTGACGACGAGTTGAGCGAAGTCGAAGAGGCAGAGCATGAAGAATTGCGCGAAGTTACCATCTCGTTGATCTATCCGCACCTGCGGGCGGGCACTTTGCCGCTTTCGAACCGCGTCCACTCGTTGATGCCGACCGCCTATGAGTCACCGCGCGTCCGCTTCACGCTCGTGGACGGGAAGACAAAACAAAAATTTCCTGGCTGGGTTGTGCGGGAACATAAATATGTATATGGATTGCAGGACTGGTACAGGTCGAACGCCCTCATGCCCGGGAGCCTGGTGAGTATTCGGAAGGGCGAAAAGCCCGGCGAGGTCATCATAGAAGCCAAGACCCATCGCTCCACCAAGGACTGGTTGCGGACGGTGATCGTTGGCGCAGATGGGGGCGTGGTCTTTGCCATGTTGAAACAGTCCATTTCAGCCGAGTTCAATGACCGCATGGCGTTTTCGATCCCATCCTTTGAGGCCGTGGATCAGTTATGGAAGCAGGAGGCGCGTCGTCCGTTTGACCAGTTGGTCGTGAACATGATCCGCGAGGTGTCCAAACTGACACCGCAGGGACACGTCCACGCCCAGGAATTGTATTCGGCGATCAATATTATCCGACGCGTGCCGCCCGCTCCGCTGCTTGCCTTGCTGGCTACCAAGCCCGAGATCGCGCACGTTGGTGACATGCATTTCAGAATAAACGAGTAGGAGTGAATGGAAAATGCCTGAAGGCAAACGAACCAGCCTTGTTAAACCCAACGTAACCACGCCCTTTCATATTGACTTTGACTGGTGGCAAAAGAATGAACGCGATTGGCATGTTTATTTGCGTTCCCTGCTGTGCGCGGAACACCAGGAAGCCTTTGCAAATGTGGAAGAGGGGCAGATGATCGACTGGGTTGACCCGCTTACTGCCGAAGTAAAGCCTGTGGAAGGTGTGCAGAATACCCTGATGTCTCACTGCGTCAAACAGCCTGATTTTCTGACCGAACAGACCGCCATGGTGGAGGCAGTCTTTCGTTTATTTCTGACGAACGGCAATATCCCCATGTCGTCAGATGAGCTGGGGAGTCGCCTGAAACGACCTGCCACGACAATCCTGCGGACACTGACAGGCGGGAGAGTATATAAGGGGATCAGGCCCGTCGCCAATTAAGGAATTGGTCTGGGGGTGGTTTGCCTGCTTTGCCAGGACGTAATACAATTGAATAAAGCCCTCGTAGCTCAACGGACAGAGCAGCAGCCTTATAAGCTGTTGGTAAACAAGGTCAAACCATCCCATAAATCCCAAAATTACTCTGTAAAACACTACTTTTCGGACTGAGAAGTAGTGTTTTTCCTTAAGAGTAGGACAATAGTAGGACAAAAGTTTTCAGTTGACTGCTGGCAAAATCCATTGTATTGTAGGGGAATTGTATCTTTAGAGTTTCTGAACGCCCCCAATAGACCCTTCATAAAAAGATAAGTACCCCTGGTGCGGATCGAACGCACAACCTGCGGATTAGAAGTCCGACGCTCTGTCCATTGAGCTACAGGGGCAAATCGGCGGTAATTATAATCCAATAGAGATTGATTCATGGAGACAAAGGTTTGGGCATAAAATCAGATCTGTTAATAACTGATGTTACGCAGGAGCGAGAGTAACAATCGGGTAAGATTTGGGCATGAACAAAGAAAACTTGGAACTTTACACCGATTATTTACTCAGCACCTTTGGGTATGCCACCGCCACTGGTCTTTCTCGGATGGTAGAAGGACAAGTCAGCCATGATCAGATTACTCGGTTTCTATCTGGCGAGGAGTACACCTCAAAAGACTTATGGTTGGAAGTCAAGGCAACGGTGCGGCAGGTGGAACGGGAAGACGGAGTTTCTGATTTTTGACGACACGGTTCAAGAAAAGCCGTACACTGACGAGAATGAGGTCATGTGCTGGCACTATGACCACAGCAAAGGTCGAGCGGTACAGGGCTTCAATCTGCTCAATTGCCTATACCATGTGAATGACATTTCGATTCCAGTGGCATTTGAACTGATCAAAAAGCCAGCGGAGTATTGTGACCTCAAAACGCACAAGCGGAAACGAGCCGGTTTGGTCACGAAAAATGAACTCATGCGTACGATGCTCCAGGTTTGTGTGCAAAACAAGTTGAAATTTCGTTTTGTGCTATTCGATATCTGGTTTTCTTCCAAGGAGAACATGTGTCACATCAAAGAAACGCTCAAAAAAGATTTCATCTGTGCTCTCAAAGGCAATCGCCTGGTGGCGGTGAGCGAAGAAGATTATCAAGCCAAGCGCTTCACTCCGATTGAAGAACTGCCCTGGCTGGAAGAGACAGTGTTTACAGGCTGGCTCAAAGACGTGCCTTTTCCTGTACGCTTCGTGCGCCAAGTATTTACCAACAAAGATGGCAGCACGGGGATTCTCTATCTGGCTTGCAGTGACACAACCGTGACGCGAAGACAAGTTCTAGCGACCTATCAAAAACGATGGCCGGTGGAAGTCTTCCATAAATCGCTCAAACAAAACGCCGCCTTGGGAAAAGCGCCGGTGCGCCGCGTCGTGACGCAGAACAATCACGTGTTTGCCGTTCTGTATGCCACCTTCAAGTTGGAGTGTTTGAAAATGAAACGGCATCTCGGTCATTTTGCCTTGCGGGCACATTTGTATCTCAAAGCGATTCGCGTAGCGTTTGACGAGCTACAAGCACTCAAGGCTGCGTAACATCAGTTAATAACTGTATCTACGATTGAAATTGCGATTCCCTGCTCAGCGCACCCTCATTTATTTCGACCCATTACTAAATATTCCAGAAGAAATTGCGCTGCACCACAATGGCGATGCTCTTTTCACATCCAGAGTGTGCTATTAAGAAAGCCCTGAATGCGAACTTCTACCCATTCTCGCCAGCCAGGCGTGCGATTTGAAGTGTGCAACATCGCAACACCGCCTGTTTCTCGGCCGACAGGGTACTTTCTTCGATCAACGCGAGGCGCTCCACATCGTTCATTGCGCGGATGATACTAACGGGTATCTCGATGCTCCCCTCTGTAAAGGAACTGAGGTACTCGACCGCACCGGTGAGAAATTGACGCATCTCATCGTCCGAGCGTGCGGTGCGGATAAAACCCGTCAGGGTGGAAGATAACTTGGGTCCACGAGCAACCGTCGCTGAGGCTTTGAACGAACGCGTCGAAGAGAAGGAATGCAAAGCGATTGCCAATTCCGCAAAACTTTGCACGCGCTGATAAATCGAGTCGCCCATCAAATCCCAGATAACCGAACGCCAGTAACGGATCTGTTCAGGTAATTGAAGCAATTGGGTGGTCTGCTTAAGCCAGTCGCCATCCAATTTACTATTGGATTTTTCCAGCAAGAGATTGATATCGGTATTAAACAAGTTGCGTTGCATCAACACGGCCAAGTCGGGACGCAGAGTTGGCAACAGGTCGGGGATGAACGCGCCATTGGAAAAAAAATCACTGACGTTCAAACCATGGCGGCGGAGAAGTTCTTGTTGGAACAACGGTAACAGGCGGTGTATCGCGTCGCTATCTTCGCGCAAGGCAACAAAGGCTGAGTTGCCAGCCGGGAATGCCATTTCAATTCGTTTGAGAAACTCGCCGCGCCAATCTTGATAAATGCGCAATGTATGCAGGATTTCATAGACGGGCAGGCGCGGCAGAATGCGCTCAGCGATCAGGCTATCACGCTCGGCTTCGGGAAGATTCTTTTGTGCGTAATATTCGAGGGCACGGAACAAACCGGTAGTAAGTTGGTTGATGCCCAACACGGCGGTCTGCGCCTGATTGTGCGCAATCGCCCGCAACAGACTCCCTTGCTTGGAAAACGGAATGATCTCAGCGATATTGGCAAGGATTTGCTGGCCGCGGTCAACACCCGAAGCCGAGCTACGCCGTGAGGTGGGACGGTCGCGCAACTGCGGCATGGAGCGCCCAAAGAAATATGAAATGATATGAATACCAATCACATCTTCTGTGCGTCCATAAATAATGTGACGGAAATGGTCGGTGAGTTCTTGTAGGAAACCTTCGTAGAGTGGTTCCGGCATTCCAATCGTCAGACGTTCCAATTCTTGCACACTGCGGCTTTGCGTACCAAGGCGACTTTCAGCAAGCGTTTCAGCCGCGCGCAACAAATTCTGTAGGTGCGTCTGTTGCGACTCACGGATGTGATAAAGCAGGTTCACCAATTTGTGCACCGACAGGAAGCGCATATGTTCCGATATGCTACTTTGGAACGTTCGCAAATCGCCGCCGAGGAACACGCCTTGTAATGGCGTAACTGCGTATGCGGTGCTTTTCTGGGCGGCACCTGGCAAGTTACGGGACAATCGTCGGCGGTTATTTTCAATGTTCGTAAAAGCCGGCTGACCAGCCACATGTGAATAATAGCCGCCCTGCCGTTGCATCGGTTCGCCGCTACCCATCTTGATTCGTATAGACTCAGCGACGCCATGTTCCGCCAGCCATGCCTGGACGCCATACTTGGCTTTGAGATATTGGAATGCGCCGTTCGCCTGGCTAATCTGTTGACTTAAGTCCGAGCCAGCGATGAAGACCTCTGCCATTATCTCGATCAAGCGACTTTGCGGTGTTTGCTCGGTGAGCCGGCTTTGCGTGGCGTAATCCCAGATGCGGTCCATATAGGTTGGGATGTTCGTGACCGCTTCGAGTTCTTCGAACAAGGGGATTAACCAGATCGAGGGCAGTTCTGCATCCGGATGTTCGCGCCGGACCTGCTCCGCTTGCGTGCTCATTTTTCGATCAAGCGCGATCAATGCCTCAGACTTTGACGACATGCTGACTTGCAAAGCGAGGGTCATGCCGGGGTTGCCGTATTTTCCAGCGATGGCATTGATCTCCTGCATGTTATAAGCGGTCGTATCAATCGCAAATTGATCACGTGCTGTGATCATGCCCTGATGAATGCGCGGCGTGATCACCATGCGTTGCAAAATATCGCGGTAGCCAGCCACTTCACGCAATAACGGTTCCATTGTGCGGTTTGCACGAATATCTGGGAGCAAGGCATGTAATTGCTTACGTAACTGCTTGTTCAACCCGAAATAAGTTTCAAGCATCTCCCTGCGTTGACGGCGGAGGTCTTGCATGTTCTGTTCATAACGGTCATTGTGTTGCCAAAGGACGTGAGCTGGATCGTGGCGCAAATGCAAGCGTGTGGCTAACTTCTGGAACGGAGTCGCATCCACTGAAAAGGGCAGGATGCCGCGATAACGTTGTTCGAGTTGATGAGTTAACTGCGTGATGTTATTCAACAATTGTGTAAAGCGCCGACTCTGTTGCGGCAGGCGATCTATTTCAACTAATAAGTTGGGATCAATCGCAATGTGTGAACCAGCCTGACGAAGTAGGTTGAGGATACGCGCCATGCGGCGGACATTCTCCATCACAGCCGCGGCGATCAAACGATGTCCCTGACCTGAGGGACGGTTGCTGCCATCCCAATCACTCCAAAAGGATAGGAACGGTTTCAACTTGGTATCTGTAAACAGGTCGGTATACGCTTCGCCAGCGATGAGCGTATCGAGGTCAAGCAGGATTTCGTCGGCTTCGAGTTGGGAATCAATGCTAACGTTGTTCCCCAAAAATTCACGGAGCACTTCCTGCCCCGCCTGTTCGATCAACGCAGGTGCCACGGATTGTTTAGCAATCAACGCGCGCAGAATAACATCGAATGCCATTTCCGCTTTCACGGAATACATTTGCGTTGGATGAACAGTGCGATCGTAATTTCGCAAATGGAACAACTGCTGACGACGCGCAAGCGAGTTTTTCATGAACTCAGGCTCGAGTCGGCTTGTAAGCCAGTCACCACCATCCATCACTGCGCGACGCATCATTTCATCGCTAACCAAAACGCGATCTGACAAGCGTGTGCGGAACACATCCAGACGCGAAGGCAGGTAATCGGCGATGAATTCTTTTCGTAGGCGATTGCCATCCACCACTGGTAAAGTGGTGGACTGTTGGAATGAACGGCTGTGCTCAAACTGCAGACGAACTTGACTGGCGATATTTTCCCAGCGAGATAAACGATCTGTTATGCCAACGTTGCCACCTGTTGGAAGATGAACCGTTAATTTTTTACGGTTATAACGAGCATCTTCCTCTGCGATCATGCGGTTGAGATCAATCAATAAGCGGCGGGTTTTGGATAACAACGTTGCGGCGTGATCCACACCACCGAGGGTTAAGCGGAAGGTCCTTCGTCCCGTATCAAACCCTTCTTCAGTACGAGCGAACGTCGCCAGAGGTAAAAGTCCAATGCCGCGTCGGGCTAATGAAGAAGCCAGCCAATCCAGCGAGAGTCCATCTGGCAAATGCTTTACATGCAATAACGGGTACATGCTCCCCGTTGGAGGGATGATCGTCAAGCCAAACGGATTGCGATCTGCAGGTAAATTTTCAGTCGCGGTCATCAGGGCTTGCGTGCGCTCAGCAAAAAGTTTGTTGCGCAAGCGCCAATAAGTACGCGCGCCTTCCATCGGGCCACGATAAAAAAGATAACAGATGAAGATCGCCATCAGATTTGGCTGGACCAACTCAGTCAGGAGTTTGAACCGTTCCCGTAATTCCGTCTCACGAATCTCGACAACCGATAATCTGGCTCCTGCCAAACAATCAGTCTTTGACATCGAGTGGACTGTGATGAGGCGTTCGGTATCGGCTTCGTTCAGTATCCCATCGCGCACGAGATCAATCGCAACTTGACGGGCGGTCTTGATCTCAACAAATGCATCCACAGGCGCGACATTTTGATACGCGAGATCGTCAATGACATAGATGTTATGTTCGAGACAATACGCGATCAACTTGCGGACGTCGGCTTCGGCAAAAATTCTGCCCGTGGCGTTATGCGGATTGTTGATCGCCAACGCACCACGCTCATGCCAATGCGGATCAAGATGACAAAGATGTTCGAGCTTTGCGATAAGCGCATCTACATCCAATGCGAGGTCTTCGGTCAACGGGACGGTATGCACATTGGGGAAGCATTGTTCGTAAGACCAACTCAAATCAGGGATAACTACATCGGTGATGCCGCAGTGAAAACCCAGCATGCCGAGGGCAGTGCGCGAAGAACCGCTCGCAACAATACAGGCATCGGGACGATATTGATGTTGATGTTTAACAAACACGCTGAGGAAGCTGCGCTGCAAAGTTTTCTGCCAGACAGGATCGTGAGCATTCACGATCAACTGCTCGAGTAACTCGCGACTGCCAATGTCGGCAAGTTCATCAATGAAGCCTGCCTGCCAACGGTTGTGGATCCATTTGGAAACCATGGACGATTTCTCATCCACAAAATTAATCGCATGGGTCAACGATTGCGAACTATCTTGTACCAATTTCTCGAGTTGGGTTCCAACACGAGTCGCCAGTTGCGAAAGTGCAACTTCGGCAGTACTGCCTCCCTGCCATTCATCAAGCCAGCTTTTATCTGGAAAGACCGCAGTCGGAGTTTCTGTTTTAAGTTCGGCAAGATTTTGTTCAAGCAGGAAACTCAAAAATTCAATTTCAGAAGCGGACGGAGTCCCCTTCAATTTGAAATGAACGTTTTCAATGACACTCAGAAAATCGGCATTGCCTGCGATGAAGACTGTAGACAATGTATGCAAGCGCGATGCAAAGATCGCGGGTGTCAACAAGCGGATCACACGCTGAACCAGTTTCGCTTCACGTGCCAGAGAAAATTGATTCGGCGCGTTATTTGCTTCGATAAAGAATAGCGGACGTTCCAAACTCGTGAGGCGCAATTTGCGGCGCGTTTCTTCGCTCAACATAGCGCCGATCAAAAGGAAGGTCGGCGTTTCAGGTTGCACGTTCAGACATTCTTCCACTTCAACACGCGCTACTCGTTCATCATCGGATAAACTGTCAATAATTACATTGGGGATTGTCTTAAGCAGTTCAGGGAATTCAAGGCGATAGCATAAGATGCGCGCTGGCACAATTTGCAAATATTCAGAAATAGCGGACAGAATGATGCGTAAGGTCTCGCTGATCCCGCCCGAAGCGATAACAACTTCACGCCTGCCCGATTGCTCGCCCATATCGTACTTCAATGGCTCTTGCTGACTCTCCAGCCATTTGCCGAAAGATTTCACCAGCGGATGAGGCGTCTTGCGGTTATAGCCACCTCGCGGCATATACGGACTACTTTTTTGGATTGTACGAATCAAAAATTCAAGCTTCGGCTTGTCGGCGCTTTCCCATCCCAGATGTTCAAGGATCGCATCGGGATTCGCATCCATCAAGTCCTGCCGATGAACGTCAATGCCCAACGCGATACGCAGAAAAGCCGAAGAAAGCTTCACATCCTGCAACGGGTTGCCAATATGAAAATTGACCCGCTCTTCCGCAGGGACTGGCGCTGCCGCCGTCGCTTCGCTGATCTCCGAAACGCGTGCGGCACGAATTTGCTTCAAACGAAAATAAGCAAGCGGATCAGTGTGACTCATTATCCATTCTTCTTAGCGTCCAACGCCTTCTGCAACAGACTCTGGAACAGATTTAACAATTCCGAACCAGACGCCAGATCATTCGGAGAAAGCGAGATCACCGTGCGCGCGTTCTTCAATCCCTGGCTGGCTTCTGCCAAACGCGCGGCTTGCGGCGTCAGCACCAACAACTCAGGGTTGTTCTTGAGAATTTCCAACTCTTCTTTTTCAAATGCCAAACGCAGACGACTGCGCGACAATTCATCTTCAAGTCGCTGTTGTGCTAAACCGTTTTCCTGTTCGAGTAGTGCCTTCTTTAATGCAGTCTTTTTCAACTGGAGGGTATGTTCCATCTCAGCGATATCTTCATCCGCTTGATACCTGGCTTTCGCCACCGCTACGCGCGCCTGATTATTCAAACGTTCGGTCTGTTCCAACAGACGAGCCTGTTCCTGCTGGCGCAAGGCATCCCCGATTTCCGAGTCGCTCGGCTCCAACGATTGCACCGCCAGCGAAATCAATTCAACGCCAAACTTCTCCTTGAACTGACTCGAACGCTCATTCAAATAACTCACCAGACCCGTTGAAGAAAGCGCATTGATCTCCACATGCTCGGCATATTCCTTCACCAGGCCTTCCAGACGAATGCTCGTCTCTTCCGCGGCGCGGCTGATCGCCTCGCTGCTCCAGCCACCCACGCGGATCAACGCCTGAATGTTATCCAACGCGGGCGCCACTGAGCCGACCAACTTCACGTTCACACCGATGCTCCCTGAAGCAGTTGCTTCGACCGTTAAGTGGATAGGGCTGGTCGTACGCTTGATCGGTAAGCTGAAATGACGTGGATAAAGCAACCCAGTCCACCAGCCGATCTTGCCTTTGGATTCAAACAACACCAACACGTCAGGCTGACGAACGCGAAATTCAAAAATCACCAACGCCACCGCCAACACTATAACGACAGCAATAACAACAAATAAGATTTGCATAATAAGAACCTCCTTACAGGACACTTTAAGTTTTTAATTCGGTGCATTATACTGCGAGTATAGGTTTTTAAAGTGGGTCTCTTCATTCGGAGTGTAGCGCAAAACTATCGGGGAATTAGGAATGGGTCGGAGAAAGGGTGTGAGCATTCCAGGCATTCTGAAACCGTCCGCTGTGGAACGCACCTAAGGCAGCCAGCATGGCTTGAGCGTTTTCTCGTTTCCAACCACGACCTTGTCTTTTCATGCGATGGTTAACCACGGTATTGCTGTTTTCTGAACGCTGGGTTCGCACTGTCCGCGAAGAATGTCTAGATTGCATTCTTATATTTAACGCTGCTCATCTACGGCGTGTCGTGATTGAGTTCGTGGATTATTACAACACTGCTCGTCCCCATCCGGGCATTGATCAGCAGACCCCCATCCCCCAAGCAAGACCTTCAAGTGGAACCATACAGCGTAGAAATGTCCTGGGCGGCATCATCCACGATTACTATCGTGCCCCCACTCTCCTTGCTCGTCCTGCTACTTGAGTTCCCCTGCTCGTTACCCCTTCATAAAAAACCATCTTTTGGGTTTTAGCGCGTCTCATTGCCAATCTGAGCATTCTTTTTCAGTTGAATTCCCATAATTCACCGTTTTCGAAAACCATTCTTGGGATCAACAGTGGTCGGTTTGCCAACTTTTTTGCCCTGTTTTCTGTCGGTTGATGTTTTGCACGATACGGGGGACAAGCACCGTCATATCTGGGGTATGACGGTGCTACAATTTAAGTGGACAGCGGTATACCTTAACAGGGTGAAATTATCGGATGGGGCGGAAAGAATAGTTGGGCACAGTGTCCCGATACCGTAATCTCACTTTGGCGCCCTCTACACTTGAGTTTCTGCCTCTGCCTCCATCTTATCCAGCCTGGTGTAGTAGTCGCGGATCTCTTTCAGGTGCGCCCAGGCGATTTTTCCCGTGAGCAGCAGGTCATCGCTGGTCACATTGGTCTCCGGATCACGTGCGCCGTGTTCGAGTTCCACTTCGAGCCCGCGCCGAAACTGTTCCAGATCGATCTGTGACCAATCGATTTTGAGCTGCGTCCCGATTGAACGAGCTTCCTCCGTTGAGAATTGACGTTTTTTATTCATGTGATCCTCTTTTTTTATCTTTATTCCTGTCTAGGTTGAATACCCCGCGGCTTGCCGCATTTCCGATTTTGCTTTTGGGTATTCGATACCCCGTCCGCTTGCGGCGGGGTAGTTCATTTCAAAAAATATTCCCGAACCTTTGCTACAATTTGATTTTCCGTCATACTATCTGCGGTTTCAATTTCGGCGATGTATTCTTTAAGATCAGAATTTTTCAGTCGTTTCACAAACTCGCCCTTGGTTTCACCTGGGCCAAAGATCTGTATCAACTCCGCATCACGAATATGAGCGATGATGTCATCAAAGTATTTGCCAAGTTGCATGTCGAGTTTATTGCCTCGAATCGCCTCTGTTGTTTGCAACCCATCCTTTCGCGAACCACCCGCGAACCGGATCTGTTTTTCTGTACCTGATTTTATTCGTGTGATTTGCTCACCCTTCTCAGTCAACTTCACAATAATCGCTTCCCGATTGTCAATCCACAAACCGATTTTCTTTTTCATATATACTCCTTATCCATGTCTATGCGAGCTGACTTTTTTAAAATCGATGAATCCCTGTTCAACGTTTGTGTCGATCAACTGCACCCGGACTGGTTCACCAACGTCCAAACCTTCAAACCCTTCCACAAGCTTGCCTTCAACAGGGATCGTGAGAAGCCGGACCCATGTTCCTTTTTCGGAAGCACCGGTTACGATCGAATCGAACCGCTCCCCGATCCTTGATTTCAAGGAGGAGCGCAGCTGCTGATTTTTCGACGCGCCGTTCCACCTTCTTGGCTGCATCCTCCGCCTCGGTGCAATGAGTTGCCAGTTCATCCAGCTCATCTGTATTGTAGGGCGTGGGGTTTCCTTCCAGTGCAGCTTTCAAGAGACGTTGGGTCAGCAGGTCAGGATAACGGCGATTCGGAGCAGTGGAGTGGGCATAATCCTTGACCGCCAACCCAAAGTGCCCTGGAGCATTCCCTTCAGGCAATTCAGCTATATATTCGCCAGAACCCAAAAGTTTGATTACCGCCAGGGATAGGTCGGGGAACCGAACCGGATCTTCGGCTTTTTGTTTGATGAGAAACCCTTCCAGCGCCTTCGAATTTGGATCGGTTGGAAGTTCGTAATTGTATTCCCGGGCAATTTCGACGATCCGTTCCCATCTTTTGGGTGTGCGTACCACACGACGGATCGAGGGGAATCCGCTGGCTGACAGATAACGTGCTGTCACACCATTTGCCGCGATCATGAAATCTTCGATGATCGCCTTGGCGCGGTTTTTTTCTTCGATTTCGAGCACACGGATCTGATCACCCTCGAAAACTGGTTTTGCCTCAATGGTTTCCAAGGTAAGCGCCCCGTGAACATGGCGAATCTTTTTCATGTTTTGTGCCACCCGGTCCTGAAGTCGCAGATTCCCATCCAGCCCTTTAACGGCGGTAATCGCTTCAGGGATCTGACCATTGTTTTCCAACCAGCCTGCCACGCTGTTATAAGCAAGTTTCGCGTGATTTCGTACCCATGCTCGGTAGATGCTTGATTCCTGAAGAGACCCGTCTGCACCCATTACCATTTCGACAACGATCGATAGACGATCTTCATTGACATTCAAGGATGTAAGGTCGGTGGATATTCCTTCCGGAAGCATTGGAAATATCTCAGCCGCTGTATAAACCGAGGTGGTGTTATGGCGCGCGTGTTCATCAATTGCAGAACCATCTTTTATGAATGCGTCCACGTCCGCAATGGCAACCCGGATCTGTATATTGCCTCCCGGCATTGCCTCGGCCAGGGTAAGTTGATCCAGGTCGCGCGAGTCATCGTTATCAATGGATGCCCAGGGAAGGTGCCGCAGGTCGCGAATCCCAGGTGAACCACCCGCTGTTAATGTAGGGATCTGAAGCTTTCCCAGCTCGGCGATTGCTTCGGCCGAAAAATCAGGGAGCAAGCCTCGCTCCAACATTGCTCGATGGGCGATGCCTTGTAAAATGGCACGGTGATGTTTGTTATTTGTATTCATTGGATATCAAAATATCATCATTACTTTAAATGTGTATTGACCCATTCATTTCGCCTTTTTTTGGGGTATCGGTTGTGATCTCACCTTTTTCTTCCATTCACTGAGAGGTGTACCTGCTTTGCGAGACTCTTGTTTCATTCGCCTCACATGCTTGCGCATGCCCCTGGATGTCTTTTTCATTTTTCCATTGCCTGTTTTTGCTGCCATTATGTCAACTCCATATTCTGTTATTGGATTTCTTTACGCGGGAAAATCAGTCTGATACTCTTTCAATCTTTGTCCGATTCCGGTATTCATCATATTTCCGGAAGCAGGCGGTCGTATTCCTCGTCCATCAGAGGGGACGAGATCATGAAATCTGCGGTTGCCCGATTGCAGGCAATGGGGATATTCCACACCACTGCCATCCGCAGAAGCGCTTTTACATCCGGGTCATGGGACAGGGACTCAGCGGATCCCAGAAGAAGATCAGAAAGTCGATCTCGCCTTCGACGATCCTGGCCCCGATTTGTTGATCTCCGCCAAGCGGTCCACTCTCAAGTTTGTGAATCGGAAAACCGAGTTCCTGCTCCAGAATGTCCGGTGGTGCCTGTCGCATAGATCGTATGGTGTGAGAGGAGGACTTTGTTATATTTTGCCCATTCGACCAGGTCGTGTTTTTTATTATCGTGAGCAACAAAGCAACCTTTTTATCGCG
>CAVQYK010000002.1:0-27533 GCA_963718215.1 uncultured Chloroflexia bacterium
TTACTAAATATTCCAGAAGAAATTGCGCTGCACCACAATGGCGATGCTCTTTTCACATCCCGAGTGTGCTATTAAGAAAGCCCTGAATGCGAACTTCTACCCATTCTCGCCAGCCAGGCGTGCGATTTGAAGTGTGCAACATCGCAACACCGCCTGTTTCTCGGCCGACAGGGTACTTTCTTCGATCAACGCGAGGCGCTCCACATCGTTCATTGCGCGGATGATACTAACGGGTATCTCGATGCTCCCCTTGTAAAGGAACTGAGGTACTCGACCGCACCGGTCAGAAATTGACGCATCTCATCGTCCGAGCGTGCGGTGCGGATAAAACCCGTCAGGTGGAGATAACTTGGGTCTACGAGCAACCGTCGCTGAGGTTTGAACGAACGTGTCGAAGAGAAGGAATGCAAAGCGATTGCCAATTCCGCAAAACTTTGCACGCGCTCATAAATCGAGTCGCCCATCAAATCCCAGATAACCGAACGCCAGTAACGGATCTGTTCAGGTAATTGAAGCAATTGGGTGGTCTGCTTAAGCCAGTCGCCATCCAATTTACTATTGGATTTTTCCAGCAAGAGATTGATATCGGTATTAAACAAGTTGCGTTGCATCAACACGGCCAAGTCGGGACGCAGAGTTGGCAACAGGTCGGGGATGAACGCGCCATTGGAAAAAAAATCACTTACGTTCAAACCATGGCGGCGGAGAAGTTCTTGTTGGAACAACGGTAACAGGCGGTGTATCGCGTCGCTATCTTCGCGCAAGGCAACAAAGGCTGAGTTGCCAGCCGGGAATGCCATTTCAATTCGTTTGAGAAACTCGCCGCGCCAATCTTGATAAATGCGCAATGTATGCAGGATTTCATAGACGGGCAGGCGCGGCAGAATGCGCTCAGCGATCAGGCTATCACGCTCGGCTTCGGGAAGATTTTTTGTGCGTAATATTCGAGGGCACGGAACAAACCGGTAGTAAGTTGGTTGATGCCCAACACGGCGGTCTGCGCCTGATTGTGCGCAATCGCCCGCAACAGACTCCCTTGCTTGGAAAACGGAATGATCTCAGCGATATTGGCAAGGATTTGCTGGCCGCGGTCAACACCCGAAGCCGAGCTACGCCGTGAGGTGGGACGGTCGCGCAACTGCGGCATGGAGCGCCCAAAGAAATATGAAATGATATGAATACCAATCACATCTTCTGTGCGTCCATAAATAATGTGACGGAAATGGTCGGTGAGTTCTTGTAGGAAACCTTCGTAGAGTGGTTCCGGCATTCCAATCGTCAGACGTTCCAATTCTTGCACACTGCGGCTTTGCGTACCAAGGCGACTTTCAGCAAGCGTTTCAGCCGCGCGCAACAAATTCTGTAGGTGCGTCTGTTGTGACTTACGGATGTGATAAAGCAGGTTCACCAATTTGTGCACCGACAGGAAGCGCATATGTTCCGATATGCTACTTTGGAACGTTCGCAAATCGCCGCCGAGGAACACGCCTTGTAATGGCGTAACTGCGTATGCGGTGCTTTTCTGGGCGGCACCTGGCAAGTTACGGGACAATCGTCGGCGGTTATTTTCAATGTTCGTAAAAGCCGGCTGACCAGCCACATGTGAATAATAGCCGCCCTGCCGTTGCATCGGTTCGCCGCTACCCATCTTGATTCGTATAGACTCAGCGACGCCATGTTCCGCCAGCCATGCCTGGACGCCATACTTGGCTTTGAGATATTGGAATGCGCCGTTCGCCTGGCTAATCTGTTGACTTAAGTCCGAGCCAGCGATGAAGACCTCTGCCATTATCTCGATCAAGCGACTTTGCGGTGTTTGCTCGGTGAGCCGGCTTTGCGTGGCGTAATCCCAGATGCGGTCCATATAGGTTGGGATGTTCGTGACCGCTTCGAGTTCTTCGAACAGGGGGATTAACCAGATCGAGGGCAGTTCTGCATCCGGATGTTCGCGCCGGGCCTGCTCCGCTTGCGTGCTCATTTTTCGATCAAGCGCGATCAATGCCTCAGACTTTGACGACATGCTGACTTGCAAAGCGAGGGTCATGCCGGGGTTGCCGTATTTTCCAGCGATGGCATTGATCTCCTGCATGTTATAAGCGGTCGTATCAATCGCAAATTGATCACGTGCTGTGATCATGCCCTGATGAATGCGCGGCGTGATCACCATGCGCTGTAAAATATCGCGGTAGCCAACCACTTCACGCAATAACGGTTCCATTGTGCGGTTTGCACGAATATCTGGGATCAAGGCATGTAATTGCTTACGTAATTGCTTGTTCAACCCGAAATAAGTTTCAAGCATCTCCCTGCGTTGACGGCGGAGGTCTTGCATGTTCTGCTCATAACGGTCATTGTGTTGCCAAAGGACGTGAGCTGGATCGTGGCGCAAATGCAAGCGTGTGGCTAACTTCTGGAACGGAGTCGCATCCACTGAAAAGGGCAGGATGCCGCGATAACGTTGTTCGAGTTGATGAGTTAACTGCGTGATGTTATTCAACAATTGTGTAAAGCGCCGACTCTGTTGCGGCAGGCGATCTATTTCAACTAATAAGTTGGGATCAATCGCAATGTGTGAACCAGCCTGACGAAGTAGGTTGAGGATACGCGCCATGCGGCGGACATTCTCCATCACAGCCGCGGCGATCAAACGATGTCCCTGACCTGAGGGACGGTTGCTGCCATCCCAATCACTCCAAAAGGATAGGAACGGTTTCAACTTGGTATCTGTAAACAGGTCGGTATACGCTTCGCCAGCGATGAGCGTATCGAGGTCAAGCAGGATTTCGTCGGCTTCGAGTTGGGAATCAATGCTAACGTTGTTCCCCAAAAATTCACGGAGCACTTCCTGCCCCGCCTGTTCGATCAACGCAGGTGCCACGGATTGTTTAGCAATCAACGCGCGCAGAATAACATCGAATGCCATTTCCGCTTTCACGGAATACATTTGCGTTGGATGAACAGTGCGATCGTAATTTCGCAAATGGAACAACTGCTGACGACGCGCAAGCGAGTTTTTCATGAACTCAGGCTCGAGTTGGCTTGTAAGCCAGTCACCACCATCCATCACTGCGCGACGCATCATTTCATCGCTAACCAAAACGCGATCTGACAAGCGCGTGCGGAACACATCCAGACGCGAAGGCAGGTAATCGGCGATGAATTCTTTTCGTAGGCGATTGCCATCCACCACTGGTAAAGTGGTGGACTGTTGGAATGAACGGCTGTGCTCAAACTGCAGACGAACTTGACTGGCGATATTTTCCCAGCGAGATAAACGATCTGTTATGCCAACGTTGCCACCTGTTGGAAGATGAACCGTTAATTTTTTACGGTTATAACGAGCATCTTCCTCTGCGATCATGCGGTTGAGATCAATCAATAAGCGGCGGGTTTTGGATAACAACGTTGCGGCGTGATCCACACCACCGAGGGTTAAGCGGAAGGTCCTTCGTCCCGTATCAAACCCTTCTTCAGTACGAGCGAACGTCGCCAGAGGTAAAAGTCCAATGCCGCGTCGGGCTAATGAAGAAGCCAGCCAATCCAGCGAGAGTCCATCTGGCAAATGCTTTACATGCAATAACGGGTACATGCTCCCCGTTGGAGGGATGATCGTCAAGCCAAACGGATTGCGATCTGCAGGTAAATTTTCAGTCGCGGTCATCATGGCTTGCGTGCGCTCAGCAAAAAGTTTGTTGCGCAAGCGCCAATAAGTACGCGCGCCTTCCATCGGGCCACGATAAAAAAGATAACAGATGAAGATCGCCATCAGATTTGGCTGGACCAACTCAGTCAGGAGTCTGAACCGTTCCCGTAATTCCGTCTCACGAATCTCGACAACCGATAATCTGGCTCCTGCCAAACAATCAGTCTTTGACATCGAGTGGACTGTGATGAGGCGTTCGGTATCGGCTTCGTTCAGTATCCCATCGCGCACGAGATCAATCGCAACTTGACGGGCGGTCTTGATCTCAACAAATGCATCCACAGGCGCGACATTTTGATACGCGAGATCGTCAATGACATAGATGTTATGTTCGAGACAATACGCGATCAACTTGCGGACGTCGGCTTCGGCAAAAATTCTGCCCGTGGCGTTATGCGGATTGTTGATCGCCAACGCACCACGCTCATGCCAATGCGGATCAAGATGACAAAGATGTTCGAGCTTTGCGATAAGCGCATCTACATCCAATGCGAGGTCTTCGGTCAACGGGACGGTATGCACATTGGGGAAGCATTGTTCGTAAGACCAACTCAAATCAGGGATAACTACATCGGTGATGCCGCAGTGAAAACCCAGCATGCCGAGGGCAGTGCGCGAAGAACCGCTCGCAACAATACAGGCATCGGGACGATATTGATGTTGATGTTTAACAAACACGCTGAGGAAGCTGCGCTGCAAAGTTTTCTGCCAGACAGGATCGTGAGCATTCACGATCAACTGCTCGAGTAACTCGCGACTGCCAATGTCGGCAAGTTCATCAATGAAGCCTGCCTGCCAACGGTTGTGGATCCATTTGGAAACCATGGACGATTTCTCATCCACAAAATTAATCGCATGGGTCAACGATTGCGAACTATCTTGTACCAATTTCTCGAGTTGGGTTCCAACACGAGTCGCCAGTTGCGAAAGTGCAACTTCGGCAGTACTGCCTCCCTGCCATTCATCAAGCCAGCTTTTATCTGGAAAGACCGCAGTCGGAGTTTCTGTTTTAAGTTCGGCAAGATTTTGTTCAAGCAGGAAACTCAAAAATTCAATTTCAGAAGCGGACGGAGTCCCCTTCAATTTGAAATGAACGTTTTCAATGACACTCAGAAAATCGGCATTGCCTGCGATGAAGACTGTAGACAATGTATGCAAGCGCGATGCAAAGATCGCGGGTGTCAACAAGCGGATCACACGCTGAACCAGTTTCGCTTCACGTGCCAGAGAAAATTGATTCGGCGCGTTATTTGCTTCGATAAAGAATAGCGGACGTTCCAAACTCGTGAGGCGCAATTTGCGGCGCGTTTCTTCGCTCAACATAGCGCCGATCAAAAGGAAGGTCGGCGTTTCAGGTTGCACGTTCAGACATTCTTCCACTTCAACACGCGCTACTCGTTCATCATCGGATAAACTGTCAATAATTACATTGGGGATTGTCTTAAGCAGTTCAGGGAATTCAAGGCGATAGCATAAGATGCGCGCTGGCACAATTTGCAAATATTCAGAAATAGCGGACAGAATGATGCGTAAGGTCTCGCTGATCCCGCCCGAAGCGATAACAACTTCACGCCTGCCCGATTGCTCGCCCATATCGTACTTCAATGGCTCTTGCTGACTCTCCAGCCATTTGCCGAAAGATTTCACCAGCGGATGAGGCGTCTTGCGGTTATAGCCACCTCGCGGCATATACGGACTACTTTTTTGGATTGTACGAATCAAAAATTCAAGCTTCGGCTTGTCGGCGCTTTCCCATCCCAGATGTTCAAGGATCGCATCGGGATTCGCATCCATCAAGTCCTGCCGATGAACGTCAATGCCCAACGCGATACGGAGAAAAGCCGAAGAAAGCTTCACATCCTGCAACGGGTTGCCAATATGAAAATTGACCC
Organism: uncultured Chloroflexia bacterium; assembly: GCA_963718215.1. Taxonomy (GTDB): domain Bacteria; phylum Chloroflexota; class Anaerolineae; order Anaerolineales; family Villigracilaceae; genus Defluviilinea. The sequence continues at coordinate 5,596 of CAVQYK010000002.1, forward strand.
GCTCTTCCGCAGGGACTGGCGCTGCCGCCGTCGCTTCGCTGATCTCCGAAACGCGTGCGGCACGAATTTGCTTCAAACGAAAATAAGCAAGCGGATCAGTGTGACTCATTATCCATTCTTCTTAGCGTCCAACGCCTTCTGCAACAGACTCTGGAACAGATTCAACAATTCCGAACCAGACGCCAGATCATTCGGAGAAAGCGAGATCACCGTGCGCGCGTTCTTCAATCCCTGGCTGGCTTCTGCCAAACGCGCGGCTTGCGGCGTCAGCACCAACAACTCAGGGTTGTTCTTGAGAATTTCCAACTCTTCTTTTTCAAATGCCAAACGCAGACGACTGCGCGACAATTCATCTTCAAGTCGCTGTTGTGCTAAACCGTTTTCCTGTTCGAGTAGTGCCTTCTTTAATGCAGTCTTTTTCAACTGGAGGGTATGTTCCATCTCAGCGATATCTTCATCCGCTTGATACCTGGCTTTCGCCACCGCTACGCGCGCCTGATTATTCAAACGTTCGGTCTGTTCCAACAGACGAGCCTGTTCCTGCTGGCGCAAGGCATCCCCGATTTCCGAGTCGCTCGGCTCCAACGATTGCACCGCCAGCGAAATCAATTCAACGCCAAACTTCTCCTTGAACTGACTCGAACGCTCATTCAAATAACTCACCAGACCCGTTGAAGAAAGCGCATTGATCTCCACATGCTCGGCATATTCCTTCACCAGGCCTTCCAGACGAATGCTCGTCTCTTCCGCGGCGCGGCTGATCGCCTCGCTGCTCCAGCCACCCACGCGGATCAACGCCTGAATGTTATCCAACGCGGGCGCCACTGAGCCGACCAACTTCACGTTCACACCGATGCTCCCTGAAGCAGTTGCTTCGACCGTTAAGTGGATAGGGCTGGTCGTACGCTTGATCGGTAAGCTGAAATGACGTGGATAAAGCAGCCCAGTCCACCAGCCGATCTTGCCTTTGGATTCAAACAACACCAACACGTCAGGCTGACGAACGCGAAATTCAAAAATCACCAACGCCACCGCCAACACTATAACGACAGCAATAACAACAAATAAGATTTGCATAATAAGAACCTCCTTACAGGGCACTTTAAGTTTTTAATTCGGTGCATTATACTGCGAGTATAGGTTTTTAAAGTGGGTCTCTTCATTCGGAGTGTAGCGCAAAACTATCGGGGAATTAGGAATGGGTCGGAGAAAGGGTGTGAGCATTCCAGGCATTCTGAAACCGTCCGCTGTGGAACGCACCTAAGGCAGCCAGCATGGCTTGAGCGTTTTCTCGTTTCCAACCACGACCTTGTCTTTTCATGCGATGGTTAACCACGGTATTGCTGTTTTCTGAACGCTGGGTTCGCACTGTCCGCGAAGAATGTCTAGATTGCATTCTTATATTTAACGCTGCTCATTTACGGCGTGTCGTGATTGAGTTCGTGGATTATTACAACACTGCTCGTCCCCATCCGGGCATTGATCAGCAGACCCCCATCCCCCAAGCAAGACCTTCAAGTGGAACCATACAGCGTAGAAATGTCCTGGGCGGCATCATCCACGATTACTATCGTGCCCCCACTCTCCTTGCTCTTCCTGCTACTTGAGTTCCCCTGCTCGTTATCCCCTTCATAAAAAACCATCTTTTGGGTTTTAGCGCGTCTCATTGCCAATCTGAGCATTCTTTTTCAGTTGAATTCCCATAATTCACCGTTTTCGAAAACCATTCTTGGGATCAACAGTGGTCGGTTTGCCAACTTTTTTGCCCTGTTTTCTGTCGGTTGATGTTTTGCACGATACGGGGGACAAGCACCGTCATATCTGGGGTATGACGGTGCTACAATTTAAGTGGACAGCGGTATACCTTAACAGGGTGAAATTATCGGATGGGGCGGAAAGAATAGTTGGGCACAGTGTCCCGATACCGTAATCTCACTTTGGCGCCCTCTACACTTGAGTTTCTGCCTCTGCCTCCATCTTATCCAGCCTGGTGTAGTAGTCGCGGATCTCTTTCAGGTGCGCCCAGGCGATTTTTCCCGTGAGCAGCAGGTCATCGCTGGTCACATTGGTCTCCGGATCACGTGCGCCGTGTTCGAGTTCCACTTCGAGCCCGCGCCGAAACTGTTCCAGATCGATCTGTGACCAATCGATTTTGAGCTGCGTCCCGATTGAACGAGCTTCCTCCGTTGAGAATTGACGTTTTTTATTCATGTGATCCTCTTTTTTTATCTTTATTCCTGTCTAGGTTGAATACCCCGCGGCTTGCCGCATTTCCGATTTTGCTTTTGGGTATTCGATACCCCGTCCGCTTGCGGCGGGGTAGTTCATTTCAAAAAATATTCCCGAACCTTTGCTACAATTTGATTTTCCGTCATACTATCTGCGGTTTCAATTTCGGCGATGTATTCTTTAAGATCAGAATTTTTCAGTCGTTTCACAAACTCGCCCTTGGTTTCACCTGGGCCAAAGATCTGTATCAACTCCGCATCACGAATATGAGCGATGATGTCATCAAAGTATTTGCCAAGTTGCATGTCGAGTTTATTGCCTCGAATTGCCTCTGTTGTTTGCAACCCATCCTTTCGCGAACCACCCGCGAACCGGATCTGTTTTTCTGTACCTGATTTTATTCGTGTGATTTGCTCACCCTTCTCAGTCAACTTCACAATAATCGCTTCCCGATTGTCAATCCACAAACCGATTTTCTTTTTCATATATACTCCTTATCCATGTCTATGCGAGCTGACTTTTTTAAAATCGATGAATCCCTGTTCAACGTTTGTGTCGATCAACTGCACCCGGACTGGTTCACCAACGTCCAAACCTTCAAACCCTTCCACAAGCTTGCCTTCAACAGGGATCGTGAGAAGCCGGACCCATGTTCCTTTTTCGGAAGCACCGGTTACGATCGAATCGAACCGCTCCCCGATCCTTGATTTAAGGAGGAGCGCAGCTGCTGATTTTTCGACGCGCCGTTCCACCTTCTTGGCTGCATCCTCCGCCTCGGTGCAATGAGTTGCCAGTTCATCCAGCTCATCTGTATTGTAGGGCGTGGGGTTTCCTTCCAGTGCAGCTTTCAAGAGACGTTGGGTCAGCAGGTCAGGATAACGGCGATTTGGAGCAGTGGAGTGGGCATAATCCTTGACCGCCAACCCAAAGTGCCCTGGAGCATTCCCTTCAGGCAATTCAGCTATATATTCGCCAGAACCCAAAAGTTTGATTACCACCAGGGATAGGTCGGGGAACCGAACCGGATCTTCGGCTTTTTGTTTGATGAGAAACCCTTCCAGCGCCTTCGAATTTGGATCGGTTGGAAGTTCGTAATTGTATTCCCGGGCAATTTCGACGATCCGTTCCCATCTTTTGGGTGTGCGTACCACGCGACGGATCGAGGGGAATCCGCTGGCTGACAGATAACGTGCTGTCACACCATTTGCCGCGATCATGAAATCTTCGATGATCGCCTTGGCGCGGTTTTTTTCTTCGATTTCGAGCACACGGATCTGATCACCCTCGAAAACTGGTTTTGCCTCAATGGTTTCCAAGGTAAGCGCCCCGTGAACATGGCGAATCTTTTTCATGTTTTGTGCCACCCGGTCCTGAAGTCGCAGATTCCCATCCAGCCCTTTAACGGCGGTAATCGCTTCAGGGATCTGACCATTGTTTTCCAACCAGCCTGCCACGCTGTTATAAGCAAGTTTCGCGTGATTTCGTACCCATGCTCGGTAGATGCTTGATTCCTGAAGAGACCCGTCTGCACCCATTACCATTTCGACAACGATCGATAGACGATCTTCGTTGACATTCAAGGATGTAAGGTCGGTGGATATTCCTTCCGGAAGCATTGGAAATATCTCAGCCGCTGTATAAACCGAGGTGGTGTTATGGCGCGCGTGTTCATCAATTGCAGAACCATCTTTTATGAATGCGTCCACGTCCGCAATGGCAACCCGGATCTGTATATTGCCTCCCGGCATTGCCTCGGCCAGGGTAAGTTGATCCAGGTCGCGCGAGTTATCGTTATCAATGGATGCCCAGGGAAGGTGCCGCAGGTCGCGAATCCCAGGTGAACCACCCGCTGTTAATGTAGGGATCTGAAGCTTTCCCAGCTCGGCGATTGCTTCGGCCGAAAAATCAGGGAGCAAGCCTCGCTCCAACATTGCTCGATGGGCGATGCCTTGTAAAATGGCACGGTGATGTTTGTTATTTGTATTCATTGGATATCAAAATATCATCATTACTTTAAATCTGTATTGACCCATTCATTACGCCTTTTTTTGGGGTATCGGTTGTGATCTCACCTTTTTCTTCCATTCACTGAGAGGTGTACCTGCTTTGCGAGACTCTTGTTTCATTCGCCTCACATGCTTGCGCATGCCCCTGGATGTCTTTTTGATTTTTCCATTGCCTGTTTTTGACTGCCATTATGTCAACTCCATATTCTGTTATTGGATTTCTTTACGCGGGAAAATCAGTCTGATACTCTTTCAATCTTCGTCCGATTCCGGTATTCATCATATTCCGGAAGCAGGCGGTCGTATTCCTCGTCCATCAGAGGGGACGAGATCATGAAATCTGCGGTTGCCCGATTGCAGGCAATGGGGATATTCCACACCACTGCCATCCGCAGAAGCGCTTTTACATCCGGGTCATGGGACAGGGACTCAAGCGGATCCCAGAAGAAGATCAGAAAGTCGATCTCGCCTTCGACGATCCTGGCCCCGATTTGTTGATCTCCGCCAAGCGGTCCACTCTCAAGTTTGTGAATGGGAAAACCGAGTTCCTGCTCCAGGAATGTGCCGGTTGTGCCTGTCGCATAGATCGTATGATGTGCGAGGAGGACTCTGTTATATTTTGCCCATTCGACCAGGTCGCGTTTTTTATTATCGTGCGCTACAAGGGCAACCTTTTTATCGCGTTCGATCGTTATTTTGCTTTGTTTCACATAAACTCCTTAATCGACTTCGTATTGCACGTACAACAAACCCTTTGGTAATGGATTTGCACAATCGTATGAGTGCATTCGTTTATCATGTAACATGTAGCTCTATCACCTGGCGGAAGTGAAAGCCATAGATTGCGAATGTGATCGCCAGCGGGAATAGGCGCGGACGCCGGAACAGGGTCCAGAAAAAGAGCCGCCAGTAGTGGGCGCGTTCGACGCCGCGGATGCCCAGTTCGTAAATGGACCGCCACAGCGCCAGGATGTATTGCGGATCCCAATGTGCTCTGATCCTGTGCGGCTGATATTCGCGAAGGAAGGTCAAAACACGTTCATAATAAAATTTGGGTGTGTAGAGATGGTATAGAACCTTGCGGTAACCTTCCCGCAGTGGTTCCAGACCCATTCTGGGAATGATATTGGTCGAGCCATCCACGTTATCGCCTGAAAACTCTTTGACCAGACGGCCTTCCTTTTGCATACGCGCGTAGAGGCGTGTTCCAAGGGGCGCTTGCAGTAACCCGACCATGGCTGTCACAATCCCGCTCTTTTGAATGAAGTCAATTTGCTGTTGGAAGATCGAGGGGGAATCATTGTCGAACCCGACGATGAAACCACCCTGTACCTGGAGTCCTGCACGCTGGAGTTGTTTGACGCTCTCCACCAGGTCGCGTCCCTTGTTTTGACTCTTACTGCACTCGGTCAGACTGTCCACGTTGGGGGTTTCAATTCCGACAAATATCGTATCGAACCCGGCCTCCGCCATCAACCGCATCAGTTCCGAATCGTCCGCCAGGTTAATGGAGGCTTCCGTGCTGAACGACATGCCGGTTTTGCCCTTGCGCCATTCGATCAGGGCTGGAAGCAATTCGGTCTTGATCTGCTTTTTGTTTCCAATAAAGTTATCGTCCACGAAAAAAATGCTCTTGCGCCAGCCAAGCGCATAGATGGTATTCAGTTCGGTAATGATCTGTGCGGCGGTCTTGGTGCGCGGGTGATGCCCCAGCAGCGCAGTCACGTTGCAAAAATCACAGTTGAAAGGACAACCGCGCGAAAACTGGATACTGATCGTCTCGTAATACTTGAGATCAGCCAGTTCCCAAAGCGGGATGGGGGTTTGGTGGATGTCTGGAAATTCTTCAGACGAGTAAACGCGTCGAGCCTGACCCTGTTCCAGGTCCAGCAAGAACGGCCTTAACGTCTCCTCAGCCTCGTTCAAGACAAAATGGTCCACCTCCGGGAATTGCTCGTGTTCCATCGTGAACAGTGGACCGCCCGCGACAACTTTCACGCCGGCAGTTTTACAGCGTCTTATAATGGCGTGCGCCGATGTACGTTGTACGGTCATGGCGCTGATGAAGACGTAATCTGCCCATGCCAGATCTTCATCAGCGATGTTGCTCACGTTGAGATCGACCAGCCGTTTGTCCCACTCATGAGGCAACATTGCGGCAACGGTCAATAAACCCAGCGGTGGTGCCCCTGCCTTCTTTCGGATAAATTTAAGCGCGTGTTTGAAACTCCAAAAGGTATCGGGAAACTCGGGGTAAACAAGCAGGATTTTCACTGTCGCCTCCTTTCGATGGCCACACGATCAAAATTGTGCCTGGCCGCATTTGCCTAGTGCTTCTTTTGTGTTTTGTTCCATCCGTCTGACGGTTTTTTTGTGCCATCCCTGTTTAAGGGGGCGCTCTTGTCGTTCACCAGCGACTGCACTGGCGAACGGTTGTTTGAAGAGCCGCCGACATCGGTACCGGGAACCAGTCTTGATTTTTTCGGCTTGCGTTTACTGACACCTTTGTGTCCCATTTATTTCTCCTTGTTTTTGAACATCGCAGGCAGCTTTGATAAGCATGAGTTACCGAGATTGTTCTTATTAATCGAACCCATCTCCTCTTGCCTTACGTCGTGCTGATTAATGATGGAATCGGTGTGCCGTTTTCTGTCACCGCTAATGCGTTTTGAACGACCTCAATGATCCGTTGTTCGGAGGTTGCCGGGGCAATAGTGATCAATTTGTTCCGGTCAAACTCTCTTGACAATTCATCTGCCAGACGTCCGGTACGGCTTAAAGCGATAACAGGGCGACCCAGCTTCAGACTCAAGTCGATGTCTTTTCGGGAAACCTCTCCGCCATTGATCAAGATCGTCACAGATTTATGATCTTTGGATACTATGGTTGCCGCATCGACGATCCAGGAAGACTCGTCGCCAAACTCACCGCCGGGCACCAGGATGAAATGAGAGTAATGAGGCTCCAACTGCCAGCGCTTTTTTCCCCACCATAAGAATTTTGTGCTGCTTGGACCGCCAGCCCAGGTGACCAATTCTTCGGGTGCGATGCCGACCAAAGGAAATGTATGCCCGCTTTTCCAGCGTATCTGACCGATTTTCGCCATAACCCCCATGTCAGTCCCGCCGCAGATGACCACTGCATTCAAGTCGTCTGCGATCCCGACAATGGTCTGGATGGCGCGCCGGGTCGCATCCGCCTGTAGTTCGTCGATCCCGCCGCCGATCAACACAATGACAGGATAACCGTCAGACAGCCGTAATTCTGAAATGGCTTGAACCAGATCCGAAGGCTTGCTGGGGAAAACGCACAGCACTTCCTGGCCTGGAAAAATAATCTTTTGAGTACGCATGATCACCTTTCTTTCCTGCTGGTCATCGTTCCAACAGGTTATCCGCCCGGAATGGCTGGGGCAATAACCAAAACATTTCTTGCCTTTGAAAACTGGAGTAGTTTGCCGTGAAGAAACACAACAGGATAAGCCAATAGGGTAAACAGATACATGACAATAAAGAGCAAGTTCAACCTCATAATCTTTTCTCCTCTGTAATACCACCGAGTAAAGCGTTGATCTGTTTTAACCTACGACTGTTCGCTTCGTGCTCCGCCACCCTTCTTTTGAATTCATCTTCATCAATCACCACGATATTGGGCGGATCTTGTGCAGAGAGCTGTGCGGCAGCGTCATCCCGGAGTTTTATGTCGTCAAAGACCTTTAGGAACGCTCCCACACCCTCCCGCACCAGCGTTTCATCATCAGCCTCAGCCAATTCCACAGGTGGCGCTGGCATGGATGGCTGGTTGTCACTGTAAACCACCCTGGCTAAAAGTTTGCCGTCGTCAATAAAAGGGAAGTCTATATGGGTCGGCAGCCTGCCAAACTGGCCGCGATCCAGGATAAAGGCATAACGGAGACCGTCGCTATTGCAAGCCACTACTTGTAATTGGATTTCATTTGCAAGATCATATAATAAACGCGGATCGAAGTAGTCACTGAAAGGGATGGACGTATGCGTGGCTATATAGCGGTTATTGAGTATGCCAAACAGTACGATCATGCCAGTATCTGGGTCCTGTGTTAATCGCCAACGTTTAAATCGCGGCAATAAGCCCCAGCGTATCAGGATCGTCGACACCTGATTTCTAACCCGCCGGGCTTCTTGATCGAAATGATGAGGCTCAATTGTTGGAGTGATCATCTTCATCTTCCTTGTCGCGTCTTGACAATTTCTGCTTGACTTCCTCAAGCCACCCTCGTACCTGGTCGTCAGGTCTTACGGGCTGATACCGGGCATCTATGATGTCGCTTTCAATATACGGCAGCGAATCATCATGGTGGTGATGCATGACTTCTGCCGCTGGCGCCTGCAATTGTTCAACAGGGTTTGCGAGAATACGTTGGTTGGCTTGCTGAATCTTCAGCCAGCGCCAGAATCCCCAAAGGACCAGACCGGCAAACAGCAAAATGAACATCGGCAGGCACCACATCCAGAGAAAGGCAATCGGCCCCTGCCTTTCCTCTTCGCGTTGGCGTGTTTGATCTGTGTACCACTGTGATGTCGCAGCCGCGGCCTGGGTTTGCGTGGCGATATTATTGGCAATGGCCGTCTGGGTACTGGCAGCAAGATCCTCTTTGTTTTGTTGTATCAGCAACGATTGTGCGCCTGTAGTCGCCAGGTCCGCCACCAGGGTCTGCCGGATCGCATCCTGGGTTAGCGCGGCGCTCTGCGTTGAACCAGCCGAGTTCAGGGTCGCCTGCGCATTGGCACGCACAATTTCTGCGGTCGCCGCGATCTGGGCCGCAATGGCATTGGCATTATTTTGGTCCTGGGTCTGGGCTGCGCTCAGCGTTGCATTGGCCGAATTCAGGGTTGCCTGTGCATTGGCGCGCATAATTTCGGCGGTGGATGCCGCCTGATTATCGGTGTTATTCTTCTCCTGGGTCAGCGCACTTGCCAGAGTTGCCTGATCGCATGCCTCACAGGGTGCGCTGACTTGGGCCGGCGTAACCATCAACAACTCCGCCGGAGACTGTGTCTGCGGAATGGTATAACAGGCGGATAGGGCTAGTATTGCTGACAGAGTGCCAATAAGAGCGACAACGCGTAACGGATTCATAACTCCTTACCAATCCAACCGGATGGCAATGCCAACCACAAACAATGGGAGCTTATATGGCATCCTTCAGCGCTTTGAGGGGACGCACCTTTATCACCTTGCGCGCCGCTTTTGCCTTGTACGTCATCGGTTCCTTGGTGAATGGGTTGATGCCTTCACGCTCAGGAGTGGCAGGCTTATCAATTACACTCAACTTGAGCAAGTCCGGGATTAGCACTTCTCCCGGTCCTTGCCTGCCGAGTTGCTCGGCAACTATCGCGTTGATCGCATCGAGTGCGGAGGCTGCCTGCCTCCTATCAAGGCCGCTTTTCTCGGCCAGTGCGGCCACGAACTGGGACTTGTTCATTCTTTCGTCGGGCATTTCATATTTCCTTTGTTTGTCAATCGTTCTCCTGACGGTAATGAGGTTTTACTTCCCGGTGGCCTGCGAAATTTCTTTGACTATTTCAGCGGTCTTTTCAGGCTGATCAACGCGCGTCGCCACATCGGCCTGGGCAATGATCCCTACGACTTGATTGTTGACATCCACGATGGGAATGCGGCGCAATTGATGTTCAGCCATTGCATCCAGCACCTTCTGTAAATCATCTTCGGCGAGGCAGGCCACTACTTTGTGCGTCATTGCCACCTCCACCTTGGTGGCTTTGGCGTCGAGCCCTTCGGCTACGATCTTCAAGGTCAGGTCGCGGTCTGTCACAATGCCGACCAGCTTTTTAGTCTGTTCGTTTTCAACAACCGGTATCGCACCGACGTTCTCGCTCTTCATCAACTCCGCTGCTTTTGACACTGTGTCATTTTGCAGGCAGCAAGCCGGGTTTTTTGTCATTACCTCATGACATTTCTTCATAAGGATTCTCCTTCAAACCTGGGATGATTAGATATTGGCTTTATCGCAAATAGCCAATAATGAACAGTACGATCAGTATTATGATAATAGTGTATAACATCGGAAATCTCCTTTCTGTTTTGAATTTGGAAGTGATCAGACAGGCACCCCTCTCCTGTTACACTGAAGCGCTGAGCTAAATGATCCCCAGCAGGTTCAGAACGACGAGGATGGCAGCAATAACGAGCAAAGTATGAATCCAACCGCCTGTTTGCGGGAAACTTGGACTTATGCTCCGACCGAAATAGCCGAGTAGCCACAGAATTACCAGAATTACAACGATAGTCCACAACATGAGATTTCTCCTTTGAGTGATTTATCCTACAAATTCATCATACAATCAAAACTCCCCAGCCACATCCATCGGCTGGGGAATGTTGTTCTCCGCCAGTTGGGGGAGACCCTGATGCCGCCACCACTTCCATCCGATGGAGGTTTACAGAGGTAGTTTGCCCGGTAATTCTTTTTGCTGTTGTTTGAGTTGAAAATAAGAAACGCTTAAGTAAGCGCCAAAGTGAAAGATGAGGCCGCTCAGATATGCCCAGGCAAGAAAGGCAATAATAGCTGCCACTGAACCATAGACCATGTTTGATACGGAGATGTAGGTGGAAATAAAAGACAAGAAGGCTTTCTTGGCTAGTTCCCATAGTAGACCGGCTCCGATCGCACCGGCTAAAATCTCACGCCAGGTGGAAGTACCATGCGGGAGCATCAAGTAAAGCACCATAAACAAGGCAACATCGAGCAGGACGGCCAGCACTGCACTGCCTCCGCCCACCAGCGAAATGATTGAGTCGGGTAAAAAGGGACGGAGGTGGGCGATCATACTGCCGGCAAATGAGGCCAGGAAAAGCGCCGGGCCGACAAAGATCAGGACAAAAAGTATTGCCAGACCACGCCGCTTCCAGACCGCGCGGCGTCGTTTCGTCTCCCAGATTTGATTCAAGGTGTGAGTAAACGTATAAAAGACTGTAGAGGCAGACCAGATCAGGCCAACCAAGGCGATACCGGTTACTGGTCCGCGAGCTTCGATAATCTCATCAATATTTTGCCCCAACAACTGACCCATTGCCGGCGCAATAAACTCCAACCTTTGAATGATGAACTGCCGGTCCATTGACGGGTCAAGGCTGAAACTTGCAATGGAAACACTTAGGAGTGTGATGGGAAAGATGGAGAAGAGAGCAAAGTAGGCAATTGCCGCAGCCGTAATCGCCGTCTCAGGTTTTAGGGTCTCCCTTGCCGCGTCCGTCAAAATCCACAACCAGCCACGTGTCAGTTCATTAATCCTGTTTGCGCTGTGGACGCCTTGTTGCCTTAACCGTGCAAGGTATTTAGCCATTTTATTACGGTCATTCTCTGTCTGTTCAGGATTTTGTGGATGTGGGTGACCCATCTTCGCCGGTGAAAGGGAGGGGCGGGCGGAATGGATCGGATGGTTCAGCCGGCAAAGCCGCCTGCAGGATTGGTTCAGCCTTCTCGATCAGATCAGTGAGCCGCTCCATACTGCTGATCACCAATGGTGGAGGCTGTTCCTGCATCTCTTCTATGGTGGTCCATAGACGCGTCTGCCGTTCTTTGAGGTCCGAAATTTGAGCTGAGGCTCCTGGAGCAAAGCGGTCGCTGACCAGGCGGCTCCACAGGATCTGGCATACAACTGATAAAGGTGGCGTTACGATGATACCGACAAGGCCAAAAGCGTCTGCCATGGCCAGGAGTATCACTAAAGTGAGAACGGGATTGGCCCACTTGCGTTTGTAAAGGCGCGGTTCGGCCCATACTTTCAGGGCAATTACAACAATGAGCGTATAGAAAACCGTTAATACGCTGAGTTGGACACTGCTCAGCAGGCCGATCAAAAGGGGGAGAATTACCGCCAAGGTCGCCCCCGCTACAGGTATCAGCCATGCCAGCGCGCCGATCAGCGCCAGCAGAGTTGGGTATGGGGACCCAAGCAGCCAATAACCAAAGCCCAACAACAATCCTGCCAGCAGGCTTTGGGCCACCTCACTGCGTATATAAGCACCAATGTCATGTTCGATTGTCCTCCAAATGCCTCGCGCTTGTTTGCGCTGTCCAGAGGGAAGAAGCGAGAGCCAGAGTCGTTCAAAGTGAATTTGATTGATGCTCCAATAGATGCTCAGGAACAGAATCACGAACAGGCCGCTCACAACACCGCCAATGCCCTGCGTGAAGCCGAGTATGGTTGGAAGCACAAGTTGACCCTTATCGCCGGTAATTGCTTCGAAGAGTTTGCTTGGTGGTGGCAGTCGCGCAACCAGTGTCTTGTCGAACGAACTGCCCTCCAGCCACAGTGGCAGCCTCCAGATATCCTGTGCCGACAGTGTTTGGGCTAATTGTTGAACATCACCGATCACGAACTTGCCGGCGAGCGAGATTAAGAAACCAAAACTGCCCAGCCCAACCAGGGAAAGCAAAATCAGTGCCAGACGCATCATGAAGCCACGCCTGGACCAGCCCTTAATTAATGGGCGGACTGTTGCCGCAAACGCAAGCGAGACCAGAACATAAACGACCACGATACGGAACTGCCATAGCACCACCAGCGCCAGAAAAGTGGTCATCACTGCTGCACCAAATACCACCAATCGTTTTGTCATGGTGTGTCCGCAGTGCTGGCCTGGGTCAATAGGGCATCCAGGTCGGTTGTTATAGTCTCGATCTCGTCCATCACTTGATCGATCTGCTTGACCCTCAGGTCCGAGCCCTCTTTCTTGAGCCGCGCCTGCTTACGCAGGTCCTGGGCCAAATCCTGTGCTTCATAGCGCAGCCGGCTTGTATAATCGCGTCCAGCCGAGACCTCCGGCTCCATCGTCGATGGATGAAAGAAGAAGCGATTAAGCAGGAGCTGAATAATGGCCGCCATGGGAATCGCCATAAGCGCTCCAGCAATACCAAACAAAGAGCTGAAGGCAAAAAGCGCCAGTAACGTGACAAATGGATTGACCCCCACAGCTTTACGCATGACGCGCGGCACCAGCAGGCTGTTTTCCAATTGCTGAATAACGATTGTCGCTACGATGACCCATACCAGCTTATCGGGCGCAATGGACAGCGCAACCAACGCCGCAGGAATAGCGCCAAGCAGCGGCCCAATCATCGGTACCGCTTCCAGCACTCCCGCCATGAGCGCCAACACCAGGGCGTTGGGCAAACCGATGAGCAGATAGGCAAGCAATGCCAGGATGCCTATGACCAGGCAAAGGAACCCTTGCCCGGCTATGTAGAAACCAACCTTGGTTTCCATGGCCGAAATCAGTTCGCTAATGCTCTCACGCTGGTCTTGTGGAAGAAGCAGTAGGAATGACTGAATGATTCGCGGCCCTTCAAGTGTCCAGTAAAAAGCCAGCATCAGAATAACCATGGCTGTAAAGATAACCTTGGCCCCCAATGTCACGTACCCCAGCGCCTGCCCTGCGGAGGCCATCACCTCCTGCCCCGTTTGTTGCGTTGTGCCTGGCATCAGACTTGGCAGCGTAACTGGAAGGAACCCACCCAGGCGCACAATTAATTGATTGGGATAACTGGTCATCCACCCGCGCAGGTTTTGGTAATAGCCTGGCAATGCGCTGCCAATCGTTGTGCTTTGCTCGACGATCAACGGGACTAACAACAGCACGAAGCTGATGATCAGGGCGAGCAACAGGATGTAGACAAGAATAATTCCCGCCATTCTAGGGAGGCCATGTTGATGCAGCCAGGACACGGCTGGCCTGATCACTGTACCTATTACGATCGCGATAAACAGGATGAAGACGACCTGGTTAAAACGATAGAGCAGCCAAAAGCCGAGGAGGACAGAAACCAGCACCAGAGTTGCCCACACGACCCGCCGGAATGTCCAATCATATGGTTGCAAAGATGGATGAAGCGCCATCCTTAGCCTTCTATTTGTGAGTCGTCAAAACGCACACGGGATCTGATGTCATTACATTGTCGTGCTTTTTCATAGGGACTTCCCTTTTTAGGCTGTAACAAAACACGGATTAATCACCCGGCACAACAAAAGTGGCAGGGACGCAGGTAAAGCCCAGACCTATCGAATACGAGTCTTTCACGCCGTCCTGGCCTGGATTGAACTTGCCAGATGAGTCCAGCAAGTCCAGGTCAGGGGAGACCGCGATTAACAAGATGGGATTTTTCTCAAGTTCCTGTGCGGTGATTGATCCATCCTTGTCTGAGTCGAAAGCCCGCAGGAGCGGGGTCGCTGCCGTATTATTTTCTTTAATGATTTGATTGAGGCCGTCAGCAATCGCCGGAAGGAGCCTGCTGCGGAACTTTTCGACGGTCACACCGCCGCCGAGTTTACCGTCAACGCATCCATCCGCGCTGAAGTCTGCTTCGAGATGCACCCCGATCAAATCCACCTCAACCCGCTGACCCAGCAAAACCATACGGACTTGCGCCGCGCCAGGTCCGCCTGCAAAACGGCCGTTCGTTAGCGAACCAATGATCGGTGAGTTAAGAGGCGTTTCTGAATCGAGTGTGAATTGGTCGGCGCCATCGAAGCTGGGTGCTGATTGGGTCCTTTGTCCCAGGAATACAGACCACGAAACACTCGGGTCATTCAGAGAATCATCTGTCTTCACCATGTGAAGCGAGACCAGTTGACCGGTATCCACCGCCTGATCAAGGGTTGACTGTAATTCAAGGCCGGGGACTGCGGAAGTCAACAAAGTAAGCAGTTCTCCGAATTTGTTATCGGGATTTTGTTGTGAGTCGTTATCCACATTCAGTGCAAAAGCCTGTGTCTGTTCCCGTGTTGCTGGTAACAGAAGTTTATTCGTGACAAATTGATATTGCACACCTGTGGCAGGCGTTACCACTGTGGTCGGTGTCGAGGCTGGCTGTGTAGGCGTTGGTTTTAGTGCGCTGCAGGCCGCAAGTAATAAAAAAATCAGGCCAGCATTTAGAATAAAAATATTTTTCATCTTCATTATTAATCTCCAAATCATTCGTCCATATTCAGCGGATCAGACACAGATGCACTCCTCAGTTGCGCCTGTCGGCCGGGGAGTGCTGCTCTGCGCCACCTGGGGAGAGGTGTTCATTCAGGAAAGATCGAATCGGGAGCGGGCTGGAAAACGCTTCTGGACCTTTGCGGCGATCTGAAGGTCGGTCAAATTGCCGGTATCTTCCAGGCTGACGATATATCCCGACAGCCCTGCACTCTCAAGATGCTTTTGGAGTTCGTACTTGGCCTCTTGCGGTCCAAATATCTGGATCTCCGTGGCGTCCCGAATATGCGCGACGATCTTGTCGTAGTATTCGCCGAGATGGTTCCAGAAACGCCTGTCGCGTATTTCCTCCGGTGCGCCATCCCCAGGGACAACGGCGGAGTAAAGGACGTAATGCTCCATATCGGAAGTGATTATTCTTCTTGCCTCAACATCGTTTGCGATGCTTACGATTACAGCTTTGTTGCGGTCGATCCACAAACCGACTTTTTTGTTCATTGGTTATCTCCTTTTCCGACTGTACTTCGGAACACTGATTGATGATGACTGGCTTGTCGAACAGGTTCGACACAACCGGCTCGATTTGCTGGCGGCCTGTTGACGCCAACTGTTACGGCAGGAATTGTCTAAATAGCGACAGAATTGCAGACAGCGAGGCGCTAGGACTCATCGATGTTGATAAACCAGGCGAGGTTGGAGCCAGTATGATTGCGCTTGCACTATTTGACGGCGCCATGGCCAGGTTTGGAAAAGTTGGAAGCGTCCCAATGGTCTGGCTCTTGATGGTGTAATCATTAGAGTCAATGGTATTGGTAACCGCACGATGCGTATCAGCAAGGAAGTTGACTCCGTTGACATTGTTCAACGCCCGCGTGTGATCGATCGCATCGAGTCGTCCAGGTCCCTGCGCTGGCATCATAATAATCAACCCGTACACGAATTTCGGTTGCACTGACTTCCTGCCACTGGACCCGGATAATGTCACCCTGGCCAGGTATCCTGTGACCGCTTCCATCCATCGGTAATTGCCATGTGGCATATTCGATCGGGCCAAGTGTCCAGCTTTCGAAGACAAGGTCAACGGATGCGGTAGCCGCTCCGATACACCGGGACAACCTCCAGATTTTCCTCCAATTCAACCGACTTCCTGAATCCGACCATTGGGCCAAAGAATTGACCCATCAAATCGGGAGGCCAGGGCGGGGTATTCCCGCCCGCCCAATCTATGACGATTTGACTCCACCCGCTCGAGAGGTCAGGCATCCTGCTTGTCTCGATACTGGATTGAATACGACGTGGATGGGGATAAACCATAATTTGCATCGAATGTATAACCATTTTCCCAGGTGGTGTAATGGTATCCAACATTCTCGCCGCTTTGCCCAGTGTAATCTATTGTGTAACTCGTTCCAGTTGGCCGATTATCGGTTCCTGTTGGGCTTGTTCCTGTAGTGTAAATGTACCAATCGTCAACATAAACAGTTAAGTCGTCTGTGCTGTTTGTGGCGACGATACCCATCGCGGCGCGGTTATAGTCGGTCCCCGATGCTCCGTTGGTAAACCATCCATAAAATTTTCCATTGATGATAAAACAGCCCGCGCGGTCCAGGTCGCCGGAATTCCTTGACCATAAACCCAATTCGACTTCCACCCATTGGTCAAGAGGGAAAGTGCCATAGAGATTAAATTCCGCCTGTCCACTGGAGCCCGGGCCTGAAGCATACAAAGCCCCCGAAGCCTTAAGCCGCAGGTAGTAGCCGGATAAATTGCCTGAAACATACAATCCGCCCAAGTCGAGGTATTCACTCCCGGTCAGGGCGTTTGCAGTTACTGAAGGAACATAAATATAAGCACGTTGCCAAATATATGAACTCGTGTCCATTTGAACACTGGACCAGGTTGAGGGGATAATATCCCTGACTTGCGCCTTTGCTCCACTGTTGGTGGTGAAGGAGGCCGCGCTATAAGTCCCGGCATGCTTTTGCATACTCGTGCGCGTGACGGTTGACCCTGTCCCACTGGCATCTGTCTCAACGATCCAATTCGCAGGAATATCCTCAAAGGATTCATAATCTCCCGCCGTTGGCGTATTGGTAACAGTTGAAGTAGGGGTTAGGCTAGGGGTTGCCGTTGCCGTGTTGGTCGGGCCGACAAGAGTATTGGTTGGAGTGGCAGTTTGGCGTTGGGATAAACGAGGCGGTTGCCGTAAATGTTAATGTTGGCGATCGGTACACTTACGTCAGCACCCATGTAACTTGTACGACGTGCTTCAAAGGCATCCAGATATTCCATACCGCGCGTGGCTGTATCAATGCCAGCCACCGCACCAAGACGCGAGCGATCAATGCGCCTGGTATCATTATCAATCCCGGTTAGGTTGGACCGCTGAGTACCGTCAATCCAGAGCGTCAGTCCGCCATTATTTGCGCCAACGGCAGACGATGCCCGCCAATCCAATTCCACAAAATGCTGCGCGTCAGTGATCGTAAACCAGTTCGTATTTGTCCAGGTTGTACTATCGTTCACCAGGGAAGCACGCAACTGGTAGGTATTGGATGAGCGCCGGAACTCGACCC
The DNA here is from genome assembly GCA_963718215.1 of uncultured Chloroflexia bacterium. Classification (GTDB taxonomy): domain Bacteria; phylum Chloroflexota; class Anaerolineae; order Anaerolineales; family Villigracilaceae; genus Defluviilinea. Next base: position 23,390 of record CAVQYK010000002.1, read on the forward strand.
GCACCACTACGGTTGAGGTGCCCGAGTATCCATAGAAAAGATAATGCGCATTGTTGTTGGACATTGTGATCGAATTCGGGTCGAAATAGAAACGCACGCGATAACGCATTTCGGCATTTGGTAAATCGTCCTGAACGTAGATGACATTATTATCGTTAATGTTCGCCGAGAGTCCCACGCCACCCCGTCAGTGCCGCCGCTGCACTTATACTCAGACTTCCATTATCAGAAGCGCTGGTTGTCCATGCCAAGAAATTACCATTCTCAAAACCATCCTTGAAGATCAAATCAGCAGGTGCGGTTGCAGTTGAGGTTGGTGTGAAAGTAGCGGTACGGTTGGTGTAGGCGTTGCTGTTGAGGGATGAGGACGTCGTGCAGTATTGGTTGGCGTGAAGGTGGGTGTATTAACTGGCGTTTGAGTCCGTGTCTGGGTTGGACCAGCAGTTGGCACAGAAGTGGATGTGCTTGTCACCGTACTCGTTGAGTACAATGTAGAAGTGAGAATCTGGGGTACTTGTCGAAGTGCTTGTTGGCGTCAGGGTAGGCGTCAATGGCAACGGCGTATTGGTTGATCCCGCCGCTACATGTTCCTCCGCCAAAATCGTCCAACACAGCATTACCGGCATTAACGAACCATAAACCGATATATCCGCCATTTTAACAAAGGACGTAACGAACGAAGGTACACGTAAATTGCTAGGCGTGGAGCGTTTTGAGCTGGGCGGGGGTGGCGGCAGTCTTGATGGCGGCGTTGAGTTTGATGAGGTTCAGCAGTTCTCCGTGTCTCTGTGTCTTTGTGGCGGTCGTTTCCGCCTGCTCGAATTCGGTCTCGCTCTGCTCGTCCACGAACAAGCGCCAGACGCGGCCGAGGAAACGATAGACGCCTTCGACGCCCTTGGTGTTCCACGGCTTCACCATCTCCAGCGGGCCCATGAACATCTCGTAAAGCCGGAACGCGTCGGCGCCGTACTCCACGAGGATGTCGTCGGGGTTGACGACGTTGCCGCGGCGACTTGGACATCTTCTGGCCGTCTTCGCCGAGGATGAGGCCCTGGTTGACGAGCTTGAAGAACGGCTCCGGGCGTGGAGACGTGGCCGAGGTCGAACAGCACCTTGTGCCAGAAGCGGGCGTAGAGCAGGTGCAGCACGGCGTGCTCGGTGCCGCCGACGTAGAGGTCCACGCCCGGCGGTTGTAGCCGCCGACGTCAGTCGGCGCGCTTGTGCGTTGAGCGGTCGCGCGGACTGACTTCCGCGGCTGCCCATCCAGTAGCGCTCCGCCTCGGTGCCGCAGAAGGCGCGCGTCGTTCGGGCGTCGAGGTAGCGGAGGTAATACCAGCAACTGCCGGCCCATTGGGGCATGGTGTTGGTTTCGCGCCTGGAGCCGTCGGGCAGGTTCACCCAGTCCTTCGCGCGCGCGAGCGGCGGCTGGCCGTCGGGCGTGGGCTTGTAGTCGTCGAGCGGCGGCGGCAGCACCGGCAAGGCCGATTCCGGCAAGGCTTCGTGATAGAGCTCGCCGTCCGGCGTCGTGTCTTCCAGACGATCGGGAACGGCTCGCCCCAGTAGCGCTGGCGGCTGAAGAGCCAGTCGCGCAGCTTGTAGTTGATGGTCTTCTTGCCGAGGCCCTTCGATTCCAGCCAGGCGGTGATCTTGCTGCTTGGCCTCGGGGGTGGGCAGGCCGGTGATCGAGATGTCGGCGCCGGCGGAGTTCACGGAGATGCCGTCGTCGACGAAGCCGTGCCAGTCGTATGCCGGTCGGGCGGTTGGACGACCTGCACGATGGGCAGGTTGAACTTGGTGGCGAACTCGAAGTCGCGCGTGTCGTGGCGCCGGCACGGCCATGATCGCGCCGGTGCCGTAGCTGGCGAGCACGTAGTCGGCGATCCAGATCGGAATCTTCTCGCCGTTGACCGGGTTGATGGCGTAGCCGCCGGTGAACACGCCGGTCTTCTCCTTGGCCAGTTCGGTGCGTTCGAGGTCGCTCTTCGTGGCGACCTCGGCTCTGGTAGGCTTCGACGGCCTGCCGTTGCGCCGGCGTGGTGATCTGCGTCCACCAGCTTGTGCTCGGGCGCCAGCACCATGTAGGTCGCGCCAAACAGCGTGTCCGGCCGGGTGGTGAACACGCGGATGCTGTCGCGATTCGGCAGTCGGCAGTCCGCATCGGCGATCGCAAAGTCCACCTCCGCGCCTTCGCTGCGGCCGATCCAGTTCCGCTGCATTTCCTTGAGCGAATCGCTCCAGTCGATGGTGTCGAGGTCCTGCAGCAGGCGCTCGGCGTAGGCGGTGATGCGGAGCATCCATTGGCGCATCGGCTTGCGGACGACCGGGAAGCCGCCGACTTCGCTCTTGCCGTCCACGACTTCCTCGTTGGCGAGCACGGTGCCGAGTGCTCGCACCACCAGACCGGGGCTTCGGTGACGTAGGCCAGGCGCTTGGAGTCGCGATAGGCGCGGCGCTTCTGCTCCAGCTCTGCGGGCGGTGACGCCTGCCCTACTCCAGCTCGGGCGGGTAGGGCAGGGTCTCGATCGGCTCGGCCTTGTTCGTCTGCGGGATTGAACCACGAGTTGTAGAGCTGCAGGAAAATCCACTGCGTCCACTTGAAGTACTCCGGGTCGGTGGTGTCGACCTCGCGGCGTCCAGTCGTAGCTGAAGCCGAGGCGACTTGATCTGGCGCTTGAAGGTGGCGATGTTCTGCCTCGGTGGTCTTGCGCGGATGCTGGCCGGTCTTGATGGCGTATTGCTCGGCGGGCAGGCCGAAGGCGTCCCAGCCCATCGGATGCAGCACGTTGAAGCCGCAGCGCGCGGCGGTAGCGGGCGAGGATGTCCGTGGCGGTGTAGCCTTCCGGGTGCCCGACGTGCAGCCCCGCGCCGGACGGGTAGGGGAACATGTCGAGGATGTAGAACTTGGGCAGTTGCTCCGGCCGGCGCCTTGCGGCGTGGCGCTGCGCAAAGGGATGGTTGGCGGGAACGGCTTCGCCCGGGTTCCAGGCGCGAAAGGTCTGCTGCTGCGTCCCAGTGGCTCTGCCACTTGGGCTCGATCAGATGAAACGGATATTGTCTGCGTCCGCTTGCCATAGGGGCGAGATATTGGGGAAACGCGGAGCGGGCGGGCAATGTCAGAATGGCGGCGGTCGTGACGACACTGAAAGGCCTGGCCGGCTGAGAACTGGTGCGCAAGTTATGGACGTTTGGATGAGGAAAGGGTAATAGAAACCGATATGACGACATTGCTGATTGCCACACGCAACAAGCACAAGGTTGACGAAATTCGCGCCGTGCTGGGCGAGGAATTCGGTATCTGACTTTGGGGGATTTCCCGAGCGCACCGGCGGTCATCGAAGACGCCGCGACATTTGCGGGCAACGCCACCAAGAAAGCGGTTGAACTTGCGCGCTGGCTGGCGGAACGCGGAGCGCGGAACGGGGGACCGGGAATGGACCGGTCCTTGTCCTGGCGGACGATTCCGGATTGGAAGTGGACGCGTTGAACGGCGCGCCGGGAATTCACTCCGCGCGCTTTGCCGCGTTGGAGACGGGAAACTCAGAGAATTCATCCGATGCCGACAACAACGCAAAACTCCTGCGCATGCTGGAGCACGTGCCGACAGACAAGCGCTCCGCCCGCTTTCGCTGCGTGCTGGCACTCACAGCGTCGTCGAACGAACCTGAGAAGCAAACGGAGTTGTTTGAGGGAACGTGCGAAGGCAGCATCGGGTTTGCGCCGCGCGGCGACAACGGATTTGGTTACGATCCGCTGTTTGTCCCGGGGGGCACCAGCAGACATTCGCGGAATTGGGTGAGCGGGTTAAGAACCAACTGAGCCATCGTGCCAAAGCGCTGGCAAGGCTGAAGCTCCGCCTGGATTCGCTGGCCAATGGCTGAGGCGAGGTTCATTTCTCGCACACGATTGGCCTGTAATGAGTGCCGGTTCGCACTTGCCCGCTGACTCAGGCCAGTCTTGGCAACTGATCCGTGATGCAGGCCGTTGGTGGCAATCATGCGATAGGTGTGATTTGGGGCGGTGGATTCGCACCAGAATTCACCGCCGGCGCACTCCACAATCAGTCCGCCAGCGGCGATGTCCCAGAGGCGGACGTTTCGCTCAACGTAAGCGTCGAAGCGGCCTGAGGCGACGTAAGTCAGCGCGA
>CAVQYK010000003.1:0-39937 GCA_963718215.1 uncultured Chloroflexia bacterium
GGAGGGAGTCCGCTTTTGCAGCCGGGACAATTACATCCAACTGCTGGAGGACGTCGGCACGGACGTGGTCGAACTGACCGGCGACCACTTCTCCGATTGGGGCACGCAGGCGATGTTCCACACCCTCGACATGTACCGTCAACGCGGCTGGCCCTATTACGGCGGCGGGTCGAACCTCGCCGAGGGACGCAAGGCGTTACTGTTCGAGAACAACGGCAACCGCATCGCGTTCATCGGCTGTAATGCGAAAGGCGGTTCCTTCGCCCAGGCCAGTGACACACACCCCGGTGCCGCGGTCTGCGACCTGGACTGGATGGCAGGGGAGATTCAGCGCCTCAAAGCGGAAGGCTGGCTCGTGATCGCCACGTTCCAGCACCACGAGTATTACACCTATTTCGCGCAGCCCGACCAGCAGCAGGATTTCCGCCAGGTGGCTGAAGCCGGGGCGGACATCGTCAGCGGCAGCCAGGCGCACCAGCCGCAGGGCATGGAATTCCTGAACGGCTCTTTCATCCACTACGGGCTGGGGAACCTGTTCTTCGACCAGTACAGCTATTGTGACGCCTGCCGCCAGGGGCTGATCGACCTGCATGTCTTTTACGATGGACGGTACATCAGCACGGAGTTGATCCCCATCGAATTCGTGGACTACGCCCGCTCCCGCCCGATGACGGTGGGCGAGGCGAATGAATTGTTCGAGATACTGTTCAGTGCGAGTGGGTGGAGGTAAGCGTTTGCTTATCCCGGCTTTGCGCACGGACAAAACTTTCGGCAATCGTTCCAATTGTTCCTTGTCCAGCGTGATCAGTTCCGTGCCGAACCGCAAAGCGACCGCCGCATAGATCGCGTCACTGCCGCGCAGGCGGTGGTCCGCGGCGATTTCGACAGCGAGATCGGCAACTGTTTCATCGACATCGACAAACGTGGTATTGGGAAAACTTTTTAGTTCCTGCACAAAGGCTTTGCCAAGTTCAGGCTTGCCCTGCCCGCGTGAAAGGGCGGCGGATATTTCGGGCAGAACGAGCACCGGCACGATGATCGGGATGGACTGTTCGCGTATACCCATCATAACAGCTTTACTTGCATGATGAGCGGGTTCGGTTGGCGTAAAAGCACTGACAAAGACACTGGCATCAATCGTGACGGGCGAATTCATCGGCGCATCTCCGAAAGGATTTCAACCGCGCTCTTTTCACTCTGCCAGCCTTTGCCTAATTCCTCCCCGATTTTTAGCAGGCGTTCCCATACCTCGTCCGCGGACTTTTCAGGAAGGGCGGCATCCAATGGGATGATAAGCGCGGCGGGTTTGCCGCGTTGTGTGATGACATAACGCGCGCGTTCCTCCTTCACCGCGCGGACAACCTCCGACGCGCGGCTCTTCAACTCGCGGATTCCGATCTCTTCCGTTTTGGGTTGTTTTTCTTCTTCATGTGGTCACCTTTGTGACCACATCTTACCCCTGTGATGCTCCCCCGTCAAGCCGGGCAGGGACGCATCAAGTAGGGGCACGGCGAGACGGTCGACCATCAAAACCGTTCCGTAACTCGCCGTGTCCCTACGCGGCACGATAATGACTATTCTTTCAGTTTGATGCCGTTGGTGGAAATATCGAACGTCCAGTTGTTGGAATTATCGAGGCAACTGGTCCCGTTTGTCACCATGAAGTATTCTTTCGGGTCGGGGTTCCATGCCCAAAGGGTGTAACAGCCTTCCACCAGGTCAGAAATGACAAGGGACTGTCCCTGCCGTGAGCGTGTAGCCGCGGTAGCCGCATACCCCCTGCGGATTGCCTGACTGTAGATAAACGGTAAGGTTGATCGTCCCCTTTGTCGGATTGTCAACGCGGATCTTGATGGTCTCGCCCGTCAGTTTACCCGGCAGGACGTTATTGATGCATGGATCCACGGGACCTGAAGTCCCGCCAGGGATCGGGGTGAATGTCGCTCCCAGGGTCGGCAGGGGAGGGATGGTGGCGGTGAACGCCGGGGTGTCCGTAGCCGCTGCCGTTGGCGGGGGGAGCGTGGCGGTCGGGATGGCGGCCTGGGTCTCTGCCACGATCGTGTAGGCTGCCGCAACCGCCGTGCTTTGCAGGTCAAGCGGGTTGACCGTGGGTGCAGTCTCTGGTGCGCCGCAGGCGCTGACGATCAGCGTGATTACGAGTATCGAGGTGGAGAATTAAAAATCGTTTCATGTGGATGTCTCCTGCTGGCTCGAATTATACAGGTAGACGTCTACCACCCCTATTGAAGTTCCCTCAAATCGGACGATAAAAGTAGGGACACAGCAAGTCGTAAACAGGTTTTGACGATTTACCGTCTCGCTGTGTCCCTACTGCAATCTGGGGATTTCAAAATAGAAACTACAGGAGGACCTCTCCATGCCCAACTCTGACTGCAAAAACCTACATCGTCAACGACCAGCCGACCGAGAAGGACGCGCTCGACTTCACGCCCTACGTCGAAACCCTGGCGGACATCATCCAGACGGGCAATACGCCATTGACTATCGGCGTGTTTGGCGGGTGGGGCTCAGGTAAGACTTCACTGATGAAGATGGTGAAGGAAGCAATTGCCGAATGAATTCACCGTTGTCATGGTTCGACGCGTGGAAGTATGACAAGGAGGAAACCCTCTGGCGGGCATTTCTTCTGTTCAGAATACTGATGGCGTTGAAAGAAACGGCCGCGTCTCAAGGGCAACCCGTGGAGGCGTTCGAGAAACTCGAGTCATTACTCTACCGTGAGATGGAACTGGAAAAGGTCGGGGGCGTAAAAATCGACCTGGCGAAATTGGGCGGAGTGACGGCAAAAGTCTTGTTATACTTATTTGTTCTTTATTCCTGGTTTGCGCCGTTGACAAAACTGGTGGAGGGACTGCAATCAGGGGTGGCCAAGGATGTCGACGAAGCGGCAGCTGCAATCCAACGTGAACGGACAAAAGTTTTTATCGAGCAGATCCAGTTGCTCGAGAAATTCCAGGACACGTTCAGAGGGATTGGTGAAGGAACATTCGGTCCGAACCGCCTTGTGGTTTTTGTGGACGATCTTGACCGCTGTCTACCTGAAAAGGCAATTCAAGTGCTTGAAGCGATCAAACTGTTCCTCGATGTACGGGACTGTGTGTTCATCCTCGGCATTGACCAGGATGTGATCTCTCGCGGCATCGAGATGAAATACAAGGACGTCAGGGACAGGCAGGATGCCGATGGAAAGCCGCATTTCACCATCGAAGGCATCAAGCTATCTCGAAAAGATCATCCAACTTCCCTTCCAGATCCCGCCTGTGATCCAGGATGATATGGGGGTGTTTGTGGAAGGGTTCAAGTTCTGAATGGCCTCACGAGGAATGCACCAAAATATTTGCTGAAGGGCTGGGTGACAACCCGCGTAATATCAAGAGGACAGTCAACATTTTTTTGATGCTTTCCAAACTGGCGGAGAAGCGCAAGGAAAAATTAAAGGGACAGGTCAAGCCGATCCGCCTGGCAAAGGTGGTGGCAATTGAGGTGGCGCATCCTGACCTGTTTAACCTGCTCTGAAGGAGGAGCCGCGTTATTTGCGTGAATTGGAAGAATATTACCGCGCTGAAAGCTCACAGGAAAGGAAACTGGAAAAAGGCGAGGCGATTGAGCAGGTGGCAAATGAAAAAGCCGCCGCTCGCGTTGAGCCACCTCCTGCGCTGGTTCACTTCCTCTCACAGCGTGGAATCGCGGCAGTTCGACGGATACTGACAATGAAGCACAAACTCAGAATCGCAGGATGCCAGCTTCGCAGGCTTGCCGACCGATGAATTGAAACTGTATTTCACACTCACGCGCAGTGTGGAAGCGCCGCAGGCAACGCCGCCCGCCGCGGAAGTCGCTCGTTTGGTATTTGAACTGCAGATGGTACGCATCCCTGCGGGGAAATTCCTGATGGGTACGACAAAGGAGCAAACCGCGCAGGTTATCAAAGAGGGTGGCAAATTGTGGAAGGATATACTGAATGGGAACAACCGCAGCACACGGTTGAACTCTCCGAATATTCCATCGGGAAATACCCGATCACCAACCGCGAATATCAAGCCTTTGTGCGCGAGGCGAAATACACACCGCCTCAAGGCTGGGATGGCGACCAGTTCCCCGCGGAGAAGGGCAGTCATCCTGTGGTCAATGTTTCCTGGAAAGATGCCGACTGCTTATTGCAAATGGTTGGGCGAAAAGACGGCAAACAATACCGTTTGCCCACCGAAGCCGAATGGGAGAAAGCCGCCCGTGGCGAAGACGGCAGGGTTTACCCTTGGGGGAATAATTTTGACCCGAAGAAGGCAAATACAGAGCAAATCGAAAATTGGAGATACCACGGATGTTGGGAAGTTCTCCCCGCAGGGTGATTCGCCCTATGGTTGTGCCGATATGGCTGGGAACGTTTGGGAGTGGTGCAATGATTGGTTCAAGGTGGATGAGTATAAACAGAGGCAGGCATCGAGTGGAGAAAGACCCGCAAGGTCCAGAAAGATGGTCAATCTCGTGTGCTGCGCGGCGGCTCGTTCTTCAATAATCGTTGGATTACCCGCTGTGCGCTCCGCAACTGGGCCATCCCTGACGTCTTCCTCACCAGTGGGGGTTTTCGGGTTTGTATTTCCCCCATCATTAAATCTGAACTCTAAATCTCTGTACTCTGAATCTCTAAATCCTTCCCGCCGAAGGCGGGTCGAGTTTAAAAATTGAGGGAATATGGATTTACAGGAACGACTGTGTGAATGGGGAAATATTAGGCTTGCTTATCAGAATGCCTCGCGCGGAAAACGCGGGCGCGGCGCGACCGCCGCGTTCGAAATGCTTCTGGCAGACAACCTGCTTGAACTGCAAAAGGAATTGGAAGAACAAGTCTATCGACCGGGCGGGTATACCAGTTTTTACATTCACGAGCCAAAGAAACGTTTGATCTCCGCCGCGCCGTTCCGTGACCGTGTCGTTCACCATGCATTATGCAACGTCACGGTGCCGTATTTCGAGAAATTGTTCATCCCCGACAGTTACGCAAACCAAAAGGGCAAAGGCACACACCGTGCTTTGGACCGTTGTACGCAATTTGCGCGGCGCTTCAAATACGTTTTGCAATGCGATGTGAAGCAATTCTTCCCAAGCATTGACCATGCCGTTTTGCGTGAAACACTTGCGAGGATGCTGCCTGACGAGAGTGTATTGTGGGTGAACGACCGAATTCTCGAAAGCGGACGCGGCGTGCTTTCGGATGAGTACCAAATGGTTTACTTCCCCAATGACGACCTTTTTGCTATGCAAAGACCGCGTGGCCTGCCCATTGGCAACCTCACGTCGCAATGGTGGGCGAATTGTTTTCTCAATCCGTTCGATCAGTTCGTCAAACGCGAAATGGGCGGCCAGGTTACATCCGCTACGTGGACGATTTCCTGCTTTTTAGCGACCGCAAACGGGAATTGATGAATTGGCGGGGAAAAATCATCGATAGGCTTGAAAGATTTCGCATCACCTTGCACGAGGAAAGTATGTATCCCAAACCTGTAACAGAAGGCATCCCATTACTCGGTTTTCAAATTTTCCCTGAATATCGGCGTCTCAAACCCAGAAAAGGTTATGTGTTCCGCAGAAAACTATCCCATTTGGCGAAAGTTTCGCCTCAGGAAGAACAAAAGTCATCCATACAAGGCTGGATCAATCACGTCCGGCATGGGGACACATTCGGATTAAGACGATCCATGCTCAGGCAATTTCGATTACTTGCAAAGGAGAGTATAAATGGCTGAAGAAATGGTAATTTTTACGAGAACCTATGATTTCATATCGTGGTTGCTGCCGCTGGCTGAGAAATTTCCCCGCAGTCAGCGATTCGTTATCACCCAGAGACTGCAAAATGCCTCGCTAAACTTCCAGGAGGCGATCATCGAGGCCAATGTAGGTGCGTGGTACGTTGCGGTTGGAAAAACTGCGCTTTGCAGATGCAGAACTGCGAAAAGTTCGTTTATATTTGCGGTTATGTGAAAAATGGAAATGGATGAACACAGGTCAGTACCGTCATGTTTCAAGGAATGGTTGCTGAAATCGGCAATTTGTTGGGGGGCTGGCAGAAATCGTCACTTGCCGTGATGAATTTCAGGTTGTAACACTTGCACATGACGCAAGTGCAGGTGAAGGCGCATCCAAAGGAATCGTGTTCTGCGCGGCGGCTCGTTCAACAATAATCATAGGAATACCCGCTGTGCGAACCGCAACAGGAACAACCCTGACAACTTCAACACCAATAGGGGTTTTCGGGTTTGTGTTTCCCACATCTTTGTATATATGCCGGAAATGCGACAAAGCTACGGCTTTCTCGCCGAGGCTTCAATGATGGCTGGATGATGTCCTGGCTGACCTCTTTGTGAGGTCGGGCAAATATGAAAAAGTCCCGCAACCTGAGCATCGCTCCGTTGCGGACAAATTTATTTTTTCTTTTTCCCTTTTGCTGTTGGCTTTTTCTTCGCAGGCGCTTTCTTCGCAGGCGCTTTTGCCTTCGCCGCAGGCTTCGCCTTCGCGACTTTCTTCGGTGCTGACACCTTATTTAGTTTTTTTTCTCCTCCTCCACAAACTTCTCCACCGTCCACGCCACATTGACCGAGGTCACTTCCTCGCCGGGTTTCACTTCCACGACCACATCGCCCTTCGTGGCAGCGCGTTTGCGGATAGTAACCGCGTCCAGCCGCGTGGATTTCGGCGCGCCCTTGCTCAAGTGGATGGTCGCCATGTGGTTCGGTTTGTCGCTGACCACACCGACGAGTTTCTCTTTTGCCGTGCAAGTCCCAGGCGATGACGCCCTTGCCGTAGCGTCCCTGCGCGGGGAAGTCCTTCTCGTCCACGCGCTTGGCTTTGCCGTCGTTCGTCAGCAGGAACATTTCTCCCGCCGCGGGCAGGATCTCCATGCCGACGACCTCGTCAGTATCGTCCAGTTTCATGCCGTTGACGCCCGCCGCGACGAGTCCCATCGGGCGCACGTCGTCCTCCTTGAAGCGGATCGCCATGCCGCCCGCCGTGGCGAGCAATATTTCCTTGGTCTTGTTATCGGTCAGACCGACCCCGATCAGGCGGTCGCCTTCGTTGACCTTGACCAGCACGAACGTCTGCGCCGAGGGACCCGGCAGTTCGCTGATGAGACTCTTCTTGATCATGCCGAAGCGCGTCGTCGTGATGACGCACGTCTCTTCGGGGAATGCCGATTTCCTTGCTGGCAATGCGAACACCGCCGCCAGCGAATCCGTCTCCTGCAAAGGAGATACTTTATAGAACAGCGAGCCTTGCGTCAACTTTTCGGCTTGCGGGATGACGTGCACCGCCACCGCTGCGGCGCGGCCTGACTTTGCGACGAAATACACCGTATCCGACGTTGAAGCCTTCACCAGCCAGCGCGGCGCGTCGTTGCCTGAATGTTTCGGTTCCTTGTCGTCCACCGTGCGCGAGACCAGCCCGTCCTCGGTCACGCCGATCCAAATTTGTTGTTGCGGTAACACATCCGATGCGGTCAGCGACTTCGTGGCCTTTCCTTTTTTCGACAGGTCAATGATCTGCGTGCGGCGTCGGTCCGCGTACAGCGATTTCACCGTCAGCAATTCGTCCGCCACCACGCCGCGCATCAACTTCGGGCGACTTCAACAACGTCGTCAACTGTTTGATGTCGGCGGTCACTTCCCTGTATTCGGTCTCGATCTTCCTGCGTTCGAGCGCGGCCAGCCTGCGCAGCTGCATGTCGAGGATGGCGGTCGCCTGTAACTCTGTCAGCTTGTAGCGTTTCATTAATTTGGATCGGGCCGCGTCGACGTCTGAAGCGGAGCGGATCAGTTCGATGATCTCGTCCAGATTCTTCAACGCGGTCATATATCCCTCAAGGATATGTGCCCGCGCCTTGGCTTTTGCCAGGTCGAATTCAGCGCGTCTTTTTATGACCGTCAGCCTGTGCTCCACATAGACGCGGAGTGCCTGCTTGAGGGTGAGTGTGCGCGGCTCGCCGTCCACCAGCGCCAGCAGGTTGATGCTGAACGTGGTCTGCATGGGCGTGCGTTTGTAGAGTTCGCGCAGGACGGCGTCGGGGTCGGCGTTCTTCGTCATCTCGAGCACGATGCGCATGCCCTGACGGTCCAACTCGTCGCGCAGGTCGGAGAGACCCTCGAGGTAGCCTTCGCGCGCGAGGTCGGCGATGCGCTCGATCAGGCTCGACTTGTTGACCATGTAGGGCAGTTCGGTGACGATGATGCGGTTCTTGCCGCGCTCCATCTCCTCGACGTGCGCCTTGGCTTGCACGGTGACGCGTCCGCGCCCCGAACCATACGCCGACTCGATCGGGTTCTCATCCTTGTCGTCGAGCAGGATGAGGCCGCCCGTCGGGAAGTCGGGTCCCTGCACGAACTTCATCAATTGCTCGACGTCGATGTCATCGAGTTTTTCCCACTTCTCGAGCATGTAGATGATGGCGTCGATGATCTCGCCGAGATTGTGCGGCGGGATGGAGGTTGCCATGCCGACCGCGATACCCGTCGCGCCGTTGACCAGGAGGTTCGGCAGCGCGGCAGGCAGCACGCCCGGCTCGTCAAGTGTGTCGTCAAAATTGGGAGTTGAAATCAACCGTATCTTTATTCAGGTCGAACAGGATATCGAGCGCGGCGGGGGTGAGCCGCGCCTCGGTGTAACGCATTGCGGCGGGCGGATCGCCGTCCACCGAACCGAAGTTGCCCTGTCCATCCACGAGGATGGTGCGCATCGAGAAATCCTGCGCCATGCGCGCCATCGCTTCGTACACCGCCGAGTCGCCGTGCGGGTGATATTTACCGAGCACCTCACCCACGATACGGGCGGATTTCTTGTACGTTGAGTCCGCGCGGATGCCCATGTCGTACATGGCGTACAGGATGCGCCTCTGCACAGGTTTGAGTCCGTCGCGCGCATCGGGCAGGGCGCGCGCCACGATCACGCTCATCGCATAATCGAGGTAGGACTGCTGCATTTCGTGGTCAATGTCTATTTTGCGTACTGTTCCGAGGTCCATGGGAATTCCTTTTGAACCACCAAAGGTCAGCCGCAAAGAGAGCACGAAAGGAAAATCTTTGTGTACCCTTGCGTGCCCTTTGGTGGTAAAAATGAATTTATGTTCTATGGCGGGGACAATCTTACGGGGAAAGATGCGAGGCGTCAAGTGGAGCGCCTTTTTGCAAAGTATGACCGAAGCGCAATCGTCAAAATGACAAGAAAGGTCAGCGGCACATACATAAGGGCGAACGTCGTCAGGGCTGGCAAAGCCGCACCTTCCGAAGCGCGCAGGATGAGGTAGGCTGTGTACAGGATGTAGTACGAGAACAGCACCCCGCCTTCCAGGCGCGAGATGCGGTTGTCAATGTAGAAAATGGGCAGGGTGACCACGGCGACAAAGATCATCACCGGAAGATCGAAGCGGAAGGCGTTCTCTGCAATGTTGATGCCGCCCGGGGAGAGCAATCCTGCAATCCCCAGCACGCCCAGCAAATTATAGATATTGCTCCCCACCGCGTTGCCGACCGCAATGTCGCTTTCGCCCCTGATGGCGGCGATGACCGATGTGGCGACCTCCGGCAGGGACGTGCCCGCGGCAACGATGGTCAGACCGATGACAAGTTCGCTCACGCCCAGTGAAACCGCAATGGAGGTCGCGGAATCCACCAGCCAGCGCGCGCCGAGCACCAATAGTCCCAGCCCCGCCGCGATGAAGACCATGTTTTTCAGGATGTTCGGGAGGGTGGGCGCTTCCTTTTTCGCATATTCCTGGGCATATTCCTCTTGCACTCCCTTGCTTTCCTTGCGGCTCTGGCGCAGGGAGAAGACCGTGTAAGCAAGCATGCCGGCGATCAGGATCGCGCCGTCCAACCGGCTGAGGTGACGGTCCAATACGAGCAGGTAGGTCAACACGGAGATGCCGATCATGATGGGGGCATCCAGGCGGATGAGTTGTTCAGCGATCAGGATGCGGGTGAGCATGGCGCTTACGCCAAGCACGAACAGGATGTTGAAGATGTTCGAGCCGATCACATTCCCGATGGTGATGTCCCCCTGTCCGCTGACAGCGGCTTGCAGGGAGACCGCGATCTCCGGCGAGGCGGTTCCCAACGCGACGATGGTCAGGCCGATGATGAGGGGCGACACGCCAAAAGCCGCTGCCAGGCGCGACGATCCGCGCACGAGCAGTTCCGCCCCGATGATCAGGACGATCAGTCCTCCAATGAAGTAGAGTATTGTGGATAACATCTGATTTCTCCCAGTCAGCCAAACCCGCCCGGCTGTCGTGGGGCATATTGTATCCCCTTTTTGACGGAAAAACACCGGGCAGGCTTTCAAAGCCTGCCCGGCTTCATGCTCAAGGTTTGAACTCGACGATCCTTGTGATACAGGTCCCATTCACATTGATGTCGGAACACAGTGTGATCGTGGCGCGGAAGTTGTGCCCGGTGGGGTCATAGCTGAAGACGGGCGAACTCACGATCATTTTTTCGCCCGGTATCAGCGTATTCCGCGAATCGGACGAACTGCATCCGTTGACGTTGGTGAACTTGTTGTCGCTCAGGGAAACGGTGGTATTGGTGGTGGTATCCGCCACCGCCAGGAGGATCGACCTGAAGGTGACGACCGCCAGTGTTCTCGAGTCTCACCTCGACCCACCAGCCTGTGCCTGCGCACGCTTCCAGGCCGGAATAATCCGCAACGAAGGCTGGAGCAGGTGTCGGCGTGGGCGGAGGCGTGAAGACCGGCAATGCCTGGGTGTTCCCGGCCAGTGTCGCATATTCGCCCCACAGCCAGCAGAATCCGCTGCTGTTATCCGGGTTGCGGATGTACCAATAGTTCCCACCCAGGTCGCGGCCAAAGACCTCCGCAACCTCTCCCGCCAGCAACGCACCGACACGGTCATACGCCCTGCCGGGACCCACCCGGCAGTTCGTGGGCACGGACACGCTGATGAGCGGCACGGAGGGCGTGGCTGTGAAAACAGGCGCCAGCGTGAGAGTTATGGTAGGGGAGGGTGTGGGAGATTCAGGGGTGGACGTGGGGAGCGCAGTGACCGTTCCCGTGCTGGTGGCCGGTATCCCCGGCACGGCGCTCTGGATCTGAATGGCGGAGAGGGTCTGGGCAACCATCGTGTTGATGAGGCCCGGGTCCGGTGTGGCAACGCCGCCCGAACTGCAAGCCAGGGAGGCGAGCAGTAAAACAGCAACAAAGACGAGGGTTGGAGACGGTTTGGACATGGTCACTCCTTTTGCTTCATGACAATCATAATCCCGTTTTTAAAGACGCCGGGCGGCTTGAGGATGTTCCCTGCGCGGTTGAAAAAACAAGCCGCCCAATTTCAGGCGGCTTGCAGTTCTGTCGTTGAGGCATCAGGGTCTGAAGGTCAGTTCCCGTTCCGAGCAGGTGCCCGTCCGGTTAAGGTTGGTGCAGAGCGTGATCTTTGCGCCCAGGTTGTTCCCCGAGGGGTTGTAGCCAAAGGCGGATGAACTGATCGTAACCACGCCTCCGGGGATAAGCGACTCCACCGTGTCG
This sequence comes from uncultured Chloroflexia bacterium, assembly GCA_963718215.1. GTDB lineage: Bacteria > Chloroflexota > Anaerolineae > Anaerolineales > Villigracilaceae > Defluviilinea. The sequence continues at coordinate 11,548 of CAVQYK010000003.1, forward strand.
GTCGTGCCGCAGCCGTCCTTGTTCGTGAACCCGTTCGCCTCGGTCGTGACGACAGTGACGGTGTCCGCGTCGCGCACAACGAGTGACATGGACCTGAACGGGACACTGCTCAAATTCTCCAGCTTGAATTCCACCCACCAGGTATTGGCACACGATTCCAGCCTGGTATAGGACACGTTGACATTCAGGACAGGCGGCGGGGGCGGGGACATGTATAACAGCGGCAGGAGGTTCCCGGTGACCGTGGCATATTCCCCCCAAACCCAGCAGAACTCAACTCCCTCGTCCGGGTTGCGGATGTACCAATACTCGCCTTTCGGTTCACGCCCGACGATCTCGGCTGTTTCGCCCACGAGCAATATTCCCACCCTCTCAAAGACTTGCCCGGGTCCCGTGCGGCAGTTCGTATCCACAGAGACGCTGATCAGGGGCGTCTCCAGCGTGGGCGTGAAGTCCGGGGTGGCCGACAGAGTCGGTTCGAGGGTCAGGGTTGGGATTGCGGGAGCGGCGGTAAATGTCGCAGTCGGGGGATTGGCCAGCGCGGCTTCCGTCTGCCGGGCGGCGACGGTCTGGGCGATGGAGGTGTTGAGAGCGTTCGGGTCCTGCGGCGACTCGGTGGGCGCAGACTGACTGCATGCAAGGGACGCGATCAATAAAATAACCACGGATATAAGGATGGGATGTCGCTTCAACATGGTTCTCCTTTGGTTTCGTACCCAATCATAATACCAAAGTCGCTTTTCAACCGCGCCTCCAGATCAAATAGCCGCGCGCGAGCCATTTACGCTGGAGCGCCACGTCATACCCTCTGGCAGACAAACGTTCCGCCGCGGCTGTGAACCATTGACGCAGCCCATAGATCTTTGCGGCGGCGGTCTCGGCGGCGGAGCGCTTCCAGGCTTCGAAGAAATCATACACCGGCTCCCCCGGCACGACGCGATGGATCAGGTTCTTCGGCAGGATGGTCTGGAACTGCGCCGGTTCGAACCCCAGCCGGAAGTTGGTGCTGAAGACCAGGGCCTCGATCGTCCATTTTTGGATTCCAACAGCTTGCTGTTGCGAATACGGAAGCAAGCTTCCTGATTCCATACGCCTTGCCACATTCGCACACCAGATGCTCCCGAACGGATCCGACGTCCCCTCGACCATCAGCCCGCCGGGCAGGACGCCGCGGGCAAGCGTTTCGTAGGCGGGAGCGACGTCCGCCTCCTCGTACTGGCGCAGGACGTTGAAGGCGCGGATCAGGCGCACATGTTCGCCAGCCTTCAGCGGCAGGTTGAACCCTCCCAGTCGGAAGAAGGTTTTTTCGTCAGCGTAGGGTTGGGCGGCTTCGACGCGTTCCTTGTCTATTTCAACGCCGAGTATCTTCAAGTCCGGGTTCACGCGCCGGAAGCGTTCCGCCAACTCGAGCGTGGTGCGCGGGTCGAAGCCGTAGCCGAGGTCACAACGGAACGACAAGTCGAGCTGGCGGGCTGCTGCGTGACCGTCGAAGAGAAGCGACGGCTCATGGAGCAGGATGAAGTTGTCGACGCGGCGGAGTCGGTTCGAAGCGGTCTTCCCGCGGGTGGGAAATCCCAGCGGCTTGGTTGAACGGGGCATATGTCTGATTATATGAAAAAATCACCCTCGAAGCGGGTTCAAGGGTGATTTTTGCCGGTTTTTGCTTTTTTACGGGGTGAATTCGATCGTTTTCGATGTGCAGGTGCCGCCCTGGCCGGTTGCCGTGCAGAGCGTGACCGTGGCGGACAGTTTATGCCCGGTCGGGTCTGCGGCGAGGGATGGGGCAACGACCGTGAAAGTTTCGCCCGCTCCGAGCGAGGGCGTCAGGGCGGAAAGCACACAGGCGTTCACATCCTGGAACCCATCCTTGGATTCGGTGCGCGTCTCGTTCGTTATCGTGTCCTTGATCGAGATGGTGATGGAACGCAGTGGGACGGTGCCTGTATTTTTGAGGCTGAGGCGGGTCCACCAGCCCAGACAACTGCCCGCGTTCACGTAGATGGCGTCGAAACTGGGCGCCGGCACGGGCGTGTATGTTGGCGGCGGCGTCAACACAGGGACATTGCCGAGGTTGGCGCCGGTGGCGTAGAAACCCCACAGCCAGCAGTAGACGCTCGCGTTCTTCGGGCTGCGCACGTACCAGTAATTGTCGAAGGGATGTTTGCCGACCACCTCGATGGTCTGCCCAACGGCGAAGGTGTCCACGAGGTCGAACGAAATGGCTGGACCGGTGCGGCAGTTCGTCCCTTCGGAGAGGGTGACGTAGGCAAAGGAGGGCGTTGAAGTGAACGCCGGTGTTGGGGTGAAGGCAGTTGTCGGCGTGAGGGGAGGCGGCATGGTAAAGGTCGGGAGGGCCTGTGTCGGGGTGCTCTGTCCCGCCAGGGCGGTGATGGTCATCTGCGCCGCGAGCAGGGCATCCGGTGTGGGCGTCTGATCCGGCGCATTGCTCGGCAGGTTGCAGGCCTGCAGGATCAGTACGAGGATGAACGTCAGGGATAGGATGGTCTTTTGTCGTTTCATGGGTCTTTCCTTCAAGGTCTCTAAAACACAAGGGCGACCGTGAAAGTCGCCCTTGTGTTTGTTGCAAACCAGCTTAGTCGCCCGCTTCCGCGTCCGGGAGCTGCTCGACATCATTGGTCGAGGCTCGCTCCTCATCGGTGGTGAAGCGTCCGTGGATGAAGCCCGTGCCGGCAGGGATCAACTTGCCGATGATCACGTTCTCCTTCAGACCGAAGAGCGGGTCGGTGGTCGAGCCGATGGCCGCGCCCGCCAGCACCTTGATGGTGTGCTGGAAGGAGGAGGCCGAGAGGAACGAGTCCGTGCTGAGCGAGGCTTTTGTCACGCCGAGCAGGATTTCCGAGAAGCGTGCGGGCTGTTTGCCTTCCGCCAGCAGCTGCTCGTTGATCTTGCGGATCTCGAGCCTGTCCACCACGTCGCCCGGCAGGTACTTGGCATCGCCGGGGCGGGTCACCTGCACCTTGCTCAACATCTTGCGGATGATGGTCTCGAAGTGCTTGTCGTGGATGTTCTGACCCTGTGAGCGGTACACCTTCTGCACTTCGGTCATCAGGTACATCTGGCAGGCTTCGCGTCCCTGGATCTTCAACACGCGGTGCGGGTTGAGCGAACCTTCGGTCAGCGGCTGACCCGCCTCCACCTTGTCGTTGTTCTTCACCAACAGGCGGGATGTGGTCGGGATCTCGTAGGTCACGGATTCCTTCTGGTCGTAGGACACCACGACCTTCCGTTCCTTCTTCTCCACTCGGACGCGCCCCGCATGCTGGGCAACGATCTTTGCGTCGCCCAAGGTTGCCAGCACTTCACCGGCTTTTGCCTCCGCCTCGTCCTTGACCTCGATCTTCCATTCCTCGGGAATGGTGTACTCGTCGCTGACCAATTGGCTGTTCTCGATCGCAACTTCGCGCAGGTCGGCATACTTTTCAGACTGGTCAATATGCAGCGTCCCGCTGATCTCCGCGATGATGGCTTCACCCTTCGGCTGCTTGCGCGCTTCGAAGAGTTCCTCCACGCGCGGGAGACCGGTCGTGATGTCCGCACCGCCGGCGGCGACACCGCCGGTGTGGAAAGTGCGGAGCGTCAACTGCGTGCCAGGCTCACCGATGGATTGCGCGGCGACGATACCGACCGCCGAACCGAGGTCCACCATGGTGCCGCGGCCCAGGTCGATGCCGTAACACTTGGAACAAATGCCGTGCTGGAGTTCGCATGTCAGCGGCGAGCGGACCTTGACCTCGGCCACGCCCGATGCGGCGATCTTGCGCGCCACTTCGTAATTGATGATGTCGCCGGCCTCAGCGATGACTTCGCCGGTCTGCGTGTCGATCACGTTCTCAGCCAGCACGCGGCTGTACAGACGACTGCTCATGGGCTGACCGGCCACATCGTCCTTGCGGCGGATCATGACGCCGTCGGTCGTGAAGCAGTCATGTTCGTTGATGATGATGTCCTGTGCGATATCCACGAGGCGGCGGGTCAGGTAACCGGCATCCGCGGTACGGAGGGCGGTATCCGCCAGACCCTTGCGCGCGCCGTGTGTGGAAATGAAGTATTCCTGTGCCGTGAGGCCTTCGCGGAAGTTCGAGCGGATCGGCATCGGGATGATACGCCCGGACGGGTCAGCCATGAGACCGCGCATACCCGCCAGCTGTGAAATGGTGGAGAAACCACCCTTGGTCGCGCCGGAGGTTGCCATGGTCGAGAGGTTGCCGTCGGGGTCCATGTGTTTCTTCACGGCATCCGCCACCTTGTCGGTGGTCTGCTGCCAGACCTCGATCTCGCGCTCGTTCTTCTCCTGCTCGGTCAACAGACCGCGGCGGAAATCGCGCTGGACAAGTTCGACAGCCTTGAGCGCCTCGTCAATGATGACCTTGCGTTCCGGCGGGATGGAAATATCGGCAACCGCAAGTGTGGTGCCGGACTTCATTGCATATTCAAAACCGATCGCCTTGATCTTGTCGGCAACGTCGGTGGTCTTTTCCTGTCCGCAGATCTCGTACACTTCGGCGATCAGGTCCTTCACGCCGCCTTTGTCCAGTTTTTCGTTGACGAACTGGACCTCTTCGGGGAGAACGCGGTTAAAGAGGGCGCGCCCGACTGTCGTGTCGATGACACGTGTTTCAGGTTGGAAAAGGCGGTTGCCTTGAGCGTCGTACCATGTTTTTGCGCGCAGTTTGACCTCGGAGTGGACGTGCACCTGATCGAGCGCGTAAGCCATTTCGACCTCGTCGATATCGGCAAAGGCGCGCCCGTCACCCTTATGCTCTGCCTTCTGTGCCATGGTCAAATAGTACACGCCCAGCACCATGTCCTTGGACGGGGAAATGATCGGCTCGCCGTCTGCGGGCTTGAGCAGGTTTTTGGAAGCAAGCATAAGTTCGCGGGCTTCGGTGACTGCCTTTTGTGAAAGCGGAACATGGACGGCCATCTGGTCGCCGTCGAAGTCAGCGTTGAAGGCGGTGGTGACGAGCGGGTGCAACTGGATGGCCGAGCCTTCGATCAGGATCGGCTCGAACGCCTGGATGCCCAGACGATGCAGCGTGGGGGCCCGGTTCAACAGAACGGGACGTTCGCCGATCACGCCTTCCAGCGCTTCCCAGACCTCGGGACGGTTGCGCTCGATCAAACGACGCGCGCCCTTCACGTTGGCGGCATATCCGTTCAGCACAAGGCGGGCGATCACGAACGGGCGATACAGTTCAAGTGCCATGCTCTTGGGCAGACCGCACTGGTTCAACTTCAACTGGGGACCCACCACGATCACGGAGCGGCCGGAGTAGTCCACGCGCTTGCCGAGCAGGTTGCGGCGGAAACGTCCCTTCTTGCCCTTGAGCATGTCGCTCAGGGACTTGAGTTCGCGGCGTCCGCGGCGGGAGAGCGCCTTGCCGCGCTGGCTGTTGTCGATCAGGCTGTCGACCGCTTCCTGCAACATGCGCTTCTCGTTGCGGATGATGACATCCGGCGCGCCGAGTTCGAGCAGTCTCTTCAGGCGGTTGTTGCGGTTGATGACGCGGCGGTACAGGTCGTTGAGGTCGGAGGTGGCGAAGCGGCCGCCGTCCAACTGCACCATCGGGCGCAGGTCGGGCGGGATCACAGGCAGAACGGTCAGGATCATCCATTCGGGGCGGTTGCCCGAGCGGCGGAAGGCTTCCACGACCTTCAGGCGGGTGGTGGCCTTCTTGCGCTTCTGCTTGGACTTGGTGGTCTTCACCTCGTGCCAGAGTTCTTCCGCAAGTTTGTCGAGGTCGAGGCGTTCGAGGATGTCGTAGAACGCTTCGGCGCCCATGTCTGCGCGAAAGACCTGACCCCAGCGCTGCTTGAGTTCGCGGTAGCGGATCTCGCTGATGAAGGTAAAGGGGCGCAGTTCGAGCAGTTCGTCGCGCTGGCGGGATGACTGGTTGGAAGACACGGAGGTCTGCTCCTCCAACTGGGAGCGCAGGGCTTCCATTTGCATGTCGGCATCCGCCTTGACGCGACCGGCATCCATCTTGAGGTCTTCGAGTTCCTTGGCACGCTGGTCCTTCAACTCGTTCTCGAGGGACTTCCAGTTTGGTCTTGACGATCTTCTGCACCTGGGAAATGTGTTTGGTCGCAACCTTGTCACCGGCGTCGATGATCTTTTCACCGGTCAGTTCAAAGACGACCGTCTTCTTGGCGGCTTCGCCCATCTGGTCCTGGAGGAGCTTCTCCAGTTTCTGGCCTTCCTTGATGACCGGGTCGAGCTTCTCGGCGATCACCTCGTCGTAGTTCTGTTCGAGGTTGGTGCGCTTCTGGTTGATGTCGCCGATGGTGTGGTCGCGTTTGGTCTTGATCTCGGCGATCTTGGCATTGATCTCTGCCGCCTGTTCACGCTCTGAAACGGTGATCTCATCCTCAAGGCGCTTGAGCGCCTTGTTGCGGGCATCCTCGTCAACGTAGGTAACGATGTATTGCGCGAAGTACAGCACACGGTCCAGGTTGCGGCGGGAAATGTCCAACAGCATGCCCAGGTAGGATGGGATGCGGCGGGTGTACCAGATATGCGCAACCGGGAGTCGCCAGTGCGATGTGTCCCATGCGTTCGCGGCGCACAGAGGAGCGGGTCACTTCGACGCCGCATTTATCACAGACGATTCCTTTGTAACGGGGGTTCTTGTATTTGCCGCAGTAGCACTGCCAGTCCCTTTGGGGACCGAAGATGGCTTCACAGAACAAGCCATCCTTTTCGGGGCGCAGGCGGCGGTAGTTGATGGTTTCGGGCTTGAGCACCTCGCCATAAGACCATGACATGATGGTCGCAGGCGATGCGAGGCTGATGCGGAGTGCGGTCAGTCCTTTTGTTTCCACTGGGTACTCTCCTTTGAAAATAAGTTCTTTGGGCGGGACCATGGACGGCGTATAGTCGTCCTGTGCAAGAGACAAACAAAGGCAAGCGCTTCGAGGGTTTTCCTCAAGCGCTTGCAGTGTTTAATCGTCTAATTTCATCCAACAAAAGAATTATACGCAGAAAGGTTGATGAGTCAAGCCATTTTCTGTTGGATTCCCGTCGGAATCCGAGTTTCAGGACAATAAACCCCTTGCAAATGCCAGAAAACTCTGAACATCCTTGAAATCTGTGACCATTCCAACCGAAATGCGCACCGCCCCGCTGGATTTCCCGTCAATGCAATGGCGGAAATCGTCCACTGTCAGGCGGTCTTCGTGGCCCGCTTGGGTGAAGCACACATCCAGTTCCACGCGCGAAATGCCAAGCGCAACCTCCCCGGCGCCGGGATTGCAGAAACATCCCGTCCGCAGGGAAATGTTGACCTTGTTGGCCTGCTCCTCGATGAAACGATGGTCGAAGGCATTGTCGTTCTTGTCGTAGAAATTGACCGTGACCGCCCCGCCTCTCCCCTCCATTTGGGTTGGTCCGTAGACCCGCACCAGCGGCACGCCGGTACTGTGTTTCATTTCCGTGAGTTTGCCCAACAGCCAGCCCGTCAGGCAATGGACGCGCTCCTGGATGACATCGTAGCCGATCGACTCGACATGCTTGAGTCCGATCTCCACGGCGGGGATGTTGAGGTAGTCGAGGGTGCCGTCTTCAAAGGCAGCCGCGCCGTCTGCCAGGTAGAACTTGTCGCCCTGCACCGAAGCGACAGTGATCGTGCCTCCCGCAAACCACGGGCGGTGCAACTTCCCCATCGCCGACTTGCGTGCCAGCAACGCGCCGATGCCCGTTGGATAACCGAACATCTTATAGAAGGAGATCGGAACAAAATCAGGTTTGACCTTGCTCAGGTCCAATGGATTGGTGGGGACGAAGGCGGCGGCGTCGAGCAGGACATCCCAGCCGTGGGCGTGCGCCTTCTCTATCCATTCGAGCGGATGTTTGACAGAGGAGAAGTTCGATTGGGCGGGATAGGCAAAAAGGTTGTATCCGTTCTTCGAAGGCTGGGCCAGTTCACGGTCCAGTTGTGAAGCGTCGATGCGCATATCGGGCAGGGCAACAGGGATATAGGCCACATCCGCGCCGCGCGCGTGCGCAAATTCGCGGATCCCATTGACCGAGTTGTGGTTATCGAACGTCAGGAGATAGCGTCCGTTCGCAAACGGATACGACTCACCGATCAGCTTCAACGCGCCGCTGGCGTTCGACGTAAAGACCGCAATATATTCATCGGGATCCGCATTGAAGAATTTCAAGACGTATTCACGCGCATGTTCGACAAGTTGTGTGGCGGCCTGTGAAGTGGGGTTGCTCGAGTGCGGGTTGCCGAAGACATGCTCGGCAAGCAGGCGGTGATGACGGCGCAACTGTGAATCGGCGTACAAGCCGCCGCCCGTGTAATCAAGATAGACGTGCCCGCCAAGGTTGAGACGCGCATATTCCACTGCGCGCAGATCGTCGATGATGTGCGTCGTCGGGTAGGTGGGGTACTCTCGTAAAAAAGCGACAAACTCAGGATCGGGTTTGGTCATCACTGCCTCCACCGCAATTTAACCACAGATTCTGTCATTACGACCTGCGGGAGGCGATCTCCTTATCAAGCTGGGGGTTGCTTCGCGGCAATCGCTCGCAACGACATTCCACGACTATAATTACCCCATGCCCCGAATTTGCATCCTTCCGCGTGTGGATGGACTTGCCGGCGTCGCGTCCTTTCGACTGAAGTTCGAAAACGGACTGGCCGCACGCGGCGTGGACGTGACTCACAACATTTCCGAGCCTTCGGATGCCGTTCTCGTTCTCGCGGGGACGAAGCGCCTGCTTCCGTTATGGAGAGCGCGTTCACGCGGAAAGCGGATCGTGCAACGCCTGGACGGCATCAACTGGGTGCACCGTGTCCGTTGGGCGGGATTGCGGTACACCGTCCGCGCCGTGTACGGGAACTGGAACCTTGCCTTCATCCGTTCGCGCCTGGCGGAGGAGGTCATTTACCAGAGTCAGTTCATCAAGCATTGGTGGGAGGATTGGTACCGCCCGGCGCGCGTTCCCTCATCGGTCATCGTCAATGGCGTTGACCTGAACCAGTACACGCCTGACGGATTGCACGAACGTCCGTCCATGCATTACCGCATGCTGATCGTGGAGGGGAGCATGGCGGGCGGCTTGAATTCAGGATTGTTCTCCGCTGTGGAACTTGCGAATCAACTCGCGCGAAAACACAAGATCGAGGTAAGTATCGTTGGCAAAGTGGACTCGCGGACAAAGAACAAACTCAAAGACCAGCCTGCCTTCCGCATCCGCTTCATGGACACGGTCAAACGGGAACAGATCCCGTGGCTGATGCGTTCCTCGCACCTGCTGTTTTCCGCGGAGGTCAATCCGCCGTGCCCGAATTCGGTGATCGAAGCGCTGGCGTGCGGATTGCCGGTTGTCGGCTTCGACACGGGGTCGCTTTCCGAACTTGTGCAGGGAGATGCCGGGCGTCTCGCTCCGTACGGGGCGGACCAATGGAAACTGGAACAGCCGGACATCCCGTCGCTTGCGGATGTGGCGGCGGAGGTCCTGCAGGAGAATGACAGGTTCAGGAAACAGGCCCGGGCGCAGGCAGAGAAGCGTCTTGGGCTGGATCAAATGGTCGAAAAATATCTGGAAGTCCTGTTGAAGTAGGAGTTGTTATGTCTGACGAAGAAATCCTTGAATTTTTGAAAAAGCATTTGCAGTCCATTCAGGATAACGACACAAAAACCTATAACGAAACGACCGCCGAAGACCTGACCCTTTACGAATGGTGGGTCACGCCGCACCGCATTGACGGACTCCCCTTTCACGAGTTCATGATGGCTTCCAATGCCGAGCGCGGAACCGTCTTCGGCGCGGAGGGGAAGGGGAAATCACCCACGCGATTTGATCTTTCCAATTTGCATATTCAAAATTACGGCGATACGGCCATTGCCAGTTATACGCTCCTGATCAGCACGGCAACAGCGGAAGGTGTAAAAGTCGCCTCCCACAACGAGAGCCGCGTGATGGTTGAATTAAACGGCATGTGGAAGGTCGTCCACGTGCACAAATCCCCGGCCTGGCAGGCTCCGCATATCCCGTCATGAATGAACGTCCCATCCGAAGTTACGATCTCATCTGGCTGAGTCTGACAGTTCTTATACTTGTCACTCTTTCCTTCCTGTTTGCGATCCGACCGCAGGATTACTGGTGGTGTCTTCGGGTGGGAAGGGACATCCTGTCCACGGGGGCGGTGCCTGTCACTGAAACCCTGAGTTGGAGCCAGGCCGGACAGCCTATTTTGTATGAACCCTGGCTGGCGTGTGTGATCTTTGAACGGGTCCATGTTCTGGGCGGCGCATCCGGGACCTTTTTATTGCGCGGCCTGTTGATTGGGTTGACGTACGGCCTCATTTGGGTCATGACGAGGCGTTCACTGGGTCCGCAGTTGGCAACGGTCCTTGTCCTGATCATGGGGCTGGCAAGCAGTAATAATTGGGAAATGCGCGCGCAGCTGTTTGCATATCCGTTGTTTGTCCTCTGCGTGTACAGCCTGCTCAACTGGCAGTCAGGCAGTAACAAAATGCTTTGGATCCTGCCTGTGACAGCCGTCCTGTGGGCGAACCTTCACGGCTCTTTCATCCTGTGCCTTGTGCTGGCAGGGTCTGCTTTTGTATTTGGAAAAGGCGACCGCAGATCGTTATTGATCACCCTGATCCTCATGCTGATGGGAACCCTCATTACCCCGCATGGCATTGCCCTGTGGGGACACCTTCAATTCATGCTCACTGTCCCCTCCAACCAGGAATACAGCCTGGAATGGCGGGCGCCGGTCAATGAAGGCTGGCAAATGAACGTCTTTTTTGCGTGGGTCCTGTCTTTTGCCCCATTGACGGCGTTTTCTTCACGAAAGATCTCCCTGATGGAGTGGGTATGGTTCCTGGGATTTGGCTGGCTGGCATTCTCCGGTATCCGCTATGTGATCTGGTTTCTCTTCATCCTCGTCGTGTTGACCGCCAGGTTATTGGCGGGCATTCTTCCTGATAAACAGCGTCTTCCTGAAAGAGCCCGGTTCCCAGCCTTCAACGCCGCTCTTGCAAGTCTGTTCGTTTTATTGTCCATCGTGTATTTGCCCGGTATAAGGGAAAGGTGGTGGGCGCAGGCTCCGGCGGTTTATGCCTCCGATATAACGCCGGTCAAGGCTGTAGAATGGCTGGACCAGCACCCGCAACTGCCCGGTCCGCTCTGGAACGATTACGCCTTTGGCAGTTACCTCGCCTATGCCCTGCCCTCGCGCCCGGTCTGGGTGGATAGCCGCTTCTTCCCCTTCACCGGCGGGCAAATGGATGAATACTTGCAGATGAGCCGCGGTTCCCTCATTTGGAAGTCCATGTTCGAGCGTGAAGGGATTAATCTGCTCATCCTTTCCACTGCAAACCAGCCCCTGCTGATCGAACTTGTGGGATCGTCCGGCAGTTGGTGTGAACAATACCGCGATGAGGTCGCGGTCATATTCTCAAGGTGTGAACCAATTCGATGAAACATTTTCCCGGTAAACCAGCGTTACAACAACGCGTGCTCCCCGCGTACCGCGCACCGTTCTTTGACCTGCTCGCCTCCGCCTGCGACGGGGGAATGAGTTTGTTCACCGGCTCCCCGCGTCCCGTGGAAGGGATTACGACAACAGACAAGCTGCAGGTTGCAGATTACACATTGGGAAAAAACGTTCATCTGCTGGGCGGCAGTTTTTATCTCTGTTACCAGCAGGGATTGCTGGACTGGTTGAACGAACAAAATCCCGATGCATTGATCGTGGAAGCCAACCCGCGTTACCTGTCCACGCCCGCCGCCATAAAGTGGATGCATGAACGGGACCGACCGGTCATCGGCTGGGGACTTGGCTCACCGCCTCTTTCGGGTCCCCTGGCTGGATTCCGTCAAATGCGCCGACTCTCCTTCCTCAGGGAGTTCGACGCCATGATCGCCTACAGCCAGCGCGGCGCGGACGAGTATGCCCGCCAGGGGTTCCCGCTGGATTACCTTTTTGTCGCGCATAACTCCGTTTCCCCGTCGCCGACCTGGCAAATGCCGGAGCGACCCGAAACATTCGGCGAACAACCCTGCGTCCTTTTCGTGGGACGCCTGCAAGCCCGCAAAAACGTGGATTTGTTGCTGGGCGCCTGCGCCGAAATTCAAAACGTCAGGCTGGTCATTGTCGGGGATGGACCGGAGCGCGAATCGCTCGAAGCTCTGGCAGGAGAAATCTACCCAAGCGCGGAGTTTGTCGGGGCAAGGCATGGGGCGGAGCTAAAGCCCTATTTCGCTGAAGCAGACCTCTTTGTCCTGCCCGGAACCGGGGGCCTGGCTGTCCAGGAAGCGATGAGTTACGGGCTTCCGGTCATCGTGGCACAGGGGGATGGGACTCAGGACGACCTGGTCCGCAAAGAAAACGGCTGGCAGATCCCGCCCGCTACGCGTGATTTCGAGGCGTTGGTCGTCACAATGAAAGACGCGCTATCGGATGTAGCGCGTCTGCGAAGGATGGGGGAGGAATTGTACCGTATCGTGAAGGAGGAGATCAATATCGAAAGGATGACGGAGACGTTCGTGACGGCATTGAACTCGCTAAAATGAGTTCGCCGCATCCTCCATATTGTTGTACAGCGGAATGTTTTGCAGAAAGCCGGTGATGCTCAGGATGTAATAGATCTGCGGGTTCGGGCAGACCAGTTTCAGATAGGGGGACTTGTACGGCTCGCCGCCGGGTCGGCGCATTTCTTCCAGGTCGCTTTGGGGAGTGAACAGTTTGAAGATGTTCTGGAGCGCACGCAGACCGGCGCTGGCGAGCACCTCCAACTCTGACATGTCGAGCAGAATGTGTTTTGCCCCGCCCTCATTTGCCTGACGGGCGCGCTCGAACAGTTCCTGTTCGGTGGGACCGTGAAGATGACCTTTCAGATGGAGCACGGTCACAGGCATACTCCCCTGGATCTGGGATGTGGTGATGGTCAATTCGCTCATATCTGCTCTCCTCTGAGGATTACTATACAGGGTTTTGCATCAAAATACAAGCGGTGCCGCTAGGGGACCTCCGTCGCTTCCACTGGCAGCGACCGTTCCACGTTCACCCACATCTGCGACCCGTTCGTGGCGATCTCGATCCAGCCGTTCTGGTCGGTGCGCAGGAGGGCATAGTCCTTGACCGTTTCGAGCACATCGCGGTCGGGCATGCCGTTCTCGTCGGCGGCGCTGACGCTCAACACCACCAGCTCGGGGTTCAGGTTGACGATCCAGTCTTCGGGGTTCGACGGGGAGTAACCCAAATCAGCCAGCGACAGGACGCTCACCCCGCCCAGGTCCTCGCCATATCCCAGCTCCTCCAGCGCTTCGAAGCTCATGCCGACCGGCAACAGCGCGCGGAAGTTCTGGTATTCGAGCAGTAAAACCGCCCCGCGCGGACCCGTTGTCAGCACGGTCAATGTCGCACCGTCGCCGAGGTCGAGCACCTGGTCCTTTTGGGCGTCGGTCACAGGAATGCCCCTCAACGTCAAATACTCATTCAGCACGCGCGCCGAGAAGGACGCCTGGCGGTTGCCGCCCCACAACACTGTGCCCGGCGGATATCTCTCCAGCACACGCGGCAAAGCGGCGACCTGTTCCTCGTCCGTCGCGGCGACGATCGCCCAATCCAGTTTACGGTCGAACGACGAGATGCGCCTGCCGAGTTCATCGGAGAGCGTCGTTACGCTTTCGCCGCCGTTGATCAGGATGGTTTTGCCCGACGGCGTTTTGATAAGGACGCCATCCGCCGAACCGACATCCATGAACGTGACATGCAGGAGACCGTCCGGGAGAGCCGACGCCGCCCGCCACACCAGCAGGAGACCGATGACCAGCACGATCAGCCCGCCTCCGACCGCCACCGCGCCTGCCTTCTGCCCAACGGAGCGGATCCACTCCCTGAAACTGGACCAGCCAAAAGTCAAGGAAAGAAGCGCCGCGTAGAACAGGATCACGAACCAGACGGAGAAATCCCCGAGGAAGATGGTCCCGTGCGGCACGCGGTCGAACAATTCCACAATGCGGACCGTGTACACGACGAACGGCCACGCGATCCACGCCGCGATCTGTCCCAGCGCAAACCAGACATGGCTCAGCAGGACCGCCAGCCCGCCGAGGATCATCACCGCCGGCTGGGCGGGCAGGATGAAGGGGTTGGCAAGGAAGGAAACAAGCGAGATGCGTTGGAAGTGATAAGCCATGATCGGAATGGTGGTGAGTTGTGCGGCGAGCGTGAGCAGGACGAATTCGGAAAAAAGCTGGGCGGCGCGCTCGCCTGTGGAGGCCGGGATGTATTTTGTGATGATTTTATTCGCAAATTCCGAAAACGGGGTGGCATACAGGATGAGACCCAGCGTGGCGAAGAACGAAAGCTGGAAACCCACATCCCAGACGTAGAGCGGGTTCCACAAACACATCAGCAGGGCGACAGCCAAAAGGGTGTTCAAGGCGGTCTGCCTGCGTCCCACCTGCCTTGCAAACAAAGCCAGGCTTCCCATGATGGCGGCCCGCACCACCGCCGCGTCCGCACCGACGATGAACGTGTATATCACGATGCCCAGAATGGCGATGGCCGCGCCGCGCCGATCCCCGAAGAGACGGCTGAACAGGGCGAAGAAAATGCCCGCGATGATGCTGATGTTGAACCCCGAAATGGCGATGATATGCGCCGTGCCGGTGTTCTTGAAGGCTTGCTGCAGTTCCCGGGTGAGACCGGTGTCCACGCCGAGCAGGATGCCCGCCAGCAGGGATGATTCGGGGTCGGGGAAGAGGCGGTGGATGTTCTCGAGCGAACGGTCCTTGAAAGCATACAGCGCGCGGAAGATCAGGTTGCCGTCATTGCCCGGCAGGACCGTTATGACCGCGGTGGTCATGTACGAATGGATGCGCTGGGCGGCAAGATAATCACGGTAGGAAAAGTCCTCGTTCTCGGGCGGTGTCTTCAACTTGCCGCGCAGGCGGATTTTCTGGCCGTATTCGAACGTCTGGTTGTTGGAGGCGCGGACGAGAAGCAAGCTCTTTTCAAACAGGCTGTTCGTGATGGGCAGGTCGCCGTCGCCTGTATCCACGGCGGTGACCCTGACACGCAGGTTGGTGTAGGAATCGCGGTAGTCGGGAGATTCGGTCAGGTAACCGGTGATGAGCAGGTCGTAGTCGCGGTCGTTGAAAAAAGCGATGTGGAACGCGTCAAATTTGGGAACGGAATATTGGTAGCGCGCCGCGCCGAGGAAGAGGGCGAAGAGCAGGATGAAGGCGAAGGGAATAAGTGGAAAGTGGTAAGTGGAAAGATTGAGGCGGGGGGCAATGATCCGCGCCAGAATGGCGAGAAAGATGGCAAAGACGCCAAACCCGGCCCAGATCCAGATCGAGAGCGAGACCAGGCTCCCCAACACGATCCCCCCCAGAAAAACGAGCGAAAACCACATCAGCGGGGGCTGTGTGGTCAGCCGTTCGAGCAGGGATGTGGGAGGATTCGCCGCCTGCATGGATGCCTTTTATCATAGCATGGAATTGGATAGGTGGGATACAATCTTATCGACACCCGGTGGTTGAGTAGGGCGAAGCCCGTACCGAAACCACCAATAAGCAAAGCAATAATAAGTTTAAATCAAACAGGTGGTTTCGATACGACCTGCGACGAACACGCAGGTCTACTCAACCACCAGAGTATATTGGTTATTACTATGGCTCACCCAAACTCATCCTCGTTACTGGCGCGACCGGCTACGTCGGCGGACGGCTCGTGCCGCGCCTGCTCGAAGCCGGTCATCGTGTGCGCGTCCTCGTCCGTGACCCGGCGCGCCTGCACGGACGTCCCTGGCTGGACAAGGTCGAAGTCGTTACGGGCGACGCGCTTTCCGAAGACGCCCTGACCGAAGCCCTGAAGGGCGTTTCGGTCGCCTATTACCTCATCCACGGCAAGCAGGGAGGCAGGGTCAGCGCCGAACGCGACCTGACCGTCGCCCGCAACTTTGCGAACGCCGCCAGTGAAGCGGACATCGAACAGATCATTTACCTCGGCGAACTGGTTGACCCGGCCGCCGACCTGTCCCCGTACCTGCGTGCCCGCCACGAGTCGGGCTACATCCTGCGCTCCGGCAGTGTGCCGGTCACCGAGTTCCGCGCGGGCATGATCGTCGGCTCGGGTTCGGTCCTGTTCGAGATGGTCCGCTATCTCAGCGAGCGCGAACCGCTGCTCGTCTGCCCGGCGTGGTTCTTCTCGCAGGCGCAGCCGATCGCCATTCGCGACGTGCTGTCCTACCTGATCGCCGCCCTTGACACCCCGGAAGCCATCGGCAGGCTGATCGAGATCGGCGGTCCGACCCGCCTGACCTACGCGGATATGCTGCTCGAATACGCCAAAGAGCGCGGACTCAAACGCTCGCTCATCCGCACGCCGTTCCACGCGCCGCGCCTCTCTGCCTACTGGGTGCACATGGTCACGCCCATCCATTGGCGTCTCGTGTTGCCGCTGATCGAGGGTCTGCGCGCCCAGCTCATCGTCAGGAATGAAGCGGCGAAGAGGTTGTTCCCGCAGATCAAGCCGATCGACTTCCGTACCGCCGTCCACCTCGCGCTGGGGCGCATCCAGCGCGACAACGTGGAGACCAGCTGGTCGGATGCGCTCGTCACCACGGCGGGCGACATCAAACCCTACACCTTCACCGTGGAAGACGGCATGTTCATCGAGCGGCGGCAGGCGCTTCTCGACCTCGACCCCGGGGCTGTTTTCCGTTCCTACATGGGCATCGGCGGCGAGCGCGGCTGGCTGTATATGGACTGGGCGTGGGGCATCCGCGGCTGGATGGACAAGGCAGTCGGCGGCGTGGGTCTGCGGCGCGGGCGGCGTCATCCCGACGAAATTCGTGCGGGCGAGTCGCTCGATTTCTGGCGCGTCGAACAGGTGGAGCCGGACCGCCTCCTGCGCCTGCGCGCCGAAATGAAACTGCCCGGCAAAGCCTGGCTCGAGTTCAAATCCGAACCCAAAGACGGCAAAACCCTCTTCACGGTCGCAGCCTACTTCGCGCCGCACGGCCTTTTCGGTTTTCTCTATTGGTACGCCATGTGGATCCCCCACCGCTTCATCTTTGACGGGCTGACGGACCGGCTGGCATCGAGGGCACGCGTCCTTGCACATTAATCATCTTTGGTCTTTTTTCTTTCATTTGTGAGGAAAGACGAAAGAAGAAAGAAACACCTTGACCAAACCTCTGATCCTCGTTACCGGCGCCACTGGATACATTGCCAGCCGACTCATCCCGCGCCTGCTGGACTCCGGCTATCGCGTCCGCGCCCTCGCCCGCGACCCGCGTCGACTCAAAGGGCGGGCCTGGTTCAACCAAATAGACATTGTCCAGGCTGACGTCATGGCCCCCGAAACCCTTCCCAGAGCATTCGACGGCGTCCACACTGCCTATTACCTCATCCACAACATGTCGCAGGGACACGGCTACACCTCCCTCGAACTGGAGTCCGCCCGCGCCTTTGCCTCCGCCGCGGAAGAGGCGGGCGTGGAACACATCATCTACCTCGGCGGGCTGGCGGACCCGGAACAGCACCTCGCGCCGCACATGCGCTCCCGCATCGAGACGGGGAAGGTCCTGCGCGAAGGGAAAGTCCCTGTCACGGAATTCCGCGCGGGCGTCATTGCCGGTTCGGGGAGCATCTCGTTCGAAATGATCCGCTTCATGACCGAGTTGTGCCCGGTTGTGCCCGGTCCCGCGTGGATGAAGAACAAATCCCAGCCGATCGCCATCCAGAACGTCATCGACTACCTCTTCGCGGCCTTGACCAATCCCAACGGACGCGGCGGCGTCTTCGAGATCGGCGGACCGGAAGTCACCACCTACGGCGACCTGATGCTCCGCTATGCCCGCGCCCGCGGACTCAAACGCGGGATGTTCCTGCTCCCCGGCATTCCCATCGCTATCATGGCATTCGGTGTGGGACTGATGACGCCCGTGCCGTATCCCATTGCCTATGCCTTGATCGGCGGCTTGTCTTCAGACAGCCTGGTCAAGCATCCTGATGCCTTGCAGGCGTTCCCTGAAGTCAAATTGATCGACTTTGATACCGCAACCAAAGACGCGCTCGAAAAAACTCATCCAGACCACATCGAACGCGTATGGGCGGATGGTACACCGGGGACCAGGTCCCTGAAACATGAAGGGTGTTTTATTCTTCACCATTCTGGACCCAGCCGGCGTCGCCGTGGCACCGTCGCGACACTTGCTGGCGAAAGCGGTAGCAAGCTCCCTGAATCCAAAACCGAACATCAAAGTACCTTCTTCGGCGAAATGTGGCTTGAAGCACACGCAAGTCACGCTGGAAGCATGACCTACGTCTCCCGCACCCTCTTCTTCTCCCCGCGCGGATTGACTGGATTCCTCTACTGGTATCTTCTATATCCATTCCATTGGTTGCGGCTTCGCAGGTTCGCCAAACAGTAATGAAACGCCCAATAATCCTTTTTGCTTCCGTTTTGCTTCTTGCGACCATCATGGTTTTGGTTGCGCTGAAGATTCCCATTCCGCTTGCTGTCAATTCCGATTTTCAGGTGCTCTACTACACCACCCAGGGACTGATCCGCGGCGTGGATGTGTACGACCATGCCGGGAAGATGCAAATGATCAATGATGTCTACGGCGCGGACGTGGACGAAAATTTCATTCCGCAGTTTGCCTACCCGCCGTGGTATGCGCTAAGCACGGTTTACCTGGGGCTGTTCCCGATCCGTTCGGCGGCGGTGCTGTGGTTTGAGATCAACCTCGCCATGCTGTTCCTCTCCGTGTGGTTCCTCACGGACGGATGGAAACCGTCCTTGCGACTGCTTGCCTTTCCCGCCGCGCTGTTTTTCTACCCCGTCCTGGGGACGCTGGCGGTCGGTCAATACGACTTCCCCGTGCTGTTGGGCGCCTCCATGCTGGTCTATGCCCTGCCGCGTCAACGCCCCGTTTTGATTGCGCTCGGTATGGCATTCCTGACTTTCAAACCGCATCTCGGCGGGTTGATCCTGCTTGCGGTTCTGGTCTATTTATTGCTTCACCGGGACGAATTTGGAAAAAAAGCGTTCACCTACACCATTTATGCAGGTATTTTTCTGTTTTTTATTGGTTTTCTGGCGGATTCGTCCTGGCCGCTCAATTATTTCGATTCGCTTTTCAATTATCGGGAACTGGGTCATATCACGACCTGTTCCGAGTGTGTCAACCTTTCGGTCTGGCTGTCGAGACGTCTCAGCGGGGAGTTAAGTCTCTCGCAGGCTGGAGCAATTGCCGGGGCGGTCCTGACCGTCCTGCTCGTCATCCTGTATCTCAAACGAAAGGTGTTGTTCGAATCCCCGGCGCTGTTGGTCGCATCCGCCTTGATGACGACGATCCTTGCCAGCCCGTATTTGTACAACTACGATTTCCTGCTCCTGCTTGTTCCGTTTGCGATCCTCACCAGGTCGAAACTGGAGCGGGTCGTCATTGCCGCCTGTTATATCGGTTCGACGTTGGCGCTTGTGCTGTATGGGCGCGAGGGCAACGATGCCTTGCTCGTCGTGTCGGTTGCGGTTGCGACCCTCCTTTATTTGCGTGACGAATTGCACGTTGACGTTCCCGCCGGTGCGTCATACAATGGGAACAATTAAATATGACCAGTCAGCGGCGAAGTCGGTGGAATTCCGACACTGTCGCGCAACTGTGAATTAGCAGTTAGCTGTCAGCAGTTAGCAATTAGCCATCAGGCTAAATGCTAGTCGCTAAAAGCTAATCGCTAACAAGTCAGGTCGCCCGCCCTGGTCGGTTCTACCACACTCTCGCGGAAAGGAGGTGGAGGACGGCTAGATCGGAATGCCTCCCCAACCTCCCCAGCCCATGCTGGGGATTTTATTCTTCAATAATGTCATTGCGACCTTCGAAAGAATCGCCTCGCAACGACATACAACACCAGGAGAAGAAAATGTTACGTAAGACTTTGATACTCACCCTGTTGCTCGCGCTGTTGACTGCCTGTGCGCCTCAAACCGCGCCGACAACTGACTCTGTTCCACAATCCCTGACCTTCACAGATGGACTGGGACGCACGATAACACTTGAAACGACCCCCCAGCGTATCGTCTCACTTGCGCCATCGAACACGGAGATCCTCTTTGCGGTCGGGGCAGGCTCACAGGTCGTCGGACGCGATGAATTCAGCGACTATCCTCCCGAAGCCGCATCCATCGGGAGCATCGGCGGCTCATTCGGCGAATACAACGCGGAAGCCATCCTCGCCCTCGAACCGGACCTCGTCCTTGCCGCGGAGATCAATCCGCCCGAACTGGTGCAGCAACTCGAAGACCTGGGCCTGACCGTTTACTACCTTGGCAACCCGGCCACGCTCGAAGAGATGTACACAAATCTCGAGACTGTCGCGAGGCTGACAGGTCATGATGTGACCGAACTGGTCGACTCGCTTAAGGCGCGCGTTGCCGCCGTGGACGAGAAGATCGTGCCGCTTTCGTCGCGCATCCCCGTCTTCTATGAGATCGACGCGACCGACCCAACCAAACCGTGGACATACGGTCCCGGCACCTTCGGTGACCTGCTTATTGCCCGTGCCGGCGGATACAATATCGGCAGTATTGCCAGCGACCCCTACCCGCAGATCAGTATCGAGCAGGTAGTGGCGGCCAATCCTTCCATCATCATCCTCGGCGACTCGATGTGGGGCGTGACGCCCGAATCTGTGAAGGTACGCCCGGGTTGGGAGACCATCCCTGCGGTGGCAAGCGACAGCATCTTCCCCTTCGACGATAACCTCATCAGCCGCCCCGGTCCGCGCCTGGTGGACGCGTTGGAACAACTGGCGAAACTATTGCGACCCGAATTGTTTGAATAAATTCCCGTAGGGGCACGGCGTGACGGTCAACCGTCATGATTCATTCCTGTTTCGCCGTGCCCCTGCAATATCATGGAAAAAAATCACTATCTTTCTTCTTTCCTCTTTCTTGGCATCGCCCTGCTTCTCAGCCTGGCGATCGGTTCTGTTTTCATTTCCCCCAAAGAACTCTGGGACGTCATCCTCGGCAACGGCACCGAAATCTCCACCTCCATTTTGTGGAAGATCCGCCTGCCGCGAACCGTTCTCATCGCACTGACAGGCGCGGCATTGGGCGGAAGCGGTGCAACGTATCAGGGTTTGTTCCGCAACCCGCTGGCTGACCCGTTCCTGATCGGCATCGCATCTGGCGCAGGGTTGGGCGCGGTCATCGCCATGTCGGTTCAGTGGCCGTATTCGTTCTGGGGTCTCATGGCGATCCCGATGGCCGCCTTTCTCGCCGCGCTCACCACGGTCTTCATTGTTTACTCGCTCGCGCGCGTCGGGCAGACCATCCCCACCACCAACCTGGTCCTCGCGGGTGTCGCCTTTTCCTCGTTCGCCACATCGCTCACGTCTTTCCTGATGATCCGCTCCACCAGCGAGGTCCGCCGCGCGCTCGGCTGGCTGCTCGGCGGCGCCACCCAAAACAACTGGACCGCCATCCTCGCCATGCTTCCCTACCTCCTCATCGGCCTTGGCATTCTGGTATTCAGCGGTCATGCTCTCAACTTGCTGCAATTCGGCGACGACCAGGCCCAGCAACTCGGTCTCAACGTCACGCGCACAAAACGGATCCTTCTGATCGCCTCCTCGTTGACGACCGCCTCCGCTGTGGCCTTTTCCGGCATCATCGGATTTATCGGACTCATCGTCCCGCATCTCATCCGACTTTGGTTTGGTCCGGACTACAGGCGTTTACTGCCCCTCAGCATTCTCGGCGGCGCGACCGCGTTGCTCGTATCCGATATTGTTGCGCGCGTCCTCATTTCCCCGCAGGAGATCCCCGTGGGAATCATCACCGCGCTCGTGGGCGCTCCATTCTTTTTATGGGTGTTGAGACGTTCGAAAAATCAAGGATTTTGGTAAACATGGAGATCACGGTCCGAAAAATCGACCCGCAAGAGTCTCCCCAAACAAAATCGTTCTCGCGCAAATCCGCAGTGAAGTCGCGGCTGGCGCTTGACATCGAGAACGAACGACTGGTTTATACGGTCGTCCCTGTGGAGCCGCCGTACGAACGGGAAGTCCGTATCGAGGATACGGATTATGGCTTTGACGAGGAGGGTTCCACCGTCTTTTTTGCAGAAGTTGACGGCCACCTTGCCGGCAGGATCAAGATGCTCAAATGGTGGAACCAGTTTGCCTATGTGGAGGATCTCGTGGTCAACCCGGAATACCGCGGCATGGGCATCGGGCGCACACTGCTGGAGCGCGGCATTCAGTGGGCTCATGAAAAGGGTCTCCCCGGCGTGATGCTCGAAACCCAGGACGACAACGTCCCTGCCTGTACCCTGTATCAAAGCTGCGGGTTCGTTTTGGGCGGCTTTGACCGTAATGTTTATAGAGCCATCAACCCGCATGCAAAAGAAAGCGCTTTGTATTGGTATTTATTGTTTTGATCTGTAGGGGCACAGCAGGATAAACGAATGTCCTGACAATTAACCGATCCGCTGTGCCCCTACGATGAGAATACTATGCTCAAAATCCAATCCCTCTCCGTCTCCTATGGCTCCCGCCGCGTCTTGCATGAGGTTTCCCTCAACGTTGCCAGCGGCGAAGTCCTCGCGTTGATCGGACCGAACGGCGCGGGCAAATCGACCCTCATCCGTGCCGCGAGCGGGGTTATTCCCTACACCGGTCACGTCCGCACGAACGGCGATGACTTCGCGTCGCTGTCGCCGATCCAACGTGCGAAATACATCGCCACCGTTCCGCAGGCTGTGTCCATGCCGCCTGCATATACCGTCTGGGAGACGGTCATCCTTGGGCGAACGCCGTATCTTGGGTTTTTGGGGCAGGTGTCGGAGAAGGATGAGGCGATCGCGCGGCAATCATTGGGACGGGTAAGCGCGCTTCCCTTTGCGGACCGTCGCGTCGGCGAACTCTCCGGCGGGGAGCAGCAGCGAGTCCTGCTCGCGCGTGCCTTGTGCCAGTCCACGCCGATCCTCTTGCTCGATGAACCGACAGCACATTTGGACTTGCAATACCAGGTCAACTTGCTGGAATTGGTGAGAGAACTTGCCCACAAGGACCATCTCGCCGTGCTGGTGGCGCTCCACGACCTGAATCTCGCGGCTCACTACGCGGACCGCATCGCCCTGATGGTGGCAGGGGAGATCAAAGCGATCGGGAAACCGAAGGAAGTTTTGAAGCCCGAACTGATCGCCGAAGCCTATTGCCTGCCGGTGCAGGTGGTGCCGCATCCGTTTATGGATATTCCGCTGGTGCTGCCGGATAGTGAAAAATAAAAATCCCGGTTTTCATTCCGGGAGTTTTGTCATCGTTGATCTTCCGTCAAGTAAGAATTAAAGTTCGTAGTCTCCTGCAGCCTCGGGCTGATAGAGGATCTTGTCAACTTTGAGATGCCTCTTGCCCGCAGGGACTTCCCACTCGAACACATCATTAACCCGATAGCCGAGCATGGCAGTCCCGATCGGGGCGAGGACCGAGACCTTGCCCTCGGTCGTATTTGCGTTTTCGGGGTAGACCAGCGTGTAGATCTCCTCCTCCTGGGTATCCAGGTCCATGAGGGCGACCTTCGAGTTCATGGTGATGACATCGGCAGGGACCTCCTGCGGCAGGACGATCTCGGCGCGGGCGAGTTCGCCGCGCAGTTTTTCGAGATAAACGCTGCCGCGATACCCCTTGGACTGCGCGTCCATGATCAGGTCGACCAGGCGCTGGCGGTCAAGTTCAGTGATGTGAATGGTCTTTTCGCTCATCGGACACTCCTAAATGTTCTTTAACTCCATCTCCACTTCGTGCCGTCTTTGCTGTCTTCGATGGTCACGCCCATCTCTTTGAGCTGGTCGCGGATCTGGTCCGAGCGCGCCCACTGTTTTTGCTTGCGCGCTTCGTCCCGTTCCTCGATCAAGGCAATGAACTTGCGCGTCCTGCTCGCTGGAGCCTTGTTTTTCCTGCAAACGCAAGCCCAATACATTCGTCAACTCGCGTAATGTTGCCTGCGCAGATTTCAGTTGTTCGTCGTTCGCGCCGTTATCGCGGGCAGTGTTGATGGCTTTGACCAGTTCGTACAGCGCGGCGAGGGCGAGCGGCGTATTGAAGTCATCGTCCATGGCGTCGGTGAAGGATTGCTTGGTGGATTCCGCCTGGGAGGCGAGCCCTTCGACTACGTGGCGCTCCTTCGTCTGCGTTGCACTCCGCTCAGGATGAGGGCCCCTCCGCTCTGGGCGGAAGGACCAGGCCGCAGGGCGGCTTTGAGGCGTTCGAGCGATTTTTCCGCGGCGTCCTGCGTCTCGTCGTTGAAGATCAACGGCGCGCGGTACGAGCCCATCAGCACCAGCATGCGCATGACATCGGCATCGCGTACTTTGAGAAAATCCTTGATGCTGACGATGTTGCCCAGCGACTTGGACATTTTCTCGCCGCCGAGTTGCAGCATGCCGTTGTGGATCCAGTAGCGCGCAAACTGCTTGCCGGTGTAGGACTCGGTCTGGGCGATCTCGTTCTCGTGGTGCGGGAAGATCAGGTCGTTGCCGCCGCCGTGGATGTCGATCTGCTCGCCGAGTTCGGCGAGGTTCATGGCGGAGCATTCGATGTGCCAGCCGGGGCGACCCTTGCCCCACGGGCTGTCCCATGAGATCTCGCCGGGCTTGGCGGCTTTCCAGAGGGCGAAATCCATCGGGTGGTCTTTGGCTTCCTCCACTTCGATGCGCGCGCCTGCCTGCATGTCGTCGAGTTTGCGGCCGGAGAGTTTGCCGTAATCCTCATCGCCGGTGACGCTGAAATAGACGTCGCCGTTCGGCGCGGCATACGCGGCTTCCTTGCGGATCAAGTCCCTGAATGAACTCGATGATGAGCGGCATGGTCTTGCTGACCTGCGGGTTGGACGTGGCGGGCAGGATATTGAGACTGGCAAGTTCCTTTGCGTAATCCTCGATGTAACGCTGTGACAGTTTGAGCGGGTCTTCGCCGAGCGCATTGGCGCGGTTGATGATCTTGTCGTCCACGTCGGTGTAGTTCATGACGTGCCTGACGGTGTAGCCGCGATATTCGAGATAGCGGCGGATGATGTCGAACACCAGCGCGGACATGGCGTGACCGACATGCGCGTCGTTATAGACCGTGACGCCGCAGACGTACAGTTTGACGAGGTTCGGCTCGAGGGTCTGGAATTCTTCTTTTTTGCGGGTGAGGGTGTTGTATAGGCGGATCATGGTTTTAGTCTTCTGGTCTTCTAGTTTGATAGTCTCATAGTCTGATGGTGTTGCAATTGTTCTTGAGCAAGCGACTATCAGACTAATGACTATTCGACTGATTGGACTACTTTCTCCTCTTCCCATTCTCCTCGTCCACGCGGGCGAAGATCATGCGACCGGCGGCGGTCTGCAGGACCTTGGTGACGACCACGTCCTTGTATTCGCCGATGTAGTCCTTGCCGTTCTCCACGACGACCATCGTGCCGTCGTCCATGTAGCCCACGCCCTGACCGTATTCCTTGCCTTCCTGGAAGACGTTGATGTTCATGCGCTCGGCGGGCAGGACAACCGACTTGACCGCGTTGGCAAGTTCGTTGATGTTGAGGATGGTCACGCCCTGCAGTTCGGCGATGCGGTTCAGGTTGAAGTCGTTGGTCAGGATCGGACACTTCAACTGCCGCGCCAGCACCACGAGCTTATCGTCCACCTCGCGCACGCCCTCGGCGTTGATGTCGCTGATGCGGACCAGGATGCTGGGGATCTTCTGCAGTTCGGCGAGCACCTCCATGCCGCGGCGTCCGCGCTGGCGGCGCAAGCCGTCGGGGGAGTCGGCGATATATTGGAGCTCGTTCAGCACGAAGCGGGGGATGAGAAGCGTGCCGGGCAGGAATCCCGTTTTGGCGATGTCGGCGACGCGCCCGTCAATGATCACGCTCGTATCCAGCAGGATGTTGCGGTTGAGGTTGGTCCATGAGGAGGAAGTGCCGTTCTCGCCGCCGCGTCCGCTCAGGGCGCTGACCAGTCCCAGCAGGTCGCCCTGCCGCATGACCAATAGCGAAACCCC
This sequence comes from uncultured Chloroflexia bacterium, assembly GCA_963718215.1. Classification (GTDB taxonomy): domain Bacteria; phylum Chloroflexota; class Anaerolineae; order Anaerolineales; family Villigracilaceae; genus Defluviilinea. The sequence continues at coordinate 37,607 of CAVQYK010000003.1, forward strand.
AAGGTACGAGAAGACCGCCACGCCGATAAAAGGCAGGATCTCCCCGAGCGGCGTGGGCAGCAGGGAAAGGGGAAATGCCAGCAATGCGGCAGTCAGCAGACCGACGATCAGGCCGATCAGCCCCGCAAAGAGCGTTTCTGCAGAAAGATGCCCAAGGCTTCTGCGGATGGCGCGCGCGGGACGCGTGGTAATGTAGGGGATCAGGATGAAGCCGGACAAACCGCCCAGCAGCGCAAAGACGCTCTGGTAGAGGAAGGTTTCAGCCGTATCAGCCGGGCCCAGCCAGTTTGCGATCGTCGCCCCGAACGAAAAACCCAGAATTCCGAAAATGAGCAGTCCAATGAAGCGGATGATGAGTTCAACGACGCGAAAAGAATAACTGCTTTGGTTCATAAAATAACTCCTTTGTAAAGTGCCGAATAAAAGAATAATGTCTGCATGATAGCATGGCTGAAAAGCCTAGTCAATTGCTCACCGAAACTTCACATACCCTTGTTATAATCGTTGAAATCCACGTTTTCTGACGAAAACCCGCTTCCTTCCCCCGCCCGGCCTGAATTCAGGAAAACGACCTTAGCCATGACCCTTACCGACACCCTCCACCGTCCCCTGCGCGACCTGCGCATATCCGTCACCGACCGCTGCAACTTCCGCTGTGTGTACTGCATGCCCAAGGAAGTCTTCGGCTCCGACCATCCCTTCCTGCCCCACGACCAGGTGCTGACCTTTGAAGAGATCACGCGGCTTTCGCGCATTTTTGTCTCCCACGGCGTCCAAAAGATCCGCCTGACCGGCGGCGAGCCGCTCGTCCGCAAGGATCTGCCCCTGCTGGTCGGCATGCTGTCGCAGATCCCCGGCCTCGACCTGACCATGACCACGAACGGCTCGCTCCTGGCCCGCAACGCCCAGGCGTTGAAGGATGCCGGGCTGACGCGGGTCTCGGTCAGCCTCGATTCGCTCGATAACGAGGTCTTCAAGTCCATGAACGATGTGGATTTCCCCGTGGAGAAGGTCCTGGAGGGCATGGAAACAGCCCAAAAGGTCGGGTTGGAGCCGATCAAGGTCAACATGGTGGTCAAGCGCGGGGTCAATGAGTCCAGCATCCTGCCGATGGCGCGCTTCTTCCGCGAGAAGGGCTACATCCTGCGCTTCATCGAATACATGGATGTGGGTTCGACCAACGGCTGGCGCACGAATGACGTGGTCTCCGGCGAAGGAGATCGTCAGCATCATCAATGCCGAAATGCCGCTCGAGCCGGCTCGACCCGAATTACACGGGCGAAGTGGCGGAACGCTGGCGCTACAAGGACGGCAGGGGCGAGATCGGCGTGATCGCGTCGGTGACCCAGGCGTTCTGCCGCGACTGCAACCGCGCGCGGTTATCCGCCGAGGGCAAACTGTATACCTGCCTGTTCGCGGTCAAGGGACACGACCTCACGAGCCTGCTGCGCGGCGGCGCGACCGACGAGGAGATTTCGCAGGAGATCGCCGCATCTGGGGCAAACGCGCGGACCGCTATTCTGAGATCCGCTCGGAGAATACGATCGACCTGCCCAAGGTGGAAATGTCGCATATTGGTGGGTAACGCCATGTCATTTCGAGTGGCGTTCTACGCCGCGAGAAATCTTGCTCGAGCAAAATATCTCTCGCTGAATCATTTGCTTCGGAACAAGGCTCGAAATGACAAACAATAGACCATGATCGAACCCTCCCAACTTTATTCTGTTCATGGGCGCCGCGCTGGTGCTGCTCATAACCCCGGGACCTGCCGTGCTGTACATCACCGCCCGCAGCGCCAGCCAGGGACGCCTGGCGGAACTCGTCTCGGTGCTCGCCATCGAGACGGCAAACTTCCTGCAGGCGGCTGCCGCCGCGCTGGGACTTTCCGCCATCCTGTTCTCGTCTGCGCTGGCGTTCGACGTGGTGAAATATCTCGGCGCGGCATATTTGGTCTATATTGGAATTCGAAAATTGTTGGATACTGATAACCACACGGAAGATGGGGAGGTGAAGCAGGAAAGTCTGTCGCGTATACTACTGGCAGGGATTCGCGGTCAATATCCTCAACCCAAAGACCGCGCTTTTCTTTTTTGCATTTTTCCCGCAGTTCGTTGACCCAACCAAAGGAAATGTTATCGTGCAAAATCTGTTGTTCGGTGCGGTCTTCGTTCGCATGGCGGTCGTCACGGATAGCCTGTACGCTCTGTTGGCGAGTTCTCTCGCCGGAAAATTGACCGGGAATAGCCGCTTCCAAAAGGGTCGCCGTTATTTCGCTGGCTTGGTCTATATCGGCTGGGGATCACGACCGCGTTGACAGGGGCAAGGAAATAA
>CAVQYK010000004.1:0-17133 GCA_963718215.1 uncultured Chloroflexia bacterium
AACGTCCTCGTTTCTGGCCGAAGAGGCGAGCAAGTTAAGCGAGCACATTTCTGAAATCGAGACAAAACTGGCCGATTTCAAGGAAAAACATCTGGGCCGTCTGCCTGAATTGGCTCATTGAACATGCAGTTACGGGACCGCACCGATAGTGAATCCATGGAAGTCGACAGACAACTCAGCATGCTGGAAGAGCGCAAGTTTTATCTGGAGGGCCAGTTGGCCCAGATGAAACCCAATAGCCATGATGATATCTGCCAGCGGGGAGCGCATTCTGGATGCCGATGAGCGCCTCAAGGCATTGCAGGCGCAATATGCCAGTCTGTCCGGCATATATTCTGCCAACCATCCCGACGTCATCAAGATGCGCCGTGAAATTGATGCGCTGAAAAAGGAAACGGGCGGCGATGGCGATACGCAGGAGCAGGCCAAACAACTGACTCGGATGCGCGCTGATCTGGCCACCATGCGGGAGAAATATTCGGATGATTACCCCGATGTCGTCAAGTTGAAAAAATCCATTGCCGCCTTGGAAGAATCACACAAAAAGACCTATGCCAGCAGCGATGCGCCAAAATTCAGGAAGCCTGAGAACCCGGCCTATATCGCCTTGCAGTCGCAGCTTGATCGGCCAATAGCGAAATGAAGACCCTGCGCGCCAAGCGCGACGATGCGAAGGCGAAAGTGGCGCAACTACGAAGCGCGTCTGGAGCAGTCGCCGCAAGTCGAACGGGAGTATCTCGATTTGAATCGCGACCACGAGAATTCCATACGGCGCTATCAGGAAGTCAAGGCCAAGCTGATGGAAGCCGAAGTGGCGCAGCAGATGGAAAAGGACAGCAAGGGCGAACGCTTCTCGCTGATCGATCCGGCGCAACTTCCGGAAAAGCCGTTTAGCCCGAACGGTCCGGCGACTTGCTGCTGGGCATGATTCTGTCGCTGGGGGCGGGGTTGCCTATGCGGGCGTGCTGGAAAGCATGGATAGTTCCATCAAGAGCTCGAAAATGCTGGCTGGTTTGCTTGATGCACCCTGCTCTCGGTGATCCCCTACATGGAGAACGCGGAAGATCGGCGCAAAAAAACAAAGCTCAAAACATCGCTCATTATCGGCGTGATTGCGGGAATCATCGCTGATTGCTTTGTTGATGCATTTTTTATGGAGACCGCTTGACGTGCTTTGGTACATGATTATGCGCAAGCTGGATATATGGTTAGGCTGAGGATGATATGGAACGCATAAGAGAAGCGCTTGAAAGAGCACGGGAAGAGCGAGCCCATACCGGCAAGGGGTTCGGCGGCTCGAATCAGCCTGCGGCATCAAAAGCCAAGGGCGGCGAGACGGTTGACCAGATTGAATATACGCAGACACGAACCATCAAGGTTTCGCGGCGATTTTTTGCGCGAGCAGCGCATTGTCAGCGGCTTCGAGCAGGGTATTTTTACCGATGCCTACAAAATCTTGCGTACCCAGGTGCTGCAAAGGATGCGGGAGAATGGCTGGAATGCGCTGGCGATAACCAGCCCGGGAGAAGGACGAAGGAAAAACGCTGACAGCCATTAATCTGGCCATCAGCCTGGCGATGGAAGTGGATCAGACCGTGCTGCTGGTTGACGCGGATTTGCGCCACCCCAGGGTACACCAGCATTTCGGAATGCGCGAGCGGGCCGGGCCTGAGCGATTATCTGACTTCCGGCACGCCGTTGGAGGAAATGCTGGTGCATCCGGGGATCGGACGTTTTGTGATCCTGCCTGGCGGCAAGCCGCTGCATGAATTCCGCCGAACTGCTGAGATCCCCGAAAATGGTGGAACTGGTGCAGGAACTCAAGAGCCGCTACCCATCGCGTATCGTGCTGTTCGATCTGCCGCCCGTGTTGTCCGCTGCCGATGCGCTGGCTTTTTCTCCCTATGTGGATGCGGCATTGCTGGTGGTGGAAGAAGCCAAAACCAAACCGAGGATATCGGCCGCGCCGCCGGATTGCTGGATTCAACCCACCTGATAGGCACGGTCTTGAACAAATCCCTGGAGCCGGACACCCGCTCCAAGACGCCTACTGGCTGGATCAAGCATTTCCTCAAGCGCAAGGGTTCCTGAGCATGTACGAGGCTTTTTACGGGTTTCGTGAAAAACCCTTTTCCATCATTCCGGACCCCGGCTTTCTGTATTTCAGTCCAAAGCACCGGATGGCATTTGATTTGCTGGAATACGGCCTGATGAATCAGGCGGGATTCAACGTGATCACCGGCGAAATCGGCACCGGCAAAACCACGCTGATTCGTCATCTGCTGGGGCAGATGGGGCCGGACGTGACCGTTGGCCTGATTTCCAATACCCACCAGTCATTCGGCGAATTGCTGCAGTGGATACTGTTCGCCTTCAACCTGGAGTATCGCGGCAAGGAAAAGGTCGAGATGTTCCATACCTTCCTCGATTTTCTTGTTCAGCAGTATGGCCAGAACAAGCGCGCCGTCCTGATCGTCGACGAAGCGCAGAACATGTCTGCCGAAACCCTGGAAGAGCTGCGCATGCTTTCCAACGTCAATGCCGACAAGGATCAGGTGCTGCAAGTGATTCTGGTTGGGCAGGCAGGGCTGCGCGACACCTTGCGCCGTCCCGATCTGGAGCAGTTTGCCCAGCGCATCGCGGTGGATTATCACCTGGAGGCGCTGAATCAGGATGAAACCCGAACCTATATTCGTCACCGGATCAATATTGCCGGCGTGGATAACCCGGGATTATTCGACGATGCGGCCTGCGATGCCGTTTATCAGCATAGCCAGGGTGTGCCGCGACTGATCAACCTGTTGTGCGACACCTCTCTGGTTTACGGCTTCGCGGAACAAAAGGCGAACATCGATTCGCAGATCGTAAACGACGTGGCGGCGGACAAGCGAAAGGGTGGCATTTTCCCTGTACAGGAAAAAAAAGAGTAGCGATCTCCTGACTGGAATCAATCCAGCATTAATTTCCGAGCGTGAATCCAGATTTGAGCAGGTAGTAGCCGCGGACAATGATGGTCCGGGTGGCGTGGAAAGCCCTCGGCTGTAAATGGTAATAACGCGGATCCGGTTGGTGAGCCTGGAAAAACGCTATTCAAGGCGATTGATGTTGGGGTTCTCCAGTATCTGAAACTGGTGCACACGGAACTGTATGAAAAATTAAAAGCCGCCGTGCATTCCATAAAAAGAAAAAATAACGAGTAGTCAGTCAGATTGAATCAGCGCCCCCCTTTGTAAAGGGGGGTAGGGGGGATTTAAGCGATGGTGACAACCAAATCCCCCTCAATCCCCCTTTTTCAAAGGGGGAGGCGGCTTGTCTGTGTTGCATCCATGCGCGATTCAACGTGACTGACTATGGTTCTTTCACTCTCTACTCCAAATATCACGGCTCCCCTCTCCCGCCAGCGGGAGAGGGGCTGGGGGAGAGGGAGAGGCGCTTCCAGATGGCAACGAACCATGCGAGTACTTTTAAAAGGAAGTAAAAAGCAGCCGTGCCGAAGAGAAAAATAAACCACTCTCTCATCTTGGCGCTATTCCTTGCGCTGTCTTTGTTCTGCGCGTCGCCCGGTTATGCTGCGCCGGACAGGGCCGATCCGGCATCCGACGTGTCGGCACCAACCGTCATTTTCCCAAAATCCAGCCTCGGCCCCGATGATCTCGCCGTGGTCGTCAATGATGCTGACCCGCTCAGTGTCGAGATCGCCCAATACTACAAGACTCGACGCGGCATTCCGGATGGGAACATGATTCATGTCAGTTTTGCTCCTGGTTCAACCGTGATGAACCAGGCCGAGTTCGCCAGAATCAAGGCACTGGTCGATGCCAAAACGCCCCAGCTGGTGCAGGCCTTTGTGCTTACCTGGACCAAACCTTACCGCGTCGACTGCATGTCTATCACCACTGCGTTTGCAGCCGGGTTTGACAAAAAATTCTGTGCAAATGGCTGTGAGTTAACGAAACCCAATCCCTATTTCGATTCGGCCAGCGTCATGCCATTCAAGGATTTCGGCCTGCGCCCGACCATCAGCCTGGCGGGATCGAATTTTGAGGAAGTTAAAAAGCTGATCGACCGCGGCGTGCAGTCCGATAACACCTATCCGGCAGGCACCGGCTATCTGGTGGATACCAGCGACAAGAACCGCAACGTGCGGGCGGCGGGTTTCGAGCCGCTACGCCGCTACCTCGGACGTGTGGTAAAGCTGGAGCAGATCAAGGCGGACAACATCGAGCAAAAACCTGACGTGCTGTTCTATTTCACCGGCATGACACAGGTCGCCAAGTAACAAGCAATACTTTCGTTCCCGGCGCGATTGCCGACCACCTGACTTCCGCTGGCGGGCAGCTTACCGACAGTTTCCAGATGAGCAGTCTGCGCTGGCTGGAGGCAGGCGCTACTGGCAGCTACGGCGCGGTGGTCGAACCGTGCAATTACCCAGGCAAATTTCCGCATCCGGGTGTCCTGGTGGGCCACTACACCAGCGGTGAAACGCTGATCGAAGCCTATTGGAAAATCGAAAACGCCACGATGTGAAAGTCGCCGAAGCGCGTTTGGGAAGTTCGGCAATAGCCTCAATGTGGACGCAGATATGATCCTCCATACCCTTCACATTCGTGACAGCAATCATCTTCCAGCAGGACCTGAATTTTTTCGTGCATTAACATCATAATGTTTCCTCCGCAAGCGCTCATTCGGCTTTCGTAATTTTATATTTCAGCAGGACACCGCCATCGTCCCAACGTTCAACATCGATCAATTGTAGATGGACCGCTTCGCTTCTTCCAGGCCGAAGCCTGCTGCCAGCGTCGGGGCCACGTCTCCCCCGAAGATCATCGGCGCCACATACGCGGACACTTCGTCCGCCAGCCCCGTCGTATCAATTCGAAATTGAGCGTCGCTCCGCCTTCGACCATGAGCCGTCGGACCCCCAGTTCATGGAGTGTCTGCATCATCGCCCGCAGATCCACCCGTTCACCTGCATGGACAAATACCTGTGTGTTTTGTGAACGGAGGAACTCGAACTGTTGATTAGATGTTCGAGGTGTGGTGAATATTACGATACGCCCCCCGCCTTCGTGTAGGAATTTCGAATGATGATCGAATTCCGCCTGTGAAACCACGCCAACTTTGATCGGATTGGGCGTAAGTCCACGCGCCACCCGTTCCTCGCGTAACGCCTCCGACTTGACGGTCAACTTTGGGTCTTCGTCGAGGAGCGTCCGCCCGCCGACCATCACCGCATCCGATCCGGCACGAGCCTGTCCACGCGTTGCTTGTCGCGCGGTGACGAGATCGCCGAGCCTTTCCTTGAAAAGTATCTATCTTGCCATCGGCGGTCATGGCCACGTTGATGAAAACGAAGGGACGGTTCATTCGTCTATTGTATTCCAAAAGTGACCATCACCTCCTGGTGACGGTCACTTTTTTTCAAAACAAGTATTTTTTCAGCGCGGCGATTTGCGACTTTCTAAAACCCTGAACGATGGGTACCTTGGGATCAAATACGTCGAACCCATGAAACGCACCCGGGATGACTTCCCACTCACACGCAACCCCGCATTCCCTCAACCTTTGTGCGTATGCAACAACTTCGTCGTGAAAGATGTCCAGATCGCCGACTCCGATCCAGGCGGGAGGCAGGCCCGAGAGGTCCGCGCGGCGTGCAGGGACGGAATAGGCAGGTGCCTTTTCCGCTCCACATTCCTGTCCCAGATAGGACTCCCATCCGAAGCGGTTGCTCTTGTGAGTCCATGTAACGTTGTTGCGGTCGTCAACATCCGTGCGGAGGACTGTCCTGTCATCCAGCATCGGATAGACAAGCAGTTGAAAAACAGGCGTGATCTCCTTTTGATCATGGGCAAGTTGAGCGAGTGCCGCCGCCAATCCGCCGCCTGCGCTGTTCCCCCCGATCGCAATGCGCCCGGGGTCAATGTTGAGTTCCTGCGAATGGGTGAACACCCATTTCAGGGCGGAGTGGCAGTCATCCAGCGCGGCAGGGAACGGATGTTTTGGAGCACAGCGATAATCCACCGAAACGACCGTGATGTCCAACTCATGGACAAACTGGGCGCAATTGCCGTCGTCCTGTTCAGGTCTGCCCATTACATATCCGCCGCCGTGCATCCAGAGCAGTACAGGTGTCGGTGCCTCAACATATCCCGGTTCGTAAACTCGCAATCGCAGCTTTTTGCGTCCATCTTTGCGGGAAATCAGAACGTTTTCAACACGCAAACCTTCGAGCGCCCTGGATGGCGGTATCAGCCGTGTTAAAAAATTGAACAACCAGATATTGCCCCTGCTGTAATCCACCCGGGGGCTCATCTTTGCAGACGGTTGTAATTCTGGATGTATTTTTGATACCCGGTCATTCATGGATGATGCCTCTCCTGTCCTGTTTTTCCCCATCATATATGTGCTTTAAGTAGGGGCGACCCCCGGGCCGCCCCTACTTATATCATTTTACCGGTATCCGGCTTGCCTTGTCGAAAATAAAATCGACCAGATAGTGATTCACTTCCTCCGCCTCGTCGTGCTGTACCCAATGGGTCGCTTCGGGGAAGAAGATCAGGTTGCCCTCGTCCACATAGTCCATGCTGGGACGCGCCATGCGGTGGCTGAGCGCGAAATCCTTCATGCCCCACATCATCAGGGTCCGAACTTTGACACGCGGGTCCTTCGGCATGCGGCATGTGACGGATGACCGCACGGTACCAGTTGATCATGGAAGTCATCGCCCCGGGTTGTGACCAGGCTTCCTTGTACTTCGCGATATCGTCACTGGTAAAGGTGTGGATCTTCCCGCTGCCACGCAAGGCACCAACCGCGCCGCGCCAGTCGTCCGCGGACATGAAGCGTTCGGGCAACCACGGCAATTGAAAGAAGAAAACGTACCACGAGCGGCGGATCTGCTCGGGGTCGCGCGTCAGGAAGCGCCGCATCACAGCGGGATGCGGGACGTTCATGATGCCCAGCTTGTGCAGGCGTTCGGGGTGAAGAATCGCCAGCGTCCATGCCACGACCGCGCCCCAGTCATGCCCCACCAAATTGACCTTTTCATATCCCAGCGCGTCGATCAGACCGATGACATCCTTGACCAATGTATGGACATCATAATTTTTCACGCCTTTCGGCTTGTCGCTCAGGTTGTAGCCGCGCTGGTCAGGGACGATAACCCTGCATCCCGCCTCCACCAACGCCGGGAATCTGGTTCCTCCACCCATACCAAAACTCAGGGAAGCCGTGCAGAAGCACGACGGGGGCGCCGCTTTTCGGTCCCGCCTGCACGACGTGTAATTTAATTCCGTTGGTTTCGATGTGCTGTGTTCAAGTTCCATTTTGTACTACCTCCAAAGCGAGGCGGGATTGTACCAGAGAAACCCGAAGGGGCAAAAGTTCTAACCGACCCTTAAATCTATTCGTTGGGTTCGCAGGAGGAACGCATGGTAAAAGTCGAAAACGAACAGAAATCCGCCCTGGACGACGACGCCCCAGCCATGCCCGCGCCAGAGAGGACTTTCCATGCCCCAGGTTTGCATGAGCCACACACCGCCGAGGATGTACAACACATCCAAACCGGTGTTGACCCACAGGATATTTTCCAGCCAACGGGACTTCTTTCGCCTCCAACTCAGCCGAAGCTTGACCCTGCATTTTCAGCCGTTTCTTCGCTGAAGCCTTTGCCCCGAAGAACGCGATCGCCGCGTCGATGGCGCCCCACGCAAAGAACTGGATCCCGAATCCGCGCAGGAAGGGTGACGCCGAAAAAATCGTCAGCGCAGCAAAAGCCACACTCAACGCGGACCAGACCAAAAGTCGATTCGTGAGGCGGGTTTGAAAGTCCCAGATATTCATTGATCTCCAAAACGTCCCAAAGGGTTGAAACCTTCGGGACGTTGAAATCAAATCGAAAAATCCACCGCTTTCCACACGCCGTGTTCGGGCGCGTGCAGGGCGGGCTCGTGCGTGTGTCCGCCGACGCGCTGCTCCAGCGAGTTGACATGCGCGATGAGCGCCGCCAGCGTCTCGCCAATGGTGTCAGGCAGGCTGCCGTGCTCGAGGTCGGCTTTTTCATCGGGCAGGTGCGGCTTGTGCTCGCGCACCACGACCTGCCCCGGCACACCGACGACCACCGAATCGGGCGGCGTGGATCTGACCACCACCGCGTTCGCGCCGATGCGGCTGTTCGCGCCGATGGTGATCGCGCCGAGGACTTTCGCGCCCGCGCCGATGACGACGTGGTCTTCAATGGTGGGGTGGCGCTTGACCTTGTTGAGACTCGTGCCGCCGAGCGTGACGCCGTGATAAATGGTGACGTGGTCGCCGACCTCCGCCGTCTCGCCGATGACAACGCCCATGCCGTGGTCGATGAAGAAGTTGTGACCGATCGTCGCGCCTGGGTGGATCTCGATGCCTGTGAGGCTGCGCATGATCTGCGAGATCCAGCGCGCAAAGAGCTTGAAGCCGCTCCTCCACAGTTTGTGCGAGAGGCGGTGCGCCCAGATGGCATGCAAACCCGGGTAGCACAACAACACCTCCAGCGCATTCCGCGCCGCCGGGTCGCGCTCCAGCACCGAACGGATGTCCTCTTGGATTATTTTGAACATGCGCTTGCTCCTGAGTCTTTAACCACGAAGAACACAAAGGAAAAAATCAAGACCTTTGTGGCCCTTTGTGCCCATTGTGGTAATGAGGCTCTTCCTAGCCATCCACCAGATCAGCAAAAAGCGCGGTGGAGAGATAGCGCTCGCCGAACGAGGGGATGATGACCACGATCAACTTGCCCGCGTTCTCGGCGCGGTTCGCCACCTGCAACGCCGCCCAGGTCGCCGCGCCGGATGAGATGCCCACCAGCAGACCTTCTTCGCGCGCCATGCGCCGTGCGGTCTGGAAGGCATCGTCCGTTTTCACGCGGATGATCTCATCGTAGATCTGCGTGTTGAGGATGGCCGGCACAAAGCCCGCGCCGATGCCCTGAATGGGATGCGGTCCCTTCACGCCGCCGGAGAGCACGGGCGAAGCGTCCGGTTCGACGGCGATGGCTTTGAACGACGGCTTGCGCGCCTTGATGACCTCGCCCACGCCGGTGATGGTCCCGCCGGTGCCGATGCCCGAGATGAGGATGTCCACTTTGCCGTCGGTGTCGCGCCAGATCTCCTCGGCGGTCGTCTTGCGGTGGATTTCGGGGTTGGCGGGATTCTTGAACTGTTGGGGCAGGAAATATTTCTGCGGGTCCGAAGCGACGATCTCCTCCGCCTTGCGGATCGCGCCGCCCATGCCATCGGGTCCGGGCGTGAGGATCAGTTCGGCGCCGTAGGCGCGCAGTAACATGCGGCGCTCCTTGCTCATGGTCTCGGGCATGGTCAGGACGAGCTTGTATCCGCGCGCGGCGGCGACCATGGCGAGCGCGATGCCGGTGTTGCCGCTGGTCGGCTCGACGAGGACTGTGTCCTTGTTGATGAGACCCGCTTTTTCGGCGGCGTCGATCATCGAAAAGCCGATGCGGTCCTTCACGCTGTGGGCGGGGTTGAAGAACTCGAGTTTGGCGACCACTTCCGCTTTGGCTCCCTCGGTGACGCGGTTCAGGCGCACGAGCGGGGTGTTGCCGATCAGGTCTGTGACATTGTTTGCGATCTTCATGATTAAGACTCCTTTGGATATTGTGCCATGTCACTCTTCGTCGCCCTATCGGGCGACGAAGAGTCTCTGTTGTTCAAAGGAGAGATCCTCACCTGCACTTGCGCCAGGTGCAAGTGTCGCTACGCTCAGGATGACATGACCAGGGATAAACAAAACGGCTGACTGCGTGCCGGAATGTCTCCGGCAGGGCAAACGAGGGGAGAAACGCAAAAGCCGTCCGTGGACGACTTGGAATTGCGGGGTCAAGCCCACCGTCTGCGGCAGTCAGCCGTGTACTGGAAGGTCAGAGGCGGTGGTTTAGTGACCCCGCCTGGTACAGATGCAATGCAGGATGGCGTTCATACGTCCTTTTGAGAGAGTTAAATGGTCAATTCTTACCCAAGTTTTGGCAGATTATACGCCATTTGCGGTAAATCCGGCATCTCGGCGAGGTCAGTATCCTCCCTTGAAATACGCCGCGATCAGGTCGGAAATATCCGCCGTGGTGTTCTGCCTCGCGACGGCGAAGAAATCATACGCGGTGGCGTGACCACGTCCGTAGCGGGAGGCGTAATCCTGCAAAAAGGCGTAGAAGGCGTCGTCGCCCATGCGGTAGTTCAGAACCTCCAGAAAGTTCGCGCCGTTGAGATACGCCGCGTTGACATACGCGCGGAACGTCGGCGCTTCGTACACGCTGGTATCCACATACCCCGACGGACCGAAATAGTTCACGCGGAACTGCCACCACCAATCGAGCGAGTTGGGATAGATGTATTTGTAAAAGATGGCTTCGCTGTACACGCACAACGCTTCATCGAGCCACGGCTCCAGCGCCTGGTCGCTCCCCACCAGCCAAACCACCACTGATGCGCGATCTCATGCACGCCGATCGTCACGAGGTTACTGCGCGCCGAGCCGTTGTATTCGTTGTAGAACTTGGTCGCCAGAAACACCAGCCCGTCATACTCCTGCCCGTCGTTCAGGTCTGCCTGCACGATGCTCAAACTCCCATACGGATACGGCGCGAATTTGGCGGAATACAGATCCACGGCGCGGACCGCCGCATTCAGGATCGCCAGCCCCTCATCTTCATAGCCTGGATAATAGTACGAGCGGATCTGCGCCCCGCCCGCAGTTGCATCCACCACACGGAACTGGTCGCTGGCTGACAGCGCGAACGTGCGCGCGCCGTACAGGCGGTAACGTGTCCATTCGCCGTTTGATTCCTCAACTCCGCCCGCGGCGAAGATGATATTCCCCTCCGTGACCTTGACGTTCACATCGAAATCCGCCGCATCATAGACGAGATGCTCGCCGAGGGAATACTCGTCGTGCAGGACCCAGCCGCCGATGTACGGCACCACGAACGGATACCACTCCGTCAGGTTGACCTGATCCACGTCGTAGCCGTAGGGGTCGTCCTTGACCTTGGCAGGGATGTTGATGCGGAAGCGCATCGCCAGCGTGATCTGTGAGTTGGGCTGAAGCGGTTGCGGCAAATAGACCGTGAGACGGTGGTCGGTGATGTCGTAGTTGAGCCCGTTGCCATCGAGCAGGATGTGTTCCAGCGTGAAACCGCCGCGGTGCATCGGCTCGACTGCCATGACGATCTCGTTCAGCGCTACGCCGGTCTGATTGGTGTACACGACAGTCTCATCCACGGCGAGCTGGTTGCCGTAGTAATCGAGCAGGGCGTAGAGCGTGTATTGCGTCCGCGAGGATTGCGGCGAGACGGTCGGCTGCGGGAGCGCTGTCGCTGTGAATGCGAGGGTCGGCGGCGGGGTGTTCGTCGGCGGGAGGGGCGTGAAGGTCGAGACGAGGGTCGGCGCGTCGATGGGGATGTAGTTTGAGTCGGCGGGCTGGAAAGGTGTCGGAGTGGGCAGGGCATTGGGGTCCGCAGTGACAAGTACCAGCGTGGGAGGAGCCGTCTGTGTCGGCGTGGATAAGTTACAGGATGTGAGGAGAATCACAAGGAGGAGAAAGGCGGATCGAAGAGGGAGTCGCATAAATTTTTCCATCCTGCTCCCGGCGGCGTCCCCGCCGCCGAGGACGGCGGCTCGAGCTTAATATGTCTTCTGAAAATACTGCGCCATCAGGTCCGAAATATCGGCGGCGGAGTTCTCGCGGAAGACGCGGAAGAAATCGGCGGTGGTGGCGCGTTTGCCGACGAACTGGGTGTAGTAGTCCTTGAGGAACGCAAAGAAGATCTCGTCGCCCACGCGCTGACGGAGGTCCTCCATGAAGCGCGCGCCGGTGAGGTAGGTCTTGTCCCAATACGGGCGCTGACCCTCGCCCTCGTAGATGGACGTGTCCACGAAGCCCGCTTTTTGAAATTCAAAGTACCGATAGCCCCACCACCAATGCACCAGGTCGGGATGCACCGTTTCGTAATAGATGCGCTCGCTGTAGGTGCAGAGCGTTTCGTCGAGCCACGGTTCGAGCGCCTGGTTGTCGGCGACGGCGTCGAACCACCACTGATGCGCGGTCTCGTGCGCGGCGATGATGACGAGGTAATTCTTGGGCGTGTTGTCGTACAGGTTGAAGTAATCGCGGCTGATGAAATAGAACGCCGAATACTCCATGCCGTCGTTGAAGTCGCCCTGCACGGCGGTCATCGTCTTGTGGCGGTACGGTCCGAACTTCTCCGTGAAGACCTGCATCGCCTCGACCGTCGTCTGGAGCATCGCTTCGCCGGGCGCGTCGTAGAACGCGAAGTAATACGCGTACACGGTCACATCGCCGACCTGACGCTGGGCGACCTTGAACAGCGTGCTGATGGACAGGGCGAACGTGCGCCCCGCTTCCAACGTAAACCGACGGCTGTCCGCTGACCCCGAAGCCACCTCCGCCCCCGACGACGCCACCTGCGGACTCGACCCGTCCGTGAACGTGACCGTCACATCGAAGTCCGCCGTATCGTAGACGAGATGCTCGCCGTAGTACCACGGGTTGTGCATGATCCAGCCTTCGCCGGGCTGATACGGCACCACAAACGGATACCAGTCCACGAGGTTGAGTTGCCGCTCGGAGTAGCCGTAGATCTGCGGGCGGATCTCGTTCGGGTTGCTGTACGCCTGCATCTGCGGCAGGATGAGTCCGTAGGTCATCGTGATCATGACCGTCCCGCCGGGTTGCAGAGGCTGAGGCAGGGGGATTTCGAGCCGCTGGCTGAGATTTTCCAGTTGGTAATTGGTAATTGGTAATTCGTCAACGGCGAGGGATTTGAGGCTGAAACCGCCATTCCACAGGTTGGGCTGCACCGAGAGGACGAGACGGTCCAGCGATTCGCCCGTCCAGTTGGGGTAGGTGATGGTCTGGTCCACCGTCGCGGCTTTGGTCGAGTAGTTCAACTGCAGGTCGATCGCGTATTGTGGACGTTCCAGTGCAGGTCGAGGGAGCGGCGGCTCGGTCGGGGTCTCGGTGGGGAGAGGGGTTTCCGTGGCGGAAGCCGTTTCGGTGGGGATGACGGGCGTCTCGGTTGGGGGAATCGCTTCGGGGGTGGGGGAGGAACAGGAGATTAAAAAGAAAGAGGAAAGAGGAAAGAAGCGCGAGTGTTGCAATAGTTTTTGGCATGGGTGGATTTTAACCGAATAAGTGTCCCAGTTTTGACGAAAAAGTCCCTCGCAAGGTTCCAGGCGGAAGATCGGTTCATTTGCCCGTTGCCTTTTTCCACCCAAAGGCGAGCATAAAGAACACCGTCGCCGTCAACACGATCGCCGCGCCGGAGGCGATGCTCAGGTAAAAGGACAGGTACAAGCCGATCACGCCCGAAAGCGAGGCGAACATCGCCGCCAGGATCATCATGGTGGACAGGCGATGCGTGAGCAGGTAGGCCGTCGCGGCGGGGGTGACGAGCATGGCGACCATCAACGCCACACCGACGGTTTGCAGCGAGACCGCCACGGTCACGGCGATGAGCGTCAGCAGGAGGTTGTTGAGCATCCCGACGGGGAGTCGCAGGGTGGCGGCGAGGACCGGGTCGAAGGACAGGGTCATGAATTCCTTGTAGAAGGCGAAAACAGCCAGGAGGACGAGTCCGCCGAAGATGACGATCAGCCACAGGCTGTGGGTCGAGACGCTGAGCACGTCCCCGAAGAGGAAGTGGGTCAGGTCCACGGCGTAGGATTTGACGGTGGAGATCAGGGCGATGCCGAGGGCGAACATCCCTGCAAAGATGATGCCGATGGCGGTGTCTTCCTTGATCTCGGCGTTCTTGCTGATCGCGCCGATGCCCAGCGCGGCGATGACGGCGGTCCCCAGCGCCCACCAGAACAATGTGTCCCTCGCGCCGCCGCTGATGAGATAACCGAGCGCAATGCCCGGCAGGATGGTGTGAGCCAGCGCGTCGCCGAAGAACGCCATGCCGCGCAGGACGACGTACGTGCCGACAACCGCGCAGACGATGCCGACGAGGACCGCGGCGATCATGCCGCGTTGCATAAATTCGTATTGGAGAGGTTGAAGAGAGCATGGTTAGACATTTTCGTCATTACAGCAATCATCGACTGCGATGATGCTTTCCGCCATTCACCGAGTGCAGTTTCCCGCCGTAGGCTTTGACGAGGTGCTCGGTCTGCATGACGAACCCCGGCGCGCCAAAGGCAACGATGCGATGGTTGAGGAGCATGATACGGTCGAAGTGACTGGCGGCCTGGTCGAGGTCGTGCGTGGCGACCATGACGGTCACTTTTTCCTTCTTGAGGCGGTCCAGCAGGTCAGGATGCCTTCCTGCGAAGGCGTATCCAGACCGGTCAGCGGCTCGTCCATCAACATCAGTTCGGCTTCCTGCGCGAGGGCGCGGGCGATGAACATGCGCTGCTGCTGTCCGCCGGAGAGTTGACCGATCTGACGCGAGGCCAGGTTGACAAGGTCCACTGTTTCGAGCGCATGATGGACATGTTCCCAATCCCTTTTGTGGGGCCAGTTGAGCGGACCGAGTTTGGCGGAACGTCCCATCATGACCACGTCGGCGACGGTGACGGGGAAATTCCAGTCCACTTGCGAGCGCTGGGGGATGTAGCCGATGCACACGTGCCTGCCCGGCGTCGAGCCGAAGACCTTTACCTCGCCCGACGTGGGCGGCAACACCCCCGCCACCACCTTGAACAGGGTGCTTTTCCCGCGCCGTTCGGACCGACCACGGCAACACGTTCACCCGCATGCAGGTGAAAAGTGACATTCTCCAGCGCCATCCGTCCGTTGTAGCGGACGTTGATGTGTGAAACATCCAGGATGGGCTGGTCGGGTTGGTGGTGGGTGTGTGGGTACATAATTTGTTCCGTAGGGGCCAGCGGACGGTCAATCGTCAGGGCCAATTCAGGCTTCGCTGTGCCCCTACAATAATGATTATTTCAACGCTTCGACGATCAGCGTTACATTGTGCTTCATCATATCGATATATGTCGCGGCGGGCGCACCGTCGGTCAATGACTCAAGATGCAGGTCGGTGGCGACGCTTGCGCCGGTCTCGTCCGCGATCTGCTTTGCAAGCGCTTCGTTATCCGACGCATCCAGAAAGATCGCAGGCGCGCCGCTCGATTGGATCTGGGCGATCAGGTCCGCCATCTGCCCGGCGGAGGGCGACGCGCCGGAACTGAAACTCTCGATGACCGTACCTGCAATTGTAAATCCATACCGTTCGGCGAAATATCCCAGTGCTTCGTGATTGGTCACCAGCAGGCGCCTCTCCGTCGGGACCTGCGAAACCTGTTCGACGATCCACGCGTCGAGATCTTTCAACTCAGCGATATACGCCTCCGCATTGGACCGATAGACCGCCTCGCCCTCGGGATCGAACTCGATCAACCCGTCGCGGATGTTCTCCACGTAGGTGACGACGAGGTTCGGGTCGAGCCACATGTGCGGATCGCCCGCTTCATGCTCGTGACCTTCGCCTGCCTCCTCCTCCCGGCATGTTCCTCCGCGTGGAGCGCTTCGATCCCATCCGAAGCCGTGACGACCATGCGCTCGCCCCCGGCGTTCTCGAGCAGCGATTCGATGAAGTGCTCATACTCCATGCCGTTGACGATGAGCAGTCGGCTGTCGGCGATCTTGGCCGCATCCTGCGGAGTCGGCTGGTAGGAATGCGGGTCCGCGCCGATGGGGAGCAGGGACTCCACCTTCACGCGGTCACCGGCGACATTGCGGGCGATGTCCGCCAAAAAGGTGGTGGAGGAGAAATCAATATCGCTGGGGTCAGAGCCGTCGGTGAGGAGGAAGCGGGTGTACATCCTGCGATGAGGAGTGTGAAAACGGTCAAAAGGACGATCAAACGGTTCATATTCCTTGATTCCTGAAGTGATCGACAAGCCTGGCACAGACCGAACAATTGCAGCCAGTGTTCGCGGATCTGGTAGCCTGTCTTTTGTTGAAATGGTTTGGAAGAATGCGTCGAGGTCGTCGCCTTCGAAGAAGGTGACCTGTCCGCAGTTCTGGCAGAGCAGGAGGTGCTGGTGCCCGTGGCAGGCGGAGATGAACGCCTGGCATCCGCTCGGCTGGTGGACGCGCTGGATGAGGTGGAGTTCCTCCAGTTTTTCGAGCGTGCGGTAGACCGAGACCAGCCCGATGGCGGGATATTTTTTGCGCGCCATGTCGAAGACTTCGACAGGGGAGAGGGCGCGCGTGGAGGCTGAACTGCCTCGACCACGGCGCGCCGCGCTTCGGTCAGGCGGTATCCGTTCTCTTGCAATTGTATAAGCCAGGGGTCAGTCGTCATGAGGTCTCTTTTTGAAATTGAAAATCGTTTTCAATAAGTATAGTAAAGAAAAAGCAGGGTGTCAAGAGGAGCACCCTGCCCTTGTTAGCCCAAAAGTAGTAAGTCCCCTTTGCCCAAAGTTACAATGTCCCCTTCGGAGGACAGGAAAGTGGATCAACTACTGAACATGAGCACAAAAGAATTGAGCAGATTGGAAGTCATACAGCGGCTGAAAGCAAAGCGGCTGAGGCAGACAGAAGCCGCCCAGCTGTTGGGTGTGGGGGTACGGCAAGTGAAACGGCTGCTACGAGCCTATCGGTGCTTGGGAGCAAAAGGTTTGGTGTCGAAGCGGCGCGGACAACCAAGCCCAAACCAACTAGACAAGCAGGTAAAGGACAAAGCCTTGAGCTTGTTGCAGGGGAAATATAAAGGTTTTGGTCCGACGCTGGCTTGCGAGAAACTGGTGGAAGTGGAGGGTCTCTCGATCTCGGATGAGAGCGTGCGGGGTCTGATGATTGCGGAAGGCTTATGGAAAGTTCGCAAAACTGCGAAACGGGTGGTGCATCAAATGCGTGAACGGCGCGCCTGTTTGGGAGAGCTGGTTCAAATTGATGGTTCACCCATGCCTGGTTCGAAGAGCGTGGATCGGTCTGCACACTGCTGGTCTTGATCGATGATGCCACGGGAAAACTGCTGGGGTTGCTGTTCGTCGATCAGGAGAGCTTTCACAACTACACCCGCCTGGTGCGCACCTACCTGGAGCGCTGCGGCAAGCCCCTGGCCTTCTACAGTGACAAACACGGCATCTTTCGGGTCAATCAGGTCAGCCG
>CAVQYK010000005.1:0-43738 GCA_963718215.1 uncultured Chloroflexia bacterium
TACCATGCAGCGCGCTTCCGGCCCAGACCGGTGAGCGTAATCTTGGCAATCGGGGGAACCGCCGTGATCACCGGTGAACTTGAGCACCACGCTGGTCAGCTCACTGCCTTCTGATTATGACATGCCTCGCAGGAGACGACCGTGCCAATCGGTGCGGGTTTATTACCACGCCGGGGGCCGTCTGTGCCCAGGTAGTCAATATAGCCGGGGGTGCTGTGGCATTTGGCACAGCCGACAGGAACCGCTGGGGTACAGGTAGTTGCTGGAGGCACAGGAGTAAACTCATTCCAGTCATTGAAGGCCTCAGCAGTAATGTCTGCATGGCCGGATTCCTTCCATAGCTCTTCCTGGGGTATCACGTCAACCGTGGGGCAGGCACATTCCTTGGTCTCCAGGAAGCAGTTGATGGCCTTGATAACATCATCAATCGAAACCTTGTTGTCTGCGGTTGGATCACCTAAGGGATCGACCGGGTCTAACCCCAGAAACATTCTCACTTCCATCAGTATTTCGTTAAGGGCGGTTACGCCGTCAAGATTAAAGTCAGCGGTCTTGGCAGTAAAGAAACTGCCTGACACGCAGGCGATACCCAACGCGTTTCCTGCAGGGTCAGATGCGCTGCACAGATTGGTCAGGTCTACGCCGCCAACCGGGTTCTTCTTCAGCGTGAAATTTACAAAGGCCACTACGCCATCGCCGATGGGGGTGGTGTTGCCTTCGGTAAATACGCCAACACGCACTACGCCGGGTGACAGCAGGTTGAATGAAACAGTTTTACCCACTGCTGAGCCGGCCGGCCCGATGGTTGCGCCGGTGAAATCTAAATAACTGTCATTAAACGTGATGTCCGTGCTCACACCGGCAATATTGGGTGCTGCACCGACAGTGTTGACCAGAGTAATCGGCATGACTGCTGCTGCGCCAAACTGTGCGCACGGCAGCGCGATATCTGCTAACTTTAATTCAGCTGCAGTTGCCGCACTGCATAAAGGCAGGATGAAAAGACATACAAGAAATAGGGTTTTAAAATACTTCATTCGTCAACCTCCTAAAAAAATATTTAAATTTAAATTGTTGGTTGGTTCCCCTTGTTAGCTTTTCTCCCCTTGAACAAGGGGGAAAATGTGTTAGTTATATATATATACTTTCAAAGCATGAAAGGTTATTAAGGGTTATTTATACCCTGGTGGAACATGGTCGTTTCAGATTAAAAAATCGATTACTGTACAAAATCATACATCAACAGTATGATTATTCAAACAGTACTAACCACCTGATTTTTAAAAATAATATGCGAATAACTACGTATGAAAGGAAAAAACATAGGTGGAAACTACTGATATGAAAAGATAGGGCAGGTTGAATATGACAGCGACGCACTTCCAGGTTGGCAATGGATAAACAGAAACATTGACTTTATTTATAAATAATTATAAAATAGAACTTCATTTTTCATTACCTGCCTTTATATAAAAAAATAAATGTAAAATTAAATAGGTATGTTATGTCTCGCAATCGAATTATTTTTTTTGTTGTGTTTATCATCGCGATATTTACGGGTGTCTATTTTTTAATAGACCTTTTCGGGCAGCATGCTCTGAACAGACTGTATTCACCCACCAAGCGGATAAGCCTTGAAAAAGGTTATAAGGAAAATATACAAAAAACAATATTCGTTAACGACCCCAATGAACCTGAGATCCGTATTGCAATTGCACCCATCATGTCTCCTGAAAAATCCCTTCCGATATATAAGGATCTCGTCAATTACATGGGCAAAGTTCTTAACAGGCAGCCGGTTCTGATGCAGAAATCGAGTTATTCTGAAGTAAATGATTTATTACATTATAATGGCTGCGATGTTGGCTTTGTGTGTACCTATCCCTATGTGCTCGGCGAACGTGATTACGGCCTGAAACTGCTGGTTATCCCGCGCATTCGAGGGAATATAACAGCACGGTCATTCATCATAGTACCTGCAGTCAGTAAAGCCCAGTCGCTGCTGGATCTGCGGGGAAAGCGTTTTGCCTCCGGTGATATTATTTCGCAAACCGGCTGGGTATACCCGGCGATCTGGCTTCTGAAGCATGGGGAAAATCCAAAGGAGTTCTTTGGAGAACATATTATCTGCGGAAGCCATGACCGGGCTGTCGGGGCTGTTGCAACACAGTTTGCTGATGGGGCTGCTGTTCAAAGCCTGGTGTATGAAAAAATGGTTGCCGATGACCCGTCCCTGCGCCGATAACGACAGCCTTGTGTATTTGGTACGTCATGGTTTCTCCTTATGGTGCGTGGTAAATGGTAATTGGTAAATAGTAATTAATTGTTCAGCCTGCTAAGATCGTCCTCGGAGAACAACACACCAGAAAATTCCTCAAAATTAGCAATAATGTATTCCGGTGATTCTTCTCTAACAGCGG
The DNA here is from genome assembly GCA_963718215.1 of uncultured Chloroflexia bacterium. Classification (GTDB taxonomy): domain Bacteria; phylum Chloroflexota; class Anaerolineae; order Anaerolineales; family Villigracilaceae; genus Defluviilinea. The sequence continues at coordinate 2,421 of CAVQYK010000005.1, forward strand.
AGGGCTTCTTGTTCGATTGCTCGGCGCGGACGCCCTTCAAGCCGCTGGCAAAAGTGTTCAACTGGCGGGCTAACGAAGTCAAACCGTTCACATACTTCTGCACATCTGCTGTATCCATCAAGCCGCGAGCCCGCGTCCGATTGAGCCAGTATTTGGTCTCGAACAAACTTCCACGCGAGTAATACAAGAATTGGAGTTTCTCACCAAAGTTATACCGCCCGAAGGACTCCGAAATATTTGCTCCGATTGAGTCTACGGATCGCGTCATCTGCTTGCCGACCACATCTTTCGCAAACTCATCCCATTCGACAACCTTTTTCCAGATCGAATCGGCAATCTCCTCAGCAGACTTCAAAACCTGCAAATCCTCAAACGTCGCAGACATCACACTTCTCCATCCCCACCAATCACCAATTACTAATTACTGACTTACCTCAAATCCTTCCCGCTATATTCCAGGATCTGCCGCGCAACCACGAGACGATTGATCTGTCCCGTGCCCTCGTAGATATCCGTGATCTTCGCGTCGCGGAACCACTTCTCAGCGAGGAACTCGCGGCTGTACCCGAGCGGCCCCAGGATCTCGACCACCTTCTGCGTGATCTTTGTGCCGACATCGCCCGCCTTGACCTTGCTCATCGAAGAATTCGAGCGCGTTCGACTTCTTGTTGTCCGCCATCCAGACAGCTTTGATCACCATCAGCCACGCAGATTTCAACATGATGTCCATCTCGATCACATCCCGTTCGATGGCTGTCAGTTTCTGACGGGGCAGTCCATAGCGGATCTGGACGCCGTTCTCCGTGAGTTTTTCCTTCAGGAATTCCAAAGCGGCTCGCGCCACGCCCAGGCCGGATGCCGCCACGAGAGGCCTGGTCGCATCGAAGGTTGCCATCGCGCCCTTGAAGCCTGTGGTGGTCTTCTCCACGGTCGGACTGCCAAGGATGCAATCGAACGGAACGCGCGCGTCCACCAGCGAGACCGATGCCGTGTCGCTCACGCGGATGCCAAGCTTGTGTTCCAGCTTGGTGACCCGCACGCCCGGCGTCCCCGCTTCAACGACAAAAGCCCTCATCCCCGCACGCCCTGCGGACGGGTCGATACTTGCCCACACCACGAGAAAGCCTTTGCCGAGTTTTTCATATTCCGTGAACGACTTGTCGCCGCCGGTGACGAAGATCTTCTCGCCGTTTATGACCCACTCGTTGGTTTTCTCGTCCAATATCGCCCGCGTACGAATGGCGGATGTATCCGAACCCGCGCCGGCCTCGGTCATGCACATCGCGGCAAAGGACGGCTTCTCTTCACCAAAGCGCGCCAGGAACTTTGCCCTCTGTTCGGGTGTTCCTGCCGCCTGCACAGCCGCCGCGCCCAGGCCGCCCCCCGGCGTGACAAGATACATCCCCACATCACCCCACGAAAGCGCCTCGATTTGCGAGGCCAATACCTGATAGGCGATCGGCGGACGTTTTTCCTTCTTTTCATCGCCGTCATGCCCGTTCCCCTTTTCTCTTGGCGCCAGCGACCCGACACCCATGGACTTCATGGCGGTGTGCATGAACTCGATGTAATCCCAGGGGATCTCGTGCTCGTGTTCATCGAAGTAACGCGACTTCGATCTCATCATCTCTTCGCCGACAGTCTTCAGCATGAACTGCGCGTTCGTGATCGGTTTGGGTGCTTCAAATTCGATTGGCATAATAGTTCTCCTTTATTCCGTCATTGCGAGGGCGGTGTTCTTCCGCCCGAAGCAATCTCATAATTGTTATGGGGATCGCTTCCCGAAGGTCGCAATGACACTAGACGATGGCAAGCCCTGTAAACGTGGTAAAACCGCGGCCATTGCGCATCCACATCTCGACGGGATGCTCGCGGATGTATCCGTGCCCGCCCAGGATCTGTACCGCACGATCCGTCACCATCATGACCATGTCCACCGCACCTGTGAAGGCAAGGTAGGCATCCGTGGCGGCATCCGCGTGACCCTGGTCAAGTTTCCAGGCGGCCTCCCAGATAAGCAGGCGGCTGGCTTCGATCTCGGTCACCATTTCAGCGAGCATGAAGGCGATGGCTTGCTTCTGTGCGACTTTCACGCCGAACACATCGCGCTCTTTTGCGTAGTTCTTGCTGTATTCGAACGCAGCATTCGCCACACCGACCGCGGCTGAGGCGGCGGCAAGGCGCATCGAGGCGAGGACAGGCTCAAAGTCCATGCCGGAAGCGCCGCCCAAACGGTTCGCCACTGGGACTTTCACACCGTCCAGTTTGACACGATACATCGGAAGCGCGTTCAGGCTCATCAGTTTTTCGCGTTCATCATTGATGGTCAATCCCGCCGCATCTTTCGGGACGATGAAAGCCTGTGTCTGCCCGTCGAGACTTGCATACACGAGGATGGCTTGCGCGTCCTTCGCAAACGGGACAAATGCCTTCTCGCCATTGAGCACATACTCATCACCTTCACCTGCACTTGCGCCAGGTGCAAGTGTGAGCACGGCGGTCGTTTTCAACGCGCCGGGGTCGAAGTCAAAGGCATATTCGATGAGCGCGGCGGTGTACGGGGACCCAATCGCCTTCGATGACCTTTGGCAGGTATTCCTGTTTCTGTTCTTCGGTACCCGCCAGCAGGATCGGAGTGGCAAAAAGGCTCGGCGTCATCACAGCCAGGGTGCCAGCCAGATCGCCGAATGCCATTTCCTCGACTGCCAGCACACCCGTGACGGCACTGCGCTCACCGAAGCCGCCATAAGCCTCAGGTGTGGACGCCTGCAACAAGCCAAGCTCCCAACCCTTGCTGATGAGCTTCCTGGGCAGTTCGCGGCTTTCCTCCGCGTCATGGGCGCCGGCGCGCAGGTCATTGGCGGCATATTTGCGCACCGCATCGATCAACATCTGTTGTTCTTCGGTTGGATCAAATGAATACATAACTTTTCTCCTTTGGAAGGATCTCGGATTCTGAAATCTCCCGTAGTCTTTGATAACGGGCAGGCAGATCCTGCTCCACTTCTTCGGGATTTGTGATCCCGATCATGCCGTGTTCATATAGGTATTCGATGTACGCGCCCGTCTTTTCGATGACAAGCAGGTGGTTGTAACCGCCCATCCCGCCATAGATAGCCTCACAGGTTTCGGCTGTCGTGAGCGGATTGGCAAGGGCTTCCAAAGCCCCGCTCATGCGGCGGATGAAGGTTCTGCCGTGTCGCTTGGATGCGCGCAGGCAGGTCGGTGATGACCTCATTATGACCGTTCAGGATCAGGCGCGCGCCCTCCGCCCAATTCTGGAGGCGCACGAGCGACGCAAGATAATGGTCCAGCCCGCCATAGGGATTGATCAACTCGGGCGCCAGGTGCGGTGTGACACCTTCCACGACCATATCGCCGCAGAATACGACATCGTCCAGCCGCATCGCCACGTGACCTGGGCAATGCCCCGGCAAATGGATCATTTCCAGCGGCCCGACCTGCATGTTCTGTGATTCGTATGTAAGGTCCACGGGGACGGAACGGTACAGGGATTTGGTGAAGCGGTAGATGCCGAGGAGTGAATCACGCGTTTCTTCAGGCAGACCGGTTTCGGTTAAGAATGAAGCGAGGCGGCGTCCGATCAGGGCGAGCCTGGCTTCGTGATACGCGACGGTCTGCAGGTCCAGTTCATGGCAGCCGATCTTTGCGCGGGTTAACGGCTTGAGTTTGGAGAGACCGCCGTAATGGTCAATGTGGGCGTGCGTCAAAAGGATGTGAGTGAGGTCTGAAGGTTGAAGTCCCGCCTGCCGCAATCCCTTCAATAGTTCTTCGTGGGATACTTCCGTGCCTGACCCGCAATCGATGAGAATGTTGGCGCCATCCTTGCGGATGACATACACATACGCCCAGAACTTCGGGAAAGCCTGGAGCGGAATGCGGTGGATCTGCGCTCCGCTCGAAGTTTCATAAAGGGCGTAGGTCGCTCGTTCGCTCATTTGAGCAATCCGTTCAAAAGCAGGTTCGAGTAATCATCCGAGATCTGCTGTATGGATTTATCGCCGTCGGGGTGATACCAGGTGATCGTCCAGTTCATCAAGCCGAGCACCGCCCGTACGGTCAACGGGATGTCGTCGCACTTGAAGAGTTTGTTCTTCACACCGTCAGCAAGCACGTCACGCCAGAGCGACTCGAACCTGTCGCGGCTGGGCACATGGCGTGCATGCTGTCTCCGCTCCAGGGCACGGTGCTCGAACAGGAGCACAGTTGCCAGGTCGCCGTTCTCGGCAAGGATTTGCATGTACTCGCGGATCATCAGTCGCAGTTTTTTGTCGGCGGGGAGGTTTTGGGCTGTAATGGCCGAGATCCGTTCGAGAAGCATCTGCAGGGCGCGGTCGAGGATCTCGGAAAGGATCTCCTGCTTGGAGGAGACGTGGTGGTACAAACTCGCCTTCTGTAAATTTACAGCGTCGGCGATGTCGTTCATGGATGCGCCATGGAACCCCTTCTGGCTGAACACTTGCGCGGCGGCTTCTAGTATGTCTTCCCTGGTCATGGATGCTCCCTACCGAACGGTCGGTTGTATTATAATAAAGGATACGGTATAAGTTGTCAAGTCAAATTCTGGAAGTTCGTTTACAGGAGAGCAGCGGATGAGATACTTTATTACAGGAGCAACAGGATTTGTCGGCGGAGCGCTGGCGGGAAAACTGCGCGGACAGGGACATGAGGTCCGCGCTTCGGTGAGGGATCCCGAAAAGGCTGGGGAATTGAAAGCCATCGGGGTGCAGCTTTTCAAGGGCGATGTGACAGATAAAGGGTCGATGCGCGCAGCGATGAGCGGCGCGGACGGCGTCTTCCACGTGGCAGGCTGGTACAAGGTCGGCGCACACGACAAAAGCGGCGGCGAAAAGGTCAACATCCAGGGCACGCGCAATGTGCTGGAGTTGATGCAGGAGTTGAAGATCCCCAGGGGCGTATACACGAGCACCCTGGCGGTCAACTCGGACACACACGGGAAACTCGCGGACGAGACCTACCGTTTTCAGGGACGGCACCTCAGCGAATACGACCGCACCAAGGCGGCGGCGCACGAGATTGCGCAGGGATTCATCGCAAACGGGCTTCCGCTCGTCATCGTCATGCCCGGAGCCATCTACGGCCCCGGCGACACCTCCACGCTGCGCGTCAACCTGATCAGCCTGCTGAAGGGACAACTCCCCATGCTGCCCGCCCAAACCCAGCTATGCTGGGCGCACGTGGACGACGTCGCCCAGGGGCACATTCTGGCGATGGAGAAGGGCAAATCGGGCGGGAACTACATCATCGCAGGTGAACCGTATAAAGTGTCGGAGGCCTTCAAACTCGCCAGCCAGATCGCCGGGAAACGTGCGCCGATGGTGGTCCCGCATCAGCTTGTAAAGGTCATGTCTGTCCTGGCGAGACCTTTCGATGCCTTGCTGCCGGCGTCGTACACGTCCGAAGGATTGCGCGTCGTTGCGGGCGTCACCTATCTCGGCGACAACGGCAGGGCAAAAAAGGAACTCGGATATACGGTGCGTCCCTTCCATGAAGGCTGGCGGGCGACGGTACATCACGAAATGTCCCTGTTGGGCATGAAAAAATCGTGATTGGCTATGCTATAATAAATTCATGACAACCCCGCAATTGGAACCTGAAACACCCCAAACTCCTGCGCCTGAAGAGCTGGCCGCACAGGGCGAAAAGGAAAAGCAAATGAAGCGCACGATGATCGCCGTCGTCATCGGCGCGGTCATCCTGCTGGCATTGCTCGGAACGGCCATCTACTTCCTGCTCCAGCCTGCCACACCCACCGACAAGATCCGCGACATCTTCATCATCGTCGTGGCGCTCGAGTCGCTGGTCATCGGCGTGGCATTGGTCGTGCTGATCGTGCAGATGGCGAGCCTGATCAACCTGCTCCAGAACGAAGTGCGCCCGATCCTGAAAGCCACCACCGAGACGGTCAACAACCTGCGCGGCACAGCCGAGTTCCTGGGCGAGAACGTTGTCGAGCCTGTCATCAAACTGAACGGTTACCTGGCAGGCATATACCGTATGTTAGAATTAATGGGTATCCGGAAGAAGTAGCAATACGTTGAGGTCGCTTCGGAAGCGACCGTCAACTGCAAACAATAAAAGAATCACTAACCCCAAGGAGGTTACCATGTCTGATCGTGATGAATTCGGAGCCTTTCTCGTAGGCTTCATCGTCGGCGGACTGACCGGCGCAGTGGTGGCACTGCTATTCGCCCCGCAAACAGGCGAAGAGACCCGCGCGCTGATCAAGGACAAGTCCATTGAACTGCGCGACAAGGCTTCGCACACCGCCGAAGAGGCGCTCGCCAAAGCCGAAGCGACCGCCCAGGAAGCGCGCGCCCGCGCCGACGAACTCGCCAAGCAATTGAAGGAAAAGAGCACGGAAGTGTACAACACCGCCCGCGAACGCGGACACACCGTCATCGAAGACGTGCGCGAACGCGGCAAGAGCGCCGTGGAATCCCTGCGCAAGCCCAAGAAATCCGACGAAACACCCGCCTAAGGCAGGTGCATTCATGCGAGGGTTTGGCTGACAAGTCAAACCCTCGTTTTGTTTACAAAGAAAAACTTCTGCATCCTGTGCGAGTCCTGCTCCACATCTCCCCCGCTCGAAGCTCCCGACGCCGTCCCCGGCGACGGGTATCAGTGCACGGCATCTTCGAGACACCGCCGGGAACAATCGCAGTACAAGTAGTCATCCGCCGCTGCTTATGAGAGCGCTGCTCCGCATCTTCTTTCACTTCCTCTACCACCCATTCGCCTTCGCCTACGACCTTGTGGCGGCGACCGTCTCGTTCGGTCACTGGAAGGACTGGGTCATGGAAGTGGTCCCCTTCATCGAAGGGACGCGGACTCTCGAGATCGGTCACGGACCCGGGCATCTGCACCGCTTCCTCCTCCGCCGAAACCTGGACGCGGTTGCGATGGACGAATCAGCCTCCATGAGCCGTCTCGCCAGGCGCAGGTTGACCTCCGCAAATGGACGGGATGCTTCCCCGCACTCTTTGCCCCAATCTGGCTACGCGCAAACCAACCTCACGCGCGGACTTGCCCAAAAACTCCCCTTCTGTGACGGGGCTTTCGAGACGGTCATCGCCACCTTCCCCGCGGAGTACATCACGGACCCGCGGACTCTCTCCGAGGTGAGGCGCTGCCTTTCGGACGGAGGCAGGTTCGTCGTCCTGCCCGTTGCGCTGCCGAAGAACAGACTTTTATCGTGGCTGTTCCGAGTCACAGGTCAGGCGCCAGGCGACGCCCTGCAGGTCATCCAGCAGAAACTGCGGGAGCCTTTCGTCGAATCCGGGTTCGATGTCGAAACGCACGTGCTCGACAGGAGTTCAGGCACGTTGATCGTTATTGTTGCCACAGCTCGCGCCGCCGTCCCCGGCGACAGTCCCACCGCCGAGGACGGCGATGGGAGCATAAAGTAAAGGATACCCATGCTCAAAAAACTTCGTGAACCCGTCAACAGTCTCACCCACTGGGCGGGCGCCGCGCTGGCGCTGGTCGGGTTGATCGTCCTGCTCATCGTGGGCTGGGACACGCCCGCCAAGGTCATTTCGCTGACCGTTTACGGGCTCAGCCTGATCGCCATGTTCTCTGCCAGCGCCACCTACCACATGGTGCGTGTCAAAGACAGGGCGCTCGAGATATTCCGCAAGATAGACCATTCCGCCATTTACCTGCTCATCGCAGGGACCTACACGCCCTTTTGCGTGAACGCCTTCGAGGGCTTTTGGAAGTGGGGCATGTTGACGATCATCTGGTCGCTGGCGTTGATCGGGATCATCGTGAAGGTCTTCTACATCCGCGCGCCGCGCTGGCTGAATGCCGGCATCTATCTCGTGATGGGCTGGCTGGCTGTCAGCGCAAGCGGACAGATGCTTGCGGCGCTCCCCGCCTGGGTTCTCGGCTGGATGATCGCAGGCGGCGTGATCTACACGCTTGGTGCAATCGTATACATTACGAAGATCTTCAACTTCAAGCCGGGCGTCTTCGGCTTCCATGAGATGTGGCACATCTTCGTCATGCTCGCCGCCGCGGCGCACTTCGTCGCCGTGCTGGGGGTTGCGCTCTGATTCGGAGCAAGAGACAGCATGAAGCGCGGAGACATGGTGCGGATCGAGTACATCCGCCCCGGCAAGTATATGCATGTTTACGAGGAGGATTTCATCTCGCTGGATGAATCCTGCCTGCGGACGCACAAAGTCCTGCCTGAAGATGTGAGCGTTGCGCTGGGCAATGCGTTGTTCTCACAGGGATTGGTCGCAGCGGGCGAGCGGGTCGGCATCATCGACAAGACCTATCTCTTCGAGGAGCCATTCAACCTGCTGGAGTTCCGCCGCGCGGACGGGAGCCTGCTGGGCTATTATTCCGACATCGGCGAGCCAGTTGTGCAGATCTCTGAGGACGAATTCCAGATGACCGACCTGTTCCTCGATGTGTGGCTGTTCCCGGACGGGCGCCTGCTCGAATTGGACTGGGATGAGTTCGAAGAAGCGGTCGAACAAAAGGTCATCACGCCCGCACAAGCGGACCTGGCACGAGAGGCCATGCTTCGCATCGTGGACGAGACCGCCAAAGGCATTTACCCGTTTCGATACGTTGTCAGCGCAGATACAGAAAGGTGACAGTCACGTTAAGCCTGATTGTCACCTGAGACCTAAATTTTTTGCAAGGCGACTTTATAAGAATGTAAGGACGATTCCCGACGGGGACGGGTATACTTGAAGCACTCCTTCTATATAAAGTTTTTTTGTCCATGCGGCTCGGACGTGCACACAGTCCGAGCCGCAGCCGTTTAACGGCATGTCATTGCGAGACCTGCGGAGCAGGTCAAAGCGTCGCCGTGGCGCCGTGGCGATACAATCCCTCATTTATTGGGAGATTGCCACGGCGGGCAGTCACCGCCTGCAAAGAAATGAGGAGAATATTGGGGGTCATTTCAAGATCTGGAACAGATTACTATAATCGTCCGTCCACAACTTCAAGTCCGTCGAATAGCCACTCAAGTCCACTGCCCGCTCCTGAATGGCTGGGACCTCGAGCAATGCCGGGTCGCGCGCCAGCAGGACCCAATGCGAAGCATAGCCGCCGTCCGCATCGCCCCCGTACTCCACGCGGACGATGCCCAGGCCATACTCCTCTGCCAGCCCCCAAAAGACCGGCATCAGGTCGAGGTGCAGGTTGGTGATGTGCGCGGCGATGATTCCATCGGGCGAGAGATGTGCCAGATACAGCGCAAACGCCTCCTTCGTCACCAGGTGGACGGGGATCGAATCGCTGCTGAACGTATCCAATACCAGCACATCAAACGCCTGCGACCCGCCTTCGGCAAGTTCGCGTTCGAGCGAGATGCGCGCGTCGCCCAGCACCATTGTGACATCCGCCCGGCTGTCCTTGACAAAGGAAAAGAACCCGCCTCTGCCCTCCGCCAGATCTGTCACCACGGGATTGATCTCATACAAGCGATAGACATCGCCCTCCCGCCCGTAGGCCGCCAGAGTCCCCGTGCCCACGCCCAACATCCCGACCTTCATCCCCCGACCATATTTCGGATGGTTCAGGATTGCCAGCCCCGCGCCCCCGTCCCTCACGTAATAGGTCGTCGGCAGGTCGCGGTCCGCACCGCTGAACTGCAATCCGTGCACCGTGATGCCGTGCGCCATCAGGTAGGCGGGACGCGGCGGCTCGCCGACCATGTCCGCCCGCACACGGATCACGCCGTAGAAGTTGCGCTTGACGTAGAGCGAACCCGAGAAGTACGTCCCGACGATCACGAGCATAATGGTGACAAGGGCGAAGACAAAGAAGATGAAGCGGGCTTGAGCAGCTATGTCGTTGCGAGCCATCGCGCTGAGCGGAGCGTAGCGAAGACGAAGCGAGGGCGAAGCGTCGCCGTGGCGCCGTGGCGACACAACCCCCTCATGATTTGGGAATTGTGCCACCGCCGCCGCTTCGACTACGCCCTTCGGGCTCCGCTCAGCGACGAGTAGTCCCTCGCAATGACAATAAAATAGCCACCGTCATCGCCAAACCCACGAAGAACTCCCAATAGCCGTTGAAGATCAACGGCGCGATCAGGCTGACGAACAGTCCGCCCAGTGCGCCGCCGATGGAGACCATCAGGTAGAAACTTGTCAGATGTTCAGCGGAGGGACGCAGGAGGTACAGTTCCCCGTGGCAGAGCATGCAGGCGGAGAACAGCAAAAGACAATAGGCCAGGATCTGCCAGTAGATGTGCAAACGAGTGGAATTGAGCAGGACGAACACGGTCAATGCGGCGGCAATAACGAACAGGGCGGAATACAACTTGCGGTTGTAGCCGCGCTCGCCTGAAAAGGTCAGGATGAAGGACAGCAGATACAGCGCCAGCGGCACGATCCACAGGAAGGGGATGACCGCCACCTCCTGCGAGATCTGGTTCGTGACCGAGAGCAGGAACAACGACGCCGTGGCGCTGAGCGCGATCCATAGCGAGGTCAAGGCAGGGGATGGGCGGAGGTCGGCTTCGCAGAACTACCGTTGTGCGCGCATGTCGGTTCTACTCCGCTCGCATCGTCCCCGGATGATTCTATCGGGAGCACGCCGAGGAAGCAGCTTGAGCGTTATCCGCCGACGACCTTTGCGCATACATAACCGCAGTCCGTCCATTCCGTACCGCGATCCAGGCGGCGAATATCCCAAAGAGCGCAAATCCCACAGACCACATCCAGCCCTGCGCCCGCAGGGACAAGTTCGGCTCCACCAGCACGGGATAGGCGAGCAGCCCGAGCAGTGACCCGAGGTTCGAGAGCGAATAGAGCTTTGCATACGAGCGTTCGGGGAAGGCGCGGCTGAACCATGCCTGCATCAACGGGCTGTTCGAGGCGAGCAGGAAGTACGGCAGACCGACCGAGACGGCGAGCAGTTTGAAGATGTCGAGAATGGGCGAAGAGACATCCTGCGGCTTCCAACCTGCATCGGGCGTGATGGGCGACTTCCATGCGAAGGCCAACGCGGCAAGGATGGCGATGGAGAGACCGATCAATGAGACGTGGATGACGGTTTGCCGTTTGGCCCGCCCCATCAGCCAATAGGCATACGCATACCCGCCCGTCAGCAGCACCTGGAAGAACAGCATGGTCGTGGACCAGACTGCAGGCGTCCCGCCGAACCACGGCAGGATGAACTTGCCGATCATCGGCTGGATCTGGAAAAGAAGGAAGGCTGAAAGGAAGATGCTGGCGGCAAAGAGGAACATAATGATGTAATTTTACAGCACAGTTCGAATCCATGTACAATAGGGCGCGGTGCAATCACCCAAACATCCCGCACCGGTTCGCTCCTTTCGCCGTCCCCGGTGAAGGAATTGCCCGGGAAGTACTTGAAAAACATGTTTAACCACAGATGAAAACGGATAAACACCGATCATTTGATGGAACAGATCAAAGCATCCTTTTCATCTGTGTTTGTCTGTGGTGAATTAGGACTTTTCAGACACTCTCTACGCTCACAAGGAATCACCCCATGAATAATCTTCAAGACACCCTGCTCTTCCCCGTGCGCGACGCACAGGCGCGGTCGCAGTTCCTGTTCGCCTGCCTGATTGGGCTGGCGGGCTTCATCGTTCCCATCCTGCCGTGGATATTGCTCACGGGCTATACAGCAAAGATCATGCGGCAGGTCATCGAAGAACGGAAAAGCCCGTCCATGCCCGAGTGGCAGGGAAGCGACTGGTCGGCGATGTTCGTGGACGGCCTGCGCCTGTACGGGACACAGCTCGTGCTGAGCCTGCCGCTGTTCGCAGTCATCTTCTTCGGCATGTTCGCCGTCTTCGGCGGGTCAACAGCCATGACCATCGGGTTTTCCGAAGGCGAGGACTGGGCAGGCTCGCTCGGCATCCTGCTCTTTCTGGGAGGCATCGGCTTCTTCCTGCTGTTCTCGCTCCTCTCCCTGCCCTACACCATCATCATCAGCGCCGCAGGACCGCACGTTGTCAGCAGGAATTCCTTCGAAGCGGCATTCCAATTCAAGGAGTGGTGGGGGATCTTCCGCAAGGGCATGGGACAATTCATCCTGGCTTATGCCGTCAGCATGGCGCTTTCGTTCGTTCTCATGTTCGCCATGCAGGTCGCCATGATGACCATTGTACTGATCTGTGTGGTGCCTTTGATCATGATCCCCTACAGCACATACATCACTCTTTTGATGAACACGTTATACGCACAGGCGTATTGCGCAGGGAAAGACGCATTGGAAAAGGCGTAGCATGCGACCTCTCGAACTGCTTACCCCCGTCATCCTTGCCATTTATTTGCTCTATCCGCTTTCAGGCAAAAAGCGCCCGCCCGCAGTCGGCATCCTGCCAGCTCTTGCGCTCCTGGTCATTGCCACCCACGCCAACGTCGAAGGCATGCGCTGGCAGATGATCCCATTGTACGTGTTTTCCGCTGCGGCCCTGCTGCTGAGCATCCCATCCTTTCTGAATACTCAGACAGAGAGTGAGGCGGGAATACGACCGCTCCGCGTCATCCTTAGCCTCATCCTGCTCGCCCTTGCGACGCTTCTGCCCATCCTCCTCCCGGTTCCCGCCATCCCCGCCCCCAGCGGACCCTACCCAATCGGCACGCGCATCTACGAACTGACCGATACCTCCCGCAGTGAACTGTACTCGGGCGCCGACGAGGCGCGCCGCTTCCAGATCCAAATCTGGTATCCTGCCGAAGCAGATCCCGCCGCCCAGCGTTCCCCCTGGATGGAAAATGCAGAAGTATTCGCGCCTTCCATCGCTTCCTACCTCGACCTGCCGCCGTTCTTCCTCGATCACTTGGCGCTGGTCAAAGTGCCTGCCTACAAGGATGCGCCTCTCGCCCCGACAAACGGCGGCTTCCCCGTCATCCTTTTCTCCCACGGCTGGAACGGTTTCAACGCCCAGAACACGGGGCAGGCCCTGCAATTGGCGAGTCATGGTTATGTGGTCGTGGGCGTGCAGCACACCTACGGCGCGGTCGTCACTGTCTTCGAAGACGGTACGGTCGCAAAGAACAATCCCTCCGCCCTGCCAAGCGGCGCTCCCGACGATGAATACGAAGCCGCCGCGCGCACACTCGCCGATCAATGGGCAGGCGACCTGGGGTTCTCGCTCGACTTTCTCGACGAACAGAACAGGGATGCCAAAGGTCCATTTTACAATTCGCTCGATCTCGCGCGCGTCGGCGTCTACGGTCACTCCACCGGCGGCGGTGCATCCATCCAATTCTGCGGCACGGATGCCCGCTGCAAGGCATTGCTCGGGCAGGACCCTTTCATGCGTCCCGTTTCACAGTCCGTGCTCGAAAACGGACTCTCCCAGCCTTCCTTCTTCCTGTTCAGCCAAACCTGGGCAGACCTTACCGACAGCCGCAACAATACGCTCTTCGGTCCGTTCTACTCCAAACTGACCGAACCCTATGGGGCGGTCTACATCGAGGGAACCGATCACTACGACTTCTCGGACCTGCCCCTGCTCTCCCCGCTCGCCCCGCAGCTCGGGCTGAAAGGTCCCATCAAAGGCGGGCGCGTGACCGAGATCGTCAACGATTACCTGCTGTCCTTCTTCGATGCAACGCTGAACGGCGCGTCGAGAGGCTTGTTCGAAAACCCCAGTCCGTATACGGAGGTCAAGCCGAAGTAGCAAAAAACGTCCCGCAGGCTGCCGCGGCAGGACCGACCGCACGGCGAAACCTTCGGGACGATGAAGGAAACACATGAAACAGAACAAACGTAAAACATCCAGCGTCTTCCTGATCCTTGGAATGGTGTTCTTCGTCATCGGTCTCGCCACTGATAACACAACTTTCACGTGGGCGGCGATCGCGTTCATCGTCATCTCGCTCGTCCTTGGCGGACGCTGGCTGAGACCGAGGAAAAGATAGACCTGTAGGGCGGGTTTCCAACCCGCCTAGTCCAAAAATTCCAAGGGATGTCAGGCTGAAAGCCTGACCTACATTTGATCGCAACGACATAATTTTAAGGAGAAAAATGGAAAAGAAACCCGCTTTAGAAGCTACACTGGTCGAAGAATTCGTAGGAAACGCCCACGGCAACCTGCAACGCGTGCAGGAATTGCTGGCGCAGGAACCCGGTCTGGTCAACGCCACCTGGGATTGGGGCGGCGGAGATTTTGAAACCGCCCTCGGCGCCGCGTCGCACATGGGCAGAAGGGACATCGCAATCTTCCTGCTCGATCACGGCGCACGGCTCGACATTTTCGCAGCGGCCATGCTGGGAAACGTGGAGATCGTCAAAGCCGCGCTCGAAGCCTTCCCAGATGCGCTCAATACAGCCGGGTCCGCACGGCATCCCGCTCATCAAACATGCAGAGATGGGCGGCAAGGAGGCGAAAGCCGTTCTCGAATATCTTCAGTCACTGCGGATGAACAAAAAATGGGATGCGCGGCGCATCCCATTTTTTGTTCGGTGGGTTTATTTCCCCTCGTTCCGCAGCCTGTGCCTGACCAATGCCGCACGGAAGAGGCGGTCGAAGAAACCTTTGTAGCCGTCCTTGTCGTACAGGATCATGTAGTCCGCGGGACCGTATTCCTCCGGCTTGAGCATGATGGCGCTGTTCGGGTTGATCTCCAGGATGAACAACTCGCCCTTTTCGTTCATCCGCATATCGCAGCGTCCCGAACCGACGCCCTGAATGGCGAGATACATGCGCCTGCCTGTATCCTGTAATCGGGCGACCAGCTCCGGGTCGGTCACCTGTTTGAAATCGAAGGGCACGTTGTAATCCCATTTGATGTCGGTATGCCAGAACTCTTCGCCAGGCGGGAAGATCAATTGGGCGGGCGGGTACACGAACGGGTCGCCGAGGTCGTCGGGGTTGTCCACCACAAAGACGTTGTATTCATTGCCGACGATGAACTCCTCCATGCGCGCCGCCCCGAACTCCGCACAGATCCTTTCCACCTGGGGAGCCAGTTGTTCAAGGCTGTCCACACGCGAGTGCTTGAACATCCCCGTGCTCCCGTAGCTCTTCGGATGCTTGACCATGATCGGGAACCGCAGGTTGTGGACGAGTCCTTCCGCCTCCGCAACCGACTTAACCTGATAGCCTTTGGCGAACCCGATGCCGTTCGCGTCGGCGACCGTCTGCATCTCCTCGCGCGACGGGTCGAAGAACTTCTCATCCGCTCCCGTATAAGGAAGGTTGAGCTGCTCGAGCACGCGCACCACGTCAATGCCGTGATAGGCGAACTCATCCCACTCATCCACCTCATACCCTTCGCAAATGTTCAGATACACATCGAAGCGGTTCTGGTCCGCAATGGACTTGATAAAGTCCATGACGGGCGCCTTCACCGTGAACATTTCCCATTCGTAATCCGTTAGATACGGAGCAGGGTTGAAATCCTCAGGCTCCTCATCTGTAAGCAGACAAACTCGCATCATTTACCTCCGAAACAATCTCTTGATTTTTTTCGAACGTACAGTTTTTATTATTACACATTCTCCCATCGTTGCAATGGTATCAAGCATTAAAGATTTGAGAAGGCGAACCCGTTTCCATCGACCAAAATAACAATCCCTTGACAAGCAGTCCCTGGTCGCCTATAATTTAGGCATGCCTAAATTATATTTTGGATGTTAATAATTATGGAACTGACAAACATCAATACCGCAGGTCTGCTCGCCGTCGCAGGGGCTTTCCTTTACGCGGTCGGCGACGTGCTGCTGCTCGCCAGCAAAGCCAGCCTGGACGATTACCCAAAGCTCAAACCGTTCGCGAAATTGCTTTCCGATTCAGAAAAGTTGGTTGCGCTCTCCCCCAACCGCATGATGTGGGGCGCATTGATCGGCGTCTTCTCCACGCCGTTGATCCTGCTCGGGTTCTGGCAGGTGTATCAAGGCCTGGGCGGAGGAACGGACTGGGTCGCGCTGGCAGCTTTCGGCTTGTTTGGAACCGCCTCCGTCATCGGCGCCTTCGTACATGGATCGTTCTTCTACATGGGCGAATATGTCCACGCGCTGAACAATGTTGCAGAAGGTTCACAGGATGTGATCGCAAAGATGATCGAACGGCACAGGAAGGTGCTTATCATCACATACGCGCCTTTGTTGTTATTTATCGTCACCGCATCTGTATTATTCTCCATCCTGGTCGCTTCAGGCAAAACAGCATTTCCCGTCTGGATGGCAGCGATCAACCCCGTCACAATGACCGTTGCGTGGATGCTTCATCAAGCGCATCCTGCCGCAGATCGTCCGTGATTGGACCGAAGGCGCAGGCTTCAATATCGCCTACCTGATCTTCTTCACCTTCACAACCATCACACTTTGGAAATAGTCGATGAAACAAAAACTTACGATCTCCATCCAGGATTACCTGAAGACCATTTACGAGTTGACCGAGAACGGCGAGAGCGCCAGCACGAATGCGCTTGCGCAGAGGCTGAAGATCAGCGCGCCGTCAGTGACCGGCATGATCCAAAAACTGGCTTCGTCCAGGCCTGCACTGGTCGAATACCATAAGCATCAAGGTGCAACCCTGACCAGGGACGGCAGAAAAGCCGCTCTCGAAGTGATCCGTCATCACCGCCTTCTGGAGGCATGGCTCGTACAAACGCTCGGTTATTCATGGGACGAAGTGCACGAGGAAGCCGAGAGACTTGAACACGTCATCTCGGAGGATTTCGAACGCCGCATTGCAGCCGCAATGGGACATCCCACGCGCGACCCGCACGGCGAATTGATCCCCACCGAAGACCTGAAAATGCCCGTGGACAAATCCACCCCCTTATCTTCGTTGCGGCCCGGGCAGAACGGCGTGGTGACCTGTGTCAAGGCTGCGGACACTGAACTATTGCGTCATCTGGAAAGCCTGGGAGTCATCCCCGATGCGGAGATCGAGGTGAAGGAGCACTCCCCTTTCGATCACAACCTGACCGTAAAGGTTGGACGCAAAACAATAGTCCTGGGATTGAACATCACCAGCAAGATCTTTATCGAAGAAAGCTAACTTCTATTATTGGCCTGGGATACGTTCCCACCATGACAAAACATAAAACATTAGAGGTAAACCATGAACGAAAACATTTTCCGCATTCTGGCTGCCCTGATCCTTTTTACAGCAATGGGCATCTCAAGTTACTTCCGCATCAAGGCGGATAAAGAAACAGGCGAGAAGATCTCCCGCAAAGTGGACGGCTCCGCGATGATGAACGTCATCAAAATTGGCGGCTTGATCCTGTGGCTGAGTCCATTTGTCTATTTGATCAACCCCGAGTGGATGACCTGGTCAAAGATCGGTCTCCCAGAATCAATTCGCTGGCTCGGTGTTGTGGTTGGAGCGCTTGGAACTGCCGGCATTTACTGGTTGTTCAGCAGTATCGGAAGCGGCATCACGCCCACCAGCGCTACACGCCAACAGCATGTCCTAAGCACAAAAGGACCCTATAAATGGATCAGGCACCCGCTGTACACATTTGGGTCATCCATGTTCATTTCCTTTGGCATGATGGCAGATAACTGGTTTATCGCTTTGCTTGGAAGTCTCGCCTTCATTGCGATGGCAATCCGCACGCCGAAAGAGGAAGCCAATCTCATCGAAAAGTTCGGCGACGAATACCGCGAATATATGAAACGCACAGGTCGTTTCCTCCCCAAAATTGGAGGTACTGTATGAATTGGATTTGGTTGATCGTAGTCTTACTGGTCATAGTATTCATCCCTCGCTATGGTCTACTCGCGCTGTATAAGGATTGGCGAAGCGCCAAGCGAACGCGAACAACTGGAGGACGCCCTCAAACATCTGCTCGACCGCGAAGGACAAGGCCGCCACGCTTCGCCCGAATCACTGGCCGGGACCTTGAACCTGCCGCGCGCAAAAGTGACCCGTCTCATCTCTGACATGGAATCGCAGGGACTGCTCGAGACGCACGGCACGCAACTCCATCTCACGGCAGAAGGCGAACGCTGGGCAATGCACGTTGTACGCGCACACCGCTTGTGGGAACGCTATCTCGTGGACGAGGCGCGCATGCCATTGAGCCAGATCCATGATGTGGCGCAGAAACGCGAACACTCGCTCACCGATGCGCAATTGGACGAACTTGACGCAGCGCTGGGATATCCGACCCTCGACCCGCACGGCGACCCCATCCCCACGCGTGAGGGGAAAATGGCATCAGTGGAGA
Organism: uncultured Chloroflexia bacterium; assembly: GCA_963718215.1. Classification (GTDB taxonomy): domain Bacteria; phylum Chloroflexota; class Anaerolineae; order Anaerolineales; family Villigracilaceae; genus Defluviilinea. The sequence continues at coordinate 20,603 of CAVQYK010000005.1, forward strand.
GCATGCCCGTTACAGCGTGGCAGGCGGAGGGTCCGGTAAGGATCGTGCATATCGAGGATGAGCCGGCCATCGCGTACGAACAGATCCTTGCGGCTGGTCTCCGCCTCGGGCAGACCATCCGCATCATCGAACGGACCCCGCAACGCGTCGTGTTAAGTGACGGCGAAACGGAGTACCGCCTTGCGCCGACGGTTGCGGCAAATATCGGCGTGGCGCCATTGCCCGAGACCGAGGTCGCAAGAGCGGGTGCCGTTTCACTTGCCGACCTTTCGCATGACCAGCGGGCTGAGATCGTGATGCTGGACGACGCCGTGCAGGGATTCACCCGCCGCAGATTCCTGGACCTGGGCCTTACCCCTGGAACAACGATCTACCCTGAACTGGGAAATTTCTTCGGCGACCCGCGCGCGTATCGTGTGCGCGGCACGTTGATCGCACTCCGCAAGGACCAGGCGGCGCAGATCTGGGTAAAACCCGTTTAGCATTGCAGGGACACAGCGAAATCATTTTTGCCCATGACGGTAAATCGCTCCGCTGTGCCCCAACGAAAAGAGAGAAAAAATGACAGACAAAAAATTAGCTTTACCAACCGAACATTGCGAGGAATGCCCCGCCTTTTACAACCTTGAGCAGATGGGGTTCAAGATCGGGAACTTCGACCGCGTGGTGGCGCTGGCGGGCAACCCGAATACCGGCAAATCCACGCTCTTCAACGCATTAACAGGCCTCAAGCAACATACCGGCAACTGGCCCGGCAAGACCGTCACACGCGCCGAGGGCGGATATCAATTCAACAACGTGCGCTATAAACTCGTCGACCTGCCCGGCACGTATTCCCTGCTTTCCGCTTCACAGGATGAAGAAGTGGCGCGTGATTTTATTCTGTTCGGGCAACCCGATTGCACCATCGTCGTCACGGATGCGACTGCGCTCGAGCGCAATCTAAACCTGGTGATGCAGGTCATGGAGATCACCGACCGCGTGGTGGTTGCGCTCAACCTGATGGACGAGGCCAAGCGCAAAGGTCTCGAAGTGGATGCGCGTTCCTTGAGCCGCGATCTCGGCATCCCTGCCGTGCCCATCACGGCACGTTCAGGTGAAGGCGTACATACGTTACTCGCAACCGTCGCGGATGTGATCAGCGGCGACATCCAGACGAAACCCCTGCGCGTGGAAGGCACGCCTGAGTTCCAAAAGGCGGTCAGGGAACTTGTCCCCATGATCGAGCAGATGGCGCCCGGCATCCCGAACGCCCGCTGGCTGGCGATCCGCCTGCTGGACGGGGACGCGAAAGTCCAACAGGCATTGGTCTCCGGTGAACTCGCACAACGCATGGAACGACAACAAAAAGCGGATGTGCAATTCAGCAGGAAGATGTCTGTGGAAGGAAGGCAGTGAAAACTGCTGGTCGAGTAGCCCCGAATGCTCGTAGAGGGCATATCGAGACCAGGAATAATACGTGAAATTGAAATCACATATACGTGGTCTCGATACGTGCTTCGGCTAACGCCTCAGCACTACTCGACCACCAAAGATATTTGAGGTAGTTATGACAGAACAAACTTTAAATCCGAACGACGTACTGGCAAAAGCGGAAGCCTTGCGCGGCACACTTTCAACGAGTTTCCGCGATGAGATCGTCAAATCACTCTACAGCGAAGCCGAATCAATTGCAAAGCGCGCAGTAAAGACCGCAAAAGACAAGAGGTATGATTTCGACCAGAAGATCGACCGGCTCGTCACGTCGCCGATCGTGGGACTGCCGATCATGCTCATTCTGTTGGGATTGATCATCTGGCTCACGGTCTCCGGCGCAAACGTGGCCTCCGCGGCGATTGCTGACGTTCTCTTCGGGATCGGCGATTGGGGACGCGCCCTCTTCAACTCAGTGGGATTCATTCCCTGGTGGGTCACCGGCTTCATCTGGGACGGCGTCTATCTCGGGCTGGCGTGGGTCATCAGCGTGATGCTCCCGCCCATGATGATCTTCTTCCCCGCCTTCACGTTCCTTGAAGACCTCGGCTACCTCCCACGCGTGGCGTTCAACCTGGACTGGCTGTTCAAGAAAGCCGGCGCACATGGCAAACAATCCCTGACGATGGCAATGGGATTCGGATGCAATGCCGCCGGAGTCGTTGCGACGCGCGTGATCAACTCGCCGCGCGAACGACTGATCGCCATCCTGACGAACAACTTTGTCCCCTGCAACGGGCGCTTCCCGACCTTGATCATGCTTGCCACTGTTTTCGTGGCCGCCCGCTTCTCCCCAGCCATGACCTCCTTCATCGCCGCTGGGACAGTTGTCGGCGTGGTCCTGATCGGCGTCGCGTTCACGTTCCTGATGTCGTGGTTGTTGTCAAAGACGGTGTTGAGGGGCGAGGCATCCGCATTCACCCTTGAACTGCCCCCTTACCGAAGGCCGAACGTCACGCGCATCCTGTACACATCCATCATCGACCGCACCATTTTCGTCTTGTGGCGCGCCATGCAGACCGCTGCGCCCGCCGGCGCGATCATCTGGGTTTTGGCGAATATCACCATCGGCGATTCAAACCTTGCCCGTGCCATTGCAGACTGGCTGAACCCGTTCGGGTTGCTGCTCGGGCTCGATGGCGTCATCCTTCTGGCGTATATTATCGCCATCCCTGCCAATGAGATCGTCGTGCCGACCATGATGATGGTCTATCTTGGCGCAGGCATGATGATCGACGGTCCAGGCAGCAGCACCGGCATCTATAACCTGCTCGTTGTCCAAAATGGATGGACCACGCTGACAGCCATCAACCTGATGCTGTTCGCCCTGTTGCACAATCCCTGTGCCACGACGATCATCACGATCTACAAGGAGACAAAGAGCTACAAGTGGGCAACGCTCAGCGTGGTCATTACACTGGGCACCGCATTTCTGGTCACGTTTGCCACGGCAAGTATCGCAAGATTGTTGGGCTGGGTATAACCATCAACCGATAATCCAATGCAAACAGCCCCCAAAGCAGCAACACTTTAGGGGCTGTTTGTTCCGTGTGCTATACTCGGTCATATCAGACCGCAGGTGCGATATGAGCCGATCAAAACCCGACACCTACGAACAACTTGCGACACGCATCCCCGCGAAGGAATTGTCGACCCTGCTGAAAGTCAGCAGTTCGCTCGCATCCACCATGGAACTCGCCGAGGTGTTGCGGATCGCCATAGAGAGTGTCACCGACCTGCTCGGGCTGGGCACCGGTGCCGTTTACACGCTTGACAATGAGACACTCGTATTGGGCGCCACCACTCCGCCCCTGCCTCCTCAATTCCCCGATGAGCTCCGCCTGGCCCGTCTCAGCGATCATCCCCACATAAAAAGGGCAATTTCAACAAAGGCTCCTGTGTATCTCCAGGATGCAAGGACGGCTACGTTGACGTCCGCCGAAAGGATCATCGTTGACTCGCGTCATCTTGTGTCCATCCTTTACTTTCCCCTTTTATTGAAGGATAACGCCACAGGTGTGTTCATTGTCGGCACAACCGACAAACCCCGCCAATTCACCGCCAGCGAGATCGACCTTTGCTACGTGCTTTCCTTTGAAGTTTCGCTGGCGGTCGCAAATGCACAATTGTACGCAAAAGCTCAGAATGCTGTAACAGATATAAGCCGGGCATACGATGCGACGCTGGAAGGCTGGTCGCGGATGCTCGATCTGCGCGACCAGGTCACGGAGGAGCACACGCATCGCGTCACCGAACTGACAGTTGCCCTGGCAAAAAGACTGGGCTTTCCCGACGCCGAACTGGGACACATCCGCAGGGGCGCGCTCCTGCACGACATTGGCAAGATGGGCATCCCGGACGCAATCCTGCAAAAACCTGGCCCGCTGACCGATACCGAGTGGGCCATCATGCAGACGCACCCCGAAAAAGCCTATCAAGTCATCTCGCGCATTGATTACCTCCTCCCCGCCGTGGATATTCCCTACTGTCACCACGAAAAATGGGACGGGACAGGTTATCCGCGCAAACTCAAGGGCGAGGAAATTCCCCTCTCCGCCCGCATTTTTGCCGTCGTGGACGTGTTCGACGCCCTGACATCCGACCGCCCCTATCGCAAAGCCTGGGAAAAAGAAAAAACCCTGTTGTACATCCAGGAACAGATAGGCAGGCATTTCTACCCGGATGCGGTCAGGGTGTTTAATGAAGTGATCGGATGACTAACCTTGCGAAGGTTCCCAACCTTCGCAAGGTTATTGAGACGACCTGGAAAATCGCCTTGCAAAGGTTCTTAAACCTTTGCAAGGCTGGAAGGATGGCCATGAAACACATCGCCGGAGGGTATTATCACATCTACAATCGCGGCGTAGAGAAGCGCAAGATCTTTGCAAATGAAGAAAACTATCTCTTCCTTCTGCGCCGCGCCAGGGAATTTCTACCAGCGTACGCGATCACATTGTTCGCGTACTGCCTGATGCCCAACCATTACCATTTCCTCATTCGCACCGATGAGGACGGAAGCATCGGCCCGTTTCTGCAACGGCTCTTCAATAGCTACACTCAGGCTTTCAACAAACAGGAGAACCGTTCAGGGACGCTTTTCGAAGGCAGGGCACAGAGCATATTGATCGACGGATCAGGCTATCTCTTCCATATATGCCGATATATCCATCTAAACCCCGTCCTGGCAGGTCTGGTCGAAAAGCCGGAAGACTGGCTGTACAGCAATTACCAGGAATTCATCGGCCTCCGCCAGGGGACTTTGTCCGAAGCCGTTTTTGTAAAGGAACAATTCGGAACATCGCACGAATACAGGAAGTTTGTGGAAAATTACATTCCACACGCAATCGAGCGGAAACTGGCAAAGTATATGTTCGACTAAAAAAACGTTGCGAAGGTTTAGGTTCTAAACCCTGCGAAGAAAGAACCTTGCGAAGGTTGACAACCTTCGCAAGGTTCGGAAGGTTCTTTGATCTACTCATCCCCCGCCATCAACTTGATCCGTTCCCACGGCTTCAGCCCTTCATCCTCCGCCAGCAAACTCTTCAAGTCAAATAACTCATCGCGCAGAGCCGCGGCACGCTCGAACTCCAGGTTCTTCGCGGCTTCCTTCATCTGCTTTTCCATCTCGTGGATGATCTGCTTCAACTCGTTGCGCGGCAGGTCGCCTGGGGAGCGGGTCTTATACTCGCCCCTCATCTCCGCCACAGCCTTCTGCGAGAACTCCTCGGTCAGGTCGTGGATCGCCTTGTGGATGCTGATCGGGATGATGCCGTTCTCTTCGTTGTATTTCACCTGCTTGGCGCGGCGGCGGTTCGTCTCGTCGATGGCGAACTTCATCGAGTTGGTCATCCTGTCGGCGTACATGATCACGCGTCCGTTGACGTGACGCGCGGCACGGCCGATCGTTTGGATGAGCGCGGTGCCTGAACGCAGGAAGCCTTCCTTGTCCGCATCCAGGATACCCACCAGCGACACTTCGGGCAGGTCCAGACCTTCACGCAGAAGGTTGATCCCCACCAGCACATCGAACACGCCCAGGCGCAGGTCGCGCAGGATGCCCACCCGCTCGAGCGTCTCCACCTCCGAATGCAGGTAATGGACCTTCATCCCCAATTCCTTCAGATACTCGGACAGGTCTTCGGACATCCGCTTCGTCAGCGTTGTGACCAGGACACGCTCGCCTCTTTCGACCCTCTGCCTGATCTCTCCGACCAGGTCATCCACCTGCCCCTTGGTGGGACGCACTTCCACTTCGGGATCGACCAGTCCCGTCGGGCGGATGATCTGCTCGACGACCTGGTCCGCCTTGCCCATCTCGTATGGACCGGGCGTGGCAGATGTGTAGATCGTGCTTCCCATCACCTCTTCGAACTCATCGAACTTCAACGGACGGTTGTCCATGGCGCTCGGCAGGCGGAAACCGTACTCGACCAAAGTCTCTTTGCGGGCTCGGTCGCCGTTATACATGCCGCGGACTTGCGGAATGGTCATGTGACTCTCGTCGATGACGAGCAGGTAATCGCTCGGCAGGAAGTCGATCATCGTCCACGGATGAGTGCCTGCCTCACGTTGGTCAAGGTGACGTGAATAGTTCTCGATGCCGGAGCAGTAGCCCACCTCCTTGAGCATCTCCAGATCATAACGGGCGCGTTGTTCAAGGCGTTGCGCTTCGAGGAACTTGCCGGTCTCCTTGAAGAACTTCAAGCGCTCCTCCAACTCGGACTCGATGTTCGAGATCGCATCCTTCAGCTTGTCGGCGGCGGTCAGGTATTGCTTGGCAGGGAAGATCGAGATCTCGTTTGGTTCATCATATACCTCACCAGTGACCGGGTTGAACCGCATGATGCGTTCCACCTCGTCGCCGAAGAAGGCAATGCGGTACCCATTCTTATCTTCATAGGCAGGGATGATCTCGAGCGTGTCGCCGCGCACGCGGAAGGTGCCGGTGCGCAGGTCCATGTCGTTGCGCTGATACTGCGACTCGATCAACTGGCGGAGCAGGGCATTGCGGCGGTACAACTCACCCACTTTGAGGGTCACCGTCCCTTTGCCGAACTCTTCGGGGTTGCCCAGACCGTAGATGCACGATACGGATGCGACGATGATGACGTCCCGCCGTGAGATCAGGGCGGTCGTGGCGGCGAGGCGCAGACGTTCGATCTCTTCGTTGATCTGGGTCTCTTTTTCGATGTAGAGGTCATGGCGGGGGACATAGGCCTCAGGCTGGTAGTAGTCGTAATAGGAAACGAAGTATGAGACCGCATTCTGCGGGAAGAACTCCTTGAACTCGGCATACAACTGCGCGGCAAGCGTCTTGTTGTGCGCCATGATCAGGGCGGGTTTCTGCACCTGCTGGATGACGGACGCGATCGTAAACGTCTTACCCGTGCCGGTGGCGCCGAGCAGGACCTGATGCTTCATTCCGTTGTTCACGCCGTCCACAAGTCCGCGGATGGCTTCGGGCTGGTCGCCCATCGGTTGAAAGGGGGCTTGAAGTTTGAATTCCATGGTTATCCACTGTCACCCTGAGCCGCGAAGGGTCTCTTTTCTTCCAATAGAACTTTCGGGCGTGGAGCGCCCTCAGAGTGACAAATCATAATGTTGAACGGGTGTTCTATTATATCACGCGAAAGCAAAAGCCGCAGGCGCGGAGTTGGCTTTTCGGACGGTAGCAGGCGTAAGCCCCGAAAGAGGCGCAGCATCAGGGATGTATACCGCACTCGGTCACAAATTGCGCTTCCCGCCTTCTAAAAAAACGCAATTTGTGACCGTGGGTATTATATAATCTCAAACCGGAGGAGACATCCACATGAAAATCGTATTTTATATCCTGGGAGGCCTGCTGATCCTTGGCGGCGGCGTCTGGGTGTTACAGGGAATCAACATCCTGCCAGGTAGTTTTATGACAGGCGATCCGCAATGGGCGATCAACGGCGCGATCTCGATCATCATTGGCATCGGGTTGATCCTGCTTGGAAGAAGCCGCAAGTAGAAACGGCATGGCAGACGAAATCCATATCGGCGACCGCGTGCAGGTCTTTCTCAACGCGAAGAACTGGGGCAGGGACGATTGGTTCAGCGGGACGGTCGTGCGCATCGACCCGTACTCCGGGCACCGCAGTTTCTATTGGGTGGAATTGGACGCGGAGGCGCAGACTGCGCCTGGAGGCGGGATGTCTTTGATCTCGGTCTTCAACCCGAAGAACATCCGAAAGATCTAGTACTCGAACAAGATAAAACTGTAGGGTAAAAAATATGAGAAATACTCGTATTCAACCTTTCAACTTTAGGTTGTTGGAGTACTGGAACTACGCAGGGTCGCATCCCTGCGCCAGGGACGGCACAAATAGCGCCTTTGAGGTGGACCAGGGCCTCAGATGACTGCCGGGGAAGTTGTGGAGTACTGCCATGCTTCGGTTTGGACGGAATGGGTCCAAACTCCCCGATGTTCAGACGAAAGTTCGGACATTTTCTTTTTGCCACGGATTGACACAGATTTGCACTGATTTTTCGTTTGTTTTTTTCGTGAGAATTCGTGACTTCGTGCCCGAAGGGTAAATCCGTGGCTAAGAGCCTTTTGTCCGTACTCCTGTCCGAAGGTCGGAACTCCCGCTTGTATTTGAATCTCCAAAGGGGTATAGTGATAATGCCAATTCAAAAAGGAGATGCTGGCATGAAACATAAATTCCCTGTTCTTCTCACGGTGTTCCTCGCGGCGCTGCTGGCGGTATCGCCCGCCCTGGCGATCACCTTCGGGGAGCTGGACGGCGAGCGGCACCCAAACGTAGGCGCGCTGCTCGTTGCATGGCCCTATCCCGACGGTCCCGTTGATATTGTTTGCAGCGGCACCCTGATATCGCCCACGGTCTTCCTGACCGCCGCGCACTGCGTCAACTGGATGCCTGGCGCAGGGATCGACCCCAATGGCGTGTACGTCACCTTCGATACGGAGTATGTGATCGGAGGGTCGGCCATCCATCGCGGCACGTATTACGTCAACCCCAATTACGGACACGACAATGCCAACCTGAACGATGTGGCGGTGGTGGTGCTGGACGAGCCGATCACCGACATCGTCCCGGCTAGTCCTGCCGACCGCGGGCCTGCTGGATGAGTTGAAAGCGGCGGGCGCGTTGAAGGACCAGCCTTTCGTGGCGGTCGGATACGGAACCGTCCGCGACGACAAGACCGGGGGACCGCATTCCCTGTATTGGGAAGGCAAGCGCCGCTTCGCCACCGGCACGTATAACGCGCTCAACAAGGGCTGGCTGAGGATCTCGATGAACCCCTCCACGGGCGACGGCGGCACCTGCTATGGCGATTTGGGCGGACCGCACTTTTTGGGCGATACGAACATGGTCGTCTCGGTCACAGTGACGGGGGATATCACCTGCCGCGCCACCGATGTGACCTACCGCCTGGATATCGAATCGGCGCGCGCCTACCTGGCGCAGTTCGTCCAGCTGCCGTAGATTGTTAGCTCGCCCGCCGTCCCCGGCGGCGCGGGTAGTATGCACCCGTAAACCCTATCCTGCGCCGGGGACGGCGCAGGGAGCAAAGAAAGCGCCACTCGCAACGACATTTGTACGGAAGAGAAAAAATACCAAAACAGGGACTGCCTCATGATGCGGCAGTCCCTGTTTTGTGTGGGAGTGGTGACTTTTTAGTTCTCTGAGAAGGTGATCGGTTCCTCGGGGTGGCGGTCGTTCCACATCTGGACGAACTGCGCGAGCGTCATGCCGATGTGCTCGCGGTTGAGGATGGTGCCGGTGAAGGTGCCGGGGATGTTCATCCCGGAGCCCAGGGCGGGGTCGGGGCGGAAGTTGATGCTCAGCAGGCCGTCGATATCGACGCCTGGGGTGAAGATCCCCAGCCCGTCCAGTTTGACGGCGCGCCCCATGCGGCAGAAGGCGATGATCTGGTCGCGGGTTTCGGTCAAGACGTTGCCGACCGTGCCTTCCAGCAGGGTGGTGGCGCGTGAGACGAAGCGGATGAACTCCGCCTTCTGGACGGTGTTGCCCTGCGCGATGCGAGGGCGGTAGGCATTGACTGCCTTAATAGGTTTTGACATTTTTACTATATCCTTTTCTTGTTTAAAATTTTTGTTTGTCGTGCCGTCCCCGGTTATTGCGCTGGCCACTCGCAATCGCCGTTTTGGGCTTGACGTTGACGGCATTATACAATTGTGTCAAGATCCGTGGTTTGCGATCCTGTTAGTTTTAAGGGTTTGCAATAAGGAAATTAAACGCCTGACTTTTTTGTAAAGTGCCGCCCAAAGAGTGCGGGCGGTTCAACCGCTTGACGACCGGTCCTGCCGCCTTCAAAGTCCTCCATTCGAATCCGCTATAAGCAAACGAGTCACTTGCAATAAGCAAACGGGTGATTCGCTATAAGCAAGTGAGTCACTTGCAATAAGGAGATGGGAGGTTTGCCATAAGCAAATGAGTCACCCGCTATAAGCAAACCGGTGATTCGCTATAAGGAAATGAGTCGCCCGCTATAAGGAAACGGGAGGTTCGCTGTAAGGAAATTTTATTTTCTTTACAGGAATCGGGCCGTTTGCTGTAAGGAAATTTATTTTTCCTTACAGGGATCGAGTCACTTGCTATAAGGAAATGAGGCACTTACTATAAGGAAATTTGCGGCGCGCGGGCGGGAAAGGGCAAATCGGAGCATATCAGGCGGAAAATTTGGCGGGATTTTGTAACTTATATCACCTTGTCCAGACGGGGTTTTTTGGGTATGCTTGCTGTGTCATAACCACCAAGAGTCACTATCAGTCAGGAGGAACCATGCGTTGCACATCTTGTGGAAAGACGATCCCAGATGCCAGTAATTTCTGTAACCATTGCGGCAAGCCTGTTGCAAGTGTCCCAAATGCATACGGCGAACCCAAAGATTGTGCCTTATGCAATGGGCAGGGAAAGATCGGCGGTTTCCTGACCGATTCGCCCTGCACCGCCTGCGGCGGCAAAGGGAGCGTGCTGGTCATCTCGCCTGCCAAAAAGTGCGCCTTATGTATGGGCACGGGCAGGCAGAGCGGTTTGCTGACCAGTTCGGTCTGTACTGCGTGCAATGGGTCAGGCTGGGCTCATATCGTAAAGTAGAATTTACCACGGGTGATGAATGCCTAAAAAATCAACGAAGGTAAAATCAAAAAACGGAAACGGCGGCACGCTCGGCATCGAAAACGAGTTATGGGAAGCCGCGGATAAACTGCGCGGACATCTCGATGCGGCGGAATATAAGAGCGTGGTGTTGGGGCTGATCTTCTTGAAGTATGTATCAGATATGTTCGAGCAGGTGCGGGCACGGGTGGAGAAGGAAGCGGTGGATGATCCAGAGGATAGAGATGTCTATTTGGCGGAACGCGTCTTTTGGGTGCCGAAAGAGGCGCGCTGGAAAATCCTGCAGGATAACGCGCAAGCAGGAGTCCATCGGCAATTTGATCGATGCGGCGATGGAGTCCATCGAGAAGGATAACCCAACGCTCAAAGGGATGCTGCCGGGCAATTACGGACGCGCCACGCTGGATAAGCGGCGGCTCGGTGACCTGGTGGATATGGTCAGCAACAAGATCAATTTCGCGGACGAGGAGAGCCGCAAGCAGGATACGCTCGGGCGCGTGTACGAATACTTCCTGTCGCAGTTCGCCAGCCAGGAGGGACGCAAGGGCGGAGAGTTCTATACGCCGCGTTCGGTGGTGCGCGTGCTGGTGGAGATGCTCGCCCCGTACAAGGGACGTGTGTTCGACCCGTGTTGCGGATCGGGCGGGATGTTCGTGCAGAGCGAAAAGTTCGTGGAGGCGCACGGCGGGAAGATCGGCGACCTTTCGGTGTACGGACAGGAATCCAACCCCAACACGTTCAAACTGGCGAAGATGAACCTTGCCATTCGCGGCATCGAAGGCGACTTGGGCAAAGTGCCTGAAGACTCGTTCCACCATGACCAGCACCCCGACCTGAAAGCGGATTACATCCTTGCCAACCCGCCGTTCAACATGAGCGATTGGGGCGGGGACTCGTTGCGCGAGGACAAACGTTGGAAGTATGGCAAGCCGCCTGTGAACAATGCCAACTTTGCGTGGGTGCAGCATTTCATCCATCATCTTTCGCCCAATGGCACGGCGGGATTTGTGCTGGCGAACGGGAGCATGTCGAGCAATACCTCGGGCGAAGGCGAGATCCGCAAAGCCATCATCGAAGATGATCTGGTGGATTGCATGGTCGCCCTGCCTGGGCAGTTGTTTTACAGCACGCAAATCCCTGTGTGTTTGTGGTTCCTTACGCGCAAGAAGACAAAATCGAAATGGCAAGACGTTATTCATTGATGCCCGCAAATTGGGAACGTTGACTGACCGCGTTCATCGTGACCTTTCAAATGAAGACATTGCTCAAATTGCGGATACCTACCATGCATGGAAAGACAGGAAAGAAATACGAAGATGTAGCGGGCTTTTGCAAATCCGTCACCATCGAAGAAATCCGTGCGCAGGGATATGTGCTCACGCCTGGGCGCTACGTGGGCGCGGCGGAACTGAAGAAGATGATGAACCTTTCGAGCAAAAGATGGCACGTTTGACGAAGGAATTGGAAGCGCAGTTTGAAGAAAGTGACAAATTGGAAAAGCTAATCTTGAAAAAATATCAAGAAAACTTTTGATAAACAATAACAATGTCTAATAATTGGAAGACCAACCACATGGGGTGAAATTGGCTACCTTGAATATCGGAAAAGGTTACATCGGCTACGAAAATGCCAATGGGAATATCCTGTTTATGGAACAAATGGGAAATTGAGTTGGCACATACCGAACCATTATTTGATAATGCCGGGGTAATAATCGGGAGAAAAGGCGCTTATCGTGGAGTTCATTATTCAAAGACGCCATTTTTTGTAATTGACACTCGCATTTTATAATTAAAACCGAAAACTGAAATTGATTTACGATGGGCATATTATCAAGTTGCTCACACAGGATATTAATGCATGGATAGTGGCTCGGCAATTCCATCTACAAGCCGTCCTGATTTTTACGCATTGCCATTACTTCTTCCTCCTCTCCCCGAACAACGCGCCATAGCAGGGATTCTCGGCGCGCTGGACGATAAGATCGAACTCAACCGCCGCATGAACCGAACGCTCGAGTCCATGGCGCGGGCGGTGTTTCGATGAATGGTAAAGGCTGAAGGTGGAGAAGAAAAAACGATAGGAGATGTTGTTACGATTGTTGGCGGTTCAACACCAAGCACAAGCTAATCGAGCTTTTGGGATGATGGTGATATTCATTGGGCAACTCCAAAAGATTTAGCGCCTTGACAAAGCCCAATTTTGCTAGATAGACCAACAGTCGAATTATGAATTAGGATTACAAGAAATCAGTTCTGGTTTGTTGCCAGTGGAACGGTTTTACTTTCTTCGTGCCCCAATTGGTATTTAGCAATCACGCAAACCCATGGCAATCAATCAGGGTTTTATGCATCAAATGCACGGAAGAAGTACCAAATTACTTTATTTGAACTGGCTACAAAAGATAATATGGAAGAAATCATTGGACGGGCAAATGGGACAACATTCTTGGAAATCAGCAAATCCAATTTCCGACCAATGTGAAATTATATGTTCCATCGCCTGAAAAGATGAAAGTTTTGTCGAAACTGTCGAACCATTGTATCAGAAGATTATTGCCAACTTGAAAGAGATCGCGCACGCTGGCGAGTCTGCGGGATAGTCTGCTGCCGAAGTTGATGAGGGAAGCGAGGTGAAGGCGAGAAAAAGTATTGAAGAAAACAATCGCCTGCTAAGCCATCTAAACAAGAGTTTCACCTCTTGGATTCTAGTGGCTTACAGAAATTACAAGAAATAAACGCCATCAAGATTTTAGGTGGTATTATTTTCATAATTGGGGCAGTAGCAAGCATACAGCAACTTTGGGGATGGCTATTAGTATTACAACGAGACTTCATATTACTACGAGACTTCGGTTATTACTACGAGACTTTGCCTTTGCGATGAATTCGTGGTTCGTTTTTGCAAGCGTGAACGGGTACGCTTGGCATGAGAGCAGTAGGACGCATGGTTGCGAGATTGACGGTAGTGCAGAATGGAGGAGAGATCGGGGAGGCCGATAACTTCGTCGCGGACTGCACGTGCCACGAGCTGCCGAGCCTGGGCCGTGGTGAGTGCAGGGCTTTTTTTTGAAACAGGAGACGAATGTGCATCAAAAATAAATGCGCCAGGAAGGACTGGATCATGTGATGATGCCAGCCTTGCCAAGTCCGGGTTTCAAAATGATCCAAACCGACTTCGCCCTTGGCTTCTTCGAATGTGGTCTCCACCGGCCAGCGCATCGCAGTGAGAGGCGCGAGTTCTGTTGGTGGAAGATTGGCAGGTGCGTTGCACAAATAATATTTGGTTTCCGGCTGCGCACCCAGCGAACGACGGAAGATCGCCCAGCAGCGTGGCGCAGGCATTGCATCGCGGATCGGCGTCACACGCACACAGGCCAGTTCCACAACCAGCGGACCTTTACTGCCTTCCTGGATCTTGCGACGGTGCCAGGCACCCCGCGGCAGTTGCAGCAACAGCTCGCGCAGTTCCAAAGGCCTGGGCGCATTGGGCTTGACACGCGAGTAGAGGCGCGGTCGTCCCAGCAAGCCAGGTCCAGGCGGTTCGATGGCAGGCGTCCGCAACCAGACCCGCGTATCGACCGGCACCTCGGCCAAATACCACTTGCCCAAAGTGGCAATTCCAGCCAAAAATGCAGGATTTCTGCCATATTTTTCATCACAGGTGACCCAGCGGAAGGGAAGCACACCGCGCTGATGCAAGGCGGTAATCATCTCGAGTCCCAACTCCGGTTCGCTGCAGAATCCCAGCCTGTCGGGGATTCCGCAAGCCTTCCATCGTTGTCGGGCATCCGCGCGAAACCACTCTTCGGGCATATACAGACGTTCATCCACAAATGTATAACTGCGACGACTGGCATACACCAGAAAGACACCTTCCTGACAATTCGCAATCTTCCCCAGCACGCCGCAATATTGATGAGCCACACCCACCGAATGTTTCCCCTGCTTGGGAAACCCACTGCCATCCACGATCACCACACCGTCCTCTTCTCCCAACCAACGGCTCACCAACTCTTGCAGATGGAGCAGCAGAGGCTCACTCTCCCATTCTCCCTGTCCAATGAATTGCTGCAGACCTCGAATGGCATTCGGCTTGGCGCCCAGCAGCGACAGCACCATCGGCTCGATCGTCTTGCGCTCCAGATCCGACAACTGCCCACACAGATACAGCAGAGACCAAACTCGCTGTTCCCGGCGTTGGAACAACGGCTGAAATTCACGATGAAATGCTTGCAACTCATCCGCAGTCATACTGACATCCCGAGCGCTGATTCGCTGCACCGGCTTGCGACCGCTCGCAGGCGGTGTGCGCCTAACACGACGATTGGTATGCTTACTTCTTGGTCTCATGGCGAACTCCTCTCTGCCCAATGGCTCGTCCATGAGTTTAAACCTTAAAGTCTCGTAGTAATACCCGAAGTCTCGTAGTAATATGAAGTCTCGTTGTAATACTAGGAAGAAGACCCCTATAACAATCAAGGCAGCCATAATTACTATTATTGGAGGTGCATTTTCGTTATCGTTGGCGCCATTCTCACGCCGCTTGTTCAAGATTGGCTTGCTCGTCCTACTCTACAAACTTCAACAATAGTGGCAACAACTCAACCAACATCAGTTGCGCCAACTGCAACTGATTACTGATTGTTTTAAATCCCACTTGGATAGATAGGCAAGGATCAGTTTTGGTACTCAACAATCAAGTATTGATCCATATAGGGCAAATTAATTATGGGTTCAGCGATACCGTTAACAGCAAAGTGTCACAATTGGCACCGATACTGAGGAATTTAGAAGTATAGAACCTGGCAAAAGAGTAATTTTTCAATATTTGGGTGTTGATTATTCTGTTACTGTAATGCAAATTCTTGGGACACAAACGCAAATAAGCGTAGAAAGACTTCTTGCCGTAAAATGAAAAGCACTTTTGACGGATGTGATGAATAATCAACTTCACCAAGCGCCGATCCGCAGACGGATATGTCCGCATTGGAAGGGGAGATCGATCAGTTGGCTTATCAACTGTATGGGTTGTCCGAGGACGGAGGCCAATATTTGTGGAAGGGAAGTGACAAGGGGCCCCCACGTACCTGATAAGACATAATCATATTTTCAAGGAGACGCTTGCGATGGCAATAAAATGGGAATACATGTATTTGGAATACGATAGCACGCCCGACCCCAATCTTTCACCTGCAGAGAGAATGATCGACGCATTGAAAGGTGAGAGAAATGTGATACGATTTTTCCCGATGGCTCAGTCACCCTTGTTCCAGTTAAGTCAAACTTGATGAGAGATTTCCAAATCCTTGACCTATTAAATCAACTTGGGCAAGTCGGGTGGGAGGCGTTTGAACATCAGAGCGATAACTTCAGGGAATTTTGGGTTCTAAAAAGAGTTATGTGAATGACAGTCAGCAAGAAAAACTATGAATGCATTCGATATATTGTGTTTTCGTCAAAAACTGGAAGAAGATATTGAGAATAAGAGATACCGTCGTAGGTTCCATGAGAATTATGAATGGCTAGAAGGTTATTGGCGCTCGAAGTCTTAATAAGGACAAGCAATCTCACCTTGCAAAGTTTTGCGATACCTTTGGAGAAATCTATTGGCGCAATTATGCTGAGATCCGAAACTTAGCTGATGAACTCAGCAAGATGGACGTAATTGGAAATTCAAGGGACCCAGACTATGCTGCATCTCCAGACGTAGTTAAGGCTACTCTGCTGCTCAAGGGTGGTAATGGCTCGCCAGTGGGAAGATTTAGTGCGACAATGGAACTGGTCAAACAAATTCGAAACAATCTTTTCCACGGTCGGAAATTGGAGCTTAATGAACCTGAAGTTTATGAACGAAACAAAGAATTAGTACGGCTAGCGGCTGAGATAACTACCATCGTGCTTGATCACCTTGAACAGATCGAAAGTGATTTTGATTTGTGAGAATAAGGTAACGAAAACATGGGAAATGCGTTCAAAAATGTTAACATTCAGCGTGTGTATCCGCAGGCGGATACGAGCGAGCTAGAGCGCCAAATCGATGAGTTGGTCTATCAGTTGTATGGGTTGACGAAGAGGAAATTGAAGATGTGGGAGGTAGATGATACAAGAACAACCATCAAAAATATGGATACCAATAACCGTAGCGATAATAGGCGGATGTTTTGCCATCATAGCGGCATTGGTTAGTGGCTTTGCTGATCGGATTGCCGACAGGGTGTTGCCACCTTTGACGCCCACTGCACCTGTCCAATCGCTTACTCAAAGTATCACATCAGAGTCACACAACTAACTGTCAGGGTTCATAACATCGTGAACGATTTTATCTCGAAAAAGGCTCAAGACATCGTGAACAGCAATAGCCTCTTGACTGGAGGCTCCAGTCTCTTGCATGCTTTCTCCGAAAGCGAGAGAGCATGGACGAGAAACAAGAGTTTCGATTACGCCGCAAGGCGATCCGAATGCATGTGCAGGGCAGCGCCCAACAAGAGATTTTGGCAAGAGTTCAGCGGTGTCGCGCCTGGTTGAGCAAATGGCAAACACGTTTCGATCAAGAAGGTACTGCAGGGTTACACAGTCGTTCGCGACGACCAGCCCACACGCCAACAACTTACTCGTCGAGGATCAGGCAACTGATTGTTCAAACGCGGCGGCGTCTGGTCAAACAGAAAGTTGGTTTGATCGGCGCTCGTGCGGTCCAGCGCGAGTTGCGCAAAGTGATCGGAAGCAAATCTCTCCCATCGCTCTCGACGATCAAACGAGTATTGCGCCAGCGTGGACTGATTGCCCAGCCCAACCAAGCAAAACGGCTGTACTTTCCGAAACCCTTGCAGGTGGTGTCTGGCAGCCTGCATGCGCTGGATTGGACCTGTCGCTATCTCGAAGAGGGGCTCAAGATCTATGCCTTTCACACCTTGAATTTGCACACGCGCGCTTGCACGCAAACGATTGCCACCGACAAAAGTTACGAAACAGTCCGGAGACATTGCCTCCAGACCTGGAAATCCCTTGGAATCCCGCAATTTTTGCAACTCGACAACGATGCGGCGTTCTGCGGAGGCTACAAAGCACCGCGGATCTTCGGGCAGTTCGTGCGGCTATGTTTGTCTCTGGGCATCGAACTGATCTTCCTGCCCATCGCCCAACCGGAGCACAATGGCGAGGTCGAAGAATTGAACGGCTTGTGGGGACATGCCTTCTGGGAACGCAGGCGCTTCACGTCCTTCGCTCAGGTGTGTCGCACCAGTCCAGCCTTCGTCCATTGGTATATGACGGAGTATGTGCCACCGTTTTTGATCGACACCACGCCCCAACAAGCGCAAGCTCGCCAAACACTCCATCGTCTCACAGCCAAACAGGTCTCGCATTTGCCCGATCCTTTGCCCATTACCGCCGGACGGATCCATTTCATTCGCCAAGTCCAGCCCGATGGCACCATTCCCATCCTCAACGAATCTTGGAAAGTCAGCAAGCGTCTGGCAGGGAAATATGTTTGGGCTACGATCCGACTTACTGCCGTCGCTTGGAAATTTGGTATCAACGTTCGGCTCAACATCCTTGGCGCCTATGCAAAAACTATGCGTATGATATTTCCGAAACCGTGGCGCGGCTCAGACCCGAATTTGCACACCGCTCAACAGCTTGATCCAGTTCACGATGTCTTGAACCCTCCACGAGATAAAACCCATGCCGAATTGTGTTCACGATGTCTTGGACCCTTACAACTACCAAATGCCCTCGGGATCAATGGCGCTAACTATTCATATCCAGATTTAAGCAGTTCCAAGTTCTGTGTTGCACAAGCAGTCAGCACAGGAATGGGGAATTGAGTTTCTTATGAAGTAGATGTGCCGAAAGGGTGGGTCATGGCTTGGAGTTCTTACAAAGCATACTGGCCTGGCGGGCAATATGAAACGGACGGATTGCTGGTAATCACTGGTCCGTGGCAAGGAACTATTGAAATTGACACAGGCGGTCCTGGGTTCGGTTCTAGTGGAATGGACAAAATTCGTCATCGATGATCGCATGAAAGATTATCCTGTCGCTTCACGACCAATCTATTATTTAGGACAAAAACCTTGATTTGCTTTTATCAACCTCATTGTCAAACGTATCGGTGCCAATACCCTGACGGGCACACGTCCGCAGGCGGATACGTCCAAGTGGCAGGCTGAGATCGATCTGTTGGTCGCTCCTCGTCAGTTGTCCCCTGCGGGGATGATATATGGGTTAACAGAGGAGAGGTCAAGATTGTGGAAGGGAATGAGTAGAAAGGTTGATAGAGACTGGTTAACTTGCCGTTTCTCGTACTCGTATTTCTTCTCGTCGTTGTGTTTTCCTTAGGCATAGTAGTGGGGAGCTACTTTGAGATGGACCCGTTAGGGAAGATGAAAAAAAGGAAACCCTTCCGCCTATTCCTTTTAAGCCGCGCACATATACAATCACATTCACTGATGATCAATTGAATGTCGGCGCCACGCGACGCTCCCTGAACGCCGACTCCCAGCGAGCGCTGTCGGACCTGCGACGGCGTGAGGCACTGGATCAGGAGCAGCTGGTCGCGGCCGAAGAACTGAACCGTGCGCGCCAGGAAGCCGAGCGCCTCGCCGCCGAGGCCGCCGCCGCGCAGGCGGCCCTCGACCTCGCGCTGCAGGACGCTCGGCGTGCCGAGGTGCGTCCCTCGCGCGCCGGCGTGGTCAACACCCGTGGGGTCGACACCGGCCAGTTCGTGCGCGGCGGGACCGTGCTGGCCACCCTGGTCGACCTCGGCCGCCTGCGGTTGCGCTTCAAGGTCTCGGAGGCCGAGTCGCTGCGGGCGCGCAGGGGCAGACCGTCACGTTCCGCGTGGCGGCGCTCCGGGAGCCGGCAGTTCCCGGCCGAGGTCTACCACGTGGGCGAGCTCGCCGACGCCGCCACGCGCCAGGTGGAGGTGCTGGCCTGGGTGAAGAACCCCGGCGTGCTCAAGCCGGGCTTCTTCGCCGAGGTGACGCTCGCCACCGAGACCCGCCAGGGCGCCCTCATCGTGCCCGAGGGCGCCGTGCAGGCCTAGCGAGCGGGGCTTCGTAGCCTACGTGGTGGAGGGCGGCACGGCCCGCCAGCGGCCGCTGAAGATCGGCCTGCGCACGGCGACGGGCGCGGTCGAGATCCTCTCGGGCCTGAGGCCGGCCAGACCGTGGTGGCGGAGGGCTCGGACCGGCTGGCCGAGGGACGCGTCAAGGTGGAGGGCGCCGGCGCCGCGCCGGCCGAGGGCCGGGCGATGAGCGCGCCGCCGCGGAGCCGCGACCGGCGCCCGAGCCCGCCGGAGGATCCGCGCCAGATCGCCACCGGCATGACGCTGGCGGACATCTCGATCCGCAACCACGTCTTCGCCTGGATGCTGATGTTCGCGCTGATCGGCTTCGGCACATCTGCTACACCGGCGTCGGCAGCGTGTTGCGCGGCCTGGGCATCAGCCAGAACCCCGACGTCGACTTCCCGGTCGTGACCGTCTCGGTCAGCTACGAGGGCGCCTCCCCCGAGATCATGGAGACGGACGTCGTCGACTTCGATCGAGGACGCGTGTCATGAGGGTGGAGGGCGATCCGCGAGATCTCCTCCACGGCTCGCCAGGGCCAGGCCGCCATCACCATCGAGTTCGAGCTCGGCCGCGACATCGACGCGGCGCTGCAGGACGTGCAGACGCGCGTGGCCCAGGCCGCCCGGCGCCTGCCCCGCGAGATCGACCCGCCCATCATCACCAAGACCAACCCCGAGGACCAGCCGATCCTGTGGCTGTCGATCCCGGGCCCGCGCCGCCGACCTTCCTGGCCGACTACGTGCGCAACGTGCTGCGGCCCCAGTTCCAGACGGTGCCGGGCGTCGGGCGAGATCATGCTGGGCGGCTACCGCGAGCGCAGCGCTGCGCGTCTGGTACGACGCCGCGCGGCTGGAGGCCCGGGGCCTGACGGTGCTGGACGTCAACCGGGCCATCGCAGCGCGAGCACCTCGAGGTGCCGGCCGGGCCGCATCGAGGGCCCCGAGCGCGAGATGAACGTGCGCGCCCAGGGCGAGGCGGTCGACGTCGCGGCCTTCCGCGAGCTGGTGGTCGCCTACACGAACGGCGCGCCGGTGCGGCTCGGGGACGTCGTCCGTGGTCGAGGACGGGCTCGAGGACCGCCGGCGCATCGCGCGCGCCATGGGCGAGCCGTCGATCGGCTTCGGCATCACGAAGCTGCGCGGCGCCAACGCGGTCGAGGTCGGCCGCGAGGTCAAGGCCAAGCTGGCCGAGATCCAGGCGCCAGCTGCCCGAGGGGCTGCGGCTGGACGTGAACTTCGACACCACCATCTTCGTGGAGCAGGCCATCCACGAGATGCTCTTCACCCTGCTGCTGGCGGCCCTGCTGACCGGCCTGGTGTGCTGGCTGTTCCTCGGCTCGTGGTCGTCGACGGTCAACGTTCTGCTGGCCATCCCGACCTCGATCCTCGGCACCTTCGTGGTGATGTACTTCTTCGGCTTCACGCTCAACACCTTCACGGTGCTGGGCCTGACGCTGACGGTCGGCATCGTGGTGGACGACGCCATCATGGTGCTCGAGAACATCTACCGGCACCGCGAGCAGGGCGAGGGCAAGGTGCGGGCCGCCTCCGTCGGGGGCGCGCGAGATCACCTTCGCCGCCACCGGCCACGACCGCCATCGTGGCCATCTTCCTGCCGGTGGCCTTCATGAAGGGCATCATCGGGCGGTTCTTCTTCCAGTTCGGCGTGACGATCTCGGTGGCGGTGCTGCTCTCGCTGCTCGAGGCCCTGACGCTGGCGCCCATGCGCTGCTCGCGGTTCCTCGAGGTGGAGCACCGTGGCCGGCTGGGCCGGCGGCGATGGACCGGCTGTTCGAGGCGCCTCGCGGCCGCCTACCGCCGCGCGCTGGGGCCGGCCCTGCGCCACCGCGGCCTGGTGCTGGGCGGCGGCCTTGCGTCTTCTTCCTGCTCTCTCTGTTCGTCGTCGGCCTGCTGCGAGCAGGAGTTCGTCCCCCTCCAGGACTCCAGCCGCTTCCGCTCCGCTTCTAGACCCCGGTGGGCTCGAGCATCGACGCCACCGACCGCGTCTTCCGCCAGATCGAGGAGCGACCTGCTCGCGCGGCCCGAGGTCGCGCTCTACTCCGGAACGTGGGCGGCTTCGGCGGCGGCGAGGTCAGCACGGGCATGCTTCGTGACCATGAAGGACCCGGGCGAGCGCCCGCGCGACCCGGAGCGGGCCGGGCGCTGACCCAGCAGGAGTTCATGGACGTGCTGCGCCGCACGCCGCAGCACCATCCCCGGCAGGCGCGTGGCCCTGCGGGACCTCTCGCAGCAGGGCTTCAGCCCGTCGCGCGCGCGGCTTCCCGGTCGAGATCAGCGTCCGCGGGCGGGACTGGGAGCACGCTGGCCGCGCCGCGCGCAAGATCATGGAGGAGATGCGCGCGGTCCGGGCTGGTCACCGACGTGGACAGCGACTACCGCGTCGGGCATGCCCGAGGTGCAGGTCGTGCCCGACCGCAACAAGGCCGCGGACCTGGGCATCAGCATGGCCGACCATCGGCGGCACGGTCAACGCGGCCATCGGCGGCGTGCGCGTGGGCAAGTTCAAGGACAAGGGGCGGCGCTTCGACATCCGCGGTGCGGCTGCTGGCCCCGCAGCGCCAGCGGCCCGAGGACATCGAGCGCCTGCTGGTGCGCACCGGCGACGGCAGGCTGGTGCGGCTCGGCGACCTGGTGCGCATCGAGCAGCGGCCCAGGCTGCAGGCCATCACGCGCCGCGACCGCGAGCGCGCCATCACCATCACCGCCAACGTGGCCTCGGGCGCCTCGCAGGCGGCGGCCGTCGGGCCGCCCTGGCCGGCGCGCGGAAGGTGCTGCCCGACGGCTACCGCGCCATGCTGTCGGGCAGCACCCAGGCCTTCGAGGAGTCGTTCCAGTCGCTGGGCTTCGCGTTCGTGATGGGGGTGCTGGTGGCCTACATGGTGCTGGCCACGCAGTTCAACGCCTTCGCGCACCCCTTCACGGTGCTGCTGGCGCTGCCCTTCAGCATCAGCGGCGCCCTGGTGGCGCTGTGGCTCTCGGGGCAGTCGCTCAACATCTACGCGTGCTCGGCGCTCATCCTGCTGATGGGCATCGCCAAGAAGAACTCGATCCTGCTGGTGGACTTCACCAACCAGTTCCGCGAGCGCGGGGCTGCCCACGAGGCCCTGCACGAGGCCTGCCCCATCCGGCTGCGCCCGATCCTGATGACCTCTCTCGCCACCATCGCCGGAGCGCTGCCGCCGGCGTTCGCCATCGGCCCCGGGGCCGAGCTGCAGCGCCCATGGCGCTGGCGCTGGTCGGCGGCATGATCGTCTCGACCCTGATGACGCTGTTCGTGGTGCCCGCGGCCTACAGCCTGCTCGACGACGTGCTCGTGTGGTACAGGGCCCGCCGACCACGCCCCGGCCGAACAAGGGCGAACCCCTGACCCGGTGATCCGACGACGGCGACGTCCGGCCGTTCGTCCCCAGTGCCGGGACCCGGGCCCGGCACCACGGCTC
>CAVQYK010000006.1:0-38792 GCA_963718215.1 uncultured Chloroflexia bacterium
AGAAAAGTCTGATTTACGTGCTACTACTCACGGCGCTTGTCCTGGCAGCCTGTGCACCTGCTGCTGCGGAACAGACTGCCCAGCCATCTGGTGGGGACGAACCTGCCGCAGTGGTGTCTGAGCGCTGTGGTGATACATCCAAACTCGCCGACAAAATCTATCTATACACCTGGGTTGAATACATCGACCCCGCCGTTTACGATCAGTTCAAGGAAGAGTGCGGTGTGGAAGTTATCGAAACCAACTTCAACTCGAATGAAACACTTCTTGCGACGCTCCAGGCTGGCGGCGCCGACTATGACATCATCGTCCCATCCGATTACATGGTCCAGATCATGATCTCCGAAGGGATGTTAATGGAACTCGACTTCAGCGTGATCCCCAACATCAAGAACATGGACGACCTGAACGTCAACCAGTACTTCGATCCCGAACAGAAATACACCGTCCCGTGGTTCTGGGGCACCTCCGGTTTTGCCGTGGACACCAACGTTGTGACCGATGTTACAAATTCGTGGAGCATGATGTTCGACCCGGATTCGCCGTATTGCGGTCAGATGAGCATGCTCGACGACCAGCGCGAGACACTGGGTGCGGCGCTCATGTATCTGGGGTATTCCATCAACGATACAGACCCTGCCCATCTCGAGGAAGCCAAGAACCTTTTGATCGAGCAGTCCAAATGCGTCAAAGCCTACGACAGCCAGACCAATGACGATCTCATTATTGCCGGTGAAACCGTCCTGGGGCACATCTGGACGGGTGATGCCATCCTCGCCGGCCTGCCTGATTATGGCGGCCGCGAAGGCATAACCTATGTCATTCCGCAGGAAGGATGCACCATCTGGCAGGATAACATGGCGGTCCCGGTCAACGCGCCGAACCCCTACACCGCGATGGTCTTCATGAACTACACCCAGTTCCCCGAGATCGCCGCTCAAAATGCTGAATTCGTTGGTTACGCAACGCCGAACGCCGCCGCCAAGGATTTCATCGATCCCGATGTCCTGGCTGATGAGGGCATCTATCCTCCGCCCGAAGTGGAAGCCCAGCTTCAATGGATGGAAGATGTAGGTCCTGCCCTCGAACTCTATGACCGTATCTGGACCGAGTTCAAGGCTGCTGTGGGAAGTTAGTCACTGTCAAGAAAGTTGGTAAAAATATCAGCCATCGTCCATTGGTGGCTGATATTTTTTATTCATAAAAGGGCTGAAATAGTACAAAATCATCACAAAAATGTTGACATTTATAACAAAAAGTTATAAAATTGCGTCATGGAGAGCGAAATCGTCATCAAGTCTGATCAGGCTTTGGATGATATTGACAGGCAAATCATAGATGAACTGCAAAAAGACGGGCGCGCGGCGTTTTCTCAAATCACCGGGCGCCTGAACGTTTCTCCGGGCATGATCCGCCAGCGCTATAACCGTCTCGTTGAGCAGGGTATCCTCAGGGTTGTGGCCATCACCAACCCGCTTCGCATGGGCTTCAAAACAATGGCGATGATCGGCATCCGCGCCGATGGGAGCAAACTCCTGGAAGTAGCCACGAAGGTTGCCAACCTTGACGAGGTGATCTACATGATCATTGCCAGCGGACGATTTGACATCTTTGCCGAGGTTGTTTGCCGCGACCACGAACATCTGCTCCGCTTTATCACGGAAAAACTCTCGACCATAGATGGCGTACGTGAATCGGAATCGTTCATGCACTTGAAGATCGTAAAAGAGATCTACTTTTAGGATATCTTCCGCCTCGTGCGGGACCCAAGCCTGCTCCCGTCCGAAATCGTTTTCCACACTTTGACCTTGTCACTCTAACTCGCATGGCGCGGGTTATAAAACTAAATGGAGAAGGGATCATGAAAGTACTATTGGTGGGAGTTGGTGGGGTGGGCGAGGCGATCGCCGTGATTGCGAAAAAGCGTGCATGGGTGGAACAAATTGTGCTTGCGGATTACAACCTGGAACGTGCCAAAGAGGTTCAGAGGAAATTGGGGGATGAAAAACGATTCCCCGTCGAGTTCATCGACGCGGGCAAACAGGAAAACATCGAAACACTGGCAAGGAAATACAACGTCGACCTGATCATGAACGCAGTGGATCCGGTCTTCAACAAGCAGATCTTCGATGCTGCCTATAACGTCGGGGTGACCTATATGGACATGGCCATGACTTTGTCCGAGGCGCACCCGACCGACCCATTCCACAAGCCGGGCATCAAACTGGGCGATTACCAGTTCGATAAATCCAAAGACTGGGAAGAGAAAGGCTTGCTGGCACTGGTTGGCATTGGCGTGGAACCCGGCATGGTGGATGTTTTCGCCCGCTATGCCCAGGATCACCTTTTCGATGAAATCGAGGAAATGGGCATCCGTGATGGGGCCAACCTTGAGATCAAAGGCTATGAATTTGCCCCCAACTTCTCGATCTGGACGACGATTGAAGAATGCCTCAATCCGCCGGTGATCTGGGAGAAGGACAAAGGCTGGTTCACAACCGAGCCGTTCTCCGAGCCGGAAGTGTTCGAATTCCCCGAAGGGATTGGACCCATCGAAGTCGTCAACGTGGAGCATGAGGAGGTCCTGCTTGTCCCGCGCTGGCTCAAGACCAAACGAATGACCTTCAAGTACGGACTTGGCGACCAGTTCATCGGTGTGCTGAAGACATTGAAAATGCTCGGCCTTGATAACAAGGAAAAGATCAACGTCAAGGGTGTGATGGTCGCGCCGCGTGATGTAGTCGCCGCCTGTCTGCCAGACCCCGCCCATCTCGGTGACAAGATGTCCGGAAAGACCTGTGCGGGCATCTGGGTGAAAGGCACAAAGGAGGGAAATCCGCGTGAGGTGTACATATACCAGGTTGCGGATAATGCCGAATGCATGGACCGGCTTGGCTGTCAGGCGGTCGTGGCACAGACAGCATTTAGCGCGGTCATCGCCATGGAACTGCTCAAGCATGGTCTATGGAAGGGAAACGGGGTGCTCGGTCCTGAGGCCTTCCCGCCGGGGCCATTTCTGGAAAGAATGGCAGGGTATGGCTTTCCATACGGCATCAAAGAGATGACCGGGCAAGTGGCTGCATAGAGAGGCCAAAGCGGACAATCAAAAGTAGGATTGTCCGCTAATTTTTTTGATGGAGGCACAATGGACGGTTACGAGTATTCAGGTCTGATTATCGGTGGGATCGTTGTCATCTTACTGGTGCGTCTGGGTATCGGTTATTGGGCATCCAAAAAAGTGGTGACGACCAATGACTATGTGCTGGCAGGACGCCGCCTGCCCATCTGGATGGCCGCACCGTCCATCATGGCGACCTGGTTTGCGGCGGAAACATTGATGGGGTCCAGCTCGGAAGCGTATAAATACGGCTTGCAAGGCGTCATCTTCGATCCCTTTGGCGCCACGATGTGCCTGTTCCTTTCGGCATTGTTGATTGTCCGTATAGCGCGCCGCGCGCAATACGTGACCATCATGGACTTCTTCCAGCAGCGTTATGGGACGACCATGTCCGTGGTCGGGTCGGTGGCGCAGATCATCGGCTACTTCGGCTGGACAGCGGCGCAGATCGTGGCAGGCGGAGCCATCCTGCAAGCCCTGTTGGGCTGGGATTTGTCCGTGGGGATGGTGTTGGTGGCAGGCGTGGTGACCATCTACACGATGGCCGGCGGTCTGTGGGCGGACACCGCCCTGGACTTCATGCAAATGTTCCTGACCATGGGCGGCCTGTTGGTCATCTTCGGCGGCATTCTCTGGGCGGTCGGCGGTTTGGACAGCTTCCTTGGCATGGCGGGGGCGCAATACACGGATTATCCGTTCGCGATGGCGCCGACGGAGGCGGAAGGTTATCTCGGTTATAGCGGTCACATGGGCTGGTTCTATTACGCTGCGGCATGGATGGCGATCGGCCTCGGTTCCATCCCTGCCCAGGATTATCTCCAGCGCACCTGCGCCGCCAAGAACGAAAATGTGGCTGTCAAGTCCACCTACATTGCGGCTTTCCTGTACATCACCTTTGGTGTGCTTTCACCCTTCATTGGCATGGCGGCTCATGCCGTCCCGGCGATCGGCGGCGAACTCGAATCGGATACGTCACAGTTTGTGCTTATCCTGATGGCGATGGAATATCTACCGCCAATCCTGACGGCGATGTTCGTTGCGGCGCTGGCTTCTGCGTTGATGAGCACATCCAACTCGTCCATGCTGGCGGGGGCGACGATGTTCACGGAGAATATCGTCAAGGTATTCAAGCCCGATCTCACGGACAAGAGCCAACTCCTGCTGACACGCCTTGCGCTCATGGTGAGCGGTGTGTTGAGCCTGTCCATTGCACTGTGGGCGGAAACCATCTACGAACTGGCGGTGCTGGCGAATACCTGCATCCTGGTCGGCATGGTTGCGCCATATGTGATCGGTATGTATTGGAAGAAAGCCAACCATATCGGCGCACTGACATCGTTCTTTGCCGGCGGCATCTCCTGGGGGTTGTTGTCGCTGTATTACTACTACGCGCCTGAATTCGGCACCTTTGCCATCTGCGAAGGCGACCTGTATTGCTCCTTGTGGGATGCCGTTTATATCGCCTCGACCCCTGCCTTTATCATCTCGGTGGTCGCTTTCATTGTCGTCTCGCTGGCAACGGGCAGGATTGACCCGCCGAAGATCCTGAAGGACATTTACGGCAAACCTGTGGACATGAAGAACGCGCTCGGATGGGGTAACCTGAAAGACCTGCCCGAGACTGCGCCTCAACCCACAGGGGACGATTGATCCTGTTGCGATGATCTTCGGACTCAAAGAGACCGCTCCCGTTGGTAGGCGAAGCCGCCTGAGTCCAAAGTGAGGAAAAACTTTGTGACGCCTCGCCAATTGTCGGTTAGGAAAGCGGCGTCACGATTTTTGTAAGAAAAGAACCTTGATCGTCCAATTCCTGTCACATTCGGAAATGTCGAGTTGTAGGAAGTCCCAGGCAGTTGTTATAATGACGAAAACTTCACAAACGGAGGTCGCCATGCCAAACGGTTACAACGGCAAGATTTTGCACGTGGATCTGACAAAGGGCGAGTTGACGGTGGAGGAGCCGAACGAGGCTTTTTACCGCAAGTATCTGGGCGGGAGCGCGATGGGCATGCACTACATCCTGCGCGACATGCCCAAGGGCGCTGACCCGCTTGGCCCTGAGAATGTGCTGACCTTGATGGCGGGCGTGACAACGGGCGCTCCGATCTCGGGGCAGAGCCGTTTGAATGCCAATGCCAAGTCTCCGATCAGCGGCGGCATCGGCGACTTGCAAAGCGGCGGGTTCTTCCCGGCCGAGTTGAAGTTTGCCGGTTTCGACGGGATCGTGATCAAGGGCAAGTCGCCGAAGCCGGTCTACCTGGCGATCATTGACGGCAAGTATGAACTGCGCGACGCGGCGCACTTGATGGGCAAACTGACGGGGGAGGTGGACGATATCATCCACAAGGAAATTGATCCGAAGGCTGAAATTTTGCAGTATGGCATGGGAGCAGAGAACGGCGTGTTATTCTCGTCGCTGGTATCCATGTCCAACCGCCACAACGGACGTACCGGCATGGGGTTGGTGATGGCTTCCAAGAACCTCAAGGCGGTGGTTGTGCGCGGAACGAAGAAAGTGCAGGTTGCCGATCAGAAGGCTCTGACCGAACTGAATCGCATCGGTCCCAAGGCTCTTCCTGAGAACGGCGACATGGACGGGCTTGCAAAATTCGGTACGGCGGTCGTCGTCCTGTTCAACAATACCATCGGTACCCTGCCGACCCGCAACTATAACGAGGGCCAGTTCGAGGGGTGCGAGCCAATCAGCGGTGAAAAGATGGCGGAGACCGTTTTGAAGGAACGCGATACCTGTTACGCCTGCGTGGTGAAGTGCAAGCGCGTGGTGGAGATCAAGGATGGCGCCTGCAAGGTGGATCCGCGCTACGGCGGTCCCGAGTATGAGACGCTTGGCACATTCGGCTCCTATTGCGGCATCGACAATCTGGCGGCAGTCTCGCTGGCGAATCAGATCTGTAACGAATACGCAGTTGATACGATTGCCTGCGGCGCGACAATCGCCTTTGCGATGGAGTGCTACGAAAAAGGCATTATCACAAAGGAGCAGACCGGCGGGCTTGAACTCAAGTTTGGCGATGCGGATGTGATGCTCAAAGTGCTCGACCAGATCGTGAAGAACGAAGGTCCGTTGGGCAAGGTGTTGTCACAGGGTTCGGAGCGCGCCGCAAAGATTTGGGGCAACGGTGCGGATGAATGTCTCATCACGGTCAAGGGAGCGGAGGCGCCCGCCCACATGCCGCAGGCCAAACGCTCGCTGGGCCTCATCTACGCGGTCAACCCGTTCGGCGCGGATCACCAGTCCTCCGAGCATGACCCGTACTACGAAGAGGGCATCAGTGACTTCAACCTCGACCGCCTCAAGCAGATCGGTCTCGGCTCGCCGCAGCCCGCCTACAGCCTGACCGAGGAAAAAGTCCGCTTCGCGTATGAGACCGAGGTCTTCTACTCGATGCTCGACTCGGCGGAACTCTGCCAATTCGTCTGGGGTCCCACCTGGACGCTCTACGATGGCAAACAGACCGCCGAGATGATCAACGCGGTCACCGGCTGGGATTTGACCGTGGAAGAATTAATGGAAGTCGGCTATCGGCGCCTGAACCTCTTCCGCGTGTTCAATGCCCGCGAGGGACTGGGGCGCAAGGACGACAAACTGCCGAAGAAGTTCTTCAAAGAATTGAAGGGAACTGGCCCCACGGCAGGCTTCGTTCTAACCCACGAGGAAATTGATTCAGCGATCGATCACTATTACAAGCTGGCAGGCTGGACCGCTGAAGGCACACCCACCTCCGCGACCCTCAAGAAACACGATGTCGAGTGGGCGGCGGAATACCTTCCATAACTGGTAATTGGTCAATTCTCGTAGTTGCAACTCGTTCAACATTCCCGCCAAATTACCAATTACCACTCACTAATTACCTTCCTGTCATGAAAGGAATCCATGCCAGAAAACACACTCTACTCCGAAAACTTCCCCCACATGACCCCCGCCTACTCGCGGATATTCAACTTCGTCGCAGACCGCGCGGAAGGCTCCTACATCTACACGGACGATGGGCGTAAATTCCTCGATTTCACCTGTGGCATCGGCGTGACCAATACCGGTCACTGCCACCCGAAGGTCGTGGAAGCGATCCGTGCGCAGGCAGGGAACTTCATCCACGCCCAGGCGAACATCGTCATCCACAAGCCGATGCTGCAACTCATCGAAGAACTGCGGAAGATCACTCCGCCATCCATCGACTCGTATTTCTTCGCCAATTCAGGCGCGGAGGCGCTGGAGAACGCGGTCAAGATCGCGCGCGTGGCCACCGGCAGGCAGAACGTCATTGTATTCAGCGGTTCCTTCCACGGACGCTCCTCCGGCACGATGGCGTTGACCACCTCCAAGACCGTGTATCGCGCGGGGTTTGGTCCCCTGCCTTCGGGGGTGTACGTGGCGCCGTTCCCGTATGCCTTCCGCCTCAAGATGACCGAAGCCGAGGCGGCTGCGTATGCGCTGGAGCAACTCGAATACCTGCTCGCGTCGCAGACAGCTCCAAAGGAGACTGCGGCTATTTTGGTCGAAACAGTTCTCGGCGAGGGTGGATACGTTGTTCCGCCGAAGTCCTTCATGAAGGGACTGCGCGAGATCTGCGACCGTCACAAGATCATGCTCATCTTCGATGAAGTCCAATCGGGGTTTGGGCGCACGGGGAAGTGGTTTGCCTTCGAACATTTCGAAGTGGTCCCCGACATCATCACCGCCGCAAAGGGGATCGCCTCCGGCATGCCGCTCTCGGGTGTCTTCACCAGCACCGACATCATGCTCAAACTGGACGTCGGCTCCATCGGCGGGACATATGGCGGCAATGCGATCGCCTGCGCTGCGGCGGTGGGGACCATCCGCGCGATGCGCGAGGAGAACATGCTGGAGAACGCCGCTGAACGCGGCATCCAGTTGATGACGGGATTGCGCAAATTGCAGGAGGAGTACAACGCAGATCGGCGACGTGCGCGGCAAGGGACTAATGGTCGGCACCGAATTCGTGGTGGACGGACGCGCCGACAAAGCCAAACCGCTCGTCAAGGAGATCATCCACAAGGCGGAGGAGAAAGGCTTGCTCTTGCTCTCGTGCGGCACCTACGACAACACCCTGCGCTGGATCCCGCCGTTGAATGTGACATCCGAACAGATCAACGCTGGGCTGCATATTTTCAGCGAAGCGTTGAAGGAGACGATTAGGCTGATCAAATCGTCAAAGGTTAATCGTCGAACGTCCGACCTTTGACCTTTGACCTGATAACAAACATCATGACCCCCACCCTCAACCGAACAAACCTCATACAGCTTCTCGAAAAGGAAGAGCAACTCTTCCACAAAACGCATCCCAAGTCCTACGAACTCTACCAGCGGGCGCGCAGATCGCTTCAAGGCGGCGTGCCGATGCTGTGGATGATCCGCTGGGCGGGATCGTTCCCTGTCTTCGTCAAAGAGGCGAAGGGAGCGCATTTCACCGATGTGGACGGCAACTCGTACCTCGACCTCTGCCTTGGTGACACCGGTGCGATGACCGGTCACAGCCCTGCTGTGACCGTCGCCGCCATCAACGAGCAGATCCAGAAAGGTATCACGCTCATGCTCCCGTACGAGGACGTCATCTGGGTCGGCGAGGAACTCCAGCGCCGCTTCGGTCTCCCGTACTGGCAGTTCGCCCTCACTGCCACCGACGCGAACCGCTTCGTCCTGCGCATGGCTCGCATGATCACCGGGCGTCCCAAAGTGCTGGTCTTCAACTATTGCTATCACGGCTCGGTGGACGAGTCCTTCATCGTCCTCGACGAGGAAGGCACGCCCATCTCCCGCCCGAATAACATGGGTCCGCAGGTCGACCCGCGCGAGACTACCAAGGTCATCGAGTTCAACGACATCGCCGCCCTCGAGACCGCCCTCTCCGCCCGCGACGTCGCCGCCGTCCTGGCCGAGCCTGCCATGACCAACATCGGCATCATCCACCCCGACCCCGGCTACCACGACGCGCTGCGGGAGATTACGAAAAAATACGGGACCTACCTCATCATTGACGAGACTCATACCATCTGCACGGGTCCCGGCGGATACACCGCCTCATTCGGACTTCAGCCTGATTTCCTGACCCTCGGCAAGCCCATCGCTGGAGGCGTTCCCGCCGCTGTCTACGGCTTCACCGAGGAAGTGAACCGCGAGTTCATCGAAAAACTTGACGTGGACGATGCCGACGTGGGCGGCATCGGCGGGACCCTGGCTGGCAACGCCCTGTCCATTGCGGCGATGAAAGCCACCCTGCAAAACGTGCTGACGGACGAGTTCTACGTCAAAGCCACAAGGTTGCAGGAACAGTTCACAGCGGGGGTCGAGGCGGTCATCCAGGAGTTCAACCTGCCGTGGATCGTCAAACGTCTCGGCAACCGCTCCGAATATTGGTTCAAACCGACGCCTCCCCGAAATGGAGGCGAAGCCGCCGCCGCAATCGACCATGAACTGGACCGCTACATGCACCTCTTTGCCCTCAACCGCGGCATCCTGATGACGCCCTTCCACAACATGGCGTTGATCTCGCCTGAAACCACGCATGAGGATGTGGAATATCATACAAAAGTGTTCCGGGAAGCGGTGCAGTCTCTCTTTGGGAAGCCATAAGTGATGTATAATGTGATGTATAGCCATAGGAGCGAAATATGTCACAAATGGTTCGCAAGCAAATCTACATCCAAAAAAGCCAGGAAGAACGCCTGAAACGGGCTGCCGAAACCCGCGGGGTCAGTGAAGCGGAGATCATCCGCCGTGCGCTGGATATTGAACTAAAACGGGCTGGATATCGCCTGGCGTATGATGACAAAGCTTTCGCCAGGTTTCTTGCATTTATGGAAGAATTGGACAAACGCCCTCCTGTTCCCCGTCGAAAACGTGATTGGACGCGTGAAGATCTGTATGAAGAACGCATGAAACGCTATGACCGAAATTCTGATTGACACAAATATCCTTGTCTATGCTTTCGACCCTGCGGAACCTGAAAAACGAGGGATAGCCAGGAATGTTCTTGCGCGTTTGCAGGTGGAAAACGCGGGATGTTTTAGTGCCCAATGTATTGCAGAATTTGTCCATGCAGTCCGAAGAGGGGCAAGCCCTCTTTTGACGTATTCTGAAGCATCGGAACAAGCCGAGGTTTTCCTGGCTTCGTTTCCAGTTTTCCCTTTGACGCCTATGGTTATCATCAATGCTATCAGGGCTGTTGGGGATCATCAACTTGCTTATTACGACGCTCAAATCTGGGCCTGTGCCCACCTGAATCAAATCCCCTTGATTTTCAGCGAAGATTTTTCAGATGGACAAACAATCGAAGGTGTCCGATTCGTAAATCCATTTGCTGAGAACTTCGACTTGGAGAAATGGCTATGACTCAAATCTGGCGTGTAAACGTGCGCGAGCAAACCCTGAAACTGGAAGCTGTCCCCGAAACCTGGTCCCGCCTCGGCGGGCGCGGACTCATTGCCCGCATCCTGCTCGACGAGGTGGATGCAAAGTGTGATCCGTTGGGGGCTGAGAACAAACTCATCTTCGCGCCTGGCTTGCTCGTCGGGCACATGCTCTCGTCAACGGACCGTATTTCCGTGGGCGGCAAATCCCCGCTGACAGGCGGCATCAAGGAAGCCAACGCGGGCGGGCGGACCGGTCTGCACATGGCGATGATGGGCATCCACGCCCTTATCATCGAAAGTCAGCCGCAGGATGACGGTTTTTGGGTCTTGCACCTGTCATTGAACGGCGCAAAGTGGGAAAAAGCCGATGATTTGACCGGTTTAGGCGTCTATGCCGCTGCGCCGAAGTTGATCGAAAAATTTGGCGATAAGGTTGCTGTCGCTTTGATCGGCCCCGGCGGCGAAATGAAGATGAAGTCCGCGGGCATCCAGAACATTGACAAGGACAAGATCCCCTCCCGCATTGCGGCGCGCGGCGGTCTCGGCGCGGTCATGGGTTCGAAGGGATTGAAGGCCATCGTGTTCGATAATGCCGGTGGGCAGAAGCCGTCCCTCGCGCGTCCTGAAGCGTTCAAAGTCGCCCAAAAGGATTACACCAAGTCGGTCATGGAGCATCCGCAATCCATCACCTACCGCGATTACGGCACTGCCGCCATGGCACAGATGACCCAGCGTTTTGCCGCCTTACCGACGAAGAATTTTTCACAGGGGACGTTCGACCACGTGGACAGCATCAGCGGCGAGCAATTGCGCGAATTCACCCTGACGCGCGGCAAACCGTCCGACCCGTCGCATGCCTGCATGGCGGGATGCACGATCAAATGCTCGAACGTCTTTGGCGGGGAGGATGGCAGGATCATCGTCTCACCGCTTGAATACGAGACCATTGGGCTGATGGGCAGCAACCTCGATATTGACTCGCTCGATTTCAATCGGACGGTTGAACTGGCACGTCAACGACCTGGGTTTGGACTCCATCGAGGTCGGCGCGGCACTCGGTGTTGCAGCGGAGGCGGGTTTGATGGAATGGGGAAGTGAGAAAGGCGCACAGAAATTGCTCGACGAGATCCGCAATGGCACGGAGTTGGGGCGCGTGCTTGGCGACGGTGCAACCACAACAGGGAAAAAGTATGGCATTGAGAGAGTTCCCGCCGTGAAGGGACAAGCCATGTCCGCTTATGAGCCGCGCTCCATCAAAGGTACGGGTGTCACCTACGCGACCACGCCACAAGGCGCGGACCACACCTGCGGCTTGACCATCCGCGCACAGATCAATCACCTCGACCCGAACGTGCAAAAGGATGTGTCGTTGAACGCACAGCTGAACATGGCAGGCTATGACACGCTGGGAGCCTGTATCTTTGCAGGGTTCGGCTACGCCGCTACGCCAGACGGCGTGGTGAAGCGGCTATTGTCCGCGCGCTACGGCTGGGACGACCTGCCTGACAATGTTTTGCAGGCTTTGGGCAAAGAAACCATCAAAATGGAGCGCGAATTCAACCGCCAGGCAGGCTTTACTGAAAAGGATGATCGCCTGCCCGAATGGATGACGAAAGAAGCCATTCCCGAAAACGGTTCGGTGTTCGATGTGAATGAGGATGTGCTCGATCATATTTTTGATGGGATAGAATAAAAAAGGGTAGTGGTCAAATAACAAATGATAAGTTGTAGCGGATGATAAATAGTCTGGTTACGATTTCGTGCATGACATCCGACTTTGAAAAGGACAGTGTTTTTCTGACAAACCGTGCACAAGATTGTCTCAAGGTGCAATACCAACGCTCCATCAGAGCCGCTGAAAATGCCAGGAACGAACCTGAGTTTAGGATCGTATCTTCTAAAAGCCGATTTATGCACCAAAGCCCATCGATGCCCAAAGCATTTTTCAGATACTCAATGTGTAACATCTTTACCGCGATGGAGCTTGTGGTCATGGCTGATTCGTTGTCTTCTAACATTTTTTGCTTTGGCTCATAAGAGTCAGCAGACGATGAAATAAGAATTGTGTGATATTTTCATTTCACCCTTAACAAAGTATACGATGCGCTGCATTTTTCTGAAATTGATTTTAGAGTGATTGATTTACAAGTCTGCTCTTTCTCCACATTTCAAGACTCGATACGGCTGATTTGATTCCCTCGCCTTTTGAACAAAGTTTTCCGGTGAGACGGTATTGAACTCAAACATTTCATAATGACAGGGGATGACCAAACCTATACCGATCTCTTTTGCGAGCGCGACAGCTTCTTCGCTGTTGAAGTTGCCTGCCACGCCGCGTGCAGAGTCGCGTCCATTGATGGGGAGCAGGGCGATATCAATTTTCCAGTGTTTAAGTCGTTGTGCCAAGCCATCGTAGGGAACACAGTCACCGCTGTGATAGATCGTCCAATTGCTAATTTTGATGACAAGCCCAATGAAGCGATGGTCTCCGTGTTCATCCTGTTCATGGGACTCATGAGCGGATGGAATCGCTTCAAAAGAGAACGGAGTAATAACCAGTGGCGCATCGTCCACGCGGATGGGAGTGAGTCGTTCGGGTGGGACTCGTAAACGTTCCGCTGCGAAATTGACGTTTGCGCGCGGGACGAGGACCGTCAGGTTTGGATTCGCTTTCAATAACGGGATCAAGGTGTCGCCGTCGAGATGATCCGTGTGGTTGTGGCTGGAGGTGACCACGTCCACGAAATCCAATTGCCCGGGTGCGATGACGCGTTCAGTCATCCGTACGTGCGGCTTGTTTGTGTTCGCGTATTTCCTGGTGAGTGAATCCGAGAGATAAGGATCAATAGAAGATGGTGTCCTTGCCATTGGATTAGATATCCACTTTGCCCTAGCCACCATAAATGCAACTGGTCGGGGTCCTTTTTGGCGCGGAGAACATCTTCGAGAAATGCGTCATTTTGCAGGACAGGCTTGATCATAAACCTAACTCTTGGCGAACCATCTTTACGCCCTTGACCATGTTCTGCAGTTTGAGCCGCGACGCCCAGCGTGCAGTCTGACTCAATCCGCAATCAGGCGCGAACGACAACCGTTCGGCAGGTGCGTATTGCAGACATGCACGCACACGTTTGGCAATATCTTCGGGTGTTTCGATGTAATAACTTTTCACGTCAATGATGCCGACTGCCACATCCTTGACTTGTGAGATCTCCTTGAGCAAATCGAGTTCGGAATATTCGCGGCTCGCCATTTCCAAATGGATCTCGTCCACGTTCATCTCAAGGAAATCAGGGAACATCGGCGCGTATTGGCGCGGACCCACTGCACGCGCTTTGAAATTGCCGAAGCATAAATGCGTGGAAAGATGCGTCCTGCCGACGACAGGTGCAACGGTGCGGTTGAAAATATCCACGAAACGTTTGGTGTCTTCCTTGTAAGCGTAGCAACTCATGGAGGGTTCGTCCACGGTGACCTCCTGGCAACCCGCCTTGACCAGCGCTTCGAGTTCGGCGCGGACGATGGGAAGCAGTGCTTCGGTGACGGCATAACGGTCGGGATACCGTTGATTGGGATTCAACCTGCCGCTCAGCGTGTATGGACCTGGCACACTGGCTTTTAGGGTGGGACCCTTGGGCGCAAGACGCACGAGACGTTGGTATTCCTCCACCACGCCCAATCCGCGCGGGGCAGTCAGTTCGCCGATAATATTGTGTTTGCCGCGCTGATCATGCGCGGGCGGACCAAACACACGCAATGGTTTTTCATTTGATTCGATACCCTGCAAATACCCATAGAAAGATAAATTGAAATCGAGCCGCGACTGTTCGCCGTCTGTGATGACATCCAGTCCCGCTTCCATCTGGTCGTGGATGGCGATGATGACTGCATCATCCTGAAGTTCGGTGAATTCATTTATCCCGAAATTTTCCAGGTGCTGGCTGGCAAATTCCAGCCACGACGGGAACGGGTAACTTCCAATGACGGTGGTACGTAACGGTTGCTCTTTCATACTTTTCTCCTCACTTGCTTTACAACATCGCTGGCTTCTTTCGCCATGCGCGTGATCTCGTCGAATTTACCATCGGCGATCATCTGCCTCTTTGCCATCCACGAACCACCGACCGCGTGGATCTTTTCCATTTGCAAATAATCCGCTACGTTCTCCAGTTTTACGCCACCTGTCGGGATAAATCGCAATTGTGGGAATGGGTCCGACATTGCCTTGATGGCTTTGAGTCCGCCCAGGGTTTCGGCGGGGAAAAATTTCAGGATGTTCAATCCGAGGTTGAGTCCACGGATCATTTCGGATGGAGTGACCGCGCCTGCCAGCACCGGGACGTGATTCTCCTGAGCCCACTCTACGACCTCCTCCACCATTCCCGGTGAGACGAGGAACTGCGCGCCCGCCTCGCACGCCGCCTCAGCCTGCTCCCGATTAATGACCGTCCCTGCCCCGACGAGGACTCCTGCCACCTCGCGCGCGATGGCGCGGATCGAATCGAGCGCCGCATCGGTGCGGAGGGTGATTTCAGCCACGGGCAAACCTCCAGCATACAGCGACTCAGCCAATGGCTTGGCGTGAAGCGCAGATTCAATTTCCAGGACAGGAATGATGCCAATTTTATAAAAGTCTTCAAAGATGGGATATTGCATGACTCACCAGTCCAAAATCTGTGATTGTTTATCGTAAATCACCGTACCGTCCAACCACCATCAACTGTAAGGACCGAACCTGTAACGAAGGAGGATTCGTCGGATGCAAGATAAAGCGCGGCTTGGGCAACATCTTGTGGAGAGCCGAAATCACCCGTCAGCGGTTGGAGTTGTGGCAGGCGTACCCTTATGTGTTCACTCTCCTGTGCGCGCTGACTCATGGGCGTTGCGATCAGCCCGGGGCAGATCACATTGGCGCGGATACCGTGCGGTGCGTAGTACGATGCAATCGAACGCGTCAGGCTGATGACCGCGCCTTTGCTGGATGCATATGCGTGCGTGGCAAAATCATCGTCACCGCCGACCAGGCCCAGCACCGACGAAACATTGACGATGACTCCGGTTTTTGATAAAGGAGCATGGTTTGCAGGGCATATTTACAACAATAAAAAACACTGTTGAGATTTAAGGCGAGAGTCCTATCCCAGCCTTCAACGTGCAGGAGTCGGTAGGACCGTCACCCCATTTGCGCCCGCTTCCGCCCGCCACGTTGACGAGGATGTCGATGCGATTGCCGGCTTGCAGGACCTGCTGAAGCGCCGCTTCGACTTCCGATGGAGATGTGACATCCACGCGGAGGGCAGAGGGGAGAGAAGATTCATTTAACGGAGGCAGGTTTAGGTTCGCGTGTGAGGCGTTGATATCAAATATGATGACGCGCGCGCCTTCATTTGCAAATAATTGAGCGGTGGCAAGTCCGATCCCGCTTCCTCCGCCTGTAACGACGGCTACTTTATCGGCGAGTCGATTCATCTGCATGACCCGTAGACTTTTTGGACGCGAGCGCGGTAATCGTCGTAGCATTCGTCGAAACGTTTTTTGCTGGCTTCATTTCCGATGAAGTATCCGCTGGTGAGCACGATGGGTGGTTTGCCCAGCCCTGTGAGTTTCTCGGCAATGCGGCATTTGAGCGCGTTTGTGACCGCCGCCGCGCCAATGGTGGAACCGGGACCGACGGGATCTTCGAGATTTGCCACGCGCACGAGCGCATCACCTGCGGGGGTGCAATTGTCGATGACGATGTCGGCAATGTCGGTGAGTTTTTTGCCGCTGGAGTGCAGGGCCGCGGATGCGGTGCAATGATCCACGGAAACGACGGCGATGACAGGCAGGTTGAGGCGTTTGGCTTCGAGCGCCACATCCACAACGACTTCGTTGATGCCGCTGTTGGAAAAGAGCAGGAAACAATCCGGGTGGTCGAAGACGAAGTTGCGGAGGATGACCTGGCCAAAGCCTTCGATGTGTTCGAGGAACATCGCTTGGCGTTGTCCGTTCGAACCAACAACCAGATTGTGATAAGTGAGTGAGAGTTCAACAATGGGATGGAAGCCAGGGAAACTGCCATGACGCGGGAACATTTCTTCAACAAAGATGCGCGAGTGTCCCGTGCCGAAGAGGTGGACGAGCCCGTCTCCAGCGATGGTCTGTGTGCAGATTTCGGCGGCGCGCTCGATGGCGTCCATTTGCGTGGACTCAATGCGGTCGAGGATGGCTTTGGATTGGGTGATGTAATCAAAAGAGGCGTTTGGCATTTTGTACTCTCATCTAAAGTTGAATCGGATACTTTCCGAATTGACGTGCAGTTTCGAATAATGTCACGACATTTTCAGCGGAAACATCGGCTTGCAAATGATTGGACGGCGCGAGGATATATCCGCCGCCTGAGGCAAGTTGGGAGATGCGGCGTTTGGCTTCTGCGATCACGTCTTCGCGCGTACCCGGCATGGCGTGGGAAATGTCAATGCCTCCCAGAAAAGTCACTTGCCTGCCGAATTGTTCCTTGATGACTGGAATGTCGGTTGCGGGGAGCGGCTCAAGCGGATGGATCACATCCACACCGAGGGAGAGAATGTCAGGGAGTATTTTCGTGATCGCACCGTCGCTGTGAAGCATGATTTTGGTGTTGGGGTTATATTCCTTGATGACTTTTATCAATCGTTCGATACATGGCTTGATGAATTTGCGGAACATCGCAGGAGAAATCATCAGGTTCAGGTTGCCCGCATAATCGTCACCGGGCAGTTCGACCATGTCAAAGTACTTTCCGCCTGTCTGCATGGTGAGTTTTAGCAAGCCCTCGATGGCTGTGGTGATTTTGTCGAGCAAGGCATGAGCGAATTCCGGACGGGATGCCAAATCTACAAGAAAGGATTTCATGCCGCGCAGATCACAGGCGGTCTGGAACGGTCCGTGCGAAGCGACCATGCGCATCACGACGAAGTAATCGGTCTGCTCACGCAATATTTTGGCGCGTTCTGCAACGCCGTGAGTCCAGCGCGGGTCGGAAAAGTCGGGCCAGCGGACGCGGCGCTCGATATCGTCAACACTGGCGGCATCTTGCAGGATTCCCTCACCCGTGAAATAGTAGGGCTGGGCGCGGATCCAAACCTGACCATAGGAATCATAGAATGTATTGTCATCTTCGCCGGGAATGACCGGGCTGTTTGGCAAAAGTCCTGGCCAGCAATAACGAA
The DNA here is from genome assembly GCA_963718215.1 of uncultured Chloroflexia bacterium. Classification (GTDB taxonomy): domain Bacteria; phylum Chloroflexota; class Anaerolineae; order Anaerolineales; family Villigracilaceae; genus Defluviilinea. The sequence goes on from CAVQYK010000006.1 coordinate 17,701, forward strand.
GATCAGTGCCGAGGCGTTCGAGCAGACGGTCATCCATGTAGGAGATGCTGTGTCCCGTGCGGAAGGGGGGAACAGGGTCGCCCAGGTCAAGATGTTTCACGAGGCGCAGGTAGAGATCGTCCACGAGACCGTAGGGACCGCCACCCAAGGCCAGAGGAACAGTATCAGGCTCCTCATGAGTCAGAGCCGTGGTCACGCGCTGGCGGGATGTCATTTTTGCAGAGGTCATATTGGTATCCTCAAAAGAATTCTATCTTGTTGTTCCATCGCCTGCAAGAATTGACTTGTGATAAACGCTACTATATAATGATTTTCAAATTCCTGCTCATAAGGAGACGCGTATGCATAAGATTGCGATGCTGGGGACAGGTTTGATCGGTCGTTTCTACACAATGAGTCTGCAAAATTTTCGGGGTAAGGATGAGATAAAGGTCGTCTGCTCGAGTAAATTGGATAACGCGAAAAAGTTTGCGGGGGAGTTTGGCATCCCGCGCTGGACGGATGATATAGCCGCTGCAATTCGGGATCCTGAAATTGATACCGTCATCATCGGTATTCCCAATTACCTGCATAAAAAAGCCGTCCTGCTTGCCGCCGAGGCGGGCAAGGCGGTATTGTGTACCAAGCCGCTCGCCATCAGCGGACCTGAAGCGCTGGAAATGCTGGAGGCGGTCGAGAAGGCAGGCGTGTTCCATGGTTATCTGGAAGACCTGGTCTACACACCGAAGACCTTAAAGGCGTTGCAAGCCTCACAAAAAGGCGCGTTGGGCAAGGTGCTGTGGGCACGCTCGCGGGAGACGCACGGCGGCCCGCACAGTGACTGGTTCTGGACGAAGGAACTTTCGGGCGGCGGTGCGATCGTGGATATGGGCTGTCACTGCATCGAGATCGCACGCAACTTCATCGGCAAGGGGATCCGCCCTGTTGAAGTCACCTGCTGGGCGGATACGCAAGTCCATCCCATTGAGGCGGAGGATCATGCCGTGGGGCTGGTGCGTTACGAGAATGGCGCGATCGGTCAATTCGAGGTCAGTTGGACTTTCCGCGGCGGAATGGATCTGCGCGACGAGGTCGCTGGCACAGATGGAACGGTCTGGCTTAACCACTGGCTGCGTACCGGCTTCGAGATGTTCACCGGTGTCGGGCAGGGCGGTTATGTGGCTGAGAAAGCCGAGGGTGATACTGGCTGGCTGTTCCCCGTGGGCGATGAGATCGGGGCATTAGGTTACGTTGCGATGTTCATGGATATGTTCAACTCAATGGATCAGGGCAAGGCTCCAATGGAGACCTTCTATGATGGCTATATTGTCAACACGATCATTGACGCCTGTTACAAAGCCGCTGAAAGCAAGAAGTGGGAGGCTGTCGAGGTAAAGGAGTGGCGCGGTGGTCCGGTCAATGCGGGGGAGGGCGGGTTGAAGGAATACGATGCCGACCATTATTTGATCAAGGAAGAGAAGATGCCTGAAGGCAAGTTGAAGATTATTTTGAAGGATAAGAAGACGGGCAAGATCTCGCAGATCATCCAATAATTGTCGGTTTGGCAAAGAAAATGAACTTCGTTCACATTGTGAACGAAGTTCTTAGTTATTTAATCAAGTTTGGCTATTGTGTTTACAAAGCAGGGTCGCTATAATAAAAGCAATACTTGCTGGTTTTGCTTGATATTCCTTCATAACGACAAAGAGCGTACCTGCATGCAATCCAAAAACCCTGCCAGCGAAGAGCGACCCGCGCGATTTACGGCTCCAATCCTTATGGATTCTGCCGAAGCGGAGGTAATACGTGCGCTTCGGCGGCAGGGTCGGATTTCCCGAACCGAGATATCCAACATTACGGGGTGGTCGAAAGCAAAATCGTCACAGGAAATTCGAAGCATGGTCGAGAAGGGGTATCTGGTGGAAATTGGCGAGGGGGTATCACAAGGTGGACGCAAGCCCGGTCTTTTGAAAATAAACAATCAACTTGGTTATATTGTCGGGATTGATATAGGAGCGACCAGCCTGGAATTAGCCCTGGCGGATGTAACCGGCTTGATCGTTCAACGCCGTTCGGAGCCGACAGATGTGCACCTACGACCAGAATCCGTGCTCGGTCGTTGCCAGGATTTGATCATTGAAATGGCAAATGCCCTGGGGATCGCCTTTGATCAGATCCTTGGGATCGGTGTGGGCGTGCCGGGACCTGTGGATTTTGCGCGCGGTGTGCTGGTGGCTCCCCCCTTGATGCCGGGGTGGGAAAATTTCCTGATCCGCGATTTTTTCAAGGGCGTTTTTTCGTCAGCGTTTGTGGTGGTGGATAACGACGTGAATATCATGGCTTTGGGGGAACAACGCGCAGGCGGGGCAATAGGTGTCGATCACTTTATCTTCATCAAGATTGGAACGGGTATCGGCGCGGGAATCATTTCCAATGGAAGGATTCATCGCGGCGCGGATGGCTGTGCCGGGGATATCGGTCACATCTGTGTGGATAAAAAGGGTCCATTATGTTCATGCGGGAATATCGGTTGCCTCGAGGCGATGGCTGCTGGCCCCGCAATTGTGTCAAGGGCGATGGATGCCGCTCGAAACGGGACCAGCCCATCCCTGAGCAGGATGCGTGAGGCGAATGGCGAAACCCTGCGCGCCGAAGATGTCAATGCGGCCTGCCGGGAAGGAGACCAGGCTGCGCTGGATATCATCCGCGCCAGTGGACAGATGGTCGGCGAAGTCCTTGCAAGTTTGGTTAACTTTTTCAATCCCAGTCATATTTTCATCGGCGGTGGGATCGCAAACTTCGGCAACCATCTGTTGGTTGCCATCCGCAGGGCGGTATTACAACGCTCCCTGCCGCTGGCGACCACACATCTATCCATTTCGTTTTCCCGTATGGGATCGGACGCAGGCATTACAGGGGCCATCACCCTGGCTATGGATTACCTGTTTGCAATTGAGGACACCCCTCATTCGATGATATGAATATAAAAGGAGGTTCGCCCATCAAAGTACATATCTTCCAATTGTCTAGACTTCAAATTCAAAATAAACCTGTAAGGAGAAGATAAAATCATGTCTACAAAAAGCAAGAAGTTCACTTTGATGGTGATCATTCTAACCACCATCATGTCGATGCTTGCAGCGTGTGGTTCACCCGCAACAGAGGTGGTCACTGAAGAGCCCGCTGTACAAGCTCCTACGACCGAGGCACCCGTCGTTGAAGACACAAAGTTCACCATCGGTATTTCCAACCCGTTCATCAGCAGTGAATATCGCACGCAAATGATCGCCGAGTTGATCGAGGTCAACGCCGAATACATGGCTGCAGATGTTACAACCGAGCTCGTGATCGAGAGCGCGGACACCGATGTCGCTGGACAGATCCAGCAATTGCAGAATCTGATGGCAAAGAACGTGGACGCGATCCTTGTCAACCCGGGTGATGTGAACGGTCTCAATGCGACGCTTGAAGAAGCTGTTGCAAAGGGCATCATTGTCATCTCGGTGGACCAGGAACTGAATGTCCCTGGCGTCTACAACGTGGGTATCGACCAGAAAGCCTGGGCGAAGACATCTGCTCAATGGCTTGCCGATAAACTCGGCGGCAAGGGCGAGGTCGTGCAGATCGAAGGCTTCCCCGGCCATCCCGCCAACGTCGCCCGCATGGAAGGCGTCGCTGAAGTCTTTGCGAAGTACCCCGATATCAAAGTGTTGGCAACCGACACTGGCAAGTGGGATGAAGCTACCGGCCAGCAGGTTATGTCCAACTTCCTTTCCGCCTACCCGAACCTGACCGGCTACTGGACGCAGGACGGCATGGCGATTGGCGCTCTGCAGGCTGTGATGGCGGCAAATCCTGCCGTATGGCCCCAGGGTGTGGGTGAAGGACGCTGTCAGTACCTCAAACTCTGGCAGGAAGCCCAAACCATGAACCCGAACTTCGACAGCATCGCAGTCGCTAATCATCCAGGTGTTTCACCCACCGGTCTGCGCATTGCCGTCAACATGTTGCAGGGCAAGAAAGTGGATGAGAGCAAACTCGGCGGTGCAAACGGTCTGTCGTTTGTCCTGCCTCTCGCGGCTGTCATTACCAAGGACAACCTGGCCGATGGTCTTGCAATGTGCGAAGGCAAACCCGATGCCTACCTGCTCGACAAGATCCTGACCGAGGAAGAAGTCCAGCAGTACTTTGTCCAGGAAGCCACGAATGAACCCTTCACCATCGGTATTTCCAACCCGTTCATCAGCAGTGAGTACCGCACACAGATGATCGCCGAGTTGATCGAAGTCAATGCCGAATACATGGCTCAGGGTATCACAACCGAACTCGTGATCGAGAGCGCGGACACCGATGTCGCTGGTCAAATCCAGCAACTGCAGAACCTGATTGCGAAAGACGTGGATGCGATCCTTGTCAACCCCGGTGACGTAAACGGCCTCAACGCGACGCTTCTTGAGGCGCTGAACAAGGGCATCATCGTCATCTCGGTGGATCAGGAACTGAACGTCCCCGGCGTGTACAATGTTGGCATTGACCAGAAGGCCTGGGCGATGACCTCCGCAGAATGGCTTGCCAAGAAACTCGAAGGCAAGGGCGAGATCGTATTGATCGAGGGCTTCCCTGGGCACCCGGCGAACGTTGCCCGCATGGATGGCGTTGCGGAAGTGCTGGCCGGCTATCCTGATATCAAAGTGCTTGCGCAGGACACCGGCAAGTGGGATGAAGCCACGGGTCAGCAGGTTATGTCCAACTTCCTCGCCGCCTACCCGAACCTGACCGGCTACTGGACGCAGGACGGTATGGCAATTGGCGCGCTGCAGGCTGTGATGGCGGCCAATCCTGCCGTGTGGCCGCAGGGTGTTGGTGAAGGACGCTGTCAGTACCTCAAACTCTGGCAGGAAGCCCAGACCATGAACCCGAACTTCGATAGCATCGCCGTCGCGAATCATCCGGGCGTTTCACCCACCGGTCTGCGCATCGCGGTCAATATGCTGTTGGGCAAGAAGGTTGATACCACCAAGCTTGGCGGCGCGAATGGCTTATCCTTCGTCCTGCCGGTTGCGGCTGTGATCACCAATGAAAACCTTGCTGATGGTCTGGCGATGTGCGAAGGCAAGCCCGATGCCTACCTGCTCGACGACATCCTGACCGACGACGAAGTGCAACAGTATTTCAAGTAATTCCGATAAGACCCTAAGGGTTTCATAAACCCTTAGGGTCTCCTCAAACAGGATAAGTCAATATGGCTGAGTCGCTTTCTGCTCGAAACATAGTCAAACATTACGGCGGCGTGGTTGCCCTTTCAGACGGCAACCTGGACGTGAATGCGCGCGAAGTGGTGGCATTGATCGGTGCGAACGGAAGCGGCAAAAGCACGATGAGCAAGGTCATCAACGGAGTAGTTGTCCTCGATGGAGGACAACTACTCCTTGATGGCAAACCTGTGCATTTCTCCTCTCCGCAGGCAGCCAAGAAGATGGGCATTGCAACTGTTTTTCAGGAATTAAGTTTGATCCCACAAATGACAGTTGCCGAAAATATCTGGCTGACGCGTGAACCGTTGAACGCCTTTGGTTCTGTGGACAGAAAAACGGTTCAGGCGCGGACCGAGGAACTGCTCTCGTTATTTGAAGGGACCTACAAGACCGATCTTCACCCTGATGCCCCTGTTGCCTCATTACCGCCCGATGAAAAGCAGATCATCGAGATCCTGAAAGCGATCAGTTTCGACCCGTGGATGATCATCCTCGATGAAGCGACCGCCAGCCTCGACAGCCGCCAGGTGGAACGTCTGTTTGAACTGGTCAGGCAGTGGAAGGAACAGGGCAAGGCGATTGTCTTTGTCTCCCACCGCATGGAAGAGATCTTCCGCATTGCGGATAAATTCAGCGTGCTGCGCAACGGCAAGACGGTTGGCGCAGGGATAATGAAGGACATCAACGAGAAGGAATTGGTCAAGTTGATGATCGAGAAGGAATCGGTGTTTAGTTTTATCCGTGGCAAATCGAAAGCGGAGAAAAAGCAGGCAGCGGAAGTTTGTATAGAAGTAAAAGACCTGCGAACCGATCTCTTGCGCGATATCAGTTTCAAGGCACATAAAGGCGAGTTGGTCGGTATTGGCGGTCTGCGCGGACAGGGCCAGCGCGATCTGTTGTTGTCGTTGTTTGGCGACATCCATTATTCGGGGGTGGTAAAGCTTTTCGATAACGAGGTCAGGTTCAAGCATCCGCGTGATGCCATGCAGGCGAGGGGTGGCACTCGTCCCGGGTGATCGCGCGAAGGAAGGGCTCCTTTACATCCGCTCCATCCTTGAAAATCTCATGCTCCCGTCATGGAAGCAATACGGCACCCCTTTGAAGATCGGCAAAGCAAAGACTGATGCAGCGCAGGCAGGTGCCAGTCTGAATTTGAAGATGGCTGGTTTGGAGGAGCCGGTGAGCAGTCTTTCGGGCGGTAATGCGCAGAAGGTGGTCATCGGTAAATGGCTGATGCGCAAGCCTCAAGTTTTGCTGCTGGATGATCCCACCAAGGGCGTGGATGTGGGAACCAAGGCGGAGTTCTACGCACTTCTGACACAATTGTGCGAGGAAGGCAAAACGATCCTGTTCTACAGCAGTGATGATGAGGAATTGATTGGTCTGTGCGACAGGGTTTTGGTGCTTCATGACGGTATCATCCACGCGGAATTATATGGCAGGACCCTTACGCGGGAAGGTTTAATCGCTGCCAGCCTGGGTGTTTCTGAGGGAGGTGCAGAATGAGACGATCCGGGTGGGATGCCTTGACGGCGCGTTACCCTGCGTTGTTTGCGTTGATATTATTTGTGACGTCGGTCGTCATCAATCTGACCCTGCAACCAAACATGTTCGCCCAGGAGACGTTGAACAGCAATATGCGCGTCTTCCTGCCGATCATCCTGCTCTCGGTGGGACAGGCGATCGTGATCATCGGCGGCGGGATCGATATTTCAGTCGGCGGGATCGTCTCAATCGTGAACACGGTTCTGGCGACGCGCGTCGGGTTGGATGGCTCGCCTGAGAAGATGTGGCAGTTCGTGCTGGTGTCTTTACTGGCGGGTCTGCTGGCTGGTGCGCTCAACGGTTTCTTCATTGCGTATTTGCGCCTGCAACCCATCATTACCACGTACGCCACCAGTTTTCTGTATGCCGGTTTTGCCTTGTACATCCTGCCCAATCCGGGCGGTGGCATCCCGGCCAGCATTGCGGCATTGTATCGCGATACGAAGCCCCTGGGACTGCCACTGGCTTTTTTCGTCATTGCAATCATCCTTCTGATCTGGATGTATATCAGTTCCACTCGATTTGGCAAATATCTATTTGCGGTGGGGGGCAAGGCCGAATGCTGCGTATGAGACAGCCGTACCGGTCACATTGATCCAATTCAGCACCTATGTTGTCTCCGGTTTCATGGCGGCTCTGTCGGGCATTGCCATTACCATGTTAAGCGGATCAGGAAACGCCGATATCGGCGCATCCATGACCCTCAACTCCATCACGGCGGTGGTCATTGGCGGGAATGCCATGAGTGGCGGCGTTGGTGGTGTGGCAGGCCCAGTTCTAGGCGCGGTCACGCTCGGCGTCATCCAGAATATCATTTCTTTTGCTCATATCAACACGTGGTGGGAAACGCTCGTCAAGGCGACCATTATCGTTGTGGCATTGGCAGCGCCTGGCGTGCTCAATCTGATTCGCAGGAGGAGATCATGAAACGGATATCCATTTCCCCTCCCATTGCCGCGCTTTTACTGGCGGTGATCCTTTTCGTGTTATCAGGCTTGTTGCCGAACGGCTTTGGCAGTGACCTTGCCGTGGCGCAGGCGCAGGCGCTGAACATCCTCCGCCTGGCGGTGTTTCTCGGTGTCATCGCGGCGGGACAAACACTGGTCATCATCAGTGGTTCGGAAGGCATTGACCTATCGGCAGGTTCCATCGTTACCCTGACCGCCATCATCACCTACGTGACTGTGAAGGGAGAAGATAGCAAGGTCCTGCTGGCATTGTTGTTCTCGCTTGCGGTCGGTGCATTGATCGGATTCTCTGAACGGTGCAGGGATTACCTTCCTGAAAATCTCCCCCTTCGTGATGACGCTTGGCATGTCGGGTGTGGTTACGGGCGCGATCATCATTGCCAATCACGGCAATGTCAGCGGGAAGGTTGCCCCGATCATGACTCGCCTGATCGCGCGTCCCCTTTCGCCAAGTTTTCCCATCCCGAACGCGCTCATCATCTGGCTGATCTTTGGCTTCCTCATGTGGCTGTTGCTGGAACGCACAACCTTCGGCAAAAACCTGTTTGCCATTGGCGTGAACCGCGTGACTGCGAAACTCTCTGGCGTCAATGTGACCGGCATGAATCTGGCAACGTATGCCTTGGCGGGTGCGCTGGCTGGATTTGGCGGATTCCTGGTGGTTGGGAACACCGGTGTTGTGATGATCCAACTCGGACAGCCTTTCCTTTTTCCATCCATCGCGGCGGTCGCTGTGGGAGGGACGCTTCTTTCCGGTGGAAAGGGCAGTTACTGGGGCACGATGGCCGGCGCGATCGTTTTGACTCTGATCACCAGCCTGCTCACCACCATGCAGATGCCCGATTCTGTCCGCCGCATGGTGCTGGGCGCAACCTTATTGGTTTTGATCTCCATCTACGGCCGCCAGCGGTCCCTGCGGCAATAACTTTGGAAATAGGCGGGGTGCATCTGCACCATGACAACATTACAGTCTTCATCACTGACAGCATCGTAGCCAAAATCGCAACCTCATCGAAACCGATGCACTTCGCTTATCTCACTCAACTTTTTCAGGCGAAAGCCTGTGACATTATGAAAGCAGAAAGGAGAACTCCATGAGCAAAACAGTAAAGATCGGAATGGTGGGAACTGGTTTTGTGGGCGATCTTCATCACGCCGCATTCAAGGGCTGGGTGCGTGACGCAGAAGTGGTGGCGGTCTCCAGCCCCAACAATGCAGCGAAGTTTGCACATGAACGCGGCATCCCTGCATCGTATAACGATTACCGCGAGATGTTGAAGGACAAAGAGATCGATGTGATCGACATTGGAATCCCCAACGACCTGCATTGTCAGGTGGTGGTGGATGCGGCCAGGGCGGGGAAACATGTCATTATCGAGAAGCCGCTCTGCGTCACGTTGGAGGAAGCGGATCAGATGATCGAGGAATGCAAAAAGGCGGGAGTCCTGTTGATGTACGCGGAGGAATTGTTGTTCGCTCCGAAATATGTCCGCGCGAAAATGTTGATCGATGAAGGCGCCATCGGCGAGCCGTTCCTTGCCAAGCAATCGGAGGAACACCCCGGTCCGCACATGCCCTGGTTCTGGGATGTGAACCGTTCGGGCGGCGGCGTAATGCTCGATATGGGCTGTCATTCAATTGAGTATACGCGCTGGGTGCTGGGCAAGCCCAAGGTCAAGAGCGTGACCGCATTCATGGGCACATATGTTCATCAGGACAAAACCAAAGGCGAAGATCATTCGTATGCCATCATCGAATATGAAGGCAACAAGATCGCCATGATCGAAAACAGTTGGGCGAAGGGCGGCGGCGTGGATGACCGTTGTGAGATCTATGGCAAAAAAGGTCACACGCGCGCCGATCTGTTGCGCGGCAGTTCATTGCTGACGTATTCCGAGGAAGGATATGGCTATGCAGTTGAAAAGGCCGGGCAGACCAAAGGCTATACCTTCACGATGTTCGAGGAAATCTGGAACTATGGCTTCCCGCAGGAAATGCAACACTTTGTAAATTGCGTGCTTGGAAAAGAAACCTGCATGGAAACAGGCGAAGACGGGCGCGAAGTGTTGAAGATCATGTATGCCGCCTATCAATCGGCAGGCGAGGGACGCAAGATCGAATTTCCCTACAACCCGCCGAAGGTCAGCAAGCCGATCGATCTGTGGAAGAAGAAATAATCAGGACCTGACAGATTTCCGAAATCGGTCAGGTCTCTTTGGAGAAATAATGACAACCTTATCCAGCAAAACCATCACCTATGATCAACTCGCCAAAGTCATTGACCACTCGCTCCTGCGCCCCGAGCTCACCGAAGCCGAAGTGTTGGCAGGTTGCGAACTTGCCGCGCGTTATCACACCGCTACAGTGTGCGTCAAACCCTGCCATGTCAAACTTGCGAAGGAAACTCTCAAGGATTCGGATGTCATTGTCAGCACCGTCATCGGCTTTCCGCATGGGAGCAATCTCACCGCCATCAAACTTGCCGAAGCGCAACTAGCGATGGATGAAGGCGCGCTCGAGCTCGATATGGTTCTGAATATCGGTCAACTGCGTTCTGGTAAACATGATTTTGTGCGCGAGGATATCAAGGCAGTCTGTGATGCGGCTCACTCGCGCGGCGTGAAGGTCAAGGTGATTTTTGAGAACGCCTATCTCACCGATGAAGAGAAAATCACCGCCTGCAAACTCAGTGAAGCCGCAGGCGCAGATTGGGTCAAGACCTCCACAGGTTTTGCTCCCAGCGGCGCGACGCTCGAAGATCTGCGCCTGATGCGCGCAAATGTCAGTGAGAAGGTGCAGGTCAAAGCCGCGGGCGGAGTCCGCACATTGACCGCGCTTTTGGATGTGATCGACGCGGGCGTGACGCGGTGCGGCGCGACTGCGACAGCGACCATCCTCGATGACTTCAAACGGATGAAGGAAGGGACACCTCTCGCGCCGCCCAAGCCTGATTCCGCTTCAGGAACATACTAATCCACGGGAGGTTTCATTATGGCAAAACAACTCACCAAACAAACCATCGGAGTCGGCGTGGCAGGGACGGGTTTCATCGGCCCTGCTCACGTGGAAGGCTTGCGCCGCAACGGCATCCAGGTGTTGGGTCTTGCAGAGAACACAAAGGACCTGGCACAACAAAAAGCTGCTGAACTCGGCATCCCGCGCGCATATGGTTCGCTGGATGAAATGCTGGCCGACCCTGATATTGACGTGGTGCATCTTGCCACGCCGAACCATCTGCATCATCCCCACGCCAAAGCCGCACTGCTGGCGGGCAAGCACGTCGTCTGTGAAAAGCCGCTGGCGATGAATACTACAGAGTCGGCGGAACTTGTCAACATCGCGGCGGAAAAGAAACTGGTCAACGCGGTCAACTTTAACATCCGCATGTACCCAATGTCGCAGCAGGCGCGGAGCATGGTGCAGAGCGGCGCGCTCGGTGACATCTTCATTCTTCAAGGCTCTTACCTGCAGGATTGGCTTCTCTTCCCCACGGATTGGAACTGGAGGCTCGAACCAAATCTGGGCGGTACTTTGCGTGCCGTTGGTGACATCGGCTCGCACTGGCTCGACCTGCTCACCTTCATCACAGGCTTGCATGTGGACGAAGTCTATGCCGACTTTAAGACCTTCCATCCAATCCGCAGGAAACCTGCCAGGCCGCTCGAAACATTCACTGGCAAAATCCTCACGCCGGAAGATTACATTGACCAGCCCATTCACACCGAAGATTACGCCACTGTCATTTTGCATTATGAAAACGGCGTGCGTGGCGTGCTCACGGTCTCGCAGGTTTCCTCGGGACGCAAGAACCGTCTCTTCTATGAGATCAACGGGTCCAAATCATCGCTGGTGTGGGATTCGGAAAAACCCAACGAGTTGTGGGTCGGCCATCGGACGGAAGCAAATCAAAGCTTGATGAAAGACCCGTCGCTTTTGTCGCCCGAAGCGCGCACGGTTGCGTCGTATCCCGGCGGTCACAATGAGGGTTTCCCCGACACATTCAAGCAACTCTATACCAAAGTCTACAACTATATTTTCGCAGGCGACTTCACCAAAGCACCCGACTTCCCGACCTTTGCCGATGGTCATTATGAAATGCAACTGTGCGAAGCCATCGAGCGGAGCGCGCGTGAGAAGGCATGGGTCAAAGTCAAGTAAAGGAGACTAAAAATGAAACTCGGATTTTTCACTGCCGCGTTACCCGGCAATACTCTCGAACAGGCCGCCAAGTGGGGCGCGGAGAGCGGTTTTCAAGCCATTGAGATCGCTTGCTGGCCGCTCGAAAAAGCCACACGTCGTTATGCGGGCGTGACACACATCGACGTGACCACACTGAACAAGACCGGTGCGAAAGACATCCGCAAAATGCTGGATGGCTACGGCTTGACGATCTCCTCGCTGGGATATTACCCGAATCCTCTCCATCCCGAGGCTGATCATCGCGAAACGGTCATTGCCCACCTGAAAAAGGTGATCGAAGCCGCGGCGCTGTTGGAGGTGCCCGTGGTTGGAACGTTCGTTGGCAAGGACAAAAACAAGACCGTGCCGCAAAATTTGGCAGATTATGCAAAGATCTGGCCCCCGATCGTGAAATTTGCAAAAGAGCGCGGTGTGAAGATTGCCATCGAAAACTGCCCGATGATCTTTTCCTACGATGAATGGCCCGGCGGCAACAACCTTGCCAGCACGCCCGCCATCTGGCGCAAAATGTGGGAGATCATCCCCGATGACAACTTCGGGTTGAATCTCGACCCGTCGCATCTCATCCTGCAAATGATCGATTACGAGCGTGTGATCCGTGAGTTTGCCGGATAAGATCTTCCATGTCCATGCAAAGGATTTGCACATCGATCGCGAGGGTCTGTATAACAACGGTGTACTGTCACAGGGCATGGGCTGGCAGATCCCGCGCCTGCCCGGTCTCGGCGATATGGAATTGGCGAAATTCTTCGCCGCTCTCACTGCTGCGCGCTACGACTATGTGGTCAGCATCGAGCATGAAGACCGCGTTTTCGAAGGTGACGAAGAACTCGTAAAACGTGGGTTCCACCTGTCGCGCGATGTGTTGAAACCGTACATTCACTGATGCCCAAAGTCTATAGACCCGACGGGTCCGCTTCGCGAAACCCCATCAGGTCTTTATTTCTACTTTGCGGAAGTGCCAATGAATAAATATATCGGCTGCGATCTCGGTGGGACAAACCTGCGTGCCGCGATTGTGGATGTTGAAACCGGCTCAGTCCTGCACCAGATGAGCATCCCCACCCTCGCGCGCGAAGGGCACGATATGGTGATGAAGCGCATGGCAGAGTTGTTCTTACAGGTTGATTCAATCGGCGGGAATGAAGAAGGAGGAAATTGGCGGCATCGGCATAGGCGTTCCCGGCGTGCTCGATTTGGAAAAAGGCGAGACCCTGTTTCTCCCCAACCTGCCTGGCACATGGCCCCATGTCCCGTTGCAGGCAACCATTGAAAAACTGACCGGCCTGCCCGCACGATTGCTCAACGATGTGCGCTCAATCACCAACGGTGAATGGCGCTTTGGTGCGGGCCGCGGCTGGATACTGTGGCGGTTTTTGCCATCGGTACGGGTATAGGCGGCGGACTTGTGATCAATGGTCAACTGCATCTTGGCATTGGCGGTACGGGCGGGGAATTGGGTCACACTACGATTGATTTCAATGGACCGAAATGCGGTTGCGGTAACAATGGCTGTCTTGAAGCGTACGCGTCGGGTCCCGCCATTGCGGCGATGGGCATGAAAGCGGTCTCGCAGGGGTTGACGACGCGCATCAGCGAATTGTGCGAATATGATCTGAATCGCATCACGCCTGAACTTATTGCCAAAGCCGCACGGGAAGGTGACGAAGTTGCAATAGACATTTACGAAAAGGCTGGTTTTTATATCGGCATCACAGCCGCCAATATATGTGTCGCGCTGGGTCCACGCCGGATCATCATCGCGGGAGGGGTGTCACAGGCGGGAGATCTATTGTTGGATCCGATCCGCCGTACCATGCGCAGGCATGTTACCGTGATGCCGGTCGGGCAGGTGGAGGTTGTTCCCTCAAATCTGGGCGATAACGCGGGCGTGATTGGTGTCGCATGCTGGGTGGCGAGGGGATCATAGATGATGAATCAAAAAAATCGTAGATCAGTTACGCACCAGACTCAACCTCAAAAGATAAAGGGAATTCTCCCCATTATGTCGGAGTAAGTCATCAAAAGGAGGCACATAAAAATCTCTTGCCTGTTGTATGAAATCAAATTCTGATAAAGGAGAATAGGATGAAAACACTTCGTTCAATATTGTTCGCGCTCATGGCGCTGGTGCTGATCACGGGTGTAGTTGGATGCCAGCCCAGGCAGGCAACGGGCCCCGCGACCATTCGTGTGTTGACCATGGAACAGGCCGGTCCAACTGTTGACGAAATGAACGCCATCGTTGAAGAATTCAACCAGGCCAACCCCGATATCAAGGTCGAGATCGAGTACGTGGCGTATGACGCCCTGCACGACAAGATCACCACCGCCATGGCCTCCAATCCGCCCGCGTATGATGTCTTCCTCGCGGACGACATCTGGTATGCGGAATTTGGCAAGGCCGGCTACACACTGGATGTGACCAACCGTATCTCCCAGGATATGAAGGACAAGATATTCCCCGCCGCCTGGGACATCACCACCGTCAACGGAACCGTGTTTGGTATGCCCTGGCTGCTGGATGAAAAATATTTTTTCTACAACGAAGACCTGCTCAAACAGGCCGGGTTTGACGCACCCCCCGCCACATGGGAGGAATTGCTCGCCCAGGCGAAAGTCATGAAGGAACAGGGACTTGTTGAATATCCCATCGTCTGGTCGTGGGGACAGTATGAGGCTGCCATCTGTGACTGGGTCATCCTGCTCTACGGCAACGGCGGCACTCTCGTGGACGCGACCGGCGCCCCGCCTTCAATAATGAGATCGGTGTGAAGACCCTGGATTGGATGAAACAGACCATTGACGATGGATACACCAATCCCGCCTCCATCTCCTATGTGGAGGAGGATGTCCGCAACGTGTTCTCGCAGGGCAAGGCCGCCTTCGCAGTGAACTGGAACTACATGTATGATCTGGTCAACTTCAACGCAGACGAATCGCAGGTGACAGGCAAGATCAAGATGTCGCTGATGCCCGCCTTTGAAGGCTCGGGCGTGACAAGCTCATCCATCAATGGTTCGATGGGTTTCTCGGTTGCGGTAACCTCTCCCAATGTAGACGCGGCATGGAAATACATCGAGTTCCTCACCTCTGAAAGCATCCAGAATAAATATTCCGCTCACCTCCTGCCCATGTGGCAGTCCAGTTTTGAAGGCGAGAATCTCATCAAGTTACAGGGGTATACACCTGCCAACGCGGTGACCGTGCCGATGTTCAGTGCACAATTCCCCTATGCACACGTTCGCCCGAAGGTGGCGTATTACCCTGAGGCATCCAAGGCTTTGCAGCTTGCCCTGCAGGAAGCATTGACTGGGCAAAAGACTTCTGAACAAGCGTTGAACGACGCCGCCGCCAAGTGGGTCGAACTCGCCAAGTAGATCGTTCATTCCAAAGGATGGGGACCATTCGTCCCCATCCTTTTACGGAGAAGTCATGCAACAAAAGCGGACCCTTGCACAACAGGACGCACTCATCGGCTTTGCGTTGATCCTGCCCAGCTTTTTAATCATCCTGGGAATCTCGCTTCAGCCGATACTGACGACTTTATATCTCAGCCTGTTTGAAGTTCCGCGCGGGATCAATCTACAAAACACCTTTGTTGGGCTGGGCAACTACATTTCTCTCCTGGGCGAACCGATCTTTTGGGCGACCATCGGGCGTACGTTTTACTTCACCGTCATCTCGGTCGGGATTGAACTTGTGCTGGGATTGGCCATCGCACAGCTGATCCACGCCCATCCGCCTGGTTGGAAATTCCTGCGGACGAGTCTCATCATCCCCTGGGCTGTGCCGACAATTGTCAACGGTACGATGTGGCGCTGGATCTACAATGCAGATTATGGCGCACTGAACGGTCTCCTGCTCCAACTTGGACTCATTGATAAATATATTCCCTGGCTCACCAAACCAGATATGGCAATGAATCTTGTCATCCTTGCAGACATCTGGCACAGTGTGCCCTTCATCGCCTTGATCCTGCAAGCCGCCCTTGCCACGCTTCCTGCGGACCTCGAAGAGGCTGCCTCCGTGGATGGCGCCAGCGCCCTTCAATATTTCTGGTTCATTCGTCTGCCTCTGCTGCGTCCAGCGATTCTGGTCGCATTGGTCATTCGCACCGTCGAGGCCTTCCGCGCCTTCGACATCATCTATGTCATCACCAACGGCGGCCCCGCCAACGGCACTGTGACCATCTCCTTCCTTACTTATCTCGAGATGTTTAGTTTCGGTCATGCAGGGCGCGGCTCCGCGCTTTCGTTCCTCATCTCACTTTTTACGCTTACTCTGGCATTCATCTATATTCGCATGTTATATCGCCCTGAGGAAAAACTGTGAAAAGGACCCTGCGCGTCATCCTGCTTTCGCTTTTGGTCCTGCTGGCTTTGCTCTTTGTCTACGTGCCTGTGGCATGGCTGGTCATCTCCAGCATATCCTCCCGTGCAGAGCTGCTGTCAACGCCCATCCACTGGATCCCACAGCACCCCACCTTTCAAAATTACATCAACATCCTTTCTCCTTCACAAGGCACATCTGAAGTCGCAAAGACCTTCCGTATCACCCTGTGGAATTCCCTGCTGGTCGCGTCATCGGTCACGGTCATCGCACTGACGTTCGGCTCGCTTGCAGCCTACGCACTCATTCGTCTACGTTTTCCATTCCGGAAAACCCTCTTGATCGGGATCCTTGGCACGCGCATGATTCCCGAGATCTCGCTTGTCATCCCACTGTATCTTTTCGCCACACGCTTCGGGTTGTTCAACTCACCCACCATCCTCATCATCACCTACCTCAGTTTTGCCCTGCCGTTTGCCATCTGGCTCATGGCGGCTTTCTTCGATACCATCCCCGTTGAACTGGAAGACGCGGCACGCATTGACGGCTGCAATCGCCTCGAAACACTCTGGAAGATCATCATGCCCATATCTGCCCCGGGCCTTGTTTCAACGGGACTTTTCGTCTTCCTCACTGCCTGGGACGAATTCTTCTTCGCGCTCATCCTCACCAGTACCGTCAGCGCCAAGACCGTGCCGGTTGCCATAGCCGAGTTCACGGGCCGCTATGTTGTAGATGTCGGCGGCATGATGACGGGCGGTGTGCTGGCCGCAATTCCGCCGGTGCTGCTTTCCCTCATCTTTCAACGTTACATCGTGAGCGGGTTGACAGCAGGGGCGGTCAAGGGATGATGGAAAAGATTGCCATCGGGGTGGATATAGGCGGAACTCTCGTCCGCGTGGGAGCGTTTGATGGTGAGGGGCAGCTACTTGGTCAGCGTGAAGCGGGCATCGCATCCATCGGACCCGATAACGGGCTCCGTTTGATCGAGCGTTTGATCCGTGAAACGCTTGATTCTGCCAACTCCCAATCTTTGTTGGGGATTGGCATCGGTTGTACTGGTCCGCTCGATACCGTGCACGGACTGGTCAATAATCCATTCACGCTTGAAGGCTGGAGCAGGGTCCCGATCGTGGAACGACTCAACGAAAGCTTCAATGTTCCTGTACGGCTTGAAAATGATGCAGATGCTGCCGCGCTGGGCGAATACTGGCGGGGCGCGGGACGCGGCGCACACAGACTCTACGCTGTCACGGTTGGTACAGGTGTGGGCACAGCGTTGATCGTGGATGGAAATATCTATCGCGGCGTGGACGGTTCTCATCCCGAAGGGGGACACCAACTGATCGACCCGAACGGTCCCGAGTGTTATTGCGGCCATCGCGGGTGCTGGGAAAGTCTGATCTCCGGCACGGCAATTTCAAGTGCGGCGCGAAGCGCAAAAAGCAATGTACATCTCCTCGCGCTTGCGGATGGCAATCCAGACCGCATTGATGCGCGTCTCGTTGCTGATGCCGCACGCGCTGGCGACCCAACAGCGGTGCAGATCATGCAAAAAGCCGCGCGTGATTTCAGTCTCGGCATTATCAATGTTATTTCCCTATTTGTTCCCGATGTGCTTGTCTTGAGCGGCGGTGTGATGAAAAGCGCAGACCTGTTCCTGCCGACGCTTGAGCAAACGCTCAAAACCCCGAACCCAATGGTGCCGTTCGACCGTGTCCACATCCTGCCAGCGCAACTTGGATATTACGCAGGATTGTACGGCGGCGCCTATATGATCCTTTGTGAGGCGGAATGACCAACAATCCATATATCCTTGATATTCTCAGCCAGCCAGACGCCTTGAAAACGGCGTTGGATCAATTTGACCCGGTACCGCTTGCCCCTCTTGCGAAAGCCATTCGGGATAACGACTTTGACCGTATCCTCATCACAGGCATGGGTGGCTCGCTCTACGCTTCCTACCCTGTCTGGTTGATGCTTGCAGAAACGGGTCTTCCCGTACTTTGGGTGGACACTGCAGAATTGATCCATCACACGCCCGCGCTGATCACACCCAAAACCCTGCTCTGGATGGTTTCACAATCGGGCAAATCCGCCGAGATTGTCTCCGCCATCGACTTGAAGCCCGGTTCACTGCTCGCCACGGTGAATGATCTCGAGAGTCCGCTGGCAAAAGCAGGGCAATATCATGTTCCGATTTGTGCGGGAACTGAACATACCGTCTCGACGCGCACATATGTCAACACACTCGCGGTGGGGCAGCTCGCCGCGCTGGTTTTGCTCGGCAGGGATGTTGAACCCGCGCGCGCCGAACTCATGCAAACAGCATCCGCGATGAAGTCGTATCTTGCGGATTGGGAAAGCCGCGTGCAGGAGATCGGCAAAGTGGTTGGTTTCCCTAGGCGGCTCGCCACTTTGGGTCGAGGCGCTTCGCTCGCGGCGACCTATACGGGCGCGCTTATTCTGGGGGAAGCATCCAAATATATGGCAACGCCATACCAGGCGGGAGAATTCCGTCACGGACCGCTTGAACTTGCCACGCCAGACCTGACCGTGCTGCTGTTCGCAGGTCCGCAGGTAACACGTGATTTGAATCTGCGCCTGCTCAAGGAGTTGCGCGGTTACAAAGTTAGTGCGTTCTGGTTGGGATCGGGGCAAAACGAGTGGCAAATCGAGATCCCTCATGTACCAGCCATCGGCCTGCCATTGATGGAAATCCTTCCACTTCAGTTACTGAGCATTCACTTTGCAGGGCAGATCGGCATAGAACCCGGTCACTTTTTCAGGACCGGCAAGATCACACTCACGGAATAAATGCTACAAACAATACGCAACTGTTCTGGTCAACAACAGGCTGGACAGTACTGACCTAAGGTTTGAGGTTCGAATCCTTGCTCTCCAGCATTTTCGATATTAATTGCCGTGCGGTTCCCATCCCTTCAAAATTGATCGCCCTTAAGGTTACTTGCGAAAAAAAGAACAGTATGTTGGTGGGATGCGCGAAGGAAAGAAAAAACAGAATTTTGGAAACAAAACCCTGGGCGTCCTTCACCCAGGTCTAACCCCAATCCGCTCGGGATAACTACTTGGGAAAGGAAAACATGGTAGGATAGGCGTTTTGCGAACCCCAGTAGAAGGAAAAGCCCCTTGAACACCACAGAAATGGTTTTGCTTGTGTTGGTGGTCGCACTATTCCTGCGAGAATTGGCGCAGTTGCGGCGGAAAAAGTGGTTCATCCAACGGCTGTCGTTTCTTCTGCCCAAGCCAAAAGCGCTCCAAACCCCGAAAATCCGGCAGGTGAAGCCAAAAAGTGAAAAGGATTGTCCATCTTGCCAGAAAGAACAGGCTGGAGACAAAAGCAATGCAGGGTGGAAGCTTGTTCGCACACCGTGATTCCCTGGAGCAAGATGAAAAAGGGCAAAGGGGGGGCGTCCGAAGCAAAGCATCACCGAGGGCATGCCTGTTTGAACCCAGATTGTTATTACTATGGGATCACTAACCAAACGATTCATGCGCTGGTAGCGAATGGGTCGCATGGGACGAGAGAAAAGATCGGGGATCTGACTTGCCAGGCGTGTCAAGCGGGTTTTTCGTGTCGCCGCAATACCCCGCTCTATCGGCTCAAAACTCCATCCGAAGTCGTCGAAAAAGTCATGCTGCTGGAAGCACATGGGGTGGAGACTTCAGTCCTCGAAGAAGTTTATCAAGTTCGTGAGAGTACCATCCGCACCTGGCTAACTCCCGGTGGTGAGCATGGGCGCAAACTTCATGACCGTTTCTTTCGCAACTTGCTCCTTGACCATGTCCAGTTGGATGAGTTGTGGGGAAATATAAAGCGCAGCGCTGCAGAAGCCAAAACCAAGATCATTCCCGTCATTCAGGTGGGTGAGCGCAGCCAGGCAATGGCTTACTCTGTGCTGCATGAACTCAAATCCAGACTTGCAGATGGCTGTCTGCCCATTTTCAATTCCGATGGTTTGAAGCACTACTTTTATGCCATCACAGCCCACTTCGGTTTCTGGCATCAACCCGAAGTGGCCAAAAAGCCCATCTGGATGGTCTGGCCTTCATTACTCTATGGGCAGGAGATCAAACACCACCAGCGCCGAAAGCTGATCAAGGTCGAACAGCGGGTACTCTGCGGGGAGAAAGCCGATTTTGTTTCCCGGTTGAAGGCACTCGGGCTGACGGGAATAATCAACACCTCCTTCGTCGAACGGCTCAACCTTACTATTCGAGAAGGCGTATCAAAGCTGGCTCGCCGCACCTGGGGCTTGGCTCAATACATCCCGGAATTAGTTGAGCACCTGTTTTGGTGGCTGGCGGTGTATCATTTTGTCCGCTATCACGAAGAGTTGCGAGAGGCCCTGTCTGCACCGGTGATGAGAAAGGGCAGGCAAACTCCCGGGAAATATCGCCAGCAAACCCCGGGCGTGGCCGCCGGAATAGTGAGTCATCGCTGGATGGTAAGAGAATTGCTCAGTTACCCACTCTTGTAGGGAGTTGGGCGGGCAAACGGGGGGAAAACAATTGAAAAATGCCAGCCAGCCCGCGACTCCGGGGCGGTTCCGGCACGCCAACCGCGGTTTTTTACAAAAACCGCGCCGAAATCGGCGCGTTTGAGTTATCCCGAACTAATTGTGGCTGTACCCCCCCGCCTGCCGATCAATCAAAAACAACTCGGCAGTTATCGCAATATAATCCCCCTGGGCAATTTCAAGAATCGTCTGCTCATGATTTTTGCTTAAAAACATAGTGGTTTTCCTTCCTGAACAGCCCAAAATAAGAAGGAAAATCCACTAATTTTGCT
>CAVQYK010000007.1:0-27382 GCA_963718215.1 uncultured Chloroflexia bacterium
ATTGAATTGAGCGAGTCAATATCGAGGTTGGTGAACCCATCAGCCCGATGGTCTCGTATTCAAGCGGGGAGACGATGATCCTCCCATCCTCCCCGCCAAATACTTTCGAGCAACTGATCGTGCATCCCAACATGCAGGATGCGACGCGTCGGACGGTTTGCCGCGCGTCAGCGTAACCCGCGCGAGCTCGCCGCCGATGTTCTCCACGTGGTCGAAGTGCCGCGTGAAAAGTTCTCGCGGGAAACGCGGCGAACCGCTGGGTCATCTGCGCCATCGCGGCAGTGCCATAATCGCGATACGTGATGGATTGCGGATGCTCCATCACGGACTTGGTTAATCCTTTTGGGCGACTTTAAACGCCTCAGGACTCGCGATTGGCGGCTTCTGCCCACCGGCATTGTCGAACACGATAGCTTTAATCCCTTCGAACCCATGACCGCGCCAAGCCCGCCGCGGCCGCAATCGAGAAGGGATCCTGTCCTTCTCAATGTTCTGGATTCCCGCGGACTTCAACTTCATCTCACCGCCGGACCGATCAAGGCAATGGCAACCTTATCGCCAAATTTTTCGATCAACTTCGGCGCGACACATACACGCCCAAGCCGGTCAAATCATCGGCCTTCTCCCACTTTGCGCCGTTCAACGAAAGATGCAAAACCCAAAAACCATCATCTGCGGCTGATCTTTCGATGATCAAGGCATGGATGCCCATGAAAGTCATGTGAAGACCGGTTCGCTCGCCCGCGTTGGCTTCCTTGATGCCGCCTGTCAGCGGGGATTTCCCGCCCACCGAAATTCGGTCGTTGACGAGAGCAAGTGCCCGACCAGCAAGCCAGGCGCAAAGATGAGTTTATTCTCCGCGCCCAGCGGATCACACTTCGCATCCACTTCGTCGAGCAGGATGCGCGCAATGAATCCACGCCCGCCAAGGCGTTTCCAGGCTCGGGGACGGGTTCCTTTTTCAGGGTTTGTTCGCGCACGTTTACGCGCCAGACTTGGGAAAATTTAATTTGTAAGATCGGGTCTCAGAGGGGGTTTTCCCCCGCGGACAAAACGGTAGTAGGTCCGTCTGAAATTCGCTGAAAATGAGAAAGAAATAATTCGGTGGGCACAGGCCCAGATTTGAGCGTCGTAATAAGCAAGTAAAAAGGAATGATCCCCAACAGCCCTGATAGCATTGATGATGACCATAGGCGTCAAAGGGAAAACTGGAAACGAAGCCAGGAAAACCTCGGCTTGTTCCGATGCTTCAGAATACGTCAAAAGAGGGCTTGCCCTCTTTCGGACTGCATGGACAAATTCTGCAATACATTGGGCACTAAAACATCCCGCGTTTTCCACCTGCAAACGCGCAAGAACATTCCTGGCTATCCCTCGTTTTTCAGGTTCCGCAGGGTCGAAAGCATAGACAAGGATATTTGTGTCAATCAGAATTTCGGTCATAGCGTTTCATGCGTTCTTCATACAGATCTTCACGCGTCCAATCACGTTTTCAACGACGGGGAACAGGAGGGCCATTCTCCAATTCTTCCATAAATGCAAGAAACCTGGCGAAAGCTTTGTCATCATACGCCAGGCGATATCCAGCCCGTTTTAGTTCAATATCCAGCGCACGGCGGATGATCTCCGCTTCACTGACCCCGCGGGTTTCGGCAGCCCGTTTCAGGCGTTCTTCCTGGCTTTTTTGGATGTAGATTTGCTTGCGAACCATTTGTGACATATTTCGCTCCTGTGGCTATACATCACATTATACATCACTTATGGCTTCCCAAAAGGGACTGCACCGCCTCCCGAAACACCTTCGTGTGGTATTCCACATCTTCCTGCGTGGTTTCAGGCGAGATCAATGCCATGTTGTGGAAGGGAGTCATCAAAATTCCACGGTTGAGGGCAAAGAGGTGCATGTAGCGGTCCAGTTCATGGTCAATTGCGGCGGCGGCTTCGCCTCCGTTTCGGGGAGGCGTCGGTTTGAACCAATATTCGGAGCGGTTGCCGAGACGTTTGACGATCCACGGCAGGTTGAACTCCTGGATGACCGCCTCGATCCCCGCTGTGAACTGTTCCTGCAACCTTGTGGCTTTGACGTAGAACTCGTCCGTCAGCACGTTTTGCAGGGTGGCTTTCATCGCCGCAATGGACAGGGCGTTGCCAGCCAGGGTCCCGCCGATGCCGCCCACGTCGGCATCGTCCACGTCAAGTTTTTCGATGAACTCGCGGTTCACTTCCTCGGTGAAGCCGTAGACAGCGGCGGGAACGCCTCCAGCGATGGGCTTGCCGAGGGTCAGGAAATCAGGCTGAAGTCCGAATGAGGCGGTGTATCCGCCGGGACCCGTGCAGATGGTATAAGTCTCGTCAATGATGAGGTAGGTCCCGTATTTTTTCGTAATCTCCCGCAGCGCGTCGTGGTAGCCGGGGTCGGGGTGGATGATGCCGATGTTGGTCATGGCAGGCTCGGCCAGGACGGCGGCGACGTCGCGGGCGGAGAGGGCGGTCTCGAGGGCGGCGATGTCGTTGAACTCGATGACCTTGGTAGTCTCGCGCGGGTCGACCTGCGGACCCATGTTATTCGGGCGGGAGATGGGCGTGCCTTCCTCGTCGAGGACGATGAAGGACTCGTCCACCGAGCCGTGATAGCAATAGTTGAAGACCAGCACTTTGGGACGCCCGGTGATCATGCGAGCCATGCGCAGGACGAAGCGGTTCGCGTCGGTGGCAGTGAGGGCGAACTGCCAGTACGGGAGACCGAAGCGGCGCTGGAGTTCCTCGCCAACCCAGATGACGTCCTCGTACGGGAGCATGAGCGTGATACCTTTCTGGATCTGCTCGTTGATGGCGGCGACGGTCACAGCAGGGCTGTGACCGGTCATCGCACCGGTGTCACCAAGGCAGAGGTCGAGGTACGAGTTGCCGTCCACATCGGTGAAATGCGCTCCCTTCGCCTCTTTGACGAAGACAGGGAACGATCCCGCCCAGCGGATCATCCACAGCATCGGCACGCCGCCTTGAAGCGATCTGCGCGCCCGCTGGTAGAGTTCGTAGGACTTGGGATGCGTTTTGTGGAAGAGTTGCTCTTCCTTTTCGAGAAGCTGTATGAGGTTTGTTCGGTTGAGGGTGGGGGTCATGATGTTTGTTATCAGGTCAAAGGCCAAAGGTCGGACGTTCGACGATTGACCTTTGACCTTTGAATCACTTTATCAGTTTCCTTCAACGCTTCACTGAAAATATTCAAGCCCAGCGTTGATCTGTTCGGATGTCACATTCAACGGCGGGATCCAGCGCAAGGTGTTGTCGTAGGTGCCGCAGGAGAGCAGGAGCAAGCCTTTCTCCTCCGCCTTGTGGATGATCTCCTTGACGAGCGGTTTGGCTTTGTCGGCGCGTCCGTCCACCACGAATTCAGTGCCGACCATCAAGCCCTTGCCGCGCACGTCGCCGATCTGCGTATACTCCTCCTGCAATTTGCGCAATCCGGTCATCAACTGGATGCCGCGTTCAGCGGCGTTCTCCAGCATGTTCTCCTCACGCATCGCGCGGATGGTCCCCACCGCCGCGGCGCAGGCGATCGCGTTGCCGCCATATGTCCCGCCGATGGAGCCGACGTCCAGTTTGAGCATGATGTCGGTGCTGGTGAAGACACCCGAGAGCGGCATACCGGAGGCGATTCCCTTTGCGGCGGTGATGATGTCTGGGACCACTTCGAAATGTTCGAAGGCGAACCACTTCCCCGTGCGCCCAAATCCCGATTGGACTTCATCGAAGATGAGCATGATCTTGTGACGGTCGCAGATCTCGCGCAGTCCCTTCATGAAGGACTTCGGCGGGACAACGTATCCACCCTCGCCGAGAACTGTTTCGACCAAAATAGCCGCAGTCTCCTTTGGGGCCGTCTGCGACGCGAGCAGGTATTCGAGTTGCTCCAGCGCATACGCAGCCGCCTCGGCTTCGGTCATCTTGAGGCGGAAGGCATACGGGAACGGCGCCACGTACACCCCCGAAGGCAGGGGACCAAACCCCGCGCGATACACGGTCTTGGAGGTGGTCAACGCCATCGTGCCGGAGGAGCGTCCGTGGAAGGAACCGCTGAATACAATGACGTTCTGCCTGCCGGTGGCGACGCGCGCGATCTTGACCGCGTTCTCCAGCGCCTCCGCGCCTGAATTGGCGAAGAAATACGAGTCGATGGGCGGCGGAGTGATCTTCCGCAGTTCTTCGATGAGTTGCAGCATCGGCTTGTGGATGACGATGTTCGCCTGGGCATGGATGAAGTTCCCTGCCTGCGCACGGATCGCTTCCACAACCTTCGGGTGGCAGTGACCGGTATTGGTCACGCCGATGCCACAGGTGAAATCGAGGAATTTACGCCCATCGTCCGTGTAGATGTAGGAGCCTTCCGCGCGGTCTGCGACGAAGTTGAATATCCGCGAGTAGGCGGGGGTCATGTGGGGGAAGTTTTCGGAGTAGAGTGTGTTTTCTGGCATGGAATCCTTTCATGACAGGAAGGTAATTAGTGAGTGGTAATTGGTAATTTGGCGGGGATGTTGAACGAGTTGCAACTAGAGAATTGACCAATTACCAGTTATGGAAGGTATTCCGCTGCCCACTCGACATCGTGTTTCTTGAGGGTCGCGGAGGTGGGTGTGCCGTCGGCGGTCCAGCCTGCCAGCTTGTAATAGTGATCTATCGCTGAATCAATTTCCTCGTGAGTTAGAACGAAGCCCGCGGTGGGACCAGTTCCCTTCAATTCTTTGAAGAACTTCTTCGGCAGTTTGTCATCCTTGCGCCCCAGTCCCTCGCGGGCATTGAATACGCGGAAGAGGTTCAGGCGCCGATAGCCGACTTCCATTAATTCTTCCACGGTCATATCCCAGCCGGTGACCGCGTTGATCATCTCGGCGGTCTGTTTGCCGTCGTAGAGCGTCCAGGTGGGACCCCAGACGAATTGGCAGAGTTCCGCCGAATCGAGCATCGAGTAAAAGACCTCGGTCTCATACGCGAAGCGAACTTTTTCCTCGGTCAGGCTGTAGGCGGGTTGCGGCGAGCCGAGACCGATCTGCTTGAGGCGGTCGAGGTTGAAGTCACCGATGCCCTCTTCGTAGTACGGGTCATGCTCGGAGGACTGGTGATCCGCGCCGAACGGGTTGACCGCGTAGATGAGGCCCAGCGAGCGCTTCGCCTGCGGCATGTGGGCGGGCGCTTCCGCTCCCTTGACCGTGATGAGGCATTCGTCCGCACCGTTGCCCCAAATCTTTGCGGCGCGCTCCGAACCCTGTGACAACACTTTGCCCAACGGACCTTCGTTCTTCACTATCTGGTCGAGCACTTTGAGCATCACATCCGCATCGCCAAACTTGAGTTCAAGTCCGCCGGTCTGCTCCTTTGTGATAATGCCTTTTTCGTAGCACTCCATCGCAAAGGCGATTGTCGCGCCGCAGGCAATCGTATCAACTGCGTATTCGTTACAGATCTGATTCGCCAGCGAGACTGCCGCCAGATTGTCGATGCCGCAATAGGAGCCGAATGTGCCAAGCGTCTCATACTCGGGACCGCCGTAGCGCGGATCCACCTTGTAGGCGCCATCCTTGATCTCCACCACGCGCTTGCACTTCACCACGCAGGCGTAACAGGTATCGCGTTCCTTCAAAACGGTCTCCGCCATCTTTTCACCGCTGATTGGCTCGCACCCCTCGAACTGGCCCTCGTTATAGTTGCGGGTCGGCAGGGTACCGATGGTATTGTTGAACAGGACGACGACCGCCGTACCGAATTTTGCAAGCCCGTCCATGTCGCCGTTCTCAGGAAGAGCCTTGGGACCGATGCGATTCAGTTCGGTCAGAGCCTTCTGATCGGCAACCTGCACTTTCTTCGTTCCGCGCACAACCACCGCCTTGAGGTTCTTGGAAGCCATCACCAGCCCCATGCCGGTACGTCCGTTGTGGCGGTTGGACATGGATACCAGCGACGAGAATAACACGCCGTTCTCTGCTCCCATGCCATACTGCAAAATTTCAGCCTTCGGATCAATTTCCTTGTGGATGATATCGTCCACCTCCCCCGTCAGTTTGCCCATCAAGTGCGCCGCGTCGCGCAGTTCATACTTGCCGTCAATGATCGCCAGGTAGACCGGCTTCGGCGACTTGCCCTTGATCACGATCCCGTCGAAACCGGCAAACTTCAACTCGGCCGGGAAGAACCCGCCGCTTTGCGAGTCGCCGATGCCGCCGCTGATCGGAGACTTGGCATTGGCATTCAAACGGCTCTGCCCCGAGATCGGAGCGCCCGTTGTCACGCCCGCCATCAAGGTCAGCACATTCTCAGGGCCAAGCGGGTCAGCGCCCTTGGGCATGTCGCGCAGGATGTAGTGCATGCCCATCGCGCTCCCGCCCAGATACTTGCGGTAAAAAGCCTCGTTCGGCTCCTCCACCGTCAACTCGCCCTTTGTCAGATCCACGTGCAAAATCTTGCCGTTGTAACCGTTTGGCATGGCGACCTCCGTTTGTGAAGTTTTCGTCATTATAACAACTGCCTGGGACTTCCTACAACTCGACATTTCCGAATGTGACAGGAATTGGACGATCAAGGTTCTTTTCTTACAAAAATCGTGACACCGCTTTCCTAACCGACAATTGGCGAGGCGTCACAAAGTTTTTCCTCACTTTGGACTCAGGCGGCTTCGCCTACCAACGGGAGCGGTCTCTTTGAGTCCGAAGATCATCGCAACAGGATCAATCGTCCCCTGTGGGTTGAGGCGCAGTCTCGGGCAGGTCTTTCAGGTTACCCCATCCGAGCGCGTTCTTCATGTCCACAGGTTTGCCGTAAATGTCCTTCAGGATCTTCGGCGGGTCAATCCTGCCCGTTGCCAGCGAGACGACAATGAAAGCGACCACCGAGATGATAAAGGCAGGGGTCGAGGCGATATAAACGGCATCCCACAAGGAGCAATACAGGTCGCCTTCGCAGATGGCAAAGGTGCCGAATTCAGGCGCGTAGTAGTAATACAGCGACAACAACCCCCAGGAGATGCCGCCGGCAAAGAACGATGTCAGTGCGCCGATATGGTTGGCTTTCTTCCAATACATACCGATCACATATGGCGCAACCATGCCGACCAGGATGCAGGTATTCGCCAGCACCGCCAGTTCGTAGATGGTTTCCGCCCACAGTGCAATGGACAGGCTCAACACACCGCTCACCATGAGCGCAAGGCGTGTCAGCAGGAGTTGGCTCTTGTCCGTGAGATCGGGCTTGAATACCTTGACGATATTCTCCGTGAACATCGTCGCCCCCGCCAGCATGGACGAGTCGGATGTGCTCATCAACGCAGAAGCCAGCGCCGCAACGAACATCGCCGTCAGGATTGGCGGTAGATATTCCATAGCCATCAGGATAAGCACAAACTGTGACGTATCCGATTCTAGTTCGCCGCCAATCGCCGGGACGGCGTGAGCCGCCATGCCAATGAAGGGTGAAAGCACACCAAAGGTGATGTACAGGAAAGCCGCAATGTAGGTGGACTTGACAGCCACATTTTCGTTCTTGGCGGCGCAGGTGCGCTGGAGATAATCCTGGGCAGGGATGGAACCGAGGCCGATCGCCATCCATGCCGCAGCGTAATAGAACCAGCCCATGTGACCGCTATAACCCAGATAGCCTTCCGCCTCCGTCGGCGCCATCGCGAACGGATAATCCGTGTATTGCGCCCCCGCCATGCCGAGGAAGCTGTCCAAACCGCCGACCGCCCAGAGAATGCCGCCGAAGATGACCAACAGGCCGCCCATGGTCAGGAACATTTGCATGAAGTCCAGGGCGGTGTCCGCCCACAGACCGCCAGCCATCGTGTAGATGGTCACCACGCCTGCCACCAACACCATCCCCACGGACAAATCCCAGCCCAACAGGGCTTGCAGGATGGCTCCGCCTGCCACGATCTGCGCCGCTGTCCAGCCGAAGTAGCCGATGATCTGCGCCACCGACCCGACCACGGACATGGTCGTCCCATAACGCTGCTGGAAGAAGTCCATGATGGTCACGTATTGCGCGCGGCGCGCTATACGGACAATCAACAATGCCGAAAGGAACAGGCACATCGTGGCGCCAAAGGGATCGAAGATGACGCCTTGCAAGCCGTATTTATACGCTTCCGAACTGGACCCCATCAATGTTTCCGCCGCAAACCAGGTCGCCATGATGGACGGTGCGGCCATCCAGATGGGCAGGCGGCGTCCTGCCAGCACATAGTCATTGGTCGTTACCACTTTTTTGGATGCCCAATAACCGATACCCAGACGCACCAGTAAGATGACAACGATCCCACCGATAATCAGACCTGAATACTCGTAACCGTCCATTGTGCCTCCATAAAAAAATTAGCGGACAATCCTACTTTTGATTGTCCGCTTTGGCCTCTCTATGCAGCCACTTCCCCGGTCATCTCTTTGATGCCGTATGGAAAGCCATACCCTGCCATTCTTTCCAGAAATGGCCCCGGCGGGAAGACCTCAGGACCAAGCACCCCGTTTCCCTTCCATAGACCATGCTTCAGCAGTTCCATGGCGATGACCGCGCTGAAGGCTGTCTGCGCCACGACCGCCTGACAGCCAAGCCGGTCCATGCATTCGGCATTATCCGCAACCTGGTATATGTACACCTCACGCGGATTTCCCTCCTTTGTGCCTTTCACCCAGATGCCCGCACAGGTCTTTCCGGACATCTTGTCACCGAGATGGGCGGGGTCTGGCAGACAGGCGGCGACTACATCACGCGGCGCGACCATCACACCCTTGACGTTGATCTTTTCCTTGTTATCAAGGCCGAGCATTTTCAATGTCTTCAACACACCGATGAACTGATCGCCAAGTCCGTACTTGAAGGTCATTCGTTTGGTCTTGAGCCAGCGCGGGACAAGCAAGACCTCCTCATGCTCCACGTTGACGACTTCGATGGGTCCAATTCCATCGGGGAATTCGAACACTTCCGGCTCGGAGAACGGCTCGGTTGTGAACCAGCCTTTGTCCTTCTCCCAGATCACTGGCGGATTGAGGCATTCTTCAATCGTCGTCCAGATCGAGAAGTTGGGGGCAAATTCGTAGCCATTGATCTCAAGATTGGCCCCATCACGGATCCCCATTTCGTCGATTTCATCGAAAAGGTGATCCTGGGCATAGCGGGCGAAGACATCCACCATGCCGGGTTCCACGCCAATACCGACCAGTGCCAGCAAGCCTTTCTCTTCCCAGTCTTTGGATTTATCGAACTGGTAATCGCCCAGTTTGATGCCCGGCTTGTGGAACGGGTCGGTCGGGTGTGGCTCGGACAAAGTCATGGCCATGTCCATATAGGTCACCCCGACGTTATAGGCAGCATCGAAGATCTGCTTGTTGAAGACCGGATCCACTGCGTTCATGATCAGGTCGACGTTGTATTTCCTTGCCAGTGTTTCGATGTTTTCCTGTTTGCCCGCGTCGATGAACTCGACGGGGAATCGTTTTTCATCCCCCAATTTGCTCTGAACCTCTTTGGCACGTTCCAGGTTGTAATCCGCAAGCACAATTTGTTCCACCCAGGCACGCTTTTTCGCAATCACGGCGATCGCCTCGCCCACCCCACCAACTCCCACCAATAGTACTTTCATGATCCCTTCTCCATTTAGTTTTATAACCCGCGCCATGCGAGTTAGAGTGACAAGGTCAAGGTGTGGAAAACGTTTTCGGACAGGAGCAGGCCTGGGTCCCGCACGAGGCGGCAGATATCCTAAAAGTAGATCTCTTTTACGATCTTCAAGTGCATGAACGATTCCGATTCACGTACGCCATCTATGGTCGAGAGTTTTTCCGTTATAAAGCGGAGCAGATGTTCGTGGTCGCGGCAGACAACTTCGGCAAAAATGTCAAATCGTCCGCTGGCAATGATCATGTAGATCACCTCGTCAAGATTGGCAACCTTCCCGGCAACTTCCAGGAGTTTGCTCCCATCGGCGCGGATGCCGATCATCGCCATTGTTTTGAAGCCCATGCGAAGCGGGTTGGTGATGGCCACAACCCTGAGGACACCCTGCTCAACGAGACGGTTATAGCGCTGGCGGATCATACCCGGAGAAACATTCAGGCGCTCGGCAATTTGAGAAAATGCCATGCGCCCGTCTTTTTGCAACTCACCTATGATCTGCCTGTCAATATCATCCAAGGCCTGATCGGGCCTGATGACGATTTCGCTCTCCATGACGCCATTTTATAACTTTTTGTCATAAATGTCAACATTTTTGTGATGATTTTGTACTATTTCAGCCTTTTTATAAACAAAAAAATATCAGCCACCACAGATGATGGCTGATATTTTTTACCAACTTCCTTGACAGTGACTAACTTCCCACAGCAGCTTTGAACTCGGTCCAGATACGGTCATAGAGTTCGAGGGCAGGACCTACATCTTCCATCCATTGAAGCTGGGCTTCCACTTCGGGCGGAGGATAGATGCCCTCATCAGCCAGGACATCGGGATCGATGAAATCCTTGGCGGCGGCGTTCGGCGTTGCGTAACCAACGAATTCAGCATTTTGAGCGGCGATCTCGGGGAACTGGGTGTAGTTCATGAAGACCATCGCAGTGTAGGGGTTCGGCGCGTTGACCGGGACCGCCATGTTATCCTGCCAGATGGTGCATCCTTCCTGCGGAATGACATAGGTTATGCCTTCGCGGCCGCCATAATCAGGCAGGCCGGCGAGGATGGCATCACCCGTCCAGATGTGCCCCAGGACAGTTTCACCGGCAATAATGAGATCGTCATTGGTCTGGCTGTCGTAGGCTTTGACACATTTGGACTGCTCGATCAAAAGGTTCTTGGCTTCCTCGAGATGGGCAGGGTCTGTATCGTTGATGGAATACCCCAGATACATGAGCGCCGCACCCAGTGTCTCGCGCTGGTCGTCGAGCATGCTCATCTGACCGCAATACGGCGAATTCGGGTCGAACATCATGCTCCACGAATTTGTAACATCGGTCACAACGTTGGTGTCCACGGCAAAACCGGAGGTGCCCCAGAACCACGGGACGGTGTATTTCTGTTCGGGATCGAAGTACTGGTTGACGTTCAGGTCGTCCATGTTCTTGATGTTGGGGATCACGCTGAAGTCGAGTTCCATTAACATCCCTTCGGAGATCATGATCTGGACCATGTAATCGGATGGGACGATGATGTCATAGTCGGCGCCGCCAGCCTGGAGCGTGGCAAGAAGCGTTTCATTCGAGTCGAAGTTGGTTTCGATAACTTCAACACCGCACTCTTCCTTGAACTGATCGTAAACGGCGGGGTCGATGTATTCAACCCAGGTGTATAGATAGATCTTGTCGGCGAGTTTGGATGTATCGCCACAGCGCTCAGACACCACTGCGGCAGGTTCGTCCCCACCAGATGGCTCGGCAGTCTGTTCCGCAGCAGCAGGTGCACATGCTGCCAGGACAAGCGCCGTGAGCAGTAACACGTAAATCAGACTTTTCTTCATTTACTCTCTCTCCTTATCTGTTCTTTATTTACTTTCGGTGACCCAAGGCGAATAGCCGTCCAGGTCAGGCGTATATGCAGTTCTGCTTCGAGACCATCACCTCCTTTACATTGATCTACGAGATTAACAACCACGCCGAAAGGTACGCGGCGAAGCCTGCAATGAAAACCGTGATCCATGCGAGCATCCGGCCTGCACGGTTGGCATCCGCAAGTTCCTCGCGGAAATTCCCGTAGGAACGCCAGGCAAAGTAGAACGCAGAAAGAAGCACCAGGCGCAGGATCAAACCGCCGACCGAGAAAGCGCCGCCTGCAAACAGCGACGGCAGGCTGATCAAACCAAAGAAACCAAGTCCAATGGTCGCGCCCAGGGACATCCCTTTCGTGTACACCGGCCCGCCGTTCTGGGCTGTGAGCGACAAGCCGACCAGTCCGATCGAGCCGGCCAGCAACACAGACGAAAGCGCATTGATCTCCGGTGTGACGCCTTTACGCACCAGCGAATAGATGTACAGGGGCATGGTTTGCTCCTGCACGCCTTTGGTGAAGACCGTGATGAGGTAGTCGTCCAGCGACAGGGTGAATGCCATCAACGCACCGCCGATGATGCCGGGCATGAGCAGGGGCAACGTAATACGTTTGAAGGCCTGCCATTCGTCCGCGCCGAGGTCGGCCGCGGCTTCCTCAAGCGTGCGGTCAAAATCAGCCAGGCGGGCGCGCACAATGATATAGACAAAGGGAATATCAAAGGCAATGTGCGAGATCGTGATGGTATGCAGCCCGGTCGAGGCTCGGATCCCAAATGCGTTTTGCAGAAACGGGAAGAGCGCCTGGTTGAAGAACAACAGGAGCGAAATTCCCATGACGATCTCAGGGATCACGATTGGAAGATACAGGTTCGCATCAAAGGTGGTGCGGAGTTTGAAGCGGTAACGGTCCATGGCGAGGGCGGTCAATGTGCCAATGGTGGTCGCGACGATGGTAGTGATGAAACCGACCAGCAAACTGTTCTTCGCCGCCTCGAGCAATTCGGTATTGTGAGACAGTTTTGTGTACCACTCGGTGGAGAACCCGGAAAACACAGCCACAGAGCGGGTGTCATTGAACGAGAAGACGATCAGGATCAAGACTGGCAGATAGAGGAACCCAAAGACCAGGGCGGCGTTGCCTCCCAACAGCCAGTTGCCGACGCGGGTTGCCAGCCGCACCTGCTGACGGGGATAGACGGGGAATTTCGCGGTCATATTCCCCTCCTTGTTTCCTCGGTGCTCGAACGGAAGTAAATGGTCACACCGATCAATACCAGCAACATCAGGATGAGCGACATGGCAGACCCAAAGGGCCAGTTGCGCGCCACACCAAACTGACGGTTGATCAATGTGCCGATCATCTCCACCTTGCCGCCGCCCATGATGTCGGGCGTGATGAAGGCTCCTACAACGGGAACAAACACCAGCACGAGTGCGGCGACAACTCCAGGCAGGGTCATCGGGAGCATAACCCGCAGGAAAGCCTTGTATGGCGGAGCGCCCAGGTCCGCCGCGGCCTCCATCAGGGAATTGTCGAATTTTTCGATGGAAGTGTACATCGGCAGGACCGCGAACGGCAGGTAACCGTAGATCAACCCGACCACGACCGCAAATTCATTGAACAACAAGTTCATCGGCTGGCTGATCAGGTGCAAATTCATCAGAAATGAATTGAGCAACCCTTCCGTCGCGAGAACCGACTTAAGGGCATACGTGCGGACAAGGAAGTTCGTCCAGAACGGGATGATGACCAGCACCATCAACGCATCCCGCCAGACCTGTTTTTGCTTCGCCATGAAATACGCCAGCGGATACCCCACGATAATGCAAAGGAAGGTAACAACCAACCCGATGCGGAGGGAGTGT
Organism: uncultured Chloroflexia bacterium; assembly: GCA_963718215.1. Lineage (GTDB taxonomy): Bacteria > Chloroflexota > Anaerolineae > Anaerolineales > Villigracilaceae > Defluviilinea. Next base: position 13,386 of record CAVQYK010000007.1, read on the forward strand.
CCAAAAATCCCCAAATACAGGAAGGGACTGCAATCCGGGCTCGCAAACTGGGACGCACAGGAATTGAAAAACAACCTGTAGTTTTCAATTGTATACACAGGCGGGATCTTGATTCCACCCGCACGCCCGCGCTCCACAAAACTGATGAACAGCATGATCAACAGGGGCAGGTTGAAAAAGAGCAGGATCCACAACGCGCCCGGGCTGATCAAGCCAGTCAACTGCCATCCTTTACTTCGTCGAAAGAATTTCAACATGGGATTTTCCTCTACTCGGTAAGAATGCGGGGCGAGGTGCGGGTGAACGATACCATTACTTCATCTCCCGATCCGGCAATCGATTTTTTCGCCTGCGTCAGGTTCTGCTCGCGGACACGCACCTTTTGCCCGCCCGCAAAATGAACGCCATATTGCGTATCTGTACCGATATAGATGATCTCCCCGACTCGTCCTGTGAGGTTGTTGCCATCCTGGACTTCGGCGTTCAGACGGAGTTTCTCGGGTCGGACCGCGACCGATACCTGCCGGCCGCTGGTGAACCTTCGAACTCGATTCCACGCGTACCATCCCCGTACCGGGCAACTCGATCTCCACCGTGGAGCCGTTCTGCCCTTTGACAACGCCATCCAGGAAATTCGTCTCACCGATGAAGTCGGCAACAAATTTATTTGCCGGGCGTTCATAGATCTCCTCGGGCAGCCCGATCTGCAGCGCCACGCCCTTGCTCATGACCGCAATGCGGTCGCTCATGGTCAGCGCCTCCTCCTGGTCGTGTGTGACATAAATGAATGTAATGCCCACTTCGCGCTGGAGGTTCTTCAATTCCAGCTGCATTTCCTTGCGCAATTTCAGGTCGAGAGCGCCGAGCGGCTCATCGAGGAGAAGAACCTCGGGTTTGTTGACCAGCGCGCGGGCAAGTGCGATGCGCTGCTGTTGTCCGCCGGAGAGCTGTTTGGCGCGGCGCATTTCCATGCCGGGCAGTCGCACCATCTGGAGCGCTTCCGATACGCGCTTCGAACGCTCGGCTTTTCCAACGCCTTTCATCTCCAAGCCAAAACCGATATTCTGCTCGACAGTCATGTGAGGGAAGAGGGCATACTGCTGAAACACAGTGTTCACAGGCCGCAAATGAGCCGGCACCTGGCTCATTTCCCTGCCGTGGATCAGGATCCTGCCCGAGGTCGGCAGTTCAAACCCGGCGATCATGCGCAGGGAAGTTGTTTTTCCGCACCCCGATGGACCGAGCAGCGAGAAAAACTCACCATCCTTGATCTGCATGGTGACGTGATCCACAGCCGCAAGGATGCCTCCTTCCGGTGTGACGAACTGTTTCAGTACGTCCTGCATTTCAACAGCAAATTCACTTGCCATCTCTCTTCTCCGTCGTAATATATTAAATTCCGAAGCTTTCAATTCGTCCTTGAATTAACAAGTTCCCTTGAAAACTTCGGAAGGCGTTTGCTGCACCGATTTTACAGGTATCACCTGGACAAACCACAAGTGTGTCTTTGAGCCATTTCCGTTTGCGCGGTCAGATATTTGCGGGTATTGTACAACAAACTTCTCCAATTGCAATGTTAAATGACAGGCTCTTCTACAGATCAATTCCACGATCTACCGCATAAAGTAATCCAGCCTCGTCTCGCCCGGCAAATCGGCATAGACAATGATGCCAGGATGCGCTCCAATATCTTCTTTCACCTCATCAATAACAGTGCGGCATGCCGTTTCGTTGCGGCGCGAACGAGAGAAAAGCTGATATTGTAAAGCTGACCTCTTGCAGTGGAACTACTGCAAGAGGTCAAAAAAATATTTTCCGCGACAGGCAGGTCACTCTTTTTACAGTGTCCCAGCCACTTCGGTTACCGCTTCGGTGAGTGCCGCCAGTCCCTGGTTGATCTCGTCATAGGTGATGACCAATGGCGGCTCGATGCGGATGGTCTGGGCGCTGGTCAGCGTCCCGGCGACGAGCACGCCGCGCTTGAACAAGGCCGCCGCCACCAGTCCGCCGATCTCCGGGGTTTGGAAGTGCTGACCGATGAGCAATCCCTTGCCGGTGACTGCTTTGTAGACCTTGGGATACTTCGCCGCCAATTCCTGGACCCGCGGCATGATGTAATCCCCCTTTTCCTTTGCGACCTCCCACAGCCGGTCGCGCACCGTCACATTGATGGCCGCGATCGCCGCCGAGCAGGCCAGAGCGCCGCCGCCGGTGGTCGTGGTCTGCAGGAACGGGTTGGGATACATGAACGACTGGAAGATCTCCTCGGTGGTGATGACCGCGCAGATGGGCATCACACCGCCCCCCAGCGATTTGGCGACCGCGATGATATCGGGCACGACATCCCAATGTTCAACGCCCCACAGTTTGCCGGTGCGTCCCAGACCGGTCTGCACTTCGTCGGCGATCAGCAGGGTATCGTATTTTTTCGTGGCGGCGCGGATGCGGGGCCAGAAATCATCCGGCGGGACAATGCCACCCGCCTCGCCCTGGATCGGCTCCATCAGGACACCCGCTACGCCAATCCCGATCTTGTCGCAGATATCGAGTTGCCGCTCCACCGCTTCAGCGTCTCCAAACGGAACGTGATAAACGGGTCCGCCGTACAAAACGCCGGCAGGCTGACGGTAATCCGCCTTGCCCAGCATGGAGAGCGAACCCATCGTCTTGCCGTGGAAGGCTTTGACAGCCACGATGAAGGCCGGTTTCTTGGTGTAGACCTTCGCCAGTTTGATGGCTGCCTCGATGGATTCGGTGCCGCTGGCGGCAAACCAGGCATATTTCAAGTCGCCGGGGCTGATGTCCGCCAGGATGCGCGCCAGCACGCCGCGCAATGGGTCGATCAACTCCTGGCTGGGCATGGGCGTGCGCAAGAGCTGCGCCTGGACAGCCGCCACCACTTCAGGGTGACTCCAGCCCAGGTCCATCATGCCGAAGCCGCCCAGGAAGTCAATATACTTGCGCCCCAGCACATCCTCGAAGGTTGCGCCGCGCCCGGTCCATTCGGTGGCGGCCCATTGCCCCGCCTGCGTCACCGATTTACGGTAATCCAGCCAACCTCTGTTGAAATGCTCAGCAAAGTTGTACATGGACTCTTCGATGATCCATTTGCCTACATCCTCCGGGGGGCGTTCCGGTTTTTCGATGATCTCCAGCCATTTTTGGGCATATTCTTGAGCAGAGTTCAAATTTTGAGGCATATTCATCTCTCTTTTGAAGTTAATTCTTGGAAGGCGTGTTTATGACTCGCCGCAAATTCCTGTAGGAACATATCCCAAAGATCCCCTTCACCCGCTGATACCGTCACGGAAACCTTCGGGACATTGACCATGAACTTATTTGTCATACTCTTCGGGGCGCAACTTCCTCAAGGCGTCTTTGATGGGGCTGATGCCGAAGTTATGGAACGGGTTGACGTCAATGACCTTCCCGTCGATATCGGTGATCGGCTTGGGAGGATCCTGTTTTTGGGTGAGCAGGGAAACAAGCACCATCAGGAACAGCGACATGAAAAAGGCGGGGAAGGAGGCGATGTAGGTCGCATCCCAGAAGGCGCAGTCGGTGTCGCCCGCGCAGACCACCAGGGTCGGATCGCCGCCCAAACCGTAATTCTGGGCGATGATAATGCAGACGCCCCAGGTAATGAAGCCGCCAAGGTATGCCGCCACCGCACCCCACTGGTTGGCTCTCTTCCAGTACATGCCGAGGGCAAAGGGCGAGAACAGACCCACCAGCAACAACGACCAGGCGACAACCCCCAATTCATAGATGACCGCCGCGCTGATCGCGATGATGATGCCCACAAAGCCGCTGACGCCGACCATGATGCGCGTCCATTTGACCTCATCTTTCGGGTCCAGGCGTTTACCGAAAACCGGGAACAGGTTCTGGGTCACGACCGAGGCGCCCGCCAAAAGGGAACTGTCCGCGGTGCTCATCAGGGCGGAGGCAAGCGCGGCCATGAAGAGGGCGGTCAGGACAGGCGGCATGTAATCCAGCGCCGCCTTCACAAGGATGCCGTCGGTGACTTCAACTCCGGGAGCCAGTTTGAACATCATGATACCGATCAGGGGAGACATGATGCCGAAGAACAGGTACAGCACGCCAGCCATGTAGGTGCCCCACACCGCAGTCGAACTCGTTGCGGGCGGACATCGAACGCTGGAACAGGTCCTGGGTCGGGACGGAGCCGAAGCCGATTGCCATCCACGCCGCGATCCAGTACATCCAACCCATCGAGCCAAAATAGCCAAGATAGCCAGCCTCGCCCTGCATATCGGGCAGGAGCGTGAAGGGTTTGGGGTTATAAAGTGTTTCGGTAATGCCCGTCATCGCGTCCCAGCCGCCGACCTGGTTCAACACAAATACAAAGATGAGCGCCACACCACCAGCCGTGAAAAACATCTGGACGAAGTCGAGCAGGGTGTCCGCCAGCATGCCACCCAGCATGGTGTAACCCGTTACCCAGACCGCGACCAGTACCATGCCGACCTCGATCGGAACCGACGGGAACAAGGCATGCACGATCGTACCAGCCGCCACCATCTGCGCGCCGGTCCACACGAAGTAGGTCATCAACTGCAGGATGGATGCCATAACGGTCATGGCTTTCCCGAACCTGCGTTCGAAGAAGTCCACCACCGTGAGGTAGCGCGCGCGGCGCATCACACGGGTGAAAAAAAAGCCTGAGAGGAAGAGACAGGCTGCGGCTCCGAAGGGATCGAAAATGACTCCCTGAAAGCCATACTGGTAGGCGGTCGAAGACGCACCCATCAACGTCTCCGCCGCGAACCAGGTTGCCATCACCGACGCCCCCACCATGTAGATCGGAAGTTTTCTGCCCGCCACGATGTAGTCCGCGGCGTTCGAAACCTTCCTCGATGCCCAAATGCCGACACCCATGCGCACGGCAAAAAAGCCCACGATGAATGTCACGATGAGCCAAACATAGGGATAGCCTTCAAGATCCATTTCTTTTCAAAGCTCCTTTTTTCCCGACCCAGCGGGTGAAATTATACGGGCGCCCTCCCGAGGTACCCGTGCATACCCAGGACTAGAACTTCCTCGTCCACTCCTTTGGCCAGCGTTCCACCACCACCTTCTTCTGAGTGAAGAACTCGACCGCGTCCATGCCCTGCCCGTGCATGTCGCCGAAGAAACTATCCTTCCAACCGCTGAACGGGAAGAAGGCCATCGGCGCGGCGACGCCGATGTTGATACCGATGTTGCCCGCATCAGCTTCATACCTGAACTTGCGAGCCGCTGATCCGCTTGATGTGAAAAGACTCGCCTGATTGCCATACTGGCCGCTGTTGACCAGTTCGATGGCCTCATCCACCGTGTTGACATGCATCAGGCTCAGTACCGGTCCGAATATCTCCGTCTTGGCGATCTCGCTCCCGCGCGGGACATCTGCCAAAATCGTCGGACGGACGAAATAGCCTGCTTCATATCCCTTGATGGAAGTTCCGCGTCCATCCACGGGGACAGTTGCTCCCTCCTGGACGCCGAGTCCAATCAGACGACTCGACTCTCGCCTTCGACGCCGCATTGATGACAGGTCCCATCTGGACGCCTGAGTCCAGGCCATAGCCCACGACTCGATTCGAAGCTGCGTCGCAGATCAGCTCGGTAAAGGTATTTCGCGCCTCGGCAACCGTCACTGCAAAAGAAACGGCGAGACAGCGTTGTCCGGCGCAGCCGAAGGCAGAGTCCGCGATGATCTTGGTCGCCATTTCCATGTCCGCATCCGGCAGCACAATGACTGGATTCTTCGCTCCGCCCTGCGCCTGTACGCGTTTACCGTGCGCCGCGGCTGTCGCGTAAATGTATTTCGCAACATTGGTCGAACCCACGAAAGTGATCGCACGAATGGCTGGATGCTCAAGGATGCCGTCCACGGTTTCCTTCGCGCCGTTGACCAGGTTGACCACGCCCTTTGGGAACCCGACCTGCTCGATGAGTTTGAAAATGAACTGCATCGTGGTCGGCACTTTTTCCGATGGCTTGACGATGTAAGTGTTGCCCGCGGCGAGCGCATACGGCAGATACCAGAAGGGGATCATGCCAGGGAAGTTGAACGGCGCGATCGTGGCACATACCCCGACAGGCTGGCGGATCATCAACTCGTCGATGCCAGGGGCGATGTCTTCGACAAACTCGCCCTTCATCATGTGAGGCATCCCGCAGGCGACTTCGACATTCTCGAAGGCACGCACCATCTCAGCTTTGGCTTCTTCAAAGGTCTTGCCGCACTCGTCTGTAATGAGTTTGGCGATCTCGTCGTGATTCGAGCGCATGAGGTCGCGCAGTTTGAACAGATACTGCACACGGTCATTGACAGGGGTACGCCGCCACGCAGGGAGCGCCTCACTCGCCGCTTTCGCCGCCGCGTCCACATCCGCTTTTGTGCCGAGCGGAGTCTTGGCGATCACCCCTCCCGTTGCAGGGTTGATGACATCGAAATATTCTGTGACGGATGGTTTTATCCATTAGCCGTTGATGTAGTTTAGGATTTCCATAGTTCTCCAAATCGTTCGCAAGTTGAAAAGTTGAAGGTTGGAATGTTCGAACGTTCCAACCTTCAAGCCTGCTAACTCACTTGTTTGTCCATCAATTCTGCCAAACCTTCATCCAACAAGTTCAGTCCTTCATCCAATTGTTCTTCCGTAATCACCAGCGGCGGGACGACGAACAGGATGTTCTTGAAATTGAACACATACACGCCGTTGGCAACCAGGAAGTTCTTGAGCGGAGTCAAATCCATGGGTTCCTTGGTCTGGCGATTCTTCACGAGTTCGAGCGCCGAGAACATGCCAATATAGCGGACATCACCCACAGATGGATGTTTGGCTTTCAAGTCTTCGAGTCGCTTACCGAGATGTTTTCCGACCTTTTTGGCGTTCTCGAAAATCTTGTCTTCTTCGTATGCTTCAATCGTTGCGAGAGCCGCGGCGCACGCCAGCGCGTGACCGTTGTACGTGAGACCCGCATATAACACCTTGTCATCGAAGAATTTCGCAATCTTCTCACGGACGATCACCGCGCCGAGCGGAACATAGCCCGATGTGATTCCCTTTGCGGTTGTAATGATGTCAGGGACGACGTTCCAGTTGTCCACGGCAAACCATTCGCCTGTGCGTCCCCATCCGCTCATGACTTCATCGGAAATCAAGAGAATTCCGTATTTATCGCAAATCTCCCGCATGCGAGGCCAGTATTCATCGGGCGGGATGATGAGCCCGTTGGTGCCTGTCACACCTTCGAGGAAGATCGCCGCGATCTGGTCGGGACCTTCGTGCTGGATCACCTCTTCGACGTGGCTGATGCACTCCCGATGACAGGTCTCCTTCGTCCACCCGAACGGACAGCGATAGCAATACGGGTCAAGGAAATGCACCACGCCCGAAATCGCAGGCTCGGCAGGCAGGCGGCGGTAATCGCCCGTCAATGCCATCGCGCCGTGTGTCGCTCCGTGATAGGAACGATAACGAGCAAGAATTTTGTGCCGTCCGGTATAAAAACGGGCGATTTTGATGGCATTTTCGTTGGCTTCGGCACCGCCAAGGGTGAAAAATGTCTTTTTTAAGTCCCCCGGAGTGATTTCAGCAAGTTTTTTACCCAGCAAACCGCGCGGCTCGGTTGCCATGCCTGGGCTGGCAAAGGTCAACTTTGCGGCTTGGTCTTGTATCGCCTTTACGACTCTTGGATGCTGGTGTCCCACATTCGTGTTCACCAACTGCGACGCAAAATCGAGATAGCGTTTGCCGTCTGCGTCCCAGAAATACACACCCTCCGCCCGATCCATGGGAATCGGGTTCACCTGGCTTTGGTTGGACCAGGAGTAGAAGGTGTATTCCTTGTTGAGGTCAATGATTTCTTTGGATGTCAACTTGTTTGCCATGATAATTTCCTCGTCAAAAGTCGAAAGTCAAGCGTCAGTTATCGAGACCTTCGACTTTTGACGTTTGACCTTTGATTGATTTATTTCTTTGCCGCTTTCACTACCTCCGCATACACATTCAGCGTCTCATCAATATCCGCGTCGGAGTGTTCGTAGCACAGGAACCACGGCTCGCGGGCGTCGTGGTCAGGCATGACGCCGCGCACGATCGCCATTTCGGTCAATTTGAGATACAGGTCATGGTCACTCTGTGCCCAATCGCGCTGGCAGGTGACCGCTTCCACGCCGAGCGAGAAGGAGAACATCGCCGGGTAGCCCGTAAACACAGCGGGGATATCGTTCTCTTCGAAGATCTCCTTCAAGCCGTCCATGAGGCGCTGTCCGCGTTTTTCAATGGTCTTGAGGATCGGTTTGGATTTGAGCAGACTCAAAGTGGCGTACGCGCCGGCAATACCGGGTTTGTTGTTGGTATACGTTCCGCCCTGTGCCACTCCCTGCCCGATGATGGACATGATCTCCCTTTTCCCGCCAAACGCCGCAATCGGGTAGCCGTTGCCCAGGGCTTTGGCATACGTCGCCAGGTCCGGTTTGATGCGGTAGTATTCCTGCGCCCCGCCGTTCGCAATGCGGAAGCCCGTCTTCACCTCGTCCAAAATAAAGACACAGCCATATTCTTCGGTCTTCCTGCGGATGAGTTCCAGGAATCCATCCTGCGGGTTGATCGCCGCGCAATTTCCCTGACACGGCTCCGTAATGACAGCCGCGATCTGCTCGCCATACGAACGCATGACCCGCTCGAAGCCATCAAAATCATTGAACGGGAGTGTGATGATGAACTCCCGCATCGTCTTCGGGATGCCGGAAGAAGCCGGTACGGCGATCGGACTCCGCCGATTCCCGTACGCTTCGACCGGTGCGTAGGTGGACCACAAGGTGTGATCGTGGAAACCGTGATAGTTGCCTTCGAACTTCAGGATCAGGTCGCGCCCCGTGTACGCCCGCGCCACGCGGATGGCGTGCATCGTGGCTTCGGTGCCGGAACACGCCATTCGGACCATCTCCACGCCCGGAGCCATCTCGGCGATCATCTCTGCCACGGCGATCTCAAGTTCGCCTGTCATGGCAAAAAGCAATCCCTTTTGGATCTCTTCGATGACCAGACGGTCGACCTCATCATAGGAATGTCCCAAAATGATCGGGCCAAAAGCCATGCGGTAATCAATGTATTTCTTTCCATCCACATCCCAGAGATATGCGCCTTTGGCTTTTTCAACGTAAGGCGTGATGTCATTCCCCCAATATCGGAAGTTCGAATTCACCCCCAAAGGCATGATCTCCTGCGCACGCTTTTGCAGTGCATGAGTTTTTGGACCAAACATATGCATTCCTCCAATTCAATCAGTCTGATGATGCTTCTTCTTTGGCAGATATCTCGATCACGACCCTTTCCGGCACCCTCCACTGGTAAACATCCTTGATGATCAACGGTACGATGGATGTGGTCGTTTTGCGCACCCCCGGGACCTTGCGAACGACTTCTGTAATGAATTGATATATTTCTGCCGTGTCCTTTGCCACCACCTGGATGCTCACATCCGATTCGCCGATACCGCAAGCCACATAGCTGACATTGTCAAATTCAGCCATTTTCTTGGCAACTTCGAGAATGCGGTCTGATTCGACCTCCATCCAGATATCCGCGATGGTGGTCAGACCAAAAGCCTGAGGCTTGGCCACAGCGCTGATTTGAATAATGCCCGCATCAACCATGCGATCAATGCGATAGCGAACCGCCCGTTCGGATATATCACCGATCCGGCGCGCGATCTCCGAAGCAGGCATTCGCCCATCCTCAAGGAGGATATTGACAATTTTCAATCGGTTTTGTCGAAATTATACATATATCCACCATATTGTTTCCGAAAACAACATACATCGACAATATACGCCCCTTCTGATAATAAGTCAAGGAATTAGAAACCGCATCAAGCCGACAGCAATCAACCGGATCGATGTTCCTCTCCACCCACCGTCAACAGCACGCCATTTACCATTTGCTACAGATTTCACATTGACTGATAATTATCTAACATGTATAATCATCTTCGGCATTATTTCAAACGCAGGAGTATATTATGGAAACAATCAACAACGCACCGGAATCGGCGTTGGAACCAAAAACCAAATTAACCGGCAAGGTGATAAAGACCACGCTCGCAGGCGCCTTGATCGATCTGGGACAGCCGGTGCCGGGTGTTGTCCACATTTCGCAACTTAGCAAGGATGCGGTCAACAAGGTGGAAGACGTGGTGAAGGAAGGTCAGACGGTGGAGGTGTGGGTCCGCCGGGTCAAGAAAGACCGCATCGAACTAACCATGATCGAACCTCTGGCACTCGAATGGAAAGAGATCGAACCTGACATGGTCGTAAAGGGCAAAGTCGTGCGGCTTGAGTCGTACGGAGCATTTGTCGAGATCGGTGCCGAGCGCCCCGGCATGATCCACGTCAGCGAACTGGCGCACGGCTACGTCAAGACCCCGAGCGAGATCGTGAAGGAAGGCGACGAGGTCGAGGCCAAGGTGCTGGATGTCAACCGCAAGAAGAAACAGATCAAGTTGAGCATCAAGGCTTTGGAGCCGGAGATCGAAGAGTTCAAACCGGCGAAAAAGGAAAATCGAAGGGGCGGCAAGCCCGGGTCCAGGAAGGAAGCGGCGGAAGTCGTCCAGCCGGAAGAACCCAAGGAACCGGAATTGACTGGGATGCAGATCGCCTGGCAGGAAGCCTTGAATCGCTCTGGCGACGGCAAGGATTTCAAAATCAAGAAGAACAAGACCGCTGTGTCGCAGGAGCAGGAAGAAATCCTGAACCGCACACTGAAAAAACGCCTCCCCACCGGCGGATAGTTGAGTTCGATCTAAAAAGAGCGGGTCACAAGCCTGCTCTTTTTGATTCAGACAGAAACCTCACTCATATATCTTGAGTACGCTTCAGGTCTGACAAATAAAAGGATGAACACTGCCGAAAAGAAGCCGCCCAGGTGTGCCCAATAGTTCACCCGATAATCGGCGCGTCCCATCAGGATCTCAATGGCGGGGATGATCTGAATGCCGAAAAAGTAAAGAACGACCCAAATTGCACGGATGCGAGGCCAGAGCGGGACAAAACTTATGAACACCAGCGTGCGGATCCGCCCGCCCGGGTACAGCAACAAATAAGCACCCATCAAGCCGAAGATCGCGCCACTGGCGCCAATGCCGGGAATCGGGGAATCGGACAAGACGACGATGTAAAGAATGTTCGCCCAGGTGCCGGCAAAGAGATAAAACGCAAGAAACCGCCAGTGCCCGCAGGCATCCTCCACCCGCCTGCCGAAGACCCATAGCGGGAGCATATTCCCCAACAGGTGGAACAGGTCGCCATGCAGGAACATGGTGGTAATGTTCGATATTGTCCCGCCTCCAACCGTCTGGCGGATGAGTACGGGCGTCGTGCCGAATTTCATGTAAAAGTTCCAGTAACTGTCGACAATATACGGCTCGATATAATAAATGAAACAATTTGTCAGGATCAAAAGCAAGGTCATGACCGGGAAAAAGGAATAGCGGTTCTTTTCTGTGTCGTTCAACGGGAGCATTGTCTCATCTCAAAACAGACGCGGCGGGACTAGAAATCGGACAGACGGTTGAGCGAATCGATCAAGATCAAAACAAACGGAAGGATCACGCAGAACCAGCCAACCGCCCCAAGGGTCAAACGGGCAAAGACCGTACCGTCACCGTTCTCCAAAAACAATCTCTTCCAGATCTTGTGCCGTGAACGGACTTCAGCCACTGCGATCAAATAACTTCCCAACACCACCCAGGGAAACGCGAACCACAAGTAACTTGTCGGGGCATTCAATGGATTCAATCCCACTTGAACCAGGGCAAGACTTAAATACAACAAAGGCCAAACGAATGAAAGGCGAACAATCGAGGCGTGCGGCGATACAAATTTGATCTTTTCCGCCTGCATCTGCTCGATCTGAATGATCTTTCTGTAGATCTCATTAAAAGTGTCTGTGTCATTGGCTTTTGCCGCCTCCACCTTGTAGATCATCAAGGCTTCGTCGAATTTTCCCTCCTGCTCGAGGTATTTGGCCTCCTCCAACGGGTCTCTGTGAGCGGATTGCTTTGTGGCAATAACCCTCCCCGCCCGACCAGTGTTACCCTTTTTGCGATTTAGGCTCTCAAGATAATTACGCGCTTTTTCATTGGACGGGTTGATCGCAAGTACATTCTCACAGGCAATGATCTTGTCTTCCAGCGAGTTGACCAGACCCGCCAGCCACATCCAGGCAAGTTCGTTGTGAACATCCTTATCGACTATGCGTAAAAAGGCATCACGCGCTTCAACTTTTTTCCCGCTGCGCGCCAATTCAATGGCCTGACGAAGAAGGTCAGAGGAACTCACCCCGTGTTCATCCAATCCCCTGGGTCTCTTGTAGCTCTTTGATGAACTTTTCCCTGTTTGCCGAACGAGCCGTCTTGCCGCTCGAGGTCTTGATGATCCATTTCGAGTCCACAAGTTTGACATAACGCAAAGCGATCGCCGAATTTTTTGTCACATGCAGTCTTATCGAATCAGCAATTTTCTGTCGTTCCAGACGGGTCATCTGTATCGACCTCCGCAATGACCACCACATCTTCAGTTCCCTGTGCTTCATCATAGATGCCGAATACAACAGACCGTCCCGAGTGAATGCCAGGCACTTCGTACGTCAACGCCTCCAGGTCCTGCGGATATACATTTCTGCCGCCTACGATGATCATATCCTTTTTGCGTCCCGAAACAAAGACCTCGCCATTCGCAACGTAACCGTAATCGCCCGTCAGATACCAGCCGTCGAGGAAGGCTTTCCTCGTCAGGTCGTCGCGGTTGTAGTAACCGGTCAACATGCAGTCGCTCTGCAAAGCCACCTCGCCGATGACCCGGTCAGGGACGTCATTCCCCTTTTCGTCCAAAATTCTGATTTTCACATTCTCCAGCGGACGCCCGGACGACATCATCTTCATGGAGGGACGCCCATCGAGCGGACTCTTCGCTAGACGCTCGGACATAAACGTGTCCCGGTCGATCTCATCCACAACTGGTTCGCTCCCCAACCGGCTTTGAGTTACACCGAACACGTTCTCTGCCATCGTGTACGATGTTTGCAGGGCTTCCCACTTGAGCCCAAATTCCTTGAAACGCTCATAAAAGGCTTTATGGCTTTCCCAGCGGACAGGTTCCGAGCAATTGATGACCGCCCGCAACGATGACAGATCCACGCCTTCGAGATGCCGGTCACGGATCTTCTGTGCGCAGAAGTTGTAAGCAAAGTTGGGAAGCCAGGTCAGTGTGCCGCGATATTTCGAAACCGACTGCATCAACCTGTACGGCGCCCGCACCCAATCGAACGGAGACATCAACATCAGCGGAATACCCGAAAGGATGGGCATGATGAACCCGGCGATCAACCCCATATCATGGTAAAGCGGAAGCCAGGAGACGACAACATCCTCATCGCTCATTATCAGAGCACGGCCATACGCATCCAGTTGATTGAAAACCGCCCGATGCGAGAGCGCGACCCCTTTTTGCAAACCCGTCGTACCCGAGGAATGTTGCAACAGGACGATATCGTCCGATTTTCGCTGGAATCCTGCCAGGGAGCCAAAATCCAATTCGGTTTGCGGCTCGATGTTGTCGGTGAGGATCACCGAGCGGACCGAATCCCCCTCCCGAAGCGCTGAGCGGACCTCCTCCTCGAATTCGGGATAGGTCACGATCGCGGCAGGTTTTGTGACAGACATCAATGAAGACAAGTCTGCGCGATAACGCTCCGGGGATAGTTTCTCCGTGAGGAACGGCATGATGGACGGAATCGCGCCGTGCAGGATCGCCCCCCAAAAAGCGTACAGCAAATCTTCGCCATGCTGAAGGATAAGCACGATCACCTCACCTGGTCGGATTCCTTTGCGGGCATATGTCCGTGCAAAGGACTGGGAGCCGCGTAAAAGCTGGTCAAGCGTGACAGGCAAATCGTCAGTACTGAGAAAATTGCAGGGTGACA
>CAVQYK010000008.1:0-25310 GCA_963718215.1 uncultured Chloroflexia bacterium
CGGGGTCTTCCCGCCCTTGTGCCATCAAAAAGAATTGGGCGAGACGCTTCGCAGCCGCCCCTACGGAAATTAATGGAAGATAAAATCATCTCTTACGGCGGACAAGCCGTGATCGAAGGCGTCATGATGCGCGGGAAGAACGCCTTTGCGATCGCCATGCGCGCCCCGGACGGCAACATCGTCGTCCACAAGGAGAACCTTGCCGCGGTGTACCGCTCGCGCATTGCGAAGATCCCCTTTTTGCGCGGCACCATCCTGCTTTGGGACGCGCTCGGACTTGGCATGAAAGCGCTCACGCTGTCCGCCAACACGCAAACGGGCGAGGATGAAAAGCTCGAAGGTCCGGCGTTGTACCTTACGCTCGGCACTTCGCTTGCCATCGGCATTGGTCTGTTCATCCTGCTCCCGGCGGGCATCGGCGGTCTGGCTGACCATTACCTTGGCTGGAACACGCTCGCGCACAACCTGCTCGAGGGGTTGATGCGGCTGGTCCTGCTGGTTGGTTACATCTGGGGGATCGGTTTCATGCCCGACGTGAAGCGTCTCTTCGGCTACCACGGCGCGGAGCACAAGACCATCAACGCCTACGAAGCGGGCGCGGAACTAACCCCTGAGAACGTGGCGAACTATCCCATCGAACATCCGCGTTGCGGCACCGCCTTCATGCTCACCTTTGTATTGTTATCAGTCCTTATCCACAGCCTGCTGGGCGATATGAGTATTTATTGGCGACTTGCCAGCCGCGTCCTCTTGATCCCTGTCATCGCGGGAATAGCCGTGGAATACATCCGCTGGACCGCCAATCATCTGGATTCGCCCCTCGTGCGCTTCCTCATCAAGCCAAATCTTGCCTTGCAATCCCTGACCACCCGCCAACCCGACACCTCCATGCTGGAGGTCGCCATCGAATCCTTCAAGACCATGCGCAAAGCGGAGCAGGAATTCGCTGTGTAGCGTTTGTTCAGACAAATAAAGCGGAAAGCGCTGATTTTTGCCTTTTTCGGCAGAAACAGCGCTTTTTTCATCTGAAAACGGCACAAATTTCAGGGTAAATCCGTCATCGAATTAACGAAACACCAATCATTTCCCGCTAGAATTTGATCATGAAGAAAACCTGGAAGAGATACTATCGGCATCCTGTTGGTGCTCGCCCTGTGTGTCGGCGGATACACCCTCTATGACCGCGGACGTCCCGCGCCTGTACCGATGAAGCAGACCCTTTATGAGGGGATAGTCTATCGCCGCATTGTGCGTGTGATCCCGCATCCGATGATCGCGCATGTCATTACCATCGACCGCAAGACCGCGAACGTCGCCTTCCTCGTCACGCCTGCCGATCAGGAAGGCGACCTGCCCCTGAATGCCCGCACCACCTCCCAATTTTTGGACGAATTCAACCTGCAGATCGCCATCAACGGCGACGGCTTCGACCCGTGGTGGTCGCGCGGACCTGCGGATTATTATCCGCGGGTGGGGGACCCGGTTGCACCGCACGGGCTGACCGCCTCGGACGGTGATTTTTACTCCTTTGGTGTCTTAGACCGGGTCGGCGTCGCGCCGACCCTGTACATCACCCGCCGGGGATATCCCTCTTTCAACAACCGACCCAACAAAATATGGACCGCCATCTCCGGCGATCGGATATTGGTCACCAAGGGGGGAGTGGTGGGCGACCTCGACGACTCCGCCCTGGAACCGCGCACAGCCATCGGTATCAACCAGAACGGGCGCTATGTATACCTGGTCGTCGTTGACGGGCGTCAGCCATTTTACAGCGCCGGCGCGACGTTCGTTGAACTTGCGGAACTTCTGGTGGAACAGGGTGCCTATCTTGCCATGAGCCTGGATGGGGGCGGTTCGTCAACAATGGTGATCGAGGGGGAGGATGGCGAGCCTGTCATTTTGAATTCCCCAATCGACAATTAGATTCCCAACCGCGAGCGCCCGGTGGCAAATCATTTTGGGGTGTATATCAACCCGTAGGGGCGGGGTTACCCCGCCCCTACTACGGTGATCAAAACGCGATCTCCCCGATCTGCTCGAAGTTGACGTCGAACAACTCATCCGCTTCTGTCTCCGCCTCAGCCTGCTCCACGTCCCCTGCTTGGACTCCGCGATCGCAGTAGGACCTGTAGGGGCAGTAACTGCATTTCGTGCGGTCATCAGTGAGCGGGTAGGAGGAGGCGGAGTGAATCTCATCCGCAAATTTGACCAGCGTAGTCCCAATCCCGTTTGTATTGCGCGGACGTGTACGCGAACCGGGCGGGTTCGTTCGGATATTCCGCGAACCAGTAGACCATCTCGACCTGTTCGGGCTGAAAAGGCTGACCGTTGTTGAGGTGCGCCCCCGCGTGGACGAGCAGCGCGCGATACACGCGCGTCTGCATTCTTGCGGATAGCCACTCATTTCGTGGACGCCTGCGGTAGGTCTTCCAATCGTAGATGGTGGCTTTGCCGTTCTCGATGGCGAGGAGGTCGTACTTGGCAAGGATGCGATATCTGCCCAGCGGCGCGGAAAGCGTTGCTTCGGGGTATAAACCACCAAGATCTCGAAGACCTCGGAGGTCTTTGTCAGCCAGAAAATTCTCCCACCACCTCTGCAAATTGACCGTGTTCGCAAGTTTCGCTATCTGCTCACTTGGGATGCCGATCAAATACTGCTGCACCAGCCGGTGGAAATACTCTCCCTCCTGCAGGTGCTTCTCGTTCTCCAATGCAGGCTCGGATTCGATGGCAGGGTAGGACAGTTGCTCAAGATAGCGCAATTGGAAGCGCCGTGCGCAGTCCACGTAATCTTGCAGGGAGGATTGGGAGAGGGTGGTGAGTTGCATGAGAGTGGGTCGGTGATCGGTGAAAAGTGATCAGTAGCGCGATTATAGCATTGCAAACTGGTCACTGCTAACTGTTCACTCGCTCTTCACTTCTTCCCATTCTTCGCCGCCTTGATGAGCCCCGCAAACAACGGATGCGGCTTCATCGGGCGCGAGAGAA
The DNA here is from genome assembly GCA_963718215.1 of uncultured Chloroflexia bacterium. Classification (GTDB taxonomy): domain Bacteria; phylum Chloroflexota; class Anaerolineae; order Anaerolineales; family Villigracilaceae; genus Defluviilinea. The sequence continues at coordinate 2,992 of CAVQYK010000008.1, forward strand.
ACTCAGGGTGGAACTGGCTCGCTACCATGAACGGATGGTCTTTGATCTCGGCGATCTCCACCAGTTTCCCATCCGGTGACATACCCGAGAAGACCATGCCGCCCTTCTCGAAATCTTCCTTGAACCTGTTGTTGAACTCAAAGCGATGGCGGTGACGTTCCTCGACCTGCTCCACGCCATAGGCTTCGGCGGCTTTCGTCCCGGGTTGCAATTCACATGGATACAGACCGAGTCGCATCGTGCCGCCCATGTCGGTGATGGCGCGTTGGTCGAGCATCAGGTCAATGACGGGGTATTCGGTGCTGCGGTCGAATTCCGACGAGTTGGCGTCTTCATGGTTGAGCACGCCGCGCGCGAAATCAATGCACATGACCTGCATCCCCAAACACAGACCCAGATACGGGACCTTCTTCTCGCGCGCATAGCGCGCTGCCAAGATTTTGCCTTCGATGCCGCGTGACCCGAATCCGCCGGGAACGAGGATGGCATCTGAACTCTGGATGATGTCCCAGCCTTTGTCTTTTTCCAGGTCGGCGGAGTGCACCCAGCCGATCTCCACTTCCACCTCATTGGCGAGCGCGGCATGCTTCAACGCCTCCCGCACGGACATGTACGCGTCCTGCAACTCGACATACTTACCGACCAAAGCCACTTTCACGGTCGGTTTTTCCTTGCGCACGCGCTCCACAAGTTTTTCCCAGGGTTTCATGTCAGGGGTGCGTGTGGCTTTCATATTCAACTTTTCGACCAGATAATCGCCCACGCCTGCGCGTTCCAGCAGCAACGGGACTTCGTACAGCACGTCGCTGGTCACCATCGGGACGACCGCCTGCTTTTCCACGTCACAGAACAGGGCGATCTTGTCGCACAGGTCGCGGTCGATCGGGATAATCGGAGCGGGCAATGATCATGTTCGGCGAGATACCGATCGAGCGCAGCGCCGCCACGGAATGTTGCGTGGGCTTGGTCTTGATCTCGCCGGTCGCGCCGATGTACGGGAGCCAGGTCACATGGATGAAGTACACGTTCTCGCGCCCGACCTCGTTGCGGAGCTGCCTCAACGCCTCGAGGAACGGCTGTGACTCGATGTCGCCCACCGTCCCGCCGATCTCGACGATGACCACGTCTGCGCCCGTTTCCTTGCCGATTCCCGCCACCCGCCGCTTGATCTCGTTCGTGATGTGCGGGATGACCTGGATCGTGCCGCCCAGGAAATCACCGCGCCGTTCCTTGCTGATGATCTCGGCATACACCTGTCCGCTGGTGAAGTTGGAGGAACGGCTGAGGCGGATGTCAATGAATCGTTCGTAGTGACCCAGGTCAAGGTCCGTTTCTGCGCCGTCATCCAGGACGTACACCTCTCCGTGCTGATAAGGACTCATCGTGCCCGGGTCCACATTGATGTACGGGTCCAGTTTCTGAACAGCCACCTTGAAGCCGCGCTCCTTGAGCAGGAGGCCAGTCGCTGCGGCGGTCACGCCTTTGCCAACCGATGAAACAACACCGCCTGTATAAAATAAATATTTTGTGGTCATAAATTACCTTTCTTACTCCCCTCTCCTTGTGGGAGAGGGTGGGGTGATGGAGTTAAATGCGATGGGGAGGGCGTTGAAGCCCTCCCCATCGGGGATTACCTGCTGTGAAAGTCGTTGGTCTCGATGTTGGTTCATCCGACCAGTTTGGTGAGGTCCTCGGCGGCGCGGCGCATTTCGAGGAAGATCATGCCCAGTTTGGCATCATGACGCGCCAGTGCGGTCAGAACCGCCTCTTCGCCGACGGATGTCAACACGATCGAACCTAAATTACCCTTGATGTACACCTGCTCCAGTCCCGCGCGCCCCAGCTCGTTGGAAATGCGCTCGCCGAGCGAAAGCATCGCGGCAGACATCGCCGACACACGGTCTTCCTCCACGCCCTGCTGCAGGGCGGAGGCCATGATCAAGCCATCCACAGAAACGACTGCAGAGGCTTCGATATCGGGGGCGGCGGCTTGCATATTGCGCAGGCGTTCGACCATCTGGTCAGCGCGGGATTTTGACATAGTGTTCTCCTGAGTGCATAGTCCCGCGATCAGCGGGAACATCAACCGAAGTTTACCATACTTCAAAATTCAGGAGAATAGGCTTTGGAACTCGCCAGTAAATTGCAAGTATTCCCTCGTAAAATTTGACCGCCGCTCCGCTTTCATGATAGACTTATCTGTCCATTTCATGAACATTCGCGTCTTTTTACCCTTGGTTCTGCTCCTCCTCGCCGCACAGGATGCCCCTGCGGTTGCCATCACCTCCCCTGCGCCCGGCGGAGCTGTCCGCGGCGAAGTGACGGTTACCGGCACGACGGAGGTTTCGGGATTCACCTCATCCCAGCTGGATTTTTCATACGCTTCCAACGCCACCGACACCTGGTTCCTCCTCCAAACCTCCACCCAGCCGGTAACGGATGCCGCCCTCGCCGTCTGGGATACGACCCTTATCACCGACGGCGACTATATCCTCCGCCTGCGCGTCTTCACCGAAGACGGCACATTGCAGGAAGTGACCGTTCCCGTGAGAGTGCAGAACGACACCCCCATCCTCACTCCGACGCCTGTCCTCACCTCCACGCCCGACAGGCTGGACGTGGGTCTCCCCACCCCGTTCCTCGTTGCCGCCTCTCCCACTCCCACTTCACGCCGCGCCCCACCCCGACGCCGCTTCCCGCGAACGCCGTGTCCATGGACCAGACCGCCATCTACACCAGCCTCGGTCGCGGCGCACTGGTGATCATTGGCTTGTTTGCCTTCGCGGGACTTATCCTTCGCTTCCGACGTTACTAACCGTACCGCGACATTCATGTCGCTTTGGGTTGCGGAATGAATTCCGCATTACGAACAAAAAACTCCATGAACTGCCCTCAACCTGAAACCTGGAACCTGACACATGACACTCGACAACACCTTTCTCATCATCGGCTTGGGCAATCCCGGGCGCGAATACAGGGACAACCGCCACAACGTCGGTTTCATGCTCATTGACCGCATCGCCGTCCGCTTGAACGCGCGCGGGATGAAGGTGCAGTCGAAAGCCATTGTCATGAATGCTCACTTCGAGGAGCGAAAGCTTATCCTCGCCAAGCCGCAGACGTTCATGAACCTCTCCGGTCAATCCGTGCAGGGACTGGCACACTTCTACAAAGTCCCTTTCACCAACCTGATCATCCTCTCCGACGACCTGGATATTCCCTTTGGCACCATTCGCATCCGTGCCTCCGGCGGGCCTGGCGGTCAGCGCGGCTTGTCTTCCATTCTTGAGCAACTGGGCACAAAGGACATCCCCCGCCTGCGGATCGGAATCGGCCGCCCGCCCGGGCGCATGGACCCCGCCGCGTACGTTTTGCAGGATTTTTCTCGCGATGAAGTGAAATTGCTCTCCGAGATCCTCGACCATGGCGCAGACGCGGTCTTTGCGTTCGTTACTCAAGGCTTGAACAAGGCGATGAATGACTTCAATGGTTCGGTGGAGGCATAGGGGCGGGGTCTCTCCACCCCTGTATGACCATCCAACGACATTGGGCGACAGGACGTCGCCCCTACAAAACATGCAAATAATCCTCGATAAAATCTGCTCCCTTCCTCAATATCAGCAATTGCTGGGCAAGTTGCGATCTGCCCGGGAACAGCCCGGGCTGGGGTTGCCTCGTTCGGCGCGCCTGCCAGTGCTGGCTGCCGTGCATCAGGATTTGAACCTGCCCATCCTGCTCATCACTGACCGCGCCGATCATGCGCTTTCGTCCTTCGATGAATTGGGGTTCTGGGTCAAATCGCCGCGCTATCATTTTGCAGAGCCGAATCCGTTGTTCTACGAACAAGCTGCCTGGGGTGTTGCCACGCGGCGCGAGCGCTTGCAGACGCTGATCGCTCTCTCTGAATATCATCTCCCGTTTGCCCAGAAACCTGGGTCTCCGCCCATTCTAGTCACATCTGTGCGCTCGTTGATGACGCGGACGTTGCCGCGCAGGGATTTTCTCAAGGCGTGCAGGAAGCTCTCCGTTAACCAAACTGTCCAGCCTGACTCGCTTTCACGTAGTTGCGCGGAGATCGGATACCAGCGCGTCAACACCGTGCTGGAGCCTGGTCAGTTCTCGAAGCGCGGCGGCATCATGGACATCTGGGCGCCAGCCGAGACCCTGCCGGTCCGCCTGGATTTCTTTGGGGACGAAATCGAAACCATCCGCCGGTTCGACCCTGCCTCCCAACGGACAGTCGAAAAATTAGACTCGATCCTCATTACTCCCGCGCGGGAATACGTCTCGGCCGGTGAACAGGAAACGGAACTATCTGAATTCCACATTCCGTTGTTGCATCAACAACCTGCGAGCCTGCTGGATTATCTTCCGCAAAAGGCAGTTGTGTTGATCGATGACCTGTCCATTGTGGAAAGCATGGCGGCGGAGGTGGAGGAGCAGGCTGTCAAATTCAGGCACGACAGTATCGCGGAAGAAACGCTGCCCGCGGATTTCCCGTTGCCGTATATCCCCTGGTCCGAGTTGCATGACGGCTTGCACGGACGGGCGACCGTTGAACTGGGACATTCCACGGAAGAGATCAGTGATGCGTCATTGGCGTCGCTTTTCGGGCATGATGAAAGGTTCGGGGGCAGGCTAAAGCAATTCGTCGATTATGCAACTTCGGTCGTGGGAAGAGGCGAGCAGATCGTTGTCGTGTCGCGACAGTCGTCGCGCCTGCATGAGTTGTGGCTGGAATCTGATCATCGAGAATCCGAATCTGCCAATCCGCAATTCATCGAAGCGTCCCTGTCCGAAGGGTTTGTGCTGGGTGATCTCCACCTGATCACGGACTCGGAAGTCTTCGGCTGGGAGAGGCCGCAGCCTCGCACGCGCCAGCGGCCGGTTGCCGAAACACCTGAATCGATCTATGCAGACTTAAGAGTTGACGATTATGTCGTTCACATTGACCACGGCGTTGGGCGGTTCGCGGGGTTGGTACAGCGCGAACTCGATAATCACGTGCGCGAGTTTTTGGCGGTGGAATATGACGGCGGCGGGCAGTTGTATGTGCCTGTTCATCAAGCGGATCGGTTGACGAGGTACGTGGGCGCGGAGGGCGCGGCGCCCGCCTTGGATCGCTTGGGTGGACAGGAGTGGCACGAGAAGAAGGGGCGGGTCAAACAGGCGGTGCTGGAGGTCGCGCAGGAGATGCTGGACCTGTACGCGCGGCGCAACATCGTGCAGGGCTATGCCTTCAAGCCCGATACCGCCTGGCAAAACGAGTTGGAGGATTCATTCCCCTACGTGGAGACGGAAGACCAGAAGCGCGCCTTGAACGAGATCAAGCGTGACATGGAAGCCTCCCGTCCGATGGACCGCTTGTTGTGCGGCGATGTAGGGTACGGAAAAACAGAAGTTGCCTTACGCGCCGCGTTCAAAGCGGTAATGGATGGCAAGCAGGTTGCGATACTTGTTCCGACAACGGTATTGGCGCAGCAGCATTATGAAACCTTTTTGCAGAGACTGGCCGCCTTCCCTGTGAAGGTGGAGATGCTTTCACGCTTTCGTACGCCGCGCGAGCAAACCGTCATTGTACATGGGTTGGCGACGGGCGAGATCGATATTGTGGTTGGAACGCATCGTCTCATCTCTGGGGATGTGCAGTTCAAGGAACTCGGTCTGGTCATCATTGACGAGGAGCAGCGCTTTGGTGTGACCCATAAAGAGCATCTCAAAAAACTGCGCACCGAAGTCGATGTGCTCACACTGACCGCCACGCCCATTCCGCGCACGCTGTACATGGCGCTGACGGGTGTGCGCGATATTTCGAATCTCAATACGCCGCCCGAGGAGCGTCTGCCCATCGTTACACACGTCGGTCCATATTCGCCGAAACTGGTGCGTCAGGCGATCCTGCGCGAACTCGAACGCGGCGGGCAGATCTTTTTTGTGCATAATCGTGTGCAGACCATCGACGCGATGAAGGCGCACCTCACTCAACTGGTACCTGAAGCCAATGTGGACGTCGGTCACGGGCAGATGCCTGAAACGCAGCTCGCGTCTGTGATGCATCGCTTCAACGCGGGCGAGACGGACATCCTGCTTTCGACCACCATCATCGAATTGGGATTGGACATCCCGAATGCGAACACCCTCATCGTGGACCGCGCCGACACCTTTGGCCTGGCTCAACTCTATCAACTACGCGGCAGGGTCGGACGTGGGGCCGCGCGCGCCTACTCATACTTTTTCCGCCACAAAAAGCTGACTCCCACGATCGAGGGACAGCAGCGGCTCGAAGTCATTGCCGAGAACACGCAACTCGGTGCCGGTTATTCGATTGCCATGCGCGACCTCGAGATACGCGGAGCGGGGGAATTGCTGGGCACACGTCAGTCAGGACATATTCAGGCGGTAGGGTTCCATCTGTATACGCGGTTATTGGCGGATGCGGTGAGGCAGATACGGCGAATTGAAGCAACAAGAGACGGCGGTGATGGGAAAGATGAAAGAAGAAAGATCGAGGTGTCACTTTCGAGTTTGACACAGCCGATCTCCATGCCTGTCAATGTGGATCTGCCGCTTGCGGTGGGAATTCCTGCCGACTACATCGCGGACCAGGACTTGCGCCTGCGGTTGTACCGCCGCATTGCCGACTTGCGTGATGAAACCGAGATCGACGCGCTGGCATCTGAGTTCAGGGACCGCTTCGGTCAACTGCCTGAGATGACTCAGAACCTGTTCTACCAGATGCGGGTCAAATTGCGGGCGGAGAAGGCGGGACTGGCATCCGTCGGCTGGGAGAGCGGGCAGATCGTCCTGCGGTATCCGCCGTCAGCGGAGGAAAAGGATGGGAAACGGCTGGCAGACTTGGGTCCGGGGGTGCGAGGCGGCAAGTCGTCCTATTGGTGTTCGTTCGGGGAGAATTGGAATGTCAGCCTTTTGGACACGCTGGCGATGTTGTGATCCCATACATGTATGTGAGACAACCTGTAACCTTTTCATATCTAGAATTTTTGCATCTAGATACATTTTATATGTATAATTAAACCATTGTTAATGCAGTTTCTGTATCAGGAAGGAGGTGACACGGGAGTTTAATGCTGGGGAACAACCAAACCAAATCGTTCGAGTCGTATGTCAACATATACAGAGGAGATTTGTATGAAGAAGACCGTTCGTATATTTTCATTTCTATTGATACTTTCAATGCTTCTGGCGCCTACTGCCGGGTTTGCTCAAACAACCTACCCGGCGGGCGTAACATTACTTGACGACTTCAATCGGGGAAACGGCCCCCTCGGCAGTAACTGGTCTGGCAATACCGTCAAGTATCGCATTGTCGGCCAACAACTGAACGTCCGCAGCGACGATGCGAATTCCGATATTTATTGGACAAAGGCCTTTGGCGCGGACCAGGAAGCCTTCGTTACATTTGCTCGTGTAGGCGTGCGCGCCACTGAACAAAACATCTTGCTCAAGGCACAGAGCAGAAAAACCTGGGGCGACGGCGTCATTCTGGCGCATTATGATGCAAGGAACAAAGTTGCACAGGTGTGGACCTGGGAATGGCCCAAGGGGTGGGTGAAATACGGCGATGACATTCCTGCCACATTCGCGGATGGCGACACATTCCGTGCCATTGCGTATGGCAACGGCATGGTCGAGGTCTACCGTAATGCTGAACTGCTCGGTACGCGCGATATCACGTCCTGGCGGTTTTATGACAAGGGCGGCTACGTCGGTTTGTGGTTCATCGGCGCGCGAGGGACCGTCCTGGATGATTTCGGAGGCGGGACTATTATCGATCCTCCCTGGCAACTTGCCCAACTCCAGTTGCTGGCTTTCAACGATTACCATGGACATGTGTTGCCGAATGACGCGGGAACAGTGGATGCGGTGCCGGCGGGAGGCGGAGAATATCTCTCAGCCAAACTCAAGCAGTTGCGTGCGGGCAACGAAAACAGCCTGACAGTTGCCGCGGGCGACCTGATCGGCGGCTCGCCGGCGTTCTCGGGTCTGTTCCACGATGAACCGTCTGTTGAATCGCTGAATGCGATGATGCTCGATGTGTCGAGCGTCGGCAATCATGAGTTCGACGAGGGCGTTACCGAACTGCTCCGCATGCAGAACGGCGGCTGTCACCCCGTTGATGGTTGTTATTTCCCGAGTGAACCGTTTGCAGGCGCCGACTTCGAATGGCTGGCGGCAAACGTTGTCAACGAGGTCACTGGCGAGACCGCGCTGCCGCCCTACTGGATCAATGAGGTTGACGGCGTGAAGGTCGGCTTTATCGGCATGACCCTTGAAGCGACCGACACACTGGTCGCCGCGGCTGGCATCCAGGGCTGGGACTTCCTCGACGAGGCTGAGACGGCAAACGCGCTCGTCCCGGTTCTCAATGCCCAGGGCGTTGACGCCATCGTCGTGTTGTTGCACGAAGGCGGTTCGCAAACGCCTCCTCCGGGCGCCATCGATGCCTGTGTGGGCATCTCCGGTCCGGTTGTCGCGATCAACGATGCGCTCGACCCCGAGATTGACGTGATGATCACCGGTCACACCCACCTGCCCTATAACTGTGTGCTTCCCGATGCAGCTGGTCAGCCTCGTATCGTCACGAGTGCCTACTCCTTCGGTCGTATTGTTTCAGAACTGCAACTCGTCCTGGACAAACGGACGAACGACATCCGCCGCGACCTGAGCACTTCCCAGAATCACCTCGTAGACCGCGCCGCTCTGACCCCTGATCCGGCCGTCTCCGCAGTGATCGCCAAGTGGCAGCCCCTGTTTGCCGCCGCCGGTAATACCCCTGTTGGCACGATCACTGCCAATATCAACCGCGGCGTGAACGGCGAAGATAATCGTCTTGTCGAATCGAATCTGGGCAACCTGATCGCGGACGCCCAATTGTGGTCAACTTCTGCCAACGGGGCGCAGATCGCTTTCATGAACCCGGGCGGAGTGCGCGCCAACCTGATCTATCTCTCATCAATCGCTGGCGAGGGCGATGGCGTTGTCACCTTTAGCGAAGCGTTTGCGGTCCAGCCGTTTGGCAACACCCTGAAAACCTTCCCGATGACTGGCGCCCAGATCATCTCGGTGCTCCAGCAACAGTGCCAGCCCGCCGGTTCGAGCCGTGCGTTCCTGCACTTGGGCGTATCCCAGGGCTTTACCTATGACCTGAAGACGACGATCGCGTCGGGCGTCTGTACCTCGGTCTCGATCACGAATGTGAAGTTGAACGGTATCCCGCTCGATCCTGCCGCGACCTACGTGATCACTGTTAACAACTTCCTTGCCGATGGCGGTGACAACTTCACCACCTTCCGCACGGTGACCGCCCCGAAACTCGATGGCGGCAATGACCTGCAGGCGTTCATCAATTTCCTTGCCACGTTCAGCCCGGTCTCGCCTCCAGGTAGAGACAGGGTCAACGAACTGCCCTAGTTAGCAATAGCGTCAGTCGTTCCAGTAAGATAAAAGACCGCAGGGCTGAACTCAGCCCTGCGGTCTTGCTTATTGCGGCTACTTCTTCACTGCCCGCGTTGCAACAAAACTGGGATGGTAATTGTGCAGGGGCGATTCCAGCATGTAATCCTCGTACAGGTCCGTGATGACGAACCCTGCGTCCAGCTGGCCTCCGAGCAGGTCGGTCAGCGAGTGGCCGAATTCCACGGGCAGGCCTTTCCCGATCTGCTCGTCCAGGTCCTCTTTGGGCAGGCTGGTCAGGTCGGAGTAGGGGATCTGATGCGTCACTTCCAGAACCCCCTCATCCATTTTGAACAGGTCGAAGATGTAGTGAACCGGGTTCATCGAGCCGGTCATCAGGATCCCGCCGGGGCGCAGGACGCGCGCACATTCCCTCCACACGGCGCGGACATCCGCCATGAAAACGGTCGAGCAGGGATTGAAGACCAGGTCGAACGACCCATCCGCGAACATGGACAGGTCTGCCGCGTCACCTTCCACCGTCCGCAGGGGGAGCGTCTCCCTCTCCGCCACCAGCTGGTCCTGTTTCAATTGGGCGGGGGAGTTGTCGAAGACGGTTACGTTCGCCCCGACCGCCGCCAGGACCGGTCCCTGCTGGCCGCCGCCCGAGGCCAGACACAGCACGTCCGCGCCCTGGAGCGGGGGGAACCAGCGTTTCGGCACAGGGATGTTTTCCGTGAGCACGATCGAAAAATCCCCCTGTCTTGCCTTGGCAATGACCTCGGGATCTACAACTTTTGTCCAGCGGTTGCCGTCTTCCACCTGTTTATTCCAGGCATCCTTGTTGTATGAGCGTACATCCATGCTGTTTCTCCTCTTCGCTCGAGCCGCGTCCCCGGAGGTTGATTTGAATTTTTGGGCATTAAAACAGAAACCGCCACATCTTTCCCCTTTGCAGACATGGCGGATTCGATTTATCATGTCCGAGCCTTCTATCAATTATGGGCTGGGTGAGCCCTGGACAGCCACTCCCACCCACGTGAAAACACGCTTTTCGCTGAGCGCTCCAGCCGAATCCCAGATTGGCTGTCCCTGATCGTCCACGCCGTTCTGGCGGACAGTGGTGACCCACCAGCGGATGACATGCGCCAGGTTGTCGTTCGGGCGGAAGGAGGTCGGGACGATGTATTTCGTGTCGGTCACATAATCCGTGATGCGCAGTCCCTGACCGGAGGTCACGTCTTCAATGGTGATCTGGTAGGCCTCATTGTCGCGCAGTGTGCCTATGGACGCCCATTGCAGCGTGACCACGTCATTTGCCAGGGTGAAGGCGGCGCCGTCCGCAGGCAGGAGCAGGTTCGGGGCCTGATAGGGAGGCGGCAGGGTCGCCGTGGGGGTCGGTCCAGGAGTGGCGAACCGTTCGCATAACGGGATGACGATCGGCTGTCCAAGAAATACATTGTCGGTCGAAAGTCCGTTGTAGAACTTGATCGCCTCCTGCGGGACGTTATAGTTCAGGGCGATGCTCGAAAGCGTATCGTTCGCCTGCACAGTGTACGAGATCTTTTCACAAGCCTGCGCGGTTTGTGTGGCCTGGTTGGGGATGCCTGTGGGCGGCGGCGCAGGGGTGGGCGTGGGATAGGGGATCTTCAGCGTCTGCCCCACGGAGATGATGCAGGAGGCCGGCAGGTTGTTTTGGATGACGATACTCTGCACCGAAACGCCGAACGCGACCGCGATACCGCCGCAGGTGTCGTTTGCGCGCACGATGTAATCGAACGGCGGCAGGGGCGTCTCAGTCGGGATGGGCGTGGGCGGAAGGGTTTCCGTGGCGGGCACGGTGGCGGTCGGGGTCAGGGTGGCGGTCCCGGCAGGGGTTGGGGTGACGAGCGAGGTGCCCGTGAGACCTGAACCCAGCGCAAAATACACCACCGCCGCACCGATCAGCAGGATGATGACCAGCGCGCCGAGCGCCGCCGGCAGACTGAGCGTGACCTCGGGCATGCGGCTCGCCTGCATCCCGGTCCCGGTTTTTTTCGATTTTGGAGCCGCCTTGGCGGTCAATTCCGTCCCGCAAACGAGACAGCGCGTGGCGTTTTCGCTCAGGCGCGTCCCGCAGGTGGGGCAGACCCTGGTTTTTTGTGAAGAGGAGGTTCTTGAGTCATACGGGCGGGAATTATACCATCTAAGCCTTTCGGGTTTTTGGACGTTGTCTGTACGATTTAAGAACGGTCTTTCTCGAAAAACGGTTCCAGGACGACAGGGACGCCTCTCTCTACGCCTTTGCCTGCTTCGCCCCGAGGGAAATTGTCCCAGCCTTTGCCGCGTAGTCGCTATACCCGCCGATGTACTCGGTGATCCGCGCGTCTCTCAACTCGAAGATGCGGCTCACGGTGCGGTCTAGGAAGTAGCGGTCGTGCGAAATGACCAGCACCGTCCCGTTGAACTCATCGAGGGCGTTCTCCAGCACCTCGGCGGAGGCGATGTCGAGGTTATTGGTCGGTTCGTCGAGCAGGAGGAAGTTCGCATCCGAGAGGACGAGCAGCGCCAGTTGCAGACGGCTCCGTTCGCCGCCCGAAAGCGCCCCGACCTTCTGGGTCGCCTGACGGTAGGTGAACAGGTAACGGGTCAGGAGTGAAACGGCTCGTCCCTCGCTCATGTTCCCAAACAGGCGGACGGTGTCGAGGACCGTCTTGTCGAAATCCAGCGTCTCGTGCTCTTGCGCGTAGTAACCGACCTTCACGCTCGGTCCGATCTTGATCTCGCCCTGTGTCGGCTGTTCTTTTCCCAGGATCAGCCGCAGCAGCACGGACTTCCCCGCGCCGTTCGCGCCGATCAGCCCCACCCGCTCGCCGTGGCGGATGAGGAAATTAAGATCATTCAAGATTGATCGGTCTGGCAGGGGCGGGGTCCTCCCGCCCTGTGAGTTGGCAAAGGACTTTGAAACATGCTCAAACTCCAGCACCTGGTTCGAGCCGCGCCAGCCGTTCAGCGCGAGGTCCATTTTGCGGCGTTCGAGCACGGGACGCTCGATCTTCTCGATGCGTTCGATGCGCGCTTCCATGTTGTGGATGCGGGTAGCGAACTTGTCGTTGAACACCACCCATTGCCTGTAGCGTTTCAGCGCCATCTCGAGCCGCCCGATCTCGCGCTGCTGGATCTGGTACAGTTCCTCCTGCCGTGCCAGGCGTTCCTCCTTGTCCACGATGAACTCGGTGTAGTTGCCGGTAAAGGTCGTGATCTTGCCGTCTTCGATCTCGGCGATGTGGGTGGCGACCGCGTCGAGGATATAGCGGTCATGGGAGATGATGACAACCGCGCCGGGGTAGTCATTGATCAATTTCTCGAGAAATTCCTTGCCCGGGCATGTCGAGGTGATTGTCCGGCTCGTCCAGCAGCAGCACGGACGGGCGCAGGAGCAGCAGCCGCGCCAGCCCGATCAGTTTCTTCTGCCCGCCGCTCAGCGCGCGGACCGGCTTCTCGAAGTCCGATTCGGGCAGGCCCAGCCCGCGCAGCAACTCGCGGACGCGCGACTCGTAGTTCAGCCCGCCCAGCGACTCGAACTCCTCCAGCAGTTTGTGCTGGGCATCCAGGGTGCGTTCGAGGGATTTTGGGTTGTTGTAGACGTCCGGGTCGCCCAATTTTCTTTTCGAGGCGGTTCAGTTCCTCGTCAATTTCTGCGACGCGCGGATTTCCCTCCAGCGCCAGCGAAATGGCGGTGCGCTGCGGGTCGAATTCGGGGTGCTGGGGCAGGTATCCGACCGTCACACCCCGGGCGCGGATGACCGTCCCGCCTTTTTCGGGGGTGTGCTCCTCGGTGATCAACTTGAGCAGGGACGATTTCCCCGCGCCGTTGGGTCCGATCAGACCGATCTTCTGGTCGTGCTGGATCTCCCAACTCAGGTCGCGGAAGATGGTGTGCGCGCCGAGGATCAGGGTGGCGTTTGAAACGGTGATCGAGATCATGTGTGCTCCAATATTATCAAAAGACCTGACAGGTTTTCGAAACCTGTCAGGTCTCCAACCGATTAAACAAAAACGCCGCGGCGCTGAGCGCCACGGCGTGAAATAACGACAAAACGGACTATCTCATCCAGGCAACAGGCGCGATTCGAGGAAGCCCTCGAGATAAAGCCACGCACGCCGATGCACAGGAAGATGTTGTCCGGAACGTTCGTATCTCATAACGGACGGGATTATACACAGGTTTTTGGGTATAATTCGAAAAAATTCACCGTCACAGGGAGTTATCCATGCCCGACGCGCCGAAACAACTCAGGGTATTTCTCTGCCACTCCTCCCACGACAAGCCGTCGTGAACGAGGTCTATAAACTGTTGAACGCCGAAGGCTGGATCGACCCGTGGCTGGACCAAAGAAACTCCTGCCGGGCATGGACTGGAACATGGAGATCGATAAGGCGGTCGAGGCTTCCCACATCGTGGTGGTCTTTCTAACGGACAACTCGGTCAACAAGGAAGGGTACATCCAGCGGGAATTGCGCCTCGTATTGGACGTGGCGTTGAATATGACCGAAGGGACCATCTTCGTCATCCCGTTGCGGCTGGAAGACTGCCAACTGCCGCGCAGTTTACGCTCCTGGCAATGGCTGGACTACTTCCCAGCCGAGGCGCGCCCGGAAGCCTACGAACGCCTGCTGACCAGCTTGAAAATTCGTGCAGACAAGTTGGGAATTGCCACGAACGCAACAAAAACTCCCCAAAAAGCCGAGCCTGCGCCCGCCCCAACGCCTCAAAAACGCCCCGCCTTGGTGAACTGATAGCTCCCTTCCGAACCCGATTCCGATCTCGACCTGTACATCCCGCCCGAATTCTCCGGCGCGACCTTTACCCCGCCGCCCGCCAAAGTGAAGACCTGGCTTCGGGGGAATCGAGTTCGTCAAAGTGCCGCATGGCGAGTTCTCTGATGGGAAGTACAACCGACAACGAACTGCCTAATGACGACTGAAAAGCCTGCAACACAAGTTGAATATCCCCTATGATTTTTGATCGCGCGCTTCCCCGTGACCAATGAACAGTTTTCTGAGTTTGTAAGGAGGCAATTTCAAGAACGATTGGGGTGTCAGAGATTGGGAAGTCGAAATTGAAACACCCGTGTGTCAATGTGACATGGCATTCCGCCATCGCCTATTGCGACTGGCTGAAACCAAATTTTGGATAGTTCGTACCCAGCGGACTGGTCTTCCGCCTGCCGACCGAAGCCGAATGGGAGAAAGCCGCCCGCGGCACAGATGGGCGCGAGTACCTGTGGGGAAATGAGTTCAATCCCGCCTTTTGCAATTCGAAGAAAGTGGGCGCGGAGGCACAACCCCGGTTGGCGCCTTTTCCTCACAGGGCGACTCGCCTTATGGTGTCTGTGACCTGTCCGGTAACGTCTGGGAATGGACCGCCAGCCTATGGGGTAAAAAAGTTGATACCCCCGATTTTAAATATCCATATAATCCGAGAGACGGCCGCGAAAATTTGAAAGCCTGGCGACGATGTTCTCCGTGTTCTGCGCGGCGGCTCGTTCGTACATTGAAGCAAGGGGCGTGCGCGCGGCGTTTCGCGGCAGGTGCAACCCGATCTCTAGGAATCGACTACGGTTTTCGGGTTGTGCTTGCTCCGCGGTTGGGATAAATGCAGACCTCGGAGTTCTAGAAGAACTCCAGGTCTCTCCCTTCCTCAAACCTCATCCATCTGATAAAATACAGTCCGCACGCCGAAGACCTTTCAAGAAACCCTCGGCCCCTTCCGTCGGGGGTTTTTGTGTGTATACCTTCAGACCGTGGCGAGGACAATGACTCAATCCAGTCTACAGTCGACCTTCTACCGTCATTATCCAGAAACCAACCGCTAAGAGCTAATTGCTAATCGCTAACGACTAACTGAAATTTAGGTGTAAAAAATGCTTATCGAACGAACCGACCTCCGAAATATCGCCATCATCGCCCACGTGGACCACGGCAAGACCACCCTCGTGGACGGTCTCCTGCGCCAGTCGCACACCTTCCGCGACAACCAGCACGTCGAAGAACGTATCATGGATTCCAACGACCTCGAACGCGAACGCGGCATTACCATCCTTGCCAAGAACACCGCCATCACCGTCCCCGACCCCGCCACCGGCAAGACCGATCAAGATCAACATCGTGGATACGCCCGGTCACGCCGATTTCGGCGGCGAGGTGGAACGCGTCATGAACATGGTGGACGGCGTGCTCCTGCTCGTGGACGCGGCGGAAGGTCCCATGCCGCAGACCCGCTTCGTGCTCAAGAAGGCGCTCGAAATGGGACACAAAGCCATCGTGGTCATCAACAAGATCGACCGCAAGGACGCCGAGCCCTCCCGCGTCCTCAACGAGACCTTCGACCTGTTCATCGAACTCGGCGCAAGCGAGGAACAGGCGGATTTCCCCATCATCTACGCCCAGGCGACCGCTGGAAAAGCGGGTCTCACCCCGGACCTCGACCCTGACTTCGCCTGCCTGTTCGACGTCATCCTCAAGCGTGTCCCTGCCCCCAAAGTGGACCCGGACGCGCCCCTGCAATTGCTCGTCACCATGCTCGGCTACGACGATTACCGTGGCGTGACCGCCATCGGGCGTATTTTCTGCAGGCACGATCAAGGCCGGCCAGAAACTTGCGCGCATGACCGTGGCTGGACGCACGCTTCCCGAATCCGCCAAGTATCTCTATACCTTCCAGGGTCTGAACAAGATCGAGATCGAATCAGCCACCGCGGGCGATATTGTCTCGCTGGCAGGGCTTGAGTGAGATCGGCATCGGCGAAACGCTTGCCGACCCCGCAAATCCCATTGCACTTGCCCACCATCAAAGTGGAGGAGCCCACCGTCCGCATGACGTTTGGCGTCAACACCTCGCCATTTGCAGGCACCGAAGGCAGGTGGGGGACCTCCCGCAAATTGCGCGAACGCTTATTCGATGAACTGCGCACCAATGTCGCTTTGCGGGTCGAAGAGACCGAATCGGCCGAGAACTTTCTCGTTTCAGGCCGCGGCGAGTTGCACCTTGGCATCCTCATCGAGACCATGCGGCGCGAAGGCTATGAGTTCCAGGTCTCGCGCCCCGAGGTCATCTTCCACAAGGCGGAGGATGGAGAGTTGCTCGAGCCTTACGAAGAAGTCCACATTGAGACCAGCAACGAGACTGTCGGTGTCGTGGTGGAAATGCTCGGGAGTAGAAGAGGCCAAAATGATGGAGATGCATGACGCGGGTCAGGGAATGACGCGCATGGTCTATATCGCACCCACGCGCGGTCTGCTCGGCTTCCGCTATCAGTTCCTCACATCCACGCGCGGCGAGGGTGTCATGCACACCATCTTCCACGGCTACGATGAAATGGCAGGCCCCATGTCCACGCGCACGACCGGTTCGCTGGTCGCGTGGGAGGCGGGCGACTCAACCGCCTACGCCTTGAAGAACGCGGAAGAGCGCGGCACGCTGTTTATCGGTCCGGGTGTTTCGGTCTATGAAGGCATGGTGATCGGCGAAAACACGCGCGGGCAGGATATGCCGATCAATATCTGCAAAAAGAAGCATCTGACGAATATCCGCTCAGCGGGTGGGGACATGGAGATCCGCCTCACGCCGCCCCGCCGCATGTCCCTGGACGAGGCGATCGAGTACCTCTCTGACGACGAACTGCTCGAAGTCACGCCTGAGTCGTACCGCATCCGCAAGCGCATTCTCAAAACGGACGACCGCGGCAAGATGACGAAGAAGATCAAGGAACAGTTGGAAGAAGCGTAAATCAAAAGGACTTGCAGAGATGCAAGTCCTTTTTCATAATATCGCTGACATCGTACCCGAAGGGTGGCGGAGTGACGCTGAAAGCGGCAAGCAGTCGAAGCCTCCGCGACGGCAGCGCCTCGGATATGGCACGGTGAAGATTGCTTCGACCCCCGCTTCGTCTTCGGACTAGTCCTCCGCTCAGCGCGATGGCTCGCAATGACAGGAACCTACGGGCATGAGAACTGCATGGGCGAGCTCCGCACGGGACCGGTCACGTTGTAGACCTCGATGAAGTACACAAATTGGTCTCCCGAGGCGTAGGGGATGGTCTCGGCGTAGGACTGGGAATCGGCTGGCAGTTCGGCAACCGCCTGGTCATCCCGAATGACGCGGTAACCGCCCTCGTCAGCAGCGCGGTCTGTCCATTTGATGGAAACCGTCACCTGCCCGACGTTGCAACTGAAGGTCCACTCTTGAATGGACGGCGCCTGGGCGGCGCCTTGGTCGCTGTCGGCGGCGGTGTGACGCTCGAAACAGCCCAGTAACTCCCCCTCACTTCCACGTACTCGCCCCACAACCAGCATGTGCCTGACGGGCTTTCTGCGGACTTCACCAGCCAGTAATTCTCCTGCGGATACGCCCCGACGATCTCGAGTTCCTTCCAGACCAGGTATGTGTGTACGATGGGGTAGTCCTGCCCGGGACCGGTGCGGCAATTGGTCTGTTCCAGCACCTTCAGCATCGGCACGGAATAGGTGGGCGTGATCGTGCCGGTTGGACCAGCCGTCAGTGTAGGGGTGGAGGCGGGGGTGTTGGGCAGGATAGGTTGTTCTCCCTGCCGAGCCGTTACAGTGACCGAAGGGGGGATTAACAGCGCTTCCACCGTCAACGCGGCGGCGGTCTGCACGTCGCCCGGCGGCGGGACCTGTTCCACCTCCGGCATGTTGCAGGCAAAAAGGGATGTGATCAGTACCAGGGTTGTCAGTAGTGTCCGTGTTCTGTTTTTCATTTGAACTCACTTGATCTTTTTGTGCGCCCGTCCGCCAACGCGGAAGTATTCCACGCGCCCATCCTTGTCACGGATGATGTCGCCCAGCGCGCCTTTGTAGGGTTCGTCCAGCCCGATGACCTTGTCCTTTTCGTAGAACTGGAAGCGCATCGGCGGCATGGCGGGACCGGGCGGCGTATCAGGCGTCGGGAAGCCCCCGAGCGGGATGTGATGGTACATCAGATATTTGCCCTTGACCTTGATATCGAAGCACTCGGTTCCGATCTTATAACGCCCGGCGTACTCGTTGAGTTCCTTCACCGGGACCTCGATGGGCTCGGGTGGGTTGCAGGATGATTTTGAAATAGGTTTCGAGAACCAGTCCGAAAATCCCCGCTGTGATGATGCCGCCATCGTCGCTGTTGGTCAGGATGGCGCAGGCAAAATCTTTGTCGGGGATGTAGAAGAAATATGCCTGTTGACCGTTCGTCGCGCCGCCGTGCGCGTATACTTTGAACTTGCCGACATCGCGGATGAACCATGTGATCCCCATCATGCCGCGCGGACCCGCATCCGCCTGCGGGACTCGCATCGCCCGCAGACTTTTGCCTGAGATGAGATTCTTCTTGCCGTTGCTCATGTGGAAGCGCGCATACTTGAGCAGGTCGCGGACCGTGCTGACACGACTCCTCCCACGCCGTTGCCTGCCCTGCCGATCGCCCACGGACGCGCCACCTGGACCTTTCCCTTCACCTTCTGGTGCCCGACGACGAAGCGATGCGTGAACAGGATGTCGCTGGGGTAGAAGAAGGTCATGTCCAGCCCAAGCGGATCGAACAACATTTCCTGCGCGGCTTGTTCGTAGGGCTTCTTTGTGACGACCTCGATGATCCGCGAAGCGACGTTGAATCCCGTGTTGTTATACGACCAGATCGTCCCCAGCGGCTGGACTTGCGGCAGTTTGGCGATATCCTTCACCATGCTGGTCGAGCGCATCGTCGCCGTTGCCGAACTCGTTGAAGTAATCGCCGACCCATCCGCCCATGTGCGTGAGCAGATGCCGGACCGTGACCTTCTTTGCCACGTTTTCATCGCTGAGTTTGAAATCCTTGATGTACTTGCGGACAGGCGCATCGAGGTCCACTTTGCCTTGTTCGACGAGCATCATCAGCAATGTGCCTGTGAATGTTTTGCTGATGGAGCCAGTTTGGAAAAGCGTATCGGGCGTGACCGGGAGCGGATGTTCCACGCTCGTTATGCCGAAACCAGCCGTGAATTCTTTCCCTTTGTGGTAGATGCCGATGGCAACGCCGGGCACCTCCAGCCGTTTCATTTCGGAGACGATCTTTTTAGTGATCTTCCTGAATTTTGTATCTGTGATCTGGGATGTTGAGAGATTCATGGTTGCCTCCGCAAAACGACGGGCTTTCTGCCCGTCGCTAATATATTTCTTCTATTGTATATCAATGAACTACTTTTGATATGTCTGTTTTATTCTCCGCTCCCCTCCATCCACGTGGACTGGTATTCAGGCTTCTCGTATTCCAAGCGCTTCCCTGGTGAGGTGCAAGGGATAGAACGTATCCACCATGACAGCCAGTTCCTGCGTTTCTTTTTTGCCGATGACTGGCTTCGGTCATGCCGGGCTGCGGACCGTGCGGCAAGTCCATACGGATGCATGGAGATGTCACAGCGGTCAATGCCTTTGCGGGACATGAAGTTGCCTTCGGCGTAATAGATGACCTCGTCCGAGTTGACGTTCGAGTGGTTGTACGGCGCGGGGATGGCATCGGGATGATAGTCAAACAGGCGCGGCACGAACGAGCAGACGACGAAATTGTGCGCTTCGAAAGTCTGATGCACCGGCGGCGGCTGGTGGACGCGTCCCGTGATGGGCTCGAAGTCCTCGATGTTGAAGATCCACGGGTAGAGATACCCGTCCCAGCCGACCACATCGAAGGGATGGTAATCCAGAATGTGTTTGGATAGGCGGTCCCGCACCTTGATGCGCACCTCGAATTCGCCGCGCTCGGTGTGCGTTTCCAGTTCCTCGGGCACGCGGATGTCGCGTTCGCAGTAGGGTGCATGTTCGAGCAGTTGACCGAAATGGTTGCGGTAGCGTTTCGGCGGCTCGATCTGTGACGGATTCTCGATGGTGAAGAAGCGCGCCTCGCTTCCGTCAATGTGCAGCTGCCAGGTCGTTCCAAACGGGATGACGATGTAATCGCCTTTGCGGAATTTGAGATTCCCGAATTGTGACTTCAATGCGCCGCTTCCTTCGTGCACCCACCAGGTCTCGTAGGCTTGCGCGTTGCGGTAGAAATAATCCATGCTTTTGGAGGCGCGCGCCACGCCCAGGATCACATCCTTGTTGCCAAGCAGGGGAATCCGCGCTGAGACTGCATCGCCGCCCAGCGGAATGTCGGAAGTCCTGAAGGCGCGGTGACGGATCGGGCCGAAGTCCACAGTTTCGGGCAGGCGAGAGCCGATGTCTTCCGTCATGCTTGACGCGCGGCGGGATGAAGTTGTGATACAGGATCGATTGCAGGGACGAGAATCCCTCCAGTCCCATCAGTTCTTCGCGATACAGTTCGCCGTTGGGTTTGCTGAATTGCGTGTGGCGCTTGTGGGGGATCTGTCCGAGTTTATGATAGAAGGGCATGCGTTGCTCCTTTATGGTTTGATTTCGGAATAAATGACTGTGGTGGTGAGCCGATTTTCACGGGCGTGTCTCAAGGCCAGCAGGGCATTGTCCATCAGTTTTTGGCTGGAAATGGAGCGGTCGCCGGGCAGGGTTGCCATGCCGATGTACACGTTCATTTTGAACGAGACCTTGTCGTATCTCCGGGCTTCCAAATTGAAAAATTTTCCAGGCGCTCACATACAATGCGTCCGCCTTTATGATCGGTGGAAGGCAGGAGCACCAGGAATTCGTTGTCCTTCTTGCAGGGAATATCCGTCTCGCGGACCTGCAGGTTGAGGACGTTGATGGCGAACATTTCTGCGCCGTGCTGGGCATGTGCACGCCCTTATCCGTTTCGACCGCGAGGTGGACGAGCGTCAGTGGACTCCCGTACCGCCTCGACCGGTTGACTTCATGGTCCAGCAGCGCCTTGAAGGTTTCATACGGGTACAACTCGATCTCGTGGGCTAACGTGCTTTCCATCAGAATCTCCTGGTCAGGGTGGAGGTTACTGACCTTTTCTCCCGACCGTATTTCTCAGGACGCCGATCCGTTCCACTTCCAGTTCGACCACATCGCCTTCGTTCAGCCACGGACCCTGGAACTTCGTCAACTCGAGCAGGCAGCCTGTGCCGACCGTCCCCGAGCCGATCACGTCACCAGGGTGGAGCATGACCGAATCAGAAATGCGCGCGATGATCTCCCCGAACGACCAGTGCATATCCTTGAAGTTGCCTCTGGACAATTCCTTCCCGTTGACCTTTGCCGACATCTCAAGGTCATACACGCCCGGCCTGCCCGTCCACTTATCGGCAAGCGCTTCATGCGTGACGATGAGCGGGCCAAACGCCGACGCAAAATCCTTACCCTTGGCGACCAAGCCCCACGGCCATTTCCTTTCTCTGAACATCCCGCGCAGACCAGTCGTTGAAGATGGTGTATCCCAAGATATGGTTCGGCGCGTCCTCTGGCTTGATGTTCATCCCGCCTTTGCCGATCACCGCCGCGATCTCGAGTTCGTAGTCCATGGCGTCCGTGTAATGCGGATATGGAATCTCGTCGTCATGTCCGAACACGGCATTGGGGTTGGTGAAGTAGAAAACGGGAATTCATACCACTCCTCGGTACATCGCGCCCGCGGTTGCGGTTGGCGGTCATCACATGCTGTTCGAAGGCATACCCATCGCGCAGTGTGAAAGGCTTGAGCGGTGAAAGGAATTTCACTTCGTCCACCGAAAGCGAATCCTTCGATGCCTTTTTTGCGCCTTTCTCCGCGCCCACTTCCATGACGGCGTACATGTCTGCAAAGGGCAGGGTGTGGACCTGTCCTCGATCACGAGAGCAGGCTGGGACGTATGTCGAAGCGTTGAGATGGTTGCGAATTTCATAATTTTCTTCCCGTCAGGGTGAGCCCGGGTAGGGCGAAACTATCTGTTTGACAGTGTTGGAGATTGCTTCGCTATGCTCGCAATGACGAATTA
>CAVQYK010000009.1:0-32823 GCA_963718215.1 uncultured Chloroflexia bacterium
GTTCGTCGCCTGCATGCTCACTTCCCACATGTCGGCCTCCGCCTGGCGGTGTGCGACGAGATTCTCCACCTCTTGAAGCGCCAGCAGTTTTTCGCCGATATATGCCTGCCAGCCGCTGACCTCGAGACGGATGATCTCCTTCTGTTCGATGCGGCGCTTGAGTCCTTCGGGGGTGTCGAGGGCGATGATCCTGCCCATGTCGATGATGCCGATGCGGTCGGAGAGTTGATCCGCTTCCTCCATGTAGTGCGTTGTCAGCAGGATGGTGTGTCCCTCCTGCTTCAGTTGCGCGATCAGTTCCCTTAAGTTGCGGGCAGCCTGGGGGTCCAGCCCGAGCGTGGGTTCGTCCAGTAAAAGGATGGGCGGGCGGGCAAGTAAAGCCTTGGCGATGGCGACGCGTTGGCGCATCCCTGTCGAATATTTTTCGACGAGTTCGTTGGCGCGGTCCTTGAGTTCCATGCGTTCAATCAACTCGTCGACGCGCTTCTTCGCCACTGCGGGCGGGATGTGATACAACGCCGCAAAATATTCGAGGTTCTCGCGCCCGGTCAGTTTCCAGTAAATACTGCGTTCGCCCGCCAACAGGGTGCCCAGACTGCGCCGCACATCGTTCGCCTGCCTGACGATGTCGTAGCCGTTGACGTGCGCCGTGCCGCTCGTGGGTTCGAGCAGGGTGCACAACATGCGGATCGTAGTGGACTTGCCCGCGCCGTTCGGACCGAGCAAGCCGAAGATCTCGCCGTGCTCGATCTGGATGTCGACGCCGCTGACGGCGGTGAACATGGCTTTGGGTTCCTTCTTCCAAAATTGCCAGCGCTTCTTTTTTGGACTTGGGACTGATTCGCCTTCGACAGGCTTATCTCCCGTCCCCGGGCGGGCAGGGAACTTCTTGACGAGTTGATTGGCTTCGACTGCAAATTGGGACATGGCAAACTCCTGTTTTGAAGCAGATCTTAATAAAACGTATTTCGGAGTTGAATTTATTTATGTTTTGTTTTGAATTATTGAATATAATACAACAATAAATAATAATTGTCAATATCCATTTTTGAAATCCTAAAGCAGTTTTTAAGAATTTCAATGAAAAATCCCGCACAACGGCGGGATTTTTAGGACGAACGTGAATTTTCGGATTTTCAGGGATTTATCATGCCTTTTTCAGGCGCAGGAAGAATTTCGTGATCTCTTCTGCAATGGCAGGGATGATCGCCAGACCCAGGACCACGCCCCACTCGCGCAGGCTCAGGAAGTGCGTGTTGAAGATCGGTTGCAGGAAGGGCACGGAACATACCAGCAGGAGCAACGCGATGGAAAGTCCGACAGCATACTGCATGTAACGGTTCGAGAAGACGCCGATGCTGAAAAGCGAGGCGCGCTCCGAACGGACGGTGTAGGCACGGAAGAGTTCGCATAACGAAAGCGTGACGAACGCCATCGTTTCGGCGGTCTGCACATCCACGCCCTGCCAATCGTGGTTGAGGATATAGGTGAGCGGGTTTCCAACGACGGACGCGCCAGCTTCAAGATGCCAGATCAAACCAAGACCAAAGGCGGTCAGCACTGCGCCGGTCTGCACGATGGTTTGAATGACCAACCCGACAGACATGGAGCGGTTGACGATCGGCTCGTTCTTTGCCCGCGGCTTTTGCTGCATGATATCCGGGTCGCCTTTTTCGACCGCCAGCGCAAGCGCCGGTGCGCCGTCCGTGATGAGGTTGAGCCACAGCAATTGGATCGCCGTGAGCGGGGCGGGGAGTCCCGCCAGCGTGGCGAGGAAAATGATCATGATCTCCGCCATGTTCGAGGAGAGCAGGAAGAACACGAACTTGCGGATGTTCGAATAGATGATGCGTCCCTGCTCCACCGCCGCGACGATGCTGGCATAGTTGTCGTCCGTGAGCACCATGTCGGCGGTCTCCTTGGCGACATCCGTGCCCGTGATGCCCATCGCCACGCCGATATCCGCGCGCTTGATGGCGGGCGCGTCGTTGACGCCGTCGCCGGTCATCGCCACGACCTCGCCATTGGCTTGCAAGGCGTCCACGATGCGCATCTTGTGTTCGGGGGAAACGCGGGCAAAAACAGACGTTTTATTGATGACATCCCTGAGCGCGTCATCCGAGAGCGTGTCGATTTGTGCGCCCGTCATCACGCCCCTGCCGTGCTTGAGCATGCCGATGGTCTCGGCAATGGCGTGCGCCGTGTTCGGGTAATCGCCCGTGATCATGATCGTGCGGATGCCCGCCTCGCGCGCCTTTTCAAGGGCGGGTTTCACTTCGGTACGAGCCGGGTCGATCATGCCGATCAAACCGACGAACACCAGGTCTTTTTCCAATTCGTCCGTCTTAAGTTCTTCGGGATTGTCGGGGACGTTTTCGTCCAAACGGTAGGCAAGACCGAGTACGCGCAGGGCATCCTTTGTCATCGCCTCGTTCGCCTCGAGGATGCGTTTGCGGGCATTCTCATCCATGGGCTGCGGCTGGTCGTTGGCATCCTGGTATTGTGTGCACAGTTCCAGGACGATGTCCGGCGCGCCCTTGACGGCGATCACGTCCCAGCCTTTGCTTTCCTCGTCGTAGAAGGGCGAAAAGTCATTGGGATCAGGCTGACTCACATCGTGGATCGTGATCATGCGTTTGCGGTCCGAGTCGAATGGGACCTCGCTCTCGCGTGGGTAAGCCTGCTTCACCTCCACATACGTTTCCCCCGCCTTGGCCGCCGCCACCAACAACGCCCCCTCGGTCGGGTCGCCGACGATGCGATAGGTCTGCTGCGAGTTTTTTCGCCGGTGATCTCGATGGACGAGTCGTTGTTCAACATGCCGAGCCAGAGAGTTGTCAGCGCGGCGGGATATTTCTTGATGTCGACAGGTTTGCCGTCCGCAAGGAATTCGCCCTTTGGAACGTAACCGGTGCCTGTGACCTCAATGAACTGTCCGTCTGCCCACAGGCGCGTGACGGTCATTTCGTTCTGGGTCAGGGTGCCGGTCTTGTCGGAACAGATCACGGTGGCGGACCCAAGCGTCTCAACGGAAGCCAGCTTTCGGATGAGTGCGTGGCGTTTGATCATCTCGCGCATCCCGAGGGCGAGGGAGATGGTCACAACGGCGGGGAGTCCCTCCGGCACGGCCGCGATCGCAAGGCTGATGGCAATGATGAAGACTTCCGTGATCTCAGCCACGTTCTCCGCCAGGTATGCCAGCGGTCCTGTAAAGAGTTCGTTGATATTCGTGTAGTTGATGAGTGCAACGATGAAAACGATCGCCACAAGGAAAAGCGCCGCGACGCTCAGTGATTTGCCCAATTGGTCGAGCCTGCGCTGGAGCGGGGTTTCCTCCGTTTCCACGTTCTGGAGCATGGTGGCGATGAGACCCAACTGCGTGCGCATGCCGGTGCCGGTGACAACGCCGCGTCCGCGGCCGTAGGAGACGACCGTCCCCAGGAAAGCCGTGTTCTTGCGGTCACCCAGCGGGACATTTTTATCCAGGACCGAAGCGGCATTTTTCTGGACCGCCAGCGATTCCCCGGTCAGTGAGGCTTCCTCCACCCGCAAATTGACCGCCTCCAGCAGGCGGATATCGGCAGGGATGAAATTGCCCGCTTCCAGGAAGACGATATCGCCCGGCACCAGTTCATACGATGGGACGGTCGTACGGTGCCCATCGCGTATCACCTGGGCGTCGGGTGCAGCCAGTTTCTTGAGGGCGGCCAGCGCCTCCTCTGCGCGCCTTTCCTGGACGATCCCCAAAATGGCGTTCAATATCACGATCGCCATGATGGCGGCGGCTTCCACATAATCTCCTAGCAAAGCCGAAATCACTGATGCCACGATCAGCAGGATCACTACAAAATTATTCAGCTGTTCCCATAACGTCTGCAGGAAGGTGGGACGCGGCGCCTCCTTCAACGGGTTCGGGCCATATTGTTCCAGCCGTCTTTTGGCTTCGTCGGTCGTTAAACCGTTATCCTGAACCTCGAAATGTTTGAGCACCTGGTCGGGTTTGAGCGTGTGCCAGTCATGTTCGTGCTCGTTAATACTTCCGTTTTCCTGAGCCATTTATAGAATCTCCTGTAGTTTGATCGAGGAGCCCGCGCAATTTGCAAAGTAAAGCGAGACCATAAGCCTCCTTTTGGTCTCGCCAAACGTTACGAAAGCGTTTTCGATTGCCAATGGCATTACGCCATGTCCCGACGACAACCGATTGGCGCAAAAAGCGTCATGGCTGTTCCCCAAGCGCGGATAAGTGTATTCCTCCGTTACAAGGCTGTCAAGCCTCATCAAACCAGATTAATGAGAAGAGAAATAGATTGGTCACGCCAATCTGTTAGGGACGTTTTTACGAAATTTGTAGGATTATCGTAGGGTTGAAGTAGGGTTTGTGAGCTTGTTTTTTTTTTGCCGGGAGTATTATACTGATCGTAAAGATGGTGTATATGGGTAAGGAATACGATGAGTGTAGCGCAAAACTGTCGGGGACTTTTTGACCGATGTGACAAAACGTAAAAAGTGGCTGTAGAAACGACTGTTTTGCTATAACTGAGCCGCCTTGCGATGTCTCTTTACCACAGCTTGTTGTTTCTGCGGTTTTTCTACCGACACTTTTGCGCTATACCCGAATACGATACGATGACACAGGCAAAGCCAAAAACAATCACTCTCCTTCTAGCGGACGATCACCCCGTAGCGCGGAGGGGCGGTACGAGGCATTTTGTCGAGCGCTCCCGATATTCAAATCGTCGGTGAAGCGGAAAACGGGGATGGCATAAAAGAGTTGATTCCGAAACTTCGTCCAGACATCCTGCTTCTCGATCTGAAAATGCCCGGGACTGATCCAACAGAGGTCGAGAAGTGGGTGCGGGAGAATTATCCTGAGACAGTCACGCTCGTATTAAGCGCCCATGACCGGGATCATTACCTGGCGGGCATGATTGAGGCGGGGGTGGCAGGCTATCTTCATAAAAGCGAACGATCCGAAAACCTGATCTCTGCCATTCGCCGCGTAGCGCACGGGGAGTACCTGATTACCAATGAACAACTCATCCGGGCGAAAAACTGGAAGAGGGAAGCAGGCGAAAAGTGGGAAAGACTGACCGAACGCGAGCGCGAAGTTCTTTTATTGATGGAGCAAGGCTTGAGCAACAAGGCAATTGCTAAGCAATTGGGGGTAACACTTAAGACGGTTGCTTATCACGTCTCGGCCATTTTCGACAGGCTTGACGTTGCGTCACGGCATGAAGCGGCTGCCTGGTATCGCAAATACTTCCCGAAGGACCTGGAATAAATACCAGGGGAAAGACTGGTATTTATTCCAGTGAAATCTTGTGGCAAAGGAGATAAACTAACAATGTAAAAATTTTCACAAAGGAGAATGGCCCATGAAAACACGGAATTTCAAGTTGGTGCTTGTGTTATTTTCTATTCTAGCGTTGCTCGCAATACCTATGACCGCCGTGAAAGCCAAACCACTGTCATCTTTGCCTTCGGGCGTTGAGGCAGTTTTGTTAAATTATAGCCAATACGTGAAGACAGGAACAACTGCCCGAAAAGGAGAATTTTCACCCCAGATGGACAATCTGGCTTCCGAAAGACAGGAATTCTACAAAGAGTTCTTCGCCAAAGGCTTACATGCCAACCTGATCACTATAGATTTACAGTTTATAACGGATCAAGATATTACGGTAATCCAAAGGGGTAATGTCTATTTTGTAAATCTAAATGAGAAAGTTACAATGGTCGGGGATCCTATCACCACCTCTCCAGAAGATTACCCTTTGATTCAGGCGGCGAAATGGGCTCTCAACCAAACAGATAACGAAAATATTAAGGCAGAACTCAATCGTTACATCGAATCAATGACAAGAGGAGTAAACGAGTTTGTGCAGGATGGTGTAGAGATTGTCTTTTGGAACAAACATAATATTGAAATCAAGGAAGAAAAAGGGCAATTTCAAATAATAAAAGATACCTTTACAGATAAAGCCCCAGACAACGGCAAGGGCTTTGATAACGTAATTTGGGCACAGGGCAAGTTTACAAGAGGGAAACCATCTTGGGATTCGATGATTGATTACAAAATCTATAACACATCCATTGAGGCAATCGGGCAAAACCTGCTTACAGATTTTCAACCTTCTGCTGACGGGCCGGTTGAAGCGCTTGCCACCGTTAACTATTTCCGCTGGAACGCAAGATCATATGCTGTTTATTGGTCTTCAAACCCACCTGCAACGTCCCAATGTGGCACTACTTTACGAAGGGATACTACCAAATGGAATCCCTCTTATAAATATTTATGGAATGCCAATGACGACATCCGTTGTAATAACTGTGCTGATTATGTCTCACAAGCATTGAGAAACGGGGCACTTCCTCCAGATTCAACTTGGTATCCAGATTATGGTAGTTTAGCCTGGATACGCGTCAACAATTTACGCGATTATCTTGACAAGTATCCTGGCGTTTATTTAATTAGTTTTTCGAGTTTGCAAGTCGGCGATTTGACCATTATTCCGGGGCAACATGTAGCTATGGTCACTAACGTAAACCCTCATCGGGTCAGCGGTCACACCAATGATCGAGTGAACTATGGGATTGGACCAACCACCTATTCTCAATTTTTGCACATTAGTGACTATCCCTAAACTTGCCTGTAATCCCTGCTCTTGAGTTTAGCCCCCTTCGGATATATTTGAAGGGGGCGTGTATTCTTGTGCAGGAAGCAATTCCCGTCAAAAAACACTTTGACATATAATTCGAGAAGGATTTTATATGATTACTTACTCGTCCATAAACAAAAAAGGAATCATCCTGATGCGGTTTCATTTTGCCAGGCTATCTCTGGCCTTGATTATTTTCTTAACAGCCTGTATCACCAACACTGAAGTAAGCTCTCCCACCGCGCCTGTCCCTGACGTGGTAACACCAACTGTGATCGCCACAAAAACGCCCTCAATAACTATTACCCCTACGCCACCGGAACCCGCAAAACAAATTGCCACTCCAGTATTTCTCTCGAATGCCCCTGAAACGCTTGGAACTATTGGATATCTTCAATATTCCTATTCTATATTTCACAGTTATGAAGAGGGTTCATGTACCTCTAGTCCCAGGATATGCCCCGATGTCTATTACGCTCGACTTTCGGATGTTCATACATGGATATACACACAAGCAGGTCAAACCGCCTGGCTGGAATTCAATTTGAATGGTAAATATCAGATCAGACCATCTGATGAGAAAAATGAAACCTGCGCCACCACTCAGAATAACGAAAGTGTATATCTGTTCGGAATTACCTGTGGGGAGGCTGGAGAATATACGCTCAAATTTGGACTTGTGAGTGAAGAGCAACATCTAACATACCCGCTCGTTCTTCAGTTCATCAGTGTCCCCGAATTATCGCCTCCGCCAGCGGTCTTTCCTCCTGAATTGACTATAGAAGAATATGAACTTGTACAGCATCCTGATACAGAACCCCTGTTTTTCAAACCAATTACAGGGACCGCAAATACGGTACTAGCAAAGCATGAAACAGAACGAGGGCAATCTGTGAAGGAGGATATTCAGTATATTTGGATAATGGTCAATTAATACAGGCAGAGGAGATCCTCCAGGCAACAGGGTCGTCAGAACCCAGTCATGGTCTTAATATCACGATTACACAAAACGGAAATGAGATATTTTCAACACAAGCACCTGTCTCGCCGATTACCGCTATTCGTGGACTGTGGTCAATTGAAAACCACTGGTTTGTCGAGATAGCCGTGACTCAAGATGACGGTTCCTTCCGCTCATTCACTAAAGGAGATGTTTTCAAGGACGGGATCTCCTCTAACGAGACTTATGGTTACACCGAATCCTTCGGATTCCAACTATTACATGGGAAACCGTTCTATTTTTTCGAGAAATTTGGGAGGGTAGGTGTCTCGTACGATGGTCAAGACATTCCGTTGGGATACGACTATGTTCCTCATAATGGATGCTGTAGCATAGGCGAATTAAACCCTAAAATGTATGAAAACATGGTCGGTTTCTTTGCGGTACGCGGCGACAAATGGTATTACGTCGAGATTGGCGTATTCGAATAATGTAACCTGGCTTGGACGCTTTTTTTCGTCATCCCGGCCCGATCCTCGTCCCGGCGGGGATCTCGGTATCCTTGGCGATCACCACGATCCCATCGCGTACATAATAAAGCCTGCCTTCCACATCCTTGTGATCTGGCGGGAAAGGCAGGATCACCACGCCATCGCCGATGCGGACATTCTTGTCGAGGATGGCCAATTCAATGTGACAATTCCTGCCGATCCCGATCGGGATGGTCCCCTGCGGTTTCTCGGATGCATAGTAATCGGCGCCCATGACGATACTGTCCTTGATCACCGTCCCCTCGGCGATCTGACTGCGGATGCCGACGATGGAGTGGGTGATCTCCGCCCTGCGGATTCGGCATCCCTCCGCCAGCAGAACATCCTGTAACTTGCTTTCCTCCACGGTCGAGCCCGGCAGAAACCGCGCATGGGTATAGATCGGGGCTTTTACATCATAAAAATTGAACGGCGGTTCCGAACTCGTCAACTTCAAATTGGTCTCATAGAATGAACGGATCGTCCCAATGTCCTCCCAATACCCGTCGAAATCGAAGCCGTACACCTCGTGCGACTGGATCGATTCAGGGATGATGTCACCGCCGAAATCGTCGTGCCGCAGGTGATAGGTCAACAGGTCAGCCAGCACCTTCGTCTTGAACATGTAAATGCCCATCGAACCCAGGAACGGGCGTTGCGGGTCGTCTCGGCTGACATATCTTTTCTGGACTTCCGGGTTTTTGGGCTTTTCGACGAACGAAGTGATGTGACCGTCCGCCTCGACCTTGAGAATCCCGAACCGGGACGCTTCGTCTCGCGCGACGGGCTGGACTGCCACCGTTATATCGGCATTTTTCTCCCAATGGAACTCCGCCATCTCGCGGTAGTCCATGCGGTAGAGATGGTCGCCCGCCAGGATGAGCACATACTCCGCCCCCGTGGCCTGGATCTCGAACAACTGCTTGCGGACGGCGTCCGCCGTGCCCTGGTACCAGTCCGCGCTCTGGGGAGTCTGCTCGGCAGCCCAGATCTGCACCCAGCCGGTGTGGAAGACGTCGAAGTTGTAGGCTTGGGAAATGTGGCGGTGGAGCGACACAGAATTGAACTGCGTCAGGATCGCAACGCGGAAAATCCCCGAATTGATGCAGTTGCTGATGGGAATGTCAATGAGACGATACTTGCCTGCGATCGGGACGGCTGGTTTGGACCTCATCTGGGTCAACGGGTGCAGTCGCGTCCCCTTGCCTCCTCCCATGATGACCCCCAGCACATCGTTCATTGACTTCATAGCGGCCTCCTCTGCAATGTCGTGTT
The DNA here is from genome assembly GCA_963718215.1 of uncultured Chloroflexia bacterium. Classification (GTDB taxonomy): domain Bacteria; phylum Chloroflexota; class Anaerolineae; order Anaerolineales; family Villigracilaceae; genus Defluviilinea. The sequence continues at coordinate 9,402 of CAVQYK010000009.1, forward strand.
GTGATGCGGCTATTATCTCTTAAAACTCAAATATTTGCGTGCTTTCGACGCGATGAAAATGAACGGGTAGGCCAGCAGGATCATCACGTCGAACAATAAAAAGAACATATTAAGTTTCATCTCTTCCTCCTTTGCCGTTCCCATGCGAAAGCAGGGAAATTAAGAACGCGAAACCGCCGCACTGGCAGTCTCGCGAACGCATCGGGCGCTCAGGCGACCGGGGGCTTCGGGCTGGCTCTCTGCCCCGGGTTGACGATCACCTGCCCTGCCGAAAAACACTCCCGGCAGGCGCTACTCCCTGATTACAAGATCATTGTACAACTGCAAAACATCGAAGTCAACCATTGCAGGCGTTCATCTTATAAAACACATACGTCCCGGGAAGGTTCCGGGAGATCATGGATCCTGAGAAAACCGGCACAACCGCCCGGCGTGATCGCTTGGGGTAAAATAACGGCACCCTTTTCATCCGTCCGCAGACCAACATGTACCCACGAACGACAAACCTGCCATACATCCTGCTTCTCCACCTTTTGGGACTGCCTGCGGCATACTTCCTGACCAGTTTCCTGTCCAATTTTTACCCACAGCCCCATCAGTTCGTTCTTCTCAGCCTGTTCATCCAACTGGTGTGCGGGGTGTTGTCTGTTTTGTTTTTCGATGCACGGCTGGCGGAGCTGATACAGAACTGGCGCGAACACTGGATGTCCCTGTTCACCTTTCTTGTCGTCGCCAGCCTTCCCATCGCTGCTGTGGCGATCTCCTGGCAATTCCCCGGTCTTTTCAACCGCAGGGTCATTTTCATGGACACCGCAATGATGCCCCTGTTCCTAGCGATGACACTCGTGTCAACGGCGGGGACCGTCACATTGACCAAATGGATGGAGCGTAAGGGCTTGAATTTAGCCTTCAGAGCGACGCCCCTCTTTCAATCCGTGCAGGCAAACCTTGCCGGCATTCTGCTCTCGATGGTGTTCTTTTTTACCTATTTTGTGCTGGCCCAGACCCTAAACTTCCCGGGGCACAACACCGTCGACCTGAACTTTGACACGGATGGTTCGCAATGGATCGCAAGATTGACCGCCCGCCCAAAGGATGACTTTCCATTCGTCCGGGCTGTCCATCCCGCGGTGATGTTATTCCTCCATCCCCTGGTGTGGTTGATCTCCCTCCCGCTGAACGGTGACAGGCTTCAAGCGGCCTTCATGCTCAATGCGATGGCGGGGGCTGGCTGTGTTCTCCTGACCTGGGTCATTGTCAAAAGGATCTCAAACACCACGTTCGCATTGGTCATGGCATCCCTGTTGGGGGTCAGTACATCCCATTTGTTGCTGGGGTCCATCCTGGAGACCTATATCTTCTCCTCGCTTGCATTGATCGCCTTCGTACTGCTGTTGCAAGCCGACAGGACATCCCTCAAATCGACCGTCCCAGTGGGGATATTGATCTTTGGGATCACAATCACCAATCTGGCCCAGGCCTGCATCCTCTATTTTCTGAAACTGCCGCGTCCCAGGCTGATCATCACCTTCGTCCTGGCGGTTGCGGCCTCGACCTTGATGTTAAACGTGGTGCAGGTAGGGGTGTTTCCAAGCGCCCAACCGCTCTATAACCCGGATAGTTTAACGGTGGAGAAGAACTACCGATTCAGACTGTTTGATGCCCCCTGGCGTTTTACAGGGCGCATCAACCTGATCTCGCGCGCCATCCTCCTGTACGGGGTGGTCGCGCCGGAACCCTTTGTGCTTGCACAGGAATTGGGGACCGATCTTCCAAATTTCCGCACATTCAAGATCACAACCGGCAGGTTGAATGTTGCCGGCTATAAAGGAGTGGGGGACGCCGCGGTAAAAACCTGGACGGCGATCCTTGCGGTTGCCGTGACCCTTGCGCTCATGAACTTCCGCAAATCCCCAAAACAGGAGATCCTGTCTCTCGGCCTGGTCCTGTGCCTGGGATTCAGTTTCATTCTCCACACCTTATATGGCGATGACCCCATGCTCTATTCCCCCAATTGGGTCTATGCACTGCTCCTGTTTGTTGCGTTCTCGTTCCGAAAATGGGCGGACAACCGATGGCTTCAAGCCGTTTTTGTTGTCTTTTTGGGCATGGTCATCTATAACAACCTTGAGCTGATCCACCAGATCATGACGGTATCCCTGCCCTTTTACGGCCGATAGTGGAGAATTCTTCCACCGCCGTCGGAGAGTGTCAAAAAGGATGGGCTAAAGGCATTTTGCCACAGAGAGCACTGAGTTCATTGAGAAAAAAAACTCAAAGATCTCTGCGATCTCTGTGGCTAAGCCCACGCAACTGGACACTCATTGCCTCCCGGGCATGGAGGATGGTGTTGTTATAATGGACCGGCTTATCCACAGCCGCAAGTTTATGAAAAACCCGACCGCTTATTACCCCCACTCGAAAAGTTTTTTCAGGTTGTTCACGCCTTTATATTGGGTCGCAGTATTTGCGGCGTTCTTCCTGTGGACCCGGGACTGGGCTGTCGTGCAGGCGACAGCCGCGCGCCAGGAACACCTGTTCGGTTTGTTCGGTTTTTGTGCGTTCTGCGTCATGGTCTACCTTGCCTACAGCCAGTTCAAGGCACAGCCGGTCAAATACCTGAAAACCGGGATCCTGATGGGCCTGCCCATTCTGGTCAGTTTGTTCTTTCTGGCTGTCACCGTGGAATTGAGCCAAAAATCATGGGATTATGAACAGTACGAGACCGCCTTTCGGGCTGTGGCGGCGGGTTCGAACCCTTATGACAGCACGCGCTACCTGTACCCGCCCTTCTTCGCCCAAATAATGACCTTTGTCTACCATATCGGCAGGTGGTTGTTCCCCCTCATGGGCATGGAACTCAGGGAGGCATCCTTATGGACATTTGTGTTTTACATCCATCAATGCGCCATGTTGTACTCACTGCTCCTGGCTTATGGGTTATCCCTGGAATTCGCAGGCAGGGTTGGGCTGCCCCCCCTGAAAGGGATGCTGGTCGTCAGCGCCCTGTTCCTTTTCAATGTGCCTGTGTTCAGGACGCTGCTGTATAACCAGGTGAATTTTTACATCCTGGCATCCATCCTGACGGCCCTGCTTGCGTTGACCAGGTCTCCGGTGGCATCGGGACTCGCGATCTCCGTCGGCGGGATGATCAAGTTATATCCGTTTGCGCTCGCGGCGCCCCTGCTGGCGACCAAAAAGTGGAGGGCGCTGACGGGAGTCGTGGCTGGCGCGGCAGGCATCGTGGCGGTCCAGACCCGCTTCTTCCAGGACCTGACCCTGTGGAAGCAATTCGTCCTTTTCTACACCTCCTTCCCCGTGGAGCGTGAAAGCGCCTGGTTCCGGAACTCCAGCCCGTTGAGCTTTTTGCGGAATTTGACCGAGTTCAGCGGTCTCCCCCCCGCGTTCCTGACACCCCTTTTCGTGATCGTGTCCGTCATCATCCTGGCGTGGTACGGGATGCGCTTCCTGCAACGGGAGCAGGCGTATGCCCGCACGAAGGATGAGCCCGACAGTTCGACCCTGCGGCTCTTCGGTCACCTGCTGGATTTTTCGGTGCTCTCCCTGCTGGTGGCGCCCTCCGCCTGGGAGCATCACTATGTCATTGCCATCCCCCTGGCGATCTGGGCCTTTGCCCTGCGGCGGGACGCCTTCCGGCTCACGGTGACCGGTGTGATGCTTGTCTTTATCATGCCTGTCTTCAATATCTTCCCGTTCAGCTACCTGCGCATGGCGGGGCTGATCCTGCTGTTGATCCTGGCATCTCCCCGAAAGATCGTCAAAACCATTTCATAGTAGACTTCTTGCAAAAGTCACATTTTTATCTCGCTCAAGGCGGCGTCCCCGCCGCCGGGGACTGCGGCGGGAGCACTTATGCAAGAGGTCAAATATTGAAATGCGTTTCCTGGGCCGCATCGGCTGGATTCCACAGATCGGTTCTCGATCAAGAAAGGCTCATGTTCCATGTCCACACCCAAACCCAATCCCCCGGTCTTTGAATTGCGCGTAGCGCTCACCGCCAGCGACTATGAACGCCTCGTCAAATTCTATTGTGACGGCCTCGGGACTCGAACCGGCGGCGGTCTGGAACAACGACGGCGGCCGGGCGCTCATGCTCGAGATGGGCAACGCCACGCTCGAACTCTTCGACGAAAGGCAGGCGGAGGTCATTGACCAGCTCGAAGCGGGGAAACGCGTCAGCGGGCAGGTACGGTTCGCTCTGCAGGTGCCGGACCTGAAGTCCGCGATGGAACGACTGCTCGCCCACGGAGCGACGCTGGTACACCCGCCAGTCACCACGCCGTGGGGCGACTACAACGTGCGGTTGCAGGATCCGGACGGGATGCAGATCACGTTGTTTCAGGCGGCGGGGAAAGAAGCCGAATGAATCCGCAATCGCTCCTACAAACGACTCGATGAGATCGGAGGGTCCCTCGCCCAAAGCGGAGGCGCTCTCGCCTTGATCGGGCTTGGCTCGGTCGGCGAGGAACTTCACCGCCTCGACGAATACTCCGACCTGGATTTCTTCGTCATCGTGGAGGCCGGGTACAAACGTCACTACATCGAAAATCTCGAGTGGCTAAGTCGGATTTGCCCGATTGCCTATCATTTTCTGAATTCGCCGGATGGGTACAAACTGCTCTTCGCCGACGGCATTTTCTGCGAATTTGCGGTCTTCGAGCCGCAAGAACTGGCGGAAATCCCCTTCGCGCCCGGGCGGATCGTCTGGAAACGGGACGACGCGCCCGAAACGATCCATCGCCCCGCGAAGGAGCCGATCCGTGCCGAGCGGCGAACAAAGGAATTCCTGGTCGGCGAAGCGGTCACGAACCTCTACGTGGGCATGGGACGCGACAAACGCGGCGAGAAACTGTCCGCCATGCGCTTCATTCAGGGCTACGCGGTGGACCGTCTGCTGGAATTGTCTGAACATATCGAGCCCGAGCAGGACGTGACCCGCGACATCTTTGCCAACGAACGCCGCTTCGAGGCGCGTCACCCGCCCGATAGCTGAACTGCCGCAATGGACTGCAAGGTTACGACCGCAACCGCGAGTCCGCGCTGGCGATCCTGTCGTTTTTGGAGAAGCAATTTTGAGGTCAACGAGGCGATGGCGGATGCCATCCGCGAGTTGTGCGGGTGAAATGTTACCTTTTACGCTGTCAAGTAAGTTTGTTTCGGGTGTACAATGCCGAACAAGGAATTATGCCGCCTGGAGGCTGTATAGTCCCGATGATCGCCGGCTTTCGAGCTGGGACCAGTCCACCCATGGCGCTGAAGGTTCATCCATGACCATACCTGATACGGCTACAACACCAGCCGTCAACACCCGTCTTTCGGGCACTGACAACCGTCTGCATTTCATGGACCATTTGCGCGCTGTTGTCGTTGTGATGGTGATCGTCCTGCATACGAGCATGACCTACATGACTTATCCCCCGGAGTGGTGGTATGTCATCGAACCCAGGAACAGCCTGGTTTTCACCCTGGTCGTGCTGTTCCTGGATGTCCCCAACATGCAGATCCTGTTCTTTATCGCCGGCTTCTTCGGCTACCCGTCCCTGGAACGATACGGCGCTTCGCGCTTCTTCAGGCAAAAGCTCGTACGCATCGGCATACCGTGGCTTGTCGGGGTCGTTTTCTTTGCGCCGGCAGTCACCTATCTGATCACGGTGACGCGCGGCATCGCCAAACCCTATTTCGAGTTCTGGTTTACCGATTTCTGGGGGGGCTATTTTCAGCAGTCGGTCTATTGGTTCCTGGGCATCCTCCTGTCTCTCTTCGCGCTAATGGCGGTTCTCGTCAGCAGCACAACCCGCTGGCGGCACGTGGAACGCCAGTCTGTGCAGCCGGCGTGGCCGCTGTTTGTCAACTTCTGGGCGGCGATGACGCTCTGGTTCTTTATCTGGAGCACGGTCATGCCGGCGGACAGTTGGAACAACTCCATGAAACTGCTCGTTTTCCAGCCGGCACGCCTGCTCCTTTACGTCGGCTACTTTTGCCTGGGTGTCTACGCTGACCGGAAAGGCTGGTTGCGGGGAAACGGCTATCGGCCGTCCATTCATTCATGGCTGCCGGTGGCCCTGGCGACCGGTTTCGCGTATCTGGCTCTGCGTCTTTCGTGGCTTGGGGGGAGCGGTTTGCAACTGTTGGCACTTCAATCCGCGTTTTTCAACGCATTTTGTCTGTCCGGACTCATGTCCGGTCTGGCCCTGTTTCAACGTTTCTTTGACTCCCCCAATCGGCTCTGGTCGAGCCTGGCGCGGAACGCCTTTGCGATCTACTATGTGCATCCGCTCATCCTTTACCCCGCGGCCTACGCGGCGTTGTTCATCGGGATCCCGATCTTCGTGGAGGCGGCACTCCTGATCGGGTTCACAATAATCGTTGCCTGGGTATTGGGCGCTCTTGTCCTGACCCGCTGGCCGGTACTCCGAAAGGTGTTCTAAGAACCAACCGAAAATTATGTTGAGCAAGAATTGAGCACAAGCCATATGAACAAAAGCGAGCCAGTTTTCCGGTTTTTTGCACCAGCGCGTTGCGATGCTCCGTCGCTTTGCTAACCAACTGAACGTTCTTTCGACCACCCAACGTCTGGCTGGGAAGCGCTTTTCACCTGGAAGTGGGCATTCATCTTTTGGCTCATTTCGTCTCCTGTGATGTTTGATGTGCTCGATGTAATTGTGTAGTCCGACAAATTGATGAACATCTTCGTAATCGTAGCCTTTGTCTGCACAAAAATGTTGTTCACTGTGATGTCGTTTGACTACAATGTGAACAATCAAATCATCGGCAGACCATTTATCATGTTCATTCGCACCTGTAATAAAAATTGCCAGGGGTGCGCCGCGTTCATCCACCAAAAGATGGACTTTACTGCCGGATTTGCCTCGATCGGTCGGATTCTTGCCTGTTTCGGAGCCACCCAATGGAGCCGGAGCTCATCATGCTGTCCACAGATTTAGCCATTTCGCCAGATTTGATTTCTAGATAGTATTAGAACATGGCAAAAATTTTTCAAATCCTCCAATCAAACACGCCAAGTGCAAAGCACACTGGCTAAGATGAAAATTCTCTTTTCAATTGACTTCAACGGGCAACAACCTCGCTCCCCGCCCGCGCCCGCTCCGACGGAGGAGACTGCAGAGTTTGGGGAGTTGAGAAAATGCCACCCCCCAGATATGGGGGTATGGGAAGGCAAATTTTGCCTAAAACCTTACAAATAGATCATAAGCAGATCATAAGCACATCCAAACACTGCCAAGCACCGCCCAGTTACTGAAAAACACCCCCATATATGGACATGGAGATTACGCCTTTTTGGAGAGGAATTTTGAGGTCAGCAAGGCAATGGCGGATGCGGTCCGTGAGGTGTGCATCTGAAATGCCCTCTTTTACGCAAAAAAGCGGGTATGGTTCGGGCTTATAATGTTGAATGTAAGCAAGTTGTACAGCGCGCTGTATAAACCGTAATTGGGTGGCCGTCTTGTACAACAGCCAAACTGTAAGACGAAGAGCAAAATATGAGTTTTCAACAAGTAATTCTGTATGCTTTGGGTCTTGTAACTGCCATTTTCGGTGTGCTTTCAATTGGTGTTGGTTTCTTTGGATTGGCGAAAAGACGCCCTATTCTTTTTCCAATGCTTTACTATAACGGGTTTGTGCTTTTAATTTTTCTGCTCGGACTTATCTTATCTTTTATTCAGTTTTTCAGTTCACGAAGTACCAACAATCTGTTTATAACTGTCGCTCCTTTTATACTTTTGGTGTTGATTGCTTGGCTGGCTTTCTCGTCTCGTCGTCAAACATCAGGCTATATGATACTTGGCATATATGATGATACTTTCCGAGACGCTGTCACGCACGCCCTCAGAAAGTTAAATCTTCCCTATCAAGAAACCATTTCAAAGATAAGGTTAGTAAGTTTGAATGTGGATTTACAAGCGCAAGTAACATCGTGGATTGGGGTTGCGACAATTCACATAAAACAGCCACAACACACCCAACATCTAAAGAACATTGCCGATACGATGAGCCAGTATTACGAACATAAATCAATCAAGATAAATGGTTTGGCTTTTGCTTCATGCGTAATGATAGGAATTTGTATAACAGCCCTTGTTTTAGCTCGGGCATTCTTCTAATAGGATAAGTAGTGCCCACCAACTATCAGCAGTGTCAAGGGAAAGGGAAGAAAAAGAAGATTTGAAGTGAAAAGTGGCTCGGATTGGTGAACGTCCGAGCCGTGTGCTCCCAAATTCCAACACTCCTCTTACGCCGCGTTGACAAACCATCAGCGCGGTTTTGTTATAATCGCCCGCATATGGTAGGGGTACAGCGAGTCATATCAAGACTCGGGCGGAAAACCGTCCCGCTGTGCCCGTACAGGAGAATTTTCCCCCTATGATGCGATTTGACCGTTTTACAGAGAGAGCCCAGGAAGCCGCCCAACGCGCCGCGGAGATCATCCAGCGCTACGGCCACAACCAGATCGACACCGAACACATCCTGCTGGCGCTGATCGAACAGCCCGGCGGGGTGATCCCCCAGATCCTCGAAAAACTGAGCGTCAGCCCCGAAGCGCTGACCGAACGTCTCGACGCGACCCTGCGCGCCAGCCCGAAAGCCAACATCTTCGGCGGCGGCGCCGGGCAGATCTTCATCACCCCGCGCGTCAAGCGGATCATCGACCTCGCCAACGAGGAAGCCAACCGCCTCAAGGACGAATACATCTCCACCGAGCACATCTTCCTCGCCATCCTCACCGAGCGGAATACGCCCGCCGCCCGCATTTTGGAGTCCGCCGGGCTGACGCGCGACCGCGTCCATGCCGCCATTCAGGACCTGCGCGGCGGACAGCGCGTCACCGACCCGCAGGCTGAGACGAAATACCGCACGCTGGAAAAATACTCGCGTGACCTGACCCAACTCGCCCGCGAAGGCAAGCTGGACCCCGTCATTGGGCGCGACAACGAGATCCTGCGTCTCATCCAGATCCTTTCGCGACGCACCAAGAACAACCCGGTCCTGATCGGCGAGGCGGGCGTCGGCAAGACCGCCATCGCGGAGGGACTTGCCCAAAAGATCGCCAACAACGACATCCCGGAGATCCTCTCAGGCAAACGGGTGGTGGCGCTCGATCTCGGCTCGATGATCGCCGGGTCCAGGTTTAGAGGCGAGTTCGAAGAGCGTCTCAAGGCCGTGATGGAGGAAGTCCAACGCTCGCAGGGTGACATCATCCTGATGATCGACGAGTTGCACACGGTCGTCGGGGCGGGAGCAGCCCAGGGCGCGATGGACGCGTCCAACATGCTCAAGCCGGCGCTGGCGCGCGGCGAACTGCAATGCATCGGCGCGACCACGCTGGACGAGTTCCACAAACACATCGAAAAGGATGCCGCGCTCGAACGCCGCTTTGCGCCCATCTATGTCGAGGAGCCGAGCGTGGACGACACGATCAAAATGCTCCAGGGACTGCGCGACCGGTATGAGGCGCATCACAAGGTCCGCTATTCGGATGAAGCGCTGGTCGCTGCGGCGCGTCTGGCTGAACGTTACGTCACCGACCGCCGCCTGCCCGACAAAGCCATCGACCTGATGGACGAAGCCGCCGCAAAGCTGCGCGTGGCTCTATATTCCATGCCGCCCGACCTCAAGGTGCTGAAGACCGAGGTCGAAAAACTGCATGCCGAGGAAGAGCAGGCCGGCTTGAACCGCGATTACGAACGCGCTGCGCAGAAGAAATCCGAGCGCCTGCGCCTCGAAGAGGAATATCACGCCAAGCGCGACATATGGGAGTCCGAACACCAGCTCGACGAAGTGGTGGACGTGGACGACATCGCCTCGGTGGTTCATCAATGGACCGGCATCCCCGTCACGCAGATGATGGAGACCGAGTCGGAAAAACTCCTGCACATGGAAGCCCGCCTGCACGAGCGCATCATCGGGCAGGAGGAGGCCATCCACGCCATTTCGGATGCGATCCGCCGCTCGCGCTCAGGGTTGTCTGACCCGTCGCGCCCGATCGGTTCGTTCATCTTCATCGGCCCTTCCGGCGTCGGCAAGACGGAACTCGCCAAAGCCCTCGCCTGGTTCATGTTCGACGATGAGGAAGCGCTCGTCCGCATTGACATGTCCGAATACCGCGAACAGCACACGGTCAGCCGCCTGTTCGGGGCGCCTCCGGGATATGTGGGCTACGAGGAAGGCGGCCAGTTGACCGAGGCAGTCCGCAGGCGTCCGTACCGGGTCGTCCTGTTCGACGAGATCGAAAAGGCGCATCCCGAAGTCTGGAACGCCCTGCTCCAGATCCTGGATGACGGGCGTCTCACAGACGGACAGGGCAATATCGTGGACTTCCGCAACACGGTTCTCATCATGACCTCGAACCTGGGCACCGAATACGTGAAAAAAGGCGGCGCCCTGGGCTTTGTCCAATCCAAGGCAAGCGACGAAGACCGCGAAGCGCACGACAAGATCGAAAAAGCGCTGAAGGGTGCGTTCCGCCCCGAGTTCATCAACCGCATCGACGAGATCATCATGTTCTCGCCGCTCTCCATCGAACAGATGGAAGAGATCGTTGTCCTCCAGATGAAGGAAGTGCAGGACCGCCTGAACGAGCACAACATCACGGTCGAGTTGACCGACGCCGCCCGCAAATGGCTGGCAAAGGAAGGCTACGACCCGGCCTTCGGCGCCCGTCCGCTGCGACGGGCGATCCAGAAGAACGTCGAGAGTCCGCTTTCGGTGGAACTGCTCGGCGGCAAGTACAAGGACGGCGCCACGGTCAAGGTGGATGTGGACGAGGAAAAGAACAAGATCACCTTCACAACATCCGAGCCCGTCAAGAAGAAAAGCAAACAGCACGCAGACGCGTAATCATGTAGGGGCGACCCAGCGGGTCGCCCCTACTTTTTCGCTAATCCCGTTTTTATGAAAGCAAGTTACCATAGGTGGAATTAATCAAAGGAGATCCATTTCCATCATGCAATCCAACCCCAACCGATCCTCATCCATCGTCCCCATGCTAGTCGCAGGGATCGTGGCAATCTTGCTGTGTTGTGCCTGCGTTGTCATCATTGGCGCGGGGTTTATCCTTTATCAGGCGACCCAGCAGGTTCCCCTCACTGACATCCCTCCCGTATTTCCGACCATCGAGTTTTCGACCGAGGCGCCCTCCCCGGTTCCCACCCTGGACCAGACGCCGGTGGAATCCATTTCGCCGGAAACGCTCGAGACGCTGAACCTGACCCTGGTCCCGGAGAATGACCCGTACGATCTCGCCTGCCGCCTGAAAGGCATTTGTGACGTCCCCCGAACGGTGCCGGCGAAATCCTATAAAGTCGGTGATACGGAGCAGTTCTGGGTGAGCAACAACGATACGGCGGAACACCGCCGCATCACCGCCCGGCTGGTCTACATCACCCCTCACTCCTACTTCTGGGCGGAGGAGGGGGCAAGTTACAGGGAATCCGACGTCAAGCGCCTGATGGATACCTTCGAGAACGAGATGTATCCCACCAACCGCGAGTTCTTCGGGGAGGAATTCAACCCCGGCATTGACGGCGACCCGCACATCTACGTGATCTATGCCGGCGGGCTTGGCAGCAGCGTGGCAGGGTATTTCAACTCGTCCGATTCGTTCAACCCGCTGGTCAAGGAATTTTCCAACGCCCACGAGACCTACATGCTCAGCACCACGCAGGACCTGGCGGATGAATACACCTACGGCGTTCTGGCGCATGAGTTCGTGCATATGATCCAGTTCGCCTCCGACCGCAACGATGTGTCCTGGCTGAGCGAAGGCTTTGCCGAAGTAGGCGTCTTCCTCAACGGTTATAACGTGGGCGGCAAGGATTGGGAATATGCCACCGAGCCGGACCTGCAACTGACCACCTGGGGCGACAGCGTGGGCGATAACGGACCTCACTACGGTCAATCCTTCCTGTTTTTTACCTACTTCCTCGACCGCTTTGGCGAAGAAGCCACACAAGCGCTCAGCAAAAACCCTGAAAACTCCATCTCCAGCGTGGACGACACCCTGGCGCAACTCGGCATCACCGACCCGCGGACCGGCGAGCTCGTCACTGCTGACGATGTCTTCATGGATTGGGCGGCGGCGCTCTACCTCAAGGATAAAAGCGTGGGCGACGGACGCTACACCTACTATAACTATACCGACGCACCGCGCACCTTCGACACGGATGTGATCTCGACCTGCCCGCAAGCGCCGCTGGATTTCACGGTCAGCCAGTATGGCATGGATTACATCAACATCTCGTGCGCCGGCGATCACACCCTGACCTTTAGCGGGTCCACCGCCATCGGGCTTCTCCCCACCGACATCCGTTCCGGCAGATTTGCCTTTTGGTCGAACAAGGGCGACGAATTGAACATGACCCTGACGCGCGAGTTCGATTTCACGGGTGTGAGCGGTCCCATCGAGATCAGTTACTGGACGTGGTACGACATCGAAGAGGATTGGGATTACCTCTATCTCGAAGCATCCACTGACGGTCAGAGCTGGGAGATCCTCAAGACGCCCTCCGGCACCGACTACAACCCGTCCGGCAATTCGTACGGCTGGGGCTACACCGGCGCAACCGGCGGTTGGATCGAGGAGACCGTTGACCTTTCGAAGTTCGCCGGGCAGAAGGTGCAGATCCGCTTCGAATACATCACCGACGCGGCGGTCAACGGGGAAGGCTTGTTGCTGGACGATGTGCGGGTCGACGCGGTCGGCTACCAGTCCGATTTTGAAGCGGACGATGGCGGCTGGGTCGCGGAAGGCTTCGCGCGCGTCGATAACGTTCTCCCGCAGACCTACCGCCTGAGTCTCATCCTCAAGGGCGATACCACCACCGTGACGAACATCGAACTCAACCCGGACCAGACGGTCGAGATTCCCCTTTCGCTAAAAAGCGGCGACGAGGCTATACTTATCGTGGCAGGCAACACGCGCTTCACGACCCTCCCTGCCGCATATCGGATCGAGGTGAAATGATGTCCACAGCACCAAAATCAGAAACCCTTCACGTGGCGGACCTGGTTGCCTACAACGAAGGTTCCGTGGTCAGCCGCCAGATCACCAAGGCGGAGGCGGGCAACGTCACACTCTTTGCCTTCGACAAGGACCAGGAACTGAGCGAACACACCGCCCCCTTCGATGCGCTCGTGCATGTGCTCGACGGCGAGACCGAGATCAGGATCTCCGGCAAGCCGTTCCATTTGAAGACCGGCGACGCCATCATCATGCCCGCCGACGAACCGCACGCCGTCAAAGCCCTGACCCGTTTCAAGATGTTATTGACAATGATCAGGAAGTAGGGGCGAAGCACGCTTCGCCCAAATAAACATCCCGCAAAGCGCAATGCTTGCGGGATGTTTTTGTTCAGGCAACGGCGGGAACGGCCGTTTTTCTCAGGAACGAAAAAGACATAACCAGCGGCACGAGCGACAACGCTCCCGCAATGACTGCCATCATTGTGTAGCTGGTGGCATTGAAGATGAACCCGCTCGAAAGGCTGATGGCGGCGGAGGCAAGCCCGACGAGCAGGTCGTTCGTCCCTTGCGTGCGTGAACGTTCGAGCGGGGAGAGCTGGTCCGCAAGCAGGGTGGAGCCGCCCACAAAACAGAAGTTCCAACCCACACCGAGCAGGAAAAGCGCGATCCCGAGCGGCAGGACATCCGGCGAAAGCGGAGCCGTGATGCACGAAAGCAACAACGTTGCCGAGCCGATCAGGATCATCCTGCCGCGTCCCCAGCGGTCCAACAGCCAGCCGGAGATGATCGAAGGGGCGTACATGCCGAACGTATGCGCCGAGATCACCGAGTAAATATCACTGCGTGCATGCTGGTGATCCTCCATGTGCAGGGAAGTGATCACCATGATGGCGACCATCACCACCTGTCCCAGCGCCATTGCAGTCACAGCAGTAATCGCCGCAGGCTGGCGCAGGATCTGCGAGATCGGCCTCGCTTCCCCGAGCCGGGTGGACTCGGGATACAACTTTGCCACTTCTTTGCCCACATCGCGCGGGTCGGGACGCAGACCAAAGAACACGAAAACAGAGGCGAGCGCAAACAGCAGGAGCGTGGTGAAATACGCGCCCGCGAGTTCATCCATGCCGAGGCGTACCACAAATCCGCTCATAGGCACAGCCGACACACGCGCAAGGATCGTCCCGATCACCCCGCCTAGCACCACCGCCGAGATGGCGCGTCCGCGCTGGTCGGGCGGATTCACCTCCGCCGCGGCAAAACGACCGAGCAGGATCGCACTGTTGGTCATGCCCATCATCAGCAGGCCGGCCAGCAACAGCGCAAAGGACGAGAGCTGGATCGCCGTCAGCACCAGGATATTGCCAAGTACGCCGATCAGAAGTCCCAGCGTGATCGCGTTGCGCCGCCCGATGCGGTCCATGAGATAGCCCCAGGCAGAGGCGGAGAGCGCGCCGCTCAACAAATAGACCGCCGTTGGCAAGGTTGCCAGCGACCGGTCCGATGCCAGTTTGGCGCCGAGGATCGGGTTGATCGCCGCCGCAGCAATGAATCCCGCGGAAGCAAGGCTTTGTGCGATGAAGAGTATCGCTGTGATTTTTACCGCAGCACGTTTCAGGTCTGTCATGGATCTGTCCTCTCGAATTTGCCGATTATACGTGGGATGCGGGTAGAATGGGCGGCATGAAACTGGACACCCGTCCCGCCTCAGACTACCCGACACCTGATCTCGTTCAACTGTTGAATCTATCCTTCGAAAGTTACCTCGTTCCGGTCCACTTTGAACTTCCCCAGTTCCTGACGATGCTCCGCAAGGACAGCGTGGATCTGGCCTCCAGCCGCGTCATCCTCGCGGACGGCGAACCGTCCGGCATCGCATTGATCGCCCGCCGCGGCACGCTTCGCGCCAGCCGCCTCGCGGCGATGGGGATCACAAAGGAAATGCGCGGCAAAAGCGCCGGGACATGGTTCATGGAGCAGCTCCTCCACGAAGCCCGTGAACGTAACGACCGTGAAATGGTGCTGGAGGTCATCGAGCAGAACGAAGCGGCAGTGCGCCTGTATCGGAAATTTGGCTTTCAAACCGTCCGCAGGCTGGTCGGTTTGATCTGCCGGGACGTGAAACAGGCTGCAAAAAGTGACCTGATCGAAGTGGATTTGCGCGAAATGGGGCGTTTGGTCTCGATGTACGGCCTGCCCGACCTGCCCTGGCAGTTATCCGGCGAAACTGTCGCATTGCTGACTCCGCCGGCGCGCGCTTTCAGGAAGGAAAAGGCTTATATCGCCGTATCCAACCCCGAGGCGGAGCATGTGGCGGTCTGGTCACTGCTGGTGGAGCCGCCGGCGCGCGGGAACGGGGTGGCGGTGGAATTGTTGGAAAGCCTCATGGCGAACTACGCGGGAAAAACGTGGCATGTCCCTGCGATATGGCCCGAGGAATTGGGCCTCATCTTCGAGCGGGCGGGCTTTCAGCGTGAGGAACTGTCGCAGTGGCAGATGAGTTTAAGTCTGTGAGACGGATGGACGCGCCCGATCGAATTTTGTAGTGAAAACGTAATTCGGCTAAAAGACAGTTTTCTACAAGTGGCAGTATAATCACAAAGCCCATGGTTGCATCCCTCGTTCAAATGTTCGATCTCTTCACCCAGCCCACAGGGAGCGTGATCTATCACCTGGTGCTGGTGTTTTCCATCGTCAGTGCGCTTCAATCGGCGGTCTTCCATCTGCGGGCAAGCGGATTCCCGCAGGCGCGCCGCACGGTCTTTGGGTTGAGTTTCCTGCTCTCGGCGCAGGTTGCGCTCTTCATCCTGAGCGCGTTGGGCAACGAAGGCCTCATCAACCTTTCGCTGTTCCTCCCGCCCGTGGACCGCGCCCTCACGCTCTTGGCTCTCGTCTGGATGATCTGGCTGTGGACGTTCCCCGAGCCCAGCCGCGCATCGGACGCGGCGACGGCGCTGGTCAGCCTGCTGGTGGCGGCGGCTTTCGCCCTGAGCCTGGTCACCTACGCCCAAACCCCCACCATCCCCTATAACCTGACAACCTTCGACAGTTACTGGCAGATCGGCAGTCTTGCCATTGCGGTCTTTGGCTTGTTCCTGCTCCTTGTCCGCCGCCCGAATGGATGGGGGAACGGCATGGCGATCTTCCTGCTTGCCTTTGCCGGGCATCTTTTGCATTTACTCGTTGGGCGCACGGACGGCGACTTCCCCGGCGCTGTGCGGCTGGCATACATGGCGGCGTATCCCATCCTGATGACGCTGGCACAGCGCTTCCCGGCGCCTGCCCACACGCCCACCTCGATCAAGTCCATCGCGCCCTCCGAGGAGCGGCGGCGGTACAGCACCGACCCGAAGACCTTCCATGCCCTGCTGGCGCTCGCCGCCGAATCCAGCGTGGACAAGGTCAGCCAGGCGATCACGCGCGCCATCGCGCAGACCATGCTCGCCGACCTGTCCTTCCTGATCACCCTCACGGACAACAACAACCAGATGCAGATCGCAAGCGGATACGACCTGATCCGCGAGGAGAACCTCGAAGGCGGCAGCCTGAACAAGAGCCTGATCCCCATGCTCACCAACTCCATCCAGCGCGGACGCCCGCTGCGCCTGCCGTCGAGCAGTACCTCGGCAGACATCAAGGGCTTGAGCGACATGCTTGGGCTGGTCAATCCCGGTCACTTGATGAGCGTCCCGATCATGACGGCGGACAGGGATGTGATCGGCGGGGTGTTGGTGCTTTCCCCCTACTCCAACCGCTTATGGAGCGCGGAAGACCAGGCGTTCCTCGCCAACATTGCCACCTCGCTCGTCCCCATCATCCAGCGCGGACAGAAGATGAACGCCCTCGAGAACAAGTCTGAAATGACCCGGCAGGAGCTGGAGATCGCCCAGGTCCGCATCGGGGATCTCGAGCGCCGCAACAACGACCTCATCAAACAGATGGAGGCGGTCAAAGCCGACGCGCAGGCGGGGCTTGCCCAGGCTGAGAACCTGGCGGAACTGACCAGGTTGCAGGAAGACGCGCAAAAGGTCATCGACAAACTGAAGGCTGAGAATGAATCGCTGCGCGCGTCCCAGGGGATCAAAGCGGGGAGCAAGGTCAATACGCAGGTCGAATTTGAATTGCGCTCGACCCTCGAGGAAATGGCGCGCCTCCAGAACCAGCTTGCCCAGGCGAACATGCGCATCATGGAGGTGGAGAAAGGCTCATCCACTGCGCACTCCACCGAGCAGGCGGAGGTGGTCGCGTCCATATCCCAGGAACTGCGCCAGCCGATGTCCTCCATTGTGGGTTACACAGACCTGCTGTTGGGAGAATCGGTCGGCATCCTCGGCGCATTGCAGCGCAAATTCGTGGAGCGCATCAAGTCGTCCACCGAGCGGATCTCGAACCTGGTCAACGACCTGATCCAGGTCACCACCCTCGAAACGGGTCTGAACGACCTCAAGCCTGAAGCCGTGGACCTGAACCTGATCATCGACAATGCCATGTCCTACACGAGCAGTCAGGTGCGCGAGAAGAACATCTCCCTGCACCTCGACCTGCCGAAGAACATGTCGCCCATCCATGCCGACCGCGAGGCATTGCAACAGATCCTGATCCACCTGCTCCAGAACGCCGGAGCCGCCTCCCCGAATGAGGGAACCATGGACCTGCGCGTCCAGACGAAGACCGAGGAAGGCAGGGACTATGTCCTCCTGCAGGTCTCTGATACGGGCGGGGGCATCCCAGCCGAGGATATGCCGCGGGTGTTCACACGCCTGTACCGCGCCGATAACGTCCTGATCCAGGGCGTCGGCGATACGGGCGTCGGGCTGTCCATTGCGAAGACCCTCACTGAGGCGCAGAATGGTCGCATCTGGGTCGAGACCGAAGCCGGTAAAGGCTCGACCTTCAGCGTGCTGTTGCCGATTGCCACAGGCAAACCAGGTACGGAGGACTGACCATGAAAGCCCTGCGTCAGATGGGCAGCGGATTCATCATCGGGGCGATCTCGCTCCTGCTTGTCATCGGGGGCATCTCACTCTCCCTGGCGGAGACGTCCGCCCCCTCCCTGCCGCCCACGCCGTCGCCCCTTCCCACCGACTTTATCGTGGAATTCGCTTCGCCGTTTCCCTCTCCCACCCTTCCACTTGCCCTGCCCACTGACACACTGATCTCCTTCCCGACTGCCACCCTCGCGCTCGCCCAACCCATCGCTTGCAACATCCCTGCCGGTTGGATCGCCATCACGGTCAGTGCGAACGACACGCTTTACTCCATCGCCGAACGCTACAAGACCACCGCCGACAACCTCGATAGGAGCAACTGCCTGAACAACACCCTGCCCGCTGCGGGTTCAAGGCTTTATGTTCCGCCCGTCCCCACGGTCACGGTCATCCCGTGCGGTCCGCCCTCCTCCTGGGTCAGGGCGCACACTGTAAGGGCTGGTGAAAACCTGTACCGCATCTCCCTCCTGTACCGGATCACAGTGGCGCAACTGCAATCCGCCAATTGCATGGGTTCATCCACCATCATTCACGTCGGCCAGGTGCTGTGGGTGCCGAACGTGCCGACCAGCACGCCGGGGATCACCGTCACTGTCACACGGACGAACACGGTCGTCCTCTCCACACCCACACATACCGCCACCATCACGCCCGATTTTGGCACACCCACGAACACCGCCACCAACACACCTGTGCCCACCTCCACAGCCACACCGACCCAAACCCTGACCCCACCCCCGACGCCCACGCAATGAAACCCATCTGGCGGATCTCCATCATCGCGGCCCTCATACTCGTTGGATGCGGAAGCAACGCGCCCGCGGCGCAGCCGCAGCAGGCTCCCCCGTTCCTGCTTGTGACCTCCGCCCCGAACGCCTCACCGACCCCGACCCCCTTCCAGCCCGCCCCCTGGACGCCGACCGTCCCCTTCGTCTCCGTTCAGGATGCGATTCTTGCCCAGCTGGCAGCTAATTCGTCATCCCTGACCTCCACGCCCCCCGCGCCTGCCGGCGAGCAGGCCGATGCCCCAACCGCGGACCCGTTCTTCCTCATCAACACGATCGCACCGCTCCCCACCATTGACGTCTCCGGCAGCCAGGTGCTCAACAACGGACAGGAGACCATCAACTTCCTGCTCATCGGCTCCGACAAACGTTCCGGCACCTCCTTCCGCACCGACACGATGGTCGTTGCCATCCTGCGCCCCAACGAGGGGCAGGTCTCCCTCATCTCCATCCCGCGCGACTTGTGGGTCTCCATCCCCGGCGGGGAGAACAACCGCATCAACACCGCCTATCAGCGCGGCATCAACAGCGGCTATCCCGGCGGCGGACCGGGCCTGCTCAAGGACACCATCCAGTACAACCTCGGCATCCGCATCGACCATACCGCCATGGTGGACTTTGACGGCTTCCGCCAGATCGTGGACACCCTCGGCGGCGTGGACATCCCCGTCTCATGCCCGTACACCGACTGGCGCCTGATCGACCCGAGTTACAACCCGGAAAACGAGAACAACTGGTACCTCTACACTGTCAACCCCGGTGTCATCCACATGGACGGCGACCTCGCCCTCTGGTACGCCCGCTCGCGCCAGAAATCCAGCGACTTCGACCGCGGACGCCGCCAGCAGGAGGTCCTGCGCGCCATTTTCACCCAGGCGCTCCAGGCTGGGACTCTCACCCGCATCCCGGAACTGTACAACAACGTCAAGGACTCGGTCGAAACCGACCTGGGGCTTGGCGACCTGTTACAACTGGCCTTGTACGGCCCCAAAATGACCAATGCCGACATCCGCAGTTACTACATCCGCCCGCCCTACGTCAGTTCGTGGATCACCAGCGGAGGGGCGTATGTGCTCTCGCCCAACCAGGGGCTGCTCTCACAAATGCTCACCGAAGCCTTGTCGCCCTCCACGCGCACGGTGGAACGGCAGGCAGTCTCCATCGAAGTCATGAACGGTACTTCCATCCCCGGCTACGAGACCCTCGCCTCCACCCGCCTCAACTACGCAGGCTTCGAAACCCGCATCATCCCCTCCGACAGACAGGACTACGCCTACTCCGTCCTCATCGAAAAATCCGCCGTGCAGGACAGTTCCGCGAGCGAGACCATCCTGAACGTCATGGGCATGCTGCCGGGCAGTCTCATCCCCTCGCCGGATGCGAACAGTTCCGCGCAATATCTTCTGATCCTGGGGTACGATTATCAGCCGTGCTTCAGACCGGAGAAACTGACGGAATAGATCGGAACAGGGTGTTGACATTCCCTCCCGTTTTCGCTAAACTATACGCATGATAAAAGAACAGGAAAGTCATGGCTGAGAAAAAATTAACTTCCCATCTGACGCAAAATTCATCCCTTGTTTCCGCCATCAATTCCTGGGAGATGTTCCTCGCGGACCAGGGACGCTCGCCGAACACGATCAAAGCCTTCCTCTCGGATGTGCATTTGCTCACCACCTTCCTCCCCGAAAATGTTGCGATTGGCAGGATCACCACCAAGGACCTCAACCGCTACTTCGAATGGATGGAAAAAGAGCGCGACGTGCCGTGCAGTCCAAAGACGCTGGCGCGGCGCATTACGTCGGTCAAGTCGCTGTTCCGCTGGCTGCACCAGTACGGCGTGCTGGTCGTTGATCCCGCCGAGAAGGTCGCGCAACGCTCCGCAATCAGTCCGCTCCCCATTGTGCTGACGCCCAAGGAATATGACGAAGTCCTGCTTGCGGCGGACCGCCATCGCCGCGCCGCCAAACCCGACGCGCGTTCGTATGCGCTGGTCTATCTCCTGTTATCAACAGGCATTAAGAAAAGCGAGACATTGGGACTCCTGCTCGAACACATCGAACTGGATGCCCCCAACGGACCGCAGATCTTCATCAAGTATCCGACCCCGGCGAATCGTTACAAAGAGAGAAAGCTGGCTCTGCCCGAGGACTGGATCCCCGCCTATGAGGAGTATCTTGCCCAGTACCAGCGAAGCAGTCCTATGGACAACCCCGAGGAGAAACTCTTCCCCTGGTCGCCGCGGCGGCTGGAGTACCTGCTCGAAGACATCGGCGAAGAAGCCGGGCTGAAGAAGCATCTCTCCTTCGATATGTGCCGCTGGACGTGCGCCTTGAACGATTACCAGGCCGGCGAAGAACCGGACAAGATCCGCCAGAAGCTTGGGGTTTCCAAGATCCAGTGGCGGGAGTTGTTCATCAAGTTGAAGCAGTTGGCGGGAAGTAAATAATAACTGTGGTCAGTGGCACAAGCGACGGCCATCACGTTTAAACTGTGACGGCGAATACACGCCTACTCAAGTGTTTTGTTAACCACGAGTCATCGAAAAATACAAAGCCTGTCTTGTAGATTCCGTCAAGCGGAAGGAATGCGCCGGGCGGTAACCGGGCACCCATACCACCTTCGATCCCATGCACAGCAGGGGCCACTTGTCGCGCGCGCGTTGCGGCAGTTTGACGTTGATGAAGAAATCGGAGATCTTCACCTCGTGACCGCCCATGCCCAGCGGCTCGAAGCGGTCACCGTCGTGACGGGCGCGCAGTTCGAGCGCGTCTGAGATGTGCTTCGCGTCCAGCCAGACCTGGAACGGGTCATCGTTCGAACGCGCCTGTTCCATCGCCAGGGACGCCATGTTCCAGCGCTCGCAGGACAGTTTCCAGCCGCCGGAGAGTGTCACCGAACTGGGAAGTTTCAGCGGGATGGTGTTGCCGTTATCAGGCATTTGGGGCCAGCGCTCGATGGGCAGGTCGGAGGTGTCAGCCAAAACGTAGACAAGTTCACCCTCGCGCAGGAGGTGCAGGCCGCCTATCAAATCAATGCGCGGACGGTGGTCCGGGTCATTGACGAACTTGGCGGCGCGTTCCAGCACCGCGAAGGTGACGTCCAAATTGTCGGGGTGAAGTGCTTCGATGGCACGCCGGAGCAGCTGTCGTTGGAGTCCGAGCGGATGTTTGGTCAGCGCGGAAGAGTCGAAGGCGACGAAATCCGCTGTTTTTTGCACGGTGTTTGCCTTCCAGGCGTCGTCCAGGACACGCGCGAGAATTTCATGGTCGCCGGAGAGCGAGAGGGAGGTGCGCTTTACGGCTTCACGGAAGCGCGGGTTGTAGGACTCCAGGACGGGGATCAACTGGTTGCGGAGGCGGTTGCGGAAGAAGTCGAGCGAGTCGTTGCTGGGGTCGTAACGCGGACGAAGTCCGTGCGCCGCGCAATAGACGATGGTTTCCTCGCGCCAGGCGTCGAGCAGGGGGCGGACGATGGGGATCTGGTCATCGAAGGCGGGAAGGATGGTGCGGTAGTTCATGCCTTTGAGCCCGGCAAGTCCCGCGCCGCGGATGAAGTGCATGAGAACGGTTTCCACCTGGTCATCGGCGGTATGCCCGACCGCCACCGCCTGCGCCTTGAAGCGGCGCGCCTGATCCATCAGGAAACGATACCGCATGATGCGCGCGGCTTCCTCGAGCGACATTTTCTCCGTGCCGGCGTATTCGCGCACATCCCCGCTTTCGACCACGGAGGCGATGTTCATGCGGCTGGCGGCTTGTTCCACGGCATTGGCGTCGGCGTCGGCGTCGGAGCGCAGTTTGTGGTTGAAGTGTGCCACGATGACGCGGTAGCCGTTCTCGCGCAGGATGTTCAACAGGCACAGGCTGTCGGGTCCGCCGGAGATGCCCGCGATGACGGGGCGGTCTTTGACAAGTCCGCACTGGTCGCTGAGGATGGATGCGATGTTCTCGAACATTACAATTGTTTCAACAACAAAGATCCGTCATTGCGAGGAAGCCCGTAGGGCTGACGACTGCGAAGCGTGCCTGTGGCAAACAATCCCATCGAGCGAGGAGATTGCTTCGTGGCGCAAGGCGCCACTCGCAATGACATGACCTAGATCTGGTAGAGTTCAACCAGGACTCCCGATGTGCTTTCGGGGTGGATGAAGGCGTATTTCTTCCCGTCGGCGGCGGTGCGGGGCTCCTCGTTGATGAGGCGCACGCCCTTCGACTTCAATTGCACCATCATCCCCTCGATGTCATCCACTTCGAGGCAGATGTGGTGCATGCCCGGTCCGCGTTTGGCGAGGTATTTGGCGATGCCGGAATCGTCGGTGGTGGGCTGGACCAGTTCCACTTCCGAGCCGGGCAGCGGCAGGAAGGCCACCTGTGACTTTTCGGCGGGCACGTCGCGCAGTTCGTGCAGGTCCATTCCAAGCGCATCGCGCCAGAATGCCGAGCGCCTTTTCCATGTCGTCCACGACGACGGCAACGTGGTTGATCTGTTTTACTTTTGGCATTTGATTCTCCATCGAAATAACTTTTTTACCACGAAGGGCATAAAGGCCACCAAGGTTCGGATACCCGGCGCAATAAATGGACTTTCCGCAGGTTTTCCGTTGTGAACCTGGTGTACTTCGTGGTGAATAATCTTAAGCTCGATTAT
>CAVQYK010000010.1:0-11129 GCA_963718215.1 uncultured Chloroflexia bacterium
GAGGATGGTGAGGAGGAGGAAGGTCAAGGTGGGGGGCATTGAGAAGATTCTAGACAAAAACTCGGAGATTACGTAAATCTCCGAGTTCTACTTTATCCTCCGCTCGGCAACTGGCGCGATTTCATCTCGCGTTCAATCCGCTCTTGCAGGAAAATCTTGATCAGGGATTGATATGGCACATCACGCTCATTCGCCATCTGGCGCAGGGCATCCAACAATGGCTCGGGCAGGCGCAAGGAAATAGCGCGAGTGGACGGTTTCAGGTTAGGGAATAGAACCCGCCTGGCGCTCTTCCAATTCAGGTACTCGGAAGAGTCATTTTCGCTCCAGAACTCGCTTTCTTCCTCTTCGTTTTTGAACTTAGAGATCTGTTTGCTCATAAATACTGCGCTCCTTTTTGCTCATGTCACGGGCAGAGACGACACGAATCTTATCCTCTCAAATCGTGAAAGCGATAAACAATCTTCTCCCAACAATGGTATGACCAAGAACATAATAACGCAACTCTTTTTGGGAATGAGCAGGGTCGTCTTCAAGCAAGAGAGGTAAATTGAAAAACACTTCCTCGCATTCACCTGCCGAGACCTGATGTCTTTTCCAGTTTTTCTCGCGGTTGTTTTCGTCCCAGTCGAAGCCAGTTACATTGCTCAGGTCAATCATAAGTGTATATTATCATAATATACATAAATTATCCAGCCATTCCCGTTCACCCTGATTTCCTGTGTTCAAGCGCTTGGACAATCCCCCCCACATCCACCCCCGAATCCAGGTCAAACACCTTGCCTTCGGCGGCGCGGAAGAGGCGGTCCCAGATGGTGAGACCGAGTCCCTCCTGCGCGGGGGCGCGGACGAGGATGGCGTCCACGCGCAGGCTGTCGAGGCGGCGCATTTGGGCAAAGAGACTGCGCCCGATTTGCGGGAGGTCGGTTTCGGAGCCTAATTCCGCGATTTCGACGGTCAAATCTGCAAAATGGGCGACGTCTTCGGCAGTTGCCATGACGCCGAGGCGGTATCCCTGCCCTGCCAGCGCGGAAGCCAGGTCACGCAGGCGGGCAAGGGCGGCGTCCGCCTGACCGGTGAAGAGCAGGAGGTGGGCTCGCGGCGAGTAATGCTTGGCAAGCATGCCCGGCGCGGACATCGGGAGTCCCTCGTCGGTTTCGACGTAGCGGCGGACGGTCTGGAGGTCGGGGATCCGCTCCCGGAGGAGGTCAAGGGATAGTCCGCCGGGCCGCAGGACGGTCGGGAGAGAGCCGGTCAGGTCCAGGACGGTGGATTCCAGCCCGATGGGACAGTCCCCGCCGTCGAGGATGACATCCACGTGACCATCGAGGTCATCCAGCACGTGGCGGGCGGAGGTGGGGCTGGGGCGGGTGAACAGGTTGGCGCTGGGCGCGGCAACAGGCAGGCCGGAGGTCTCGACCAGCGCAAGCGGGATGCAGTGGTTCGGCATGCGGACAGCGACCGTGTCCAACCCCGCCGAGACGTTCGGCGCGACCTGCGGACCTTTTCTCAGCACGAGCGTCAACGGACCGGGCCAGTATTCTCGCGCCAGTTCGTACGCCAGCGAAGGGACGTCCCGCGCAACTCGTTCGATCTGGGAGATGTCGGAGAGATGCACGATTTACCGGGTCGTACGACGGGCGCTTTTTGACCTCGAAGATGCGCTCCACAGCGGCGGCGCTCAGGGCATTGGCGCCCAGCCCATAGACGGTCTCGGTCGGGAAGGCGACCAGCCCATCCGCGTGGAGGCGCTCCACCGCCTGGGCAATGAACGACGGGTCGGGGTCCTGCGGGTCAAGCGTGAAGGTTCGGGTTTTGACAGAATACACGGGGTTATTCCTCCACCAGCCTGACCAGCAAGTCCAGCGTTTCGTTCAACTTGTCGCGGCGGTCGAGGTGCTGGACGAGATACTCGCGGGCATTCTGTCCCATTTGCTGGACGCTCTGCGGCTTTTTCGACAGCCTCAGAATTGTCTCTGCCAGCATTTCATCATCCCCCGGCTGGACGTACACTCCCCCGCCTAATTCCTCGATCAACCGCCGCGAGACCCCGTCAATGACAAGGATGGTCGCACGTCCCGCCGCCATGTAGTCGAAGACCTTATTCGGGTACGTGGTGCGGAACATCGGGATATCCTGCAGGATGGCGAGGCAGGCGTCCGCCGAGGCGATGACGCGCGGCATGTCCTTTTTGGCGCGCACACCCGCAAAAATGACGTTCGACAGCCCCATCCGCTCCGCCTCGGACTGGAGACGCGCCCGTTCCTTCCCGTCGCCGAACAGGACGAAGCGGATCTTCTCCTCGAACTTCAGCCGGGCTGCCGCGCGCAGGAGCGTGTCAATATCGTTCGCCTGTCCCAGCGCCCCCGCGTACAACACCACAAACTTATCCTGCAACCCCAACTCCCCGCGGATCGACGAGCCATCCACGCCCGGGTGGAACATGTCCACATCCGTGCCGTAGGGGATGTAGGTCACCTTGTTTTCAGGCACGCCTTTTGCGATCATGTACTCGCGGTAGGCGGGCGAATTGACCAGGATATGCGTCGCGCGCGCGTACAAAAATTGCTCCAGCCAGCGCGCCAGCGCGATCACCAGTGGGTTCTTCAAAACACCCATGCTCACCCCGAACTCGGGCCACAGGTCGCGCACCTCGAGTAGGAACGGCACCCGCCGCATCCACGCCACAAACCATGCTGAGACCGCCTGAAAGATCGGCGGCGTTGTGCCCATCACCAGATACACCTCGCGGACCTGTAGCGCGGTCCACACCGAGCTGAACATAAAACTGAAGAACGACACGATGCGCCAGACGTAACTGCGGTGCAGGGCGGGGTAAATGTACGAGCGTAGAACCCGCACCCCATCAAAATTCTGCTCGGCGAACACGCCCGTCCGCGCCACCGTTCGCTGACCCGTTTGATAGTTCAGGTCGCTGGCGACGATGACCAGCTCATGTCCGCGCGCTTGCAGGAATTTCGCCATCTCAAAGTGCCGGGTATGTCCCGGCTCATCGGGCGAGACAAAAGCTTGATTAATTAATAGGATTCGCATCGGAGGAGGATTATAGCATTGGGAGGTGGATCCGCTTCAGGCTTAAGGAGGAGGCGGATTCGCGTCAAAAAGCCGTTTTCCACGCTGAAACCGTTCCTCCCATCCAATAAACCAAATTGACTACGCGCAAATCAGGTGTCAAAAACTCTCATTCTTCATGACAAATTCACAAGGATGCCATCCTGATAGTCTTTGAGAGTCCCGCCGGATAGAATTACGCTTGCAGAAAGGATAAAACCATGGAAATTCCACGACACTGGAGACTCAAGAAACAACGCTACGGGCTGGTCGGCGAGGTCTGCCCGCACTGCGATGCCAAGATCTTCCCCCCGCGCGACGTCTGCCCGAACTGCGGCGACGAGGCCAAGCAGCTCTATTCATTCAGCGGCAAAGGCGAAGTGTACTCCTACACGACCGTCTACGAAGCGCCCGCCGGCTACGATACCAACGCCCCCTACACCGTTGCCCTTATCAAACTGGAAGAGGGTCCCATGCTCACCGCCCAACTCACCGACGTGGACAACGACGCCGTTGAAATTGGCATGCCCGTCGAGATGGTCACCCGCAAGCTGCGCAACGACGGCGACGAACGCGGGCTGATCGTCTATGGCTATAAGTTTCGTAGGCGGCACGTAGACGTCACGTAGGCAGCAAGAACCAATTCAATAAGCCAACAACCAAACGCCCCGCAAAATGCGGGGCGTTTGGTGTAAACATCGTCAACCTGTCATTCTTGAATTTTATCCATTGCCCCAAAGATTTCATCGGCGCGATAGATTTGGTTGCGGGCGTTCCCGGTGACTTCTCGTAAAATGCCGGCTTTGGCAAGTTTCTCAATATACTTTCTGGCAGTTTTGAATGGCATACCTACACTTTCCGCCAGTTGTTTAGCAGAAAGGATGGGCCGCGCAAACAGGAAGTCTAACACCGCCCCCATACGCTCCGAGTTTCGATCTGATTTCGCCAGCGGTTCATATTTTGTACGTATTGCTTCCAGCTGTTGCATGCGCACCAAGCCATCCTGTGCCTGTGAACTGACGCCTCGCAGGAAAAAGCGCAGCCAAACATCCCATTCACCACGTTGGGATACAGCCAGAAGATTGTCGTAGTATTCCTGACGATAACGCTCGAAGTAAACGCTCAGGTTAAGCAAGGGTTGATGCAGAATATTCCATTCGGTAAAGAGCAAAGCCATAAGCAGACGTCCCACCCGGCCATTACCATCCAAAAATGGATGGAGAGCCTCGAACTGGTAATAAATCATCGCCGCCCGTGCCAATACTGGCACATCAGTGCCAGTATGGATGAACTTCTCCAAATCACCCAATGCCTGATTCATCTCATCAACTGGTGGGGGAACATAAGTGGCAGTCATAATCGTACTACCGGCTGGTCCAATCCAGTTTTGGGTGCGTCGAAATTCACCTGGAGTCAGGTTTCCGCCACGCACGCCATGCATCAATTTCTCGTGAATTTCACGGATTAAGCGAAGGCTGATCGGCAAAGTCTTCAATCGTTCCAACCCGTAATCTAAGGCTGTGACGTAATTATGAACTTCGCGCACATCATCTCCAAACTCAAGAAAGGATAACTGGGCAGATTCATAAGTATAGAGTTCCGCCAATGTGGCGCGTGTGCCCTCGATGCGTGAAGAAAGTACCGCTTCGCGACGCATAAAAGGTTGAATCAGTAAACGCGGAAAGGGAAACGCACCTGCCAGGGCGGCAAGACGGCTCAAGTCACGTTCCGCTTCAGACAATGCGGAAATTAATGGCAAAGACCAGACCAACTTGGGGGGTAGGGGCGCTGGAATAAAAGCATGGTAACCATTTTTAGTTAGGATAACCTGTCCAGCTTCGAGAGAACGAAAATCATTAGGATTCATTACGCTATATCCAAGGAACGTTGTAAATAACTGGATTTATAATAACACTTAAGCCAAAAAATGTAAATTATGGAACTTTTTATTTACACTTTGAGGTTATAGCAAGTGTAATCATGCCACACGGTATAATGCAGATATCTCATTTTTGGAACGCACCATGTTATCCATCCCACGAATTTCAAAATCAATTATTACCCGCTGGACGGATGATGTTTACTACCAACGTGGACAAAAATATTATGAACAAGGAGCCATCTACGAACAGCGGATTCAGGGGATGACCATCAAGTCCAAATGTTCTGGGTCGCAAGCGCCTTTTTATCGCCAGGAAGTCTTATTCGATAGCAAGGGGATTAAATCTGCAGAATGCTCCTGCCCCGTAGGCGATGGCGGGCACTGCAAACACACTATCGCGTTACTGCTCACCTGGGTTAATGACCCCAATTCATTTCAGGAGACCGAAGCGCTTGATGTAATTCTTGATAAACGTTCCAAACCTGAATTGATTGCAATTATCAAGGAAATGCTTGAGCAGGAACCAGACTTGGAGTCTCTGCTTGATTTGCCACTCGTCGAAGAGGAAAACAAACCGATAAATATCAAAGCAATTCAGCAACAGGCACAACGTGCATTTCGCGACGTGGATTATGAATGGGGATATACGGAGGAAATCAAACGGGATTTGAATCCGCTCCTGAAACTCGCGACAGGCTATTTGTCACGCGGTGACGCGGAAAATTCGGCTTTGATTTATATAACGGTCATCGAAGCCATCCTGGATAATGAAAACGCCGCTATGGGCGATGAGGAGGGCAGGTTGTTGGGAGTTTCCTATGATTGCGCCGAGTCTCTCGGAAACTGTTTGCCGTCAATCAATGACAGGAATAAACGCCTTGAGATTCTGCAAGTCCTTTTCAGTGTATATCAATGGGATACCATCAAACTGGGCGGCGTCGGCGCGGCGGACTGTGTGCCAGAAATTCTCGTGGAGAAAACAACTCCCGATGAACGTATTGAAATTGCAAAGTGGACTCGTGAGATCATGCCAAAGGGAGACGATTGGAGCGCTGGTTATCATCGCGAAGTTCTAGGAAGATTGTTGCTTGACCTTGAAGCCGACACCATCGACGACGAAGCTTATCTCAAAATCTGTCGTGAGACGGGACGGTTGAATGACCTGATTGAACGCCTACTACAACTCAAACAAATCAACGAAGCCAAAGATGCCGCAAGCGCGGCGGAAGATTATCCATTATTTCAATCGTTGGGAGTGTTCGTAGCCCACAAGCAGATCGATCTAGCTGAAAAACTTGTAACTGAAAGACTACCCAATATCAAAGATGACCGCCTGATAGACTGGCTTGCAAACAGGCTCAAAGAGCGCGGCGATCTGGCTGGTTCACTCATGTTGGAAGAGCGATTGTTTTGGAAATATCCAAACATCGAGAAATACAAAGTGCTTCGCGAGTTAGCGAAACAACTTAACCGTTGGAATGATTTGCGCGCTCAAATCATAAATGGACTCGAAAAGAGAAACAGTTTCGATTTTCTCGTCGCTCTCTACTTGGAAGATAAGGAAGTGGGTAACGCGCTGACAACATTGGGAAGATTACCAGAACGTTGGGGCGACCATTCTATACACATTGAAGTAGCGCAGGCGGCAAAGAAACAATATCCGCAGGACGCGATTCGAATATTTATAAAAGAGGCGGAGCGGTTTATCAATTACCGTGACAGAGGCAATTACGCGCAAGCCGCGTTATGTCTGCGTGAGATACGCGATGTTTACCGTGAACTAATGGATATTGCAAGTTGGGGAAAACTCATTGCAAACATTCGCCAGCAATACAAAAAACTTCCCGCATTGCAGGATGAATTGAATCAACTCAAGCTATGACAGACTTTTCATCCTCCCTCCACACCCACTTTGGCTTCACCTCTTTCCGCGCGGGGCAGGAAGAAGCCATTCAATCTCTCCTCAACAAACAACACACGCTTGCCATTATGCCTACAGGCGCGGGCAAATCGCTCATTTATCAATTTGCCGCGTTGCAACTCGAAGGTCTGACACTTGTCATTTCGCCGCTCATCGCATTGATGAAAGACCAGGTGGACGCGCTCAACCGCAAAGGGATTCCCGCCACATTCATCAACAGCGCAATTCCAACAGCGGAACAAAATCAGAGATTGACGCTTTTATCGCAAGGAAAGTATCGACTTGTCTATGTTGCCCCCGAACGCCTGCGCAGTGTGACCTTCCTCCGCTCGCTTCAAAATCGGACCCTGAGCCTGCTTGCCGTTGACGAAGCGCACTGCATCTCGGAGTGGGGTCACGACTTCCGTCCCGATTATCTCCATATTGCCGAAGCACGACGCCAACTCGGAAATCCGCTCACCGTTGCATTGACCGCCACCGCCACACCCAAAGTCCAAAGCGACATCGTGCGCCTGCTCGGTCTGCCCGAAGCGACAACACGCATCGTGACGGGCTTCAATCGTCCCAACTTGATGCTTGAAGTGAAATATACAGCAGATACAGAAGCCAAGTTCCGCGCGTTGAGTGAACTATTGCGTATGTCTGAATTAAATTCGGACGCACAGGGTTCCTCCATTATCTACACAGGCACCCGCCGCGACACAGAGGAAGTAGCCGAGTTCGTGCGCGTTGTCTGCCGATTACAAGCCGAACATTATCACGCAGGGCTTCTCCCCGAAGACCGCGCACGGATTCAGGAACGCTTCATAAACGGCTCGACTCCCGTCATTGTGGCGACCAACGCCTTCGGCATGGGCATCGACCGCGCCGACGTGCGACAGGTGATTCACTTTTCCGTGCCTGGCTCGCTCGAAGCGTACTATCAGGAAGCAGGTCGCGCAGGACGCGACGGACATCCCGCCAGGGCTGAACTGTTGTACGATCCGCAAGACCGCGCCTTGCAGGAATTTTTCATCCAGAACAGTATGGTCACTTCCAGTGAATTGCAATCGCTATATCGAGCATTGGGAAATTCCAATGATGAGGTCTGGCTCACTACTGAAGACTTCCAACGCCGCACTGAATTGCACCCCGTCAAGATCAAGGTGGGACTCTCCGAACTCGAACGTGTTGGCGCGCTGGAACATCTTGGCGACGACGGGTATCGCATGTCGCTCAAACGCCAGATATGGAATCAAAAAGAGGTCGAAAACGCCGCGGCGCGAAGCAGGGAACATATCCGCCACCGCACTGAACAACTCGATCACATGATTCACTATGCTGAAACGAACTCCTGCCGCCGAAAGATCGTGCTCAAGCACTTCGGCGATCATGGCAGTGCCGATGCGCCCGTATGCTGTGACAACTGCGAAACGCGGAAGTCCCTGCCTGCTAAAGCGACCAGCGAGTTTGTCGGCAATGTGGCGCAGATGGACATACTCGAACGCGCCGCGCTCATCATCCTGGATACTATCCGCAGGCTGGGAGCGCGAACAGTAGGGCGGACAAAACTCGCTCAAATCCTCAAAGGTTCCAAGGCGCAGGATATTCTACAGTTTCATTACGACAAACATGCTTACTACGGAAAACTTGCCGTATTGAAACAACAGCACATTGAAAACTTGATTCAAGAATTGACTTCATTGGGATACCTCAAGGTTATCGGCGGTGAATATCCTGTAATCAAACTCACTCCTAAAGGCGAAAGCGCCATCCAGCAAAAGGTGTCCATTCCGCTCAAACTCCCGCAAGGATTTTCCAAACACAAGATCGAAAAGAAGAAAGCGCAAATGCAGGCAGGCGGCACGGTGGAATATACGGCGCAACTCATCAACGAAGGGTTGACCCCCGAACAGGTGGCTCGCCAACGCGAACTGACCCTGATGACCATTTACGGTCACTGCGCCAAATCTATCGAAACGGGCAAACTTGATGTGGACAAAGTCATCGAAAAGGAAACACTGGCAAAGATCGAAGTCGCCATCCAAAAAGTTGGCTCCACCCAATTCCTCTTCCCCATCAAAAGTATTCTACCCGACGAGATCACCTATGAAATGATTCGTTGTATTGTAGCGAGGCATTCCCAGACTTACGAAGTCTTGGAGACTTCAGAAGTCTTTTCTGAATCTCGCGATTCCAAATCAATGCTTCACCGCATTGTTGAACTTGGAGAATCTGGATCATCCTCCGCGCTGCCTGAATTATTCGCCGCGCTAAAAAGTGAA
The DNA here is from genome assembly GCA_963718215.1 of uncultured Chloroflexia bacterium. Lineage (GTDB taxonomy): Bacteria > Chloroflexota > Anaerolineae > Anaerolineales > Villigracilaceae > Defluviilinea. The sequence continues at coordinate 9,140 of CAVQYK010000010.1, forward strand.
GACGGAAACGCAAGAAGATTAGCATCTTCTGCTCTTGGAAAAATCAAGGATGCACAAGCAATTCAGCCTCTGCTTGATTTGCTAACGATTGAAACAAAGCCACAGATTCGCCAATACGCGGTCAAAGCACTGGGAAACATTGGAAGCGGTCAAGCCATCGCCATGCTTACAAAGATCGGGGAGGATGAAAAAGAAATGTACTACACCCGCGAATCAGCCAGTCATGCCATCCAGCAAATTAGCGGTAGTGCTCACCCCAACATATCGTCACCCGCGTCAGCCGCCACACACTCTCCGTCACTCGACGCCATTTCTTCCTTCCTCACATCCTCCCACCCCCGCCCGCTCAAAGGCAACTGGCAGGCAGGCTTCGCCCTCGACTTCCATAGTTCCTACAAAGGCGCAGACTGGAATCGCAGTAGCATTGGCGATCTCGTTTATCGTCTCAAATATGAAGCAGATGCTTCTGTATTGCCCATACTTGTTGAACATACGCATAAACTTTTTGCCGCGCATCCCGTGATGAACCAGTTCGACATTATCATCCCCGTGCCATCCTCCACACCGCGCGAGTTCAGTCCCGTGCAGGAATTTTGCAAAGCGCTATCGCAATCCATCAACAAGCCCATGCAAACCTGCGTCATCAAAACGCGCCAGACCCAGCCGCAAAAAGAAATGCACACCCTCCCGCAAAAACGCGACAACGTCGCAGGCGCGTTCGCTGTGAACGGTGATATAAATGGCAAACGAGTTCTGCTTGTAGATGATCTTTTCGACTCAGGCGCAACTCTCGATGAGATCACCCGATTGCTTCGCAAACATGGCGCGGCAAACATCAACGTTCTAACTCTGACTCGCACCATTCACTCCGACACCTGAAACCTGGAACTTGAAACTTGACACCCTCTCCCGACTCCCTTGCCATACTTCTGCTATGTTCGCAACTTGGATTGGAGGAAGACTCCGTCAAACCATTGACTCTGCGCGAATGGAATCCCCTCGTGCGGAAAATGCAAGCCGCCTCACTCCGACCCTCCGACCTGCTTCAACAACCCATACATGATCTGCGCCTCAAACTTGACATCGATACGCAATACGCAACACGCATTACCCAATTGATCTCACGCGACATCAAACATGAATTAACTCGTCTCGCCTCCCTCGGCATCTCTCCCCTCACCCGCGCGGACTCAGACTACCCTGAGAAATATCGTCAGCGTTTGAAAAACTCCGCGCCCGCCGTATTGTTCTACGCAGGCGAAAAAGCTTTGCTGGGTCAGCCTGGCATTGCAGTCGTTGGCTCACGTCATCTTGATGAAGCAGGACAAGACTGCGCAAAATTTGTCGGGAATGCGTGCGGGCTTTCTGGTCAGGTCTTGTACTCAGGCGGCGCAAGAGGCGTGGACACGCTCAGCATGGAATCAGCGCTCGAGGCGCGGGGAAGCGCTGTCAGCGTGCTGGCGGATAGTTTGGAGAAGCAGGTCAAAAGTCGGAAAGAAGCGTTGAGTCGAGGTGACCTGTGCCTCGTCACGCCGTATAGTCCCAATGCTGGATTCTCCGTCGGCGCGGCGATGGGTCGCAATCGTCTGATCTATTGCCTTGCCGATTACGCTATCGTCGTCGCGTCAGACTCAGAAACAGGCGGCACATGGGCAGGCGCAACGGAGACTCTCAAGAATGGCTGGGTTCATGTTTTTGTATTAGAACATGACGCGATGCCCGAAGGAAACAGATTGCTTTTGCAAAAAGGCGCCTTGGCATTTCCGCATCCATTCAAGGATAAGCCTGTGAAACTGCCCGAATGGTTGAAAGAAAAAACGGACAAACTGCCATTGCAACCAACTCAACCAAGTTTGTTTTAATTTGGTTGTCTCAAGTTGACAACTTGGTAGAGTAACCCTACTGAAAGAGTTTGCTCAAACTTCTCAAATCTCTTATCACAAAGTCAAAACGATCCACCCAACGGGGTACATATCTGGTATACGGGTAT
>CAVQYK010000011.1:0-15825 GCA_963718215.1 uncultured Chloroflexia bacterium
GACGATGGGGGCGTCCATTGCGGCGCATTTGGCGAACGTGGGCGTGCCTGTGACGCTGCTCGACATCGTCCCAAAGGACGCGCCAGCCGACGATAAAGCTGCGCGCAACAAGATCGTCAACGCGGGGTGGGAGGCCTGCCTGAAAGCCAAGCCTGCCAACTTGATGTCGCCTGAGTTGAAGACGTTTGTCAACCTGGGAAATCTTGAAGATGATTTCGGCGTGATCGCCGAAGCGGATTGGATCTGCGAAGCCATCGTCGAGAACCTCAAGATCAAACAGGATTTGATGGCGCGCATTGACGAAATCCGCAAGCCGAATGCGATCATTTCGACGAACACATCGGGCATCCCCGTGACATCCATTGCCGAAGGGCTGTCGAAGGGTTTCAAGAAGCACTTCCTCGGGACACACTTCTTCAATCCGCCGCGCTATTTGAAATTGCTGGAGGTCATTTCCACCAAGGATACGCGAAGGAAGTGGTCGAGTTCATCAGTTACTTCGGCGAGCATCGGCTGGGCAAGGGAATTGTGCTGTGCAAGGACACGCCCAACTTCATCGGCAACCGCATCGCTTTTGGGACGGGCGCATTCGGGCTGGACTTCATCATGAAGAACGGCTACACCGTGGACGAGGTCGATTCCATCACGGGACCGTTGATCGGTCGCCCCAAAACAGCGACGTTCCGCTTGATCGATCTGGTCGGCATTGACGTGTGGGACCATGTCGGTCGCAACCTCGCGCCGTTGATCCCGCACGACAAACTGGGACAGGAATATCTCAAAGCCGAAGCGCCGAACAAATTGATCTCGACTCTCATCGAGCGCAAGTGGCTGGGCAACAAGACCAAGGTCGGTTTCTATAAGGAAGTCCGCGGCGAGGATGGCAAGAAGGAGTTCTGGTCGCTGGACCTGAACACGCTCGAACACACCGCGCCGACCAAGCCGCGCTTCGACTCGGTCAAGGCGGCGAAGGATGTCGAGGGGTTGGGAGACAGGCTCAAGGTCATGTTGGAAGCGGAAGACAAGGCGGCGACTCTGGTCAAGGCGTTGACGTATCAGGGCTTCCAGTACGCGTCGTCCATCATTCCCGAAGTCGCGGATACGGTGAAACCGATCGACGACGCGGTCCGCTGGGGGTTCATGCACGAGGCGGGACCGTTCGAGACGTGGGACATGCTCGGCGTGCGCGAGACGGTCAAGAAGATGAAAGCCGCAGGGTATCCCGCCGCCAAGTGGGTGGATGCGATGCTCAAGGACGGCTTCGAGACGTTCTACCAATACAAGGGCGTGAACAAGGTCGGCGTGTTTGATGTGACGAAGAAGAAGTACGTGAAGATCAAACACGCCGCCGATATGGTGATCCTCAGCGACCTGCGCGGCACGAAGAAATTGATCAACGAGAACGCCGGCGCGTCGCTGTATGACATCGGCGACGGCGTGGCGCTGGTGGAGTTCCACACCAAGATGAACGCGCTTGACGACGACATCTTCAACATCGCCATCGAGGCGCTCGACCGCGTGGAAAAGGATTTCGACGGTCTGGTGATCGGCAATGAAGCGGATAACTTCAGCGCGGGTGCGAACCTGTTCATGGTGGTGGTCGGCGCGCAACAAGGTATGTGGGACACGCTCGATGGCGCGGTGAAGAAACTGCAGAACATGAACATGCGCATGCGCTACTTCCCGAAACCTGTTGTCATTGCACCGGCGGGGCTGGCGCTCGGCGGCGGCTGCGAAGTGACCATGCACGCCTCGCGCGTGGTCGCCGCGGCGGAGACGTATATCGGTTTGGTCGAACTCGGCGCGGGCGTCATCCCTGCGGGCGGCGGCACAAAGGAATACATGCGCCGCATCATCAACCCCGCCATGAAGACCGACATGGCTGAACCGTTCCCGTTCATCCAGCGCGCGTTCCTGCAGATCGGTCAGGCGAAGGTTGCCACGTCCGCCTACGAAGCGCGCGACATGGCGATCCTCGGTCCGTGCGACCGCATCGTCATCAACCGCGATCACCTGCTCACCGAAGCCAAGAAGGAAGTCCTGCACATGGCGGCGTCTGGATATAAACCGCCAGCGCCTGAATTGATCTACGCACCGGGACGCGACATGTACGGCGCGATGAAGATCGGCGCGTGGTCGTTCAAGGAAGGCAATTACATCACCGAATACGACTCGCATATCGCCACCAAACTGGCGCACGTCATGGCGGGCGGCTGCCTCACCAAGCCGCAATGGGTGAGCGAGCAATACATCCTCGACCTCGAGCGCGAAGCCTTCCTGTCGCTGTGCGGCGAAGAAAAGTCGCAGGCCAGGATGTGGTCGCTGTTGCAGACGGGTAAGCCGTTACGGAATTAATGAGGTGTGAAATGACAAAAGAAGCCGTTATCGTTAGTGCTGTACGGACTCCCGTCGGCAAAGCCAAAAAGGGAGGACTTGCCACGGTTCGTCCCGACGAGATGTCTGCCACCGTGATCCAGGCCTTGCTCAAGCGGACGCCGAATCTCGACCCCGCCGAGATCGAGGACGTGGTCTTCGGCTGTGCCTTCCCCGAAGGCGAGCAGGGCATGAACATTGCCCGCATGATCGCCTTGCGCGCGGGTCTGCCCGATACCGTCCCGGCGGAGACGATCAACCGATATTGCTCATCGGGCGTACAGTCCATTGCGCATGTGGCGTATATGATCAAAGCGGGCGACATCGAAGTTGGCATCGGCGGCGGCGTGGAGTCCATGTCCATGGTGCCGATGATGGGTTACAAGTTCTCGCCCAATCCGCACTTTGCGATGGAACTGCCGCACTACTACACCAACATGGGACTGACCGCAGAGAATGTCGCGGTCAAATATGGGATCAGCCGCGAGGCGCAGGATGAGTTTGCCCTCAAGAGCAACCAGAAGGCGGCGCACGCAGTTGAACTCAGGCCTGTTCGACCCCGAGCTGGTCCCGATTGACGTGGAAGTGAACGAGTATGTGGATGGTCGGGTGGAGAAAAGGTCGTTCACCGTGAAGCGGGATGAAGGTCCGCGCGGCGATTCGACGCTGGAAGGGCTGGGCAAACTGCGGGCCGCGTTCAAAGAGGGAGGCACGCGTGACGGCGGGCAATTCATCCCAAATGTCCGACGGTGCGGCGGCGGTGATGGTCATGTCGGAGGAGAAGGCGGCGCAACTCGGCCTGACTCCGCTGGCGCGTTTCGTCTCGTTTGCCGTGGGCGGCGTCCCGCCTGAATTGATGGGGATCGGCCCCGTTGCCGCCATCCCGAAGGCGCTCAAACTGGCTGGCCTCACCCTGAACGATATGGACCTGATCGAATTGAACGAAGCCTTTGCCGCACAGGGACTGGCCGTGATGCGCACGCTTGAGATGGATGAAAGCAGGACCAACGTCAATGGCGGCGCGATCGCCCTCGGTCATCCGCTTGGGTGCACGGGCGCAAAGTTGACCACACAACTGATCTACGAAATGGGTCGCCGCAAGTCGAAGTATGGCATGGTCACGATGTGCATCGGCGGCGGCATGGGAGCCGCGGCGATCTTTGAGAATTTGCAAAATTAGTCTTATAGCCTGATAGTCTCATAGGCTTATAGTTTGGCGGTTGTGAGACTGTTTGGAAAAAGAACCAGCCGCCCAATGGCATTTGACTATCAGACTTTTTGACTAATGACTATAAGACTATAACAACCATACAACTAAAGGAGACTAAAGAATATGCCCCTCACGATCTCACAACTCATGGAAAAAATGCCCGGAGCGTTCCTGCCCGAAAAGGCGCAGGGAGTGAATGCCATCCTGCACTTCAAATTCACGGGTGCGGAAGCCGGTGAATGGAACGCGGTCATCGCGAACGGTAAATGCGATGTGACGCAGGGCGCGCCTGCCGACAAAGCGACCATGACCCTGACCGCCGACTCGGCCGATTACATCAAGCTTTTCACCGGTGAACTGGACGGCATGCAAGCCTTCATGCAGGGCAAGCTCAAACTGGGCGGTGACCTGAACCTGGCAATGAAGATGATGCAGATGTTCAAGATCAAATAAAAGACAGCCCATGAACCAAAAAGACTCCCTGACATTCCAGGGAGTCTTTTGGGTTCCATTAAAAGCGCTAGAACACGGACAGGATGGACACGACCGCAAAAGATGTGATGCACATGGTGAATACGGCAAACGAAGTGGTCACAATGCCTGTGACCCTGGAACGGATCCAGCCTGCAAGACCGATGGCGGCGAGAAAGACGAACACCGCTGCAAGCATCACAAGCACGGCAACCGAGCCGAGCGTATCCAATTCGGTGATGATACGGTTCTGTTCGGCGGTGGCGGCAAAGGTCAGGATGAAGACGATCAGCGAATACAGGAACATGACTGTGGACGCCGCAAAGGTCAGGATGGTGGCGGTCGTCAGTTTGCTATCGGAGTTCGTGGAGAGCAATTGGATGACGGCGGAGATCGCAAAACCCGCCAGAACGCCTGCCAATGTCGCCAGCGCGCCCGCCTCCGCCAGATAGTTTTCTACGGTCATACTTTCTCCTTGTGGATCGGGATATTGTGCTGGATTATACCTGTCGTCACGCTGAATTCAAGAACCGAGAGTACAATAGCGGAAGGTGATTTCATTGCCATTGAAGCGGAGTTTCGTATGTTCAGACGTCCAACCGATATACCATCCTTTCAGAAGAGTTTTCAGGATATCCGTGCGCTCCTGATGAGCGCGACAGCAAGCCTTGCAGGGGCAGGGGGAGCGGAGAGCGCCAATATCATCCGTGATGTGAGCCGCATTACACAGTCGCTGTTGGAGCTGGAGCAGGGCGTCGTTGACCAGTTGAAGGTGAGGGAGAGTCAAGCTTGGGGCGTTGATGGGAATTGGGCGGACGATCAACTCGTCGCTGGGAAAGAAGCGGGTACTCGAGGAAGTGATGGACACCCTGATCGCATTAATGCGTGCCGAGCGCGGCTTCCTGATGTTGAGGAGATCCGATGGAGAATTGGAATTTGAGACCGCGCGGGGGATCGATCATGTCAACCTTGATGACGAGATGTTCAAGGTCAGCCGTACGATCGTCGAGCGGGTGGCGGCGACCGGTGAGACGATCCTGACCACCAACGCCCAGGAAGACCCGCGTTTCGAGAACCAGATGAGCGTGGCATCGTATCGACTGCGCTCGATCCTGTGTGTGCCGTTGAAGATCAAGAACGATTTGATCGGCGTGATCTACGTGGATAACCGGGCGCGGGCGGGCATTTTCCAGACGCAGGACCAGGCCTTGATCACCGCCTTTGCGGATCAGGCGGCGGTGGCGATCGACAACGCCCAGTTGTTCGACGACTTGCAGGCCAAGAACCGCGAACTGGAGGAGGCGTATCAGGCCACGCTGGAGGGCTGGGTCAGCGCCCTGGACATGCGCGACAAGGAGACGGAGGGACACACCCAACGCGTCACTGTGCTGACGCAGCGGCTGGCGCGGGCGATGGGTGTGGACGATGCCCAGATGGTGCACATCACGCGCGGGGCGTTGCTGCACGATATCGGCAAGATGGCGATCCCGGACAGCATCCTGTTGAAGCCGGGGGCGTTGACCGAGGAAGAGCGGGAATTGATCAAGCAGCACCCCAAATATGCCTACGACATGCTCAAGACCATCGATTTCCTGCGCCCGGCAATCGATATTCCGCATTATCATCACGAAAAATGGGACGGTTCGGGCTACCCGGACGGCTTGCGAGGGGAGGAAATCCCATTCCCGGCGCGCATTTTCCCCGTCATTGACGTGTGGGACGCGCTGACCTCCAACCGCCCGTACCGCAAAGGTCTGCCGCACGAGGAGGTGAAGGCGCGTATCAAAGCGGATGCGGGCAGTCACTTCGACCCGCAGGTCGTGGAAGCATTTCTGGCGATGGGCGATTATTCGGTGTAATGCAGAACTCGGAAGTCTCAAAGGCTTCCGAGTTCTTTGAATATGGCGTGTAGCCAAATTGGCAATAGAGTGAGCCGAATTACAGACTTACAAGTGAAACCGGCAATGTAATTGTTACAGGCGCAATCACGGGCAGCGGATCAATCCCCGTGCCCAGAGGCAACCGCCACAGGTCGGCTGGACGTTCCCGAAGCAGTCTTCCAGGTTCTCATTAGCCATTTCGCAACTGTTGCAATAAGCGCAGGGGGAGAAGTCGAAATCCTGCAGGCGTTTTCGCAGTTCCCGGTAGCTTTGCTCATTCCAAATATCAGACAGGTCGCTGGCGTGGACATCGCCGACGAAATACTCCCTCGAAGTGCGCTCCCGCTCGTACAGGTAATGCTGGTGGGTGTAAAGCAACGGCAGGCAGGGACTGACCTTGCCGTCCCAGCGCACCGCCACGCTTCCCCGCTCGACAAAGGGGCACTGGTCTGTGTTGCGGTTTAGGAGGCTGCCTGTAAACTCCAACTGGTACATTTCCTTCAGGATGTTCATCATGGCTGTCACGGTTTTGGGCTGAATGTCCATGAGCGGCATGTGGACCAATGGGCGGATCTCCTGCCCGACGACCAGGTCCAGCGAACGCATGTACAGGCTCTCATCGAGCAGTTCGGTGTTGTGCGCCAGCACGTTGCTGACCGAGAATTCCACTGCGCCGAGGCGCGAGCCCAATCGGATGACCTCGTTCAGGTCGTGGATGTTGCGCCGCATGGCAACGAAGGCGATGCCCAGCTTGGGATGTCCGCTCCAGTTCGAGCCGCCAAATCGCAGGTACTTTTGCGTGCGAAGTTCGTTGAGATTTTCCAGCACGAGGGGCAGGGAATCCCCCAGGCGGACATCGGTGTAACATTCGGGGGAGGCGCCGTCGAGCGAGACCCAGAGCATGTCGAGGTTCAGGTCGATCAGGCGGCGGATGACCGATGCGGTCAACAGGATGCCGTTGGTGATGAGCGAGACGCGGTGCCCACGTGCCTTGGCTTGGGCGACCATGTCCAGGATGCCCGGATGGGAGAGCGGTTCGCCGTATCCGCCGAGGAACAGTTCCGGTTTGTCCGGCACAGCCTCCAGCCCGGAGAGGATGCGTCCAAAGGTCCCGCTGGACATGTGCCCGTACTTCACATCCCAGACGTTGCGCATGCAGGTACTGCAGGTCAGGTTGCACTTGTTGGTCGCCTCCACGTAGACCCGTTTGAGGGTGTGGATCGAGGGATGCAAGTGCAAACCGCCGCTGTCCGGTTCGACGCGGATCTCGTCACCCGGGGAGATGCCCAGGTCTTTGACGAGTTGGGACGGCAGGACAACCTCCCCGTCCTGGTTGATGCGTGCGTAATGGATCTTAGCCATGCGCGGCGCTCCGTTCGGGATGTTCAGGCGGTTTCGAGCGCGCTGGTGAGGAAGGTGGTGATCTCCGCTTCGCTGGGAATGCGTCCCGAGGCGACCAGTTTTTCGTTGATGACCAGCCCCGGGGTGGAAAGGATCGGGTAATTCATGATCTCGGCATAGTCGGTGACCTTGATGATCTCCGCCTCGATGCCAAGATGGGTCTTTGCCCGTTCAGCAAGATATGCGAGCTTTTTACAATTGTCACAACCAGGTCCGAGAACTTTGATGGTAAGCATGAGAAACTCCTTTTGATGATGAAAATTAGTGTGCAGTTACTATTTTTTGAACGTTGCGGCGGTTGACGAACCACAGCAATCCTGCGAGAAACGCCAGGAAGACGGCAAGATACAAGGCAACCAGCGCAACGCTTGCGCCATCCACCCAGGCGCCGTAGATGAGACCCGCCAGCGTGCTGAAAAGCGCCACCCAACCCACATAGACCCAGGTTTTGAGCCGCCCGATGATGGTGGAGATGATCAGGATGCTCTGCAGGCTGAGTTCGGGGTCTGCCATCAGGTAGGCGAGCAGGGGGCCGCGGTGCATGCCGAGGCTGAGGAACATCTGTGCGATGGGGACCTCCACGAGGGTGGGGAAGTACATGAAGACGCCAAAGACCACACCCGCCAGGTTGCCGGTCAGGGTGTTCTGCCCCGCCAGCGCCTCGATCCATTCAGGCTGGATGATCACGCGGATGACGCCCACGAAGAACACGCCGACCACGAGCAGCGGGAAAGATCTGCTTGACGAACTTCCAGGATTCCCACAGGAAATTGCGGGTTTCGTCCTCGGAAAGCCCGGTTTTGAGGATCCAGCCAAGCGCGGCAAGGGCAATCAGTACGCCAAAGAACTTGCCGTTGACGAGGATGTCCAACCCGCCCGGGTGGGGAGACATGCCGACTGCAGCGGCTAAAAGCGTCAGGGCGGAAAGACCGAGCGCAATCCATGTCCAGCGGTTGAAGCCTTCGAAGATGTTTTCCATGCCCTTCCAGGATGACAACCCGATCAGGGCCAATAGACCGATCAGGATGGCGCCCTGGGCTGTGACTCCCTCCTCGCCTCTGCTCGCAGTCATACGGGACAAGGTTGTAGAGGAAGTCCTGGAACTTGTCCATGCCAGAGACGGGAATGGTCAACGTGGCGTACGTGTTCGTCAACAAGCCGATCTTGAGTGTGCCGGAGAGCAGGAGGGCGACCAGGATGAGCAGGAAGACCAGGTTCACGCGGCGCATTTTGCCCTGTGCGGCGAACATGGCCTCGGAGGCTTTGTCGTGCTCGGCATCCTCGCGGCGGAAGATGAGCGCCATGATCATGCCGATGCCGATGCCAAATGCGAGCGAGAGCGTGAGGCGGGCGATCGCCAGGTCCGCGCCGATGACGCCGCCGGTGTAGATCAATGCCAGGATGTTGGCGGCGGGAGCAAAGAACAGGAAGGTGATGGCAGGACCGATCCCCGCGCCTTTTTTGTAGATTCCCGCGAACAACGGGACGATGGTGCACGAGCAGACCGCCAGCACGGAGCCAGCCAGCGCCGCGGCGGGGTAGGAAATGGCTTTGGGGGTGTTACGCCCGAGGAAGCGAGTTACGGTCTCTTTGGGGATGAGGGCGGTCATCGCGCCGGCGATGTAAAAGGCGGGGAGCAGGCAGAGGAGGACATGCGCCGCAAGGTAGGAGGCAAGGTTGCCCAAGCCGCCTTGCAGGAGTTCCAGGAGAAAACTTGAAATGTTCGTCATTGCATCATCCGGTTACAGTAAGTTGCACCAGTTTTGGGCTGGTTTTGGTGTTGCACTTCGGGCAGGGACATTCGACATCCACGTGGGTGTACGCCACTGGCCCAGGAATACCGGTCAGCGACCCCAGCGAGTCGAGCACGTCGAAGATGCCCGGTTTGATCACGCGGTAGTACAGGTTTAGCCCATCGCGCCGCGATTCGACCAGTCCTGCGTCTTTCAGGGTCATCAACTGCTGGGAGATATACGCCTGCCGCAGGTCCAGCGCGGCTTCAATGTGACAGACGCACTGCTCGCCGCCGCGCAAAATGTCCAAAATCGCCAGCCGCGCAGGGTGGGAGATGGCTTTGAGTAGATCGCTTTGGGTTTTGTAAGTATCCATATTGCACCTATATTCAATATTCTGAATATAGTATAGGACAAAGAAAAACGCCGGTCAAAGACCGGCGTCACCAATTATGTATGATGTTCATCCTGATAGTGGGGGGTGAAATGTCAACAGGAAGCTACATCCCCAACCACTTTCCAGCCTCGCGCGCGAGATTCCCAGCGGGACCCTGCCGTGCGGTGCACTGCGGGAGCGATTCCAGGAACAGCCTGCCGTATTGCTTGGTCAACACGCGGCGGTCCAGGATGGCGACCACGCCGCGGTCCGATGCGGTGCGGATGAGGCGGCCAAATCCCTGGCGGAATTTGAGGATCGCTTCGGGCAGGTAATATTGGTTGAACGAGTCTTCGTAGATCTCGGAGCGCGCCGCAATGAGCGGATCGGTGGGAACGTCAAAGGGCAGTTTGGTGATGAAGACGACCGAAAGCGAGTCGCCCGGCACGTCCACGCCTTCCCAGAAGGATTTGGTTCCCAATAGCACAGCGCGGTCGGTGGCTTTGAAGGATTCGAGCAGGGCGTTCGGTGAAGCGCCGTCACCCTGTTCATACACGTAGATATCCTCACGCGCCAGCGGACCCGTGATGGCTTGCGAGGTCTTCTTCAAGGCGGCATAGGACGTGAACAGCACGAGCATGCGTCCGCCGGTGGCTTTGGCGGTGGCGATGATGGCGCGGTCGAGTATCTGCTGGTAGCCGTTCTGGTTCGGTTCGGGAATGTCGCTGGCGATGTAAAGCAGTGCCGCACTTTCGTAATCGTAAGGCGAGCCGAGTTGCATCTCGTCCGCTTCGTCCGCGCCGAGCGTGTTGCGGATGTATTGGAACTCGCCGTGCGTGGTCAATGTGGCGGAGGTCAATATGACGGAGCGTTTCTCGTGCCACAGATATTTTTCGACCAATTGAGCGACGCTGAGCGGTGCGGCATTCAATGACAGGCGGTTTTGATTTGGCTGGACCTCGATCCAGTACACCATGCCATTGATCGGTTTGCTGATCATGCCCGTGATGTTCGCTTCGGCTTCGGTCAGTCTGCGCACCACGTTGCTGATGTCGCCCATCACGTCTTCAAGATTGTCGTGACCGTCCGCGTACAATTCTGCGGCGGCTTTGTAGATGTTGCCAAGCTCGGAGAGCAGGTTCCGCAACGTCTCGCCGGTGGCATCCCATGCCATTTCCACTTCGTCCCAGTAGGGTATTGTCCGTGTGGCGGGGAGCACGCGCGATTGCCAGGCGTAATTCGATTGCGGCTGTCCTTCACGCTGCGTGCGCGCGAACTCTGCCAGCACATTGAAGAACTCGCGGTTCATCTGCTCGATGCGGAAGGCTTTGTCGGTGGCGCTCTTGACCCTTTGCTGAAGCAGGCCAAAGTCCGCGGGGCGAAGCGTTTCGTTCGTCTCGCCGAGCAATCGTCCGAGCACACCCGCGTTCGTCCCGCCGACCTCTTTCATCATGCGGTCCATGTCGAACTGGCTCAGTTTGAAAGAGAGCGCATTCGTCGTTGCGGATTCGAGGTGATGACCTTCGTCAATGATGAGATGCGAATACTCGGGCAGGACCTTGCTCCCCGTTGCGACATCGGACAGAAGCAGCGCATGGTTGACGACGAGCACGTGTGCGGATTGCGACGCGGACTTGGCGCGATGGAACGGACACGTGCCGCCCGCGCGCTTGATGCACGTTTCGGTCGTGCACGCGTCATCCTCCGCCGATACCCGGGTCCACACCTCGCGCTCGGTCGGCCCCGTGAGATTGATCTCGCTTCGATCCCCGCTTTGATTCTCGAGCTGCCACACCATGACCTTTGCCAGCACACGCATCTCGTCCGCGTTGCGTGGACCAAAATGCCGCATGTTCTCGAGTCGCCGCGGGCAGAGATAGTTGGAGCGTCCCTTCAGAACGGAGAAACGAAAATTGAGATTGAGCGCCTGACTCAAATTGGGCAGGTCGCGCTGGATGAGCTGGTCCTGCAGGTTGATCGTGTTCGTGGATACGACGACACGCGTATTATTTTGCAATGCAAACAGCGCAGCCGGGACGAGGTACGCGAAGCTTTTTCCTACGCCCGTTCCCGCCTCCACCATCAAGTGACTTCCATACGAAAGCGCATCGCTCACCGCGCGGATCATGCCGATCTGTTCGGGTCTTTGCTCGAATGACTCGAAAAACTGCGAGAACGGCCCGCCGTATTCGAGGATGGATGCAACCTCATCTGTATTGAGCGGGATGGGCTGCTCAGGGTTGCCCAGCGGTGGATATTTATCCTCATCGGAAAATGCCGCCTGTTTTTTGGTCCTCTTGGCTTTGATCCCCTCTTTGGCGCGCGAGCGCAGGATCTCCTGAAATGCCCAATTCGCGTCCCAGTCGAGCACTTCGCCATGACGGACGATCTCCGCGATCAGGTCAAGCGGCAGTTCGCGCGCGATCTCGAATAACTTGTTCAACGCTGCCATCGTGACCCTGGCATCATCCAAAGCGCGGTGGGTGGCGGGCAGGAGGATGCCAAGCTGTTTTCCGAGCGCGCCGAGGTTGTATCGGCTGGCGGTGGGCATCAGCACTGCAGCCAGTTCATACGTGTCGATCACTTCGTTGTATTGGAAAAGTCCCGCCTTTTGCAGGAAACCCAGGTCAAATCGGACGTTATGTCCCACCACCGGCGCATCCCCGACGAAGGCTTCGAGTTCATGAGCGATGTCCTGAAAACGGGGTGCGTTGCGCACCTCCACGTCACTGATGCCGGTGAGACCCGTAATAAATTCTGGAATATGTCTGCCGGGGTTGATGACCGAAGACCATTCGTCCTCCACGCGGTGACCTTTGAACTTGACCGCCCCGATCTCGATGATGGCGTCGCGATCCTGGCTGAGACCTGTGGTTTCGATGTCTATGGCTACGATTGAGTTCATATTAGAACAAGTGTATCATAAATCCCCGTCCCTTATGTTTTTCTCCGAATAGGGGTGAAACCGTTACTTTCCGTTTGATTAAAGTGTGCATCATTAAGATTCTTTCGATATATCTCCTCAAGTTCCTGAGCAATGTTATCGAAAACTAATTCTTGCTCATGCTCAGAAACACCCGATAACGGCTTTTTCGGGTCGTTAATTGCTTGAAACTTGTTAAGGTTTTCGTCTCGTGCAAATCGGCAGGGGCTGAGTATTACAGGTATTATTCTGGTTCCTTGGTCTTTTGCTTTCTGCAATATGGGTGGCAATTCATTATTAAGATATGAAATCTGACGCAAGGAAATCTGATGACACCAAAAGGATTGCAACTTTCGCACTTATGATCGCATGTTCAATTTCTGCTTCCCATTGATCCCCTGGTCTCAATTTTGTGTCGTTCCAAAGGTCGATAAGGTTTTCCTTTTCTAATGGTCGCAGATGGATAAGTAGCCTGTTAAGATAACGAGAGTCGCTATGACTATAACTAATAAAGACCGTATTATTGATTGGAGAAGCATCTGTAACTTCGAAATTGAACTTTACAGAGGGAAGAGAGATAATAGGCTTCAAAAGTTCAACAATATAGTGGGTAAGCATCAAGAGAGATGTGCTTTCTCTGGTTATAACGTTAATGGTTCTGCGCCTTTGACTTGAAAAAACTTCCTGACCGAAATAATTGCCCGGGCCTAGCACTGCAAGCGGTTTTTGTACGCCTTTGCCTTTTCGCGTGATGACAACACTCCCACTGTAAATAATCCAAAATCCTTCTCCAATTGAGTTCCTCTTCGAAAATTATTTCGCCTTGTGGCAAACCTACTTCTTCTAAGTGCTCAGCAAGGATACGTAATTCGTCCTCCTTTAGATCGTAGAAGAGGTGAACCTTTTTTAATAACGCAATTTGCTGGTGGATATCAATCATAATTGCTGTTACTCGCTTTTGTTTGGCTGCTGGGGCAACGCGGCTTTCACCGCCGCCAATTGCATCTGGCCGATCGGCTTTTCCTTCGCCTTCTTTCTGAAGAATTCCTTGATCTCTTTCAATTTCATCACAGGGACGGGGGCGTCCTCCGCATCGATCTCCACATCGTCGCTGGTGAACACCATCATGGCATTGACCTCGGGGATTTCGGCTTCGTTCATTTGTTTTGCAAAGAATTTTTTCACTGCGCTGACTTCGCTCTCCAATTCGACGTCCGGGCGCCCCAGGTTTTCCTGCCCAAAGATACGCATATAGGATTGGAGGAAACCGCCGCCGCTCATCTTCCAGCGATTCTTCCTGAAAGTGACCTGTCCGCGTTGGTGAAAGGGGAGTAATACCCAGACACCCGCCGGACCGACAAGCAGATGGGAAGCGGGGGCAGTGTAGTGATACATGGAAAATTCATTTTGTAACCCCTTGAGCCCTGCATCCAGTTTTTCATCAGGACGCGGACTGCGCCCATAGCGGCTGCCCATGTACATACCGATCTGGGTCAATGTGAAGCCGATGAGCAGGGCGGCGATGGAATAGACGAACAGATCCGTTCGCGTGAAGGAGATATACATCCCTCCGCCAAGCACGATCAGCGCGGCGAGACTGGTCCATTGACCGATTTTGCTGTTCCGTTTGATAAGTGTTTCGTTTTTGATGATTTTCATGGTTTCCTGTCATGCTCCCTGCGCCGGGGACGGCGGCAGGAGCAGAAATGTTATTTCTTCAAACTTTCCTCAATGGCCGACTTCATCGCATCGAGCACCTTCAACTCTGCCGCTTCCTTCGCCACGCGGATGGCGTTCTTGATCGCCAGCGCATCTGAGCGCCCGTGACCGATGAAGACCAGCCCGTTCACGCCGAGCAGGGGAGCGGCCCCCTCCTCGGAGGGATCGAGCATTTTCTTGATCTTCCCCAGGGCAGGTTTGACGAGGAGTCCGCCCAGCATCGCCAGCGGACCTCCACCTTTGATCGCCGCCTTGATCTTCTCGATGATGAGTTTTGCCACCGCCTCCGTGGACTTGAGCAAAACATTGCCGGTGAAGCCGTCGGTTACCGCCACGTCCGCCTGACCGCCGAAGACTTCCTTGCCCTCCACGTTGCCGATGAAGTTCGAAATTCGCGCCAGCCAACAGCGGATACGCCCCTTGACCAGTTCGCTTCCCTTGCCTGCCTCTTCGCCGTTCGAGATCAGCCCCACGCGCGGATTATTCACGCCGCGCGCGCGTTCGGCGTACACGCTGCCCATGATGCCGAATTGCATCAGGTTCTCAGGCTTGCAGTCGGGATTGGCGCCGATGTCGAGGATGATGCAGGTGCCGGTCGCAGTCGGGAAGACGGGCGCCAGCGCGGGTCGGTCCACGCCGCGAATGCGGCCCAGCCGGAACAATGACGTCACCATCGCCGCGCCGGTGTTGCCCGCCGTGACGAACGCGTCCGCTTCACCGCGCTTGACGATATCCAGCCCAACCGCCATTGAGTTCTGGGCGTCCTTGTGACGGGCTTTCATCACAAGGTCCTCGCCTTTGTCGTGCATCGTCAGCATTTCCGGGGCGTGGACAACGCGAATGGGCAGACCAGCCGCATTGGCTGAATCAAGTATCGGCTGGATCTTTGAAGCGTCGCCCGTCAAAATGATCTCCACGTTGTACTCGCGCGCCGCCATCACAGCGCCTTCCACATCCGGAGTCGGATAACTGTCACTTCCCATGGCATCTACGACAATTCGAGTCATGTTTTTCTCCACAAAGGTTTCTCTGCTTGACAAGCAAGGCAAGCCGATTATAATACGCCGTGCTTAGGCGCTGGTGCTGGAATTGGCAGACAGGCATGGTTGAGGGCCATGTGCCGCAAGGCGTGGAGGTTCAAGTCCTCTCCAGCGCAACTGAAATTTTATGGCTGCACTTGCTCGATTCATCCCTCTTTCCGAAGCCGCTCGCCGTATGCGTGTGAGTGTCAAGGAAACACGTGCCATGATCTCGTCTGGTAAAATCCAGGGCGGAGTTCTTCCAGACGGAGAAATGGTTGTGAGCGAGTCGACGATACCAACGCAAAACCTTCCCAAAAAGGAAGAGTTGAAGGAATACCAACAGCATGCTCACCTAAAGGGAATGGGAATCTAGTATTTCTGACGCGTCAAGAAAATATAAGATAAACCATTCTACCCTATACAGATGGTCTTCGGCAAAATATGTCGCTCGTATTGGTGTAGATAAAAACCGTGTTCTTTTAGATGAGGCAGATGTTGCATATTGTGCTGAGATCTATCGGCGTTACGGGGGGCAAGGAAAGACGTTGTTCAATTCAGATGGAACTCCTTATCGCGAAAGAAATATCCAGTTTTCAAACGGGTAGTAAATCCATAAGCGAATAAATAAAACGGCAATTTAGCCGTTTTATTTTTTTACAAAAACTCTCCAAGTCATTGACTTAACTTGGAGAGTTGTGCTACACTTCGCCCGCTCTG
>CAVQYK010000012.1:0-16849 GCA_963718215.1 uncultured Chloroflexia bacterium
ATGATCCTCGCGGGCCTGTTCGGCAGGTACGCCGTGCAGATTGCGACAGCGCAAATCACACACGAACCTGCCAAACTCATCGCAGGCATCGCGATCGCCCTGCTGGCAGGGACGGGCGTTGGTCTGCTGGTCAAACGCACATGGGGAAGGTTGACGAAGGCGTAACCAAAGATGGTGGGTCTCAAAAGGCAAGGGCGTAAAAAACCGGGACATTGTCTTTTTAATGGGATATGGTTATAATCCCGCCATCAAAATGCATTGACCGGGACGAGTATGTGGTCAAGTCCCTGACAGGGAGAAGAGATCGGTGATTGAGAGTCTCTTCCAGGGAAAATCACAGAAAACCACTCGCGAGCGTGAAACTCAAAGCTGTTAGCGATTAGCTTTCAGCGAGTAAGTTGAACGGGTGGCTCCGTTAGAGGCTGAAGAGATGCTTTTATTGTGGTTTCGATACCTTCGTACTCAACCACCAGAAAGTAAATCGGGTGGAACCGCGTGAATTGAATTCTCGCCCCGTGTTCGGGCGAGGATTTTTGTTTGTAAGGAGGTCGCCATGACTACCGTCACTCGTCGGCGCCTCGGAGGTTGTTAACCGCTTCTCCGGGGTTGCCAAAAGCCATTTGAAGCGGTAACAAACCCAAAGCCAGAAAGGAAGCGAAAATGTCGCAACAAGTTCAGGAAAAATACGAAGAGTCGCGTCTCTATAAGATCCGTCACTCGGCGGCGCATGTCATGGCGCAGGCTGTGGTCGAGATGTTCCCGGAGGCGAAGTATACGATCGGTCCCCCGGTGGAAAATGGTTTTTACTATGACTTCGACCTGCCGCGCAACCTGACGCCTGAAGACCTGGAAGCCATCGAAAAACGGATGCGCCAGATTGTGCAGGGCAGGCACGAGTTCAAAAAGACGGTGCTCTCGGCGGAGGAGGCAAAGAAGATCTTTGCCGACCAGCCGTACAAATTGGAGTTGATCGAAGGCCTCGAAAAAGGCGGACTGGACGAATATGGAAACCCGCTCAATGTGAAGCCCGAGATCTCGATCTACCAGCACGACTCGTTCACGGACCTGTGCCGCGGTCCGCACGTGGCGAGCACGAAAGAGATCAGGCAGGACGCCTTTAAGTTGATGAACATTGCCGGCGCATATTGGCGCGGCGATGAGAACAACAAGATGCTCCAGCGCATCTACGGCACGGCCTGGGAGAGCAAGGATCAGTTGAAGGAATACCTGCACCAGTTGGAGGAAGCCAAGAAGCGCGACCATCGCAAACTGGGCAAAGAACTGGAGATCTTCATCTTCGACGATGAGGTTGGTCCCGGCCTGCCGCTCTGGCTGCCGAACGGCGGTGTGATCATCGAAGAATTGGAAAAGCTTGCCAAGGAAATGGAAGATAAGGCTGGCTATGACCGCGTCCGCACGCCGATAATCACAAAGGAAGACCTCTTCCTGCGTTCCGGTCATCTTCCGTATTATGCCGAGAGCATGTATGCGCCGATGGAACTCGAGGGCGTGAAGTACTATGTCAAGCCAATGAACTGCCCGATGCACCATAAGATCTTCGGCTCGAAGGGACGTTCCTACCGCGACCTGCCTGTGCGTCTTGCGGAATACGGGACGTGCTATCGCTATGAAAAGTCAGGCGAATTGTTCGGTTTGATGCGTGTCCGCTCGATGCAGATGAACGATGCCCATATCTATTGCAGCGAAGACCAATTCGAACAGGAGTTCATGGGCGTGGTAGCGCTGTATCGCAAGTACTTCGAACTGTTCGGGATCGAGAAGTATGTGATGCGCCTGTCCTTGCACAGCAAGGCCGGGCTGGGCAAGAAATACGTGGACAACGAACGCCTGTGGCTCAAGACGGAAGAGATGGTGCGCCGTGCCATGGATAACGGCGGTGTGCCATACGTGGAGCGCGAGGATGAGGCCGCGTTCTACGGTCCAAAGATCGATGTACAAGTCTGGTCAGCCATCGGGCGCGAGTTCTCGCTGATGACAAACCAGGTGGACTTTGCCGTGCCGGAGCGCTTCGACCTGAAGTTCACGAACAAGGAAGGGCAGGACGAAGTGCCGCTGTGCATCCACCGCGCACCCCTCTCGACGCATGAGCGCATGGTTGGGTTCCTGCTCGAGCATTACGCGGGCAACTTCCCTGTGTGGCTGTCGCCGGAGCAGGTGCGCGTCATCTCCATCACGGACAACCAGAACGAGTATGCGGAAAACATTGCCAAACAGCTCCGTGAGCAGGGAATCCGCGCCCATGCCGACCTCTCGTCACAGCGCATGAACGCCAAGATCCGCCAGGCTCAGTTGATGAAAGTGCCTTATATGATCGTGGTCGGCGACAATGAGATGCAGGCGGGGCAGGTGTCCCTGCGGGTGAGGGATGGAAGCCAGCAAAATAATATCCCGCTGGCTGAATTTGCCGCGCGCGCAAAGGATCGGATCGAGAGACGGGCGGCGGAGTTGTAAAAAGGAGCCCGTCATTGCGAGGAAGGTTGTAAACCTGACGAAGCAATCTGCCACTTAATGAGGAGATTGCTTCGTCTTGGTGCAAAACAGCGCTCCTCGCAACGACAGTCGTTTTGTTGACGAGTCATGCGCCTTCATGGTATTATCAGCCCGCCAAAAACCAGCCGATGGCTGGTTAGCTGTTCTAAAATAGGAGAATCTTATCAGCGCTACAGAATTTCGAGTCAATGAGAGCATCCGGGTTAACGAAGTCCGTCTGATCGGGGCGGACGGCAACAACGTCGGTGTTGTTCCCATCAAGCAGGCTTTGCAGATCGCCCGCGATGCCGGGATGGACCTTGTGGAGGTTTCCCCCACAGCCAACCCGCCCGTCTGCCGTGTGATCGATTATGGCAGGTTTGTCTTTGAGCGAGCCAAAAAGGATCGCGAGGCGCGCAAGGCACAGACCAAGATCGAGGTCAAGGAGATACGCCTGCGGCCGAAGACGAACGAAGCCCACCGCGGTTTCAAAGTGGACGATGCCCGCCGCTGGTTGTTGCAGGGCAACAAGGTCCGCGTGACGATCAAGTTCCGAGGCCGCGAGATGGATTATCCCGAGATCGCGCTCGAAGACCTGAGGGAGATCGCCGAGGCGCTGGCGGATGTCAGCACGGTGGAACAGGCTCCGCAGATGGAAGGCAGGACCATGCTGGTGGTGCTGGCTCCCCTCAAAGGCGTGGCAAAAAAGAAAGAGAAAGCGGATCAGGTTCCGGCGGAGAAAGAAGCGGAAGCCTAATGGACGGCTAAAGCCGTCACTACAGAAAGTCCCAAAGATGTTGAAAGTCCGCGGGAGCAAGATCGTCCCGCGGTTCATTTTGTCTGAAAGGAGCAAGTCACATGCCTCGTAAAGCCAAATCTGGCGGTAAACTGAAACTGAAGACCCACAAGGCAACCTCCAAGCGTTTCCGCCTGACGGGTTCCGGCAAGGTTGTGCGCACCAAAGGCGGCAAAAGCCACCTGCGCCGCAACACATCCAAGCGCACCAAGTCTCAGTTGTCTGAAATGCACGAAGTGAAGGGCCGCAAGATCATCAAGCGCATCAAGCGCCTTGCACCCAACATGGAATTGTAGGGACGAAATGAATTGCGCCCCACTTTCCGTAGTCGTATCCAATTTTTATTTGCGGCTTTCGGGTGTACGCAACTGGCTGAACCAGCCGACGCCCGCGAGTTTGCAGGAGAGTAGAACATGAGAGTTAAAGGCGGCCCCCAGGGCTACAAACGTCATAAGAAGGTACTGAAGATCACGAAGGGACAGCGCGGCTCCAAGAACCGCCTGTTCAAGCGAGCCAACGAGGCCATGCTCAAGAGCCTGTGGTACGCGACCCGTGATCGCCGCGTGCGCAAGCGCGACCTGCGCAAGTTGTGGATCGCCCGTATCAACGCCGCGGCCCGCCTGAACGGCACCACCTACAGCAAACTGGTGGCGGCGCTCAAAAAGGCGAACATCGAGCTCAACCGCAAGATGTTGTCCGACATGGCAATCCGCGACCCGCAGGCATTCGCCGCAGTGATCGCAAAAACGAAATGATTTTTGTAGGGGCTGGGTTACCCAGCCCCTACAATATTTAACGGGGGTAAAATATTCAAATGAATACCGTTCTCAAAGAACAAGTTTTTTCAACAGGTCAAACCATCCAGATCGTGCAAGGCGACATCACAACCGAACAGGTGGATGCCATCGTCAACGCGGCGAACGAACACCTGCAACACGGAGGCGGAGTTGCGTGGGCGATCTCGAAAAAAGGCGGACCGGCAATCCAGCAGGAATCGGACGCCTGGATCCGTCAGCATGGTCCTGTCTCCCACTCGCGTCCCGCGTGGACCTCAGGCGGGCTACTGCCTGCGAAGTACGTGATCCACGCTGTAGGTCCCGTTTGGGGCGATCCCCACGATGCGGGGACAGGCGGCGACGAGGATAAAAAATTATTCGACGCAGTGACAGGCTCCCTGCGCGTCGCTGATGAACTCAAATGCAAGTCCATTGCCATGCCTGCGATCTCGACCGGCATCTTCGGTTTTCCAAAAGAGCGTGCGGCGGGAATCATTTTTACCAGTATTGAGAAATATCTCGGAGACAATCCATTTTCAACCGTAAAAACCATAAAGATCGTATTGTTCGATCAATCCACGGTGGATGCATTTATCAAACAATGGAGGATGGATCATGGACAATGATATTTCACATCCATTAATCCATTAACCATAATCCATGATTACTTCCAGTCAAAACTCCAAACTCAAACTTGTCCGCACCCTGATGGGACGCGCCAAGGAACGCCGCGAAGCGAATGCCTTTGTTGTGGAAGGCGTGCGGTTGGTCGAGGAGGCGGTCAACGCCGGGTGGAAATTCCAATTTGCTTTGTACAGCGACGGGCTGAGCGAGCGCGGAAATAACCTGCTCAACCGACTAAAGATAAATCAGATTGAAGCGGACGAAGTCTCCGGCGACCTTTTTCAAAAACTGGGCGACACGGAAACCCCGCAGGGAATACTCGCCGTTCTCGAATTTACCGATCTACCAATTCCCGATTCACCGAACTTCATCCTCATCCCCGACCAGATCCGTGACCCGGGAAATCTCGGCACATTGCTCCGTTCCGCCGCCGCGACCGGTGTCCAGGCTGTTCTGTTCCCTCCTGAAACGACCGATGCCTTTGCGCCGAAAGTTCTCCGCGCAGGAATGGGCGCGCACTTCCTAATGCCGATCCGAGAAATGACATGGGAAGATATAAAAACCCAAACGAAAGACCTGGACATCTTCATCGCGGACATGGACGGAGCCCCCTGCTGGGAAACAGACCTCCGCAAACCGCTGGCTTTGGTCATCGGCGGTGAGGCGGAAGGCGCCAGCGACGAAGCACGCAGGCTTGCCACTCAGAAAATCTCCATCCCCATGGCAGGGAATGTCGAGTCGCTCAATGCGGGAGTGGCGGGGTCCGTGTTGATGTTTGAGATGGTGAGGCAGAGGAGAAATAATGGATGAAATTAATGATTGGAGATTTCCTTTTGGACAACCTGTCCAAAAAGTCGTTCAAACTGATCGCACACCAAAGCGAGTTTTTGTATTGGGCGTTTATGCAAGCGCAGTCCATGCACACTGGATAAACACACAAAATAAAACTATTGTAAGAGCATTAGCTGTTGCAAGTGAACCTTACATCTTTTGGAGAGGTGACAACGCAAACTCTCTTATTCAACAAATTCCAATTCCACCAGAACTTGGCAGACTATCACCAGCCGACAAACAATTTAACGGCCCTTCGGGCAATGCTCTTGATGAGCTTATATTGGAACCGATGGGGTTGAAGCGCAAGAATGCCTGGCTTTGCGATTTAGTTCCACACAGTTGTATGAATCCATCACAAAAAGATGCTATTGAACGCGCTTATGTCCCTGAAGCCAAGAAGTATAAATTACCAAAGTCTTCTGTTCCAGTAGTGCCATCTCAGCTTACGGATGAAAAACGCCGTAATGAAATCCTTGATGAATTTTGGGAATCTAAATCCGGTATTTTAATTCTGCTTGGCGATAAACCTATCGAATGGTTTCTCCGATACTTCGATAAGATTTCGAAAAACCTTTCTGGTTTTGGGCGCGAAAACAAAACATACGGAAGGCTTCACACTACCCTGATTGATGGAAAAGAAATCGCAATACTTCCTCTTGCCCATCCTAGACAAATCGCAAAACTTGGGCATTCGTCTACTGTTTGGTACGAACTTCATCAAGACTGGATTAAGAATTATGCAGGAAAGGTTTTGCATCTTTGACGAGTTGCACTTAATGTGGTGATAAAAGAAAAATGAAAATCCGCTCCATTACTTACTTCTGCAATCCCAAATTCCCACTCGAGGAGAAGATCCTCCAAAAAGCAGGGACATTCCTCGCCGACGCAAAGTCCGCGTACGAGGCGGGGGGCTATGAGGTGCAGACGGTGCGCCTGGCGACGATCCCGTTTCCCAGGCTGCTGGGCGAGGAAAACATCGACAAACTGCCTGCGCTGACCGGTCAACTTGCGGACATCGCCAGACAACTCAACATTGGCTACTTCTCGCTGGGGCCCGCCCTGCCTGAGATCCCACGTAGTTTTGAGGTCATTCCCGATGCGATCTTTGTTTCGAAGGATGCCTTCTTCGGCGGCGTGATGGCGGCAAAAACGGACAGCAGACGCTGTCCGAATCCAAAATTCATCTCGCTGCCGTCCGCGCCTGTGCGGACGTGATCGTCAAGTCCGCGCCGATCGAGCCGAACGGGTTCGCCAACCTGCAATTCGCCGCGCTGGCAAACGTCCCTGCGGGTTCGCCGTTCTTCCCCGCCGCGTATCACGACAAGGACCGTCCGTATTTCGGCATCGCCACCGAGTCCGCGGATTTGGCGGTGACGTCGTTCGGGAACGCCCAAACCATCGAAGAGGGAAGGAACAATCTGGTCGCCGAGATCGAAAAGCACGGAAAGAAACTGGCGGAGATCGCCAAATCGCTGAAGGTCAGGTTCTACGGCATTGACTTTTCCCTCGCGCCCTTCCCCGATGACGCCCACTCGCTCGGTAACGCCGTCGAGAAGATGGGAGTTCCCAGAATTGGATTACACGGTTCGCTCGCCGCCGCCGCCATCCTGACCGAAGCCGTGGACCGCGCCGACTTCCCGCATACCGGCTTCAGCGGATTCATGCAACCGGTACTAGAGGACTCTGTCCTTGCAAAACGCGCCGCCGAAGGGACGCTCACCATCAAGGACACATTGCTTTATTCAGCCGTCTGCGGAACAGGCTTGGATACCGTCCCGCTGCCGGGTGACACAACATCAGAACAGTTGGTACCCCTGCTGCTGGACTTATCCGCTTTGGCGTTGCGCCTCGACAAGCCTCTCACCGCCCGCCTGATGCCGGTCCCCGGCAAGAAAGCTGGTGACGAGACCAATTTCAATTTTGCGTTCTTTGCCCAAAGCAAGATCATGAGCTTGAATTCCGCCGAATTAAATTCGCCGTTCAATCAAAATGAGGTTCTGCAACTCAAGAAGCGTTAGCAGGTTGGCAGGATAGAACGTTCAAACGTTTAAACCTGCCAACTTGCGAACTGTTTATCTTTGAACCCATTAACAAGACCTTAACCACAGGCAAAAATTGTCTTATGGTATAGTGTTGTTAACAATTTATGTCCGAAACCATCCTCGTCGTTGAAGACGAACCCGCACTCAGAGACACCCTCACCTACAACCTGAAAAAGGACGGCTTCACCGTCGAATCGGTCGGCGACGGGCGCGCCGCGCTCGAAATCAGCGCGCAAACTCAAGCCTGATCTCATCATCCTCGACATCATGCTCCCCGAACTGGACGGCTTCGAGGTGGCGCGCATCCTGCGCAAGGAAATGACTACGCCCATCCTCATGCTCACCGCCCGCGACGACGAAATTGACCGCGTCGTCGGCCTCGAGGTGGGCGCGGACGATTACCTGACCAAGCCGTTCTCCATGCGCGAACTGATGGCGCGCGTCAAAGCCCAGTTGCGCCGCACGCGCCTCATGCAGGAAGAGATCGGCAAAGCCGGCGCAAACCAGGTCAAGCACGAAAAACTGACCTTCGGCGACCTCGCCGTCAACCTCACCCGCCGCGAAGTGACCCTCCACGGCGAGCCGATCCAGCTCAAGCCGCAGGAGTACGAACTGCTGGTCTTCTTTGCGGAACACAAGGGACAGATGCTCTCGCGCGAATTCATCCTCGAGCGCGTCTGGGGCTGGGACTTCATCGGCGACAGCCGCACCGTGGACGTCCACGTCCGCTGGCTCAGGCAGAAGATCGAGGAGGACGCGAGCGACCCGAAACGTATCATCACCGTCAGGGGCGGGGGATACAGGTTCGAGGGATGAAAAAGAGTAATTGGTAAATGGTAATTACCATTTACCAGTCACCAATTACCAGCCATGGATCTCACCTTCATTCTCACAGCCATTTTTCTCCTCCTCGCCGCATGGTTCGCATGGCGGTATTACAAACTTCGCCGCGACGTGGATGAATTTGCCAGCCGGGTACGCGAACAGGACACCCGCACAAGCGTCGGGGAACTCGAAAACCTCTCCAGCGCCGTTGCCCTGCTCATTTC
Source organism: uncultured Chloroflexia bacterium (assembly GCA_963718215.1). Lineage (GTDB taxonomy): Bacteria > Chloroflexota > Anaerolineae > Anaerolineales > Villigracilaceae > Defluviilinea. The sequence continues at coordinate 8,612 of CAVQYK010000012.1, forward strand.
AACCTTCAACCTTCATCATGCAACCCTGGAAACCGAGCGCTCCCGCCTCGCCAACCTGCTCGAACAACTCACCGACGGCGTGCTCATCGCCGACGCGCAGGGTATCATCCAATTCGCCAATCCCGCTGCCGGCAGGCTTTTTCAAAACTCCCAGCCTGTCAACCGCAGTATCACCGAAGTCATCCGCCACCACCAGCTGGTCGAAGCGTGGCGGCGCTGCCAACAGACGCGCCAGATGCAGAGCGAGACCGTCGAAGTGCCCACGCGCCACCAGTACCTGCAACTCGTCGTCGCCCCCGACCAGCAGTCAAGCGGAAGCCTGCTCCTCGTCCAGGACCTGACCCGCATCCGCCGCCTCGAGACCGTGCGCCGCGACTTCATCAGCAACCTCTCCCACGAACTGCGCACGCCGCTCGCCTCCCTCAAAGCCCTGACCGAAACCCTGCAGGATGGCGCCCTGGACGACCCTCCCGCCGCGCGCCACTTCATTGACCAGATCCAGATCGAGACGGACGCCCTGACCCAGATGGTGACCGAACTCCTCGAACTCTCGCGCATCGAATCGGGGCGCCTCACCCTCGACCTGACGCCTGCCTCGCCCTGCGACCTGCTTGACTTTGCCTCGCGGCGGATGCAACTCCAGGCCGAACGCGCCGGACTGACCCTGCGTGTGGACTGCCTGGCCGACCTGCCCAAAGTGACCATCGACGCTCAAAGACTGGAGCAGGTGCTGGTCAATTTGATCCACAACGCGGTTAAGTTTACAAAGCCGGGGGGAGAAGTGGTCTTGGGCGCAGACGTAGTCCCCAAAGGGGGAGCAGGTGTCGGCGAGGTAAGATTCGCTGTGCGGGATACGGGGATCGGCATCCCCGCGGAGGATGTCTCCCGTATCTTCGAACGCTTCTATCGGGTGGACAAATCCAGAACGGGGAGCGGGACCGGGCTGGGACTATCCATCGCCAAACATATTGTGGAGGCTCACAAGGGCCTCATCTGGGCGGAAAGTACGGAAGGTCAGGGGAGCACGTTCTACTTCACGATTCCCATCACTTAAGACTTGAGCGGTCTGAAGCCTTCGCCAAGCGCCTCGTGGGCATAACCGATGACCATGAAGGCGCGCGGGTCCACCTCGCGGACGATGGCTTTTAGCGTCACCACTTCCGCACGTGAGATCACAACATAGAGCACGGGGCGGTCTGCACCTGTGAATGCGCCTGTCCCTTCGAGGACGGTGACGCCGCGCAGGAGTTCATCGAGCACGCGTTGAGAAACCTCGTCTGGCTGGCTCGTGACGATCATCGCCGTGCGGACAGTCCCGCCGCCTTCGAGTGTCGTTTCGGCGACCAGTCCGCTGACGTAGAGGGCGATCATTGCGTATAAGGCTTGTTTCCAGCCGAAGACAAACCCCGCGCCGAGGATAACGGCGGTATCCACGATGAGGTAACTTTGGGTCATGGGGATGCCGCGCCAGTGGTTCAGGATGCGGGCAAGGACGTCCGAGCCGCCGCTGGAACCGCGCGCGCGGTAGATCAATCCGTAGCCCACGCCGCTGACGATGGCGCCGTAGAGCGCGCTCAGGAAGATGTCACCCTGCAGGTCGTTGATGAGGGCGGTCCCGGCGCCGTTCGGGGCGAAGATCGGCGTCCTGAGGATCAGGTCAGTGGCGAGGGAGTATGTGAGGATGGCGGTCGCCGTGCGCATGGCAAAGCGGAACCCGCCAAGGAAACGCCAGCCGAGGATGAACAGCGGGATGTTGCCGATCAGGATCATCACGCCGATGGGCCAGCCCGTAAAATGATTGATCAACTGTGAGATGCCGCTCACGCCGCCTGAGGCAAGGTTTGCAGGGACGAAGAACAGGCGCAGCGATAACGCCTGCATCAGGGCGGCAAGGATAATAAGGACGTAATCGCGGACGGTGGGGAGGTATTTTTTCATTTGTTGTCAGGTAGGGGCGGGGTTTCCCCGCCCAAATATTTCAATCAAAAAAACGGGGCGAGAGGACCTCGCCCCTACGATGCCATCAATCCAAAATCCCAACCCCCGCCAATTTCTCGATCACGCCCACCACCGCGGAGTTGTCCAATTCGCCCATGCCGAGGTCGATCATTTGTTGGAAGAGGTCGGCGTTCGCCTCCGTGCCGGAGACGGGGATGTCGTATTCCCTGGCGGTTTCGAGGATGATCTTCAGGTCTTTGAGTTGCATGTGCGCCTTGAAGCCGGGATTGCGATTTCCATCGAACAGGCGCGGCGGCTTGACGTCGAGGGTCCAGCACTGCGCCGCGCCGCCTTTGATCGCGTCCACCACCTTGCGCGGATCGACTCCCGCCTTCTTCGAGAAGACGAGCAGTTCGCCCATCGCCACCATCTGCGCCGCGACCATGATCTGGTTGGCGGCTTTCGCCACCTGACCGGCTCCCGCCCCGCCGACATGCGTGACCGTCTTACCCATTGCCTGGAAGGCCGGCATGACCTTCTCCAACGCGGACGCCTCGCCGCCGACCATGATGGTGAGAGTTCCGTTGCGCGCGCCGATGTCCCCGCCTGAGACAGGCGCATCGAGGGCGGATACGCCTTTTTCGGCGAGCTTTTGCGCGATCAGGCGGGCGGAGGCGGGCTTGATCGTGGAATTGTCCACGTAGATGAGCCCGTGATATGCGCCTTCGAGGATGCCGTTTTCGCCGAGGACGACTTGTTCCACATCGGGGGAATCAGGCAGGTTGGTGAAGACCACATCCACCTGGGAGGCGACCTCTCTGGGGGAGGTCGCGTCAGTCGCACCTTCGCTGACGAGTTCGTCCACGGCGGCGCGTGAACGGTTGTGAACGACAACAGGGAAGCCCGCCTTGAGGATGTTGCGGGCAATGGACTTGCCCATCAATCCGAGACCGATGTATCCGACTTTGAGCATGGTTAGATTCCTTTTCACCGCAGAAGATGTGGAGAACGCAAGGATTTTCAGGATTATAACCGTGCGCCAAAGGAATTCACCAAACCAGCCATCGGAGACACCGAGACACGAGAGCTGGTTATTTTCCCAGTGTCTCCGTGACTGAGTGGTTCAAAAATAGAAACCTGCCCCCCGCAGGTCCCCGTAGGGGATCAGGAGGAGCAGGTTCCAGTTAAGTTTGAGCCGGACGGCGGGTTACTTGATCTCGTACGTCACATTGACGGTCACGGTGAAGGTCAACTGCCCGGGTTGGATCGGCACAGCCGCTTCCGCTGCCACTCCGCCACCGCCACCCTTGCCGTCAAAGACGGGGTAGGCGACATTGTCGAAGAAGCTGATGGTCTGGACGTCGCCGAGCTTCACACCGGCGGCATCCGCCAGTTCCTGCGCCTTTTCCCTGGCATCCTTCACGGCATCGGCGCGGGCGGTCTTGAGGGCCTCGTCCTTGTCCGCCACATCGAACTGGACGCTGTTGACGGTGTTGGCGCCCGCCGCGATGACGATGTCGAGCAATTCACCGAGCTTGTCGAGGTCGCGGATGGTGACGTAGACGGTGTTATCCACCACATACACTTTCTGCCCGGTGGGGGTGCCGGTCATCGGGTCGTATTTGTCCTGGGGCCAGATGCTGAAGTTGGTGGTGCGGATGTCCTTGGCATCGATGCCAAAGTCGCGCAACGCTTCGATCATGGTCTGGGTCTGGTCATTGTTCTCGTTCACAGCCTCGGCCGCGGACGGTTTTTCCGTGTGGACACCCACGTAAATATAGGCGATGTCCGGCACGAGATAAGCCGTTCCCGCGCCCGAGACGTTGACGCTGCGCAGGGGCGGTTGCGCCGCCTGGTTGATGGTGGTCGGTCCGCAGGCGCTCACGAGAAGCGCAAGCAGGGCGACAACGGCTACAAGATAGAATTTGGTCTTCATGGTTAAACTCCTTTAGGATATGTTTCCTAGTTGGTAAGACGATGGCAGTTTCAAAAAGTTCCTGCTTTTTACTTGTCCCACAACCTCATTTTAGAACAATGTAAGTTGCGGGACTTGAATTTTCCCCCGTTTGACTGTACAATTCCCGTACATTTGTTCTAACACGCCTGTGTCATTGCGACCTTCGGGAAGCAATCTCCTCTCAATGGCGGTTAAAGAATATGCCAATCAACTACCAAGAAGTCTACTCCCAGATCCAGACAATCGGCGCAGGCGCAAAGGAAAGAAGAAAGAAGATAGAAGAAAGTCGCGCCGAAGCCCGAAAACTGCTTGCCTTTTATGACAATCAGTTGGATTTCCTCCGCTCCAAAGTGGATTCTGCCAAAGCGGTTGACCCGAACATCCGCTGCGCCCTGCCGCTCGACGAGCCGCTCGCTTCCTCCCACCCCCCGCCTGATTCAGTTATCCAAGCCACCCTCATCGCCGCTGACGGTTCCCAGATCAACCCGGACCGTCACGCCGCGGTGCAGTTCGGGCTGGTCAATGTCGGCGCGATCATCATGAAGTTGAACTCGGGCGAAGCGCCTGAGATCTCCACCGAAAGCGAACTGCTCTTCGGCGACGACCTTCTCCCCAACGGCATCCCCATGTCCGACGGGATGGTGGCGCTCAAACGCGACCTTGCCGAGCGCGAAAAACTGGACAAGTTATCCAGAGGTATCCAGGGACAGGTTATCACGTTCACCGACGGTCCCATCGAGTTGTGGGGAGCCAAAGGCGAAGACGCCAGTTCGTACGAAGACTTCATCAAAAGATACCTGACCATCCTCTCGCGCCTGCAAACACGCGGCGTGACCACCGCCGGTTACGTGGACAAACCCTCTGCCGACCTGGTCCTCCGCCTGCTCGAGATTGCCATTGCCGATAACGAGCAGATCCAGAAACTGCGCGAGTTCCATCCCCTGCGCGGGGTGAGTGACCGCTGGCTCTATGGCGAGCGTGAGAATCCGCTTTTGCCGCCCGGTCATCGTTCGGCGGTGTTCAAGATCCAATCCAGTTCGGATAAACGATATACGGGCGTTCTATCCCTGCACTTCTTCTATCTCAACGTCGGCACACAGGGACATCCCTGGCCCGTGCGCGTCGAAGTCCCCAAGTGGGTGGTGGATGACAAGGAGAAGTTGGATCTGTTGCATGGCGTTCTGGTCGAGCAATGCAGGGTGATGGGCAGCCGGCCGTATCCGTATCTGCTCCATCGCGCGCATGAGACGGCGGTGGTGAAGAACGAAGAGAAACAGCAGATCGAGCAATTGCTGACGATGGAACTCCGCAAGAACAACGAAGACGTGGACGATGGTTCGTACAAACAGTCCGCGAAGGATTTGCAGGGAAGAACAAAACGATAAATCGTAGGGGCGGGGTCTCCCCGCACAAGGCGCATGGTAATCATAAAATGGGCGCGAGGACCGCGCCCCTACGGAGGAATAATTCATGAACGATCAAATCGAAATCGGACGACTACTGCGCGCAGGGACGACAGGCTTCATCGCGGGGTGCCGCGTGAATCAGTTGAATGCACCGTCATTCGGGGCGTTGGTGCGTGCGCCGCTGGGAGATGGGTATCAGATCTTCGGGCTGATCTACGACATTCACATTGACGATGACGGGCTGGTGCGTCAACTCGTCACGGCGGATAACGTCAGCGAAGAGGTGATGAAGGACAACCGCGAGCGGCGCATCGTGCCGGTGGAGATGTCCGTGCTGGCGGTGGGATACGAGCAGGACGGGAAGGTGTTCCACCTGCTTCCGCCGCGTCCGCCGTTGAGCTTGGATGTGATCTATCTGTGCAACGAGAAGGATCTGGCACGCTTCACGGAAAAGTTCGGGTATTTCAGGCACATCCTGAACAATAAGGAAATCCCAGTTGGCGAAGTGGTCGCGGCGCATATTCTGCAGGCTCAGTCCGCGCATAAGGATAAGAACTGGCAGGAACGGGCAACGCAGGAGGTCATCACGTTGCTGCGGGATGATTACCCGACGTTGATGGCGGTGTTGGGAGCATTGAGCGACGTGAGTGTGTAAAGTTTTCTACCACCAAGTGTCACAAAGAGGCACCAAGGAAAAACAAAAGGTTTTAAACCTTCGTGAACCTTAGTGACCCTTTGTGGAAGAAGAAGAAATTATGCAAAAGAGAATCTATGCTCCTGTTCCTCCAGATGCGGAAAGGGTTGGAAAAGCGGTGTTGGATGCGGCATTCAAAGTGCACACGGCTCTTGGACCTGGGTTGCTTGAGTCCGTTTATGAGACCTGCACGGCTTTTGAGTTAACCCAAAGCGGATGTAGCGCTCCGACCCAGGTGGCTTTGCCCGTAACGTATCGCGGCATCAAGATGGATGCTGGTCTCAAGCCTGATATGATCGTGAACGACTGTGTGATTGTGGAGTTCAAGTCTGTGGAAACGATGCATCCTGTTTTCGACGCGCAGTTGATCACTTATCTGAAGTTGACGGGGATTCGGTTGGGGTTCCTGATCAATTTCAATGTCGTGCATTTGAAGGATGGAATTAAGCGAATAGTGGTGTAAAGGATTCAACCACGAAGTGTCACAAAGTGACACCAAGGAAAAACAAAAGGTTTTTAACCTTCGTGCACCTTAGTGGTAAACAAAAAAACCTTTGTGAACCTTCGTGACCCTTTGTGGTAGAGAAGAGGACTTATGGAACAACGAACAAAGATCGGTTACTCGTCGGGGGCGGGTTGAAGGAAAACTTCCGCGTGAGGCTGATTGTCTCGCCGCAGGAGATCCAGGAGGGGGCGTTTGTTGTGATCCAATCGGGGGAGTGGAATTATTATGGGATTGTGACGGATATCCAGCTTGGAGCTACGGATGAACGGTTTGCGTCCGAGCAGATGGAGGGACGCTTCCCTGCGCATATTGCCCAGGCGCTGCATGGACAGACTCTGTATGCCAACCTTGAAGTGTTGCCGAACTTGATGCTGGAAGTGGGTCCTGAGTTGGGGACGCCTGCCTATAAGGATTGGCAGGGCAAAATTGACGCAGGGTTGAAAGACCCGCCGCGCATATTGCCTGTCAAGAATGTACCGCCGCATCACGCGCAGGTATATCTGGCGAATGAAGGCGACATCGCCGAGATCTTCGGCAGTCCGGATGAAAAAGGCAATTTGATCATCGGGTACACGCGCGAGCAGGGACATCCCGTATGCATCGACATGGAGAAGTTCGTGCAGAGGTCGTCGGGGGTGTTCGGGGCGACGGGCACGGGCAAGTCGTTTTTGACGCGGCTGGTGCTGGCGGGGTTGATGCACTACAACAAAGCCTCCGTGCTCGTGCTGGATATGCACAACGAGTATGGCTTTGACGATAAAGCGTCGGACACAGGCAAAGCCGTGACGGGACTGAAGACCAAGTTCAAGTCGAAGGTACGAATTGTCGGCTTGGGAGGCGGATCAACCATCAGAGGTCAGACCCCGGATTTTAATTTGGAGATCTCCACGGGAGACATTTCCACAGCAGATATTGAAACGTTGACGCGCGAATTGAACCTGAAAGAGACCACCCCCACCACGCTCAATGCCTTATATGGTTCGTTCGGTAATGATTGGTTTGCGCGTTTCAAAGCGATGAACCGTTTGGAAGTGACAGTGGAGGATGATAAAGGCAAACCGAAGAAAGTCCCGCATCCCGATAGCGTGGCGGCATGGGCGAATGAGAATGGCGTCAATGTGATGGCTGCTGAAGCGTTGTATGAAAAATTGGGACGTTTGTTCGGCAAGCCGTATATCGTCGAGAAGCCCGCCGCGGACAGCGTGCGGGAGATCATCGAGTCGCTCGAGAACGGTCAGCATGTGGTGCTGTCGTTTGGCGAACACGAAAGCGACCTGGATTACCTGCTGGTCTCGAACCTGTTGACGCGCAAGATCCGCAATGCGTGGGAGCATAAGACCAACGCCTTCCGAACGCATGGCAAGGAGGAGCCGCGCCCATTGGTGATCGTGGTGGAGGAGGCGCACAAGTTGTTGAACCGCGAGATGGCGGCGCAGACGACCTTCGCGACCATCGCCCGCGAACTGCGCAAGTATTACGTGACGCTCTTGATCGTGGACCAGCGCCCGTCGCAGATCTATGACGAGGTGATGTCGCAGTTGGGGACGCGCATCTCAGGCTGGCTCGGTGACGAGGACGATATCCACGCCGTGCTCTCGGGTCTGGCGGGACGGGAGGCGTTGCGCGGCATGCTGGCGCGACTCCAACCGAAGGAGGAAGTTCTGCTGTTGGGATGGGGTGTCCCGATGCCGCTGCCTGTGCGCTCGGGGCGGTATGACGAGGAGTTTTGGAAGGAGTT
>CAVQYK010000013.1:0-39147 GCA_963718215.1 uncultured Chloroflexia bacterium
TCGAACCCCGGGCCTCATCTGTGTGATAGATGCGCTCTAACCAACTGAGCTATGCGCCCGAACCGACGCAGATTATAGCCGAGATAAACCTGTTTCGCAAGTAAGCGAGCTGCCAGATCTATGGCGGAGGCAGAACATCCCACGGGTTGACGAACGAAGAGATCGCGCGGATCTCGAAATGCAGGTGCGGTCCGCTGGATCGTCCCGTTGTGCCGACGGCGCCGATCAGATCTCCCTGCCCGACGGATTGCCCGCACCCAACCTTGATCGAACTCAAATGCGCGTACAGGGACTGGAAATTGTTTCCGTGGTCCACCATGATCATGTTGCCGTAGCCGTAATTGTTCCAACCGGCATACACCACCACGCCGGCATCTGTGGCATAGACAGCCTCCCCTTCATTGCCTGCAATATCAAGGCCCCAGTGATTGGTACTCGGGGAATAATCAAAACCAGAGAGGTAATGCTTGTTGGCTGGCCAGATGAAAGCGCCATACCCCACAGCGCCGCCTGAGATCGGTCCGCAGGCGCCCTCTCCGAGCACGCGCGCCGAGGCGGGATTTTCGCGCGTCACACCAAGAGGCGCGCTCCAGGAAATAAATTCACGCCTGCCGTTCGGCACGATCAACCATGTGCCGGGGGCGATATTGGGATTTGCGTAGTCACCGATCGTCGCCGCGTCCAGGTTGTTGGCAGGGTAATTGATAATATCCTCAGGCGTAACACCGTAATATTTTGCAACGCCGTTCAGCCCCTCGCCCTGGTTCCACTCATGATACGTCCCGTTCACAGGCAGAATGCTTAACTCCTGCCCGGGTTGTAAGGAGTGCGGATTATCCAGCAATACATAATAATTTCCCCACAGAATGGTTTCAGGTTTCAGACCGAACCTTTCTGAGATTCCGAAGATCGTATCACCTTCCAGCACCGTATATTTCAGGATCTCCTGCCGCGGACGTGACGGGATGATCGTCCGCTCCTGCGCCAGACGAGGGACTCCGCCAAAGGCATCCACCACCGGTTGGGAGATGCCCCCGCCTCCAGCCGCGGCGACGGTTGGTACAACCACCGCAGCATTCGCCTCGCCCCCGGCTCCTGCCGCCTGGGTGTTTGACGACCGGATCAGCCAGATGACCACTCCCAAGAGCACAACGGACAGGGTCACTGTTCCAACTCGCAAAAGGCTCTCTCCCAGCCCCAATTGGACAAAAAAATCCAAAAATCTGCTGAAAATTCCACGCGAACTATCTTTACTCATGCAAAACTTGTATCTCCATCAGAAATCATAACATGCGCAAAAAATAAGCGTCAATCCGCTTATCCATACGCTAACCTGCCATTAACCCGACGATTTGCGTACATTTCGAAGGCCCAGGTGGATTCCCAGGATGCCAAGCAGACAGGTTGTCCCGCCGACGATGATCGTGGTGGGAACGCTCCAGGTCTGGGCGAGCCAGCCGATGACAATGCTTCCAAAGGGGGCAACCCCCTGAAGCGCCCAAAAATATACGCTGAATACACGCCCGCGCAGCCTATCCGGCACATCCACCTGGATCATCGTGTTCATGCTCACCAGCTGGGTCACTGTGCCCCACCCGATAAAAACCAGCAGGAGCAGGGCAAGATTGACATCCCTGACAAATCCCAGCGCAATGATGGGAATTACAAAGGACGCCTGCCCAACCGCCAGCATCTTTTGCTTGTTTGTTGAAGCCAGATATGCAGCCAGAAAGGCGGCGGTCAATGCGCCCACGCCCTGCGCGGCATACAGGTTACTGGTGCGTGTCGCCACCATCATCTCAGTGTCCACTGCGGTCTTTAACACGTCACGTGCCACCGCTGGTATCTGTTGGATCAACGGTATGCCGAAGAATCCAATCAGCGCCGCCATCAAGATCACGGACAGCACAGCCGTATTGCTTCGGATGTAGGAGACTCCCTCCCTGAACTCGCTTTGCAGATTGCCTTTCTGTATCGCGTCATTCTGGACCTTGAATGGGGTCCTCGCCACGAACAATCCCGCGATCACGAACAAAAAACTGATCCCGTTCGCCAGGAAGACACTCCCTTCATTCCCGGTGGCGGAGATCAGCCACGCCGCGGTAATAGGACCCAGTCACGCGCCCGGTGTTGAAGGCCGTGGTCTGCAGGGCAATGGCACTGGGCAGGGCTTCGCGCCCGGCCAGTTCGATCAGCATGGATTGGCGCGCAGTAACCTCGATGGAAACCGCCGAACCAAAGAAAAAGGCAAGAGCAACAATGTGCCAGATCTCAAGGCGATTCGTATAGGCAAGCCAGGCAAGCCCGAACGCCTGGAGCGACATGATGGCTTGAAAAATGATGACCGTCTTGCGTTTATCCCATCGTTCGACCAGTACGCCGGCGGGCAGCGCGAATAACAGGGTTGGCAGCGTGTTGGAGAACCCGATCAAGCCCAGGTCGAGAGGACGGCCTGAGATGCGGTAGGCAAGGTAAGGCAGGGCGGTGGCTTGCGCCCAGGTCCCGATGACCGAGATGAGTTGACCGATGACAAATATGACGAAATCACGCGAGGCAAGCGCGGGGAATCGTTCGATGAGTTTGGCTTTGATGCGGTTCACAGTGCAAAAGGCAACTTTGTTGGGGACATCCTACAGGCGGGAACAACAAGTTCGGCAGAGTCGTTGCCAGGTTTGTTGACCAGCGTCGAGACGGGGTGGGCGGACATGGCCTCGGCGGGGTAGGGCTTGATGAGGGGGAGCAGGTTTTCGGGAGTCTGAGGCGAAGCGTCCAGCCATTTTGCATAATCACGCGGGTGGAGGATGACAGGCATGCGGTCGTGCAGTGTCGCCATGAGCTCGTTCGGTCCGGTTGTGATGATCGTGCAGGTCTTGAGGCTCGAGCCATCAGGGCTTTCCCACGAGTCCCACAGACCTGCGAAGGCGAAAGGATGGCGGTCCTTCATGTGGATGAAATACGGCGTTTTTGTTTTTTTGCCGGGGTTGGCCTTCCATTCGTAGAAACCGTCTGCAAGGATGAGGCAGCGTTTGTATTTGAAGGAGCCGCGGAAGGACGGTTTTTCAGCGACGGTTTCGCCGCGTGCGTTGATGAGGCGGCTTCCAATCGACGGATCTTTTGCCCACATGGGGATCAAGCCCCAGACGAAAAAATCAGCGGTAAATCGGTCGTCGTTCGGGATCACCAGCACAGGCTGGGACGGCGCGATGTTGAAACGCGGCGCAAACTTCGACGGGAAGGTGTAATTACTGAATGTGTCCTGTAGTTCGGCAGGGTCGACCGTTAAAGTAAATCGTCCGCACATGGTTACTCCTTTGTTTGCGGTGTTGGCAGGGAGAAATAGAACGTGGCGCCTTTGCCCTTTTCTGACTCAACCCAGACATGCCCGTTATGTACTTCGATGATCCTTTTGACCAATGATAAACCAATTCCGGTCCCTTCGGTCTGGGCGTCGAGTTTGTTGAACAGGCCAAAGATGCGCTCATGGTGTTGCGGTTCGATGCCGATACCGTTATCGCGTACATGGAAGACCGGGCATCCATTCTCGTTCGTGCCGCTTGTGCCGATCTCGATGCGTGTCCGGACGGCAGGATTGTGATATTTTGCGGCGTTGTCGATCAGGTTTTGGACGACTTCGACGAGTCGAGTGCGGTCGCCGTGCACGACCGGGAAGTCCCGCTGTATCTCAACCATGGCGTTGATTTCATCCAGCCGCCCGTGCACGCGGTCAACGGCTTCATTGACGATCTCATCAAAGGGTATGTCTTCGGGTATGTTCATCAACCGCCCCACGCGGGAGAGTTCGAGCAGGTCGTTGAGCAACGCCTGCATTTTCTTTGCGGCGCCTGCGATGCGGTCTACACTGCCTCTGACCCTGTCCAATTTGCCGTTTGTTACATCCTTCTCGAGGAAGCCAAGAAAACCTGTGATGGTCACAAGCGGGGATTTGAGGTCATGTGACACAGTATAGGTGAACCGTTCAAGTTCTGCGTTCTTGCTTTCAAGCTCGTGGATGAGCGTCTCGCGTTCCTGTCCCATTTTCTTTCTCTCTGTAATGTCCTGTACAGCACCGACGATGGCTGTCAGGCGGTTCAGCTTATTGTCCCAGACAGGATGGGCATAAACCCGCACCCATCGGATTTCCCAGACTTCTTAAATGTTCGAAGTTCATGAATTGTTTGTTGGTTTTCTTTCAGTCTCACCAATGCCTGGGAGTCGATTTCCGCATCCTCAGGGTGAAGATGGGCAGCCCAACCGCCGTGTGCTGCATATTCATCAAATGTATATCCCGTCATTGACTCGAAGGCGCCGGCAACCCAATCCAGACGCATATTCCCTTCTGCATCCAGTCCTGTCGAGAATGTATAGTCTGAACTGACCCTCGAGATCAAGCGATATTTTTCTTCGCTTATGGTGGCGCGGGATAGCGCCTCCCGCAGCCTGCTGGATGCAAGTCGTTGAAGGATTACTATCACAGGAAATAATACAAGGCTGCTGACCCATGTTGTTAGCGGGGAACTTATGGAACCGTTCCCGATAGCCCCTTGGGTATGCATGTACACCATGAAAGTCCCTGCCCCAAGAGACAGGATTGTGTATACAAGCGCGCCGGTGCCCCCCAGTAAAATACCTGCAATTGTGATCACCAGGGTGTATCCGATCAAATACGCTTCCCCTTGTACGCCTTTCCCCGTGAACGCGGTGACCGTGAAAAACAACCAGAATGCACTTACCTGCATGATGCATGCCGCATTCACAAACCCGCGATGCAGGGTGATCAGCAGAAGGATGTTTGCAACCTCGCCGAACGCGGCTTGGGCCAGCGCCCTCGGCAAATCTTCAGGATTCAATACAAGTGTGTAGATTATATAAGGGATGGGCACAAAGATCAGCGTCCATAGGATGATATGGAGCATATACGCCTGCTGCGTTTTGAACTCATCATCGAAGCTGGGCGGCGCAAACATCCGCTTCAGGAATTCATTTCCTTAACTTCCTAAAATCACCGTCTCTTACAGTGACGCCGCTTGAGTCGAGGTGTTCGAGCAATGCCTGTGCGTATTTGCGGCTTGTCTTGAACAGGTCGCGCACCTCTGCCAGGGTGATGCTGCCGTTCTTTTCGATGGTCCTCCGGATCTCGGCAACCATATGATCGTGATCCTGTCTGCGGAAGACAATATCAGGCGAAACTGCCATAAAATCGTTCAGTTCCATCAATGCGTTGAACGCCTCCTCGCCGACCTCAACCTGGCATTCCTTGACGCCCGGCGGGCTGAACGGATTCTGGGCAAACTTACGCATCAATCCCTGGACCTTTGCCTGCTCCTGCTCACTGAACCTTATCTCATGCCCGGGCCTTGCCACCAACGACAGGCGCTCGTTGAGCAGGTTATCCGCGAATAGTTTTTTGAGGAGGGCGTTGAAGGCGCGCGGCGACAGCTTGAGCCTGCTCTTCAACTCCTCACGCGGAATGCCACGCCGCAGTCGATAATCCTTATGATACGACTCCACGAATTGCATGGTCTTGTCGCGTAAGGTGTTCCAGTGGGGCAGTGCCATGGCGGTGATGTCACTGGAAATGGTTGGTTCTCCGTTTTCGAGGGCGATCAACTGCCCAGCCTCGAGCAATTCCTTCAGGGCAGATTCCGCGCTCGCGTCTTCCAGGCGTGACTGGCGGACAATATCTTTTATCGATGCAATGTTCATGCCAAGCGCGGCTTCGAGCAACACTTCGGCCGGGGAACCCTGCGCCAACGATTCAAGCGATCTCAACACGGCTTCATCGAATCGCTTGTGCCTCCCCTTTGGCTGGTGGTCAACAATTGCTCCACCGCCCAATGTTTCACCGGGGGAGGGGCGGCGCAAGATGTAGCGGTCCCCGCGTACGGCAACGACCGGATCACGCAGTTCGAGTTGGATCCAGCCTTCTTCGCCGGGCTTTATTTCGTCAGTGCCCAGCAGACGCAAGCTCCCGATGGTTTCAGATGAGCCAACGAAAAATTTGACCTCCTGTCCATGCAGGATGGGAGTGGATGCGTCTTTCAACAACCGAAAACGCGCATCCAGTCTGCGTGTAGGCAGGTATTGACGCGGGTGTGTGAGGACATCCCCGCGTTGGATCTGTTCCGTATTCACGCCTGAGATATTGACGGCGGTACGGGAGCCGGGGACCGCCGTTTCCTCCCTTTTTTTGTGTGTTTGAAGACCGCGTATCCTGCCGGTCAACCCGGATGGCAGGATTTCCACTTCATCACCGACAGAGAGATGCCCATCGCTTAAGGTGCCGGTGATGACGGTTCCAAACCCGCTCATTGTGAACACGCGGTCTACCGGCAGGCGCGGACGGTTTAGATCAGGCCGCGCTGGTTTTTGCTGAAGGATGGTTTGAAGCTGGCCGACGAGTTCATCGAGGCCTGTTTTGGCTTTGGCGGAGACGCGTACGATGGGGGCGTCTCTTAGGACGGTATCGGCTACAGCGGCGCGAATGTCTGTTTCGACGAGATCAAGCCACCCTGAGTCCGAAGCGAGGTCGGTCTTCGTCAGGACGATGAGGCCGGCGGGAATCTGCAACAGGTCCAGTATGGCGAGGTGTTCCCTCGTCTGCGGCATGACGCCCTCATCCGCCGCGATGACGAGCAGCGCCGCGTCGATCCCGCCGATGCCTGACAACATGTTTTCGATGAAGTCACGATGCCCCGGCACATCCACAATGCCGATCTCTTCCCCGCTTGGAAGGGTCATCCAACCGAAGCCGAGTTCGATGGTCATTTCGCGCGCCTGTTCCTCCTTGAGGCGGTCGGGGTGAGTGCCGGTAAGCGCCGCAATGAGCGTGGATTTGCCGTGATCTACATGACCTGCCGTGCCGATGACGCGCATCAATACCTCTGGTTAATCGCTGAGACACGGAGACACTGAGAAAGAAAATCTCCGTGCTTCCGTGTCCCAGTGGTTTGAAATTCGACTGTTATTTCTTCGACTTCTTCGCTGTCTTGCCATGCCCCATGATGCGTTCATAGGCTGAAAGCCATTCATGGGCTACGTTCATCAATTCCTGGAGTTGCTGTTCGGTGGCGTCCGTGGTTTGTTCCAATTTGTCCTGGGTGATCTGGAAGGATTCGTCCAGCGCGCCAATTCTCTCTTCCAGTTTTATCATCAATTTGCGAACGTCTTTGCCGCCTTCATCCTGTGAGAGCGTGTAGCCGATCCAGCGCTTCTGGTCGTCGGCTTTGAAGGTGACCCACTCCTGCCGCAGGCGGTCTTCGGCAAGCCTTTGCATTTCGGTGACTTCGTTGATGCGCCGTTCAAGCTTGGTGTTAAGTTCGTTGTAGGTCTCCTGGGCGCGTTTGGCGGAGCGCAGGGTCTCTTCAAGCGCCACCGACTGCGTTTCAAGCTTTTCAACCTGCTTTTGAAAATCGGCGTGGCCGGCGCTCCATTCCTTGTATTGGCGCTCGCGGTCAAGGTGTGCAATGGATTGCTTTTCGATAAACTCAGTCTGCGCTGCTTTTCTTTCCGCCTCCGAGACCAGCAATTCCTTGAAGCGGTTCTCCAGGTGCCGGACAGTGTCTGTGCCTGTATCCGCCTTGCCGCGCGCCTCGTCGATCCGTTTGCGGAGCGCTGTGATCTCGCCTTGCAGGTCGGCGATGCGTTTCATATCCTGCTTGCGGTTCTCGTCGAAGACGCGCTGGGCGCGGATGGCGTCCTCCGCCACGCGCTTGACCTCCTCGATCGGCGGTTTCAGTTCGTCGATCTCCACCTGCAGGCGGCTATCCGCCGCGGTATGGAGTTTAAGTTCGCGCTTGATGGGGGCAAACTCGGTCAGTGACTTTTTGAGCTGTTCGATCTCCTTGTGGAACGGCTCCAGGTCCTTTTGCCGTTGGGTGAGCAGTTCTTTCTCGCGTTTCTGGTATTTTTTGTCGAGTTCTTCGAGCGCGCCCCTCATTTCATCCCGCAAGTTCGCAACAATGACCTCGAACTGGTCTATACGTGTGGAATTGGGCATCAGACCGGCGATCTGTTTTTCGAGCGGTTTGACCTGTTTGGCGACCGTATCGAGATTCCCCTCATATCCAGCGATACGTTCCTCCAAAGCAACGATTGCAGCTTTGTCCTTGCGGTGTTCATCGTCCAGCCATTGCAGGCGTTTTACGATCTGTTCAAAATCCATGTTGCCTCCGGCGCCTTCTCTTGAGTTCCGAGTGATTATTATAACGCCTCACCGACCGAGGTGTTCGAACATGGATGGCAGGTTGACCAGGAAGTATTGGACGGTCTGCGGGAACAATCCCAGGATGAAAAGCCCGGTCACCCCCAGCCCAAGCATGATCCCTTGCAGCCAATTTTCGCCTACTTCCCAGCCTGTATATTCCTCCGCCATGCTGACGACGGCCAGCATACGAAACGACGCGGTGAACAGACCGATCAGACCGATCCCCATCCACAGCGCCGCAACAGGGGAGACGCGTGCCAGGCCGTCCCAGAGCGCCAGCCTGGCGGGGAAGCCTGCCAGCAGGGGAAATCCGCTTGTTGAAAGCGAGGCAAGGATCATGCCTGCGCCCGCGAATGGCGCCGTTCTCAACATGCCGCGCACGTCGCTGAACCGCATGGACTTGGACCGTTCCTTGAGGATCGTCAGTGAAAGCGACCAGACGGCGAGTCCCAGGGCGCGAGCCGGGAAGAGTAAGAACAGGATGGGGATGCCCAGCCTCAGGTCCAGGCTGAGCGCGAGCAGGGCGAAACCCGTCTCTGCAATGGACCCGTACGCCATGATCCGCCCAATATGGTTTTGGAACGCAGCCCACAACCCGCCGGTGACCAGCATGAGAAGCCCGGAATATTGAAGCGCGATGATCAATTCAGGCGATGAACGGAGCCATGCGTAACGGTCGATGAAACCTGCACCAAAGACCAGGGTAATGGTTGGAATGATCCAAAGCAGGAATCCGACCGCAAACGGCGGCGCCTCTTCCAGCAACATGGGGATCCAGCTATAAAGCGGGAAGATCGCGAGCAGGAAGGCGAACCCAAGCCCGAGGACGGCGGCAGACTGTCCGGCAAGCGTGAGGTTGCCGGGACTGGCTTCCACACCTGCCAACAACCAGCCGGAAAGAAGGATGAACGGCATCGCCAGCGTCTGATAGATAAGGAACCGGATGATGCCTTTGCCGGGCGGTTTGTAGATGCTTGTCACCAATGGGATGGATAGCAGGACCGCCATCTCGATGAAAAGCGCGGCATAGAGGAATGGTTCCACTGCCAGGGATGCAACCATCAATGTCGTGATGAGCAATCCCAGCGGGACGAGTCGTAATGTTGACTTGGACGCTTCCGCGCCAAAGAACCATAATGCGGTTGCCCCATAGATCAGTGCAAGGAGCGGTCCCTCTTCCGGTTTGATCAGGAGCTGTCTGCCAAGGATGTTCAGGGACGATTCGATCCTGAACGAAAATGTCCCAAGCCTGAATGCCTCCTCCATCGGGGCGAATTGTGCGGTCAACGCCAGCAGAACTGCGACGACGCCTCCAATAAAACTCAAGACACGCTTGTTTGAAATGGGTATCAACAGGATGGCAATGGCGGCAGGTGCAATGATCCAGATCGTCGGGGCGTTCATACCGCCTCCGTTTCGTTCTCTTCGGTGGCATTCGATGCGATCATGAGATATGCCCCCACCAGGGCCAGACCAAGGTTGATGACCGCGAGCAGTGCCGCGACAAGAACCGAGTTTTCCACGGCGGCATACAGGACCTCGAACCCGGCCAGGACGGTCATCAACCCGACCGTCACGCGCATGGCCTGGTCTGTAACGCCGAGATGCAGTAATCCCATTCCGATCAATAGGAGGCCCCCGGCTGAAACCGCGATCCCCGCGTCTGCCATCATGGAATCGACACGCGTCGCTCCGCTGACGGCGATCAACCCTACAATAGCCGCGGCGACCAAACGGAAGAACCGTCCCTGCGGGAGAATGCTTTGTCCCTGGGCTTCATCCTCGGTCAGGTTGGAGCGCGTCATGCCCAGGATCGCGGCACTCATCCAACCTGCGATGATCTTGACGGTTGCCATGCCCAATGGCAAATGCTGCAATGTTAGTACGAAAACCCCGACATATTGGACGGAAAGTAATATGATCAACTGCCGCCAGTTGCGTGCAAGCAATATGCCCACGGATGTGATGACGATCAACAGGATGATCACCCAAGAGAGAACTGGAGACATAACTCAGGGTGTCCCTTGTGTAAAAATCGATATGAACAATGCAAGGAAAAGCAGGGTCCACATGACCCCGCTTTCGCCTTCGAGGACGCTGGATAACATAGCCGTGACCCTGCGGACTGCACGGTACAACTCCCACACAGTCTGGTAGATGGTGTCCAGCCAGACGGACGAACCGGCGTTGACCCAATGTGCACGGACCGGGTTGAGAAGGCGTACACGCGGGATAAGCCAGAGCAGGCCAAAGGTCAGGAGTGAGGCGGGAATTGCCGCGATCCAGTTACCGGGCTGCAGTGCCCCGTTCCAGCCGAAGAACCCAAGTATCAAAATTGTCAGCAGGATGATGTAAATCCCAAATGGGTAGACGTTCTTTGCCCAGATGGGCTGGTTCTCGAACGATGTACGGACCGCAGAGCGCTGGCGGAGGCGGATGTACCCGGCCAGCAACATGACCTGCGCTGCGATCAGGAATGGAACGGCATACCAGAAGCTTTGGCCCTGGCTGACCCAGCCGCTGGCGGTGAGGGAGAAAGGCAGGGACGATATCCCCCACACGCCGATGAACAATGCCCTGTTCAGCCACTTGCTTTCTGCGGATGCAAGGAACAAAGCACCCCCGGAGAGGATCAACGCGCAGCTCCAGGCGGTGGCGCCCAGTGAATTACCGCGCAAGGCGGAGGCGACCGCCAGTGCGCCCAGCCCGATCAGCCAGTAGGGACGCCCGGTCAGTTCGTCGGGAGACCGTAACCACATCCAGGCGCCGTATAGCGCGGCAACTGACACGAACAGCATGAGGTAGGGGGTGAGCGGAGACTCAATACCGCCCAACGGAATGCGCGCAAGCAGTATCAGGCTCGAACCTGCTGAAATCATCCGCAGGGCGGTGCCAAAACCGCGCCGGAACGAGGATTCGCTGGCGTAGGGCAGGTGGAGCGGTAAAACACCGAGGCGAAATGCCGCGGCGATGATCAGGTACAAACCAGCCCGCGGGGCTGGGGAGAGAAAATCGAGCACGAAACCATCTGAAGCGCTGACCATGCTCGCCCATAAGAGGATCAGGATGCCCGTCACGCGCGAAGCGAAGGAGATCACGGCGCGTTCGCTCAAGCGCGGGTCCTCCACGAAGCGCATCTGGGAGACTATTTCTGTAAGGTCAATGGCTGCCCACAGCAGAACGAGCGTCAGTGGGTTATCGGCGGTCACGGCGAGGACACCCACGGCGGTCAGCGCCGAAACGCCGACCCAGCTCAGCAGGCCGGGAAAGTTCTCACGCGCCACGGAGGTAACGATCACTGCCAGGCAAATTGTCACGATGCTGAGCGAAAACGCCCACGAAATTCCATCTGCGATGAAGAGCGGCGACTGGCGGAAGACACCCTCAGGCTGCCACAAGGGTATTTGCAGGAGCGCAGGCATGTCGCTTTGCCAGAAAAAAACACTGACCCAGGCAAGCAATGCGCCGCCTGTGGCCGCAAGCCACGCAAACCGAAAGTTCGGTAACGCGAACCGAAGGACCAGCAATACCAACGCAGTGAACAGCAGGATGCCAACCGTAAGGAGTATCAACATGCGGACGTAATTTTATCCTATCGGACTGCTTCGCGTGTCGGCACTTCGCAGGGGTTTCGACACAGCTTTGCCAGTCAACCTGCCAGCTCGGCACGGGGTTTATCCCGCTCGCCTCATTTCGCCATACAGGGAAGCGAGCGGGATTTGTCCCACCCGCCTCATTTTGCCATACAGGGAAGCGAGCGGGATTTGCAGACCCCTGTGATTGTTGTACAATTCATCCATGCGCCCGACCTTGATCGTGCTGGTCTGCATTTCCATCCTTCTTTCTGGATGCTCCGTAAATGCAGACAGCGTATCTGCATTTGGGATTCCCACCGCAACTCCCTTTCAACCTGGACCTGAAAACGCCTCGGACTCACTCTATTCTGACGCGGCGCCAACTCCCCTTTCCCTGCCGACAGTGAGCCTGCCAACCGTCCCACCAACCGACACACCGATTCCAACCATCCCGCCGACAGCAACCGTCCCGCCTGTCATCAACCCATTGACCGGTCTGCCGCAAGCCGATCCCAGCCTGCTCGAACGCAGGCCGATGGCGATCAAGATTGCGAACTATCCGCGTTATGTCCGCCCGCAATCTGGGTTGACGCTCGCCGACCAGGTCTTTGAATATTACATCGAGGGCGGTCTGACGCGTTTCGTCGCAGTCTTCCACGGCAACAACTCCGAGTGGGTGGGACCGGTCCGTTCGGGCAGGTTCTTCGATGAGCATATCGCGCGCATGTACCAGGCGTACCTTGTCTTCAAATTCGCCGATAAACGGGTCTTGGACTATTTTGCGACGACCGATATCGCACAATTTCTTGTGGTGCCCACGATCGGTTCCTGTCCTCCTTTCCGGCTGATGTCCGCGCGAAATATCGAGGAGTACAACAATAACTACTTCAACACTGTTTTATGGGGCGAGTGTGTGACGAAAAACGACCTGCCGAATGACAGGCCCTATCTGCGCGGGAATTTCGGCAGTGACGTTCCGCAGTTGGGAGGCATAGAAGGTATTCGTGTGTTCACCTACTATTCCGAATATTCCTACAGCGAATGGGAATATGTGCCGGAGACCGGCGAATACCTGCGTTACCAGGAAAAAAGCGACACGCAGGATGGAAAAGCCGAGGTGTATGCCCCGCTCATCGACAACGTGACCGGGCTCCAGGTCCACGCGGCGAACGTGGTTGTCCTGTTCGGCTATCACGAATTTGCCAACCCGTACCAGGAGGATGATGAGGTCTATCACATTGACCTGACCGGGAGCGGCGAAGCCTACGTCTTCCGTGACGGGATCGGTTATCCCGCCAAATGGAATCGTCTCTTCAAAGACCAGCCGTTGGTGCTGACCACGCCCGCAGGCATCCCGATACCCCTGCGACCCGGCATTACCTTCTACGAAGTGATCGGCTCGAACTCCTACGCTTCACAAGGCGATGGCGAGTGGTTCTTCCACCACACGACGCCCTGAGATGGGATAAAATACCAACATGACCCTCGACCCCACATTCGTCAGTAACCTGCTGCTTGTTTTGACCGGCTTCGGCGGCGCTTTCCTCGCCGCGCTGTGGATCTCGCTCATCGTGTGGACGTACCGAGACATCCGCACGCGCGCCCGCGATCCGCTGGTGCAGACGCTCGCGACCCTGCTGGTGGCGGTGCTCAACCTGCCCGGCGTTCTTGTCTACCTCATCCTGCGCCCCCCGCGGACGCTCGAGGAGGATTACCAGAAAACGCTCGAAGAGGAAGCCCTGCTCCAGGCGCTGGAGGACCTTCCGCTTTGCCCGGGTTGTGAACGCCGCGTCAAGGACGATTGGCAGGTTTGCCCGAATTGCCACACAAAACTGAAGAAGAACTGCGAAAACTGCGATCAATTGATGGAATTGCCGTGGAACATATGTCCCTTTTGCGGGACCCCTGCCGCAGGCATGCGCCGCGACGCCGCCACCAGCGTGGATGATGCGTTGAAGGGTTTGAAACTGGAAAACGACGATGGAGAAGTGAAGGCGTGATGGGCGGTTTGGACAAACTGAAGAAGATTTCTGAAAAGCCATGGTTTTATCCAATGGCTTTATTGTTAATGGCGTTCGTTGCTTATGGATATGCGCTGACTTCCCTGGGCTATTACTGGTCGGACTGGGAGATCGTAATGTTCACCAAACTTGATCCCTCCCTTCAGTTTGGTTTCTATGCCGAGGACCGCCCGTTCCCCTGGACGTATCAATTGATATATTCTCTCGTCGGTTCGCATCCGATCGGCTGGCATATCGTTACCTTGCTTATTCGTTGGGCTGGGACCTTGTTTTTTGTCTACGCACTGATCCAGTTTTGGCCTCGTTATAAGAAACAGATCTTTTGGCTTGGCGCACTGTTGTTGGTTTACCCGGGCTTCCTTCAACAAACACAGTCTGCCACAAAAGCGCGCCATATCATGACGTTATTCCTTTTCACGCTGTCCCTGTATCTAATGGCGCTTGCGATCAAACGTCCGAAATGGGCGCGTTTGTTCTTTCCGTTATCCTGGGTCGCCACCTTCATGCACCTGTTTACGACAGAGTATTTTTCCGGCATCGAGTTGATGCGTCCCGTTCTGATCTGGTTGCTCGTTAAAGACGGCAATAAAACGGATTCTGCATTTACTGCGCAAGGTCGCCGTCACTTCCCTGCCCTATTTGCTGATCACTGCATTCTTTCTCTGGAGTCGTTTTGTATACCTTCCGAGCGTCTTTCAGACCTCGAGCCGCCTTGGGAATATCAACTCAACCCTGGGCGGGTTCCAGGAGTTTTTTGTTGATACTTTGCTGAACTTGTTCAACCGTGTGTTTCTGGATCTGCTGTATTCGACTTCGCAAGTCTGGACCAATGCAATACTCCGGTTTGAGGGGTTTACTTTTCAACAGAGAATTGCCTGGTTCGCGTTTGGTGTCGGCGCGCTGTTCGCGCTCGCCTTCACCTTTTTTTATAACACCGAATGAGGACGAAAAATCAGACCGCTCATCCCCAGGTACTCCGGTCGTCCTTGTGGGTTTTCTGTTGTTCGTCATGAGCGCGCTCCCGGTTTGGGCAATTGGGAAGGATATCAGCACAGGCGGCTGGAATGACCGTTTTGCCCTGGCTCCCATGCTGGGCGCCAGTTTGATGGCCATCGGTCTTGTGCTTTTGTTCGTGCGGCCTGCCTGGCAAAAGTGGCTCCTGGGTTTCCTTCTGATGTTTTCGATCGCCACACAGATCTGGGTTGTGAACATACACCGCCGCGATTGGAGGACCCAGCTCGATTATTTCTGGCAGATCCACTGGCGCATGCCGTCTTTGCAGTCGGGCACGGCAGTATTCAGCTTCGAACAGCCGTCACTCCTGGTCACACACGATACGGATACGACATGGGCGATCAATGTTTTGTATCACTATCAGACGGAAGACGGTGCGATCCCATATATGTTCATAACGCCCGAAAATGAGATTTATTTCCAGCCGGATACCGACTTTAGGCTGCGCGCCCGCAATCTGGTATTCAACGGAAATACATCCGATGCCGTTGCGATCCTGCATCAAACAGAAAACTCCTGCCTGCGCGTCCTGGATGAAGTGTACCTGTACGACCCCCTTCTACACGAAGGGCACGACAGGCTGATCCCCATTTCCGATCTTTCCCGCATCGTCCCTGACCCTGCGCCTGTTCCGCCTGATGCAGACATTTTCGGCCCTGAGCCTGCTCACACGTGGTGTTATTTCTTCCAGAAAGCTGACCTTGCACGTCAGATGGGGGATTGGAACGAAGTGCTTGCCTTGTATGATCAGGCGCAACAACTGGGTTTTAGCCCGGGATATGGCGCTGAATACATCCCGTTTATTGAGGCATACGCTCAGACAGGTGACTGGCAGAAAGCGTACGACCTGACCATTGCCGCCCAGGAGACGACCCCGCGACATAAAACAATGTTATGCGTTAATTGGAACCGATTGGGTCTTATACCGTCGGCAGACATGAGAATGATTGAACTGATCGATCAATCCCTGTCGTGTTAAAGTTTTTTGGACATATCCATGAAGTCATCCACATAAGATTAGCAATAACATGAAAATCAACTCCCTCACCCTGCATCACATTTCCATGCCGCTGGTCGCGCCGTTCGAGACCTCCTTCGGGCGCGAGACCGAGCGCGAATGCATCCTCCTCACCCTGCAATCCGAAGGTTTGACCGGGTACGGCGAATGTGTCGCATCGCGCGAGCCGGGCTACAACTACGAAACGACCGGCACCGCCTGGCACATCCTCAAGGAGTTCATCGCGCCGCTGGTACTAGGGCAGGATGTAACCGATGCGCTTGATTTCCAGCGCCGTGTGGAACGCATCCGCGGGCATCACCTCGCCAAGGCGGGCGTGGAGATGGCGCTTTGGGACCTGCTCGGCAAGCGGGACGGCAAGTCGTTGAAGGAAATGTTCGGCGGCACAAAGGAAAAGGTCGAGGTGGGGGTTTCGATCGGGATCCAGGAATCAGCCTCGGCGTTGGTGCGAACCGTCGAGTCCTATCTGGCAGACGGCTACCGCCGCGTCAAGATCAAGATCAAGCCGGGGCGCGAAGTCGAAGAGACGGTCGCTGTCCGAAAGAAATATCCCCGACCTGCGCCTGCAGGTGGATGCAAACTCAGCCTACACGCTGGAGAACGCCTCCGCGCTCAAGCCGCTCGATGACCTGGACCTGCTCCTGATCGAACAGCCGCTGTTCGAGGACGACATTTGGGACCATCGCAAATTGCAGGCGCAATTCAAGACCGCCATCTGCCTCGACGAAAGCATTCTCACGCCGCGTCATGCGCGTTATGCGCTCGAAATGGAAGCCTGCCGAAATATCAACATCAAGCCCGCGCGCGTTGGCGGGCTGAGCCAGGGGATCATGATCCACGATTATTGCCGCGCGCAGAACATCCCTGTCTGGTGCGGCGGGATGCTCGAAACGGGTGTCGGGCGCGCCTCGAACCTGGCGATCGCATCCCTGCCGGGCTACGTCCTGCCGGGCGACATCTCCGCCTCCGACCGCTACTATCACCGCGACATCACCCACGAGCGCTTCATGCTGAACGACGACAGCACCATCACAGTCCCTGATAAACCCGGTCTGGGCGTGACCATTGACGAGGAAGCGCTCAAGCAGTTCACACTTTCTGAACTGACTCTTAAGGCGGGTTAGTATAATCGGCAGTATGCCTTTCAGATTTTCAAGCCGTTTTTTTGCGGTGGTTTGCCTGTTTGCTTTGACGATATCAGCTTGTGCTCCACAAGCGACGGCAGCGCCGCCTCGTCCAACAGATGTTCCGATTTCCCCAACATCCATTCCAACACGTGAGATCACCGCAGCCACGCCGGCTTTCATGGGCGTGGTCTTTTCTGACACGGTTCCGCAGGCGCTAAGGGATCAGGTGCGGGCGGTGGAACTCCCGTTCAGTGCCAGCATGAGTTTGGACATCACCAAACCTGGCGAGACTGGGACCCAATTCCAGTGGGTTTATGCTTTGGCCGCGCCGTTCCCGACGGTGAGGGATGGGGTGACATCGGACGAACTGCGCTCTCTCTGGACCTCGGGCGGGACTCCGTTATTGATGGAGGAATCAACGCTGAGGGCGTTCACGGCCATTTGGGGCGAGCCAGCGAGCGGGTCTGTGCGAAGCGTGGCGGCGGAACAGTTACTCGATGCCGCGTGGAGCGAGTCCGCGTGGGCGATTGTCCCGTTCGAGTCTCTCCAGCCCAAATGGAAAGTCCTGACCGTGGACGGTCAATCGCCGATCCGCAAGGGCTTCGACCTCACAAAATACCCGCTTGTCGTTAGTTTCACGCTTCACCCCGACGGCATCGTGGACAGCTCTGGATGGGAACTGACCAATTATGACCCGCACAAACTGACCACGGTCATCATGACGGGCGTCACTGCCCTGGTGCGCGCCACCGCCGTGACGATGGAACTCAAGGGGTCAACCTATCCCGGCGAAAAGATGCGCGACCTGTTCCGCGAAGCCGATATCATGCACGTGAGCAACGAGATCCCCTTCTTCACCGGCTGTCCGTACCCGAAGGCAGATGCTTCCGGTCCGCTTGTGTTTTGCAGTGCCCCGAAATACATGGATCTCCTCACCGACATCGGCACGGACGTGATCGAGTTGACCGGCAACCACTTTGCCGACTACGGCCCGAACGCCATGTACGAAACGCTCGACATCTATCGCGCGAACGGCATTCCGTATTTTGGCGGCGGGCAGGACTTGCAGGATTCGCTCAAGCCGGCATTGTTCGAAGTCAACGGCAGCAAGATCGCCTTCATCGGGTGCAACAAACCCGATGTGAACCGCTTCCCGACCGCCACCGATTACCAGCCTGGAGCCGCGCCGTGCGACTTCCCGTACCTGCAACAAAAGATAGCGGAATTGAAATCGCAGGGATATGTTGTCATCTCCACGTTTCAGTGGAACGAAAGCTACGATTTCAATCCAAACCCTCAACAGCGCGAAGATTTCCGTTTGATGGCTGAGTCAGGTGCGTCGGTCGTCAGCGGCAGCCAGGCGCATTATGCCCAAACGATGGAGTTCCACGACGGCGCTTTCATCCATTACGGGTTGGGCAACCTGTTCTTCGACCAGATGGGCGACCAGGATTGGATGCCGCCCGGCATCCGCCGCCTGTTCTTTGACCGTTACGCCATCTACAACGGGAAACTTGTCAGTATCGAATTGATTACAGGGGTGCTTGAAGATTACTCGCGCCCGCGTATAATGAATGAAGAGGAGCGCGCAGCGTTCCTGAACGAGTATCTTTATTACAGCGGATGGACTGACCTGACTTCCGCGCCGACTCCCACCGTCACACCGACGCTGACCCCGATGTCCATCCCGCCTCTAATTGGACCGACGAACCTGCTTCCAACCAGGACGCCGGGGCCTTAAGCCCTGCCGTTCCATGCTCTCGGCGGCGTCCTCGCCGCCGAGGACGGCGGCTTGAGCGAAAATATATAGGAGCCTCACAATGACCATCTATGACATTTCCCTGACGATCTCTCCCGACCTCCCAACCTGGCCCGGCGACCCGGGTCTTAAACTCGAACAATTCGAATCCATGGACAAGGGCGCGCACGCCAACGTGACCAGCATCAGTTCCAGCCTGCACCTCGGCACACACGTGGACGCGCCGCATCATTTCCTCAACGACGGGCGCACGGTCGAGGCGCTTCCGCTTGAGGTGTTGACCGGTCCCTGTTACGTGGTGCAGTTACCGGATGGGGTGGATGCGATCACATCCGATGTACTGGAGAGGGTGGAGATTGCGCCCGATATGAAGCGCATCCTGTTCGGGACGAGCAATTCCCATCTCTGGGCGAAGGGCGTGAAGGAGTTCCAGACCGATTTTGTCGCCATCACGGAAGACGGCGCGCAGTGGCTGGTGGACCATGGCGTCCAACTGGTGGGCGTGGATTACCTGTCCGTTGCCCCGTACGGCGACTCGGAACCGACACACAAGGTTTTTCTCGAGGCGGGGGTGGTCGTTGTGGAGGGATTGAACCTCTCGAAGGTGATGCGCGGCTTCTATGACCTGTACTGCCTGCCGCTCAAGATCGCCGGCGCGGACGGCGCACCGGCGCGGCGATCTTAATTCAGTCATGATGTTAAAACGGTTGTCATGCCGGATATGAGGGTAAGATTCCCCCATATTTCAAGTTGAAAGTGGAGGATACATGGACGAAGAACAAAAATATTTTGGCATGACAAAAATCCAGGTCGGCATCCTCGCCGGTCTGGCAGGGATGTTGGTCCTGGTCCTGTGTGTCGGCGCATTCCTTGTGTTTCGGAACTTAAACCCGGCCGCCTCCGCGCCGCAGACGATCTCCACTCCCCTGTGCCAACCGTGACCTCGGTTGTGTTCACCCCGCCAACGGCGACTTCCACTCCCGCGCCGACGGCGATCCCCTATGAGCAATTGATCCCTGCCGGTTGGAAACAGTACAAAACCTCGCTGGTTGAGCTTTGGCTGCCGGCCAACTTCCGCCTTGCGGACAAGAAAACGATAAACACCACGGCTCAAATTGCCCTGAACGAATTGTTCATCACCGAGATCCCCAGCAATTCCTCCGCTTATAACATGCTGGTCAGTGTTTCGTATGACCTGATGACCGGTAACTCGCTGGACGAATTCATCGAAACCAAACTCCAGCAACTTCCAATCGAGGTGCGGGTGACGGACCGCCGCACCGTGTATGTGAACACTGTCGAAGCGCGGCGGATCATGATCGAACTGCGCGCCAACAACATTGATATCAACGACATGGTCTACGTGTTTCTGGATGGGGACACGGTCTGGTATGTGGAATATGTGGCACAGATCAGCGAGTTCTTCGAAAATCTCCCCGTTTTCGAGCAAAGCATCAAAACGTTTCGACCGGTAAAATACTAGCGCATAGGCTCCGTCTGATTTCCAGGCGGAGCTTTTAGTCAAAATAGATATTCAAATCCGAGCAATCGAAGCGATTGCCGCAGTTGGGACAGGTCACCTTGCAGTTCTTTTCGTACATCTCGCTCCCGCACCTGTCGCAGATATAAGCCTGTTTACCCTCTTCCCATTTCACAGGTTTGAATAGATCGGGATCGAATTCCCCGATTTTTTCTGGACCGAGACTTTGAACCTCCCGGATGACCTTTTCCGCGTCGATTCGCAACTGCCCCACGTGGATTCCCTTGCATAAGTCGGGTAGGCCATTTAGCCATTTCCTGCTTCGCTCATGGACCTTGATCGCCCCATTGTAGTTTCCGCGCCTGATGTGGAGGTAGACGACCGCGATCTGCAAAATCCCCGCGGTAGAGGCGTTTGGCGTCGCCATCTTCGGCGTTCCAGGCATCTTCGAGGGCTTCGTGCGCTTCGAAGTATTCCCCTGCGTTGAACAATCGTAGTCCCTCCCTGGCTTGTGGATGCAGTCGTCCGGTACAGTCGCTCATGGGCGAGAGTATATCATCGGGACTAAAATCCAGATGGAAGATCCAGGGGAACGCCCGCTAACAGTGACAGGTAAACCTCCTGTGGAGGGGTTCGGGCTGGATGCCCCGATGGTAAAATTCCATTCTCTATATGATGCGTTCCCTTCTTGAGAAGAAACCCTGGGTGTTGCTGCTGGCGGTCCTTGCGTTGGGCGCGTTGACGGTACTCTCTGTCAGCCTGGGGGATGTCCCGTTTGGCGATGCCCAGCCCATCGGTCGGCAGGAGGCGGAGCCGCCGTCACAGACGCCACGATTGGAACTGGGACCGATGAACGAAGTATCGCTTTCGACCCAGGTCACCCTGTGGATGGCGTTGCTCGTCCTGGTCATGTTGATCGGCGTCCTGCTTTCGCCGGAGGGGCGTAAGAGGATGTTGCGGCTTCTCATGCGGACAGCGTTCACCGTCCTGGCGTTGTACCTCCTGTTCACTCGTTATCCTGAAGTTTTCGACTTTTTGAACACCGGCTTGACGGGGGATGCCCCGCGCGCGGATGCGCCCGGGCCAGGTGTAAACATTCCGCCGCCGGTCTTTACGCCGCCGCAGGAGACCCCATTGCTGTCCTATGTGGTCAGCGTGTCCGTCATCCTTGGGCTGATCTTCCTGGGGTGGAGGATCTACAATGCATGGCAGGCACTCAACGCGCGTCCCGCGCAGTCGCTGCAGGACCTTGCCCGTATCGCGCGCGCATCCCTGCGCGACCTGTCTTCCGGGCGGGAAACGACCGATGTGATCATGAACTGTTATTTCCGCATGAGCGATGTGGTTGCGGATAAACGAAACCTGCAGCGTGGTCTGGGCATGACACCGGCGGAATTTGCCTTCCGATTGGAGGAAGCTGGTCTGCCCGGCGATGCAGTGCGAAGGCTGACGCGTTTGTTCGAGGCCGTGCGTTATGGCGAGCGAAAGGCGGGACCGAAGGAAGTCAACGAGGCGGTTGCCTGTTTGACGACCGTCCTGCAATACTGCGGGGAGCCGATATGAACAACCTGCGGCGCATCCTTGCCTGGACGGGCATCGTGATCATTGCACTCACGCTGGCGTTCCCTCTGCGCACGGCGGTTTATGAAATGGTCATCATCCCCGTAGCCTACATGTTTTGGGTGTTGGGGCTGTGGTACCACGCGGTAAATCAGTCCTTGTGGTGGTGGGTTGCGCTGTTCGTTGTGCTTGTGGCGCTGTCCCGAAGTCTTTGGCCGATAGGCAGGATCAGGGGCAGGATCCGCCTCAAATCCAGGCCGATCGTGGGGCAGGTGGAAAGTCTATCGGTCTGGATGAAACGCACCGAGCGCGGGAGTTACTTCAAGTGGCTGATCGCACACCGCCTGGGAAAGATCGCGCATGAGATCCTCTTGCAGCGGATGGGAGGAAAGACACGCTCCTTCTTCGACCCGTTGACTGATCCTGATTGGACGCCGGACGCGTCCGTTCAGCAGTACCTCGAAACGGGTTTGAAAGGTTCCTTTGCAGATTATCCACAGCGACGACAGTTCTTTTCAAAACCCGCCTCAACGCCTCTCGACCATGATGTGAACGAAGTGATCAATTTCCTTAGAATCGCAGATGAGCAACCAGCCACATGGTGACAGTCGTTCGTAAGAGGATTGTCGCCTGTTTCAAATGGAGAACACAGTGACCGAACTATCAACCGTATCCAAAATTGGAAAACAGGTCATCGCGGAAGTGGAACGCGCCGTCGTCGGCAAGCGCGACCTGCTCGAGATGATGATGGCATCCGTACTGGCGGGCGGGCATATCCTGCTCGAGGATTTCCCGGGGCTGGGCAAGACCCTCGTGGCGCGCAGTTTCGCCACCGCCCTGGGATTGCAATTCAAGCGCATCCAGTTCACACCCGACCTCCTGCCCGGCGACATCACCGGCGGATACATCTTCAACCGCGTCAAGAACAAATTCGAGCTCCGCAAGGGGCCGGTCTTTGCCAATATCATCCTGGCCGATGAGATCAACCGCGCCTCGCCGAAGACCCAGTCCGCCCTGCTGGAAGCCATGCAGGAGGGGCAGGTGACCATCGAGGGCGAGACGCTGACGCTGCCCGAACCCTTCCTGGTGCTTGCCACGCAGAACCCGATCGAATACGAAGGCACGTTCCCGCTGCCCGAGGCGCAGCTCGACCGCTTCATGTTGAAACTCAAGGTTGGGTATCCGAGCATCGAAGAGGAGAAATTGATCCTGCGCCGGCGGCGCGAACGCAAACAGGATGATGTTTTGCTGGGCGAGGTCACAAAAGCCGGACAGCTGCTCGAAATGCGGGCGGCGGTCGAGACCGTGCACGTGGATGCCGACCTTGAGGGATATATCGCGGCGCTTGTGCATGCCACCCGCACGGACCGCCGCGTGGCTGTCGGCGCCAGCCCGCGCGGGTCGCTGGCGTTTCTCAAGATGGCGCGCGCCAATGCCGCGCTCGACGGGCGTGAGTACATCACCCCGGACGATATCAAACGCTTTACGACGCAGGTGCTGAGTCACCGCATCATCCTCCAACCTGAATATTGGATGGCAAACTCCGTCACCGATGACGTTATCCGTGACGCGATCGGGAAAACGCCGGTACCGGTTGTCAAATAGGTTCTGAATTATCTGGTCAGGTGGTTGTGTCGCGATCCTTGTTTCTCGGTCTACTAACATATGCCCTCCTGGTTGCAGGCATGGCGGCTGTGCGCGGTGAGATGTTCATGCTCATGTTGCCGCTGGTCGTGTATTTGCTGGCGGGATATTTGTTTGGGCCGAATGAGATCAGACTGGAAGCAACGCGGCATTTGAACGCCGAACGTGCTGCGCCTCACAGCGAGGTCCATATCACCGTGACGGTCACCAATCGAGGTCCGTATCTGGAGGAGGTGTTGATCGAGGATGTTCTGCCTGCGGATCTGATCGTACGCGTCGGACATAACCGACACCTGGTCGGGCTTCCAAAAGGCGCGACCTACACCTTCACCTACACAGTGACCGGTCCGCGCGGCGGATATGGGTTCGACAAGGTGCGGGCGGTGGTCAGGGATCATTTGGGGGTGACCAGCCGCGAGGTCCAGCTCGAGGCGAAGGGACAGTTGTTCATCTTCCCGCCGGTCACGCGTCTGCGTCACGTGGCGATCCGTCCACGGCGGACAAGAGTTTACGCCGGGCTGATCCCGGCCAAGGCGGGCGGTTCAGGGACGGAGTTCTTCGGCGTGCGTGAGTATCAGCCGGGCGATCCGCCTCGGACGATCAATTGGCGCGCCAGCGCACACAGCGAGGACGCGCTGTATTCGAACGAGTTCCAGCAGGAACGGGTGGCGGATGTGGGCATTGTGCTCGACGGTCGTCTGCGGGCGAATGAGTTTGCGCGCGGACATTCATTGTTCGAGCATTCGGTGCAAGCCGCCGCGGCGCTGGCGGACGCGTTGTTGACGCAGGGCAACCGTGTGGGCTTGCTCGTGTATGCAGTGTTCCTGCGCTGGACGGTGCCAGGCTACGGCAAGGTGCAGCGCGAGCGCATTTTGCATTCGCTGGCACATGCCAGGCCGGGCGGCAGTCAGGTATTCTCCGACCTGACTCATATCCCGACGCGATTGTTCCCGCCGAAGTCGCAGATCATTCTGGTCTCGCCGTTGCTGGGAGATGACCTTCAGCCGCTCCTGCATTTGCGCGCGCAGGGATATCAGGTGCTGACAGTCTGCCCCGATCCGGTGAAATTCGAACTCTCGTATTTGACAAAAGACCGCAATGTTGAACTGGCTTCACGCGTGATAGAGTTGGAACGTACGTTGTTATTGCAGAAGGTCAGGCGCGCCGGCATCCAGGTATTGGATTGGGATGTGAGCGAGCCGTTCGACCTGGTCGTGAAGCGGAAGTTGGGTCGTCCGCCGGCGTGGCTGCGGGCGGTTGGGAGATAGTTATTCTGGTGCTCCTGCCGCCGTCCTCGGCGGCGGGGACGCCACCGGGAGCGTATTGATTATGACACTTGTTGCAATGATCTTGAGCATCGTCATGGGACGGCTTCTCTCTTGCGTACGGATATTCGCAGGAGGGATATGCCACCGTAGCCCTTTGGATTGCTCTTATGGGGATTGTCTGGTTATTGGCGGAATGGAGAGCGACTCTACTGGTTTGCGTCCGTTGCCCTGCTGCTGGTCATTTTTGCGGCGGGATACGGCGTCTGGCAGGAATTTGCGCTAGCCTGGATGTTCCTCGGGGCGTTGGGCGGCTTGCTCGGCTGGGATCTGTCCGATTTTGCGCGTAGGCTTCGCTATGCCGCGCCGATCGATAATATTCAGGAAATGGAACGCAGGCATTTGGCGCGCGTGGGGATCGTCGCCGCGCTGGGATTAGGATTGGCATATTTAAGCACGTTGCTGCAGGTTAGAAGGCTGGCTTTTGAGGTGGCGGTGGGGTTGATCCTGTTCGCGGCGTTCGGTTTGGCGCGGCTGGTGATGAGGTTGAGGAAGTATTAGGATTAGTTATCGGGGAAGTCGGCCAGGCTCAAAACAAATTCATACATCACCGTGTCTTCTTCATCGATCTTCCCGCCAACTGACGCGTACAGACGGTTTGCGGGTTCGTTGTTCTGTTCCGTGAGAACCCAGGCGTTTTTACAGCCGAGTTCACGTCCCAATTGCAACATCCCTTTCATGATCGCCTTGCCAATTCCTCGTCCATGATAAGGCGACGCGACGCCGACCTCGTTGATCCATAGTTCGGGCGGCTTGTCCGGGTGAATATAATGGACAGCCGAAGCAAATCCAACGATCACGCCTTCCGAAATCGCGACCACGATGTGATGACGAGGGTCATTGAGAAATTCGCGTGCGAAGGTTTCGTCGACGGGATTATCGAAGACATCGTCCGCGACTTTCGTAAGCAAGCCAAGGTCATCCTGGGTTAGGGTTTTAATCGTGAACATGGTCATATCTTAATTGTATCTGGAAAATCAGCGGCGGCGAAAATCATGGACAAGATCACTAATCAAAAGAATGCGTCCTTGAATTTGCCATGCCTTGCAAGTAAGGTATAATAATTGCGCTTCATTCATTGGAGACGAGAAAATCACACCAAGGCATTGTAATGGCTGGCGAACCCCTCATTTCATTCGACTATTGGAAGAACCTACAGATCACCCCGCAGGATATTGAATTCCTGCACAACCATCTCTTTGAAACCGAAACCCCGCTGACCACCCGCGGACTGGTGGCCGTATTGATTCACGAACGCAATCGGGCTGAACGGCTTGCGATCCAACAGCGCCGTCAGGCGGGCGGCAGGGTCTACACTCCCCGGGAAAGTTTTCAGGCTGGCGAGGGGATCGTCTTCCCGGCTTTGGATTGGGAACACGGAAAGGTTGCCAGCGTCCGTGCGGGCAACAACCCCGACCTCGGCGAGTTTGACGTACTGACTGTACAAATGGAAGACGGTGACGAACGTCTCTTCGCCTCGAGACTTGCGGCTCATGCTCTTAACGAGGAGCCTGTCTCTGAAAAAAGTGACGACTTCGACCCTGACGCCATCCTGCGCGCCAACGGTCATGCCCTCGACAAAAAACTACGTGAAGCCCTGAAAAATGACGAGAACATCGTCCGAATTGCCGGCCGCTGGTTCCCGCGCGCCCTGCTGATAGACGTCAATGTGGGGCATCTCAATCTGGCTGAAGCAGTTCTGGACATGTCCGCAGGCGAGCCGCTTCCCACCTCTGCGCTGTTGAAGGACGTGTCTCTCCCCGAGGAAGTCAATCCCAAACTGGCTGAATTCTCGCTCAACCTTGCCCTGCAGGAGGATGGCCGTTTCGATGAGGTGGGTCCCGCGGGGGAGGTCCTGTGGTGTTTGTACAGGCTTGAGCCGGAAGGGGTTCGTGAAGTACCTTTGCATTTGTGGTACTCGCCGATCGAATATGACGCCTCGGTTCTCGATGAAAAAATGGTCGCATTGGAGAAGCAACTTGACGACGAGTTGAGCGAAGTCGAAGAGGCAGAGCATGAAGAATTGCGCGAAGTTACCATCTCGTTGATCTATCCGCACCTGCGGGCGGGCACTTTGCCGCTTTCGAACCGCGTCCACTCGTTGATGCCGACCGCCTATGAGTCACCGCGCGTCCGCTTCACGCTCGTGGACGGGAAGACAAAACAAAAATTTCCCGGCTGGGTTGTGCGGGAACATAAATATGTATATGGATTGCAGGACTGGTACAGGTCGAACGCCCTCATGCCCGGGAGCCTGGTGAGTATTCGGAAGGGCGAAAAGCCCGGCGAGGTCATCATAGAAGCCAAGACCCATCGCTCCACCAAGGACTGGTTGCGGACGGTGATCGTTGGCGCAGATGGGGGCGTGGTCTTTGCCATGTTGAAACAGTCCATTTCAGCCGAGTTCAATGACCGCATGGCGTTTTCGATCCCATCCTTTGAGGCCGTGGATCAGTTATGGAAGCAGGAGGCGCGTCGTCCGTTTGACCAGTTGGTTGTG
Organism: uncultured Chloroflexia bacterium; assembly: GCA_963718215.1. Taxonomy (GTDB): domain Bacteria; phylum Chloroflexota; class Anaerolineae; order Anaerolineales; family Villigracilaceae; genus Defluviilinea. The sequence continues at coordinate 27,227 of CAVQYK010000013.1, forward strand.
AACATGATCCGCGAGGTGTCCAAACTGACACCGCAGGGACACGTCCACGCCCAGGAATTGTATTCGGCGATCAATATTATCCGACGCGTGCCGCCCGCTCCGTTGCTTGCCTTGCTGGCTACCAAGCCCGAGATCGCGCACGTTGGTGACATGCATTTCAGAATAAACGAGTAGGAGTGAATGGAAAATGCCTGAAGGCAAACGAACCAGCCTTGTTAAACCCAACGTAACCACGCCCTTTCATATTGACTTTGACTGGTGGCAAAAGAATGAACGCGATTGGCATGTTTATTTGCGTTCCCTGCTGTGCGCGGAACACCAGGAAGCCTTTGCAAATGTGGAAGAGGGGCAGATGATCGACTGGGTTGACCCGCTTACTGCCGAAGTAAAGCCTGTGGAAGGTGTGCAGAATACCCTGATGTCTCACTGCGTCAAACAGCCTGATTTTCTGACCGAACAGACCGCCATGGTGGAGGCAGTCTTTCGTTTATTTCTGACGAACGGCAATATCCCCATGTCGTCAGATGAGCTGGGGATCCGTCTGAACCGACCTGCCACGACGATCCTGCGGACACTGACAGGCGGGAGAGTGTATAAGGGGATCAGGCCTGTCGCCAATTAAGGAATTGGTCTGGGGGTGGTTTGCCTGCTTTGCCAGGACGTAATACAATTGGATAAAGCCCTCGTAGCTCAACGGACAGAGCAGCAGCCTCCTAAGCTGTTGGTAAACAAGGTCAAACCATCCCATAAATCCCAAAATTACTCTGTAAAACACTACTTTTCGGACTGAGAAGTAGTGTTTTTCCTTAAGAGTAGGACAATAGTAGGACAAAAGTTTTCAGTTGACTGCTGGCAAAATCCATTGTATTGTAGGGGAATTGTATCTTTAGAGTTTCTGAACGCCCCCAATAGACCCTTCATAAAAAGATAAGTACCCCTGGTGCGGATCGAACGCACAACCTGCGGATTAGAAGTCCGACGCTCTGTCCATTGAGCTACAGGGGCAAATCGGCGATAATTATAATCCAATAGAGATTGATTTCATGGAAACCGAATTGCATCAGTGTGCAAGCAAAGGTTGTCAGGCAGCGAGAGGCAAGAGAGAACGGGCAGAGACGAGTTTTTGCCATTGACCACTCATCCAAGCAGTTCGTGCCTTGGCGGTCAAGACAGCGCCATCCAAATGCCATTGTGCGCCAGGTAGTTTCAGGCGCTGGGTAACGATTTGTTTGCAGCCGCTTTCAATGACGCCGCTGCCAATCAATAAGTTGGAAGTGCGAAATTGGTCATAGCGCATACGCTCGATATTGTTGGAATAGTAGGTCAAGGATTGCTGCGCCCACTTGGATTTTTTCACCAGCAGGCGGCAAGCATCGATGACCAATTCGACACGACCTTGCCATAAGTCTTCGGTAACCTGCGTGAGCCAGTCATGGCGTTCGTCCAGAGTTGGGAAAGCCTCTTCGGCAATGCGTTTCAAGCGGTCAACGGCGTGATACCAATCCACAATCTGAATGGCATTTGGAAAGTATTGAGCAATCAAATTCCAAATCCAAACCGCGCCATCGCAGATAAACACCAGCAGGCGCGCGCGGTCTGCGCCAGCGGCACAGCCTGTCGCCCATAGTAACTTGCCAAATTCCTGTGCCTCGGCGATATCACAGAAGTACGTTTTGTTTCTGGCACGCAACACCACGCTTTCGCGTTGCATCTTCTCCTTTTGGCGCGTGGATTGCTGGCGCACAGGCACAACTTCACCTTCGTACCAACAGCCTGCCTTCAAATCGCGCCAGGTTTCTCGGTTTTCCAGCGCTTTTTCCTGTGGATCACGGGGTTCAATCCGCACCTTGGCGGCGTCAATCGAGCCATACAGAATGTCACGTGCAACAGGCTGGCTCTGTTCTCGTTGTTGGAGGCTTTTCTCATCCTGCATTTCTTTGACCAAGGCTTGATCCGCCTGACGTTGCAGTTCGCCCATTTTTTGGGTTTCACTGCGAACCGTATTCTCCGATACTTCAAACAACAGGTACTCTTTCAACCATTTGTGCCCTTCATCGAACGACTCCTTGATCCCACTCAAGGCGATCAGGTGCGCCAAGCCTGCCGTTATCTTGCCCGCTTCGATCCCGTAACGGCTATCCACTGGCGCGTGACCCTTTTGACAGGCGCAGCCTGCATAATACGCTCTTTTGTACACGACCTTGCCAAACACACTCCAAATCGTCGCCGCGCGACGCCGTTGGTAGTGCAGTTTGCCGCCACAACTGCATTCGATTCCTGTTTCCAGTTCACCATCCGCATTTTCCAAAAATTGCTTCAATGCGCTTTGTCCGACTGCCTGCAGGATTTCTCGTAACGCCATTTCAACATCGCCAATTCGGACGTTTTCTTCTTCCGTTTGGGTCACCGCCTCTTCAACGACTTCCGCCAGCAGTTTACCTATTTGGTTTATCTTTTCAATGTTATATTCCATTTCGAACCTCGGGTAGTTTGGTTTGGTTGAGCCCGAACTATCCTACCTGAGGTTTTCTCTCCCTGACAACCTTTGCGTGCACACATTGCATCACGGAAAATGTTACTTTGGGAAGCATCGTTGCATCAGGAAAAATGTTACTTTCCGATAGGCAAATAAGCCTGTCGGAGGAGCAACATGATGAGCCTGAAAAGCAAGCGCGAATTATTAGAAGTAGTGCGACCCAGATACCTGAAAGCGGGCAAGGATGAAAAGCAAAAGATGCTGGACGAGTTTACGTCTGCGACTGGATACCATCGGGAACATGCGATCCGGGTTCTAAAAAACCAAGTGCAAGTTCAAAACCGCCTTAAAAGGAAAACCAAAGCCTACAAAACCATCTATTGTGGCGAAGTGGTGCAGGCACTTGAAGAGATATGGGAGATCTATGGGCAGATCTGTTCCAAACGGTTACAGCCCTTTCTACCTGAAGCGATAAGGGTACTGGAACGTTGCAAAGAAATTGAGTTTTCCCAAGAGACCAAAGAACTGCTCTTGAAAATCAGTTCAGCCAGCATAGATCACTGCTTGCGTCCTATCCGCATTCAGTCACCGCACGGCTTGAGTACGACCAAACCGGGCAGCCTGCTCAAAAACCTAATTCCAGTTCGCACCTTCACCGCATGGGACGAAGAACGACCTGGTTTCATGGAAATTGACCTCGTGGCGCACTGTGGGAACACCACAGAAGGGCAATACCTGAATACGTTGACCTGTACCGATATTGCTACGGGCTGGACGGATGTCACCGCCCTGCCGCACCGCTCACAAGAGGCGGTTTCTAAAGCCATACACTCGATGCGCCAAAGACTACCCTTCCCTTTGCTTGGCATCAATTCAGACAATGGCAGTGAGTTCATCAACGATTTGTTACATCGCTACTGTATGGACGAGAAAATCACTTTTACACGTTCCCGCCCGTACAAGAAAAACGATCAGGCGCATGTGGAACAAAAGAATTGGTCTGTGGTTCGCCACACCGTTGGCTATGACCGCTGGGAAACAGAGCAAGAGTTGGTCATCTTGGAGAGTATCCATGATGATTTACGGCTTTACATCAACTTCTTTCAGCCCTCTTTCAAGCTGATTGCCAAAGAACGGATTGGCAATAAAACCGTCAAACGGTATGATACAGCCAAGACACCTTATCAACGTGTCCTCGAACGCAAAGACATTTCTCTTGATGCCAAAGCACGGCTTGTGAACTTGTATCTTCAACTCAATCCGGCTGAACTTCGTCGCTCGATTGACCTCAAAACCGCCAAACTTTGGAAAATTTCTCGGTAACATTCTCCCTTGATGCAACGTTACCGCCAAAGTAACATTTTATCTTGATGCATTACGGAAACAAAGGTTTGGGCATAAAATCAGATCTGTTAATAATTGTATCTCCGATTGAAATTGCGATTCCCTGCTCAGCGCACCCTCATTTAATTCGACCCATTACTAACTTGAGTTTAGAGTTGGCAAAAACAGCGCAGAAGATGCGCTGAGAGCACTTGAACCTTTACAAATGAGAAGCAGTCCAAATTTAAGGCTGGTGTTGGGCTTTTTTGCTCTTGAGAACGATGTCATATCGTTTTCTTGGAGCAGGCCGATACCCCTTTTGCCTGCCACGACCTTTTCCTGCACGTCTGGTGCTGGCTGCTGGTGTACCAGATTGCAACAAAAATGCTTGTGCTGAACGTTGTACCTGAGCCGGGGTCAATGGTTTGAGCTGACCCTCTTTTTTATGTGGATGCCATGCTGGACGATCTGCACGGACAGTACCACGTATCAAAAGGAGTTGCCAATACGCCAGCCCCACGAGCCACATCCAGCGTTGCAGACTCTCCAGATTGTTCGAGCGATTGCTGTTGAGCCCCATGTGTTGTTTGAGGAACCGGAACAGATGCTCAATGGCGAACCGCCATAGGTACATGCGGCACAGGTCTTGTGGCAATACATTTTCAGGTCCAGTCCAAAAGAGCCAGATCGGACGCTTGTAACGTGGCGTGCCATCTTCTTTCAAGAATGCCACACAAACCACCGAGCCAGGTACTTTGGCCAGCCGCTTGAAATGCAGCTTGTGCCAAACCTGCACACGCACCGTTTGTTTACCGAGAACAAACTCCTGGCTGGCATCAGGTTCGCACTCAATTGCACTCAGTTGGAAGTCTGCACCGTGTTTGCGGGGTGCTCCCCGGCTGCCTTCCGGCTTGGGTTCAGGTTCCTGGCTGAGTTTCTGGTTGTTTTGCAGTCGCACCAGCGCATAGGTGTTCTTCAGTCCAGCAAATACGCCCAGAAAGTGCTTATCTCGATAGCGGCTGTCCGCCGTGACAACCTTTGATTGCCTGTTGCGCTCTGCCAAGTCTTTGACTTGCTGTGCTGCCAACCGGGTGTCGGTGGTCTCTGTGCTAATCCGCTCGATGTCTTCTGGCGCCACCCAGGACGTGCCGCTTTGCACCAGCCGTACCAGCCACGAGTATTTGTGACCATACCGCACCGGATCTTTCTGCTGGGCTTTCAACGCTCCCCGGTCTGGCAAAGTCTCGGCAGCCATGCGTTCGTTGGGTGTCGCATCCACCGCATGGATCTCATACCCGGCGATCTTTTCCCAGTTCGCATCCTGGCTGTTGGTCAGCAGGTCTTTCAGACTGACATCCAATTGCCCGTGTACCAGCGCATCGTATATACTGCTGAAATTGCGCCGGAACAAAGGCGATTTGCTCAATGCCACTGGTGAATTGACATGCCCATTGACTGTCAGGGCATCGATCAAATCCAAAATTGCGGCTGGTCGCCACGTTACTTTTTGATATACTGCTTCTCGGAACTCGCTGATTGTTTTTGTCACAAAAAACTTTTATCAGCAAGTTCCACTTTTTGTTAAGGTCCTACTACTCTTTGAACTCTAAACTCAAGTTACTAAATATTCCAGGAGAAATTGCGCTGCACCACAATGGCGATGCTCTTTTCACATCCCGAGTGTGCTATTAAGAAAGCCCTGAATGCGAACTTCTACCCATTCTCGCCAGCCAGGCGTGCGATTTGAAGTGTGCAACATCGCAACACCGCCTGTTTCTCGGCCGACAGGGTACTTTCTTCGATCAACGCGAGGCGCTCCACATCGTTCATTGCGCGGATGATACTAACGGGTATCTCGATGCTCCCCTCTGTAAAGGAACTGAGGTACTCGACCGCACCGGTGAGAAATTGACGCATCTCATCGTCCGAGCGTGCGGTGCGGATAAAACCCGTCAGGGTGGAAGATAACTTGGGTCCACGAGCAACCGTCGCTGAGGCTTTGAACGAACGCGTCGAAGAGAAGGAATGCAAAGCGATTGCCAATTCCGCAAAACTTTGCACGCGCTGATAAATCGAGTCGCCCATCAAATCCCAGATAACCGAACGCCAGTAACGGATCTGTTCAGGTAATTGAAGCAATTGGGTGGTCTGCTTAAGCCAGTCGCCATCCAATTTACTATTGGATTTTTCCAGCAAGAGATTGATATCGGTATTAAACAAGTTGCGTTGCATCAACACGGCCAAGTCGGGACGCAGAGTCGGCAACAGGTCGGGGATGAACGCGCCATTGGAAAAAAAATCACTGACGTTCAAACCATGGCGGCGGAGAAGTTCTTGTTGGAACAACGGTAACAGGCGGTGTATCGCGTCGCTATCTTCGCGCAAGGCAACAAAGGCTGAGTTGCCAGCCGGGAATGCCATTTCAATTCGTTTGAGAAACTCGCCGCGCCAATCTTGATAAATGCGCAATGTATGCAGGATTTCATAGACGGGCAGGCGCGGCAGAATGCGCTCAGCGATCAGGCTATCACGCTCTGCTTCGGGAAGATTCTTTTGTGCGTAATATTCGAGGGCACGGAACAAACCGGTAGTAAGTTGGTTGATGCCCAACACGGCGGTCTGCGCCTGATTGTGCGCAATCGCCCGCAACAGACTCCCTTGCTTGGAAAACGGAATGATCTCAGCGATATTGGCAAGGATTTGCTGGCCGCGGTCAACACCCGAAGCCGAGCTACGCCGTGAGGTGGGACGGTCGCGCAACTGCGGCATGGAGCGCCCAAAGAAATATGAAATGATATGAATACCAATCACATCTTCTGTGCGTCCATAAATAATGTGACGGAAATGGTCGGTGAGTTCTTGTAGGAAACCTTCGTAGAGTGGTTCCGGCATTCCAATCGTCAGACGTTCCAATTCTTGCACACTGCGGCTTTGCGTACCAAGGCGACTTTCAGCAAGCGTTTCAGCCGCGCGCAACAAATTCTGTAGGTGCGTCTGTTGCGACTTCACGGATGTGATAAAGCAGGTTCACCAATTTGTGCACCGACAGGAAGCGCATATGTTCCGATATGCTACTTTGGAACGTTCGCAAATCGCCGCCGAGGAACACGCCTTGTAATGGCGTAACTGCGTATGCGGTGCTTTTCTGGGCGGCACCTGGCAAGTTACGGGACAATCGTCGGCGGTTATTTTCAATGTTCGTAAAAGCCGGCTGACCAGCCACATGTGAATAATAGCCGCCCTGCCGTTGCATCGGTTCGCCGCTACCCATCTTGATTCGTATAACTCAGCGACGCCATGTTCCGCCAGCCATGCCTGGACGCCATACTTGGCTTTGAGATATTGGAATGCGCCGTTCGCCTGGCTAATCTGTTGACTTAAGTCCGAGCCAGCGATGAAGACCTCTGCCATTATCTCGATCAAGCGACTTTGCGGTGTTTGCTCGGTGAGCCGGCTTTGCGTGGCGTAATCCCAGATGCGGTCCATATAGGTTGGGATGTTCGTGACCGCTTCGAGTTCTTCGAACAAGGGGATTAACCAGATCGAGGGCAGTTCTGCATCCGGATGTTCGCGCCGGACCTGCTCCGCTTGCGTGCTCATTTTTCGATCAAGCGCGATCAATGCCTCAGACTTTGACGACATGCTGACTTGCAAAGCGAGGGTCATCCCGGGGTTGCCGTATTTTCCAGCGATGGCATTGATCTCCTGCATGTTATAAGCGGTCGTATCAATCGCAAATTGATCACGTGCTGTGATCATGCCCTGATGAATGCGCGGCGTGATCACCATGCGTTGCAAAATATCGCGGTAGCCAACCACTTCACGCAGCAACGGTTCCATTGTGCGATTTGCACGAATATCTGGGAGCAAGGCATGTAATTGCTTACGTAATTGCTTGTTCAACCCGAAATAAGTTTCAAGCATCTCCCTGCGTTGACGGCGGAGGTCTTGCATGTTCTGTTCATAACGGTCATTGTGTTGCCAAAGGACGTGAGCTGGATCGTGGCGCAAATGCAAGCGTGTGGCTAACTTCTGGAACGGAGTCGCATCCACTGAAAAGGGCAGGATGCCGCGATAACGTTGTTCGAGTTGATGAGTTAACTGCGTGATGTTATTCAACAATTGTGTAAAGCGCCGACTCTGTTGCGGCAGGCGATCTATTTCAACTAATAAGTTGGGATCAATCACAATGTGTGAACCAGCCTGACGAAGTAGGTTGAGGATACGCGCCATGCGGCAGACATTCTCCATCACAGCCGCGGCGATCAAACGATGTCCCTGACCTGAGGGACGGTTGCTGCCATCCCAATCACTCCAAAAGGATAGGAACGGTTTCAACTTGGTATCTGTAAACAGGTCGGTATACGCTTCGCCAGCGATGAGCGTATCGAGGTCAAGCAGGATTTCGTCGGCTTCGAGTTGGGAATCAATGCTAACGTTGTTCCCCAAAAATTCACGGAGCACTTCCTGCCCCGCCTGTTCGATCAACGCAGGTGCCACGGATTGTTTAGCAATCAACGCGCGCAGAATAACATCGAATGCCATTTCCGCTTTCACGGAATACATTTGCGTTGGATGAACAGTGCGATCGTAATTTCGCAAATGGAACAACTGCTGACGACGCGCAAGCAAGTCTTTCATGAACTCAGGCTCGAGTCGGCTTGTAAGCCAGTCACCACCATCTATCACTGCGCGACGCATCATTTCATCGCTAACCAAAACGCGATCTGACAAGCGCGTGCGGAACACATCCAGACGCGAAGGCAGGTAATCGGCGATGAATTCTTTTCGTAGGCGATTGCCATCCACCACTGGTAAAGTGGTGGACTGTTGGAATGAACGGCTGTGCTCAAACTGCAGACGAACTTGACTGGCGATATTTTCCCAGCGAGATAAACGATCTGTTATGCCAACGTTGCCACCTGTTGGAAGATGAACCGTTAATTTTTTACGGTTATAACGAGCATCTTCCTCTGCGATCATGCGGTTGAGATCAATCAATAAGCGGCGGGTTTTGGATAACAACGTTGCGGCGTGATCCACACCACCGAGGGTTAACGGAAGGTCCTTCGTCCCGTATCAAACCCTTCTTCAGTACGAGCGAACGTCGCCAGAGGTAAAAGTCCAATGCCGCGTCGGGCTAATGAAGAAGCCAGCCAATCCAGCGAGAGTCCATCTGGCAAATGCTTTACATGCAATAACGGGTACATGCTCCCCGTTGGAGGGATGATCGTCAAGCCAAACGGATTGCGATCTGCAGGTAAATTTTCAGTCGCGGTCATCAGGGCTTGCGTGCGCTCAGCAAAAAGTTTGTTGCGCAAGCGCCAATAAGTACGCGCGCCTTCCATCGGGCCACGATAAAAAAGATAACAGATGAAGATCGCCATCAGATTTGGCTGGACCAACTCAGTCAGGAGTCTGAACCGTTCCCGTAATTCCGTCTCACAAATCTCGACAACCGATAATCTGGCTCCTGCCAAACAATCAGTCTTTGACATCGAGTGGACTGTGATGAGGCGTTCGGTATCGGCTTCGTTCAGTATCCCATCGCGCACGAGATCAATCGCAACTTGACGGGCGGTCTTGATCTCAACAAATGCATCCACAGGCGCGACATTTTGATACGCGAGATCGTCAATGACATAGATGTTATGTTCGAGACAATACGCGATCAACTTGCGGACGTCGGCTTCGGCAAAAATTCTGCCCGTGGCGTTATGCGGATTGTTGATCGCCAACGCACCACGCTCATGCCAATGAGGATCAAGATGACAAAGATGTTCGAGCTTTGCGATAAGCGCATCTACATCCAATGCGAGGTCTTCGGTCAACGGGACAGTATGCACATTGGGGAAGCATTGTTCGTAAGACCAACTCAAATCAGGGATAACTACATCGGTGATGCCGCAGTGAAAACCCAGCATGCCGAGGGCAGTGCGCGAAGAACCGCTCGCAACAATACAGGCATCGGGACGATATTGATGTTGATGTTTAACAAACACGCTGAGGAAGCTGCGCTGCAAAGTTTTCTGCCAGACAGGATCGTGAGCATTCACGATCAACTGCTCGAGTAACTCGCGACTGCCAATGTCGGCAAGTTCATCAATGAAGCCTGCCTGCCAACGGTTGTGGATCCATTTGGAAACCATGGACGATTTCTCATCCACAAAATTAATCGCATGGGTCAACGATTGCGAACTATCTTGTACCAATTTCTCGAGTTGGGTTCCAACACGAGTCGCCAGTTGCGAAAGTGCAACTTCGGCAGTACTGCCTCCCTGCCATTCATCAAGCCAGCTTTTATCTGGAAAGACCGCAGTCGGAGTTTCTGTTTTAAGTTCGGCAAGATTTTGTTCAAGCAGGAAACTCAAAAATTCAATTTCAGAAGCGGACGGAGTCCCCTTCAATTTGAAATGAACGTTTTCAATGACACTCAGAAAATCGGCATTGCCTGCGATGAAGACTGTAGACAATGTATGCAAGCGCGATGCAAAGATCGCGGGTGTCAACAAGCGGATCACACGCTGAACCAGTTTCGCTTCACGTGCCAGAGAAAATTGATTCGGCGCGTTATTTGCTTCGATAAAGAATAGCGGACGTTCCAAACTCGTGAGGCGCAATTTGCGGCGCGTTTCTTCGCTCAACATAGCGCCGATCAAAAGGAAGGTCGGCGTTTCAGGTTGCACGTTCAGACATTCTTCCACTTCAACACGCGCTACTCGTTCATCATCGGATAAACTGTCAATAATTACATTGGGGATTGTTTAAGCAGTTCAGGGAATTCAAGGCGATAGCATAAGATGCGCGCTGGCACAATTTGCAAATATTCAGAAATAGCGGACAGAATGATGCGTAAGGTCTCGCTGATCCCGCCCGAAGCGATAACAACTTCACGCCTGCCCGATTGCTCGCCCATATCGTACTTCAATGGCTCTTGCTGACTCTCCAGCCATTTGCCGAAAGATTTCACCAGCGGATGAGGCGTCTTGCGGTTATAGCCACCTCGCGGCATATACGGACTACTTTTTTGGATTGTACAAATCAAAAATTCAAGCTTCGGCTTGTCGGCGCTTTCCCATCCCAGATGTTCAAGGATCGCATCGGGATTCGCATCCATCAAGTCCTGCCGATGAACGTCAATGCCCAACACAATACGGAGAAAAGCCGAAGAAAGCTTCACATCCTGCAACGGGTTGCCAATATGAAAATTGACCCGCTCTTCCGCAGGGACTGGCGCTGCCGCCGTCGCTTCGCTGATCTCCGAAACGCGTGCGGCACGAATTTGCTTCAAACGAAAATAAGCAAGCGGATCAGTGTGACTCATTATCCATTCTTCTTAGCGTCCAACGCCTTCTGCAACAGACTCTGGAACAAATTTAACAATTCCGAACCAGACGCCAGATCATTCGGAGAAAGCGAGATCACCGTGCGCGCGTTCTTCAATCCCTGGCTGGCTTCTGCCAAACGCGCGGCTTGCGGCGTCAGCACCAACAACTCAGGGTTGTTCTTGAGAATTTCCAACTCTTCTTTTTCAAATGCCAAACGCAGACGACTGCGCGACAATTCATCTTCAAGTCGCTGTTGTGCTAAACCGTTTTCCTGTTCGAGTAGTGCCTTCTTTAATGCAGTGTTTTTCAACTGGAGGGTATGTTCCATCTCAGCGATATCTTCATCCGCTTGATACCTGGCTTTCGCCACCGCTACGCGCGCCTGATTATTCAAACGTTGGTCTGTTCCAACAGACGAGCCTGTTCCTGCTGGCGCAAGGCATCCCCGATTTCCGAGTCGCTGGGCTCCAACGATTGCACCGCCAGCGAAATCAATTCAACGCCAAACTTCTCCTTGAACTGACTTGAACGCTCATTCAAATAACTCACCAGACCCGTTGAAGAAAGCGCATTCGATCTCCACATGCTCGGCATATTCCTTCACCAGGCCTTCCAGACGAATGCTCGTCTCTTCCGCGGCGCGGCTGATCGCCTCGCTGCTCCAGCCACCCACGCGGATCAACGCCTGAATGTTATCCAACGCGGGCGCCACTGAGCCGACCAACTTCACGTTCACACCGATGCTCCCTGAAGCAGTTGCTTCGACCGTTAAGTGGATAGGGCTGGTCGTACGC
>CAVQYK010000014.1:0-167745 GCA_963718215.1 uncultured Chloroflexia bacterium
AGTTCGGGGAAACCATTTTCTTTATTGACGAGCTGGATCGTGCCCACTGGGTACGCTACGCGCAGGCGGCGGCAAATGTTCTGAATCCAAAACGCGGCATGAAGGCGTATGTCTCGGGATCGCTGATCGGTTCGGGATTGAGTTCATCTGCTTCGGTGGGACTGGCGTATCTCAAAGCCCTGGCTGACGTGAACGACATCGAACTCACCCCCGAGCAGTTGGTCCAGTTGGACTTTCAACTCGAACACGACCAGCTTGGACTCCAAAATGGATTGCTCGACCCCATGAGCATTGTCTACGGGAAAAAGGATGCGCTTCTTTTCATGGACACGGTCACTGCTTCTGTTTCCCCGATCCCTGACCCCCTCCCCAACTTTGCGTGGGTTGTGGCGTACTCGGGTGTCTCGCGCGAACTCACCAAAAGCGGATTCAACGTCCGCGTGGAGGAGTGTCACCAGGCGGCAGAGGCATTGCTGCCCGGCACGAGGATCCTTTCCGATATACCGCGGGAAGTTTTCGAAGACCGGAAAATGAGGTTGCCCGACAACCTCCGCAAACGCGCCACGCATTTCTTCACCGAAGTGGAGCGCGTCCATCAAGGCGCGAAAGCCTGGCAAGAGGCAAACCTGGAAGTCTTCGGTCAGTTGATGAATCGATCGTGTCACTCCTCAATTACCAATTACCAATCTGGCAGTGACATCCTGATCGAACTGCACGAACTTATCAGCGGCATGGACGGCGTGTACGGCAGCCGCTTCAGCGGCGGCGGCTATGGCGGATGCGTGGTCGCTCTGGTACATCGCGCCTCCGCAGAAAATATCTGCGCAGGGATCACAGAAAAGTTCTCAGCCCGCCATCCTGAATTGCCATCCAAAGTGTTCGTAGCCGAAACGGGAGACGGCATCTCCCCGGTTCTTTCAAGAGCCTCCATCAGGAAAAATACCAGTGTTGAGGCAGGATCATGATCAAGTCTGCCGTTCTCCTCGCGGCAGGACGCGGCAAACGCCAGCGTCCTTACACGGATGTCATACCCAAGCCTCTGCTTGAAGTGAACGGGCGCGCCACGCTCGATTATGTTTTGCGGGCGGTGTCCAAGGATGGGATCGAACGTGTGTGCATCGTGACAAATCACCTGGAGGAGAAAATCTTCGAATATGTTGGCGATGGCAGGAAATGGAACCTTTCCGTGACGTTCGCCCATCAAAATGAATTACGCGGCAACGGGGATGCGCTGCTGTCTGTACCGAGGGATTGGATCCAGGACGAACCTGTGATGGTGGTGGCAACAGATTACATTCTCAAAGAAAATTCCCTGTTAGATTTGGTCGATGCACACAAGCAACACAAGGCAGACATCACTATGAGCTTGAAAGAATGCCCCCTTGAAGAACTGTCTGCCCGCTCGAGCGTGGACGTGGATTCAAATTGGCGCGTGAGGCGAATCATAGAGAAACCGAAGCGGCAGGAGATCATGAGCCCGTATGCGGCATCGGTCATGTTCATCTTCCCACCCGCGATATGGCAGTATTTGACGAAGATTCAACCATCGGAACGCGGCGAGCTCGAGTTACAGTCCGCTGTGGATATGATGATTTAAGATGGGTTTAGGGCATATGGGTTGTTGCAAGCAGCACCGGTGGAGTGGACGCCTGAACACATAGACAACTCGATGGTCGAGTAGACCTGAGCGTTTTTCGCGAAGGTCGTATCGAGACCATCGATATCAGGCAAACTTGAAATTTCTGGTTTCGATTCGGGCGGGAAAACCACCTCCCTACTCAACCAGCGAGACAAACTGGAATTTGGAGATCTATGAAATATTTTCTCGGAATCGATGTCGGTTCCTCCAAGACCCATGCGTTGATCGTGGATGAGACGGGTCGATGCGTGGGGTTTGGCAAATCGGGCGGAGGCAATCATCAAGGCGTAGGATACGATGGGCTCGAAAGGGTCTTGTGTGAATCATTCGAAGGCGCGTTGAAGATGTCAGGGGTGGAGAAGGCCCATATTGCCGGAGCAGGTTTCGGCGTGGCAGGATACGATTTTCCGTCTGATCGAGAAGGTCATTTAGGAGCCATTAGCGCCTTGGAGCTGTCGTGTCCTGTGCAAGTTGTCAACGACGGCACGAATGGATTGCTCGCTGGCGCCACACGCGGGGTCGGCGTCAATGTTACGGCGGGGTCGTCGGTTAATTGTCGAGGACGGAATTGAAAAGGCAAAGAGGACGTATCGTTGGAAATGGTTCGACGTTTGGCGAAGAGGGCGGCGCGATCGAAATCGTGCAACGCGGCCTGCAGATGGTGAATTATGCATGGATCAAGCGAAGCCCGCCAACGGTATTGACTTAGATCTATATCGATGCCGTGGATGCAAAAGATGAAATGGACCTGATGGAAGGACTCTCGAACGGGCAATATCATTTGTTCCCGTTCCTTGCGTTGCAGGTGATGGAAGCCGCACGCAATGGCGACACCGCGGCTCTTGATGTGATGCGCTGGGCAGGTGAAGAACTCGGCTGGCTGGCAGTGGCTGTGGCACGGCAGATCGAAATGGAAAATGAAGAGGTGGAGATCATCCAATCGGGCAGTGTGTTTGATGTGGGCGAATTGATCACCGAACCCTTGAGACAACTTATCTTGAAACATTGCCCGCGCGCAAAATTAATTCGGCTTGATGGTCCACCCGTGGTGGGCGCGGTGATTCTGGGCATGGAGCAGGCGGGCTTCGATGGCTACGTTGTTCGCAATAACATGGTTCGGACTGCAAAGGAAATTGTCAAATGAAAATTGGATATGCGCAAACTGTAATCACGCCCGCGCTCAACAGGCCCGTGTATCTCGCAGGCTTTGGAAACAATCGCCGCGCGACAACGGTTCATGATGATCTGTATGCGCGCGCGCTGTCAATTCAGACCGGGTCAACCACACTCGTCCTTGTTGCGCTTGATCTCATTGGTTTTTTTCGATTCGATGTGCAGGATGTGATTCGGCGTGTTCAGACTTCAGAAGTCTTTAAGACTCCGGAAGTCTCTGTCGTTATCGCTTCCACCCACACGCATCACGGTCCCGATACGATGGGGCTGTGGGGACCTGACCAAAAGACGCGCGGTGTGGATGAAGAATATCTTGCTGACATAAAAATTAAAATAGCGAATGTCATTCTCGCTTCGCTTTCTACACTGAAGCCTGCTTCTGCAAAATGGACATCCGTCCACTTCCCAGGCTTGGCGAAGAATGCGCGGAATCCCGAGATATTGGATAACGAATTGACGCTGTTGCAATTTACAGACGTGACAGTCACTTCCAAAGTGACCGTCACGTTAATGAACTTCCCGTGTCACCCCGAAGTATTGTGGGAACATAATCCAAACATTACATCTGATTATGTCGGGTATTTACGAGATGAAGTTGAGAAACAAACTGGCGCTCCTTGCATATTCTTCTCCGGTGCTCTGGGTGGGATGATGACGCCTGACGTCAAAGACCATTCGTTCGAGGAAGCGGAGTTCATGGGACGGAAGTTGGCAAAGGAAGGGCTCAAGGCACTTCAGACAGTGGACAGTAAGGGACCGGCAGTAGTCAGCGTGGCTAAAAAGGAAATAAAAGCAAAACTAACGAATATCCTATACAAGCTCGCCTTCAGGCGGAAACTTCTACCCGATGTGCGCGATAACAAGGGGTTTGTCCACACAGAGGTCAACCTCATCAAAATCGGTGACCTGTGGCTGGCAACTATCCCCGGGGAGTTGTTACCCAAACTGGGATTACAACTTAAGGCACGGATGAAAGAGTCAGGCGCAAAAGCGGCGGGCGTGATCGGGTTGGCGAATGATGAACTCGGTTACGTCCTCCCCACCGAGGATTTCAAATATCCGTGGAATCCGTTCAAACCCGGTGGACATTACGAAGAGACAAATTCCATCGGCAAGGGGATCGCAACGAGTGTTATGGAAGGGCTTCAGAGTTTGCTATGAGCAAAATCGTCATCATCGGCGGCGGATCATATTCGTGGGGTCCCACTTTCATGCGGGATATTTTCGGCACACCTGAACTGGTCGGCTCAACGATTGTATTGCAGGACATTGTTCAAGACCGCGTGGATCTGGTCTACACCTTGGGCAAAAAGATGATTTAAGATTTCAAGCTCGATTTTCATTTGGAGAAAACGCTGTCACTGGATGAAGCCCTGCAGGACGCAGACTTTGTCATTCTCACCATCACCACAGGCGGACTCGAATCGATGCGCCCCGATCTGGAGATTCCCGCCAAATATGGAATCAAACAATCGGTGGGCGATACAACGGGACCAGGCGGGTTGTCGAGGGCGTTGCGGAATATCCCCGTGGTGGCAGAGATCGGGCGCAGGGTGATGGAGATTTGCCCGAATGCTTTGTTCCTGAATTATACGAATCCCATGACAGTGTTGACACGCACTCTTGCCATGCAAGGCGTGAGAGTCGTTGGGTTATGTCATGAGTGGATCGGTGTCCGTGAACATTTGGCACAAGTCTTGGAGACCAAGCCAGAAAATATCACAGCCAAGATCGCAGGTGTGAATCATCTCATTTGGGTCACGGATTTATATGCGGACGGCAAACGAGTCTTCGATGAATTGCCGCTGATCACTGAGAAAGTATTGAGTGGCGAAACTCAAAGTGGACGAAGACGATACATCCGTGTTCGCAGACCATGCAAAAGTCAAATCCACGTTGTTTCAGTTGTATGGCGCGTTGCCCGCCGCAGGTGACCGTCACATCGCAGAATTTTTTCCGCACTTCATCAACGAGTCCACGAATTGGGGCGGAGACTATGACCTGATCTTGACTAGCGTCGCAGACCGCTACGCCTTGGAAGCCGAAGCAAAAGGCTTGATCGAGTCTGCGTTGCGGGGCGATGTTCCAATGGAGCCATTCATGCAGGATGTCTCCACCGAAGCCGCCAACAAGATCATCCGTGCGGTGACAAGTCGGCGAGAAATATGTTGGCATCATGAATTTGCCGAATGTAGGACAAATTGGCAATTTGTCCGTACGATGCTGTCGTCGAAACCTACGGCGTGATCGATGCACTCGGAGCGAATGCCATCACGTACGGCGATGTCCCTGCGGGAGTGCAAAACATTTTAGAACATCATGTCCGCCAACAGGAGCTAACCGTCACAGCGGCAATGCAAGGCAACCGAGAAATCGCTTTGCAGGTTTTACTCAACGATCCGCTGTCAAGTCGCCTCACAATTTCACAAGCGCAACAACTACTCCACGAACTTTTAGAAGCAAATCAAGCATATCTGCCATTGTTCTTTGAAGCCAATAAAGAATGAAACCAATTTCCGCCACCCGACACCTGACACTTGACACGTGAAACTTGACATTGAAACCTGGAACCTAAACCCCGTGACCTCCCGCACCTCTCTCTGGCTCATGCGCATCTACTACCTGCTCTGGACGGGCGCAGGCGGATTCATCTTCCCTTTCATCACGCTCTTCTACGCAGAGAAAGGGTTGAGCGGCACACAAATGGGCTGGCTCGGCACCATCGGCAGTCTCGTGGCGTTGGTCAGTGCACCGTTCATTGGGCGCCTGAGTGACAACCTCCCCCATCCGCGCCGTGTGCTGCAATTCTGTCTGCTTGGTTCGGGTATCTTGATCCTGATGCTCAGCCAGCAAAACCTATTCGGCTGGATGGCACTGATCGTGGCGATCGAGTCATTTGTCGGCGCACCCATCTACCCGTTGTCTGATGCGAATGCGTTAAGCATCTCCAATGAAAAAGAAGGCTTCGGCTCCATCCGCATGTGGGGTTCGCTTGGCTGGGCAATCACTGCATTTGTCGGCGGCTGGATGGTGAGCCGGTCGGGACTCGTCTCCGTATTTATCGGATACGCCATCCTGTACGGACTTTGCATCCTCGTGCTCGGACGCATCATCACAACCCCAAAGCTGACTCAGCCATCCGAGGAGCCTCGTCCACGCTTTCGAGTGGTTCTGCGCTCACTGGTGAATCAACGTACGTTATTGGGTCTGACCATCGCTCTGACCCTCTTCTGGCTCACCAACAACGGGCGCTATCAATTCGAGACCTTATACATGAAACAACTCGGCGCCAGTGAACAGTTGATCGGCTGGGCATACACCTACCCCGCCTTGATGGAACTGCCCATCATGCTCTGGGCCGATAAGCTGGTGCATAAATATGGTTCGGGAAAACTGTTAACCTTCTCGATCCTGCTGGAAGCCTTCGCTTTATCGGCAGTCGTCTTCTTCCCATCCATGCCAGCCATACTTTTCATGCGCGCCGCCAGCGGACTATATTACAGCTTTTACGCCATCGCCTCCGTGGCATACACGGTTGAGAACGCACCCGCAGGACAAGGCGCCACGATCCTTTCCCTCTATTACGTGACCCTCGCTGGCATCATCTCACTGATCACTTCACCGCTGAACGGACTCATCTTCGACAAGTTTGGCGCCTACCCGCTGTACATCATCGCCACCGTTGGAACATTTCTGGCATGGTTGGCATTGGTCATATCACAACAAAAGCCTGCGCAAGTGCAGGTACAGTTTAATAAAAAGGAGAAAATCAAAATGTCTGAATTAGCAATTCTCGGTGGACCAAAAACACGCACGGAACCGTATCCGCAATGGCCCGTGTGGGATCAACGCGATATTGATGCCGTCACCGAAGTCATCAAGTCTGGTCGCTGGGGCGGGTATCCATTTCCGGGACCGAAGACAGCCGAACTCGCCAGGAAATTTTCAGAGATGCAGGGCGGTGGCTATGCTGTGCCGATGATCAACGGGACAGTCACAATGGAAGTGGCTTTGCGCGCGGCGGACATCGGCTGGGGCGATGAGGTCATTGTCCCGGCGTATACGTTTCAGGCAACCGCTTCAGCTCCAATGGGTGCAGGAGCGATCCCCGTCATCGTAGATGTGGACCCGAACACCTATTGTCTCGATGCGAAAGCCGCAGAGAAAGCCATCACACCCAAGACCAAAGCCATCATCCCTGTGCATCTCGGTTCGAACATGGCGGATATGGATGCGATCATGGCGCTGGCGGAGAAGCATAACTTGATCGTGATCGAAGATTGCGCACATGCACACGGCGCGAAGTGGAACGGTCAGGGCGCAGGGACGATCGGTCACTTTGGCTCGTTCTCTTTACAATCATCCAAAACATTGACATCCGGCGAAGGCGGGATCTTGTTGTGTAAGTCAGCGGAACATGCGGCATTGGCGGCTTCGATCATTGACTGCGGACGTCCGCATGCATTGGGCGGCGGCGGGGAGGATAAAAACGGCCTGGCGATCCAGGGCGGCAACTTCCGTATGAGCGAATTGCAGTCGGCGATGGCGTTGGTGGGCATCGAACGTTTCCCCGCGCAGGCAAAGCAACGCGAAGAAATGGC
Source organism: uncultured Chloroflexia bacterium (assembly GCA_963718215.1). GTDB lineage: Bacteria > Chloroflexota > Anaerolineae > Anaerolineales > Villigracilaceae > Defluviilinea. The sequence goes on from CAVQYK010000014.1 coordinate 7,414, forward strand.
GGCATACATGGACGAAGCCTTGAGCGAAATTCCAGGTGTGCGTGTGATGAAACGCGATGAACGCCATACCACCCGTTCGTTCTATCGCTACATCTTTGCCATTCACCCCGCCGAATTTGGCGCAGAACATGATGTTCTATGTGGTGCCCTCGACGCGGAAGGGATCGATTGCTGGACAGGCTATGAAGCCATGCATAATTATGAATTGTTCCAGCCACAGAAATCGAAGCTGGCTGTGCCCAATGCCTTCCCTGAATATTTCGATTTCAAAAGCATGAACCTGCCGGAAGCGACTCGCGCCTGTGAACACGAAGCGGTCTGGCTGGATGAGGCAGTCTTCCGCGCTGGGCCAAAGGGCATTGACGATGCGGTGGCAGCGATCAAGAAGATCCAAAAGAACGCGAAGGAATTGAGTGACGCGGCCGATGAGTTGAGGAAGATGTAAGGAAGCTAAAGCCAATGAAGAATAAGTTCCCTCGAATTTCGAGGGAACTTATTATCGTAGTATTAACTTCGGCTCATTTTGCAACCCATCTGCCAAATGCGTGGAGTGGATTTCATCACTCCCAGTCAGATCGGCGATCGTTCGCATCAACTTTAGAATACGCTAATAGGCTCTTGCCGGCAAATTAAGTAAAAGTATCGCCCGTATTGTGCAAAAACCTTAACCGACAGAAAACAGGGCTAAAAAGGTGGCAAACCGACCACTGTTGATCCCAAGAATGGTTTTCGAAAACGGTGAATTATGGGAATTCAACTGAAAAAGAATGCTCAGATTGGCAATGAGACGCGAAAACCCAAAAGATGGTTTTTTATGAGGGGGGTAACGAGCGGGGGAACTCAAGTAGCAGGAAGAGCAAGGAGAGTGGGGGCACGATAGTAATCGTGGATGATGCCTCCCAGGACATTTCTACACTGTATGGTTCCACTTCCCGATGCCAGCGCAGCACGGTTTCGGGCTCGAAGATACGGATGACATCCCGCAGTTGATTTGCGGTTTGGCGCGTCGTCTGCTTGAACTTGGTCGTCAAAACGGCCAGCGTCAATTTCTCCATCTTGCTGGGTTTGATCGGGTGATTGAGTTTACGTTGCAAGATGGATAGTTGTTGACGCAGCACCAGGATTTCCAAATCTTTTTCCTGATCGGATAATCGCCTGACATTGACGATGGCTAAAAGGGTGGAGAAAATGTGCTTGAGAATGAACCAACCCATCTGATTTTATGCTCCCAAGTGAGAGATGGCTCCATTTTACCAACGCAGTGCGACTGGAGGAAAGATGCTGTTTTTCTAGAGCAAATTACTTGGGATGAGGTTTTTGCACGGTACCCGCACAGGAATGAGAAGCCCTCGTTTTTGACGAGGGCTTCTTGCTATTTTTGTTTATACTGACGTTGTTTCATAATCTGCTTGCCAATCTCGCGGACAGATTTCTTTTGCAGGAGTTTCTTGCGGTTGCGCGTGTAATCTCCGTGCCCCAATTCGTATTGTTGAATAAAACGAATCGCGCCAGCGGGTCCAAGCTCACGTAACAAAGCCTCAAAGCCAACGGTGCGAATTTCATAAAGGGTAAGGGTTTCAGTTGTCATTTCAATACCTCTTCCAGCCATGTCACTGGATTTACTACAATGAAGGAAAACATTTTTTTATTTCGATTTGCAATCTTCTGCATGTTGTCATCGGTGGTCAGGAAAACATCCACTTTTGCGTTTTCAGCAGATGCAAGATGGATTGCGTCGTAACTATCAAAGCCTGATGCTCCCAATTTTTCTGCCTGTGTCAAAATCTTTTCGGTTATCTCAACTACTTGATGTGATTGTCCAGCCAAAAGCAATAACCGTTCCTTGCGCTCAACATCCTCAGTTTGTCCAAGTTCATAAACCAGAACGTCACTGCCGATCCATTCCCATTCACGCTGATGAAGTTTCTGCAATATCAGCGAAATCGCTTCCGCTTCCAAACGAACGCGGGCTTGGCGTTGATCGTCAAATGCACGATTCAAACAGCAGGCATCAAGATAAATCTTCATTATGAATTAAGTATAGCATGATTTAAATGATGAAATGAACATTTGTGTCTCAGGGATAGGGTAATCGCATTTGAGATATGAGAGAATCGCAGAGAGCAAACGGGAGGCTCATTGCGATGGAATTTCTGGTTCCAACTCAAATATTTGTTTACGGTATTTTTGTGGAAGGCAGTTCTTCTGTTGGCTGAGGCTGGGTTGCAGATGGCTCAGCCGTTGGTTCCCCGGTCGGTGAGGGTTCAGTTGCAGGCTGGTTTGTAAGTGCAGGTTGGGTCGGCGTAAGTTCTACAGGGTTGCTGATTGTTGTTTCTGGGAATGTGAATTCAGCTGTAAGGTTGTGTCCGAACGCACAGGCATCGCCACCACTACAATGGATACCGCCGGGCAGCCATTCCAAATAGTTCAAGATGGTCACGCTGACCATGTTGCGATAACCAACATCTGCCCCATCAATCGGCGTAAAGGTGAATTCGTATGGATAACAATATGCCTGACCTGCTTCAATGACAGGTTTTACACTTATATCCACCTGCATGCTTGTAATATCTTGATACCCTCGTATCGTGCAAAAACCTCAACCAACAGAAAACAGGGCTAAAAAGGTGGCAAACCGACCACTGTTGATCCCAAGAATGGTTTTCGAAAACGGTGAATTATGGGAATTCAACTGAAAAAGAATGCTCAGATTTACACAAAAGATGGTTTTTATGAAGGGGTAACAAGCAGGGGGAACTCAAGTAGCAGGAAGAGCAAGGAGAGTGGGGGCACGATAGTAATCGTGGATGATGCCACCCAGGACATTTCTACACTGTATGGTTCCACTTCCCGATGCCAGCGCAGCACGGTTTCGGGCTCGAAGATACGGATGACATCCCGGAGTTGATTTGCGGTTTGGCGCGTCGTCTGCTTGAACTTGGTCGTCAAAACGGCCAGCGTCAATTTCTCCATCTTGCTGGGTTTGATCGGGTGATTGAGTTTACGTTTTAAGATGGATAGTTGTTGACGCAACACCAGGATTTCCAAATCTTTTTCCTGATCGGATAATCGCCTGACGTTGACGATGGCTAAAAGGGTGGAGAAAATGTGCCTGAGAATGAACCAACCCATCTGATTTTATGCTCCAAAGTGAGAGATGGCTCCATTTTACCAACGCAGTGCGACTGGAGGAAAGATGCTGTTTTTCTAGAGCAAATTACTTGGGATGAGGTTTTTGCACGGTACGAGCCACGCTTGTCCCAATGTTCACCTCTGAGATGAAGTCATGCTCAAGGATGAGATAACTTGCTTTCATTGTGTTTTTCCTCCAGCAAAACGAGGTAACGCCCCGAAAAGGCAAAAGCGATCAAGAGGATGGCTGTGATCCAGCCGCCCATGCTGAAATCGTCCGGTCCATACAACGCCAGGCCGGCGCCGATGACAACCAGCAGTCCGGCCAGAATACCGAACATCTTCATGCCGTACAGGGTGATGAAGGGCAGGTAATGTGTGCCGACCACGATCATGGCCGCCGGGAAAAACCAATGTTCACGGTAAAGGGTCGCAGCGCCGACCAATAGAAAATTGAGCGGCACGGTAAAGGCGACCTGTGAGCCGAGCGGCCACAGTCCGTTTTCCGGGCTTACCTTGCCGGGACGTCCCATGAGGCGCACCAATAGCTGGGTGAGAGGAAAAATCCCCATGCTTCCAAAAAAGAGTACAGCCATGCCGACACCCGGAGAACTCCAGGTTGCAAACATAGCCGCCGCCAGCCAGATCAAGCCGGAAACCAATTGCCCGGCAAACCCGCCCAAAAAAGCGGACCGCATTTCACGTTGACAGTCTTGAATATTCATCGTTTTATCTCCTCATTTCCATCAGGGTTGCCATCTGCTTCCCTTATTCGCCAGGCAGACCCAACTCCCCCGATGATAATCCCGATGGCAAGCCCAGCCGCAAGATTATCCAACGCCGCGCCAAGCGTAAGCCCAATGCCTATTCCGAGAGCCATGCTAACCGAGGTTTGCTTGCGGCGATTTGTTGTATGTTGATCTGGGTTTTTCATTTTTACCCACTCCTTTGTATGTCAGTATGGAATTCACTGAATTTCCACTGAGTACCGTTGCTCCGCAATAACGGCAGATGTTGATTCCATGCCACCGGGTTGGTGATGACGAGCGGGCTGATTTCCATCCTTCAAAATACCATTTTTGTGATTCATTTCGAAAGGTATAGTCGTTACCGTCATTGATGCAACGCATTCTGCGCGATGATGCCAAGCCACTCTGTATCTTCCGTGAAAGGGGTTCCAATTAGGTCGTTCCACACACTCTGAACCGCAAAGCCTCCCGCCTCCAGCTCTGCTGTGATCGTTTCGCGTGTGAAATCCTGGAACCAATTGCGATAGACCGAGACTTTGCCGTTCTCTTCGATGATAATCGCCTGATCAAGAAATATGGACTGATCCGGGTAGTCGAAGCCCTCCTCCAACACCAGATGCGGACCTGGCTTCCAGAAGCCTGTCTCAACCGCATACCAACCATTGTGACTGCCATGTCGTTTGCGATGAATGGGTGTGGTCACATCGAGTACAAAATATCCGTTTGGCTTCAGGGCACGGTGAATATTTGCGAGTAGTTTTTTACGTTGTTCAGACGCCAGCGGACAGTAATCGCCGTAGATCAAAAGTGCGGCGTCGTAACAAACTTCATCTTCGAGAGCCAAATAATCTTGATAACGGTAATTGATTTCCAGATTGTTTTTTCTCGCATCTTGCGTGGCGTGGTCAATCGAACAGCGGGAATAATCTATGCCGGTCACGCGTAGTCCACGTTCTGCCAAACGAGCGGCGTAAAGCCCGGGACCGCAACCAAGGTCCAGGACGGAGTCACTAGATTGAAGGTCGAGAGAGGCGGTTATCCAATCCACCGATTTCTGGATCGTTTGCGGACGTCTGCTGGCGAGGTCGTTGTCTGGATCCAGATGTGCCTTCAACATCTGTGCTGAAATATGCAAGTCATCCCAAAAGAGCGGTTCACCCGGCGTGAAGGGGGCAGGCTTTTCCTGGAACTGTTTGATGAAATCAATATTCATGTTGCCTCATGCTTTCTCTATAAATTCGGTAATGCCGTGACCGCTTTCGACCAATTCCTTCATCCTTTGAATGAAGCGCGCGGCGGGAGCGCCGTCTACAATGTCGTGGTCAATGCTGATCGTCACGCACAGGTATTCACGGTTTTCCAGTTGACCATTTTTCAAAACAGGTTTTTCGGAGATGCCTCCCAGCGTGATCTGGAGCGTGTGATTGGAAACGGGGATGCCCCAACCGCCGCCATTGCCAAACATGCCCACGGCGGTCAGGGACACGGTTCCGTTCATTTCCTTCAGCCTGTGCGGACTCTTGAACAGCATTCCCAAAAACAGGCGGCGGATGAATGCGGGCAGAAGGACGAACCAGTCAATGAAGTTCGCTTCCCGTCCGCTGGCGTGTTCGTTTTGAAAGGCTCTGATCTCTGTATGAATATCCCGCAGTGTTTTTCGATTCACAGCGCGGATGATATGCGGGCGGATGAGCTTGCGCCCGTCTGCTTCAACTTCGAACATGGTGTTGATATCCACATCTTCGAAGATGACGAGTTTTTCGCCCCAGGTTCGAACCGCCTGCATGTGCTTGTTCATATCCGCAGCCCGACCCAGACAGGTCATGATGAATGCGGTGAAAGAGAGCGACTCATTGGTTTTTTCCTTGTGTTCTCTGATCGACTTACGCGCTTCGGTGACATCCATCTCCACCAACCCGTGGATGAGATGTTTCCGTCTTGCCATTTGTCCGCCATCCACCATGAGTTGGCGGATCTTTGGAAATGGGATAACTTGATAGTTTTCGTTTTTCATACTCATGCTCCCAGATATTGCCTGACGATGTTAACCGCTTTGCCCACGCCATCCTCCATGCGAATCGCTTCTCCAATCGAAGTTGCTCGTTCCCTCATTTTGGAATCGGCGATTGTCAATTGAATCGCATCCGCCAAAGCATTGGATGTCAATTTTGAAGCGGGGATGGGTTCGGGTCCAACGCCGAGTGTTTTGACTCGCTTTCCCCAAAAAGGTTGGTCCACCGTAAACGGGACGATGACCGATGGCACGCCTGCACGCAAACCTTCTGCGGTCGTGCCTGCGCCACCATGATGTATCACTGCGGACATGCGCCGGAAGAGCCAGCCATGCGGCACAGAATCCAACACGAATACATTCTTCGGGACTTGCATCACACGCATGCCGCCCCAACCGGTTGCAATGACTCCGCGTTGACCAGTTTTCATCAACGCATTGAGCACGATTGTTGCAAAGCGTTCGGGGTCACGTCCTGTCATGCTTCCAAAGCCGACATAGACAGGCGCTTCGCCCTCTGCCAAAAAGGTTTTCAATTCAATGGATGGATTCCATTCTTTTGCATCCTCTTGAAACCAATAGCCGGTGATGTATGCGTTATCAGACCAATCGTTAGGATGGGAAATTACCTGTGGGCTGTATGCGCCCAGCAAAGGTACAGAAGTCAGCGTGCGATAAAAATCCGAACTGCGTAGCGGTTGCAATCTGTAGCGCTTTCGAAATTCATTCACGAAGGGGCGATACCATTGCCAGATCACCTCCAGCATTGCAAAGCCGGAAAGGCGGTTGAACATCGCTCCAAGATTTTTTTGCACAGGAAAACCCGGCGCAGTGAAATCACTGGTCGGGAGCATTGGGGTTGGTTCGAGGAGCATCAGCGGAATGTCGCATATCTCAGCGATCGTTTTTCCGAGCGGCGCAAAGACTGCGGGTGTGATGAACGCATCGGCAGTGCGGCTGGCTTCGAGCGCATCTTCCGCCATGCGAATGGCGATCGTTCCAAGCATCTTTCGCATTGCCACAATGGATCGGATCGGGTTTGCACCGCTACGTTCCATGAAATCCCGCCCGGTATCGCCCGCCATGATTTTCTGCACATCACCGCGCAGTGGATGGAAAGGAACGCCTTGTTCCTTGCTCAACTCAACAAAGTTCTGCGGAGCCGCAAGCAGAATCTCGAAGCCAACTCCCTGTAAACCTTTTCCCAAGCGAAGGCAGGGTTGGATATCGCCTTGTGACCCTGCGGCAAAGATGACAATGCGCATCGGTGGATGACTCCTTCTCAGCGTTGACTCAATTCACTCGGCGGCGGATCAGACGTCCCGTAGGCTGATCCGTCAGCCCGAGCCTTGATCTCCCCTGAATCATTTCTTATCCTGTTGACCAGTAACCATTTTTGTTTTCTGCATCCTGCGCTGCTTCAGTTTCATGCCGGGGCTTTTGCCGCATCACGAATATTCCATAGGCTGTGAAACCAACCGTAAGACTTAGGACCAGGAAGGATTGCCAGAAGGTCGGCAGAGAAAAGCCGGGTTTCTGAATGAAGTAAACGAAGTCCGTCAAAAAATGAGTCAGCACCAATGGCCACAAAACATCCTTTTTAAGCACAAGCGCGGCATAGGCGAAGCCGATGGCCACTGCATACCCAATCTGCATCATGCTTTCCACCATGCTTTTCCCTGTCAGGGCGTTCATGCCATGCGTCAACCCAAAGAGCAACGCGGTGATGATCGCCGCTTTCCAGTGTCCGAGCGGCTTGAGGGCTTGCAGCATCAAGCCGCGGAAGATGGTTTCTTCGGCGAATCCCACCATCAGCGCAATGACAAGCACCCCAGATACGTAAACAACACTTTCGATCCGCACACCGGGGATAAAATTAAGAGCCATTGGAACGAGAGGGACGAGAAAGCAGAGCAGGTCTCCGCGCCGGTGCAGCGGCTTGAATCCGATGGTCTTCCACCACTTCAACCTGGTCAGCAACACGATAACGATGAGTGTCAACCCAAGGTTTGCAAGACCATAGAGCGCCATGTTCGAGAGTCTCAAAAAGTAAGCCGCTGTTCCAGCGAGGAGGTAACCAAGCACTACCATTGCCTCCATGATCGCAACAAACCAGTACGGATGACGTTCAGCAAATTGAGTGAGTCTCATGGCAGTGGGGATTGAAAAAGATTTCATGAGGCCTCGATCTTTGGCTTTGCTTGTTCGATGATCGTGTTCAGCGAAATCAGGAACGATTCCGGCGGCAGTTGCTTGGAAATAAAACCATCCATGCCATATTCTTTGGCAATCTTTTCATGTTCCGGCTTGACGCTGAGCGCTACCAGAATCGCGGTTGGAGTGCATTCGCGCAGGGCGGGAATCAAACGCTGCGGGTGAAAACCGGGCAGGTTCCAGTCCAGCAGGATCGCGTCGGGTGATAACTTGCAGGCGTGCGCGAGTAAACCTTCCGCGGAACGAGCTTGCCCAAGAGTTTCATAATCGGGTTGTTGTTGGAAAAGCAGTCGCAGGGCTTCGAGAACGTGGATTTCGCCTTCTGCTATAAAAATCGTTTTCACGTCAATCTCCAGGTCCATTGTTTTCATTCTGGGTTTATTTGACAAACTCCGTGACCACATTCGCAGGTTGGGGAGTTTGTCTGCTGTTCACTGGGAGAGTCTTTCCACTGGTCACTTGACCGGGCGGTGCTATAGGCAAGTGCTACAGATTCGATGCGGCTGGCTGATCGATCGGCATCGAGACCTCAATTACGCCTCTCCCATATCGCAACATCTCATGGCAATCATGCCAGACCAATACCAAGCAGCAGAGTAGGTGCCATCACTACCCCAGCGAAGGCGCAGGTACTTCCCTGGGCAAAAAACGCAGTAAAGCCAACACCATGACAGCATACAGAATCGAGAATATGGCGAAGAAATATATGTCTCCTGCAAAGAATCGCAATGAAAGATTGAAGCAGAAGTGGATCCAGAAAGCGATGAACAAATTGTCACAGCGCTTCATAAACACGCCCATGATGAAGGTCAAGGCTGTCAGTACAACAATGTTGGTAACGATATAGATGATGTAACCCAGCAAAGTCCGAAGCAACAAACCACAGCGGCGCGAGCCAGAACACGCGCAGGCTTGTCCCGGCACGGATCTGGCTATGGAGTTCCAGTTTCGCGCCAGCGTTGCGGGCACGTTCTTCCATGATCTTTAATCCCAAGCCTTCATGGCTGGATGAAAGAAGATCGAACCCAATTCCATTGTCGCGGATTGTCAAAGCAACTTGAGATGGATCACAGAACAACTCCACTTCGACTTGCGTCGCCTCGGCATGTTTGGCAATGTTGTTGAACGCCTCCTGTGCGATGCGATAAACAGCATCCTTGATCTCAGGCGGCGGGTTGTGGGTGCAAATCCGTTTATAGTTCACCGCTAGGCGCGTACGGGCGATAAAAGCATTGACCTGATGCCCGACCAGATCGCCCAGGTCTGTATCCACCAATGCGGCGGGGCGCAATTCCACCAGCAAGGTGCGCATCTCGGAAAGCGCGCCACGCGTCAATTGGCGTAACTCTTCCAACCGACGGCGCCCCTCCTCGGGATTGCGCTCCCAAATTTTAGGTAACACGTCCGCGATCATGCTCGATGAAAATAATGTTTGGGTGACCGCATCGTGCAGGTCACGCGCCAGCCGGTTACGTTCAGCAGAGACCGCGGCTCGTTCGTTCTTCTCAAAGAGACTGGCGTTTTCGATGGCAACGCTCAACTGGTCTGCAATGGATTGGAATAACGCCAACTGCGCCGTTGAAAAGGATGCTCCCTGTGAGCCGATGATGACCAACACCCCAAGTTTTCTCTCCCGAATTTGAAGGGGAAGCAACGCCCTCGGTTCAAACATCCCCTGAGCCGGATCCGGGACGATGTTCATCGATTTCCCCTCGTCAGCCACCGAACGACAAGCCGATAACAATATGTTTAAATCATCCTGTGCAATGCTTCGAGGCGGGCGTAAAACATGAGGGATTAATTCGTCGGTCATCTCATCAAGCAGGATCACCCCGACGCGAGAAGCGCCCACTAGAGCAACGATCAGGTCAAGGGTCCGTTCGAACGCTTCATCTAAATTCAAGGAACTGTTCGCCACAGCGGAGACATCCAATAGCATCTGCAACTCTTGCGTTCGTTCCTCGACGCGTTGTTCGAGATTTTGTTGAAGTGTCACTTTTTCGGTGACATCCGCCGCTACGTTCAAAATTCCGATGATTTCATTATTCTCGATCAGCGGAGCCAGAAATACATCCCAATAAGAAACGATCCCGCCTGACTCCAAACTGATGTTATTTTCTCCAATGGTTTCTCCCGCCAGGACTCGCTTGAACATAGGCAGAACAATCGCCTCTGCGCCAGGCAGGTGTTCGAAATAACCAACCCCAGGCGCGAGCGGCTTGCCGGTCAATGGAGCGTAGCGCACGGCAAAATTACCCCAGGTCGGGTTATAGCGTTGGATATGGTATTCACGATCCAGGATCGCCACGCCCATCGGCAGGCGTTCGAAGATCAATTCCAGAAGATTGACCTGCCCCGGATTGGTATCGGCTGAATCTTTGGATGGAGGTCGAGACGAGTCCACGCAGCTCATATAAAACATTATAGGGATTTTGCATACAAATAGATATTCACATCTCTCCCTAAGTTCCATGCCAAATGACACATCCATTTTGAGAAAGTAGTTGATCTCGAAGTAAAGTGCAAACACTCCTGAAAATGTGGGGGACCCTTTAAAAATCGTGTCCGGCAGATTTTTCGGACAAGTTTATAATTGACTTATGGCTACGCCAATTTTAGCCACCAAGCTTTACATCCCCCCTCCCCGGTCTGGCATTATCTCGCGCCCCCGCCTGATCGAACGACTAAACGAGGGTCTCTCTTCGGGCCGCAAACTGACTCTCATCTCTGCCTCCGCCGGCTTTGGGAAAACCACGCTGGTCAGCGAATGGGTCGCCGCCCTCACCCCTTCCCCTCTCCCAATGGGAGAGGGGTTAGGGGTGAGGGCGGCCTGGCTGTCTCTTGATGAAGGAGATAACGACCCCACACGTTTTCTGATTTACCTTGTCGCGGCTTTGCAGACGGTTGCACCGAAAATTGGAGCAGGGGTGTTGAGGACGCTCCAATCGCCTCAGCCACCGCCAATCGAATCGATTCTGATAGCCCTGCTCAACGAGACCACCGCCCTCCCGGACAATTTCGTCCTTGTCCTGGACGACTACCACGTTCTTGATTCCAAACCAGTAGACAACGCACTCACCTTTCTGCTTGAGCACCTGCCACCACAGATGCACCTGGTCATCGCCACCCGTGAGGATCCACATCTACCCCTGGCCCGGTTACGCGCCCGGGGCCAATTGACCGAACTGCGCGCCGCCGACCTGCGTTTTACCCCCTCCGAAGCCGCCGAGTTTCTCAACCAGCTAATGGGACTGAACCTATCCGCCGAAGATGTCGCCGCGCTGGACAAGCGCACCGAAGGCTGGATTGCCGGCTTACAATTGGCTGCGCTTTCCATGCAGGGACACGCTTCGCGAGATACCACCAGTTTCATCAAATCTTTCACCGGCAGCCACCATTTCGTGTTGGACTATCTGGTGGAAGAAGTCCTGGGACAGCAGTCCGAAAGCGTTCAGACTTTTTTGCTATGCACATCCATCCTTGACCGTCTGTGCGGCCCGCTGTGTGACTCTGTTTTGGGTTCTCCTTCTGCTTCCGGTCAGGAAACCCTGGAACACCTCGAACACACTAACCTGTTTATCGTGTCGCTGGATAGCGAGCGGCACTGGTACCGCTATCACCATCTTTTTGGCGATTTGCTACGCCAGCGCCTGGGAAAACCCAAAGAATTCGCTGAATTCCACCTGCGCGCCAGCCAGTGGCACGAAGAGAACGGCGACCTGGGCGCGGCGTTTCACCACGCCATCGCAGCCGGGGATTTTGTCCGGGCGGCGGGGTTGGCTGAAGCGGCCTGGCAGGGGATGGAGGAAAGTTTCCAGACAGCCGTCTGGGTGGGTTGGGTGAAGCAGCTGCCAGAAGAGGTCATTCGCGTCCGTCCGCTACTTTGCACCCTGCTTGGTCAAGCATTAGCAAATGCGGGTGAATCGAAAGCCAGCGAGTTGCGCCTGCAGGACGCTGAACGATGCCTGGATGGTTCGGACGTAGCGAACGAAGCGCAGCTTAAACCCTTGCCAGCGATGATCGCCTTGGCCCGCGCCTACAACGCCCAGGTGCAGGGTAATCTCGTCACAACGGTGAAATACGCCGAACAAGCTATCCAATTGATTCCCGAGAATGATTTTTACCGTCGCGCCCAGGCCATCATCACATTGGAGGCCTCCCACTGGGCCAGCGGCAACCTGGAGTCGGCCATACGGGCGATTGGTGATTGGATGGAGAGCATGACCCTGCTGGGCAATCACGTCTTCGTGGTTGCCAGCGCCTTTGGTGTAGCCGACCTACTGGTGGGCCTGGGGCGCCTGGGCGAGGCCGAGCGGGCCTATCAGGATGCCCTGCAACTGGCAGCCCAACACGGCCCGGAGGCCGAACACATCACTGCCCACCATCATCTCGGCCTGTCCATGATCTACCATCAGCGGGGAGATGACGCCCTCGCTGCTCATCACTTGCAACAAGCCGCCGAATTGGGTCTGCAAACTACCCTGGCGGATTGGCTGTACCGCTGGCATGTGGCCCAGGCCCAACTGAAAGAGGCCGCAGGCGACTTGGAAACCGCCCTGGCCCTGCTCAACGAGGCCAAACGGGTCTATATCCAAACAGTCGTGCCTGACCTGCGCCCGATTGCGGCCCTGAAAGCGCGCATCCATCTCAAACAGGGGAGGCCCGATAAAGTCCGGGCGTGGGCGGCAGAACGCGGGCTTTCGCTGGCAGATGAAGTCAGCTACTTGCATGAGTTCGAGCACCTCACCCTGGCCCGGCTGGAAATCGCCAACCCACAGGTCAACGCCCTGCTTGCACGCCTGTTGCAAGCCGCCGAAGCGCAAAAGCGCCGGGGCAGCGCGCTCGACATCCTGCTGGTGCAGGCGCTGGCCCACGAGGCGCAGGGTAATCGCCCCCAGGCTCTCGCCGCACTCAAAGGTGCCCTATCCCTGGCCGAGCCGGAGGGGTATGTTCGCATCTTTGTGGATGAAGGCGAACCGATGCGAATGCTGATTGCTGACTTTAGATTTTCGATTGAAAAACAAATGTCCAGTAGTGCTCATGCCCAACTCGGTTATACAGGCAAACTCCTGGCAGCTTTTGCACCACCCGTTAACAAGCAATCAACAACACCTGCACTTGCCGCAGGTGCAAGTGTCAATAATCCAAAATCAGAAATGGTTGAGCCATTGAGCGAGCGAGAGTTGGAAGTGCTGCGGTTGGTCGCCCGGGGACTCTCGAACCGTGAGATTAGCGAGCGGCTTTTTCTGGCTGTGAATACGGTTAAGGGGCATAATCAGAAAATCTTTGACAAACTACAGGTTCAAAGTCGCACCGAAGCTGTAGCACGTGCCCGCGAGCTGGGTCTGTTGTAGCAGAAACGTCGGTTTGCCCGCAAACCCGGTATCCAGTGCTGCACGCAAGGGGATCATAAAGCCAAAGCTTTAGGGCTTCGACCCTCTCAGCAACCCCAAAACAATACCCCCAAACAACACTTTTGTATCTATGCGTTAATACCGTATTGCAGATATGCTACTTGTACATTGATCAAGTGGCACGGACTGTGATGCCGGCCACAACAGGTATAAGGTGATGTCAAACGAACTCGAACCAAAACCAACTCCAGGTCAGCCCGCGGTCTATCAGATCAGGCTTAAAGGCCATCTGGGCAGTCAATGGACAGACTGGTTTGATGGGCTGACCATCACGCTGGAAGAGGACGGCAATACGCTTTTAACCGGCCCGCTGGTTGACCAGGCCGCGTTGCATGGCTTGCTGAAAAAAGTGCGTGATTTGGGTATGCCTTTGGTCTCGGTCAGTCCTGTCGAACCCGGGCCGCAGATGTGTCAAAACTCAAATTTTAAATAGGCGTAGGCGGCTTGTTTACGCCAAAATCAATCACAACATGAGGAGAAAAAATGAACACAAACAAAGAGACCGCAAGAAATCTGCTGGATGTGAGGATAATCCTTGCAGTGCTATGGGCAGCTGGAATGCTAAGTAGTTTGAATGGAGATACGTACCGCTTATCTGCGGCTACCGGACCTATCGGAGTAAACCCTGTATTTTTGTCGGCGTTCGCGGTGGTGTTAGTGGGTCACGTTTTTATGAGTGCCTTGACCCTGACGTTGAAGCCTCCCGTGAGTCGTTGGGCAAACCGCATCATGGGCATATTCTATGCCATGATTATTTTAGCTTTTTGGGTTTCAACTTTTGTATCGCGACTCCCTGGTTATGAGATCGTTTGGGCCACAGGCCAACTTGTGTGTGCCTTACTGGTTGTTTGGTACGCTTGGAAATGGACTAACCCTGAAGGTTAGCCCGGCAGATGCGCCAGATGTCAAATAGTAAAACTCATCAATATCGTTCAAAAAAGGAGAAAAACTATGAAAGCGATTGTATACACAAAATATGGACCGCCAGATGTTCTTCATCTCGAAGAGGTGAAAAAGCCCACCGCTAATGACAATGAAGTGCTGATCAAAGTGCATGCCACTTCCGTCACTGCTGCAGACTGCAACGCGCGCGGTTTTGTCTTTGTCCCGCCTGGCTTTGGTTTTATGGCGCGCTTGATGTTCGGCTTTCGAAAACCCAAGCAGCCTATCCTCGGCACGGAGTTGTCGGGTGAAATTGTTGAAATTGGCAGGGATGTCAGGCTGTTCAAGAAGGGTGATCAGGTCTTTGGCATAAGTCAAAAATATGGCGCGTATGCCGAATATACCTGCATGGCTGAAGACTCCGTGCTGGTCATGAAACCAGCGAATTTAACCTGCGCAGAAGCTGCTTCCATCCCATTTGGCGCTACCACCGCACTCTATTTTTTGAGAGATATGGCAAAACTTCAACCCGGGCAGCAGGTTCTCATAATCGGAGCTTCGGGTTGTACCGGCGTTTATGCTGTCCAGCTCGCCAAATACTATGACGCTGAAGTTACCGGCGTGTGCAGTACGAGGAATCTGGAGAAGGTGCGGTCATTTGGGGCAGACCATGTCATCGATTACACGAAAGAAGATTTCACCCAGAACGGCCAGACGTATGATGTTATTCTTGATATGGTCCCCGGCAAGTCTTCATTTGCACGCTATAAATCCTCCCTCAAACCAAACGGGCTGTATCTGGCCGGGGCGGGCGGTTTGATAGTATTTGCTCAAATGGCCTGGACTGCGCTGGCCGGCGGCAAGAAAGTGATCGCCGGGATGGCGCCCAACCGTGTAGAAGATCTGGTTTTCCTCAAAGAGCTGCTTGTGGCTGGGAAACTCAAACCAGTTATTGACCGGCGCTATCCCCTGGAGCAGACTGCAGAGGCGCACCGCTACGCGGACACGGGGCACAAAAGGGGCAGTGTTGTCATCACCATCGCGGCACAGGAGTAATCAAATAATGGATACAAAAATTATTCTTTCCGCAACCTGGGTGGTCGTCACGCTAATTTATCTTTATGGCGATGTCTTGCGTATTTGCAGCGGCGATTTGGCAAAAAACTCGATGGCCGACAAGAATTTTAATCAGTACGTTTGGCTGGGGATTGCGGTTCTGATGTTGATTCCCATCCTGATGGTTTTCTTGAACCTGGTATTGCCCCAGCCTGTGAGTCGCTGGGTGAATATCATCGTGGCCGTTTTCTTCTTCCTGTTCAACCTGGTTGGCCTGCCCACCTATCCATCGTTATATGACAAATTCCTGCTGGCGGTCAACATGGGTTTCAATGTGGTCACGATCTGGTATGCGTGGAATTGGAGTTGAGCCTTATAATTAACTCATGCCCGCGCCAATTTTAGCCACGAAACTTTATATCCCCCCACCTCGGGCTAAAATTGTCCTGCGCCCCCGCCTGATTGAGCGGCTGAACGAGGGGCTCTCTTCGGGCCGCAAACTGACCCTCGTCTCAGCCTCTGCCGGGTTTGGTAAAACCACGCTGGTCAGCGAATGGATCGCAAGTTGTGGGCGACCGGTCGCCTGGCTATCGCTGGATGAAGGGGATAACGAGCCTACTCTCTTTCTGACTTACCTCATCGCTGCTTTGCAGACGATTATGGCGAATATTGGAGAGGGAGTGTTGGGCGCGCTTCAATCTCCTCAGCCACCGCCAATCGAATCGATTCTGACAGCCCTGATCAATGAAATTACTACCATCCCCGACAACTTCATCATTGTCCTTGACGATTATCACATTATTGATTCCAAACCAGTAGACAACGCGCTCGCCTTTCTGCTTGAACACCTGCCACCGCAGATGCACCTGGTCATCGCCACCCGTGAGGATCCGCCGCTACCCCTGGCCCGTTTGCGCGTCCGCAGTCAATTGACCGAGCTGCGCGCCGCCGATTTACGTTTCACCCCCCTCGAGTCCGCTGAATTTCTCAACCAGATGATGGGACTGAACTTATCCGCCGAAGATGTCGCCGCGCTGGACAAGCGCACCGAAGGCTGGATTGCCGGCCTGCAACTGGCCGCCCTTTCCATGCAGGGGCGATCAGACGCCGCCAGTTTCATCAAATCTTTCACCGGCAGCCACCACTTCATCCTGGACTATCTGGTCGAAGAGGTTCTGCAACGCCAGCCTGAACATGTACGCAACTTCCTACTGCAAACCGCTATTCTCGATCGGTTAAGCAGCCCGCTGTGCGATGCTGTCACCGGACAGGAAGATGGCAGAGAGATGTTGGAGACTCTGGAGCGAGGTAACCTGTTCGTCATCCCGCTTGACGATCAGCGCCAATGGTATCGCTATCACCACCTCTTCGCCGAAGTTCTCCAGGCGCACTTGCGGGAGGTGCAGCCCGATCGCGTGTCCATGCTCCATCTGCGGGCGAGCGCGTGGTACGAGCAGAACGGTCTGCGATCCGAAGCCATCCGCCATGCACTGTCTGCAAAAGATTTTGAGCATGCCGCAGACCTAATCGAGCTGGCTGGGCCGGCAACAGAGGAGGGAAGTATACAGACTGCTACATGGCTTGGCTGGGTGAAGACACTGTCGGATGAGTTGGTTCACGCCCGGCCTGTGCTCAATGCTTGGTATGCCTGTGCATTGTTGGGCAGTGGTGAGATGGAAGCCGCAGAGTCCCGATTGAAAGACGCCGAACAATGGTTAGTATCAGCAGATACGATGAAAGCCCAATTGGAAACTCCGCCAGCTGAGATGGTTGTTGTAGACAAAGAACAATTTAAATCTCTACCAGCGACAATTGCTGTCGGCCGCGCCTATATCGCTCAGGCACTCGGCAATATTCCGGATACGGTCAGGTACGCAAACCAAGTACTTGAGCTCATGCCCGAAGGAAATCATTTCAGACACAGTCAGGCATCCATGATGCTGGGGATGACCCATTGGGCAAACGGAAATCTGGATACTGCGGAGCGGGTCTTCGCCGAATACACCATGAAACTGCGGACAGCCGGGAACATCCCGGATGCAATCAGCACGTCCGTTGTTCTGGCTGATATCAGGCTGGCACTGGGGCATCTTCACGAGGCGATCAATACGCTCGAACAGTTATTACAATTTGTAATCGTTCAAGGTGAACCAATTCCTCTCGATGCTGCCGACTTGCACAGGGAATTAAGTAAGCTGCATCTTGAACAGGGTAATCTGGAGGCTGCCGCGCAACACTTGCAGAGAAGCAAGGAACTGGGCGAAAAAGCGCAGTTTCCTTTTTCGCGATACCATTTGTGTATTGACCAGGCTCGGCTCAAGACAGCACAGGGCGACCTGGAAGGGGCTCTCGCACTTTTGGATGAGGCGCAACGCCTGTATATCCGGTCACCCTTGCCTGACTTCTGTCCCATATCTGCTATGAAAGCCCGGATATGGGTTGCGCAAGGAAAATTGACCAAAGCTCTGGAGTGGGTAGGTGAACAGACCCTTTCCGTTAACAATGCGCCCAGCTACCTGCGCGAATTTGAACACATGACGCTGGCTCGAGTGCTCATCGCCCGGTATAAAAGCGATCGGGGGACTGGTTCCATTCGCGAAGCAATCGGTCTGCTGGAGCGCCTTCTGCAAGCGGCGGAAGAAGGTAAACGGATGGGCAGCGTGATCGAGATTTTGGTATTGCAGGCACTCGCTCACCAGGCACAAGGCAACATCACGACTGCTCTCGTGTCGTTGGAGCGGGCGCTGACCCTGGCCGAGCCGGAGGGCTATGTCCGCATTTTCTTGGATGAAGGCAAACCAATGGCGGAGTTGTTGAAAAGAGCAGGAAAAAACAAGTCTTCATTCCTTGAGAAACAAGCCATCAGCCCACAACCATTGATCGAGCCGCTGAGCCAAAATGAGCTGGAAGTGCTCAGGCTGCTCAGAACCGAATTGAGCGGCCCGGAAATTGCCCGTCAGCGCATGGTTTCTCTGAACACCATACGTACCCATACTCAACACATTTACGCCAAGCTGGGGGTGAACAATCGTCGGACTGCCGTCCGACGCGCTGAAGAACTCGGTTTATTGTAAAAATCTCTCAATTAACAACATTCAGTACCGATAGGTGACTCCCCCCTGTCGGTATTTTTTTATTTTCCCCAGATCAATAAATCATCACCTAAATCATCACATGCAATGATGACGCCTCATCAGATTTTCCATTATCTTTTGGCTGCAATAAAGAATGGATGCGAACCTGTGGAAATTCATCCAAATCGAAAAAATTGCACGAGGCACTGCATGAGTGAAACGCACGCTTTACCTGAATACTATGACGGGTCTGGACTTTACCAAATCCGCCTCAAGGGACACCTGGATAACCGCTGGTCCGACCGATTTGACGGCTTGACCATCACACTAGAAGAGAACGGCGATACGCTTTTAACTGGGCCAGTGATTGACCAGGCTGCATTGCATGGCTTGCTTAAAAAAGTGCGTGATTTAGGCATGCCATTGGTCTCGGTTAATTTCGTTAACCCTGCCGGGCAAAAACGCAGGAGGTCAAATCGTAAATCATATCTGGCTTTATGTTCCAAAGAAATAAATCAATATCAACTAAAAAGGAGAAAAAAAATGAATCAAAACATATTCCTGAATCAAGTGAAACAAATAGGCATCGGACTCGCCTTCATCACCTTCCCGATGCTGTTTATCTTCGCCTTTGCTGTCCACCCCGGTTTACTGCAACCTCAACTACTTAGTCCAGAAGAGATCATACTCAGAGCCCACGGTAATGGACTCTTGCAGTTTGGACACGTGTTAGTCACGTTAAGCGTCAGCCTTTTAATTGCAGTTGCCCTGCACTTTATGAAACTGCTTGATCGCAGTACTGGCGCCTGGGCTGGTTTTATTGGCTCCGCCATCGCCATTTTGGGCGCAATTATTCTGGCGGCGGATAAAGGCGCATTATGCCTGACCATGAGCGCTTTTGATACATTACCAGAAAACGTATTCGCGCAAATCATGCCAGGGGTATTGGCTATGTTTACAAAACAAGGCTGGCTGGCGTTGTTGTGGGGCATTTTGCTCCTGCCGCTTGGCTTTGCCATTCAAGCCATTGCCTTACTCAAGACCAATTCGTTTCCACGCTGGCAAAGCATATTGTTCTTGATTGGCGTGTTGCTGGTGAGCACTCCTGATGGTCTTGAAATCATCAATTTGAGCGCCTCCATCCTGATGGCGATTGCGTTGGTTCCATATGGGATACAGATCATCAAAAAAGCATCGTAAACTTTTTCCACCAGGGTTAGCAGGGCAGTGATTATCCAGATCGATACAAAACTAATTAGGAGATACAGCAGCAATGAGCAGGAATGAACGTAATTTTTGGCTTGATATGACCATCTTTGTGAGCCTTCTAATGACAACCATAATAGGCTTTATTTTATGGCTGCTCATCCCCCACAAATTGGACATTGTCTTTCTAGGATTTTCCCGTAGCGTGTGGGTAGCTGCCCATATCTGTTTTGGGGTGGCAGGACTTGCCGGTATTGTTCTGCACGTTGTCTGGCACTGGGATTGGCTCAAGGCCTTGCGCGGACGCCCACTCAGCCGTATGCCGGAAAAGCTGCGCGCCAACCGTGTTGTAGATAGGATCATGTGGATTAGCTATATTACGACGAATGTATTCGGTGCCATAGCATGGGCGCTCCACTTCGGCGATGACATTTATGTTGTGAGCGTTCCAGATCGCCTGCATGCAGTATTTGGAACCGCGTGGACAATCCTTACGATTGCGCATCTTGCATTGCACTGGAAGTGGATTACATCCACTACCCAACGCTACATAGTCCCTGGTCTCAGTCGTTCAAGTCAAATTCAATGAAACTCATCCATATCGTATAAAAAAGGAGACAGAAAATGAATACATACAGAAAGACCGCTGTGATTGTTGGAATTCTATTCATCATTGGGACGGTTTCCGGTATCCTGGCCGGTGTTGTTACCGCCCCGATCAGGGCAGGTTCGACGTACCCGCTCAATATATCTGCAAGTGAAACCCAATGGCTTATCGGAACCCTTCTCATCCTGGTGATGGGTTTTCCCCTGGCGATGATCCCGATACATGTTATACCCGATCTTTAAAAAGCACAATGAAGTCCTGGTGTTGGGGGCAGTCCTGTTCAGGGGAGTCCTTGAAATGGTCTGTTACATCATCCCGGTCATCAGTCAGTTCCTGCTGTTGAGCGTCAGCCAGATCCATGGAACGACTGGGGCAGCAGATGTAGCCAATCTTCAAGCACTGGGTTCTGTTCTGATCGCAACGCAGGCCGATTGGTCGAACCGTGATACTGGGGACTCGTTTTCAGTATCGGCGGGATGATGATCTATGTTCTGTTTTATCAAACCAGGCTTATTCCCCGATGGCTGTCAGGCTGGGGTTTCATTGGCGCAATCTTGTATTTTATTGCCTACCTGGAAGGCATTTTTGGAGCGCAGCAGATTTTATCTTGCAATGCGGACCTGGGGTTCTTAATGGCTCCGCTTGCCATTCAGGAAATGGTCTTTGCAGTATGGATGATCGCCAAGGGATTCAATCCATCTGCGATCGCTGCCCTGTTTGCAAAAACAGAATAACGGTTTGATTTTACGCACTTTAGGACTGGCTATCCTGAAAATGATGCTGGATTGCCGGTCCTGCAAAACATGAGCAACAAATAATTTAAAGGGAGTATTGGAGGAAGATATGAAGATGAATTCGCCCCAAAAGACCGCAAGAATAGCGGCGTTCGTGTTTCTAATTATATTTTTTCTGGGGATGTCCACTGAACTTTTTATTCGTCCGGGCATGATTGTGCCGGGAGACGCCGCGGTGACCGTCAAGAATATTGCGGCGTCTGAAGCGCTCTTCCGTCTCTCCCTGGTAAGCGATCTAATCCGCCAGGCGCTATTGATGCTATTGCCACTGATTTTATACAAATTACTCAAACCGGTTAACAAAACCATTGCAGCGCTTATGGTTATGTTCTATCTGGTCTGTGTCCCCATCTCTCTGCTCAATGAGCTTAACCATTTTGCTGTCCTGCTGCTATCGAGTGACAATGGTTATTTAACAGCATTCAGAGCAGATCAATTGAATGCCCTGATGATGTTTTTCCTTGATTTGCGCAAATATGGGACATTTATCCCCCAGTTTTTTTCCTTTTGGGTACTTCTCCTTGGTTATTTGGTTTTCAAGTCTGGTTTCCTTCCCAGAATTCTGGGCATCTTGTTGATGCTTGGCGGTTTATGCTATACGGTATCGGCTGTTTTATTCTTTCTTTTTCCCAACTTCGATGCGACGATATTTGGCTTGTTTGCGTTTATTGGAGAAGTCATTATTTTACTTGTGGCTTTTGATTATGGGTGTAAAGGATCAACAACCACTATGAATTGAGATTGGCTGAGAAACTTCATAGCAAAACCTGACAAAGCGTGCGGAAGAATACTTTTTGAAGTTTGATGGGCGTTGTATAATGGTTCTATGTCCACACCAATTTTAGCCACTAAACTTTACATCCCCCCACCGCGGGCTAAAATTGTCCTCCGCCCTCGGCTGATCGAGCAACTGAACGAGGGCTTGCATCGCAAACTGACACTCATCTCTGCCGCTGCCGGGTTTGGTAAAACCACGCTGGTCAGCGAGTGGGTCGCAAGTTGCGGACAACCGGTCGCCTGGCTGTCACTGGATGAAGGCGATAATGACCCCACATGCTTTCTAACTTACCTTGTCGCTGCTTTGCAGACGATTGTGGCGGATTTTGGAGCGGGGGTATTGGGTGCGCTTCAATCCCCCCAGCCGCCACCTATCGAATTGATTCTGACAGCCCTGATTAATGAAATTACCACCATCCCGGACAACCCTTCGACACTCCCTCTGGTCGCAGGGCAGCGCTTCATATTTGTTCTGGATGACTATCACACTATTGATTCCAAACCGGTTGACGAAGCCATCACCTTTCTGCTTGAACACCTGCCGCCACAGATGCACCTGGTTATCGCTACTCGTGAGGATCCTCCGCTTCCGCTGGCCCGCTTGCGCGTGCGGAACCAATTGACCGAACTGCGCGCCGCCGACCTGCGCTTTACTCCAGCCGAAGCCGCTGATTTTCTCAACCAGGTGATGGGGCTGAACCTGAGAGAAGCAGACATCACCGCCCTCGAAGCCCGCACCGAGGGCTGGATCGCCGGCCTGCAATTGGCTGCGCTCTCCATGCAGGGACGCGAAGACATCGCTAGTTTTATCCAGGCTTTCACCGGCAGTCATCGTTTTGTGCTGGACTATCTGGTCGAAGAAGTGCTTCAACGCCAGTCTGAACAGATCCGCAGTTTCTTACTCCAAACCGCGATTCTTGACCGGTTTTGCGCTCCGCTGTGCAATGCAGTCATTGAGCGGGAAGATGGCAGGGAAATGCTGGACACCCTGGACCACAGCAACCTGTTCCTCATTCCGCTTGATGATCAACGCCAGTGGTATCGCTATCACCACCTCTTCGAAGAAGTTCTGCAATCGTACTTGCGTCGGGAGCAATCCGATCGGGTTTCCATGCTTCATCGGCGGGCAAGTGTTTGGTTTGAGCAGAATGATCTGCCAGCCGAGGCCATCCGCCATGCGCTGGCCGCTAAGGATTTTGAGCGAGCGGCGGAATTGATCGAGCGGGTCTGGCTGGCGATGGACCTCAGTTACCAATCTGCCACATGGCTTGGCTGGGTGAAGGCGTTGCCCGACGAGCTGGTCCGCGCCCATCCGGTGGTCAGCGTAGGCTATGCTTGGGCATTGCTGGGTGTCGGCGAGATGGAGGCCAGCGAAGCCCGCTTGCGGGATGCCGAGCGCTGGCTGGAACCGGCAGATAATATGCAGGCTGAATTCAACTGTCGAAGACTTTTCCAGAGAGAGCCGCAGATGGTCATTGTGGACGAAGCGGAGTTTCGGTCGTTGCCCGCCTCGATCGCTGCCGCCCGCGCCTATCGCGCTCTGGCTTTGGGTGATATATCCGGCACGAAAATGTACGCTCGTCAAACGCTGGCGCTTGTCCCAGAGAATAATTCAATCCATCACACTCAGGCTATCGCATTACTGGGAATGGCCGAATACGCCAGTGGTGACTTGCAGGCCGCAGAGCAGGAACTGCTCAAGTTTCAGGCGCTGATGTGGCAGACCAACGATGTCGCCAATGCCATCGGCATCACTTTTATCCTGGCGAACATCAAGCTGGTCCAAGGCCGTCTTCGTGAGGCCGTCAGTGCCTATTGGCAGTCACTGCACTTTGTGGCGAGTCAGGGGCATGCCGTTCTTTCTTGGCGTGTCTGATCTGCACCGAGGTCTCAGCGAACTGCTCTGTGAGCAGGGCGATCTGGAAGCGGCGGCGCGGCATTTGCTAACGGCCAGCAGTTGGGCGAGCAGGGCGCGACTAACCGGCTGGCCGCATCGCCTGTGTGTTGCCCAGGCGCGCTTGAAAGAATCCCAAGGCGATCTGGCTGGCGCTCTCGTTTTGTTGGATGAGGCGGAGCGCCAGTATGTCAGAAATCCCTTACCCGACCGTCCCGTTGCGGCGTTGAAGGCGCGGACTTGGGTCAGGCAGGGCCGATTGACCGAAGCCTCTGTCGTGGGTGCGCGACAGAACCTATCCCCTGACGACGATCTCAGCTATTTGCGCGAGTTCGAGCATCTCACGCTGGCTCGTGCGCTCATCGCCCGATACAAAATTGATCGAATGTATGACGATCTTCATGCGGCATTGAGCCTGCTGGCACGTCTCTTGCAAGCCGCAGAAGCAGGTGGACGGAATGGGAGCGTGATCGAAATCCTGCTTCTGCAATCGCTCGCCTATCAAGCGCAGTGTGATCAGCCGCGCGCCCTCGCTGCGCTGGAACGCGCCCTGACGCTGGCTGAACCGGAAGGCTATGTTCGCATCTTCGTGGATGAAGGCGAAGCCATGCGATTGTTGATTTTGGATTTCAGGTTTACGATTGAAAAATCAGCACGCCATGGAGTTCATCCTTTGTTCACCTATGTAGACAAACTCCTGCTGGTATTTCCACAACCGATAACAACTTCTCCGCAATCGAAAACCCAAAATCGAAAACCTGAGATCGTTGAACCTTTGAGCGAGCGCGAACTGGAAGTGCTCAAACTGTTCCGAAGCGAATTAAATGGACCGGAAATTGCCGAACAATTGATCGTGTCGCTCAACACCTTGCGCACCCATACCAAAAGCATTTTCAACAAACTGGGGGTCAATAACCGCCGGGCGGCTGTCCGCCGCGCTGAAGAACTCGATTTATTCTAGCCGATCCGAATCCAAAACCCCCGCCCTGGCAGCGCCGCAACCGCCTGCCGGGGCTTTTTTGTTTTCGGCACAATCACCACATCAATCACATCATGTGGTGATGACGCCTCACCACTTCCAACGGTATCTTAGGGGCAGAGCAACCATGAGGCAACCAATGATCGACAAACCGACTTCAACCGTTCAGCGTTACGAGATTCGGCTCAAGGGATACCTTGATGCTCGCTGGGGGGATCAGTTCGAAGGCCTGACCATCACGCTGGAAGAGGACGGCAACACGCTTCTTTCTGGACCTGTAGCTGATCAGTCCGCCTTACACGGATTACTCAAAAAAGTGCGTAATCTGGGAATGCCATTGCTCTCAGTCAATCAGGTTCCTTCATTGGAGCCTACAAATCAATCAAAAAAGGAAAAAAGAGTGAATTCAACCGCAACCCCTGCCAAAAAAATAGACACAAAAGTCCTGCTTTCCACCCTATGGATCGTGGTCATGATCAACATGCTGAAAGCGGATATCCTTTCGCTGTTCATCCCTGGCATGACAGATGAATTGGCGGACTTCTCAGCGAGCACCGGCGCATCCATTCCCCAATTGATGTTGATCGGCGCGGTGATGGGGAATCTCGCCATTGCCATGATCATTCTATCCCGCGTGTTGAAGTACGGAATCAATCGCTGGGTCAATATCGTGTTAGGCATCGTCACCATTGCCTATATCTGGGGTGGCATGTCGTCATACCCTCATTACATCTTCATCGCCAGCGTCGAGACCCTCTGTCTGCTGCTGATCATCGGGTTTGCATGGACCTGGCGCAACGTCGAAGCCTAACCGATTTAAGATAAAAGGAGCAAAACATGAAAACCTTGCAGAAATCTGGCGGCATCGCCGCACTATACATGGCGATCAGCCACCTGATCGGAATCGTTATCTTTATCGTCATCCTGGATGTTCTCAGCATCACCGACCCGGCTCAAAAGCTTGCCCTGAACATCGAAAAACAGACGGTCATCTTCTCGACCAACCTGCTCATGTACGTGTTCTTTGGCTTTGCGCTGATCGTCCTGTCGCTGGCGCTGTACGACCGCATGAAGTCTGGCGCGCCCGCGCTCATGCAAGTGGCAACCGCGATCGGGATCATCTGGGCCGGTTCGCTCATTGCTAGTGGCATGGCCGCAAACGCGGGGCTGGCTGCTGTTGTCGCGCTCTACGACAAAGACCCAACCCAGGCCGTGTTGACCTTTCAGGCAATTGAAGCCATCACAAACGGGCTGGGCAACGCCAATGGCGAAATCCTCGGCGGATCGTTGACGCTGTTGGTCAGTCTCGCGGCGCTGCGGAACGGCGGACTGCCCAAGGGATTGAACATCCTCGGCTTGTTGGTCGGCGTGGTGGGCATCATCACGGTCATCCCCACGTTGAACACTTTGGTCGGTGTCTTTGGCTTGGGTCAGATCATCTGGTTCGTCTGGCTGGGAATCGTGTTGCTACGCAGTAATCCAGTCCACCGTGTGGCGTATAAAAACACAACCGAACAACACCTCTTCGGCTCCAATGCCTGATGTCGGCCAGGAGTAGTGAAGAGAGTGACACAGACTCGACAGAATACTCCGATCTTGAAAAAAAAACAGGAGAAATACCCATGAAAGCAATCGTATGCACAGAATACGGAACACCGGATGTTTTACAACTCAAAGAGGTGGCAAAACCCACCCCCAAAGATAATGAAGTCCTGATCCGCGTCCATGCGGCCTCTGTAAACTTTGGGGATCTGATGGCGCGAAATTTCAAGTCAGTCTCTCCGCGCCAGTTCAACATGCCGTTCATCCTCTGGCTCCCGGCGAAAATATCCTTTGGACTCAGAAAACCAAACATAACCATCCTGGGAAGCGAACTGGCTGGGGCGGTCGAAGCAGTTGGTAAGGATGTGACAAAATTCAAAGTTGGCGACAAGGTCTTCGCGCACATCGGCATGAGTATGGGAGCCTATGCCGAGTATGTCTGCATCCCCAAATCTGGGACCGTGGCGCTCAAACCATCCAACCTGAGTTATGAAGAGGCGGTCACTTTGCCCTATGGCGCGATCATGGCAACGAGTCTGCTTGGGAAGGCAAACATCCAGCGCGGACAGAAAGTCCTCATCAACGGTGCTTCGGGCGGAATCGGCTCGATGGCGGTCCAACTCGCTAAACATTTCGGCGCGGAAGTGACGGGCGTGTGCGGCACGCCAAGGCTGGAGTTCGTCAAATCCCTCGGCGCGGACAAGGTCATTGATTACACCCGAGAAGACTTCACCCAAAATGGCGAGACCTACGACCTGATCTTTGAAATCCTCGGCAGGAGTTCATTTTCAAAGATCAAGCGCTCGCTCAAGCCAAACGGAATGTATCTGTTAGCCAGTTTCAAAACGAAAGCACTGCTTCAAATGCTGTGGACTTCGCTCACAGGCAGCAATCAGAAGGTCATTTGCGCCTTTGCGAATGAGACACCCGAAAGCCTGGAGTTTGTCAAAAGGCTGGTGGAAGCAGGAAAGGTCAAAGCCATCGTTGATAAATCCTTCCCAATGGAGCAGGCGGCTGAGGCGCACAGGTATGTGGAGCAGGGTCGCAAGCAGGGGAATGTGGTCATCGCAATTCAAGGATAAAAGTACGAGCGGGGTTATCCCGCTTGTACGGCATTCGCAGGTGAAATATGAGATCGGAAAAGATGTGGAATCAGTTGGCAAAGAATTGGGATACGCCAGGCGTAAGCCTGGGAGATAATGATCTCAAAATTATCGGATTGACGAAAAAATATCTTAATCCCAGCAGTGTCGTTCTGGATTATGGATGCGCAACAGGGTCAATCACTCTCGAAATCGCCAGCATGGCTAAAGAAATCCATGGGATTGACATTTCCTTGAACATGATCGAGATTGCCAAACGCAAAGCCGATGAGCGAAACATAAAAAACATCAGCTTTGCGCGGGCGGCGATATTCGACGAAACCCTGGGACGGGAATCGTTTGATGTAATCCTGTCTCTGAGCATATTGCATTTGGTGGAAGATTCCGCGCAGGTGATGGACAGGGTCAATCAGTTGCTAAAACCTGGGGGCATCTTCATCTCCGCGACACCCTGTTTGGGAGAGAAGACATTCCTGAGCGTCCTGATGAATATTCCCATCTTCCTTTTGTCCAGAGTGGGCGTTATCCCTTCCATAACTTTTTTCAGCGCCTCCAGTTTGACGGAGTCAATTACACACGCGGACTTTCAAATGATCGAACAGAAAGATTTGTCCGCCCGCCCGCTAAGGGAATGTTTCATCGTCGCAAGGAAGGCATGGAAGGCGTAAGATGATGCCAGCTCAAGTTTCGTTGTGGCCGGTACGCACAGGCATGTAGTGCAAGGGCAAAAAAGGCAGCGTTGTAATCACGATGGGAATGGCCCATCAAAAATAAGGAGAGAAAAATGAACGTAAAGAAACTGGTCGTTGAATTTGGTACCGTGTTTGCAGTGACCCTGGTCACGGTCGCGCTTGTCACGTTTCTCTGGAACGTCATTGGGCACGGCGAAAGCGCCGTAGACTGGGAAACCAGTTTCCGCTTCGCGACTATTTTCGGCGTTATCCTGGCATGGATAAAGTCACGGGATACCAAAGAATAATAGCTCATCCACATATCTGGAACAAACAAAGAAGGAACAATGAAAAAGATATATACATGCATCATTATTTTGATGGCGCTGACAGCCTGCACTGCGCCTCAATCTCAGGGGACGCCTGAATCTGCCACGACCGACATGCCTCTGGTAAATATGCCGAATCCCGCTTCGGTCTATTGCGAGCAGACAGGAAACAAACTCGAAATTCGCACTTCTGCCGATGGCAGCCAGAGCGGAGTATGCATCTTCCCTAATGGCAGTACCTGTGACGAGTGGGCTTATTATCAGGGGGAATGCGAACCCGTAATACCTGTCGTAACCGTTGAAGCAACCGCAAATCCAGGCAACGAACCGGGTATTTTCGTATCACCCGGCACTGCGGAAGAGTTAGCAAATTGGTGGGGTGTCATCAAACGCACGGATCCCGGCGCACAGTACGATGATTACTTCGAGCGGCAGGATACAGGACAGGTAATCTATTTCGGTATTGATTCGATGGATCCAGCGATAAGATCCCAGATCGAGGCACTACGCGACAGCGGCAAGATCGTTCATCTTTACGGCACACTGCTAAGTAATGCGCCTGATTACAACGGCTCACAGATCCAGGTAATCCGTATCCAGGTTGAAGAACAAGCCTCAGGCGGGTACATGCCGCCAGGTACTTCAGAAGAAATAGCAGACTGGAGGGGCGTCATTAAAATGTACCGAACCCGGCGCGCAGTATGATGACTATTTCGAATTGTGGACCAACGGGCAGGTCATCTTCTTTGGCATCAATTCAATGGATCCAGCAATAAAGTCCCAGATCGAGGCGCTACGCGATAGCGGCAAGATTGTCCATCTTTACGGCACTTTAGTCAGTAACGTGCCTGACTACAACGGCTCGCAGATCCTGGTGGACCGCATCGAGGTGGAAGGGTAACGATCTATCGCTCAAGAACCCCGCCGCTGAAGTAGTCCCCCTTCGGGGACTACTTCAGCCATCCCGTAGGATGTACTCAAGAATAACCAGGAGTTATGACCATGAATCTACTTGTTAAGATCTTGGTGATGGTTGGCAGTAGCACCTCTATTGGCTTTGGGATATGGCACTTTTTTGTGCCCACAGCATGGAAATGGTATTCGTATATTGACAATCGCGCTACAGAGTTGATAGCCGCTGTCCAGGCGATTAACGCATTCTTTTCTCTATCCCTAGTATTGTTTGGCGTCGTGAACTTATTGTTCGTTTATGGAGACAAGTCAAACAGATATTCGATCATCGTGATGCTCGCTGCGACAAGTGTTTTGTGGATCACCAGGGTGGCATTCCAGGTGATATATCCACAAGGTTCACTGTACCCAGGTCTCCAATACGGGATGTTGTCAGCCTTTGTGATCGTTACACTGTGTTATCTGATCTCTCTACTGACCACCTTGTTCCATAAAACCCCTGTTTAGCCCTATTGTAGCGGCAACTGTTGCTCAAAATCAGCCGCGGCGTAGTCCAGGAAACACAAAAGGAGTTTCATATGAAAAACAAAATGATGTCAAATAATCCAATGATAATGAGCAATCAATTGGGAGAAAGCGTTCCATAAACATCCTGATCATAATCCACCATCTGAATGGACTATTAATGAGCGCCATGCCCATCGTTCTGGCGATTATCTTGAACCGCCGTTGGAAGATGGGGTGGGGTATCTGGTGGATTGGTTTTGCCGCATTCATCATTTCCCAGGTTGGGCATATCCCGTTCAACTGGGGAGCCGGGCTGCTGCTCAATCGGTCCAATCTGGTTCATTGGTCGCCGCTGGCGCAGCAGGTCTTCAATGCCGTCTTCCTGGGACTAAGCGTAGGCATATTCGAAGAAGTTTCCCGGTACCCTGTCCTGCGTTTTTGGGCAAAGAAGGCTCGCTCTTGGCAAAAAGGCATCATCTTTGGGGCTGGTCACGGCGGCTAAGAAGCCATCATCTTGGATCTACTGGTGCTGGTCACATATACTTCGATGCTGGCAATACATGGTGCGGATTTTTCTACACTCGTACCTGCTGACCAGTTGGAATTGGCTTAACAGCAGGTGCAGGCTTACTGGTCTATCCCCTGGTATGATTCCTTGCTTGGCGCGGTGGAACGTCTTTTCACCATCCCGGTGCATATTTGCCTGGCTGTGCAGGTGCGGGTTCGAACATCCCATTATCGCACCTTTGTTTTCGAACACCTGCACCGACCGGATGAAGTCGCGGGCGCCGAGGTCGGCGGATTGCTCTGCCCAGGCGGCAAGCACCGCTTCAATGGCAGGTCAAGTTCGGGCAGGGTCAGACCGTGACGCGGCGAGAAACAGATCACGCGGCACAGCCCGCGCTCAGGCTCGGAACGCAACAATGGCGACTCGTCCGTATGAGCCTTGGAGGGCAGGTCAGGCAGAAGCGCGGAAAAATCATTATCGAACGCAAAGGTGCCAGTATAGGACGGATTGCGCACACCTCCCGCCCGCTCATTGCCTGGACATAAATAACAAGCCGGGTCATACCCGGACAGCGCCCCGGCAGGCGTTTTTTCGACCTGTCCCAGCCAGGGACGCTTGGCACGATGCGGGGAGACCAGCACCCATTCGCGCGTGAGAAGATTGAAACGCCGGTGAGGGGATTCCATCATGGTGTATTCCTTTTCAGTTATTCGAAGATCACTTCCAGCCACTCGAGAATTTCGCCATTGCGGGACTGTGTCAGCGATAGTTCGAGCTGATCGTTGATGCAGGCAGTTTCCACTTCAGATGCATTTCCATCGAAGTAATGTTCTATGAGTTTTGCGCTCCCATTGGCGGTATGCCGCAAAATACACTTCCCATCCCCGAACGGAACAATACCCAGGCGGGAGGAATTGGAGATGCCCTCTTCGGTCATGGACGAGACGACCAGCATTACATCGGTATGAAGTATATCCTTGTACGTTCGGCTGGCGGGTCTTCCGTCAAAACAGTGGGTGCGGAGGGCAAGCAGGACGGTCTTTTCCATCTCGATCCGCTCCCACGACGGGGAAAAGCCTGCGCGTAAACCGCCCTGCCAGAGGACGTCCACGGGGTTGATGTGGAATGTCGGCTCCCGCCGCACAATGGCGGATAGCCCGTTGTATTTGGCAATCCATTCGGCTTTGGGCAGGTCGCCGTTCTCATCCCCGTCGAAGCAATGGAGCGAACCGAGCGTGCCACTCGGGGCGGAGTTCGAACCAGATGTCGAGCGCGGAAGCCCAGTCGTAGCCTGAGGAGCCGTAGGTCGGCATGCCCAATTCGCCGCACAGACTGCTGAAGAAGATGCGGCGGTTGGTTTCGAGGTCGTAATCCCCGCCGCAATAGACGAGATCGTCCGGACTGTGAAGGTCGTAGTATTCGAGCAGGAGCGGCGACAAACCATAATACATGATGACCAGGTCCGGGTTTTCGGCTTTCATGGCGCCCACAACGACCTCCAGCCCCTTTTGGAGCAGACGCTCGCCCGCCCAATTCATGTCGGCTGGAGCGGCGACATCCAGCGAAGGGAGTTCGTAGCCAAAATCGAACTTGACCAGGTCCGGTTTGTAGCGCCGCACAAATTCGCGTGCACGTTCCCCCAGCACCTGTTGGACAGCAGGCTGTGTGACATCGAAGATGCCGTAACGGGATGTTTGGTGTGAAAGCCAGAGCGGTTCTCCGTCCCTCGTGCGGAGGAGGTGGGATTCGTTCAAGCCAAGGACCGACGGGTCCTGACAGCGCAGGAATGCCGCCCACAAGCCGATGAAATACCCTTCGCGGCGGAGATCATCCAGCAACCTCTCGAAGTTCGGGAAACGCGTTTCATCATGTTTGAGTTCACCGTACCTCCCCTCCCATTTATCATCAATGACAAATGTCCGTGCCTTCACGCCGGAGCGTTTGAGTTTTCCGAAAATATCGCGGACGATCTCCTCGGTCAGGTCTTCCGGCTTCATCGCCAAGGCGGATTCCACCCCCCAGGTATTATATTGCGGCGCGAGCAGGATATCCCTCTTCCTCCTTGAAGACCCCTTCATCGACACATATCCTTCCCGCTGTAGAGTCTTGTAGTAGTTGCGGATGGCTTCGTGATAATTTTCTCCGAATGCGACCATGAAAGAGAAACCGAGTTTCAAGGCCGCGGGCGTCTGGAGATGCTTCCACAAGTCACTACGCAGGTTCAACACGGGACTGCACGCGATCTCACGGATCTCGAGCCTGAAATCCCCCTGCGGAAGTTCCGTCAACCCCCAACAGGCCGCGGCGGATTGTCTGTCCCGTGCGCCGATGGCGTTCCAGCGATCGGAAGTATTGAAGGTGCAAAAGTAATGCGCCGGCAGACCCCACTGTTGGGTCAGGCCCGGTCCGCGCATCGCGCCGGAGCCGAGCACGGCCGTGACGTTCAGCCGGGAGTGTAAATCCACGATGGGGCTGACGGAAGGACTCATGCAGAAACCGGGCGCGATCACGTAGCGGCTGTACATGGATGGGACATAGGATGGCCCATCCTTTTCAGGGAAATAGACGATTTTGACGATATCCTGCTCCTGCGGAGTTTCATAGCTCAGAGGCTCGAGGTGGATAAAGTCCGGGTGGAAGGACCAGTTCACGGTCAGGCGCGAACCGCTTTTGTTTCCCCGATAAGTGATCGAGACACGGCTTCCATCCACCGCAGATGAAACAGTTACATCGTCATCGTGGCCTTGAGCGGTGGCGATCAGAGGCCGGTGCCGCGCGCGGCTGATAAGTCGGGCGTGCCCATCGAAAAGAAGGAGCAGGTCGGTTTGGGCGTCCCATTCCCAACTGTAGACGGGGGTTTCGACCCGAATTTTCCCACCTGCTTCCTGAATGTTGACGGTCATGGCAGGACCTCCAAAACTTGCCTCTTGACAAAGAAATGTCAATCTTGTAAACTAATGTTACCGTTCATGTGAACGGTAACATTATACCAGATGCCCAATTCCCGTCCTACCATGCGCGACATTGCCCGGCTGGCTGGGGTTTCCCACCAAACGGTTTCGCGTGTGATCAATGGCAGTCAGGATGTCCTTCCGGAAACCCGCGCGCTCGTGCAGGCGGCAATCGAGCAAACCGGGTACCGTCCCAGCGCGATTGCCCGATCCATGGCAAGCGGGGTGACCCGCACCCTGGCTTGTATCTCCCCCAATCTCACAGACTATACTTTTGCCAGCCTGATCGAAGGCGCAGAAACCGAAGCCCGACAGCATGATTACTTCATGCTATCCTCCTCTGCCAACGACCCACAGGCTTTCCATGCACTGGTCGATGAACTCGTCGGTCACCGCCGCGTGGACGGCCTGATCGTCATCAACCCCTACGCCGATGACCGTTTCAAGTATGTGCCAGCCGATTTTCCCACGGTATTCGTAGGCGCCCGTTCCCACGACCAAAATGTCTGCTCCATTTCCTTGGACGATCACAAGGCAGCCTATGAAGCCACACACCATCTGCTTTCGCTCGGTCACACGAGGATTGCCCTGATCACAGGACCGATGGAGGAGGATTGTTCCCAGGACCGCACGGAGGGATATCGCTCCGCCTTGGGCGAGGCGGGGATCGGTTTTGACCCAGCCATGGTCTACGAAGGCGACTGGTCCGCTTCTTCCGGACAGGAGGGTCTGCTTGCCCTCCTCGAGCACGATCCCGTTCCGACGGCTGTCTTCGCCCAGAACGACCGAATGGCATTGGGCGTCCTGCGTGCCGCCCGCGATGCGCGGCTGAAGGTCCCGAGCAACTCGCAGTCATCGGCGTGGACGACATGCCGCTCTCCTCGTATTTCGACCCTCCGCTCAGCACCATGCGGCAGGACATGCCCCAGATAGGACGGGAAGCCACCCGTATTCTGATGAACGTCATCCAGAAGAAACCCATCACCTCGTGCGAACTCAAATTACCCGCACAGTTGATCGTTCGACAATCCACATCGATGGAAGGAGGTGAGGCTCAGACCTAGACATTTGTTTACTCCCTTGGTTCGATACTATCGCAAAAAAACTTTCAAGGAGAAGAATACATGAACAAGAACAATCTATGGAAAGCCTTCAGCCTGCTCGCCATCTTCACGTTCGTACTGGCGGCGTGCGCTCCCGCGGCGGAAGCTCCCGTGGCGGAAGAACCCGCGGTCGATGTAGACCTGCGCTGGCGCACCCGCCCCGACAACCAGGAAGAAATCAACGTCTATAGCGAGATCAGCAAGGAACTCGACGCGAAACTGGACGGGATTTCCCTCACCTACGAACCCGGCGGCACCGAAGGCGCAAACTACCAGGACCAGCTTCGCTCCGAAGTTGCCGCTGGCACCGCTCCCGATGTCTTCTGGATCCCCGGCACCGACGTGGCGGACTTCGCCACCCGTGGCTTGATCCTTAACTTCAGCGACCTCGCCGCCAAGACCGACGGCTTCAAAGTGGACGACTTCTATGCCGGTCCCATGTACCACCTGACCTACAACCCCGAGACCGACGCCACCGGCGCAGGTTCCGGCGCACTCTGGGGCCTGCCCCGCGACGTATCCACGTTCGCCCTGTACCTCAACCTCGACCTGATCAACGAAGCCGGCGCGCCTGATCCTCGTGAACTGGCCAAGCAGGGCAAATGGGACTGGGACGCCTTCCTCGATGTGGCCCAGAAGACCCGCGCCCTCGGCTCCGACATCTACGGCTACGGCGCCAGCGCCTGGTGGGGTCCCTACGGCGTGTGGCTGAACGCATCCGGCGGCGGTTTCTTCTCTGCAGACCGCACCGCCTGCGCGCTCAACACCCCAGAATCCCTCGAAGGTCTCTCCTTCCAGCGCTCGCTCTACCAGGATTACGACGTCGCCACACCCTACGGCGAAGACCCCGAGCCTCCGTTCCGTGCGGGCAAAGTCGCCATGTTCCAGAACGGCCGTTGGGCGACGCCCGGCGTCCGCACCGTGGAATTCAACTGGGATGTCGTTGAACTGCCCAAGGGTCCAAAGGGAACGCCGGGTAACTGGCTGTTCTGGGGCGCTTACGTGATCAACGCCAAGACCGCCCATCCCGAAGAGGCGTGGAAACTCGTCCAGGAGCTGACCACTGCCGATACGCAGGGTAAAGTCTCCGCCCTTGGCGCCAACATCCCCAGCCGTGTCAGCCAGCAGGCGCTCGACGCCTTCCTGACCTTCACCCCGCCTGCCAACAACCAGGCATTCCTGAACGGCATCGCTCCCGCCGCCAACCCGACCGCGGAAGGTCCGCTGTGGGCTGGCTCATGGCCCGAGTTCGACAAGATCATGGGACCCGCCATCCAGGGCGTGTTGACCGGTGCGACCACCGTCGACGCCTTCGGCACCACGATCTGCGACGAAGCCAACAAAGCCTTCACCCAGTAACATTTCCGTCAAGACGAGGGGCGGGCAGGCCTGCCCGCCCCTCCCTTTTGTCCATCACCGTCCAGTTCCCGGCGAACGCGACCGGCCTAGTGTCCTGCACGAGAAGAGGTGAAAATGAACACCCAGCCGACCAACGACACCCGTACAGAACTTATCCTGCGTCTATTGTTTTTCTGGCGAATCCTGTTTGGCGTATTGGCTCTCGCGGGGGCTGCGGCTCCCTGGGCAGGCTTGCTGATGCTCGGTTCAAATTGGCAAAGGATCCTCCTCTCCGTCACATTGCTCCTTTTCGCCATTCTCAGTGTGGCCGGGGCATTCCAAATCAAGCGACGCAACCACAGTGGGCGGATCATTTCACTGGCATTGGACTATCTTGCGTTTATGGCTTGCACTGTGATCACCCTAAACACAGGCGAATTTTTCATCGGCATCGACGCCCTCGGCCAGAACTTCGGCCGGAGCATCCCATATCTGGGCATCGTCCTGGCCGGGTACCTGCTCAGTGTTCTGGATGACTACTTCCCGCAACGTAAACAAACCTCCGAATCCAGCCTGAAAGCCGTCGGGCGCTGGGTGGCGCTTGCGGGGTTCATTCTGTTCCTTTGGCAGGTCAACGCCGTCAATGGGGTGCTGTATTTCCTCGGGAAACTCGCCCAACCCACCGGCATCTTCGCTGTGGCAGGGATGCTCATCTTCTGCGCGGCAATCTGGGCGATGTGGCGCGAGCGTACAGCCCAGGCCCTTTTTGCAAAGACCAGCCATGAGCAGATCCTGAACGGCTGGCTTTTCCTCTCCCCCAACCTGCTGGGCTTCCTGATCTTCTTTGCCGGTCCGCTCATCCTTTCGTTCTACTTTTCCTTCACCGACTCGGACGCCTTCAACACCCCCAACTGGGTCGGGCTTGATAACTATGCGAAGCTTTTGAACGTCCGTTTTGCCTGGCTGGACTCGCCCACCCAACTTGCCCGCGAAGTGGTGGATATCTCTATCTACGATGAAGTGGGGCGCGTCAAGATCGGGAACGGTGGACTACTCTTCGCCGCCGCTGATAAATTCTTCTGGCTTGCGCTTCGCAACACTCTGACCTATGTGCTTTTTGCCGTTCCCCTGAGCGTGATCCCCGCCCTTCTGCTTTCCAATGTGCTGAACAGCAAACTGCCGGGTATGAAGTTCTTCCGGGCCGTGTATTTCATGCCAAGCATCGCGGCCGTGGTCGGCATTGCGCTTGTCTGGCAGTGGCTGTACAACGCGACCATCGGATACATTAACTACTTCGTCACAGTCGGCGTCGAAGTGTGGAACAACCTGTTCAACGCCGGCGTGATGGATCCAAAGATCCAGTGGGTTTCCGATGAACGGACCGCCCTGTTTGCGGTCATCGTCATCGCCGCCTGGCAGACAATGGGCTTCAACACGGTGCTCTTCCTGGCTGGTTTGCAGAACATCCCCGGCGAACTCTACGAAGCGGCCACCGTGGACGGAGCCGGCGCGTGGGCCAAGTTCTGGCGCATCACCCTGCCCATGCTCGCTCCAACCACCTTCTACGTCGTGTCCACGACGACCATCCAGGCAATGCAGGTCTTCGAACAGGTCTTCATCCTGATGAACCCACCCGAAGGTCCCAACAACTCGACCATCACCCTCGTCCTGTATCTGTACCGCAGCGGTTTCCAGAACTTCAAACAAGGCTATGCCTCCGCCATCGCGTGGATCCTGTTCATCGTCATCTTCGGGCTGACGCTCATCCAGTTCCAGCGCCAGCGCCGTTCCAGCGTGTACGAAAGTTAACAGGAGCCAACCATGAAAATCGAATCCTACCGCCTTACCCGCTTCCTTGGCAACCTGTTCATCTACATTATCCTCACCTTCTTCGCGCTGGTAATGCTCTTCCCGTTCCTGTACATGCTCGCTACCTCCTTCAAACTGCCCGCGGACACGTTCCGTTACCCGCCGCGCATGCTTCCGCGCGACCCGGCCTCCGTCGAAGTGCAGGGATACGATGCGCCGCTCCCGCTGTACTACGTCGAAGCAGACGGTGAGCGGGCGGAATTCGCCCTCGCACAGAGCAATATCCGCGTGGGGACCTATGCCTCACCCGACAACCTCGACACGACCGTCGAACGGTTCCTCAGTGACGTTACGCCGAACCAGCAAACAGCCACGGTCAACGGAACCGAACAGCCGCTCTTCGACGTGACCGTGGACGGTCAGGTCATCCCAATGGTGCAACTCAGCCAGACCACGGTCGGCGAGTTCGTTGACCCGCAGAATCCCGAACGCAAGGTATACCAGAATGTGCGCTTGAGCGAGCCAGTCGAGACGGTCAGTTGGCACCCGGAAAACTATACCGATGTGATCGAGTTGAACAACATTGGCCGGGCGTTGACCAACACCGCGCTGGTCACCATCCTGGTGGTGATCGGGCAATTGGCGACATCCGTCCTCGGCGGCTACGCCTTTGCCCGCCTGAAATTCCCAGGTCGCGATACGGTCTTTGTCTTATATCTCGGCACGATCATGATCCCCTTCGTCATGCTCATCGTCCCGCTTTACCAACTCATGGTATTGATCGGATGGACGGACCGTCTCGCCGCCCTGATCATCCCCTGGATCTTCACCGCCTACGGCACGTTCCTGATGCGCCAGCACTTCATCACCTTCCCCAAGGAGATCGAGGAAGCCGCGCTCCTGGACGGCGCTTCCAGATTACAGATTCTTAAGGACATCATCATCCCGGCCAGTGTCCCTGCACTGGCAACCCAGGCCACGTTCACTTTCCTCTATGCCTGGAACTCCTTCATCTGGCCTCTGGTCATCATCAATGTCGGCAACGAGCAGAACCACGTGCTGACCCTCGCCCTGAACGTGCTTCGCGGACGCGCCTCGGACACCCCGAACCTGATCCTGGCGGGCGCGGCGATCGCCATCATCCCACCGTTGATCGTCTTCATCCTCGGTCAGCGTTTCTTCGTGGAAAGCGTGGCTTCCAGCGGCGTCAAAGGATAGGTGTGAACAATCCCGCCCTTCACAACCCTCATCTGGAAGGCGAGCCCTTCTTTTGGGAGGCGGGACCGGTGGGTGTATTTCTGTCCCACGGATATACCGCCACCACCGCGGAGGTGCGGCTGTTTGCCCGGCGCTTGTTCGAGAAAGGCTACAGCGTGGCTGGACCCCTGTTGGCAGGTCACGGCAGCCGTCCCGAAGACTTGAATCGCGTCCACTGGAGGGATTGGGTCGAGAGCGGAGAAAAAGTCTACAGACAGCTGAAGTCCCGCTGTAAGCACGTCTTCCTTGGCGGTCAGTCGATGGGCGGATTGGTTGCCCTGTATCTCGCCAGTCAACATCCTGAGGTCGCCGGCATCCTGCTCTACGCCCCTGCCATCAAATTGACGCTGACCGCGCAGGAGACGGTCAAATTGTATGCCGGTTCGTTGTTCCTGCCGCAAGTGGCGAGGACTTCGCTGGATGTTTCGGATCGGTGGCAGGGATATCCCGGATTGCCGCTCAAGGGAGCGGTCCAACTCATGCGGATGCAGCGGGCGGTCCGACGGCGCCTGGGCCTGATCCGGCAACCGATCATCCTTTTTCAGGGACGCCGGGACACGACGGTCCATGCAAGCGCCGGAGAGGTCATCCTGCAAGGGGTTGGCTCGACAATCAAAGAGCATCATTGGATGGAGAACTCCTCACATCCGATATTGCTGGACGACGAACTGGATGCCGTCACCGAGCTGAGCATTAACTTCATGGAGAAGGTTTTGATGTTATGAGATCAGGCTTGGGGCGGCGCATCAAAAGTTGAGAGCGTTTATAATCGAAAACCATGTCCGAGTCCTGAAGGTTCGTCTCGGGATCCAGTAATTATCTTCAACATCAAGGAGAAAGTGTATCATGCTGCAAAAGAAGAACGGCCGTTACGAATTGTACGACAACTCCATCACCGAAAGCCAGACCCGTGCCGCAATCGACATCAGCAGTGATGCCAAGGGATAGTACAGCATCATTCTCAACAACGGCGATAACCGAGCGGACTTTTCCCCCCACTTACAACCCATGCTACCTTCTCATTTGTACAATGCCTACATCTTTGACCTTGACGGCACCGTATACCTCGGCGAGGCGTTACTGCCGACAGCAAAGGAAACCATCACCCGCCTGCGTGAACTGGGTAAGCGCACCCTGTTCCTTTCGAACAATCCCACGCACACCCGCGAGTCGTATTCGCAGAAGCTCACGCGCCTGGGCCTGCCCACACCGGCGGTCGATATCCTCAATTCGTCACTCGTGATGGTGAACTTTTTGAAAACGCATTGCCCCACAGCCCGGCTGTTCGTCCTCGGCGAAGAACCGTTGATGAACGACTTGCGCCTGGCCGGCTTCGAGTTGGTGGATAATGCCGGGTCGACCGATGCCGTGATCGCCAGTTTTGACCGCACGTTCGTCTATCACAAACTGCAAGTCGCCTTCGATGCCATTCGGGCCGGGGCGCGCTTTTACGCGACCAACGCTGACCGCTATTGCCCAGTACCCGGCGGTGGCGAGCCGGATGCGGCTTCCATCATTGCCGCCATCGAGGCCTGCACCAGCGTCAGCTGCGAAGCCATCGTCGGCAAACCCTCGCGCTACACCATTGACGCTGTGCTGGATCTTGTGCAATTGCACGCCTCTGAATGTGTGATGACAGGCGACCGGCTCGAGACCGATGTCAAGATGGGTCTCAATGCCGGTATGTCCGCCGCTCTGGCGCTCACCGGCGCAACGACAGAATCGATGCTGGCGCTGTCAGACATCAAGCCAACCTACGTGATCCGACAACTCAGCGACTTGCTCCCGCCTGCGGCGTGAGCGTCACCTCCTACATATCCAATGCCAAACTTCTTACTCGGAATTGATCAAGGCTCCAGTGGCAGCCGCGCGCTCATCCTCGACCGCGAAGGAAACGCGCGGGGTTACGGCTATCGCAAGCTCGAGCGTTTATATCCGCGCCCCGACTGGGTCGAACAAGACCCACAGGCGCTGGCCGACGGGGTCCGCGAGGCGATCGCCGAGGCGCTGCAACAGGCGCAGTGCCGCCCTGCGGATATTGCCGCCTGCGGTCTGGCCTCGCAGCGTGACACTGACTTTGTATGGGATGCGCGCACCGGTCAACCACTGGCCAACGCCATCACCTGGCAGGATCTGCGTACGCTATCACTGGAGGCTGACCTCGCTCACTGGCCGCCGGCCGCCCAAGCTCGCTCGCGTCTCGGCTACTGGCCCGGGCCATACAGCGCGGCGTTGCATCTCAAGTGGCGCCTGGCAAATGATCACGCCGTCGCCGAGGCGGCACGCGCCGGCACGCTTCGCCTCGGTCTCGCGGCGGTATGGGTGCTCAACGCTCTTGGCCAAGCCAATGGCCATCAAACGGATATCTCGCTCGCACAAAGCATGGGGCTCTACGACTTTCGCGCGCGCGAATACTGGCCTGAGTGGCTTGACTACCTCGGCCTGCCACAGTCCGCCTTGCCCCAAGTTAACAGCACCGTAGCCGACTTCGGCGTGCTGGACATCGATTCAACACGCGTACCCGTCCGAGCGATGATTGCCGACCAGCAGGGGGCGTTATTTGGCTATGATTGCCGCCAGATAGGCGATGCCGAGTGTACGCACGGCACAGCCTCGTATGTAAACGTTTGCCTGGGCGACTCTGCTCCTCAGCTCGATACGATCAAGGTTTATCTGGCGTGGCTCCTCAATGAGAAACCGACCTATTGTCTCGAAGCTGATACGACCGTGACCGGCGCGGCCGTGCGCTGGCTGAAGGAAAGCGCGCGGCTCTTCGACAGCGATGCCGAACTCGACGTTTTAGCCGACTCGGTAAGTGACGCCGGCGGCTTGAATTTTGTCCCGGCCTTCACCGGTCTCAATGTGCCCTACAATTTCCGTGGGGCGCGCGGCGCGCTCTTCGGCCTCACACTCGGTCACACCCGCGCTCACATCGCCCGCGCGTTTTTAGATTCAATTGGCTTTCAGATGCGAGCCATCCTCGATGAGATCCAGGCGAAGGCCGGCATACGTGTGACGCAATTGAAAGTGGGCGGCGGATTGTCGGCCAGCAACGTGGCTTGTGCCTTGCAGGCCGATTGGCTTGGCCGGCCCGTCATTCGCCCGACCTTTACGCAGACCACGGCGCGCGCTGCGGCGTTATTGGCCGGCCTTGGCGCCGGCTTTTGGAAGAGCGAGGCCGACCTGCCGCCGTTGCCCGGCGAGCATACGGTGTTCGAGCCGCGCCTCTCCGTCGATCAACGCGACGCCGGTTATGCAGCGTGGAAGCGGTCGATTAGCACAGTCATGTCTTGGGCGGACTCGCAGCCATGACCGCTTATGTGCCACGAAGTCCGTTTTACATGGAGCCTGCCGCATGAAATTCGGCGTGTGCTACTATCCCGAACACTGGCCCGAGCCACGCTGGGCAGAGGACGCGCGTTGGCTGAAGGACATTGGCATCCGCCTTGTTCGGATGGCTGAGTTCGCATGGAGCCGGATGGAGCCGGAGGAGGGCCGCTTCGAGTGGGAGTGGCTGGATCGGGCAGTAACGCTGTTTGCACGGGAGGGTTTTGAGATTGTGCTCGGCACACCCACAGCGGCCCCGCCGGTATGGCTCTCGAAACGATATCCCGACACTCTGCCGGTGGATGAGCAGGGCCGGCGGCGCAACATCGGCGGCCGGCGCCATTATTGCCCGAACAACCCCGCTTATCGCCTCCACACCCAACGCATCGTCGCTTCGTTGGCTCAACGCTACGGCGAGAACACCGCTGTGATCGGTTGGCAGATCGATAACGAGTTCGGCGGCGGCGGCACGGCCCGCTGTTATTGTCCGGTCTGCGAGCAGCAGTTCCGCACCTGGTTGCAACAACGCTACGGAAGCGTGCAAGCCGTGAACGAGGCGTGGGGCACGGTTTTCTGGTCGGCAGAGTTCGACGACTGGTCGCAGATCGGCGCACCCATCCTCAACCTGGCCACTCCCAATCCCAGTCACGTCCTCGACTACTATCGCTTCTCGTCAGACTCGGTCGTTGAGTACGAGCGGTTCCAGGTTGAATGCCTCGAATCGCGAGTCTCTGCTTCTCAATTTGTCACCCATAACTTCATGGGCTTGTACGTTCATTTGAACTACTTTGATTTGGCGCGGCCACTGGACTTTGTGACGTGGGATTCATACCCGACCGGCAACCAATATCGCTGGCGCGAAATGTTGTATGGCACGGACCAACCGGAGGCCGACCTGGCCTGGGATGTGGGTGACCCGTCGATCACCGGCCTGGCCCACGATCTCACACGCGGTTTGCTCGGAAAACCGTTTTGGATCATGGAGCAGGGGGCGGGTCACATTAACTGGGGTGCGTTAAATCAGCTCGTCCGGCCCGGCACGCCGCGACTATGGGCGTGGCATGCGGCCGCATCCGGGGCGGATACCATTGTGTACTTCCGCGAGCGTGCGGCATTGCACGCGCAGGAGCAGTATCATTCCGGCTTGCAAAACCACGATGGCTCGGCGGCCGTCGGATACTTCGATCAACAGAAATTATGGGCGGAACGCGATCTGCTCGACCGGGTCACCGCGGAACCGCCGCGCGCCGAAGTGGCGCTGATGTGGAGTTACGACGATCTGTGGGCGCTCCAACTTCAACCGCATACCAAAGACTTCACCTATGTGCGGCATCTCTTCGTCTATTATCGCGCTTTACAACGCCTCGGTATCCCCGTCGACGTCATTCCACCTTCGGCACCAGTGACGAATTACAAGCTTTTAATTGCTCCAACTCTGCATCTGGCCGATGCCGCTCTTTCCACCAAGCTCACAGAGTTCGTCCAGGGTGGTGGGGTTCTGGTCATGGGGGTGCGTTCCGGATTCAAAAGCACCAGCGGAACGGTCACCAGCCAGCCGCTGCCCGGTCTTTTCCGCGATCTCGCAGGAGTGACTGTCACCGATTGGGGCGCGCTCCCCGGGGCGGTGAGGGTCAAGGTCGAAAGCGACATCCCTGGCCTGTCAGGTATGGCC
The DNA here is from genome assembly GCA_963718215.1 of uncultured Chloroflexia bacterium. GTDB lineage: Bacteria > Chloroflexota > Anaerolineae > Anaerolineales > Villigracilaceae > Defluviilinea. The sequence goes on from CAVQYK010000014.1 coordinate 51,232, forward strand.
TCGTTATGGATCGAAGCCTTGCAGCCGCTCCCCCAGGTGGAAGCACGGGCGGTGCAAGCGGAAGTGCAGGCCCATTACACGTCCGGGCCTTACGCCGGTCGCGGCGCAATAACGGAAAACCTCGCGGGCAAGGGCCGGGCGCTCTATTGTGGCTGGTTTCTCGAGAAGGAGCAGGCTGCCGCGCTCCTGGCACATTTGGCTGCACAGCTAAATATCGAACGGCTCGCCGAACTACCGCCCGGTCTAATTGCGGCCCGGCGCGGCGCGTTTACGATATTACTGAATTTTACCGATCAACCTCTCGATGCTGAAGTGAACAATCGCCTCGTTACCGTGCCAGGACGCGATGTGCAGATTATTGTTAATCCGGTTTGATTGTGCGTAACAACACCTTTCTGTTTGAAATGTTCTGCAACTGCATCGTCAAGAATAAAAGTATCGCATCTACGACGGCGCGTTCAAAAACATCGAGCTTGCCACGGAGAAAAAATTCGTCAGAAAGTAAACTAACTGAAGGCGGAAGGTAGAACACAGCCTTCCGCCTTCAGCCTTCCACTTATGGACATCCAACTCAAAGTCACACGCGATCCGTTTTCCATCGCCTTCAAACGCGGGAAAATTCACCTGATGACTGCTAGGCTTGCCTCGCAGCCTGTACTCGACCTCCGCAGCGATGATTTTTCCGTCACCGCAGAATTCACGCGCTTCACGCTGGACTTGAAGCAGGTCGCTGACCATGCTTCGACAGGCTCAGCACAAGTTTGGGCATTGACTACAACTCCGGCCGATTCCCCCGTCGAAGTAAAAATCGAACTGCCCGGCCATTGGTATGGAGGGGGCGAACTCATCCACCAGCAGCACCCGCTTAACAAGTTGATGCTCCACAGTGCCCCCTTCCACACCTTCGACAACGGTCCCACCGGTTTGAGCGGCGTGATGAACCCCGCGTGGTTCTCGTCCAATGGCACCCTTATCATCGCAGACTCACCCTTCGAACTCGGCATCAACCAGCCGCCCGCAGACTATCCGCGCTACAAGTGGAGTTTCGCCACCGACGGTCGCGGCGCATTCTCCGACCGTCCCTTCCTTGATAAAGGCAGGCAGGGCGATGGCTTGTTCACTTTTAAAGGAAATGCGCTCGATCTCAAGTTCCATTTCTCGGAAAATGCGGTCACAGCCTACGAAAACCAGGTCAAACATTTTGGACATCCTTCTGAACTGCCACCCGAAGGCTTGTTCACCAAACCCACATGGACGACCTGGGCGAGATACAAAACTGCCATCAACCAAGATATCGTTCAAAAATTTGCAGACGAGATTATCGCTCACGGCTATCCCTACCATGTGATGGAGATCGACGACCGCTGGCAGGTCCATTACGGCGACCTGGAATTCGACCCACAGCGCTTTCCAGATCCCAAAGCGATGATCGATGAACTGCATGCCAAAGGTTTCAAGGTCACCACGTGGGTCATCCCGTTTTTGGATGAACGCTCGAACGCTTTTGCCGAAGGGATGAAGAACAGGTGGCTCGTCCGCCGTGTTGACGGTTCGCCTTATCTCGTGCCGTGGTGGCAGGGACACGGTGGTCTGTTGGATGTGACGAACCCTCCAGCGTTGGAGTGGTTCTTCGAACGGCTGAATCAGCTACAGGTCCAGACCGGATGCGACGGCTTCAAGTTCGATGCGGGTGAGGCCTGCTTCCTGCCTGAAGATGCGGTCACACATCGGAAAATCCATCCCAATGAATACACAAAAAACTATGTGGATGCTGTGGCAAAACATCACCGCCTGACCGAAGTGCGTTCCGGCTGGCTCAACCAGCGTGCGCCGATCTTCTTCCGTCAATGGGATAAGACGACCTCGTGGGGCCTGGATAACGGCCTGCATTCTGTGTTGACAGGCGCACTGGCGATGAGCATGGCAGGCTATCTGTTCATCCTGCCCGACATGGTGGGCGGCAACGAGTACGACGAAAAAGCGGATGCCGATATGATGGTCCGCTGGACACAGTTGAACACGCTGCTGCCTTCGATGCAGTTCAGCCTTGCTCCCTGGGATTACGGCGAGGAAGCCGCTGAACTTTGCCGCCAATTTGCGAGCCTGCACGTCGATTTCGCGCCGAAGATTTTGGAGATTGCCAGATCTTCGATCGCGAAGGGTCTGCCCATCATTCGCCCCATCTTTTGGCTTGACCCATCCAATGAGCGCGCGTTGACCTGCGACGATGAATTTTTGCTGGGGGATGAGTTTCTGGTCGCGCCCGTCATCACGCCGAACACAACCCGGCGTGATATTTACCTGCCGGCAGGTGCATGGCGCGACCACTGGACAAAAGAACTTTTCACAGGTGCGGTTGTGCTCAAGGAATACCCCGCACCGCTCGATGTGTTGCCGTTCTTTGAACGGTGTTAAATCGCAGAAAAGACAAATTCACCCTTCTGGAGAAATCAAAAATGCAAACATCCACCGCCCTGCAAGAAGAACGTGTCCCACTTGCCAGCCGCATCTGGATCTCGCTGGCCGATGCCTCCGTGGCCATCCTGCAATCCCTGGTGGCGGCCGGCGCGTTGACCTATTACTTCGTCAACATCCGCGGGCTTTCCACCTCCTACACCGGCATCGTCTGGCTGCTGTTTGGGATCTGGAACGCGGTCAACGACCCGTTGTTCGGTTACATCAGCGACCGCACCAGGAACAAACTCGGACGGCGCATCCCCTACATCCGCTACGGGGCGCCGATCTTCATTTTGAGTTTCATCCTGTTCTGGCTGGACGTACCGGGCGTGAACAGCCAGGTCGGCCTGTTCATCCAGATGTTGCTGGTGTTGTTCGTGTTCGACACCCTCTATACCGCCATCGCCACCAGCCTGTACATCATGCCCTACGAGGTGGCCATCTCGAACAAGGCCCGTTCCAGCATCTTCATCTGGAAGATCATCTTCATGGTCTTCACCATCGTCGTGCCGGTTGCCATCGAAGCCACCATCAAGCCCGAGGTGGGCGACCTGGCGGGGATCAGTTACTTCCGCTGGTTCATGATCCTGTTTTCGCTGGGCATGGGGGTGCTCATCTTTGCCAGCACCTTCTTCTACAAGGAAAAGCACTACACCCAGGAGGACGAGCAGCCCGGGTTCGTCAAAGCGTTCAAACAATGCTTCGCCAATCGCTCCTTTGTGCTGTTCGAGGTCATCAGTTTCACCATCATTTTTGTCCAAACCTCGCTCATGCAAGGATTGTGGTATTACTTCGATGAGATCGACGTGGCCCGCACGCCGCTTTACATCGCCCTGGCGGTGGGAATCGTAGGCGGCGTCTTCCTGTGGATCAACCGCCGCGAACCGTGGGGCGTCAAGCTCAGCACACGGCTCTTCAGCCTGGCCTTTGCGATTGGCTGTTTCGTCATGGTCCTGTTCGGCAGGAACAGCGCTGCGGCCACGCTGGCCTTTTTCCTGTTCGGGATCGGTTTTGCGGGCGGGATGTACCTCATCCCCTTGATGAACGGCGACGTGGTGGACATGGACGAGCATCGCACCGGTCTGCGCCGCGAAGGGATGTATGCGGGTGTCAACAGTTTTATCACCAAACCGGCCATCAGCCTGGCGCAATGGGTCATGTTGTCCTTGATGACTGCGTTCGGCTACGACCAGGCCCTAGGCAAGGGGTTGCAATCGGCCAGCGCCGAAACAGGCATCCTGCTTGGCTGGACGCTCCTTCCAGGCATCCTGCTGTTCCTGTCCTTCTTCGTACTGCACTGGTATCCGCTGGATGGCAGGGATTGGCTTGGTATCAAGGCAAAACTGGCGGAGATCCACAAGGAAAAGGAACGCAAGTACCTCGAATCCAAGGGATATAAAGTGGTGGATTGAATGCAGTCAGGAGTGGAGCGGTTTGCGGCTACACTTTTCTGCGCTCTGCAATGTTCCCATACTTGATCCTTCTACTGCTTGCCATTCTCGTTTTCCTGCTTCTGGCGGGCGGTCTATACTTTGCCTTGCAGGTGGTGCATCCAAAATGCTATACGGTGGAGGAGACCTATCGGATCGAGATCGAAACAGGGAAAATGATCGAGGCGGAATGGCTGTCCTGGGAGAGGCAGGAGGTTATCCTCCCATCGCCTTTTGGGTATGACCTGTTCGGGGTCTACCTCCCCCTCGCGGGCGCGGACCGGACAGTCATAATCGCACACGGCATCACCTACACCTTGTTCGGCTCGGTCAAGTACGTCAATCTCTTTCGCGGCGCGGCTTTAACGTCCTGCTGTACGATCATCGCAATCATGGCCGCAGCGGCGGGCGCTGGACCACGTTTGGCTATTATGAAAAACATGACCTGGCGGTCTGGATGGCCTGGGTCAGGGATAACCTCACAAATGGAGGCCGGCTGGGGGTGATGGGGGAATCCTATGGGGCGGCGGTGGCGATCCAATGCCTGGCGGAGACTCCAGGCGCAGCATTCCTGATCTGCGATTGCAGTTATTCTGACCTGACCGACCTGCTGGACCATCGCCTCAAAGTAGATTATCGCCTGCCAGCCTTTCCACTCCTGCCCCTGGCCAGCCTCTGGTCTCGGGCGTTGACCGGCGTGGCCTTCAAGGATATATCCCCTGTGCGTGATGTGACCAGGATCGCCATCCCCTGTCTTTTCATTCACGGACTGGAGGACAAGCTCACGCCTGCACGCATGAGCGAGGCGTTGTATGCCGCCAAAACAACGGGGAGGCGCGCCCTGTACCTGGTTCCCAACGCGGATCACGCCGAGGCATTCTCCAACGACCCGCAGGCGTATGAGGCACAGGTGGCTGACTTTCTGGGTAGCCTGACCTAAGGTTGTGGAGGAAGCGCCAAATATAAATGTAGCGCAAGGAAGCACAAACGATCAACACGCCTCCTTCAACGGAAAATCAAGTTTTGGTGAAACCGAAGAGGGGATGTATGAAGCGGGATTACCACTCTTACGAAAGTTGTTTCACAATTAAAAACATCCATTATAGGACTTACGCAAAACTTAGTGGTTGACGAGCAGGCGAAAAGCCGATAAGTTTGGGGTCATGCGACCCAAAACTCAAAACATCACACGCTTGGACTATTGCCAGTATCTTCTGGTCAGCCAAATCAATTATACGCTGACGAACTTTGCCGACCATAGCGAGAAATTCAGCCATGATGCACTCAATCGCTATGTGGCGGGAGAACGCCTGCCGCCGAAATTGACCTGGGAAAATGTCAAACGCCAGGTTGTCCAGACACCGAACGGTTTTCTGGTCTTTGACGATACGGTGGCCGACAAAAACTATTCGCATGAGATCGAACTGGTGCGTCGCCAGTACAGTGGCAATGCCCATGGAGTTATCAAAGGCATTGGGATCGTCACTTGTGTCTATGTCAACCCGGATACGGATCAGTTTTGGATCCTCGACTATCGGATTTATGATCCAGACGGAGATGGCAAAACCAAACTCGATCACATGCAAGAGATGTTACTGAACTGCGTTCACCAAAAACGATTGCATTTCTGGGCTGTTTTGATGGACAACTGGTATGCCACCAAAGAAATCATGCTGACGATTGAAACGTACAAGAAAATCTACTACTGCCCGCTCAAAGATAATCGGCAAGTGGACGATTTAGGCGGCTCTCAGCACTATCAGCGAGTAGATGCACTGGAATGGACCGAAGCCGAAAAGCAACATGGCAAGCTAATCAAGATCAAAGGCTTTCCAGGCAATCATAAGGTGAAACTCTTCCGGGTTGTGCTTTCCACCAAGCGCACGGACTATGTCGTGACCAACGACATGGCGCAAGACAACACGCAGGCTGTACAAGAGGTGTGCGGCTTTCGTTGGAAGGTCGAGCAGTTTCACTGCGAAACCAAGCAGACTGTGTATCGCTCCAAACACGAATTGTTGTCTGATTACCTGCGTCAGCAACTCAGATCACCTGCCATTCAAATGACTTTTGCGTAAGTCCTATTTATGTCAGACCTATGCCTTGTCTGGCAACCTCCTATTCGGTCCTAAAAAGATGCAAATATCTCATGTAAATGTTCTGGAAGGGTATCATACCCGATGCTTATATCCCAAGTTTCTAGATGGGTGACGGATGAACCTGGGTGCAACCTGGCCAGCGGACCCAGGCTTTCCAATTCCACAAATTCGTCATTACAGTACATTTCGGCGTTGCAGTTGTTATCGGGGTAGTTGGTCTCTGTTTGGGCAGAGAAGGTTTTACGGAAGAGGATTCCATCCACAAAATATGCCAGCCAACCGTGCGGGTTGAAGTAGCCAAATTTGAACGGTGGCAGGAGTGAGTCCGCTTTGAATAAAACAAACTCATCTCCCCATTTCACTCGCGGGTCATTGATACGTGTATACGGCCAGAGTGTCAATTGACGATTGGCAAGTAATCCAGAATCATCCACATTCCCTACAGGCATCGGCAAAATGACCGTCCCGCCCAAACGGAATTGCGTGATCGCCCATGGTGCGAGTTCGACAGGCCACAAACCATCGTTGATGAGGGTATGTGAAAGTGTAGCGGACGGTCTATCCGCGGCGAGATGAACCTCAATGCGCTTGCGAATACCAGTACCAGGCTCGGCTTGCGACTCCAATCTCACGCCATCTGACAGTTCAGTGATCGTCACAGGCATGTCGGGGATATACGTGCGCGGCATGGCTTCAGGTGCATGCCAAAGTCGATGACCACCATGAAAATGGAAATCACCATATGGCGTTGCCATGGGAGGGAAATGGCTGATGTCTGCCAGGATATTTGGCTTGCCAACAAGTGTCAACCCCATGATGCGCAGGGCATCTGTCAGGTAATCGATCTGCAAAAAATCATTTTTTAAAATACGAGTATCCATGATCACCTCGTTTATTTAATAAGAGGTGCCTCTTGCTGAACACCAAGAGGCACCATTTACGATCCACTCCGCTAGGGAATTACAATCCCTTATTGAGGAGATAGAACAGGTCGTTCCAGCGCAACTTGTCCTTGAACTCATCCACTCGGGTGTGCTCGTCGATGAGCAGGAACTCGATGCCCGCCATCCCGGCAAAGTCGCGTAGATGTTCGGCAGTGACCGAATAGCCAAAACCGGTGTGGTGCGCTCCACCCGCATGGATCCATGCCGCAGCAGCCACTTTGAGGTTCGGACGCGGGATCCACAAGGCGCGCGCCACTGGCAGCCTCGGAAGCGGCGCATCGGTCGGGACGACATCCACGACGTTGGCGACCATGCGGAAGCGTCCGCCCATGTGGATAATGCTCGCACCCACGGCAGGTCCTGTCTGCGAGTCAAAGACCAATCGGACGGGATCAGCCTTCCCCCCGATCGAGAGCGGGTGGATCTCCAGCTTGGGTCTGCCGGCCGCGATCGATTCGCAGATCTCGAGCATGTGCGCACCCAGCACCTTGTCGCCTGTTTTGCTGAGGTGATAGGTGTAGTCTTCCATGAAGCTGACGCCGCCCGGCAGGCCGTGGTTCATGACCTTCATGGCGCGCACGAGGGCAGAGGTCTTCCAGTCGCCTTCCGCACCGAAGCCGTAGCCGTCGCGCATCAGGCGCTGCACAGCCAGACCTGGCAACTGGTCCAATCCATGCAGGTCTTCGAAGGTGGTGGTGAAGGCTTTGAAGTTACCCGCCGTGAGAAAGCCTCGCAAGCCGATCTCGAGGCGCGCCCCGTAGCGCAGGGAGGCATGTTTCGCGCCACCGGGCTTGAGTTCGGGGACGACCTCGTATTCGTCCATGTAGGTCTTGACCAGTTCATCCACTTCGGCATCGCTGGCTTCGTTGACGTATTTGACCAGGTCGCCCACACCGTAGCCGTAGACCGAATAGCCGAGTTGGATCTGTGCCTGCACCTTGTCGCCTTCGGTCACCGCCACGTCGCGCATGTTGTCGCCGAAGCGGGCGACCTTCATGCCCTGCCAGTCTGCCCAGGCGGATGCGGCGCGTGCCCACACGCCGAGTTCGGACTGGGTCACTTCGTCCGCCCAGTGACCGACCACCACCTTGCGTTCGATGCGCAGGCGGCTGCCGATGAAGCCGAACTCGCGGTCGCCGTGCGCGGCCTGGTTGAGGTTCATGAAATCCATGTCGATCTCGGACCACGGGATCTCGCGGTTGTACTGCGTGTGCAGGTGTGCGAACGGTTTCTTGAGCAGGGTGAGACCGGCGATCCACATCCTGGCGGGCGAGAAGGTGTGCATCCAGGTGATGAGACCGATGCAGTGCCTGGAGGAGTTCGCCTCCAGGCACAGTTCGCGCACGGCTTCAGGGGTGGTCAGCACGGGTTTGAAGACCACTTTGACGGGCAGATGCTTTGAAGCGTCCAGCGCCGCCGCGATCTCGCGCGAATGTTCCGCCACTTTCTCCAGGGTCTGGGGTCCGTACAGATGCTGGCTCCCCGTCACAAACCAGATCTCGCTCCCAATTAGTTCTTCCATGATCATTGCTCCTTTTATAATTGCTTTGTCTGCCCGTAATAGGCGTTTGAGCCGTGTTTTCTCAGATAGTGCTTATCCAACAATTCTTGTTGCATGGGCGGAATGCTTGGCTCCAGCATCATGGCGTGGAAGTTCATGAACGCGATCTCCTCCAATACCACGGCATTATGGACAGCATCCATGGGATCAGTGCCCCATGCAAAAGGACCGTGGCTATGGACAAGAACTGCCGGGATGGCATCCGGATCCTTACCTTGGAAGGTTTCCTTTATCACCAATCCGGTTTCCTTTTCGTATTCGCCTTCGATCTCGGCTTTTGTCATTTTTCGGGTACAGGGGATCTCACCATGGAAGTAATCACCATGCGTTGTGCCGAGCGCCGTGATGCCGCGACCAGCCTGCGCAAAGGTTGTTGCCCAACGACTGTGAGTATGCACGCCGCCGCCAATGTTGGGAAACGCTTTATAGAGTTCGAGGTGCGTCGGTGTATCGGAGGATGGTTTCAAACCTCCCTCTACAGTCTTTCCCGTCTCCAGATCCACAACCACCATGTCACCTGCCTTCATCACCTCATAGGAAACACCCGAGGGCTTTATAATTACAAGCTCTTGTTCCCTATCGATACCTGATACATTTCCCCAGGTGAAGGTGACGAGACCATGCTTGGGAAGCAATAGATTTGCCCGAAAAACCTGTTCTTTCAATCGTTCCAACATGGTTTTTACCTCAACGCATCCACAGCTGTGCGTTCGATGACAAGGCCGTTTTTGTAGCGTTCCATGAATGCCGCAAAACCAATAACATCCCTTGGATCAGGGGTTATCGTTGTGCCAGTTTCACCTGCAAAGACCTTTTCCAAGAGATAGGCTTCCAAGGGTTCATTCTCTGCCTTATGGAGCATATAAGAGGCAAGCAATGCGATACCCCAAGCTCCGCCCTCGCCCGCCGTCTCCATCACAGAAACAGGGACATTCATCGCCGCTGCCATGAACTTTTGCCCCACTTCTTTTGTCTTGAAGAAACCGCCATGACCGAGAAGCTGGTCAATCTTCACCTGTTCCTGCTCAAAAAGGATGTCCATGCCGATCCTCAATGCACCGAGCGCCGAGAACAGATGCATGCGCATGAAGTTCGAAAGTGTGAATCGGCTTTCAGGTGTGCGGACGAACAAAGGACGTCCCTCCTCAAGATGTGTGATGTGCTCACCGGAGACGTAGTTGTAGGAAAGCAGTCCGCCGCCATCGGCGTCGCCTGTCAGCGCTTTTTGGTAGAGGGTTTCATACAGCTTGGACTCACTCACGTCCACGCCGAGCACCTGAGTGAATTCCTGAAACAGGTCAATCCATGCGTTGAGATCGGATGTGCAGTTGTTGCTATGGACCATGGCAACAGGCTTGCCCGTGGGCGTGGTCACCATATCGATCTCGGGATACAGTTTCGACAGAGCCTTTTCCAACACGATCATGGCGAAGACGGAGGTACCCGCCGAGACATTTCCGGTTCGTTCCGCGACGCTGTTGGTTGCCACCATGCCCGTGCCCGCGTCGCCTTCGGGTGGACAAAGTTTGGACCCAGCCAGCAACTGTCCCGTAGGATCGAGGCGTTTTGCTCCTTCTTCGGTCAGAACACCCGCGACGTCTCCCGCTACAAGGACTTTGGGCAGGATATCCTGGAGCTTCCAGGGGATGTTTTCCTCCTTGAGCCGCTTGTTGAACAGCTCAAGCATGCGCTCATCGTAGTCATTGGTATTGCTATCGATGGGGAACATGCCCGAGGCTTCGCCCACACCCAGCACCTTCTGCCCCGTCAGCTTCCAATGGACATAGCCAGCCAGCGTGGTTTGATGGCTGATATCCTTGATATGCGTTTCCTTGTTCAAGATCGCCTGATAAAGATGGGCAATGCTCCAGCGTTGGGGAATGTTGAATTCAAACAGCTCCGTGAGTTGTTCGGATGCCTGTCCGGTGATGGTATTACGCCATGTACGAAATGGCACAAGCAAATTCCCGTCCTTATCGAATGCCATGTAACCGTGCATCATGGCGCTGAAGCCGATGGCGCCAATGGTCTTGAGAGGGGTGTTGTATTTCTCAAGGACATCCCTGCTGAGATTACGGAAACTTTCCTGCAAACCAGCCCAGACATCCTCGAGACTGTATGTCCAGACGCCGTTTTCGTATCGGTTTTCCCACTCATGGCTTCCCGACGCGATCGGCGCATGATCCTCGCCGATCAACACCGCCTTGATACGGGTCGAGCCAAGCTCGATGCCAAGAACGGTCTTTCCGCTTTCAATCGCTTTTTGGGTATCGTTCTGATTCATGTTCATCTCCTATTCTTTGGAGACGATGGAGAGCAGACCGTGATACAGGGTCAATGGTCCATCGTCTACAATCGGTTTATCCCGGATACCAAACCTTGCGCGGATCATCCTCCGCACGCACATAATCAAACGCGGCGTCGATCATTTTCTTTAGGTCATACTCGGGGCGCCAGCCGAGCAAAAATTTCGCTTTCGAGTTATCGAGCCACGTCGAGTGATACTGCGTTTTTATTTCCGCGGTCGGCAAGCCGCGAGTTTCACTCAGGTATTTGCCCATCTCGCCATAATCGACGGGTTCGTCCATGCAAATATTGAATAGTTGCTGTCGCGCTTTTGGATGATCGATGGCAAGCAGGAGGGCACTCACCAAATCGTCAACGTGGACAAAGTTCCGTTTGACGGGAACAGCCTCCGGGTCCAGCATGACCGGAACTGCTCCCGTCCGAATAAACTCATCCGCCCTTTGAGCGCCCACCAGGTCCCGCCAGCGCGGTCCGCCAAAGACATCCTCCCCGAAGGAAAGTTGATACTTGAAGTCGTCCTTCTCCATGATCCACGGCGCGCGCAAACAACAGCCGTTGAGATCATATTGGATGTAGTACTGCTCGAGCATCACTTCTTCGAGCACTTTGGAAAGTGCATAACAGCCGGGATACGCGGAATGTCCTTGGGTCTCGGTCACGGGAATCGGATGCGGATAAACGAAATGCCCCACGCCCGCGTCGCCGCCAACCATGATGAACTGTTTGAACGTCGGGGCGGTACGGCAGGCCTCCAGCAGCCAGAACAAACCTTTGACCGCCACATCCATGATCTGTTCGGGCGTTTCCTTGACCGTTGCCAAATGCAGTACGTGCGTCACGCCGTCCATGGCCTGCTCAACAACTTCGCGGTGCTCGATGGAGCCGTGAATTTTTTGCACCCGTGCGCGAGGCTCAAGCTCGCGTTGGTGACACAAAGCACGGATGGTGAACGAATTGAATTTGGAATCTAGCCAACAGACGATCGATAAATGTACGCCCCACCTTGCCTGTTGCGCCAGTAACCAAGATCGTCCTAGTCATTTGGATGCCATCCTAGCATTTCGTCCATTGACCGTTGGCATTGCTGGACTTGATGACGCTGTCCACGAAGCGGACACCCATCAATCCGTCGAAAGAATTGGGGAAGTGGAGTGCAAGCGGGTCAGCCTGTTTGCCAGCGCGTCGTGCTGCGATTGCTTCCGCGGCATCCGAGTAGATATTGGCAAATCCATCTGGAAAACCTTCGGGATGCCCCGCAACCAGACGTGTACAACGCGCCGATAAAGGCAACGTGCCCGGTCCGTTCGGCGTGCGATTTTGCGAAGGTCCTTGCAGTGGTTTGAACGTGAGCGCCTGTGGAAACTCCTGCATCCATTCAAGACTGCCTTTGCTTCCACTCACACGAATACGCAGACAGTTTTCAACTCCCGCAGCGGCTTGTGTCACCCAGAAACTTCCGCGTGCGCCGTTGCCAAATCGGAGCAGTGCCCCTGCAAAGTCATGGATGACGCGCTTCGGGACAACAGCTCCGATCTCGGCGGAGACTTCGTCCACTTCCAATCCAGTAATAAAACGCATGAGGTTATGGGCATGCGTGCCAATATCGCCCATCACACGCGAAGGACCGCCGCGCACAGGGTCGAACTTCCAATCACTGGGTGAGAATGTTTTGGTTTCATCCGCCTTGCCGCCCTGCACGTACTCCACCTGCACAAGTCGTATCATGCCGAGTTCACCTGCTTCCACCATCGCCTTCGCCTGGCGCACCATCGGATAGCCCGTGTAGTTGTGAGTAAGACAAAAAACAAGACCCGTCTCTTGTACTTTTTCGTGCAGCGTTTCGGCTTCTTCGAGCGTGTTGGTCATCGGTTTATCACAGATGACATCGACACCGCATTCAAGCGCCTGCATCGAATAATCAAAATGACTGTCGTTCGGAGTCATGATGGCAACCGCGTCGATGCCGTCTTTTCGGGATGCTTCGGCATCGAGCAATTCCTTGACGCTGGGATAAATGCGATCGGACTCGATGCCCAATTCCAACGCGTCCTTCCTCGACTTGGCCTGATCCGACGAAAAGATGCCTGTCACAATCTGATAGCGGTCATCGCGCCGCGCCGATTGCCTGTGCATCGCGCCGATGAACGACCCGGTCCCGCCACCGATAACCGCCAGGCGCAGTCTGCGCCCCAACATGTCAATTACTGGATTCAATCCCATGTCATTTCTCCCCGGCCAGGAACGCGCGGATCGATTCCACGACCAGTCTGTGGTCTTCCTCCTGAGGAAGACCCGAGGCCGTGATGGTCCCGACCATGCCCGTATCCCTGATGATGATCGGAAAACAACCGCCGTGTGCCGCAAATTCACTTTCCGGGATCAGGTAACTCTCTTCGATGCGCTTGCCCTTGCTTTTGAGTAGATGCCCCATATAAATGGAACTGTGTTCAAACCGATTCACCAAACGGACCTTGCGATTGACCCACTCGTCATTGTCCGCGGATGTGCCTTTCATGCTGGCGTGGAAGAGTTGATGTTCCCCGCGCCGAATGTCGATGGTTACGGGCAGGTTATCACGCAGCGCATGTTCCACCATCCGGCTGCCAAGCCGCCAGGCGGTGGTCTCGTTGAAACCAATAAACTGAAGTTCCTGTTCTTCTTGAAGTAATTGTTTCAGAATGTCATCCATGCGCACATCCTTGCAATCCTCTGAATTTGTAAACAAAACAGCACGAAAACCCAATTCGCTTCATATTTGCCCGTTATTGCATTGACCAAAATGTATAAATTACTATCTCGTCGTCACAACAGTACGAACTGTCCAATCGAAGTTGTGTTATGCGTTCTTGTTCTTGTTGTAGACATCAAATAAAACTGCAAGCAACAACACGATGCCTTTTACAACCTTCTGCCAATCGATCCCGACTCCCATAATGGACATGCCATTGTTCAAAACGCCGATAAGAAAAGCACCCACCACTGCACCGATGACTTTGCCAACGCCGCCCGTAGGCGATGCGCCGCCGATGAAACAAGCGGCAATAACGTCCAACTCCATGCCATCCCCAGCATTGGGCGTTGCGCTATTTAAACGAGCCGCAACGATCAAACCTGCCACGGAAGCCAGAACGCCCATGTTGACGAATGTATAAAATAACAAGCGTGTCGTATTGACACCCGAGAGCATGGCAGCTTTTACATTGCCGCCCATTGCATAAATGCGGCGACCGATTACCGTCTGGCTGGTCATAAAAGCATAAGCTGCAATCAGCGCAAAAACGAGGACAAGTACATTTGGAAGGCCTTTGTAGGAAGCCATCAAATAGCACAAGCCCATCACAGCCGCAGTAATGGCAATATTTTTGACAACAAAAAAATAGAATGGCGTTACTTCAAATCCATATTTTTGCTGGTTTTTCCTGGCACGCATATCCAGCCATATTAATAAAACTGAAAGTATCACCCCGATCAGGATGGTTGTAATATGCAGCCCTTCGCCATTAAAAATATCTGGAATAAACCCGGAACTTATATTTTGAAATCCCCTCGGAAAAGGTCCCACCGACTCCCCCTGAAGCAGGGCTATGGTCAAACCTCGAAAGATCAAAAAGCCCGCTAAAGTAACAATGAAGGAGGGGATTTTTAGATACGCAACCCAATAGCCTTGAAAGGCACCAATCGCCGCTCCAACCAGCAGGGAAAGCGCAACGACCACGACCCAATTGACGTCATACCTGACCATCAGTACGCCCGCAAGCGCACCAACAACCGCGACAACCGAACCCACTGACAAGTCAATCCAGCCAGAGACAATAATCAACAGCATACCAAGAGCCATGGTGATAATATAACTATTTTGTAACACGAGATTGGTTATATTCACTGGTTTAAATCAGTACGCCCTGGGTCTGAATCTGGAAGAACACCATGACCGCGATTAGTGCGATCAACATGCCATATTCGCGGATATTGTTCTTGAAAAGAGTTGTCAGAGTTTTCATTGTTCCATTGCCTCTTGTTCTGTCATAATGAATTTCATGATTATTTCCTGGGATGCTTCGCTTGCCTGTATTTCCCCAACGATCCTGCCTTCACGCATCACGTAAACACGATCACAAACCCCCAAAATCTCCGGCAATTCTGATGAGATCAGGATGATCCCCTTTCCTTCGCTGGCCAGGCGATTAATAATGGTGTAAATTTCGTACTTCGCACCGACATCAATGCCGCGCGTGGGTTCGTCTAGGATCAGAATTTCCGGACTTGCAAATAACCATTTACTAAGCACCACTTTTTGTTGATTGCCGCCGGAAAGATTAACAGCCAATTGCCGAATACTGGAACTTTTAATATTAAGCTTGTCCCGATATCCGCTGGTGACGGTCATTTCCTTGGGTTCATTAACAATCCCGTGGTCCGAAATTTCCTCCAGATTCGCCAGGGTGATGTTATCTTTGATCTCCTGGATCAGGACCAGACCATATGCTTTCCGGTCTTCTGTTGCATAGGCAATTCCATTAGCAATGGCTTTATCAATATTGCTGATATCAATTTCCTTCCCGTGTTTATAAGCCCTACCGCTAATGTGTCTACCGTAAGAGCGACCAAAAATACTCATCGCCAGCTCTGTTCTTCCCGCCCCCATTAGCCCCGAAAGCCCAACAACCTCGCCTCTGCGAACGTTGATATTTACATTGTTACTGACCTTGCGGTCTTCGTGAAGCGGATGATATGCATTCCAATCACGCACTTCAAAAATCACTTCTTCAATCTTCGATTCGCGCGGCGGAAAACGGTGTGTTAGATCACGTCCCACCATGCCCCGAATGATACGGTCTTCGGTAATTTTGTCTTTATGGCAATCCAGGGTTTCAATCGTGGCACCATCGCGAAGAATCGTGATGGAATCAGCCACTTTGGAGACATCGCTTAATTTATGAGAAATTAAAATCGAGGAAACTCCCTGCCCTTTCAATTGGAGCAATAACTCAAGCAGTTTTTCACTATCGCTTTCATTTAATGAGGCTGTGGGTTCATCCAAAATAAGAAGTTTAACTTCTTTTGCCAATGCTTTGGCAATTTCAACCAACTGCTGTTTGCCCACACCCATATTTGTGATCAGCGTATCCGGCAACTCGTGCAACCCTATCTTTTCGGTCAATTCCTTGGTTTTGGATATGGTTTCGTTCCAATCGATTACACCATTTTTTGCGCGTTCATTTCCAAGAAAAAGATTCTCTGCAATGGAGAGATAGGGAATAAGAGCAAGTTCCTGGTGGATGATGACAAGCCCGACTGCTTCAGATTCAGTAATATCCCGAAACTGACATTCCTTGCCTTGAAAATAGATGTCCCCGCTATAAGAACCGTGTGGGTATATGCCGCTCAACACATTCATCAAGGTCGATTTTCCCGCTCCGTTCTCTCCCACCAGGGCATGGATTTCTCCCTGCGTCACGCTAAAACTTACATTATCAAGCGCTTTTACGCCGGGGAAAGTCTTTGTAATGTTGCGCATTTCCAAAATGACATCAGACATATTCTTCTCGTCCTTGTTTTGTATGGGATGATAAGTGGCGCTATTTTAACTTAATTTTTTATGGTCTCAAAACAAACATCAAACCGCCAATACTTTGTAGAAGTAGAACAAGATGGTGCATGAGGATGTTTCCATCCTCATGCACCAAATACAAAACTACTTATTTCAGATCTTCAGCCTTGATATAGCCACTGTCCACCAATTCTTTCTGGTAGTTGTTAATATCAATGCTGATCGGGACCAGCAAATAGGAAGGCACAACCTTGACAAGGTTGTCATAGGTCGTGGTGTCGTTGATTTCAACGGTCTGGCCCTTGAGAGCCTGGTCAGCCATCTTGGCAGCCTGCTTCGCAAGAACGCGTGTGTCCTTGAACACGGTATAGGTCTGTTCGCCGGCGATGATCGACTTGACGGAGGCAACTTCTGCATCCTGACCCGTTACAACGGGGCACGGCTGTTCAGTGGTGCAATAACCAACGCCCTTGAGGGAGGAGAGAATACCGATGCTAAGACCATCGTACGGGGAGAGGACTGCATCCACGCGCTTGTCAGTGTAGAAGGCGCTCAGGAGGTTGTCCATGCGGGACTGGGCTGTAGCAGCCAGCCAGCGCAGGGTGCCGACTTGGTCCATGCCCATTTGTCCACTTTGGATGACGATCGTGCCGTCGTCGATGAAGGGTTGGATGACGGACATGGCGCCATCATAGAAATAGAAGGCGTTCGTGTCGTCGGGGGAGCCGCCGAACAGTTCGACGTTGAAGGGACCAACGCCAGCGGGGGCTTTTTCGCCGGGTTTCAGGCCGAGGCCTTCGAGAAGCTGAGTTCCCTGAATAACGCCTACACCAAAGTTATCGAAGGTGGCATAGTAATCCACATTGGCGGTCTTGGTGATCAGGCGGTCATAGGAGATTACGATGGCGCCACTATCATGTGCCTTCTGAAGAACATCAGAGAGGGTCGTGCCATCGATGGCTGCAATCACGAGGACCTTGGCGCCCTTGGTGACCATGTTTTCGATCTGCGCCAGCTGGTTGGGGATGTCATTGTCAGCAAACTGCAGGTCGGTTGCGTAACCCATGGCCTCGAATTCTTTGACCATGCTCTCGCCATCCGAGATCCAGCGGGTTGAGCTCTTGGTGGGCATGGAAATACCAACCAGTAGTTTTTCTTCAGCGGGGGCTTCGGTCGCCGCGGGGGCGCCAGCGCCACAAGCTGTAAGCACGAGACTAGCCAGCATAAGAGCCGCCAGCAGGTTGTAAAGCAATTTCTTGGACATTTTTTCTCCTTGATGAATTTATCGAATGTTATTGTTGTCGTGCGAATTTGGTAAGAGCAACAAGACTACCAACCAACGATACGTCTGCCTTACCTGGAAACACACATGTCAGGTCCAAACCATTTCAAATGTGTCTCCACCTTGCAGTTTTTTGTCAATTGTCTGTAGCATCACCCCCTTTCTCTTTTCGAAGGGAACTTTGTCTTACTACAAGTGTCGGCGGCAGAATTATGGATTGAGGGGAAACAGGTTCAAGTTCCTGCCAGCCTGATTCGATGATCTTAATGATCTCTGCAACAGCTATTTTTGCCACGCTATGTTGATCCTGTTGAATGGTTGTCAACGCCGGGGAAAAGAAAGCGGATTCAGCCATATTGTCGAAGCCGACAATTCCAACGTCCTGAGGGATGCGTATACCTTTTTCCCCAAAGAACTGCATGACGCTCAAAGCCATTTGGTCATTCGCCACAAAGATCGAGTCCAAATCCGGGTATTGATCGAACAGTTTCTCGATTGCCAGTGCACCGCTTGCTGAAGACCAATTTCCTTCAACAAAATGCTCATCACACGCATTCAGCCCGGCCTCCATCAGGGAATCCCTCCAGGCAGCCATTCGTTGGCGCGATTCCCACCAATCCAATGGCCCGGAAATATGACCGATCTTTCGATATCCCCGCTCAAGCAAATGAGACATCGCCATCCGCCCGCCAAGATAATTATCAATGGAGACGATCGAAAGATTGTCTCGAGGCTCCATTGTTAGATAAACAAGCGGAACATCAATATCCGCAGGCGGATTGTTGACCCATTTCCGGTTTTCGCCGACTTCCGGCACAGCCCAGATGATCCCGTCAACATGTTGTGAAAGGAAAGCCTGGAAGATCGGTGTAATATCTTCTGTCGCAAAATCGGGTAGTTCTTTCAGGAGCACGGAATACCCCAACTCCTCTGCTGCAGATGTAATCCCGCTCAAAGTTCGTGATGGACCGATATATCTAAGACCGGCTGTAACCACACCCAAAGTTTGACTACGCTGGCTAATTAAACTACGCGCAAGGGCGCTCGGGCGATAACTTAAATCCCTTATTACCTCCTGTACCCTTTTTCGGGTCTCGGGGGCAACATCTGGCCTGTCATTAATAACACGGGAAACCGTCTGAGTGGATACCCCTGACACAGACGCAACTTCTTTTATTGTAGCTCGTACCGATTTTGGTCGCATAGAATGTTATCGTTCCCGTTATCGATAACGGGAACGATAACATTCTAGCAAACTATCACTCAATAGTCAAGAGATTTCGATATGGTGTTAGGGCAAAGTAGAAATGTCCCATTTGTGCAAAGTTAAAATGTCCCCTTCGGAGGAAAAGCCAATTGGAGACCACACTGGAAATGAGCGTCAAAGAGATCGAGCCGGTTGCGGCCAGATGGGTTCCATTATCACATCTATAAATTTTCACAATTTCGATATACAATGATTGCCATGGAGATTAGAAATCAATACAGGAGGAGCCATGACTGAATGGCACGCACTTGAGAGTCAGGAAGCCATCCGACAGATCGACAGTGATTTGGAAAACGGCTTGACCGCCGCGGAGGCGGAACGGCGGCTCGCAGAGCACGGACCGAACGAACTGGTCGAACGGACTGGCAAAGGACCCTGGGCGATCCTGCTGGAACAGTTCAAAGGCGTCATGGTGGTGATGTTAATTATCTCCGCCATCGTCTCTGTCATCCTCGGCGAGACAACCGATGCGATCGTTATCATGATCATCGTGGTCCTCAACGCGGTACTAGGCTTTGTTCAGGAGTACCGTGCCGAACAGGCGATGGCGGCTCTCAAGCGCATGGCAGTCCCTCGCGTTCGCGTCCGGCGGGATGGGCGCTTGCAGGAGATCACCGCCCTTTCGCTGGTTCCAGGCGACATCATCCAGTTGGAGACAGGCAACACGGTCCCGGCGGATGCGCGGCTAGTGGAGTCGGTCAATTTGAGGGTACAGGAAGCAGTTCTGACCGGGGAGTCGGAGGCGGTCGAAAAAGACATCGCTCCGCTCAAGGGGGAGAATCTGGCGTTGGGGGATCGCGTCAACTCTGTGTATATGGGTACGGTTGTCACCTATGGCCATGGGATGGCACTGGTGACAGGCACGGGAATGAAAACCCAATTGGGCAAGATCGCCGACTTGCTCCAGTCGGTCGGCACCGAAAAAACACCCCTGCAGAGACGACTCGAACAACTTGCCCAGGGTCTGGCGTTTGCCGCGCTGTTCCTGGTTGCGATCGTTTTTATCCTTGGCCTGTTGCGTGGTGAAAACTGGATCGAACTGTTTAAAGTCTCGGTGGCAATGGCGGTGGCTGCAGTCCCGGAAGGATTGCCAGCCGTGGTGACAATTGCACTCGCATTCGGCGCCCAGCGCATGTTGAAGCGCAACGCCCTGATCCGAAAATTCCCGGCTGTGGAAACACTCGGTTCCGTGACGGTCATTTGCTCCGATAAAACCGGCACCCTCACCCAGAACCGCATGACCGTAACGTTCGTGGACGTGGCAGAGAATGCCCTCAATCTGCAGGCGCGCCTGCGCAGTTTTAGCCCGACCGTCAATGCCAACGATGACCCCGAGCCCTTGTTGCGGGAAAGCCCCCCCATTGTTTTGACGCTGGCTGGGAGCGCCTTATGCAACGACGCTGTGCTTGAGGCAGTTCCAGGCGAACCGGGTACGTTTTCAACGATTGGCGATCCGACCGAAGGCGCGTTGGTGACCGCCAGCGCCAAGGCAGGGCTATGGAAAGCGGATCTGGAGAAGGCGTTCCCGCGCGTTGCGGAACTGCCATTTGACTCAGAGCGCAAGCGGATGACGACCGTTCACCGCCCCAACCCAGACCTGGTACCTGACCTGCTAAACCCTTATCAGGATTCCCGCCCGGACTTTTTCGAACCGGACCATTACCTGGTGATCACCAAAGGAGCGGTGGACAGCCTGTTGGAAGTCTCGAACCGGGTCTGGGCATCCGGTCAGACCGAATCCCTGGATGAATCCTGGCGCAAACGCATCCTGAAGGCGAACAACGAATTGGCCCAGAACGGGATGCGGGTGCTCGGGCTTGCCTTCTGCCAGAGTGATACACCTGAGCCCGTCGAAAAGGACCTTATCTTCATCGGCATGGTCGGCATGATCGACCCAGCCCGCCCTGAGGTCCTGGGTGCCGTGCAGGAAGCCAAAACGGCAGGCATTCGTACCGTGATGATCACGGGGGATCATCCGCTGACTGCGGCCTATATTGCCGCGGAGTTAGGGATCGCCGAAAGAAGCAAGCCGCTCACAGGCCGTGACCTGGACGGGATGACCATTGAACAACTGGAGGCCGTGGTCGAAGAAGTGCCGGTCTATGCCCGCGTTTCCCCCGAGCATAAGCTCAAGCTGGTCCAGGCGCTCCAATCCCGCGGACACGTCGTCTCGATGACCGGGGATGGCGTCAACGACGCGCCCGCACTGAGAAAGGCGGAGATCGGCGTGGCAATGGGGATCACCGGCACCGATGTCACCAAGGAAGCCTCGGATATGATCCTTCTGGATGACAACTTCGCCACCATTGTTGAAGCGGTGAGGGAAGGGCGGCGCATTTACGACAACATTCGGAAATTCATCAAATACACCATGACCTCCAACGCCGGTGAGATCTGGGTGATGTTGCTCGCGCCATTCATCGGCATGCCTTTACCGCTTACGTCGCTTCAAATTCTGTGGGTCAACCTTGTCACCGATGGCCTGCCCGGCCTGGCGCTGGCGGTCGAACCTGCCGAAAAAAACGTCATGCGCCGGCCACCCTATTCACCCCGAGAAAATATCTTTGGGCGTGGGATGGCGCGTGACATCCTGTGGATCGGTCTATTGATGGGGTTGGTCTCTCTCGGTGTTGGCTACCTGTATTTCCGAATGGACCCATCCGCATCCCCAGAGGTATGGCGGACGGTCACCTTTACAACGCTCACCCTCGCTCAAATGGGTAACGCACTGGCAACCCGTTCCGATCGGGACACGCTGTGGCAGATCGGCTTTTTCTCGAACAAGGTCATGCTGGGTTCCGTGTTGCTGACTTTTGCCCTGCAGATGGCTGTGATCTATGTCCCCTTCCTCAACAAGGCCTTCTCCACAACCCCGCTCAGCCTTCGGGACCTGCTCGTCAGCCTCGCCTTCAGCCTGATCGTCTTCATCGCTGTAGAATCCTTCAAATGGATACGCCAACGGAGGGCATAGCTCATCGAGCAGAGAACGCCAATTCGATGGCTTGCTCCATCCGCATGGACCGCCCGCTTTCCCACACGGTTGCACGCACAGACTCTGACAAGGCGTCCTTTGCGGGTGCAAGCATGCGGTCAACCCGCGCCTGTTCTGAAGGCGGCAGTGGCGCGCCGATCGATTCCCGCAAGGCGGCCGCAAATCCTGCCAGTTGAAGCGCCTTTTCAGGCCTGGCCTCGGCGGCGGAGAGTCCCGCATAATCCTCGAGCAGGTAGGCAATCGCTGTCTGGTCACCCAAATCGCGGCTGATCATCAGACTCTCGTCAAGCAGGGGACGGGCCTCGCTGAATTCACCTTCATCCAGTACAACATCAGCCAGGGTGTTGAGCGAGAGCGCCAATCCAGCCTTGTCCCCCAATTGGCGGCGGATCATAAGACTTTCCTGGAGCAACAGGCGCGCCTCAGCGTATTCCTTCTGGTCGCTGGCCACACAGGCTTGATTGTTGAGAAGCTGACCGACTGCCCAGCGGTCGCCCATTTTCCGAAAGAGTGACAGACTTTCATCGTTCATCTGGCGCGCGGCGGTGAGGTCACGCTGGAACCGCGCAACGATCCCAAGATTGTTGAGCAGGGTGGCTACGCCGGGAGTGTCGCCCAGTTCCCGCCGCAGGGACAGACTTTCCTAGATTCAATTCTCGGGCGGTTGCATAATCGCCCTGCCAGGTGGCGACGGTTCCGGCTCCCTTGAGTGCATGAGCCCGTGCCTTCTGGCGGAGCCGTACCTCTGAGATGTTTGCCGCCAGGCTCAGGCTTTCTTCATAATATCCGCGCGCTTGAGCGTATCTGCCTTGAAGCCGATAGATCTCGCCGATATCTGACAACACATGGCTGACACCACTGTTATCACCGAGCTGCTCGTAACTATCGCGGGCGCGTACCAGCCAGGCCTCGGCATCAGCATACTCCCCCTGTTTCCTGAGCAGCCATCCCAATGCCTCCTGCGCCTGGGCATGACCTGCCTCATTGTTCAGGCGATTCGTCAGTGCCTCAGTCTGTTGATAAAACGACTCCGCCTCTTTCCAATCCCCCACCAATTCGAGCACCTGACCGAGGTTGAGAATCACACCAACCTGGTCCTCTTCAGGGAGCAACGGCAGCACTTTCCTATAATATGCGATTGCCGCTGTGTTCGAATAGTCTGCCTGGGCAGCCTTGCCAGCCCTTAGCAGGTATTCCCGCTTTTTTACCAGATTCTCGCCATGCTCAAAATGATAGGCAAGCAGATCGACATACTGGTCAAGGACTTCCTGATACATATTCTCGATGTACTGTCCGATCTGGTCATGGAGCATCGCCCGCGTGGCAAACGACAAGGTTTCGTAAGCGACCTCCTGGGTCAGGATGTGCTTGAAGAGGTAGGCGAGTTCCGGCTCGGGCGTGTCCATTGGCGTAAGTTCCATGGCGCTCAGGATATCCAGGTCGTTCCTGGCCTGGTCCTGATCTCCAAACTGGTTGTATATTCCCCATAATATGGCTGCGCGGAACAACCGGCCTATCACGCTTGCCACTTTCAACAGCGATTTCTGGTTTTCACTGAGCTGATCGATACGGCTGAGGATCAGGCTGTGGAGACTGTTCGGCAGATCGATCTGTTCGAGCGCTTCGGGGTGCTGGGGATCGATCTTGCGATCGTGCAGAAAGTTAAGCAGCTCCTCAATGTAAAACGGGTTGCCTTCCGCCCGCAGGTTGATCTTCTCGATAAACGCTTGCGGGAGTTTGGTCTGTTCTCCATAGATCTGACCGAGTTTATACGAAACCAACTGCTCGATCTCATCCGAAGGCAGATCGGCCAGTGGGATCTCAGTGAAATGCAGGAGCTGGCTCACACGGGGTGCCAGCAGTCTGTCAATTTGAGGTGGGCGGTATGCGATGACGATCAGCACAGGGAGGTCCACAATCGCCCGACCGATCACCTCCAACAGGTCGTGGGATAGCGGATCAAGCCAGTGGCAATCTTCGAGCACCAGCAGGAGCGGCATCGAATGCGCACGTTTACGCAGGCAGTCAACGAGCAGGGATTTAAGGGATTCCTTGCGGAGTTTTGCATCGAAGGAAGCGGTCAATTCGTTGTCCGCAATCTGGAGGTTGAGCACAGCCCCCAGCAGAGGAAGACGCGGGAGCAAGGTCGGGGCGATCTCTGACAATTGCTGTTTCAACGATTCGATTTGTTCAGGCACCGACCAGGCTGGATCCAGACCAAAGAAACCGCGCCATATATTCTGCCAGACCAGGTAACTGGTGCTGGTCCCATAGGATTGGCATTCGCCTCCGTAACCGACGATGGTACGCCCTTGCGTCAG
Organism: uncultured Chloroflexia bacterium; assembly: GCA_963718215.1. Classification (GTDB taxonomy): domain Bacteria; phylum Chloroflexota; class Anaerolineae; order Anaerolineales; family Villigracilaceae; genus Defluviilinea. Next base: position 75,443 of record CAVQYK010000014.1, read on the forward strand.
TCGAATGATTTCAGCGATCAAACGTGATTTCCCCATGCCTGCTTCGGCTGTGATCCCCAGGATCTGACCATGCCCAAGCAAGGTGATATCCAGCATCTCCTCAACCAGGGATAACTCGGCGGCGCGTCCAACCATGGGCAGGGCATATTTCGGCTCGTGTAGGCGGATCCCCCGCGATGCCTGTCGGGCGATCAAACGAAACACGGTTACCGGCTGAGACTTCCCCTTGACACTCAGCGGTGGAAGTTCCTCCCAGGTGAAGTTGTCCACGGTGACCTTGCGTACGTTTTCATTGACCAGCACCTGGCCAACGGGAGCATTCTGCATCAGGCGGGCCGCCATGTTGACTGCGTCGCCTATCGTACTGTAAGTTCGGCGACGCAGACCGCCGCAAGCACCGGCACGCGTGAGCCCCTGGCTTACGCCAATTTGCACGTCTGTGATGAATTCCAATTGGATATCGCGCAACTCCAGGGCTGCCGCAATCGCACGAATCGCATCATCTTCATGAGCCAGGGGAGCGCCAAACGATACATAGAAATTACTTCCCTTGTCGCCGATCGTCAACTGGTGCACGTAGTTATCATAGCGAGCCAGGATGCGTTGGACTGCCTGTACATACGTATTGAGTTTGGAACGGGCTTGCGGGTCATCATCATAATCAATGCCCGAAAATCGCAGGAAAAGCGCCACGGTCGGCCGTAGTTCGGTCAGGAATTCCCCCATGCCGCTCATCAGGCGTTCGTACACGGGTGGCAGCAACCAGGGCCGCACCAGTTCATTATCCAGCAATTCAGTTTTCAGGGGCGGCCAGGGATCGGTCTGAACGTCTACATTCAATTTGTTGACAACAGCGAATCGTTCGCCGCTTTCCGGGTCATCCCGCCACTCCAGTATCTCGATCTGTTCCCCCAGGGCGGCGGCAGCTGGCTGATCGAGCAATATTTCACCACGCTCGGCACGGTGCTCGCCAGCCGCCAGCCTGTAAAGTGTTTCCCCGGCAAGCGTATCGAAAAGCTGGATCTTTGGATCCCCAATCAGGAACCGTCTTGCAGAGCCGACCGTCACCACCACCTTGATCGCCAGGGAGACCATGCCTGCCCCGGGGATATCGATCTGCGCAAACTGCCCCATGATCCGTTGGATGGTCAACGCACAGGCGGTTGCCCGAATTACGGGGGATGTTTTGGGATGGGGGTGGAGGTATTCCGGCTCCTGGTCGTCAAACCAACAGGTAATGGCGTCGCCGCTGAAACCAATGACACTTCCGCGATAATTTTCGATCTCCCCCACCAGCGCATCATAGATCTGATTAAGTCTGCGGGTCAACTCCTCCGCACCTCGTTGAGGACCCAGTGCCAGTACCAACGCCTCCGTCAGCGGGGTAAAACCAGATATATCGGCAAACAAAGCGGCGCCAGTTGTCGCATCGGGAAGCTCATAGCCTCGCGAAAGTGCATAACGCCGGTCTGTTGGGATATATGCGTACAGGGATTCCATAGTGACCTGAATTCATAAAGTGTTTGCCGAGTGGAGCGGCTCTCGAAGATTGACCTGGAACGATTGTAGTATTTTACCCGCACAGACGGGATTTTCAGATATTCAGACAGGGTCGCCTGTGGAAGAACCCAAGGGAATTCCCACAAGCGACCCATCGACCCGTCTAACGGACAAAGTTGAAATTCAAAGTGTAGGTCTGCCCGTCAACAAATTTCACGGTCAACTGGCGGCAGGTACCTGCCCACGACTTGTCGGTTTTCCAGACATAATTATACAGTCCTGTCGCTGGACTATAACTGAGAGAACTCGATCCGGCTGTCAGCGTTACTTCCACATTGTCAACCAGTTCAAGCGTACCGCACTGGACCCGGCGCGATACTGGGTAACCAGCCGCGAAGACAGCGAGCCCCTGGTTTCCACCAAGGCTGAACTTGATGGGAACTGCCCGGCCCGAATTCATCTGATTCAGATACGGTGGAACATTCACAGGAGGGAGGAATCCCGAGAAATTGAAGATCACATGATAGGGCACACTGATAACGGTGGTGTTTCCGGCATGATCCGTGGCCGTACAAGTGACCGTCTTCTCGCCAACCGTGTTTGTGGATACCGCGCCACAGGTCTGCGTTGCCACTCCCGAGCCGGCATCCGACGCATCGGCCGTGACTGCGGCGCTTCCATTCAGATGGACCGGGTTGGGTGTGACGCTGGCGGTCAGGGTCGGGGCAGTCTTGTCGATCTGGATCGGCCCAAAACTGACGCTGGCGGAATTGTTCGCGTTGTCTCTCGCGGTGCCTTCAGCTGTGAAAATGCCGTCGGCGTTGTAGACCTGGTCGGCGGGGCAGGAGGCGAGGCCGCTACCAGTATCTGTACAGGTGAAGCGGACCGTTACATCCTGATTCGACCATTCACCGGCCGGATATGGCGTGGAGTCGGCTTTGGTTGCCCCGGCTGTGATCATCGGCGGAGCGGTATCGCCTGTGAGCGTCAATGACAACCCGAGCGCACTCGAGTTTTGGTAATAGTCGTCGGTCAGGATCAGAGGGTTGCCAGGGTTGATAGGGACCGTGCCGTTGAAGTACGCGTCCAATGTGTACATGCCCGGAGGCAGGGGGACGGTTCCAAGAGCGACATTGCCGAGATAATCTGCGATCACAGAAGTAGCGAACCTGTCCGTGCTGTTGTGGACGATGAAGATCACAGATCGCCCGCCCAGAGCGCGCCCGGACAAATCGCGGACCACTGCCACAAAGGGTGATGGCTGACCAATCAAAACACTGGCTGAGGAGGGTGTGACCGTCAGGGTTGTGGCGTCCTTGTTCACAGTGAAGGCGCTTGCGGCATTGGAACTGAGATATTCGGCATTGCCGCGGAAACTCGCCTGGGCGGTGTAGTTGCCCGGGCGCACGACAAGATTTAGAGTGAGCGCCACTTCACCCGAGGAATTGGTCACTCCCGAAGCTTGTTGACCGCCGACATCCAGCGTCACAAGTTGGCCCGCCAGTGGTTGTCCACTGGATTGCAGGAGCAGGACGAATGTGCTCCGCTTCAGGTAGATCCCGCTTGCGGGCGGGGATTGGAAAGTCAGCGTCGTTTGCGCAGGAGGCGGAAGTTGAGTCGCGTTTTCGGGCGTGATGCCATAGTACGCGCCGAGGTTGGTCGCCAGAGACGTCAGACCCGCGCCTCCCACAGCCTGCACCATGAACAGGATATCCTGCGGGTTTTCACCCGCCTGGAGCGTGAGCACGCCTTCCCACAAGGTGGGATCAGCCGTGCTTTGGCTTAGATCGAGCGGCGCCCATGTCCCGTAATAGGGACTGCCTGCTTTGCCTGTGTAAAGCACCCATACCGCCTGCACACCTGCCGAGCCTTCCGCCACGGCATTGATACTGAAAGCCAGACTACTGCCATTCTCAACCGCCGAGGCTCCCAGAATTGTCGGGGCGGCACTGACTGCGGCGGCTTTCGTCGATGCGGAACTGCCTGCGTCCGTCCAGTTGGCGGGCAGGTAGTAAAGCGCAAGGTCCAATTCATCGAACTTGCGCAGGGTGCCGTCAATGGCGCCGGGCGCACTCGAACGGAACTGTGCGGGGAATACGATCAGGCGTGTATCCCCGCCGCTGAACGCATCGGTGAAATTCGGCATCCAGGTCTGGGTGGGGTAGAAGACGTTCGTGTTGTACGAGAGGTGCGCGGTTGAGGTCTCGGTCGTGGGGGAGGATGTCAGCGGCACGATCCCATTCAGGTCGGTATAACTGCCGCCGCGGAATGCCACGCCGCGCAGTATATTCCCGGTTGCGTTGACGTTGTAGATCTCTTTGGGGAAGATCGGCTCGAACGGGTTGACGACCACGCCGTCCGCACCGGAGAGATAAGTGGTGGTTACCATCGAACCGTTGGACAGGTTCTCCAGGACTTTCGTATTCGTGATGGTGACCGGGTCCAGGGTGACAGACGCGCTGTTCAATCCAAAATTTGCGCCGGGTCCGCCCGTGACCAGGTCAGTCGCACCGACGATTAAATCCTCGGAAGGAGGATTGATACGTGCCCCGGGCATATCCACCTTCATCATCGGCAGTCCGTACAACGTCGTCTCTACGAGAGTCTTATGGTCGATGCCGGTGAGTTGAGCCGTCTCAGCAAGGTATTGTTGTTTGGCTTTCACAACTGCCTGTCCGAGGGAGACCGGGCCGCTTCCGGTGCGGAATTGCTGTGCCATCAGCAGGAAGAGGCGCTCGCCATACTCAACCAGTTCGGTATCTCCGTAGGCGTAACCCGTGGCTGAGATATAACCAGCCGCGCCCTTGCGCAGGAAAGCCTTCGCCCAGTCCGGGTCCGGCGAGACGCCCGGCAACAGATCGCTGTTCGGAATCGTATATCCGCTGTGACAGCCCAAGGCGAGGATCAGAGCATGATTCAAGTCCGCCGGGGACATGGTGATCTCCGCCGCGGAAAGTTCGGTCACGTAATCAGCTGCCAACAGGTTGCCCGCGCTGAAATGACCGGAGAGCATGGCAATATCGAAGTTGCCGCCGAGCAGTTTTGCGCGCAGTTCATTTGCGGTCCATGCGCTTGGATCGGTCGGGGGAAGACCAGGCATTTGGATGAGGGTATCCGCGCTGGAGTTCGTCCCCGCATCCAGTTCTGCTTTGATCTCCACAGCCGCGTCGCCGACAAAGTCATACCCGGTGACGAGGGCTGAATTCGGCACGATGACGCCATCCGTCAGGATGTAGGCATCAACCGCAGCGCTGATATCGGACGCGGTTTCCACCAATCTGCCGACCGCCAGGTTCGGGAAGGCCAGGGTATGCCCGGCTTGCGTGAAATCAACCTGTGAACCGTAGCCGTCCTGCCCCTGCACCAGGTTGGTCATCAGCCCGGCCTCAGAGGCAGTGGAGGGCGCCACAGGCACAACGTATTCCCTTTCGTAAGCCAGCCCCGAGACATCCTGGACCTGGAAGAAGGGAATCACATCCGCGCCGCCAGCCAGAACGATGTATTCAAGGGTTGGGTTTGCCGCGCGATAGGCGTCGATCACATTTTTGACCTCGTTCGCCACTGTGTTCTTCGCGGCCGCGCATGCCAGGTTCTGGTCGGCTTGCGTGTTGGCGAACGCCACACGCTCGTATCTGGTATCCGCGAGGTCGATCACAACACCCATCACATCAGAACGCAGTGCGAGCGTCTCCATAGCGTCGAGCGCATCGGCAATTTCTGTTGATGTGCCGTGCAACCGGCTGGAATCCGTCAGGATCAGGGATTTCAAACTCCCGGATGGGACGGGCGCCCCGGAGATGACTGACAACCCAGCCGGGACTTGCTGAACTGCGCCGCAAACTCCGCCTGCAACTGCCACTTCGACCATGAACGGATTCTCCAGATCATAGGGTCCGACCACGCGTACATAGAGGTCTTCCTGCAGTTCGTAAGTATTCCGCTCGATGGTCTGGACGGTTGCATAGGGATCCATGGAGATGCCCAACAGGCTGTTCCTCGCCGCGCTGGCGTACGCATCCAGTGAACCGGACGGGAGTGAGCCGGAAGGCAACGATCCCGAAGGCAGGGAACCGGAAGGCAATGAGCCGGACGGGAGCGAGCCGGAAGGCAGGGATCCAGAAGGCAGGGAACCGGACGGCAGTGAGCCGGAAGGCAGAGAACCAGAGGGAGAGAGCCGGAAGGCAGTGAGCCCGAAGGCAAAGAACCGGAGGGCAATGAACCGGACGGGAGCGAGCCGGAAGGCAGGGATCCAGAGGGCAGATACCCGGTCGGCAATGAACCGGAAGGCAGGGAACCGGAGGGCAGAGAACCGGACGGCAGTGAGCCGGAAGGCAGGGATCCAGAGGGCAACGATCCCGAAGGCAGGAATGCCGCATCGGAGGCTTGAGCGCTCAACGCCGGGGCATTCTGCGGGAGGATCAATGCGTTATAGATGGGATAGGGGTCGCGGTGCAGGCTTACAGCGCTGCCCGGCAGGCTTGTCAGCCTAACGCTCACTGTTGACCCAGGCTGAACCGGGAATTTGAACCACTTTTCCTGAAAGCGGTCAGTGATGAATTGCCCGGTTTGCGATGTGGTGGGGACATCCTGCGCCTGCACCCAGTTCAGGTTGGGGGTTGAAACTGGGCGGCAATAGGAAAATTCGGATGTACCGTTCTCTCCTGTGGCTGTCGTGGTAATCCCGTGCGGTTCGGTCGCGCCTGCCAGGATGGTTTGGTCGAAACTTGCATACCCGCTGGCGTCGGTTGACACATTGAACGAGCCAATATAGTCTTTTCCGCCCCCGAAGAACGTGGGATGGCAGGTTTCATTTGCAAAGACATCAATTGTATAGTCCTGATTGGGTTCCGAGTCCAACCTGCCCAGGATGCGCGTTGTCACGCCATCCGAGGTTGCCAGGTCCAGCACGGGATAGTTCTGATAATTGTTCGGGCCGGGAATTACGCCGACGTGATTGAACGTGACCCCGTCGCCGCCGAGATCGATATCCGGGCCGGCGTTGGCGTAAATGCGGTTTCGCCGTATTTTCGAGTTCCCACTGTCAATAACCACACCTGCACCGCCGTTCGAGGCGATTGTGTTATCCCCGATCGCATGCGAATTGCCGCCAAGGAACAAGCCAATGCCAGCCTGGTTTGTGATCGTATTCCCCTGAATGACTGTGTTGGTGCCGGAGTAATCGACAATGCCGTAGGGCGCATTGTTGGAAATGAGATTGCCTGCGCCGGGAATGGTGCCGCCGATCTCCGTGCCTGAAATAAAATTACGGATCGTGATGCCGCCGCCCTCAGTCCCGAAACTGCCGCCACTGCCGCCATTGGGGAGCGCGGTTACACCGTCTGCGCCCACACCGATGTAGTTCCCCTGAATGACCGTGCCGAAAGAGCCGCTGTTCCATAAGGCGATCCCGTCGCCGTTGTTACCGGCGATCAAGTTGCGTTCCGCCGGGTCCATGCCGCCAATCCGCGTATTGGGCGCGCCGTCCACAAGGATGCCAGCCTGATACAGTCCATGACTTCCGTTGGGAACGGCGGTTATTCCAGATGCATCCGTGCCGATGTAATTCCCCTGAAGGACGGTCGCATTAGCCGATCCGTTCACCCAGATGCCGATGCCGAAGCCATTGTTGATCACCAGTCCGCGGACCAGGCTTCCATTTGAACCAGTTGTCAGGTTCAGAGCGACCGCACCGGGGACGTTCGAACCGCTCAATTGGATCAACAGAACCGCGTCCGCGCGGCTTGCCTGTGTGTTGGCAGAGGCGCCCGGCTGGGTATAACCGTCGATCACAACGGGATCTGCGACCGCAGGCAGGACCGAACTGGGCGTAATGGTTTTTACGCCAGCACCGGGGATGTTGAAGTGGATCTTATCGGGTCCCGAGGCTAAATTGGGAGCAGCATTCGCGTCCAGGATAGCCTGTCGCAGGGAACCTGTTCCGCCATTGTTGACGTTGGTCACAAGAAAGATGTTGGTGGTCACATATTCGAAGGCGCCGATATCACAAGCAGAGCCTTGCGGACGCGTCACGCCGCGCTGGTCTGTATCCGCGCAGGTGGCATTGTTTCCGGCATTGATTGCCGGGCTGCCCGTCGAGAGCGCCATGGTTTCGGTGGGTCCGCCGTTGTCTGAAAGGGCGGCCAACAGGGGATCCGCCTGGATGCCGGGGCAATTGCTTTCGGATGGCCAGGTCAGATTATTGCCAAGGTCCCCGACAGCGCCGTCAATGGTCTCGCAAACGTCAGTGTTGGTACCATACAGGATCGAATTGCCCACCTGCAAATACCCACCCGCCCCGTACAGTTGACTCCCTATCGCGCCTCCGTGCCCTGAGGCTGTATTACCGAAGAATGTGCTGTTATTGATTACGACCAGCCCAAGGCGCGAATCGACGGCGCCGCGGTTGATCGCGGAGTTCCCCACAAACGTGCTGTTATTGATCTCCACCACATCGGCGTTGCTATGGATCGCTCCGCCGGTATTGGCGCTGTTATTTGTGAACGTACTGTTCTCGACCAGCATGTACTCCCCATTGGGATACAGCGCCCCGCCCCCGAAAACGGATGTGTTCGAGTTGAATATGCTGTCGGTGATGGTAAATGTATTCGTGGATGAGCTGGCAACAGCGCCACCGCCATAGCGGGCAAAGTTGCCAAGGAACCTGCTTTGGATAATGTCCGCCGAGGCTTCGACGCCGACGAAGACCGCTCCGCCGCTTCCATCCGGTTCCACAGATGTGGATCGGTTGTTCAGGAAGGCAACTTGCCTGATCGAGGCGTACATTCCCACCCGTACCGCACCGCCGGGGTTTGCAATGCCATTCTGTATGGCAAGATCGGACAGTTCCAATGCCCCGCTGCGGATGTCAAAGATGCGGTCCAGTTCATTGCCGTCGATTAGAGTAACGCCCATCCCGGCGCCGGTGATGGCCAGGTCATCGGTGACATCCAGATCCCCGGTTGCCGCGTTATCCTCCCATGCGCCGGCAATCGACAGGTGGTATGTCCCCGCGGGGATCGTAATCGTATCCTCCCCTGGCAGGACATTAGTCTCCTGGACCGCGGCGCGCAGGGTACATTCACCGGGAGTCCTGGTCTCGCAGAGACCATCGCCAGGGTCGGCATCCACCGCATCAGCCGTGCTGTTGACAGTGAAATTCGCGGCCGCCGCCACAGAACCCAACCCAAATTGCGCAAGAAGGATCGCCAGAACGGAAATAATCGAAAAAGAACGGGCCATGGTTTTTGACATGATATTTCCTCCAGGTAAATATGGGAGTACTGTCTGGATCAATTATTCAACTATTTCCCCTAGCGAAAAACCGCCAGATGATTTGTCCGTAGCAATGTAGTGTTTCAGAAAATAAGATGAATTTGGTGAACTTCATCGTGATTCTATCCCAAATTATGCCTTTTCCATGATCTGTAACTTTTTCGTAACTTTAGAGGATGACCTGTCTAATCCGTTTCAGGCAAGGTGTACCCAGAGTGTTCAGGGAAGATATCAATACCGACCATAAATTTGACTCTCGATTCCAGGGGAATGCGAAGTGGTTCTACAATATGCGCGCGGTTGTAAAAATCACGGGCGGTCCATGGCAGATTGGAAAAGAGCCTCCCGTTTTGCAGGAGGCTCTTATGTGAGATTACATTCCATTATTGATGAGATAGAACAGGTCGTTCCAGCGCAGCTTGTCCTTGAACTCATCCACTCGGGTGTGCTCGTCGATGAGCAGGAACTCGATACCCGCCATCCCGGCAAAGTCGCGCAGATGTTCGGCAGTGACCGAATAGCCAAAACCAGTGTTGTGCACTCCACCCGCATGGATCCATGCCGCAGCAGCCACTTTTTTGAGGTTCGGACGCGGGATCCACAAGGCGCGCGCCACTGGCAGCCTGGGAAGCGCCGCATCGGTCGGGACGACATCCACGACGTTGGCGACCATGCGGAAACGTCCGCCCATGTGGATAATGCTCGCACCCACGGCAGGTCCTGTCTGCGAGTCAAAGACCAATCGGACGGGATCAGCCTTCCCACGGATCGAGAGCGAGTGGAGCTCCAGCCTGGGTCTGCCTACGCGCAGTCGATTCGCAGTCAAACACACATCAAGGATCTGAAAGTCCATCACCTGCTCTTCAGCACATCCAGCGATGCAGTGTAGACCAATTCAAGTGAGTGCAGGATGTTGTCCAGTCTCTCGGGGACCTGCCAGCGGTATTCAGCCAGGCTATCCATTCCCACCACCACTGAAACAACGGGAATGCTTCGCACCTGCCCAATGGTGAACAATCCCGCAGATTCCATCTCCACCGTTTTCACCCCCTCGGATTGATATTGGCGAATCTCCTCCACCGTCTCACGGAAGGGCGCGTCGGTGGTCCAGGTGGTGCCGCGCGTGCACTTTCCTCCACGAGACTCGATCGCATTGATGAGTTGATCCGCCATTTCGATACTGGCGTGGACATGCTTTGACGGCGGTAAATAATGGTAGGAGGTCCCTTCGTCGCGGACCGCCCTGTCGATGACAACGATATCGCCCGGTTTCAGGTCGGGCTGGAGCAGGCCTCCCCACGTCATAAGGATCATGCTCTTCACACCCATGGTGGCAAACTCCTCTGCAAGTTCCGCGGTCATGCGGGAACCGCCGCCAAAGCCGGTCATGATCCCGATCTTGTCTTTGGGTTTCTTCAAGGCATAGAGATCACCGTTCATCCCACTGGCGCGTTTGACCGGGATACGCCAGCGCAGACGCCAGGGCAATCCACGCTCCAGGCAAAACAGAATGCCTTCGGGCGCAGAAAGGGATGGCATGCGCCCGATCTTTTTCCGATACTCGACGATGTCCCTTGCGCCATACATTTCCTTCAATCTATATTTCTCAGGGTGGATCGGAAAGTTCATGTGGAACTCCTTTGGGAGGCGGGACATCCATTTGGCGCAACCGACCGCCCGCCCATACCCATAAAAACAGGATTGACTGTGCGATCTCTGTAATGAGTATCTTCTACATCACAGTAACAAGGCTGGTCGCACATAAACGGGTCGACATCCTTGTGGGGGCATTTTCACTCCTCAACCTCCCGCTGGTCATTGTTGGAGAAGGTCCGGAATTGAAGCGCCTGATAAACATGGCTGGTCCGAGTATTACATTTCTCGGTTATCAACCTGACGAGGAAGTGGATGAACTCCTTGCGAAAGCCCGTGGCTTTGTCTGCGCCACCGAGGAGGATTTTGGCATCGCCATAGTCGAAGCGCAGGCGGCTGGCTGCCCCGTCATTGCCTATGCACGCGGCGGGGCATTGGAAACGGTAAAAGAGGAAGTGACAGGACTCTTTTTCCCCGAACAGACCTCGGAATGCTTATCAGAGGCAGTGCAAAAGTTCGAGCGGGTCCATACCAGCTTTCATGTCCCTGACATTGTCCAGAACGCACAAAAATTCAGCAAATACAACTTCAAATCCAGGTTTGGTGAATTTGTTGCCTCTTGCGATCCTCGTGTCTAATTGGATCTCATCAATCTCGTACGCGGATTCGGTGAAGAAACAGGCTGGCGCGGCTGCGCTCTGTCCCGCTTACAGACTCGCTGGAGCGCATTGACCTTCAGCCTTATCTGCAGAATATCTGCTTACCAGGCAATTGACTGCGTCGGCTGCTCTTAATTGATGTTCCACAACCAGCAAATGACGAATTTACGAATCAACGAAATGAACGCATAACTTCATACAGGGGTTTCAAGCGATCATACATTTTCTTGTATACACCAGAATAAAGCTCGTCGTACCTGGCATGTGTTTTCGCGTCAGGCTCGAACGTATCGCGGACGCGGGTCATCTCGCGGATGGCGGCAGGAAAATCCTTGTGGATGCCAACGCCAACAGCCGCGTCCATGGCCGCGCCAAGCCCAGACGCTTCATACACATGCGGACGTGAGGCGGGCAGGCCAAAGATATCGGCAGTGAGTTGAAGCGCCGCATCCGATTGACTGCCTCCGCCTGCGACGCGCAGTTCAGTGATGGGTATGCCGCTCCGCTTGGCTGTCCGCTCGGCGCCCTCACGCATGGCATACGCCAGTCCTTCGAGGATGGCTCGATATAGATGGGCACGCGTGTGCACGTCGCTGAAACCAATGATCGCTCCACGCGCTTCGGGACCAGGGAAGCGCAGGCCTGGAGACCAATAAGGCTGTAAAACCAATCCATCAGAGCCGGGCGGGACGGAATACACCAGTTCGTCGAACAGAGCTTCGGGTTCCATGGCACGTTCATCGGCAAGCTTCTGTTCCCGCAGACCGAACTGATGCTTGAACCAGGTCACCATCCAATAGCCGCGCTGGACCTGGATCTCGAAACTATATTGCCCGGGCACAGCGGCAGGATACGGCGGCAGGAGCGGAATGACCTCAATATATTTCTTATGCGTTGTGTTGATGGTGGCAGTCGTGCCGTAACTCAGACAGCCGATATGCGGTTCGAGACAGCCTGCGCCAAGCACTTCTGTCGCTTTGTCGGCGGCGGCGGCAATGAGCGGGAGTCCCTGCGGGAGGCCGGTGGCGGATGCGGCTTCAGCAGAGATCAGACCCAATTGCGACGCGGCAGGCACGAGGTCGGGCAGGAGGCGTTTCTCCATCGGAACCGCCTGCCATTTCCAATCCCACCGCTTTGCCCACGCCTGCGATTTGTAATCGAAGGGGATGTATCCAACCTGACTGGAAACGGAATCCACAAATTGACCGACGAGACGATACACGAGGTATCCCGACAAAAAGAGATATTTGTGCGTTTCGTTCCAGACCTGAGGCTGGTTCGTCCGAATCCAGTTTGCTTCCGCCTCAGCCTGGAGATACGCAACAGTCTCCGACGCGCCCGCGACCGCGAAGGCCGCACCCCACAACCCGCCGACTGGTTTGAGCCCCTCGGTGCGGCGCTGGTCGAGCCAGACGATGGCAGGACGGAGCGGCTTGCCAGTCATGTCCACGTTGATGACGGTACTGCGCTGCGTGGTAAGCGCGACCGCCGCAATGGAGGACTTGTCCACGCCCTGCGCCCACAATCCCTGGCAGGCTTCGCAGACCGCGCGCCAGAAGACCTCAGGGTCCTGCTCGGCGAGACCCGGCGTGGTGGAGTAGTACGGCTCGATGGGGACGCGCTGCTTTGCAAGGAGAATCCCGCGCGGGTCGAACAGAAGCGCTCGGACGGATTGTGTGCCGTTATCTATGGCGAGGAGGTTTTCGGGCATGGGTAAATTCCTGTTTAGAACCCCAGAGACACCGATGCATGGAGAAATAAAAAAACTCTGTGTCTCCGTGTCTCTGTGGTTTGAATTTCAATTCAATTTGTAGGCGCGATTCCATAATTCAACGTAATCGTTGACTTCCTGTTCCCAGCGCACATCATCCCAACCGAGTTCAGGCTGGACGATGGCGCGGATGTGCGGGAGCAAATCCATGCCGCCGTCCTGCGCGAGCAGACCGAGTCTGACGCGGCGGAGAAGCAGGTCATCGAGATGGATAACGCCTTCGGCGCGTGCGGCTTGACGAAGTTCAGCCCAAAGGTAGGGTGTGCCTGATATCGACTCGTGTAAAGAGTTTGCCGCAAATAGCGGAACGGATTCCGTCCCGTAGCGAGCGAGCAGTCGTAATCGTTGATTCGGAGACAGGGTCGATTCGTCGAAACAGACTTCAGCTTCGGGCGGGAAAGAATCGAGCACAGGCGTGTTGACATCAAACTTAACGTGACCGAGATATTTGCGGGCAGCTTTGAGCGCGTCGCGCGCCATGATGCGGAAGGTGGTCAACTTGCCGCCGCTGACGGTGAGCAGGCCGTTCTCGTCCCAGATGGCATGTTCGCGCGATTCCTTCGATGGGTCGGCTTTGCCTGTGTTTACAACGGGACGCAAACCCGAATACGTGGATATGACATCCTTGAAATCGAGTTCCTGTTCAGGGAAAACAAACCGCAACGCCTCCATCAAATATTCCGCTTCGGAGGGGCTGATGGACGGGTCGGTCTGCAGGTCTGATCTGTGGTCGACGTCCGTCGTGCCAAAGAGGACCGCGCCTTCCCAGGGGATTGCCATCACAGGGCGTCCATCGCGCGGATGCGAAAACGAGATTGCGCGCGTGATCGGCAAACGGTTGAATGGGAGCACCAGATGGCTTCCACGCAACGGACGCATGCGGGGCTTCTGTTGAATATCTCCACGAAGTTCATCCGCCCACGCACCTGTGGCGTTGATCACCACCTTCGCGCGGATTTCAGCCTGGCGTTCGGTTTCACCAGAGGTATCACGCAAAGCCACCCCGCGGACCTGACCGTTTTGGGTCTTCAACAACGAATCGACGCGGGCATAGTTCAGGGCAACGCCCCCATACCCTTTCAGGGCATTTTCGGCGACCGATTCTCGAAGCAATCGCAAAACCAGCCGCGCGTCGTCGGTGGTCGCATCGAAGTAGCGATAGCCGCCTCGCAAGGCAGGCGAGGTCAACTGCGGACACAACTCGCGTGTGTCGTCCAGATCGTAGGAGCGATGGGTCCACTGTCCCGCCATGATGTCGTAGACCGTCAGCCCCGCGCCGAAGACCCAGCCCGGCATCCTGTCCCCGTCGAGGCAGGAATACAAAAAGCCGAGGCGGTTGACCAGTCCGCGCCCCTGTTTCAATAAATATTCACGTTCGCGCACCGATTCAAACGTGATCCTGAATTGGGCGTTCTTAAGATATCGCAATCCGCCATGCACCAGCTTCGATGACCGGCTGGAGGTGCCCGAGGCAAAATCGTCCGCTTCGACGAGCAGGGCGCGCAATTTCGCATGCGCTGCCTGGCGCAGGATCCCTGCGCCGGTAATGCCTCCTCCAATGATGATCAGATCCCAAGGCTGGTCCAATCCAGCCCAGACGTTATCGCGCCAGCCTTTTTTCCACTGCATAGTTCGTTCCTCAATTCGCCGACCGTGGACGATGGACCGTCTCCTGTCCACGGTCTACGGTCTAATCCAATAACTTACCGGGGTTCATCATCCCATCGGGGTCAAATGACTGGATGACTGCGCGCATGGCATCCATGCCAAGAGCGCCTTTCTCGGCAGGCAGATATTGCGCATGATCCATGCCCACGCCATGCTGGTGCGAGATCGTCCCGCCAAATTTTTGGATGGTCAGGCTGGCGGTGTGCTTTATATCCTGCCAGCGGGCGAGCAATTCATCGGGGTCAGCGGTGCGCCTGAAAAGGTAGGTGGTGTAAATGCTCGCGCCATCACGATAGACGTGCGAGAGATGCGAGAACGCCAGCACATTTTCATCATGCTTCGACATCGCATCCACAATGGACTGCGGGATCGCCGCCGACGCCTCGTGCACCTGCGACCATGGCAGGGCGGTTTCAAGCGTATCGATCGCCACACCTTTTTCCCAGAGCGTGTTGCGCAGATACGGAGACAGGAAGCGGCTCTTCTCCCACGTATGCCCAACGATCGTTCCAACGACCAGCCCGCCGTATTTGCGGCAAACCGCCGCCACATCCCGCCGCGTACGGTTGAACAGTTTGCGCGAACCTGTCACGCCAAAAATTAACAGGCAGCGCGTGTCGCCATAGCCGATCATCCGCAGGCCGCGGTCCGCCATGCCCACCCAACTCTTGCCCGAAAGGATGAGCGTCGTTTCCGTCTCCAGCGGATTGCTCAAGCGCAGCATCGAAACAGGCAATTCACTTTGGACGATCTCCCGCACCGCATCGGACCCCTGCTCCCAGGATTGGAAGAAAACCCCGAAGAACGCCTCCGCCTCCGGCAAACGCCTCACGCGGACCTTCGCCTGCGTCACCACCCCAAGCCTTCCCTCCGACCCAAGCACCATCTCGCGGATGTCCATCCCAGCCGCAGAAGCAGGGACGGGTTTGATCTCCAGTTGACCGCGCGGCGTCTCAAGCAGACCACCCGCAAAGAGTGCCTCGATCTTGCCGTAACGGTAGGATTGCTGTCCGCTGGAGCGGGTGACGATCCAGCCACCGAGCGTGGAATATTCGAACGATTGCGGGAAATGCCCGAGGGTGTAGCCGCGCGCCTTGAGTTGTTCCTCGAGTTGCGGACCTGCCACACCCGCCTGGAAATTTGCCAGCCGGCTGGTTTCATCGAGGTCGAGCAGTTTCGTCATCTTCTCGAGCGAGAGAGTCAACACAGGCTTGTCATTCGGGCAGGGCGTGATGTGACCGACCACGCTCGTCCCGCCGCCGTAAGGGATGACTTGTGCGCCCGCATCCTTTGCGTACTTCAACAAGCCGCGCACATCCTCATCCGTTTCGGGGAATGCCACGCCATCGGGGAAGGTGTTCACGCGCCCGTAACGCAGATCCACCCAATCACGCATGGACTGTCCGCGGGCATGCATGAGGCGCTCCTCTGCGGACGTGTCCACCAGCGGGTGCGCGGGCAGGCGGGACTCGGTCACAGCGGAGAGGACGGTTTCTTTGGCGGAATCAGGGATCGGGTCCAGGCTGCCGAGGCGTTTTGTCAGATATTCGAGAGCGGAGGGCTGCACGGGATAATCCGTGTTCACGTTTCCCCACCCATTCCAGCGTTTCATGATGTCTCCTTCATTAAACAGACCCCAAAGGTCCGCTGTGCGAAAACCTTCAGGGTCTTGTGGAATTTTCCAAACGCGAGACTTTTGTTCATCGCTTTTCCTTGATTATATTTCATCCCGTACAAAAATGCCTGCGGGAGTAGAATTGGCGCATGCATGTGAACCCTGCGGATCTGCGGCACGTCAGCGTTTTTCGGGAAGCCACAGACGAGGATCTGCAGCTGTTCCACTCGAAAGCCATCCTGCGGACGATCGAAGAGGGTGAATTTTTCTTCCTGCAGGGCGACCCGGCGACATATTTTTACATCCTGGTGGCTGGCAGGGCCAAATTGCTCCAGTCCAACCCGGCGGGGCAACAGGTCAATTTGCGGACGATCAACGAGTGGCAGATGTTCGGCGCGCTCGGGGCGGTCCAAGTGGGCGCCCTGTACCCTGCCACGGCGCAGGCGCTGGAGCCCAGCACGGCTCTCGCCATCGAGAGCAAATTCCTGCACGATGCCCTGCA
This sequence comes from uncultured Chloroflexia bacterium, assembly GCA_963718215.1. Classification (GTDB taxonomy): domain Bacteria; phylum Chloroflexota; class Anaerolineae; order Anaerolineales; family Villigracilaceae; genus Defluviilinea. The sequence continues at coordinate 92,023 of CAVQYK010000014.1, forward strand.
GACGCGCCCGTACCTGAACTTTGGCTTGATGCAGTTGATGACCGGGTACATCCAGGAGATGCAGGAGCGCTACCGCGAACTGGCGACCGAACGCGTGGAGCGCCGCATCGCCCTGACCGTCCTGCGGCTGGCGGCGCAGATCGGCGAGCGCGCCGCTGGAAACGAGACCATGGTGGAACTTCCGCTGGCGCGGCAGGACCTGGCGGAGGCTTCGGGGACGACCATCTTCACCGTCAGCCGGGTGCTGGCAGATTGGGAAAGGCGCGGATTGGTGGAGACAGGCCGCGAGCGGGTCTTGATCCGCAATCCGCATGGGCTGGTGCAGGTCGCAGAGGGATTGGACCAGTAACCGGCCAGGAATGAGGCGCACAGGCACGCGGGTCCCGCGTGCTTTTTGTTTTTCCTTGTTTGCGCTGGCGCAAAGAGGGAAATCGGCAATAGGGGGTATGGTAGGGCAAATGGATACTCGTAATGATTCCCAAATGACCGTTGAGAAGGCGTTTGCCAGTTTTCCGGGGGCGGCGAGCGTCTTCCTGGCGTTCCGGACAGGTTGTGTGGGATGTCCGGCTGGCGCGGTTTTGCACGCTTGAGGATGTGGCGCGGGTGTACGAATTGCCGCTCCAGGACCTCATGGAGAAGTTACGAGAAATCCCTTCAACCATCACCAAAGGAGAATGTATGAAAGCGATAAGATTTGGCGCGTTTTTCCTGCTCGTGGCAGGTCATCCTGGCGGCCTGCGCCCAGGCGACCGGTGTGGTGAACACCGAATACGTCCTGACAACCGCCCTGCGCGACGGGAATTTCGTCTACCTGGGCGTGGACGGCGCGATCAACGGCGTAATCAACCCAGCCCTGCATGCCGAGCCCGGAGAACGGATCACCGTGATGCTGGTCAACAGCGGCGAGGGGACGCACGACATCGTCTTCGATGGCATCAAGGTCAAGTCGGACACGATCACAAAGAAGGGCGAAACCACTTCCATTACGTTCACTGTGCCAAATCAGGATGCAGCCCTCAAATATTACGACTCGACCCATGAAAAACTGGGGATGAAGGGCGTCCTGCTGGTCGGCGCGGCGATCGCCGAGTCTGAGACTGGACAGCCCGCATCAGCATCCGACGAGAAGCCTGCCGGCTTGTACGAGAACGAACTTGCCCTGCAGGCCTTCCAAAAGGGCGGATGCTCCGCCTGTCACGTCATTCCCGGGGTGCCGGGCGCGGTGGGGACGATCGGTCCCGACCTGAGCGAGATCGGCAAAGTGGTCACGGAACGCATCGAGAAGGGTGAATATACTGGCGTGGCAAAGACAACCGAAGAATATATTACCGAGTCGATCCAGGCGCCGGACGCGTTTCTGTCTCCCGCCTGCCCGACAGGTCCGTGCGTTGGCGGGCAGATGCCTGCCTCGCTGGCTCAGGTGCTTAGCGCGGCGGAACTGGATGGGATCGTGAAGTACCTCGCGTCGCTGCCAGACGGAGCAATAGTCGCTGAAACAGGCTCGGGCGCGTCTGAAGCGCCCGTCGCGGTGGGCGACGCTCCCGCCCTTACCGGAGAGGAATTTGAATGGGCAAAACAGACCTTCTTCGACCGCTGCGCGGGCTGTCATGGGACACTGCGCAAGGGTGCGACGGGTCCCGCACTGACGCCGGACAAGACCCTGCCCAAGGGCACGATTGGTCTGGCGGCGATCATCTTCAACGGCACCTCGCGCGGCATGCCCGATTGGGGCAAGCAGGGCGTGTTGACCCAGGCTGAGACCGAGACCATGGCGAAGTACCTGCAGAACGAACCGCCTGCCCCGCCCGAACTCTCGCTCCAGCAGATGAAGAACTCGTGGCAATTGATCACGCCCGTGGACCAGCGCCCGACCTCGCCGCAGACGACGCGCGACATCGAGAACTATTTCATCGTGACCCTGCGCGACGCCGGTCAGGTGGCGATCATTGACGGCGACACCTTCGAGATCGTCAACACCGTGGACAGCGGATACGCCGTGCACATCACGCGCATGTCGGCTTCGGGACGCTACGCCTACGTCATCGGGCGCGACGGCCGCCTCGCTTTGATCGACCTGTGGATGGAAAAGCCCGAGGTGGTGGCGCGCGTGCAGACCTGTTACGACGCCCGCTCGGTGGAAGTGAGCAAATACGAGGGTCCCGAAGGCGATTTCCGCGACAAATACGCCATTACCGGCTGTTACTGGCCCCCGCACTTCGCCATCCTCGACGGTCAGACGCTCGAGCCGATGAAAGTGGTCTCCAGCCGCAGTTACACCTTCGACACCGGCGAATATCACCCCGAACCGCGCGTGGCGAGCATCCTGGCTTCGCACTACGAACCCGGAGTGGGTCGTGAACATCAAGGAAACCGGCCTGATCTGGATCGTGAACTACACCGACCTGGATAACCTGTCCATCAAGCAGATCGAAGCCGCGCTCTTCCTGCACGACGGCGGGCTTGACTCCACCCACCGCTACTTCCTCGTGGCGGCGAACCAGTCCAACAAGATCGCGGTCGTGGACTTGAAGAACGGCAGTCTGGCGGGCATCGCGGACGTGGGCGCAGTGCCGCATCCCGGGCGCGGCGCGAACTGGATCGACCCCGAATTCGGTCCCGTGTGGAGCACGCCGCACCTCGGCGAGCCTTCGGTCATGTCGGTCGGGACCGACCCCGAGGGACACCCGGATAACGCCTGGAAAGCGGTTCGAACCACGCCCCTGCCTGGATCCGGCAGCCTGTTCATCAAAACCCACCCGAAGAGCCAGTGGATCTGGGTGGATATGACGCTCAACTCCGACCCGGTCCTGTCCCGCACCATCTGTGTGATCGCCAAATCCGACCCGTCGCAGGTCTACAAATGCTGGGAGATCGGCACCTATGGGCGCGCCGTCCACTTTGAGTACAACAAGGACGGCACGCAGGTCTGGGTCAGCCTGTGGGGCGACGCCGCCAACCCCGGCGAGACCGGCGCCATCGTCGTCTACGACGATGCCACGCTCGAGGAAGTCGCCCGCATCGACAACCTGATCACCCCGACCGGCAAGTTCAACGTCAACAACACGGTGAACGACATTTACTAATTGGCTACACGCTACCCATAGCCTAACGATGCGCCGTCCCTTGGAAGTTACAGGGACGGCGCATCCGCTTTTGCGGACAGTAGGTTGCCAAAGGCGCGGGCGAAGGAGAGGCTTCTCGCTTCATCCCCAGCCTCAGCGGAGTCCAGAACCGACGCGTTTTATCTCCCCGAAAATGACTCCAGTGAGTACAATGGGGCACTAAAGGAAACCAACCATGGAAAAATTCTTCGCCGGCGACTATCCGGGTCCCGCCTTCGAGTTTTTAGGGGCGGCGCATCTCGGGGCTATGCTCCTCATCGTCCTCTTGAACTTATCCCTCCTCCGCTTCAAGAACGCGGACGAAAAGACCCGTTCCCGCGTCCGCTGGACGATGGCGATCATCCTGTGGGCGAACGAGATCGCCTGGCATGCCTGGAACTACGCCGTCGGCAGGTGGACGATCCAGGAGATGCTGCCCCTGCACCTGTGCAGTGTGCTGGTGTGGACCGGCGCGATCATGCTCATGACCAAAAACTACCACATCTACGAGTTCATGTACCTGATGGGCATCGGCGGCGCGATCCAGGCGCTTGCCACCCCGGACCTGGGTATCTATGGCTATCCGCACTTCCGCTTCTTCCAGACCTTCATCTCGCACGGACTGATCGTCACCTCCGCCATCTACATGACCGTCGTGGAGGGCTTCCGCCCCACGTGGAAGTCGCTGTGGCGGGTTTTCGTCTGGGTCAACGTCTACGCGGGGATCGTGTTCCTCATCAACTCCGCCATCGGGAGCAACTACCTGTTCATCAACCGCAAGCCGCCCACCGCCTCCCTGCTGGACGTCCTGCCGGACTGGCCCATCTACATCATTTTCCTCGAACTGATCGGGCTGCTGACGGTCTTCCTGCTCTACCTGCCCTTCGCGCTCAAGGATTGGCGGGCAAAGGTGGTCGAGAACCGCTCGAATGCCTCGAGGCTTAAGGATATTTCAAATTAAGGTAGAATATAAGCGCATCGTCAATGGGGCGATGGCGGAATCGGCAGACGCAATGGACTTTAACAATTTGAGCACCAGGGTAGGAAACTCCCTGTGTGAATTCGGTCAAACTCGGGAAACCCTTCGAGAAACGATGGCAATCCCGAGCCAAGCTTCTTGCTGATAGAAGGAAACTTGCCATGTCCAAAACAGCGAAAGTACACGGATAATCAACTCGTAGAGGCCGTGGCTACTTCCCACTCTATCCGAACAGTTCTCGAGAAGATTGGCCTGACCCCCAGCCGAGAGGAAATTACGAGACGGTTAAGAAACATATTCAAGAACTGAATTTGGATACGTCTCATTTCCTTGGGCAGGCTATTCTGCGGAATAAAACCCACAATTACAACACTCGTTCTTTAGATACAATCCTAGTCCACGGTAAACTCGAAAACACGTGGAGATTGAAAAGCAAGACTTTTACGAGAAGGTCTAAAGTGAAAACCAGTGTGAACATTGCGTGTAAAACCGAATGACTGGTGTTTATCCATTCCTCTTGCAATTCACATCATTCAATAATGGTCGACAGCGAGCTCAACAATTCTTTACTGACGACGATTTCGACATTGCCTTGCTGTCCTACATTGTTCATTCCTTAACCGTCCACTATCGGGGTAGCCTCAACCTGAAGAGAACGGCATTGTAGCAGACTTGACGGCCGAGACCTAAAGTGGACATCCATGGTCAAGAGAAAGCCCAGAGTACAAACCATTCCAAGTGAGGGTGGCGCAAGCCATAGTAGCACGAAAATCCAACGGTGGTGACACTGTGAGGGTTCGACCCCTCTCGCCCAAGCAATCTCCTTCATATGGTTGGAGATTGCTTCGCTCCCAAGGGTCGCTCGCAATGACATAATCGTTAGAAAGGTCGACCATGTACTACACCCGTCAACAACTCGAAGAGATCGAAGACAAAAGTCTCGCCCCCTACGGCATGCGCAGCCGCGACTCCAAGGGCCGCGCCTACCTCGACAACGAGCCAGACTACCGCACCTCCTTCCAGCGCGACCGCGACCGCATCCTGCACACCACCGCCTTCCGCAGGCTGGAGTACAAGACGCAGGTCTTCATCAACTACGAAGGCGACTACTTCCGCACCCGCCTCACCCACACGCTGGAGGTTGCCCAGATCGGCCGCACCTTTGCCCGCGCCCTGGGCGCCAACGAGGACCTGGTCGAGAGCATCTGCCTCGCCCACGACCTCGGTCACTCCCCCTTCGGGCACTCCGGCGAGGTCGTCCTTGCCCGTCTGATGAAGGATTTCGGCGGATTCGACCACAACAGGCAGTCCCTGCGCATCGTCACCGAACTGGAACAGCGCTACCCCGAATTCCCCGGGCTGAACCTCACCTGGGAAGTCCGCGAAGGCATGGTCAAGCACGAATCGGAGTACGACATCTCCGATGCCAAGGACTTCAGCCCCGACCTGCGCGGCAACCTCGAAACGCAGATCGCCAACGTGGCGGACGAACTTGCCTATACAACTCACGACCTCGACGACGGTCTGCGCTCGCGGATGATCACCCCGCACATGCTGGACGGCATCGCGCTCTGGGAAATCCTGCGCGAAACCTACAACTGGCACGGTCCCGAACTGGGCGACATGGAACGCCACCGCATGATCCGCCAACTGGTCGGGCTCATGGTCACGGACATGGTCGAGGCGACGGACAAGCGGCTCAAGGAAAGCAAAGCCAAGTCGCCGCTCGACATCCAGAAACTCAAGCACAACGTCATCGGCTACAGCGAGGAGATGCAGAGGCGCAACCGCGAGTTGAAGGATTTCCTCTACAAGAACCTCTACCGACATTTCCGCGTGGTCAGGATGCAGGTCAAGGCGGAGCGCATCATCACGGACCTGTTCACTGCCTACCGCTCCGAGCCGTCCATGCTCCCCGACAGCATCCAGCCCTTCATCCCCACCCGCGGACTGGAACGCACCATCTGCGACTACATCGCCGGCATGACCGACCGCTACGCCATCGAAGAACACCAGAAACTCTTTAATCCGTTGGAAAAACCTTAACCGGGAGACGACCAAGATGACACAACAGATCCACTACCTTACGCCGGAAGGTGAAAAAAAACTACGGGCTGAACTCGCCGAGTTGACAGGACCCAAACGCGAAGAACTCGCCCAACGCCTGCGCTCCGCCATCCAGATGGGCGACCTCTCCGAGAACGCCGATTACCACAAAGCCAAGGAAGACCAGGCTTTCCTCGAAGGCCGCATCCAGGAACTGGAAGCCATCCTGCGCATGGCGACCATTGTCGAGAAAAAACAAAGCGACGTGGTCGAGGTTGGGGCACTCGTCACGATCCAGGAGGAGGATTTCGACCCGGAAACGTTCTATCTGGTGGGAGCCACCGAGGCCGACCCGCGCAACGGGAAGATCTCCAACAAATCCCCGTTCGGGAAGGCCCTCCTTGAGCACAAAGTTGGCGACGTCGTCGAGGCGGAAACGCCGAACGGCAAGGTCAAGCTCAAGATCCTGAAGATCGAGTGATTTTTGAATTCAGGCGGCTTGCCGCTGCGAACTGTCGCGGGAGCAAGCCGCCCGAATCCAAACAAAAAGAGACCGGCAGGCTGCCGGTCTCTTTTGATTGAAGTCTTTGCTCGGACGCCGTCCCCGGCGGCTGAGGCGAGGCATTAATTCCCGGAGCGGGGCCAGATCGCCAGTTCCAGGGTGATGCGTTCGAAGTAACTGTTCTGAGGCAGGGCGCCCACCCCGTATTCCAGATCCACGACAGTGGCAAGCAGTTGCAGCGTCTCGGTCTCCAACAGCACCTGTTCGCCCTTCTTGACGACATTGAGGTCGCCCTTGGGTTCCAACCGTGCGCGGATGTTCGGGTCGTTGTAGGCATGCTGGGACATCAATACTTTCGTAGCCGTCTTGATGTCGTTCTTGTCGAACAGCCAGACCTCCAGCGCCGCGACCTTCTTTGGCTCGCCCACGCCGATCGTCTCAGAAACACCCACGCCGTACTCACCGAGGAACTCACCGCCGCCGGTATCGATGCTGAACAACTCGTCATACAGGTCGTCGCCAAGGACGTACGTGGTCATGGTCTGCGTGATGGGCGGTGCAAGTCCCAAATCTTCGAAGTTCGTCTTCGCAGCGTCGCGGCTGGCTTGTGAAGCCTGCATGACCGCCGTTGTTGTGCTGGGTCCCTTGCGGAGGAGACGGTACAGATACATGCCGCCTGCCCCAAGCAGGACCACCACAATCGCAATGGACGCATATAACACAAGGTTGGTCATGGCACCGCTGCCACCGGCTTGCGAGGCGGGAACGATGGGGCCTCTTACGGTCTGTACCAGGCCGCCGAAATTCTGCAGGACCGCCGGGTCAACCTTGCCCGGGTTGGCTTGCAGCCGGACATAAGCAGCGCCGGCCGCGTCGCCCAGTTCGTCCCAACGGCGTAAAGCCTCGTTCGGGTCATTCGTCCTCGCATAGGACTCGGCCGCCATGCGGAGATAGTCCTCCTGCAGGTCAGCCCGCAGAAGTTCAGGGGTCTGCTCTGTGACCTTTACAGGCCAAAGTCCCCAGCCGACGATCAAACCTAACAGCAAACCCAATACCACTCCCACGATCAGAGCCACTCTTGGGTTTTTGAGGAGATTCTTTACAATCGCGAGTACTGCTTCCATGGCATTTTCCTTTTAGTTGGATTGTTACCTAGATTATATACCATCCTGCTTTGAAAACAACCATCGAAGGTACCAATTTTCGATCTTTCCCTGTCCAACCTCAACTATTCAACATGCTCAGGGACGATTGTTTCAAGCAGAAAGGTCTCCTGGCAGTTCGTGCACTGTGCCTCACGCTTGTTGGCGATAGACGAGCAAACCGCCGCATTTCGGGCACGGCTGACTGGAGGGGGCGCTTCCAGGATGTGAAATCGCAATTCGGGTAATTTGCACAACCGTAGAAGGTCCGTCCCTTGCGGGTCTTCTTTTCGACAAGGTCTCCGCCATCCTTTGGGCAGGCAATGCCGATCTTCTCGAGCCACGGCTCGGTATAACGGCAGGTCGGGAAGTTCGCACACGAGATGAATTTTCCAAAGCGCCCATAACGGATGACCAGTTCGCCTCCATCTTCGGGACAACTGCGTCCTATTCTCTCAGGCTCGCTCTTCGTGACAGGCATTTCCGCCTGCGCCTTTTTCAGGTCCTCGGCAAAGGGATGATAGAACTCATGGATCACTTCCGTCCACTCCGCCTGGCCGTTCGAGATCATATCCAGGTCCTCTTCCATGCGGGCGGTGAACTGGTAATCCACGATATCCGAGAAATATTGCACCATCAGGTCGTTGACCTGAATGCCGATCTCGGTCGGCACAAGCCGCTTCTCTTCGCGGACGACATATCCGCGCGCCTGGATGGTCGAGATCGTCGGCGCATACGTGGATGGACGTCCAATGCCGTCCTCTTCGAGCGCCTGCACCAACGAGGCTTCCGAATAGCGCGGCGGCGGCTGGGTGAAATGCTGTTCAGGGATAAGTCGAATGAGTGCCTGCTTCTGCCCCTCCTCGATCCCGGCGGGGATCTTCACATTCTCCTCGTCCTCATCCGCCTTGGCATCCTCGTTCTTTGCTTCCTCATACACAACGAGGAAGCCCGCGAACTTCACAGCCGAACCGGAAGCGCGCAGAAGGTACTCATGCTCATTCGTTTTACCGGTTACTTCCACCTGCAGGGTATCATACACAGCCGCTTCCATCTGCGAAGCGACAAACCTCTGCCAGATCAGGCGATACAACTTGAACATGGCCGGGTCCAGGATATTCCTGAACCTGTTCGGGAGTCGCGCATCACCGATGTGGGACGGACCGCCTCATGGGCTTCCTGCGCATTGGCAGACCGCTTTGTGTATTGCGGCGGCTCGGACGGTAAAAAGTCCGCGCCGTATTTACCGGTCACATACTCACGCGCTTCCTGCTGCGCGATCGAGGAAACGTTCGTCGAATCGGTGCGCATGTAGGTGATCAAACCCGTCGTGCCGCCGTTGCCGACATCCTGACCTTCGTACAGTCCCTGTGCCAGAGCCATCGTGCGTTTGGCGGTAAAGCCAAGCTTGCGGGAAGCCTCCTGCTGCAGGGTCGAGGTCGTGAACGGCGCGGCAGGCTTGCGTCGACGTTCGCCGCGTTTGACCTTTGTGATCGAGTACGCGGCAGTTTCCATATCCAGGAGGATCGGTTTGACCGTCTCCTCGTTGGGAAGTTCGGGCTCCTTATCGTCAATTCTTGCAAGTTTCGCAATGAAACTGGAGGTCAGCCCCTCAGGTTTGAACTCGCCATGAATGGACCAGTATTCTGTCGGGCACGAACGCTTCGATCTCACGTTCCCGCTCGACGATAAGCCTGAGAGCCACAGATTGAACCCTCCCCGCCGACAACCGTCCACGCACCTTTTCCCAGAGAATGGGGCTGATGCTGTACCCGACCAATCGGTCCAGAATGCGACGCGCCTGCTGGGCATCCACCAGGTCCATGTTGATCTGGCGCGGGTGCGAGAAAGCCTCCTTGACGGCAGGCTCGGTGATTTCATGGAAAACGACGCGCTTGGCGCGTTCCGGTTCGATCTCCGCCGCTTCGAGCAAATGCCACGAAATGGACTCGCCTTCGCGGTCGGGGTCGGTCGCGAGATACACTTCCTCCGCCTTCTGGGCGAGTTTCTTGATCTCTTTGATCACTTCCTTCTTTTCGTTTGGAACGCGATACTTGGGCGTGAAATTGTTCTCGATGTCAACCGATAACTGCGATTTCAACAGGTCGCGCACATGTCCCACCGACGCGCGGACAGTGTAGCCCTTGCCAAGAAAACGACCGACCGTCTTCGCCTTGGCAGGCGATTCAACAATAACAAGTTTTCCGGCGCGCTTCACCTCCTTCACCTGCTTTTCAGGCTTCGGCGGCGGGATCAGCCCTTCATGCGCATCGGTCCTTCCCATTCTATAAAGTTTTGTTCCACAGACAGGACAAACACCAATCGTGACAGGAGAACCCTTGGCATTGAAACCTGCCACAGGGTCCTTCACCTCACGTTTGGTCTTGCACTTCATGCAATATGCTTCCATAAATTACCTTTGTTGTTACCGTCATTGCAAGCCTGCCTGACAAAGCAATCTCCTAAACTGCGGGGAAGATCACTTCGTCAGGTTATGGTTATCTTCGCAATGACGGGAATCTATAAAAATTTTTCCTGGTTATGCTTCTTCAAATATTCCACAACATTTTTTACTTTTTGTGATTGATCCGTCTTGCAAACCAGCAGGACATCACCTGCATCCACTACGACCACATCGTCCAGGCCAATGGTAACGATCAACCTTTGGTCATTCATACTGTACACAAGTGCGTTATGTGTATCGAGAGGCAGATGCTGTGAGTTCACTGACACATTTCCGTTCATATCCGGCAGAAGAACCTCGAACAGCGAATCCCACGAACCTACATCGCTCCAGCCCAATCCGCCTGCAGGCAGAACCGCGACGCGTGTCGGCCTTTTCCATGATGCCGTAATCGACAGTTTGAGGCTTCAGATCATGCCAGAGTTTTTGAATGACATCTTCCCTTTGCGGTGTATCCCACGCAGCGACGATCTCGTCCACAACATGGGACAATTCGGGCATTTGTCGTTCGATCTCCGCAAGGATGCTGTCCACGCGCCAGACGAACATGCCGCTGTTCCAGGAATGATCGCCGCTCCGAAGCAATGTTTGCGCTGTCGCTTCATCGGGCTTTTCCGTGAAACGTTTGACGTCATACACAGGATACTTGTAATCGCCATCCAATGCCTCGCCTTGCTGGATGTACCCATACCCGGTGGACGGGAAGGTCGGCGTAATCCCGAGCGTGACCAGATACTCCTTGTCTGCCACGTCGAATGCGGTTCGAAGCAGGTATTGGAACAGATCCTGGTTGCGGATGTGATGATCGGCGGTCTGGATCGCCATCACAGCCTGCGGATCGCGTTTTCGGAGCACGCCAGCCGCCAATGCTACCACAGATGCCGTGCCGCGCGGTGCCGGCTCGATCAAATAGTTCTCCCTGGGGATGGAAGGAACCTGTTCCTGCATGACCCGTGCCTGTTCATCCACGGTCACAACAAGGATATGCTGCGGTGAAAAGACCTTTTCCAAACGAGCGACCGTGCTTTGGAACATGGTCTCCTTACCCAAGCAAGGGCAGTAATTGTTTTGGCGATTCTTTTCTTGAAACAGGCCAGAGACGGGTACCCCCGCCTCCCGCCATGATGACAGCGTATGTATGTTCGGTCATAGTCAATTATTCACCATTCAGTGGGTTGACATTGTAATCGGCTTGCGCCTCACGCACCGCAACATAATTCATGCCACCAACCTGGCGCACCATTCCCTTCAATTCCATCAACGCCAGCGCGGCGGAGACTTTTTCGATGGGCAATTCAGCCTGATTGCGGATCTCATCCACATGCAAAGGTTCATTGCCAAGCACGCTCAACAATTTCGCCTCGGTTGCATCGCTTGGCATGATCTTGCGTGCGGCTTTCTGCTCACCAACACGCGTAATATCCAAAGCCTGCATCAGGTCATTGACGCTCAACAACGGGAGTGCTCCCTTCTGGATCAATTTGTTCGTTCCCTTGCTTTGAGGCGCAAGTATACTACCAGGCACGGCAAAGACCTCACGTCCCTGCTCGGCGGCAAACTCGGCTGTGATCAACGCGCCGCTTGTCTCACCCGCTTCGATCACAACCACCGCCAGTGACAAACCAGAAATGATACGATTGCGCGGCGGAAAATTCGAAGCGTCCGGCGGCGTGCCAGGAGCGTAATCACTGATGATCGCGCCGCGCTCCATCATTTGTTCGGCCAACGCGCGATGCTCAGGCGGATAGATTTTATCCACACCTGAGCCCAAGACAGCAATCGTCCTTCCACCCGCCTTCAACGCAGCTTGATGTGCAATCGCATCCACGCCGCGCGCCAGACCGCTGATCACGGTCAATACCGTTCGCGGCAAGGAAGGACGATAGCTCTTCGGTGATCTGTCTGCCATACGGAGTTACACGCCGCGTTCCCACAATTGCGACCGCGAACAGATCGTCCGGGAGATATTCACCACGGATGTACAACACAGGCGGCGGCTGGTCAATTTCCTTCAACCGTTGTGGATACGCTTCATCCTGCCAGGTCAGGATCTTGATGCCCTGCTTTTCGATCTTCTCCCAGACTTTGTCCAGATCCACATTTTCGCGCGCCTGGACGACCCGCTCGATCAACTTCAATCCCAGGCCTGCCCCCGCCAAATCGACGGGAGATGCCTGCCACGCGGACTCCAGATCGCCGAAGTACGCGATCAGCCCCTGCATGCGGACAGCGCCGATGCCTTTGATCAGGTTGAAGCCGACCCAGTATTTTTTATCGTCCATGAAACTTTTTCACCACAAAGGGCACGAAGTGTCACAAAGGTTTCAAATTACAAATAACCGATTATGCAGCACAAGCCTCGTCACCCGCCTACCAAACCGTCCAGCAGATGAACGCGCATCGTCCGCGCACCAAGATCCAGGTCCAGAATGACCGAGGGGATGTGCGGCAGGAGAATATCCTTGCCCGAATCGTCCTGCACAACATACACATCGTTCGCGCCTGTCTCCAGAATCTCAACCAATTCACCAAGCGGATCATCGTTCTCGTCCACGACCTTCAATCCCAAAAGTTCGTGCTTGATAATGCCGACCATCGGACAACGGGACATCTTTTGTTTGCACATACACCCATTGGTTGCGAAACAGACCGGCATCTTCGGGCGTGTCAACGTCCTTGAATTTTACAAGCAGTCCGGCTTGATGAGGGCGTACATTGGTAAGGGTCATTGGCTTGTGGCTTTCGCCCACAAAAAGCTTCCTGCCTTTTTTCATCCGTTCAGGGAAATCCGTATGCAAGTCCATGATGATCTCACCCTTGAGCCCATGCGGACGGCGCAAAAAACCAACGCTCAAATAAAGAGGCTCGCCTGTTGGCGAGCCTGTGTCTTTCGTATCAGCCATTATTCCGGCTCCACCACATCGAGTGTGGCTTGCTTGCCTTCTTTTTCGGCCGCCACCCGTAACAGGGTGCGGATGGAGTTGGCAACCTTGCCGCCTTTGCCGATGACACGTCCCATGTCATCCTTGGCGACGCTCAACTCGATGCGGATCTTCGATCCGCCGCCCATCTCGCGCACTTGCACTTCCTCAGGATGGTCTACTAAAGATTTGGCAATGTATTCAATGAGTTCTTTCATAAATAAGACCTTTGTCATTGCGAGGAGCGTTCTTTGCGACGAAGCAATCTCCAACTTGATTCGGAGATTGCTTCGGGCTGCCGCCCTCGCAATGACGGATAAATTTACTTGCCAGTCTTTTTTGTCGCGGCGCGAATGGTCTCGGCTTCCGCCGCTTCCTTCACGAGGATCTCGACGGCCTCGCCCTTCTTGAAGCGCTCCCAGCGATCCAGCATGCCGGCGCTCTTGAAAACCTGCCCCACAGATTCGGTCGGCAGGGCGCCGTTCTTCATCCAGTGGAACACACGGTCTTCATTCAAATGGATTGTTGCGGGTTGGGTTCGGGGGTTGTAAAAGCCCAAAATTTCCAAAAAGCGGCCATCGCGAGGGGACTCACTGTCCGCGGCGACAACACGATAGGTGGGCTGACCCTTCAAACCAATACGACGTAAACGTAAACGAACCATCTTTCTTTACTCCTTGAAATGTTTTGCGTTTCAGGCAGGCATAGAGGTGTGCGTGAAAGGACGCATGCGGGCTGAAATCACAGGCACGTATTTTACCAGAGATTACTTCGGAAGCGTGAACGAAATCTTCACCCCCTGCCCTGCCTCACTCTCTGCCCAGATTTTCCCGCCATGTGCCTCGACCAGATATTTCGCGATCGAAAGTCCCAGCCCCATCCCGCCAGAATCACTGGATTTATAGAATCGTTCGAAGATATGAGGCAAATCGGCGGGTGCAACCCCCTGTCCGTTATCCCGGACGAAAAGCAGCGCCTCTTTTTCTGGACCTCACCTGCACTTGCGTCAGGTGCAAGTGTCGACCCGCTCAAGGCGACGCCTGAGCCTGATTCAGCCAACCCAACCTTTACCACACCCTGACCCGGCGTATAACGCAACGCATTCCCGATCAAGTTCGACAGCACTTCACGGATTCTTTGGGGGTCAATAGTTATTTCTTCGAACTGCCCCAATTCCAGTTCAAGCGAAATCTCTTTTTCCTTGACCTCGGTTTCAAATCCTGCAACCACGTCGCGGATCAACTCATTCAAATCCGTCGGCTCTTTCTTCAAATGCAGACCGCCGCTATCAGCCAAAGCCAGCGTCCTCAAGTCCTCGATCAATCTGGATAAAACCTGAGTTTCTTCCAAAATCGATTTCAACCGCGCTTCATCGGCTGGATACATCCCATCCAGGATGCCTTCGACATTTCCCTGAATGACCGTCAATGGTGTGCGCAACTCGTGCGATACGTCCGCCAGCATGTTGCGCCGCTGCTGGTCATTGACCTGCAACCGCTCCGCCATCGAGTTGAATCCATGCAACAGTGTGCGGACTTCGGGAGGTCCCTTCACATCCACACGGACGCGAGAAATCTCCCTCAGCAACCTTGTTCGATGCATCCACCAACTCATCCAGAGGTCTCGACATACGCCGAAGACTTCGCACTGCCAGGAATACCGTGATGATCAGGATGAAAAGCCCGGCAATGCCAAATGGGAAAATGATCCACGGCTGTTCGAGCAGAGGCACGCCATGAATTTCAACAAAGGGCGCAAGGACAAATCGAAGTAACGCTAAAAAACCGATAAACGCAAAGAAATTAAAGAGGAGAAAAAAGCATCCCATCCTGCGGAAGAACGGGGTGCGGCGCATGGAATGCCAGCGTTTCGGCGGCCATTCTTCATTCTCAGGCCACCACGGCGGGCGTTGACGAGGGGAAAAGCGAGAGTGATGTTTCATGTTTTTGGGTAGGGGCGACCCGTCGGGTCGCCCCTACAAATTATTTATCCGCAAACTTATAACCGACCCCATACACGGTCAAAATATACTTCGGCTCGCCCGCTTTGACTTCCACTTTGCGGCGGATATTCTTGATGTGTGCGTCAATGGCGCGTTCATAGGATTCAAAGGCCACACCATGAATCGCATCCAGTAATTGGGCGCGGGTGAAAACGCGTCCAGGTTGACGGGCTAAAGTGGCGAGCAATTCAAATTCAGTGGGAGTCAACTCTTCGATCTCGCGCTTCTCGGCAGTGACGCGCATCCGCGGCACATCGAGGGTCAAGTCCGCTTCGCGGATCATTTCGGAGCCTGCGTTTGTCGCGTTTTCGATACGACGGAAGGCGACACGGACACGTGCGACCAGTTCCTTGGGGCTGAAGGGCTTGGTCATGTAATCGTCCGCGCCGAGTTCGAGGCCGATGAGTTTGTCCGATTCTTCGGAGCGGGCGGTCAGCATGATGATCGGGGCGTTGGATGTTTTGCGAAACTCACGGGTAAAGTCCAGCCCATCGAGGTGAGGCAGGCCCAGGTCCAGAATGACCGCATCTGGTTTTCCCGTTTTCGCCAGCGACAGGGCTTTCATCCCATCGTGGGCAATTAAAATGGAAAATCCCGCGCGTTCCAGGTAATCCCGCACGAGTTGGGTGATCTTGGGTTCGTCGTCTACAACGAGGATGGTTTTCATATTGATTGTGTAGGGGCACAGCAAATCCTGATGGATGCTTGACGGTTGCTCGTCCTGCTGTGCCCCTACATTATACGGTTATTCTTTCTTGTCTTCCGTTTTTTCCCCATGCGCCTTCTTGTGCCACTCATCGAACATCGGCGGGACACCACGTTCGCCCCAACCGTGACGCCACGGTCCATGATGTCCCCATCCCCAGCGAGGACCCCAGACAGCAAAGCGGAACGCGTTCAGCGCCAGGAAGAAGAGGAAGAGCGGGATGAGAATGCCAAAGCAACCAAGACCAAATCCGAATGGATGATGGAAGCGCATCCCGTATCCATACCCGTACTGCGGATACGGTACAGGGGCAGATTCGCCCGAGGGCGCTTCGATTGTGATAGGCGAACCCTGGGCAAAGCCTGCGCGAAACGCGAAGAAGCCGATGCCAGCGATCGCGGCGATCAATACCAAAGCCGAGACAATTCGTAAACCAATTTTTCCGTTCATTTTGTTCTCCTTTATTTGAACTTATGACAGGAGTATAGATTTAAGTTGTGAATTGATTGTGAAGAGAGGAGGGAGGGAAACTGCAAGATGCATATGGCATAATAAGGCATCTTACATGTATGGAGGCAATTTCCATGAAGGAATCAACAACCACAATCCGCGTAATCCTCGTGACCAACCTCTTTATCCTTGCTTGTTCATCGATGTACCTGCCCAGTTTGGCAACCGCGACCCCTCAAACGATCATCACTATGCCAGCCATGCCAACTGAATTCCTTACACAACCCCAAACTGATGTAACCGAGACTGGAAGCGGACTGGAAAACGAGAACCTACTGACAGAGATACCAGCAGGTTTCAAGGTTGTCTATCAAGCCGAGCAAGGTAATCAAACCATCACCGAGATGGTAGCCGAGGGTGAGACGGTGGAAGATTGGACGATCATGGTCACCATGCAAGTGTATTTAGGCGAGAAGAACACCACACCAAACCAGGCACAGGATAACTTGACCCAGGCCTGGTTTAATGCCTGCCAGAATAGTGAGACCTACCCCATTGCGGATGGCGTCGAAAACGGCTATACCTTCGTGCTTTGGCAACTCTATTGTCCCCTAAACTCCACCACCCAAAAGGTGGAATACACTTTCATGAAGGCGATACAAGGCAATGACAGTTTTTATTTGGTGCAGGTTGCCTTCCGCTACGAACCGACCGAAGCCGACATCACCCAATGGATGCAATATCTTAAACAGGTTCAGGTGTGCGACGCGCGAATCCCTGAACAGGCTTGCCCATAAAGAAGACTTCGGAAGTCTGCGAGACTTCCGAAGTCTTCTTACCCAAACAACTTCCCCAACCCTTTCCCGCCAGTCTTCTGGAACATCTTCATCATCTTCTGTGCTTCGCGGAACTGCTTGATCAGGCGGTTGACGTCCTGCACTTCCATGCCACAGCCAGCGGCAATGCGGCGTCGGCGGGAGGCGTTCAAAATATCGGGATCGCGGCGTTCCTTACGCGTCATCGAATTGATGATCGCTTCGGTCTGCTTGAAATTCTTCTCTATGTCGTCTGGATTGACCTGGCGCGCAGCCTGCCCCAACTGTCCGGGCAGCATGTCCATGATCTGCGCCAGCGGTCCCATCTTTTTCATCTGCTTCATCTGGTCGAGCCAGTCCTCGAGCGTGAACTGTCCCTTCATCATGCGCTCGGCGGATTTCTGCGCGACTTCCTGGTCGAAGGCCGCTTCGGCTTTTTCGATCAGACCGATCATGTCGCCCATGCCAAGAATCCGTGACGACAGCCGACCCGGGTCGAAGGCTTCGAGCGCGTCGAGTTTTTCACCGGTACCGATAAACTTGATCGGCACGCCGGTCACCGAACGGATTGAGATCGCCGCGCCGCCACGCGAGTCACCGTCCATCTTGGTCATCATCAAACCTGTGATGGACACATTGTCACGGAATCCCTGCGCGATGTTCAATGCTTCCTGACCGATCATGGAATCGACCACGAGCAGGATCTCCACCGGCGGGACCTTCGCCACGATGGCTTTCAACTCGTCCATCAACTGCGCGTCCAACTGCGACCGACCGGCTGTATCCACGATCATGATGCTGTATCCGCCCTTTTCGGCTTTCTCAAAAGAACGCTTCACGAGTTCCGGCGGCTTGACGTTCAGATCTGCCTCAACAGGGACGTCAATGCGTTCGCCAAGTTGCTGTAACTGGGTCACCGCCGCCGGACGGTACGGGTCAGCGGCGACAAGCATTACCCGCTCCCCTTTCGAGCGGAGCAGTTTGGCCAGTTTCCCTGCGCCGGTCGTTTTACCCGAACCCTGCAAACCGACCATCATGACCACATGCGGTTTGGGACCTCGGAGGTTCAACGGCGCAGGTTCGCCGAGCGTCGCGATCAACTCCTCGTTGACGATCTTGATGACTTGCTGACCCGGATTCAGCGCTTTCGACACTTCCGCGCCGACGGCACGCTCGCGCACACGCGCAATGAACGTTTTGACAACACTGAAGTGCACGTCCGCTTCGAGCAGGGCAAGGCGCACTTCGCGCATGGCAGCGTCCACGTCCGCTTCGGAGAGTTTACCCCGGCGGCGGAGTTGATCAAATACTTGGTTGAGTCTGGAGGTCAGGTTTTCGAACATGATTGTGTCCCGTCATTGCGAGTCTTCGAGAAGCAATCCCCTCGTCGAGTTGGAGATTGCTTCGTTGCAACGAACACTCCTCGCAATGACAAATAGTCAGAGTAGGCAAAGATTGTAGTGGCGAAGCAGGTTCAGGTCAAGAGAGGGGCGGTTTTCCATCCAACCTGGAGATTGCTTCAACGGACCCCGAAAAAAATCGGGGCAGGCGAACACCGTCTCGCAATGACCCAAAATATCCTTGCTTGACAATCCCTCTATCCCACAGTAAAATTCCGCACGCTTAACAACAGAATATCGCCGAGATAGCTCAGTTGGTAGAGCACGCGACTGAAAATCGCGGTGTCCACAGTTCGATTCTGTGTCTCGGCACTCTCGGCGGAAGATCGGCCGAAAATGCGGGCGTAGTTCAGTGGTAGAACGTCTCCTTGCCAAGGAGAAGGTCGTGAGTTCGAATCTCATCGCCCGCTCAGTTCTTTGAAAACGGCGTCGTGGCCAAGTGGTAAGGCAAGGGTCTGCAAAACCCTCATCAGGGGTTCGAATCCCCTCGACGCCTCTAGTAATTTACGATTGACGCCGCGAGGCGTTTTTTGTTTTTCCAGGTGTTTTCTCAAAAGAGATGTCCCCCCATTGCCTATATTGATTTATGATTGGTGCCAAACGTTGTTTTTGCGTGAAGGAGGGATTTGCGTCATGAAATCCTCACGCAGGTTAATGTGACTTTGTTTTATAATCCCTGACATGTTACTGGAGGGCCGGGGTCTCTGTCTGTGGTTTTAGGAATTGATCTGATATGAAAATTTTGTACGTCGAAGATGAAATGGCTCATGTGGAACTGACACAGCGAACCCTGGAGGATAACCTCAAGGAGGGTTTTGTTCTACTTCATTGCGCATCCTGTCAGGATGCGTTGGAAATTCTCAATAGGGAACCCGACGTTGACGTCGTTCTGTCCGATCTGCGCCTGCCGGACGGGTCAGGCCTGGACCTTTTAAAGAGGATTCAAGAGAGACCGCTGGCACCGGCAGTGGTGCTGGTCACCGGGCAGGGAGATGAACAGGTTGCGGTTGCCGCGCTCAAGGCGGGTGCAGCGGATTATCTTGTCAAACAGAGTGATTACCTGCACCGCCTGCCCATCGTCATCACGAATGCAATTGCCCAGAATAATCTTGCGCGGGAACAGGCGGCAAAACGCGAGGCTGAGGTCAAATACCAGTCGCTCGTCGAGCAAACGCCGGCAGTGGTTTTTTTGAACGATATCGACGAGAACGAAACGACGCTTTATGTAAGTCCGCGCATCAAGGAGCTGACCGGGTTCGCTCCTGAAGAATGGCTATCCCACGCTTTTCTCTGGAATGATCATATACACCCTGATGACAGGGAAAGAATCGCAGAGGCGGACAAGCGAACCCATGAAATGGGAGGGTATTTCGAGGAGGAATACCGTTTTATCCGGCGCGATGGCCGGGTCATATGGATTAAAGAAAACACCATTCTCATCCGCGACAAGGGCGGAAAGCCGTTGTATTGGCAGGGCATCCTGATCGACCTGACCAGGGAAAAGGAAAGCGAAGCCGCCCTGCAAAGGCAATTACAGGAGCTTAGAATCCTGAATGCCATCACCCTGGCAGGTACGGAGAGCACCTCCGAGGACGAGATCATCGAAAGGGTTGTACAGATCACCACAATGATCTATAACGAGGTGTGTGGTGTACTTTTACTTAATGACCAGGGAGATTTGTTAACGCCCCACCCATCCTACTTTGGAGCGAATGTCGAGAATTGGAAGAACGGGTCACCGGTCACACAAGGTATAACGGGAAAATCCGTATTGCTTGGAAGACCCATCCGGCTTGGAGATGTTTCGCAGGAAGCGTCCTTTATCGAGATAGCCACAGGCATCCGATCCGAGTTGTGCGTTCCCATACGTGTGAACAAAAGGATCATTGGCATTTTCAACATTGAAAGCAGACGCCTGAATGCTTTTGATGAAGAAGATGAGCAATTTGCGGGAACGGTTGCCGGTACGCTTGGGACAGCCCTGGAAAATGTCCGGTTGTACGAATCGGAGCGTATTCGGCGCAGGGAGGCAGAATACTTGCAGGAGGCTACCGCGTCCCTGAGCACTCACATCGAGCTCGAACCACTGCTGGAACAGATCCTGACCTCCATCCAGAAGATTATCCCCTATGACAGCTCCTCCATCTTCCTCGGAACCAACGATGGAGACATGGAAATTATTGCGGCGAAGGGTTTTTCCGACGAGGAGAAGATTGTAGGCAAGAAAATCCCGAACACAGCCAAGTGGCATGAACTGGTAAAAACCCGGCAATCACTCGTCATGCCCGATGCTCAGATTGATCCGCGCTTCGAAAAATGGGAGGGCTCGAAAAAGATTCGCGGCTGGATGGGCATTCCAATGATCACGCAGGACAAGGTCGTTGGGTTCATCAACCTCGACAGTCACAGGGTCAATGCCTTTACTGAACGCGATGCAATGCTTGCACAGACCTTTGCCAACTCTGCCGCAGTGGCAATCCAAAATGCGATTCTATTCCGGGCAGAAAGGGAACAACGCAAGCGCGAAGAGTCCATGCTGGAATTGATGCGCATCACGACGTCCACACTGGAACTTGATGCGGTCATGCAGACGATCCTTCAGCACATGCTCGGCCTTATCCCAAGCAACTCAGGTACCATCCAATTGCTGGAAGGCGAAAATTTGCGCATTGCCGCCACCCAAGGATTCGCCCCGGGTGTTCTCATTCCAGGGCAAATACTCCCTCTGGAACATTCACCAATCAAACAACAGGCGGTCAAGATCGTACAACCCGTTTGGACGAACAACGCACAACAGGATCCCAATTACCGGCTCATGGCTGGGGTTGAGAATGTCAATTCCTTCATGGTTGTTCCGCTGGTTTACAAAGGTAATGTCATTGGGTTGGCTACACTGGACAGCAATCAGATCAACCGCTATACAACAGATGATGCCGATTTTGCGTTTGCCATTGCGAACCTGGCCGCCATCGCCATCGGGAACGTCAGACTCTACCAGGAAGCCTTGACGGCATCCGAACGCCGCGCCATCCTGCATCGTATCAGCCAGGATATTGTCCGCTTCACACAAGACCCCGAGCAGATCTACGTCGCCATTCATGATGCAGCCGGGAAATTAATGCCGTGCGATGTATTCCTGATTACGCTGGTAGATGATGCGAAATCTGAAATCACTGCCGTATACGCGGTGGAGGCGGGCAACCGATATACACCCGATAGCGTGCCGGCAGGCAGAGGGTTCAGCGCCGGCATCATTCGCGAGGGGAAAAGCATCATTCTGCAGAATGATGCTGATATAGCGGAAACAAAGGCTGTGAGATTTGGCTCGCCGAAGCGTGTGCGCTCCGTGGTGGCTGTTCCCATGCGGATCGGTGACAAGGTTATCGGCATGATCTCCGCACAGTCTTATTTTCCCAATTCATACGGAAGTGAAGAACAATCCCTGCTTGAAATGCTGGCAACCCATGCCGCAACCGCAATCGAGAATGCCCGTCTTTTTCAGGAGGAAAGCCGCCGCACCCGCATCATCGAGACGCTGGTTGACATCGCCAATGAGATTGCCACGACACAGGATATCATTCCCGTTCTCGACAAGATCACCCATCGTGCAATGGAACTTCTCCGCGCAAATCATGTTGCAATCTATCTGCTCCACGATGATAACAATACCCTCAAGGTCATAACAGCACAGGGGCAGCACAGGCAGGAGTTGCTTTCCCAGACCATAAAGGTCGGCGAAGGCATCACCGGGAGCGTGGTTGCCAGCGGCAGATCGGAAATTATAGACCGCATCGCTGATGACCTCAGAAGGGTGCATCTCTCGGGTACACCTGAAAGCGATGCGGATCATGAGACGATGATGTCTGCTCCCTTGATCCTGCGCGGCAAGTGCATAGGTGCGCTCAATGCCTGGAGGCTCCGTACCAACGGTGTGTTCAGTCGGGTGGAATTGAGTTTCCTGACCAGCATTGCAAATCAGGTATCCGTCGCGATCGAGTCGGCAAATCTGTTCAAGGAGACGGTCCGCTGGACACAGGAATCTGCCGCCATTGCAGAGGTCGGTCGCGATATTTCAGCCACCCTTCAATTGGATGTCGTTTTGAACAGGATCGCATCTTATGCAAAGGAATTATTGAACAGCGAAAGCAGTGCCGTCTATATGCTTGATCCGTCAAAACCGGCCCTGAAAGCGATTGCAGCACAGGGATTGGAAACGGACCAAATCCTGAACGATCCTCTCGAGATCGGAGCAGGCATTCTTGGCAACATTGCCCTGAATAAAGTCGGAGAGATCGTCAATGACACGCTCAATGATCCCCGTGCGATCCTCATCAAAGGGACGGACAAAAATCCTTATGAACATATGATGGGGGTGCCGGTCCTTGAAAAGGATCAACTGACGGGTCTGGTGGTTGTATGGCGCAGTGGCATTGAAAATGAATTCAAACCTTCCGATCTTGATTTCCTGGGGAGTCTCGCCCAGCAGGCCGCGACAGCGATAAAAAACGCCCGCCTCTATGACGAAGCCCGGCGCCGCCTCAGGGAGGTGGAGACCATCAACCGGCTGTCTTCATCCATGCGCGGGACTCAATCACAGACCGAAATGTGCAATATTCTCCTTGACGAGACACTCGACCTGCTCGACACCCAAAACGGGTCGGTCTGGATCCATGACCCATCCACGAATATGGTGGTCCAGAGGGCAGCAAGGGGCGCAGCCACAAAGATCCGGTACCCGCGGCTTAAGCCGGGCGAGGGAATTGTGGGACATGTTTTCACCACCGGCAAAGCCTACGTTTCCCTCGAACTAAAGAGCGATCCGCATATCTTCCAGGGAAACCGCGACGTAATTCAGGAAGGATATGGAGGCGCAGGCATCCCCATCAATTCGACCGATGGGATACTGGGCGTGCTTGTGGTTCAGATCGAATCGAGCCGTCGCGTGGATGACCACATCAGTCTTTTGGGAACGCTCGCTGAAATTGCGGGAAATGCCATCCACCGTGCAGACCTGTTCGACCAGAGCCAGGAACAGGTCCGCAAACTGACAACCCTGCGCGATATCGACTCCGCCATCGCTTCCTCCACCGACCTGCGCGTGACTCTCAACATTCTGATGGATCATACGCTGAGACATCTCAAAATCGATGCGGTCGACATCCTGCTCTATCACTCAGAACTCCAAAGTCTGACGTACTTGTGCAGCGCTGGCTTCCGGTCCGATTCACCCACCCGCCCATTGATGAGGCTCGGTGAAGGGCTGGCGGGACAGGTCGTTATGAAAGGAAGGACCGAGTATATCCCTGATTTGCAGGCTTACGGAGAGATCAGGCGCGATCCCTTGCTGGCACGTGAAGGCTTTGTCTCCTACATCGGGGTCCCATTGATTGTAAAAGGGCACATAAAGGGCCTGTTCGAGATCTTTCACCGTTCACCGCTCACGCCCAACGAAGAATGGATGCAGTTCATGCAGACGCTCAGCGGGCAGGCCGCCATTGCGCTCGACAACTCACAACTGTTCGACAACCTGCAACGCTCCAACCAGGAGATCAGGCAGGCCTACGACACAACTCTGGAAGGTTGGGCGCGCGCATTAGAATTACGCGACCGCGAGACCGAAGGCCATACCCGGCGTGTAACCAGGTTGACCATGGATCTCGCGCGTTACATGAACGTCAGCGAGGACGACCTGGTCAATATCTACCGCGGCGTCTTGTTACATGATATCGGAAAAATGGGTGTACCGGACCAGATATTGCGAAAGACAGGCCCCCTGACCGACCCGGAATGGGTCGAAATGCGCAAACACCCGCAATACGCCTTCGATCTGCTTGCCCCAATCCCCTATTTACGCCCGGCGCTCGACATTCCATACTGCCATCACGAGCACTGGGATGGCAGCGGTTATCCGCGCGGCTTGAAGGGCGAACAGATCCCGCTGGCGGCGCGCATCTTTTCGATCATCGATATTTGGGACGCCCTGCTTTCAGACCGCCCCTACCGGGACGCCTGGCCAGAGGAGAAAGTGATTGCTTATCTCAAAGAAATCTCGGGGAAAATCCTGGATCCGAAAGTAGTTGATGCTTTTTTGCAAATGACCAGCGAAGAGGAAAATTGAATGGGATGGCCGTCTGGCCATCCCATTCTTGATTCACTTCACCCGCAGGAACTTCCGCTTGCCGACCTGCAGAACGCCCGGGTGCGGGAACGGGACATCCCCGCGCTCCAACACTTCCCCATCGAGGCGCACTCCCTTTTGATCGATCAAACGCCGCACTTCACTCTTGCTGGATGCCATTCCCGCGGCAAGAATCACATCCAAAACCGATTGACCGCCAACCAACTGATACCCGGGCATTTCATCCGGCACTTCCTTCTTTTGGAAGGTTTTGATGAACGCTTCCTGCGCGGACCCTGCATCTGCCTCGCCGTAGAAGATGGAAGTGATCTCAAACGACATCTTCATCTTCGCATCGCGTGGATGCATTTTCCCGGAAGCCAGATCCATTTCGAACACATCGATCTCCTGAGGGCTCCAGCGTGTGGCAAGGCGCAGGAATTTGCCCATTGCAAAGTCAGGTATGGACATCAACTTGCCATACATATCATCTGCGCCGCTGTTGATCGGCACGATATTACCCGTGGACTTGGACATGCGCTGCACGCCATCTGTCCCCGGCAGGATACCGGTGATGATACCCACCAGCGGTTTTTGCCCCAACGCCTCCTGTAACTTTCGCCCGGCAACGATGATATTGAACAACTGGTCGGTGCCGCCCACCTGGATATCAGTTTGCAAAGCGTAGGCATCATAGCCCTGCATCAATGCGTAAAAGGTCTCGTGCAGATAGATGGCTTCACCTTTATCGAGCCGCTTCGAAAAGTTCTCGCGCGCTAAAAACTGCTGCACGGTGAAATTCTGCCCAAGGCGGATCAAGTCGACCAGCGACAACTCGCTCAACCACTCACCGTTGTAACGCACCCTGGTTTTCTCGCGGTCAAGCACACGGAAAGCCTGTTCGGCGTATGTCTGTGCATTGTGGGCAACCTGTTCCTCGGTCAGGATGGGACGCGCCTTGTTCTTGTCCGATGGGTCGCCCACCAGAGCGGTGTAGCTGCCGATCAGAAATGTGATCTCGTGCCCCAGATCCTGAAACTGGCGCAGTTTACGCATCGTGATCGTGTGCCCAAGATGCAGATCTGTGGAAGTAGGATCATAGCCGCAATACACACGGAGGGATCGTCCTTCCTTCCCGGCGTCCATCAGGCGCTGGCGCAGTTCGCCGGTCATCGCCTGCTTCAATTCCTCGTCACCGTATTCGGTGCCCTGCATCAATAGTTCAACCTGTTCCTCGATGTTCACCTTCTGCCTCCATATGGAATCCGTCGGCTTGCCGACGGTGATGGAGCAGGCTCCATCATTCCAAAAATTTGCAAACAAAAACGCGTGGCGCCATGGCGCCACGCGTTCAATGACACCATCGCTCAATTTACGGATGGCAATAATAATACGCATTCACGAACTGGACTTCAAACATGCGCCCATTATACAGCGAAGTGTCACATGGCGCTATGGCGACACAATCCTGTGGATAACATCACTGACCAAGATTAAATGTGAACGACCACGGACCTCTGACCGTGTAAAACTCGTCGCTGTAGACGATCTGTTCCGCCTCCTCCTGCGACATGGTGTCTGGTCTGCTCACGATTTGCAGGGTCTGCACCCCGGCCGAATCCACGCATGCCAGTGTGATGGGGATGCCGCGGTCGGTGAGAGCCTGTTGGATCTTGTAGATGTAGATCGTGCAATATTCCTCCGCGCGCGGCGGCGCAGCGATGGCGTCGATCGTGATTACAGCTGTTGTGAGGTCGGCATCGGGCGGGATGTTGAAGAAGGACAGGTCGTCGCACCGAACCCCTGACTGGCCTTCCACCGCTTCCTGCATACCCAGCAAGGTCGAGCCAAAGTCAACCGTGAAACCACCTGCATATTGCAGGCTTGCCCCCCAGATCGACCAGTCGGATGTGTCCAGCAGGGCGTAGCACACCTCGGCATGGACTTCCTTGCCGTCGCGCCAGGCGCGGTTTGCGCGGACCTCGATCCCGCTGGAGGTTTGTACGGCAGAGGCGGGGACCGCCTCCACGGTGGGATAGGACGGGTCAATATACGCGGTGGGAAGCGGGGGTTCTGCCAGCGGCGATGACGGTAAATTACAGGCAGAAAGAAGCAAAACCAACGCCAAAACCATCTTTTTCATGAATTCTCCTGAGTGTAGGTGATCGTCAGTTTTTGAAAATATCTTTTACTGCGTCTTCCAGAGTTGGGAACTTGAACTTGTAGCCAAGTTCTAGCAGGCGCTTCGGCTGGGAGTAACTGCCTTCCGTAAGCAGGACGCTCATTTCACCGAGCGGGATTCTCAGCAGGAAGGCCGGCAGGTGGAACCAGTATGGACGTCTTAGTTGCTGAGCGATGATACGCATGAAATCAACGTTGGAGGTGGGTGTAGGGGCGATAAAGTTGAACGGTCCGTGGGCGTTCTCATTTTCGAGAAGGAACTTTATCCCGTTGACCTGATCGTCAATGTGGATCCACGGGGTGGCTTGTTTTCCGTCGCCGAACCTGCCGCCGAAGAACAACCGCACAGGCAGAGCCATGAGCGGAAATAACCCGCCTCGCCGCGCAAGGACAGACTGCGGTCCGCGTGATGACCCGGCGCACGCCGAGTTCTTCGACGGACTGGGTCGCGTCCTCCCAGCCGACCGTGATCTGGGCGAGGAAGTCATCCGCAGGCGGTGTAGATTCGTCGGCAACGCTGTCGTTCCGCAAGCCGTAGCGGTTGATGCCGGAGGTTTGTACGAAAACGCCCGGGCGGCGCGAAGCCTCCTTGATGGCGGAGGCAAGCGCCAGTCCGGGAAGGACGCGGGAGTCGATGAATTTCTGTTTTTGTCGCCTTTGTCCAGGGCCAGTGTTCGAGTCCGAATCCCGTCAAATTGACGACCGCATCCATTTCGTTGACACGGCTTCCCCATCCGTTCGTCGTTTTGCCGTCCCACTGGATCTGGTTGGGTCGCTTTGGCTGGCGGCGGGTCAGGATGAAGGCCTTGTGCCCATCCTGTTGGAGAGATTTCGAGAGTGCGGTCCCGAGGAAACCGGAGCCGCCTGCGATCAATACGTTCATTTTTTCTCCTGAATGACAGGTTCGTGGCATTCCAAAAGTGGGTTTTACGAATTACATACTCTGGCATATAATCGTGCCTGTTATAGAGGCAGTATGCACGAACCAGTGCTGGTGCTAAACGCCAATTTCGAACCGATCAATGTCTGTACCACACGCCGTGCGGTTGGATTGCTCCTGGCGGGCAAAGCCGATATGGTCATGAACGGACGCGGTCACATAAAAACTGTAAAGCAATTGATCCCGCGGCCTTCGATCATTCGGCTGGAGATGCAGATCCACCGTCCGAGACCGCGCGTCAAGTTGACGCGCCGTGAGGTATTTCGCCGCGACAATTATACCTGCCAGTACTGCGGGAAACGCGACGGGGGCATGACGGTGGACCACGTGATCCCGCGGCACATGGGCGGAGGGCACGAGTGGACGAATGTGGTCACTGCCTGCCCGCACTGCAACCATCGCAAGGGCGGTCGCAAGGTGGAGGAGGCGCACATGCACCTGCACCACGTGCCAAAGGAACCGCCTGCCAGCGCCATGTATATTTTCGGCAGGCACCTGCATGAATACCAGGAATGGGAGCCGTACATCAACGGCTGGTGAGAATAAAGCGACGGTCACCTTGAAGGTGACCGTCCTTGTTTATATCTCTATTGTCATGAAATCTTTTGCGACCACTATCTCACCCTGGAAGGTTTTGCCAGCCTCCTTGACGATGTCGCCTTTGGCAAATTTCCCCGTCGGGTAGTGGATCAGGTAAAGCGTCCCCACCTCGGCTTTGGAGGCAATTTCACCTGCCTGCTCTGCAGAGGAATGCCCGAAGGTGGCGCCGCCCGCCTCGTGGATGAGGATATCCGCCCCGCCCGCCAGCCGGACCGTCTGCTCGCAGGGTTCGGTATCACAGGAATAGGCAAGGACCTTTTTAGTCTGCTTGACCTCCACGCGGATGCCGATCGTCGGCACCATGTGATGAACCGGGGAGGCCGTGATCTTGAAACTCGTCACAATCCAGCACAAAAGCCTTCTCCGCTTCGGGCAGGCGGTAAAAGGCGACCGGGAAGAAGTTGGGCCACTCCGCCCAGCCGTAGAAACCCATCAGGTTTTCGAGGCGGTCCATGGTGAAGTGCAGGCCGTAGATGTTGATCGGTTTGGTGCGCCCCATCAGCCACATGTCCATGAGAAGAAGCGGGACACCGGAAACGTGATCGGGATGGAAATGCGTGATGATGATGTCGGTCAGCTCGTTGAAATCAACTCCCGCCTGCTCCAGGCGAACCACAGGATTGCTGACACAATCCACAAGGATCGAGCGCGTCTCACCGATGATCGCAAGGTGGGTGTTTTCGTGATCCATGGTGGGTACTGCGTTTGACGATCCGAGGATGATGACTTTTGCCAAGACGGGATTCTCCTTATAGGAACGGAAACGCCATTTTGATCAGCACCGGCGTGAGGTAGACCTCGATCACAGCCGCGACCGCCAGTAACGGAATGACCAGGCCGACGAAGACTCTTGACCAATCCGCAAGCGACAGTAGAAGGGTCTCACCAATGCTTTTGTCTGTGTTTGGCGAGACCAGCAAGGCGCCCACTTTCAACATCGCGGCTGTGGCAAGAATGACCGCCGTCAATTCGAACAGGCCGTGAGGCAAAACCCCGACGACAAAAGTCAACAGCGGCGAAAAACCGACCAGGTTCGCCGCGCCCAACACTCCGCCGATGAGGGCGAAGTTAACCAGGAACAAGGTCAGACCCAGTGTACCGAACGAAACCAGCCCCATCAACAGGAATACGATGGTCGTACGTGCGTTATAGAAAAACAGGAGCGGCGCAGGCAGTTGGTCCTGCAACTGGTCAAGACTGACGAGATTGTCGCCCACCATGCTTCTGAATTCATCCATACGGTCGGGTGATAGTTCGATATAAGCCGGCACGTTGATGACCACCCAGGCATAACTTGCAAATACTGTGATCAGCCCCAAAACAACCACGATCACCAGGGACTGTTTCAACTGCCCCAATGTGGCAGGAAGTTCCACGCGGTACCAATCCCAAAAGGATCCTGCTCCGCCCACGAACCGGTCACGGAAGACCGTGTACATGCTCTTGAAATTCAGTGTGTCGATTTCACGGCCAAGAAGGTACTCACGCTTGAAGTGGGCAAGTCCCAGGCGTACCAACAGACCGGAAAGAAGTGTCACACCGACGATCGCGAACCACAAGACGTCCTCATTGCCCCAGAAGATCAGAATGGTCTCGCCTTGCAAAAGGAACGCCACAGGCACGACCACGAACGAAGCCATCAGGTTCGCCGAACGGATCGTTGTCGCCTGCACAGAGATCACGATCGCAGAACTGACCATCAGGACCGCATGGGCAAACGTCAACAGGAGGATCAAAGTAAGCATATACGCGCTTGGGAATGCCACATCCCGCCGCGAGACCAGGATCAAATAGATCCCTATCGACAAAAAGCTGAACACAAGCGGGGTTGTGATCCCCACAAGCAGCTTGCCCAGGTACATGTGCCTGTCCTGCAACGGCGACGAAAGCAACGGCTCGATCGTACCGCGCTCTTTCTCGCCCACGAACGCCTCCAATGCGACCACCAATGTGAAAGACAGGGGGAAAAACCCGATCACCAGGATCACGAAGGGTATCAAATTATCAAGGATCAAACCTCCGCCGAAGCGGTTCATGAAGCTGACTGCCTGCCGCGTCGTATCGTCCGCGATGAACGGGAACACCGAAACGAGCAAAGCCATCGGAACCACGATGCGCCAGTCACGCAATTGGTCCAGGAACTCACGCCGCGCCACCAGCCAGATCGCATCCCAGTTACGCCGCATACGGCACCCCCTGCGCATCGGCCATGGTCTTCAAATAGACCTGCTCAAGTTTCCTCGAAACCTCCTGGAAGGATACAAGGGGCGCCCGGCGGGAAGTTAGTTCATGCACGATCTTCGGATTGACCGCCAGCGGCGCTTCCACCCGGAACCGTAAACTGGTCGCGCTCCGAGAAGCCACCTCCACACCCTCGGGCAGATCCAACTCACCCGCATCGAAAGGCTCCGAGAACTGCGCCTCATACTCCACAGGTCCGAGGACCTGGCGTTTCAATTCATCCAGTGAACCGTTCAGCAGGATTTTGCCCCGGTAAATGATCGCGATCGTGTCCGCGAGCGCTTCCGCCTCGGCAAGGTTGTGTGTACAAATAATGACCGTCCGCCTGGAGGAGCGCAGGCGGGCGATCTCGTTCCGCACCAACTGCGCAGACTCCGGGTCCATGGCGGAGGTCGGCTCGTCCAGCAACAGCACGGACGGGTCGTGGATCAAAGCGCGCGCCAACGCCAGTTTCTGCTTCATGCCTTTCGAATATTCACCGGAACGCCTGCGCGCCGCCTCGGCCAGCCCGAAATAATCAAGCAGGTAGGTGTTACGCTTTTTACGCGTCCCGGTATCCAAACCATACACCTTGCCAAAGAAATCCAGGTATTCCTCGCCGGTCATGCGCATGTACAGACCGTGTTGTTCCGTCAACACGCCGACGTTGGCGCGGATCTCATGCGGATTCTTCATCACATCATAACCAGCCACGCGCGCCCAGCCGCGCGTCGGGTTCAGCAACGCGGTCAACATGCGGACGGTGGTCGTCTTGCCGGCACCGTTTTGCCCCAATAACGCCAGTATCTGTCCGGGCTGTACGTTCAGCGACACCCCGTCCACTGCCCAGAAATCACCGTTATATTTTTTGCTCAGGTCTTCACATTCGATCATTTTTCTCTCTCAATTTGAGCATAGCATAGACAACCTTATGGTCAATAAGACAACAGTCACCCCAAGCATCTTATCATTAACCTGGGAAATTAATCCTTACGGTGACGCAAGTACAGCACCAGCCCTGCACAGACCGCAACAACCGCCATGATGGTCTGGTTGATGTTGATCCCCCCGACCAGGGAGGCGTCGAGCCGCAAAAAGTCCAGAAGGAAGCGCCCAAGCGGGTAAACGACCAGGTACGTGAGGAAGATGTCCCCATGTTTCAAGGAGCCGGCAAATCGGCGGGAAATCCAAAGGAGCAGGAACAGGTTCATCAGGTTCCAGAGGGACTCATACAGGAACAGCGGATGGTAGTATTCCACATCCAGATACCCTGCCAGACGCTTCTCCGGGGCAATGAAGATCTTCCACGGCAGGCTTGTGGGCGCGCCATAGAGTTCCTGGTTGACGAAATTCCCCCAGCGACCGATCGCCTGCCCCAGCGCAAGGCCCGGCGCGCCGATGTCGGTCCACTCGGCAAAATTGACGCCGGTGCGGCGGGAATAAAAATACAAGGCGATCAAACCGCCGATGATTGCGCCGGGGATGCCCAGCCCGCCCTTCCAGACCGCCAGCGCATCCAGCGGATGGGAGAGATACCAGGCGGTCGTCACGCCCGTGGACGGGGACGGCGTCAGGATGTGCCAGACCCGCGCGCCGATGATGCCGCCGATCAGCAAATAAATGAACAGGTCCCAGACGATCTCCGGGTCATAGCCGCGCCGCTTCGCCTCCCGCCTTGCCAGGAACGCGCCCGCCACCGCGCCGCTCATCAGGATAATCCCATAAAAACGGACAAACAAAGGACCAATGCTAAAACCTTCGGGCATGTCTACCTCTAATTTTTCTTCTTAATTCTTGCGTAGGCGTGTCGGCGGACATAAAAAATACGCTGCAGTGCGGTGATATTCGCAAAAACAGCCAATATCCCGAGACCAATGTAGACGAAATTGAAGACCAGCGACGGGGCGAGGACAATGTAACGTTCCGCCCGCGTGAGAATGCCGACCTTCGCCTCGTACCCCAGACCTTCGGCCCGTGCCTTGACATACGAGACCAGTACCGACCCTGCCGCCGCCCCAAAGGTCAGCATACCGCCGAGGGTGTCGCCCACCGTCAGGAAGTGGTACAGCAAACCGCCGTAGATGATCAATTCCGCGATAGCGGTCAGAGACCGAGTCGACGTACGCACCCCAGTCACTTGCCTCCCCGCGCAGGCGCGCCATGGTTCCATCCAGCGCGTCGATGGGGGTCATTACAGCGATCAGGATGCCGCCGGTCAACAGATCACCACGCGCCAGAAAATAAGCGCCGACAGAGTTGCCCAACAGCCCCAGCATGGTGACCATGTTCGGCGTAAGTCCGAGCTGCAGGAACAGGCGTGCAAGCGGGTCAAGCACCCACTTGAACCACAGGCGCAAGTAATCGGTGAATGTTTTCTTCTGAGTATCGGAAGTTTTATCCATCAGTCTCTCTCGGCACTACGACACATCCCTACACCGCTCGCAGAATAAACGATTCAGCCCGCTCATTGGGATGCTGATTTGCAGTAACTATTCACTTTCTTTCAGACTCTTCTTCGTCCAGTGGACCCAGCAGGACATCCCGCTCCTTGCCGCCGCCCAGCGAGGGACCCACCACGCCCATTTCTGCCAGTTGGTCCAGCAAACGCGCCGCACGCGGATAGCCTATTCGCAGTCTGCGCTGCAAAAGGGATGCCGAAGCCCGCTGACTCTGCCTGACAATGGACACCGCCTGTTCGATCAGGCTTTCATCCTCGTTCTCGTCCGGTTCGGTCAGCAGTTTCTCCCACGGAGGCGCCGCGTCGCTCTTCTCCACAGTCTTCTGCCAGTGAGAGATGACGCGCTCGATCTCCATGTCCGTGACAAAAACGCCCTGCGCACGCACGGGATTTCCCACTTCCGGGTTGAGGAAGAGCATGTCGCCGCGTCCCAACAGGTTCTCGGCTCCGTTGTAATCCAAAATGACGCGGCTATCCACGCCCGATGCGACGGAAAATGCCAGACGCGCAGGGAAGTTCGCCTTGATCAAGCCGGTCACCACATCCGTGGATGGACGCTGGGTGGCGACGATCAGGTGAATGCCCGTCGCGCGCGCCATCTGCGCCAGACGGACAAGGTTATGCTCCGTCTGGTCGGGAGCCGACATCATCAAGTCCGCCAGTTCGTCTACCAAAACCACGATGCGCGGGAGCGGCGCGCCGCCGTCCTTTTTGCGGGCAAGTTTGCGGTTATAAGTCTCCAGATCGCGGGCATGGGCGCCTTCCAACAGGCGGTAGCGATGCTCCATCTCGACCACAACCCAGCGCAGGACGCCCAGGATGCGATCCACGTTCGTTTCCACCTTGCCGTACAGGTGCGGCAGACCGTTGAAACGCAATAACTCGACCATTTTGGAGTCGATCATCACCATGCGCAGGTCTTCCGGCGGGTTGTTCATCGCAAGACAGACTGCCAGCGAGGTGATGCAGATGGATTTGCCCGAACCGGTCGCGCCCGCGATCAACAAATGCGGCATGCGCGCCAGGTCTGCCACCACCGGCTGACCCGAGACATCACGTCCCAGCGCAAGAGCCAGCGGGGCGCCGATCTTTTGGAACGCCTCGGTCTCCAGCAGGGGACGCAGGCGCACGTTCGACTGGTGCACGTTCGGCACTTCGATACCCACGTACGGCTTGCCCGGTACAGGCGCCTCGATGCGCAGACGTTCTGCGGAGAGCGCCAGCGCCAGGTCCTTTTGCAGGGAGGCGATCTGTGCCACGCGCACCTTCATCTGCTTTTCGTCTTCCTCGCTCGCCCCCGCCCGCTTCATAAAGCCGGGTTGCACCGCGAACTGCGTCACGGTCGGTCCCACGCGGAAGCCGATGACCGTGGCGGAAATCCCAAACTCCGCCAGCGTTTTCTCGATCATGCCAGCCGTCTGGTTGATGGTGCGCTCATCCGGGCGCGAAGCCTGGTCCGCCAGCAGGATGTTCAGCGACGGCAGGCGCTCATCGCGGTCGCGCGGCTCCGCCTTCTTATCCTTCTGTTCGGCAACTTTCAGGGACTTCCTAAACTCGGGCGGAAGCGGCGTGGACCTCTTCTTCTCCGCCCGGGATTTCTCCTTCTTCTCTTCAACCGCCTCTTCCTGGACCTCAGGCTGGGTCGCCATTTCAAGCGGCGGAGTCCCCTCTGCGACCCTGGTCAGCCACTTCTCGATCCATGCCCAGATGTTGAATCCGCTCATCACGGCCAGAAGCCAAAGGACGAACATCAGCAATGTGCCGGGCAGTTGTTCCAGACGCCAGAAGAGATCCGCGATGCCCCACCCGATGCGTCCGCCGTATTCGCCAGCCTCGGCGTCGAGGACGGAGTTGCCTCCCAACGCCGCGAACAGGCCCAGGGTCAGAAGAGCAGCGAGCTCGAGGGCAAAGAGTTGTGTCCAACTGAGCGGTCCCTCGCCGCGTCTCAAGAGGGCAAATCCAGCATAGCCGATCCCCAACAGGACCAGGTACGATCCCCACCCGACCCATAAAGAGAGCAGACCCACCCAGGGTATCAGGAAGGCGCCGCCGGTGTATCCACGGAGAGCGAGGAAGGTCATGACCGCGAACGCGATCAGGATGACTCCAAGGATATCGCGCAGGAAGCGTCCGAAGTGCCGGTCGAAACCGGCAACACGGTCCAGCCAGTCATCACGGGAGTCGGATTCGTACCGGTGGTCTGGGTCTGAGCGTTTTGTCATTAATGGTCCACGATCATGCTAAAACCCAGGCGTTGGTGGCTCGGATCGACGTGCAGGACGCGCAGTTGGAGCCTTTGCCCAACGGACAGGATGTCGCGCGGCGACTGTCCGTCGCCAAGCGGCATTTCCGTTGCATGGATCAGTCCTTCAACACCCATGTCCAGGCTGGCGAATGCGCCATATGAGAGAACATTTGTGACCGTCCCGGTAACGATCTTGCCTTCCGGGAATTCATCCAATGCATTTTCCCAGGGATTGGGCAGCAGGCGCTTGCGGCTCAAGGCAACGCGGCACCTTTCGGCGGAAATATCCAGCACCTGGACCCCGATCTCCTCGCCCAAGTGAACGAGTTGGCCGGGATGGATCACGCGTCCCCAGGAGAGTTCCGAAATGTGGATCAGCCCCTCGACGCCGCCCAGATCAATGAAAACGCCGAAATCCGTGATGTTCGTTACTTTCCCGCTGACCTGCATGCCCGGTGTGAGCGTATGGAACAATTCCACGCGTTTTCCCGGTTCTGAAAGCGCAGCGCGTTCGGAGAAAATGATGCGCTCATCCTCCGGCACGCACTCAATGACCTTAACCTTCAATTCCCTGCCGACATATTCTTCAAGACTGTGGACGCGGCCGTCATCCTTTTCCCTGCCGGCCATATCGATCAAATGTGACAGGGGCACGAACCCAGCCAACCCATCGCCCTCCACAAGCAGGCCGCCGCGATTATGGCCGGTCACCTTCATCTCAATGATGCGGTCATTCCTGTAAAACTGTTTGACCGAATCCCAGTCCACCACGTCCATTTTTGCTTCGGGCGTATCCACGGATTTTTCCCGCTCAACAGCCATCTGCAGAGCAGGCTTTGGATGCAGGGCTGCGAATTTTTGCTCATCCGCCAGCACGGATTCCCACCAGCCATCGTCCACCGAAGGCATTTCGGTCCGATACTTCTTTCTGTTATCTTTTTGATCGTTCATCCTGACCTCCCGGTAAAACTGTTTCATTTTGTTCCATCTCAAGGATGGCGCGCGCGACCGCTTCGACAGCCACGCGTTGTTTCCGATAAAGATCCGCCTCAGACATCGCCAGACGGCCTGCCACTTCCCGCACCTTGCGCCCCTCGATGAATTTCATCTCCAAAATGTTGTAGAGGATCCACTCACTCGTGAATTTACGGTCACCCTCAGGTCTCACCTGGTCCACCGCCTGACGGAGCAGGGCGCGCAATGCATTGGCCGCATTGCCTTCATAGTTATCCATGAACGCCCGCACGATCTGCAAACGCATCAAGGGACTGTTCGTCAACTTGGGTCCGCCCCAATAATGCGTAAGCGCGTCCTTGACCCAATCCGCCATGTTGGATTCCTCGAACACTGGTTCCGTCAAAAGATTATTGGTCGTATCGTAGCGCCCTGCCGCACGGATCCGTTGCAGCATATCCATCTGCGGCTGCAAATCTTCGAGGGAGCGGAAGACGCGTTGCTGCAACTGACGGTCCTCCAGTGCCAGCGCCACCCTGTCCGCCAGCAACCAGAGCGCATCGCGCTGGTCATTGTCCATGGGGCGGTCGGATTTGCGTGCAATCCCCAGAAGTCCCAGGAGAGGCGGCAATTCATCCCTGTCCCCGTTGAACTTGCGTTGGTGAAGCGGCAGTATCCAGAATTCGCCCCACACGAACTCATGCCGGCCGTTCCTGCCATTGTGACTCACGACCTGCAGAGCTTCATTCAGGTCCTCTTTTTCGAGCAACGCACGGTTTCCTGCCACCACATTCAGCGAAAGTTCATCCCCATCCAATGCGGCGACAAAAGCACACGGAGACTGAAGGTGATCGCGTACCGCCGCCAGCACACTTTCCAAGAATTGCTGCAGGTCGCTTTGCGTCAGCAGGCGTTCCTCGATGTTCTGCAGCAATTGGATCTCCTGGCGGTCGCGTCCAAAGAACAGGACACGCTCCCACAAGGGGGAAAGCAATGTGATGGCATGCTCCAGAAGCAGGACGGTGACGACCATCACCAAAGGGACAAAACCTGAATACGGATCGCCGCCAAAAAACTCGCCAGCGCGCCGGACAATGGTCATCAGAGCCAATGCCAGGGATGCGGTCACAGGTCCGCGCAGAAGCCATTTGAACAGGCGGCTTTTGACCACGCGGTCGGGCCAGGAGACGCCGAAGAACGCCACCGCATAGGCCATCGTTACGACGAGCACAGCCACAAGGAGATTGTTGATTAAAACGGCAGACCAGAAGATAAGGGGAAATTGGGATGCGAAGCTGGAGCCATACAGCAGGTACGGGTACGAACCGAGAGCCGGGGCGGTCGCGCCGGCCATCAGGTACAGCATCCTGCGCTGACCGGAGCGCGTCAACATGCGGCGGTAGGCGCGGATGAAGTTATAGCCCGCCCAGGCAATGATCCCGATGTAAAAGAGGGTGAAAACCTCCGTCCAGATGGTGCGCCTCAAATAAGGAGCCGGATCTCCGCCTACGACCAATCCGCCGACCAGCAGGTCCAGCACCAATAAGACCAGGAACACGAGTGAAAGACCATACACAAGCCGCACCGCGATGCGCCTGCGCCCGCGCGAGGGTCTGCCTGCGGTAACGAGCAGTGCATCAGATAAATGCAAATACGACGGGGGTAAAAAGATGATGCCGATCCACTGGATTCTCAGGAGCAATTCGATCCCCCAATCCGGCACACCCCTGCTTTGAAGCGCTTCGGTGGTGAAGACCACCACAACGCAAAGTAAAATGATCGCAAACGACCGTGCTACGCGGTCGCGCAGATTGAACGACATGGCATACAGGAACAACGAAAAGGCGGTGATCGATATGCCCGCCGTCAAAATATTATTGAGAACTTGAAGCCCCGCCAGTAAACCGTCAATCCAACCGTTAAACATTCCATCCTTCCAATACTTACTTTAATGCTCTCCCAAAGAACAAGGCGATATCCTGAGTTGGATAATACTGGTCATTATACCCGCAGAATTCGTAGCCGAACTTTTGCGCCAGGCGGATGCAGGCATGGTTCTTGGACTGCA
This sequence comes from uncultured Chloroflexia bacterium, assembly GCA_963718215.1. Classification (GTDB taxonomy): domain Bacteria; phylum Chloroflexota; class Anaerolineae; order Anaerolineales; family Villigracilaceae; genus Defluviilinea. The sequence goes on from CAVQYK010000014.1 coordinate 130,335, forward strand.
TCTCCAGTATGATCCGACGTACGCCTCTTTCCAAAGCCCAGTCCTGGGTCGCCGTTAACAGAGCCGACGCGGCGCCCTGCCGTCTCACCGACGGCGCAACGACCAGGTCCGTCACCCAGGCGACTGCCGATGTATTCCCCTCCATCGCACTGATATACCCAACGGGCATTTCTTCATCCAACGCAACCAGCAAGAGGTCGCGTTTCTTCCATTCATCGAACAAAGCGGACGGATTGCGCGGGTATGCCACACTGATCGAACGCGGCAAACGCACCTCATGAAAGTTGGCGGTCACGCGTTTTGGCTCGCTCCGCAACTCCAACTGCCAGACATAGTCGCTCGAGCAGGAATGATCCAGGGCCATCAAACGCGGCAGGTCATTCGAGGCAGCAAGCCTGATCTCAAAAGAAGCCATTCAGTCTCCGATTACTGGTTTGCCACGCGTACAGCGATCACACAAGGCTCGATCGTCTGCCCGACGTTATCAATGATAACCAGCTGCAAAAAATAATCGCCGTTCGCGAGCGCAGTGGTGTCCCATTTTCCCAATTCGCCATCCGTGACCGGTTTAGCTCCCGCCGAAATCGTTGCCCAATTCGTGGTTCCCACCGGCGCGATCTCATATTTGTAGAAGCCGAAATTGGGAATATCGGCGGTGCCGCTCAGGGTCACCGTTCCCCTGATTTCCTCCCCAGGCCTGGGCGAGGTGAGCATGATCTCATCCGGGACACAGCCGCTCATTCCGCTTTGCACCGCGGGTGTCCCAAGTGGCACAACTTCACCCGCCGGAAGGGTCCCCGCAGGAGTGGCAAGAAGATCAAGTGTCGGCGTCACCATGATGTCGGTGGCAGGCAGGGTTGGTACAACAAAGGTCGAGATATAAAATTCGGCAAAAAAGAGCAGCAGTATGACAAACCCGAACGCGGTCGCCCTCCCCAGCCGGTTCAACGCAAATTCACGTTCAAGCGAATACACAGCATCGCGCCATTCCCGCCATGCACGCCACATCCTGCGGAAAGCGTACAACCCCATGACCGCCAGGGCGATATAGATCAGGGGACTATAGGTGGCAAGGGAACGATAGATCGAGCCCATGGCGGGGACAAACTAAAGCGAGCGCAATACGCCGCGGACAATCGTTTCGATCTTGGGAGTGATGACCTTGCCAGCCTCGATCACCTCTTCATGTGTTGTCAGGGTTGAACCGTCCAGGTTGGCTTTGTTGCTGATGCCGGAAAACCCGAGAACGCGTAATCCGCCGTGCCGCGCCACGATCACTTCAGGCACCGTGGACATGCCAACCGAGTCCGCGCCAGCCATGCGCAGAAAGCGCAGATCCGCCGGGCTCTCAAAGGAGGGACCGCTCAAGCCGCAATATACACCTTCGCGCAACGACAATTTGCTCTCCATTGCGACCTTCCTGGCCTTCTCCATCAACTCAGGATCATAGGCGCGGCTCATATCCGGGAAGCGCGGCCCCAGTTCGTCAATGTTCGGTCCCATGAGAGGGTTGGCGCCGGACATTCCCACCAGGTTAAGATTATCGGTTATAAGCATCACATCGCCTGGAGCGAAATCGGGATTGATCCCGCCCGCGGCGTTGGTAACGATCATCATCTCCAAACCGAGCCGTACCATCACCCGCACCGGCAGGGTTACCTGTGACATACTGTAGCCTTCATAGAAGTGAACGCGTCCCTGCATGACAAGGACCGGCTGTCCCTCCAATTCACCGATGACAAGCCTTCCTGCGTGTCCGTGGACGGTGGAGCGGGGCCAGTTGGGCAGGTCGGCATATGGGATAAAGTCGGCATTTTGGACGGAATCAGCCAGGGCATTAAGTCCCGAACCGAGGATCAATCCGACACGCGGCTTGAAGGACGTGCGTGAACGGATTGCATCCGCCGCTTCATCTATTTGTTGCAGTGTGACATATGTATCCATAATGGGCTCTTCTTTTCAGTTAAGATTAGGGTCACTGCCCCTCCATGCAGTCATCTTCAAAAAATTATATCAGATAACAACTTTCAACGTTGTAAGTAACGGAATTAGTATTGGCCTGTCATGCAGGTTAAAATATATCCCAGTGAAAACATGTCATCCCTGAAACCCAACCGATCCCTTCAAATCCAATTGATCGCCGCCGGGGTAATATCCGTCATTGCGCAGGGGTTGTTGATCCTTCCCAATGGGTTGGTGCCAAATGCGGCCCTGCCAGACTGGGGAGGCGTCACCATTGGGGCAGCACTTTTTGCGATTGCCACCATCTGGATCGTGTCCACCATCCGTTCACTCAATGCGGGATGGCGCGGCAACGCGCATTTCATCCTTAACCAGGCAATCATCGTCATCGGAATCTTTCTCCTCTCGGACTCGTCCGGCTCGCTCACACGATTGGGTGGCTTCCTCTTAACAAGCCTGATCACCGTCCTGACCGTTTACGGCATCATCGCCAACACATCCTCCCCATCCCTTTCGGGCATCGTCGAGGTCGACACAAAGGAAAAAGAGACCCTGCGCCTGCTCGATCTGATGCAAAATGCGGATGTCCTGAAAGAACAGACCGCGCTTGCAACGCAAAAACTGAACGCTGAGAAACAACGTACAACCCAGCTCACCTATTTGATCGAGTTAAGCCATCAACTCAACGGCGAACTGGACCCGCCCGTAGCCGCACAACTTGCGGTTAACACGCTGGAACGGGCAGTGAAATGCACGGTCGTTTCATTGATGATGTATGAGGCGGACAGAAGGGAATTTGTCGCGCTGGCATCGAGCGGATCCCTGACCAACATCATTCCCCCAGGGCATCGGCAGGCTGCTGGCGGGAACTTGCATGGACGCGTTGCCCGCCAAAAAAAGACATCCATTGTGAACGACACACTCCTCGACCCGGATTTTATCCCGATCAACAACGAAAACACCCGCTCATTGATCATGGTCCCCATGCTGTCACATGGACAACTCATGGGCATGCTGGAGGTGCGTTCGGACAAAACCCACGCTTTCAACAACATGGATATTGCCAGCGTGGAGGGTGTGGCATTTGAGCTCGCGCGCGCCTGGGAACGCGCCAATTACAACCAGCGGCTCACCGAACTCATCCAATCAGGGATTTCATTGACGACCCTTCTCGATCCGCAAGCCGCAGTACAGGAGATCGCCCTGCTGGCGCGAAAGACGTTCGAGGCGCGGTTTGTGTTCGTAACATTGGTTGACCAGCAGGGCGATTTTTCCCGCACGGCACATGCGGGTGAGGCGCCGCTCCTGCTTAACTCCTTGAATCAAAAACCATCAGAAGAAGTGCTCATGCAAGCCGCTCTAAATGCGGCAAAACCGTTCCGCGTCCGCGACCTGCGGAAATATGCCAGCCAGAACATCCTTGAAATTGACAATCCCAACCTGCGGAGCGTGCTGGCGATCCCGATCCGGCTTCACCGCCTGAACATCGGAACGATCCTTGCTTTTGGGAAACACGAGGCTGTATTTTTCTCCGAAAGCGACGAGTCGCTTGCCGGCCTGCTCAGTTCACAAGCCGCGGCTTCGGTGGAAAGTTCGTGGCTGTATCAGGAATTACGGAACAAGGAAAGCATCACTTCCATGCTCCGCCAGTTGAGCGAGGACGTGATCATGACCGAGGATCTCGACAAGGCGGCAGAGACGATCGCACGCGCCGCGCACAGGACCATCAACGCCATGGAGACAGGGATCGTCCTCATGACAGCGGAGGGGGAAATACAGGCAGAGGTCGAATTGGATGCCAAGGGATTTCATTCACGCCGCCAGCACCCCATGGACAGGATCCACCAGGTCATCCAAACGGGGCAGAGCATGCACGTCTCGATGGAAAAAGGGGAACTGGCATGCTACCCTCTTCTCACGCGTTCACGCCCCGTCGGCGCATTATGGGTGTTGATCCCGGAGATCCGCGGGCAGAACTTTGCGAACGTCCAGCTATTGGCGAACCAGGCGGCGGTCACCCTTGGACGCGTGAACCTGTTGGCCGAGTCGCGCAGGCAGGCAAGGGAGATCGAAGCCGCGTACGAAGAACTGGAAAGAACCTACGACCAAACGCTCAAGGCGTTGATGTCGGCACTGGATGCCCGCGACCGGGAGACGGAAGGTCACAGCATGCGCGTCAGCCGGCTGGCTTGTCTGCTGGGGGAAAGTATCGGGTTAAACGAAGAGCAGCTCAAAGCGCTGGAAAGAGGCGCACTCCTGCACGACATCGGCAAGATCGGAATCAACGACACCATCCTGCACAAGCCGGGCAAACTGTCTGATGATGAATGGAAGATCATGCGCCTGCATCCAGACATCGGCTCACATATCGTGGAGCGAATCCCGTTCCTGCAGGAGAGCATGTCGGTTGTCCGTTATCATCACGAGCGTTGGGATGGAAGCGGCTATCCGCTCGGCATCAAAGGCAGGGATATTCCGGTCCAGGCACGGATCTTTGCCGTGGTGGATGTGTTCGATGCCCTTACCAGCAACCGCAACTACCGCAAGAAATCCACGCCGGAGGAGGCGCTGCAATATTTACGGGATCAATCGGAGACCCTGTTCGACGGCGAGATCGTTGAGGCGTTGTCCCGGCTTCCCTATGCCGATTTCGTCGAAGGAGGCAGGATCTCATGAAGAGCATCAAGCCCGCCATGCCTTTTGCTCCGCATGAGATCAGACGTTTCATCTCGCCTTTGACGATCACCACGATCATTATCCTGGCAGTTGTGATCATTGAGTCTTTGCTGGAGGATCCCGAATCGCGCATCTTGTTGATGGTTTTTGGAATACTTGGGATAATTTATATTACAACCGCCCATGTCCTGATCGTCCGGTCCACGTTCCGCATCGGGACTTACATGCTGCTGAACTCCACCCTCGCTGGTATCGGGCTTGGAATTCTCTCCTTCCTGTTGCCTCAGAGCGCAGGTGAGGTGTTACACACATTGATCATCTTCGGCGTCGTGGTCATAGCCACGATCTCAGGACGCTCATACGCCTACCTGACACTGCTTCTATTTGTCATAGCCAGTCTGCCATCCAATTATGCCCGGCTGAACACGTTCGAGGCTTTTCTTGAAAACACGGCGCCATTCCTTGTCTCCATCATGGTCGTGGAAGTCATCATTCGTATCAAAGACACCACTCAACAACACATTCACAGGCTCGAGACGATCAACACGGTCAGCCGCCAGATCATGCAGACCCTGGACACTGAAAAGACGCTCTCCCTGCTGGATGCCACGATTCAGGACGCACTGGATGCCGACACCTATTTCATCGGGATTGTTCGGAACGACCAGCTCCAGCTCGAACTTTTCTATGATGACGGCGAGTACTTCAACGGCACATGCGTCCCCACGGAGGGGACACTATCCGGCTGGGTGATCCAGAATCAAAAGGAGCTGTTCCTGCCGGACATGCGCGAGGAGGTGACACTGGAAGGTGTTAGACTCCTTGTCATCGGCAAGGAAAAAACGAGCCTTTCCTGGATTGGCGTGCCGTTGAAAGCCGAAAATGTGACTGGTGTCCTGGCGCTGGCATCCTACACAGCCAACGCCTTCGATCGTGCTGACCTGGAACTGCTTGTCAGTCTTGGCCAGCACGTCACCCTGGCGCTGGATAACACGATCCGCCATGCACAAGTGGAAAGACAGGCGCGGCTTGACAGTTTGACTGGCGTCTATAACCACGGGTACTTTCTCAAGACGCTCGCCGAACAGGCCGAGGAATCTCTGCGATCCCAAAAGCCCCTCAGCCTGATCATGCTGGACATCGACTACTTCAAACAATATAACGATACCTATGGGCACCTTGTAGGAGACCGCATCCTGAATTCCCTTTGTGATGCGATCAAACACAACATCAAACAGACAGATGCCGTCGGCAGATGGGGCGGCGAGGAGTTCATCATCTCATTGCCCGGGGCAAGCGGCCCGCAGGCGATCCAGATCGCCAGGCGGATCAGTGAGACCATGAGGGGACTGGGTGTCGTGGACCGTGATCAACGCACCGTTCCCATTCCCACCGTCAGCCAGGGAATTGCTGTGTATCCGAACGAAGCGGATGAGATCTATCGCCTGATCGACATGGCGGACAAGCGTTTGTATATAGCAAAAGCCCGCGGCAGGAACCAGGTCGAACCGCGGGCGGATTTCTGGAAGGAATAAAAAAGGACAGGTGCATGCACCTGTCCTTTTTCGATCAAGAGTTGATCATGGGCAATCGAACGTGTATTTGACCAGCGATTCGAACTTTTCCGAACGATCCACCACATTGCCGGACTTTGCCAGGCCGACAAACTGGAAATCGAGCCAGGAACCATCGATACGCAGGTTCGCTGGAACATTCTCTCCCAAAAAGGAAAGTGTGAAATTCCCGCCGCCGTTTGCTGTCATCTCGCCAAACGCCCTCCATTCACTGGGGTACAAACGGGCAAGGTCAACGACCCGATAGTAGAAAACAACATCTGTGATGGCGGTGTTCGGCGTTGTGACGTTGAAGGTAATATCGCGCGGCAAACAGCGCAAAGTCACGTTACTGCTGGAAATGGTCATGTTCGTGAAAACACCCTTACCCAGGGCATTGTCCAGCGCAATGGGGGCATTGGCATCAGCGGTCGGGGCGGATGCCTGTACCGCGGGAGCCTGCGTCGGTTCGACAACAACGGTTACAACAACAGGCGCCGCTGTGGGAGGCGCTTCGGTTGGAGGAGGAACGTCTGTGGGCGCCTGGGTGGCTTCAACGACAACGGTCTGGATGATAACCACGGGTGTGGCGGTTGGTTCGGGCAGGGTGGCAACAGGTTGTTCCGTTGGAACCGGGCTGGCACAGGCAGTCAAAGCGACCGCAAGCAAAAGAATAAAAAACCTTTTCATCTGATCTTCTCCTTTTTGAGTTTAGAAAATTCTAAAATAGAGACACTCATTCATCCATACAAAACCACTTTACAAACCTGAAAAGCGGACAAATGTCCTATGCCGGCCGCCTGCGAACACCAACACTTCTATTCCGACAAATCTTGTTATAATTCGCGCCATGCTTACCCCCGAACAGATCGAGAAAAAACTTGATCGAATCCTCTTAAAAGTACAAAAACCGGGCCGCTACGTCGGCGGCGAACTCAACAGCGTGTACAAGGACTGGGACTCCGTCCAAACCCGCGTTGCCTTCGTCTTCCCCGACATTTACGACATCGGCGTCTCGAATGTCGGTCTCAAGATCCTGCTCGACCAGGTCAACCAGCGGGAGGACGCGCTCGCCGAACGCGCCTATGCGCCCTGGCTGGACATGGAAGCCCTCATGCGCGAAAACGGGATCCCGCTCTACGCGCTCGAGTCAAAACGACCCTTGGCCTGCTTCGACCTCATCGGCTTTACCCTCCCCTATGAGACGCTCTACACCAATGCCCTGAACGTGCTCGACCTGGCTGGCATCCCCGTCCGTTCTGCGGACCGGGACGAGACTCACCCCATCGTCATCGCCGGCGGACATTCCACCATGAACCCCGAGCCCATGCACGCCTTCATCGACGCGTTCGTGATCGGCGAGGGGGAGGAAGTCATTCACGATATTATCAATACCATCTCGTCATTGCGAGCGGAGCGAAGCAATCCCCAGCATAACGAGGAGATTGCTTCGGGCTATCGCCCTCGCAATGACGTGCTGAGAGAACTCGCCAAAATCCCCGGCGTTTACGTTCCAACCTTCTACGAAACATCCTACCTCGACGACGGCACCGTCGCCCACATCGAACCCACCGTCGCCGGATGTGCCCAAGGTCATCACCAAGCGCATCGTTGCCAAACTGCCTCCCCCGCCGACCAAGTTCATCGTCCCCAACGTGGACATCGTCCACAACCGCGTTTCGGTGGAGATCATGCGCGGATGCACGCGCGGGTGTAGATTCTGTCACGCAGGGATGATCACGCGTCCCGTTCGCGAAAGAAGCGTGGACGAGGTCCTGGCGGCGGCGGAAGAGGCGTTGAAACATTCCGGCTTCGAGGAGCTGGCGCTCCTCTCCCTGTCATCTTCTGACTATACGCAATGCACTGGAACTCGTCACAAAGGTCGGGGAAAAGTTTGGCGGGACACATCTCAAGGTTTCCCTGCCGTCGCTCCGCATCGAGTCTGTTTCCATCGATCTGATGGAAAAATTGAAAGACCGCCGCTCCGGCGGGTTCACGCTTGCCCCCGAGGCCGCAACCGAACGGATGCGCCGCATCATCAACAAGTTCATCCCCGATGAAGACATCATCAACACCACCCGCGAGATCTACCGCCGCGGTTGGACGACGATCAAGCTGTACTTCATGATCGGGCACCCAAGCGAAACGCTGGAGGATGTGCAGGCGATTGCCGACCTGTGCAAGCGTGTCATCGCCGAGGGGCGCAAAGTGATCGGCTGGAAGGCCAAACTGAACGCGGGCGTCAGCACCTTCGTGCCGAAATCGCAGACGCCCTTCCAGTGGGTCTCGTGCGACACACCCGAGCAGATCAAAGCCAAGCAGGACCTGCTCAAGCGCGAACTGTACCGCGATAAGAACATCAAACTCAGCCTGACCGATGCAGAGGATTCGTTCCTGGAAGCCTGGCTCTCGCGCGGCGACCGCCGCATGGCGGAAGTCGTGTACTCTGCATGGAAAAAAGGCTCGAAGTTCGACGCCTGGCAGGAAGGCAAGAAGTACGATGCCTGGATGGAAGCCTTCGCCGAGCAGGGACTCGACCCAATCTTCTACACCCACCGCCAGCGCCGCACGGACGAGGTCTTCCCGTGGGAGCACATCACTGCCGCTGTCCGCAAGAACTTCCTCTTCCAGGATTTCCGCATGTCGCTCGAGGGCGAGATCCGCGTGGACTGCCGCCTGAACTGCTTCGCTTGCGGCATCCTGCCGACCTTTGCCGGTCTGCGGCGTGAGAACCCTGGTGAAGGATGGAAATGCCCGGATGTAAAAAGCCCGCTGGGCGGTAAACAGCCCAAAGAGATCGGCCACGAACTGCCGGTGGTCGGGGATTGATGCCTCAGTTCACCTTCCGCCCTGCGGCAATCGGAGACCTTGAAACCGTTCACCAGATCATTTCCCGACAAAATACGGTCGATTATGGCGAGCCGCTCAGGTCGCTGGATGACCTGCGCGAGCTATGGAATTCGACAGGCTTCAGCCTTGAAACCGATTCGCTAATCGCCTTCGCACCAAATGGAGAGGCGGCGGGGTTTGCGGAGCTATTGGACAAGGACGACCAGTATATTTACCTCACAGAAACCCATCAAAGCCCTGAATTCGCCGCTCAGTTGCTTGCCGGCACAGAAGAGCTCGCGAAAACACAAAGAAGATCATCCACAGAGCCATTTGTGCTATATGGCAGGGCGGTTGAAGGAAACAGGGTTGTCAGGCAGGCATTTGAAAGGAACGGATATTCTTCAACACTTTCGTTTCTCATCATGCAAACCATGCTGACGGAAGAGCCGCCAACTCCGCAATGGGCAGATGGGATCAACGTCCGGGCACTTGTCCCGGGACAGGATGAACAGGCGGTATACCGCGCCGACGAGGAAGCATCGGAGGACAAAGGCTATCATGTCCCGCTCAGTTTTGATGATTGGGCAAAGCGCATGAGCCTGAACAGCGAATTGTTCGACCCTGGCCTTTGGTTCCTGGCTTATGACGGGAACGAACTTGCCGGGGTCTGCTTGAACTTCATAGTCAGGGATTCGAACACAGGCTGGGTTGACCATCTCGGCGTGCGGCGTACATGGCGGAAGCGCGGCATTGGCAAAGCCCTGCTCCTGCACACCTTCAGGGAAATGTACAGACGCGGCGTAACCAACGTCAAACTGAGTGTTGATTCAATGAGCCTGACCAATGCACCCAGGCTATACGAAAGTGTCGGGATGAAGACGGTCCAGCACTATCATATTTACAAGAAGCAGTTTTCATGACCATGCCAAAGAAAGCATTTATCACAAAACTCCTGCGCGAACGCGACAAATTCGAACTACTGCTCAACCGCGTCGGCTACACGCGCCGCATGACGCTCAAGGGTGTCGCCGGGAAGTGGTCCATCAAGGATGTTCTCTCGCATATCTGGGCGTACGAGCAATTCCTCGCCGACCGCATGCACGAGATCGCCCATGACCAATCCTATACGCCCTGCAAAACCCAGACCGCGCTGGATGCGTTCCTCGATGAGTTTGGCTATCCCGATTTCGGCTCCCCCCTGCTGGACGATGACTATCCGAACGAGTGGATCGTCGAAAAATATAAGAATGTTTCCCTGGAGGACCTGGTGGCGCAGGAGATCCAGGCATTCGCTTCCATCATCGCCGCGCTGGAGGCGATTCCCGAAGAAACGATCACCCGCCACAACCTTTATGATCGCATCGACAAACACACTTACGAGCATTACCGCGAGCACGCCCACGAGATCAAGCGCTGGCTGAAGACCAACGGGATACAACTCAAATAAATGCGCATCCAGATCACTTTTTCCAAGCAGGGCGCACTGCGTTATACCGGTCACCTTGACCTGCACAAATTGTGGGAACGCGCCGCCCGCCGCGCCGAACTCCCGCTTGCCTACTCGCAGGGATTCCACCCACAGCCGAAGATGAGCATCGCGGCGGCGTTGCCGCTCGGCTTTTCATCGCGCTGTGAAGTGCTCGACATGCGACTGGAGAGGGATGTTCCACTGGAAGGGCTGCGCGATACACTTCAAGGGACGCTTCCCTCGGGCATCCAGGTGATGTCCATCGAGCAGGTGGATGAGCGCGCACCGGCCTTGCAGACGCAGGTGGTCTCAGCGGAGTACGAGGTCCAGTTGACGGAACCCGTTGACGGGTCGGACCTGAAGCGCAAGGTTGATTCCGTCATGGAAGCCGAGTCCATCATCCGAACCCGCCGCGGCAGGGAATATGACCTGCGTCCGCTGATCGAAAAGCTGGAGATGCCGTCTGAGGGTAAAATCGACATGAAACTCTCAGCGCGCGAAGGCGCGACGGGACGACCGGAGGAAGTGCTGGATGAGTTGGGTATCGCGTTCGAAGAAACGCGTATCGAGAGGACACGCTTGATATTTCAACCCCCCTCTTCAAAAGAGGAGATTGCTTCGCCCTGACGGGCTCGCAACGACAAAACCATTTTGGAGGAAACATGGCATTACTGGGAGCATTTTTCTTTGGGTTCGTGCCGATGTTCGTTTTCGCGGCGTTCGTCTACTGGCTGGACCGCTACGAGAAGGAGCCGAAACTCCTGCTCGGGGCGGCGTTCATCTGGGGCGTTGTGATCGCGGGCGGCGGCGCATACATTTTGAACACGGCTGTCGGCATGGGCGTGTATTCGCTGACCGGCTCGGTCAGCGCGGCGGATTTCAGCACCACATCCATCGCGGCGCCGATCATCGAGGAGGCGTTGAAGGGACTCGCCGTGTTGATCGTCTTCCTTATGTTCCGCAAGGAGTTCGAACTCGGTCCTGGACGGCATTGTGTACGGGGCCATTGTCGCCATGGGGTTTGCCGCCATCGAGAACGTCCTCTACATTTACCGCAACGGGTTCCAGGACGGCGGCTGGGAAGGTTTCTGGACGCTGGTCTTCATCCGGGTCGTCCTGGTCGGCTGGATGCACCCGTTCTTCACGGCGTTCACAGGCATCGGGCTGGCGATCTCGCGGATAAGCCGTAATACACTCGTGAAGATCATCGCTGTCCCTGCGGGATACACGGTGGCGGTGCTGACGCATGCCTTCCACAACACGTTCAGCAGCCTGCTGGGCGGCGGGGGCGGATTCATCCTGGGCTTGATCGCGGATTACATCGGTTATTTCATCATGGCTGTTTTCATCATCTGGATGATCGTCCATGAGAGGAACATCCTCAAGCGGCAACTGGTGGAGGAGGTCAACAGCGGCGCGATCTCCGCGGGACACTACAACACCGCCATCTCGTTCTTCCAGACGAACGCGCACCTCTCCGCACTGACCTCGGGGACGTTCCGTTCCACGTCGCGCTTTTATCAGGTTCTGGGCGAACTTGCCCACAAGAAGGAACAACTGCAAAAACACGGCGATGAGGGCGGCAACGCCCAGATCATCGAGAACTTGCGCGCCGAGATGGCGCAACTGGCGCTCGCGGCAAAGGTGTAATAAAAAGACTTCGGAAGTCTGACAGACTTCCGAAGTCTCTGGCTCAGTGATAAAATCCCCCTGCCCGCCCCCGTAGCTCAGTGGACAGAGTGTCGGCCTCCGGAGCCGAAGAGCGCAGTTCGAGTCTGCGCGGGGGCGCCAAAATAAACCGCCGCAGGGCGGTTTTTGTTTTTTGTTTTTCGACAAAACCCATCCATAATTAGCAGTACTGCGCAAGTCGTTGATATAATCGAAGGAGTCCAATGTTCAAAATTCGTAAAACTCAAAATCATGAGGAGGAATCCATGAGCCCATTATTTACCTTTGTACTCGGTGTGCTGGTCGGATGGCTGATCGAGTGGCTGATCGACTTTTATTACTGGCGCAGACGCACGTCCGAAGAAATAGAAATGTCCGCCCGGCATGAAGCCATCGTCAGCAGGACCGCCGCCTTGGTCTCGCCGGAAACGAAAACGGTCGAAAAACCCGCCACGGACAACCTGCTGATCATCAAGGGGATCGGCCCAGTGATCGAGCAGAAATTGAACGAGGCAGGCATCTTCACCTTCGAACAACTCGGAAAATTGACCGCGGAGGACTTGCGGAACATTCTGGGGAATGTTATCCAGAGGCTGGCGAATGAAGAGTCCCTTCTCGAGCAGGCGCGCGAACTCGCCCGCAAAAAACAGGTGAAACCATGAAACGCGCCAGCGCCCCTGGATACGACCTGTTCAAACTTGTCGTTACGCTCATTCTGACAGCGATCCTCGTCCTGATGCTTCTGCGTGGATGCGCCGTCACTACACCCCCGGCGGCGCCCCTTCCCACGGAGATCGTCATCGCATCGACCAGCACACTGGTGGCTATCCCTTCAGCGACACCTTCCCCCATCCCGCCACCGACAGAAACCCGCGCCGCCCCAGCTTCCCCGACTCCGTCTCCTGCCCCCACGGAATCCCCGGCCCCCACCGCCGCACCGACCGACTCGCCCGCCCCCGCCCCTGCCGCATCGGCGGTGCCGGCCGCCTCACAGGGCTCTTCCGCGTGCAACACAATCGCCCCCAGCCGCCTGAGCCTCGGCCAGCAGGCGCGGGTTCTAAGGAACCTGAACATGCGCCAGCAACCGGCCATCAATTCACCGATCATCCAAACCAACCCCTCAGGTACGATCCTGGAAATTGTCGGCGGGCCTGTGTGTACCCCGCAGGGAGACAGCGCCTACCTTTGGTGGAACGTTCAACGGGTTGACGGATCGGGAGGCTGGTCTGCAGAGATCCCACTCAACGAAGCCGCTTACTTCCTTGAGCCACTTCCATAAAATCCAACCAAAATACTCTGGATTCAAGCGAAGCCTCACGACGGTTACGGAATCCAAGCGATCAAACAGAGCCTCCAGCCACAACTGGAGGCTCTTCAATTCAAACTTCGCAGGATGGGGATTGGGTTTTTCAGCACGAGTTAGGATAGAATCTCACTGTGCAAAAACGTATCGTTTCGCTGCTCACAGCCGTGAGTTTCCTTGTTGCCGGGTGCAGCATCTCGGTCCAAACCGAACTTCCGACAGCCGCCCCGACGATTTTCATCACGGCGACGCTCCCGCCCGCCCCCACGCCGCGCCCATCCGAGACGCCGCTCCCGCCGCCTCCCCCGCCGACCGTTGCTCCCGTCGCGGGGACCACCTCCACGCAACTGAACGTGCGCGCGCAGCCGTCCACCGCCAGCGAGGTACTGGGCATCATCGCGGCGGATCAGACCGTGCAGATCGTCGGGCAGGACCCCGGCGGCAACTGGTGGCAGATCCTCTACGAAGCGGGCGCGGACGGCAAAGGCTGGGTCACCGCGCAATATGTCACAGACGGCGGCCAAGCCTGAGGTCCCGGTGATCGGAGGCGGGGGTGCAAATCCAGGTTCGGGCAATAGCGCGGTCGCCATCCAGCAGTTGAACATCCGAAGCGGACCCGGCACGAGTTTCAATTCGCTGGGCATCCTCAACGCGGACGACGTGGTCAGCCTGACAGGCAAAAACCGGGACGGCACGTGGCTCCAGATCGAATTCCCAGGCGGACCGGACGGGAAAGGCTGGGTCAGCGCCGCCTTCGTCAAAGCGCAGGGCGTGGACGTCCTGCCCATCGTGTCGGATGCAGGCGAGGTGGTGGGGACCGGCACGCCGATGGAGGCACCGCTTCCTCCCACGCCGACAGTTGTCCCCGCGCCGATGGACCTCGACTCTGCTGACGCCCCGCTCAAAACCATCCTTTTTGAGCGCGCCGGGACACAGACCTTGATCTACAATGGCGACGTTTCCGCCCCGGACGGCGACCCAGCCGACTGGATCGCCTTTACGCCTTACGGCAATGTTGTATTTGCGGGCATTCAATGTGCGGGGAATGGTTCGCTCCGCGCGGAAATCGTCGGGAGCGGGATAAGCCTGGCTTGCAACGAAGCGGATAAGGCGATTCCTGTGCAGGCGGGCACTTCGTATCTGGTCCACATTGAGGCGGTTTCGGCTTCCGGCGCGTTGCAATATATCAACTACACCCTGACCGTCAAAGTGAGCCCGTAAGACGATCTTTTGTCGGGAAACAGGGCTTTTTGGGCAGAATCAGGCTCAAGTTGCGTCAGAATCGGTGACAAATGTCCCATTTGTGCCTGATTGTACAAAACATCCATTTATGGTAGAGTTAATGCGAAATTTCACACTTGCGAGGGTATTTCGGCATGAACACTGAAAAAATTCCCGACATCATCATTGGTAGACTGCCCATCTACCTGCGGGCGCTCCAGCGCCTGGCAGACCAGGGCATCCACAACACATCCTCGCAGGAACTGGGGGAAATGATCGGCATTTCCGCCGCCCAGATCCGCAAGGACATTTCACAGTTCGGCGAGTTCGGCAAACAGGGTACGGGGTATTCGATCCCGTTCCTGATCGAGCGTTTGCAGGGCATCCTGAAGGTGAACCGCGTCTGGGACGTGATCATCGTGGGCATGGGCGATATGGGACACGCGCTCGCCCGCTACAACGGGTTCGTCAACCGCGGCTACCAGGTGACCATGCTGTTCGATAACAATCCTGCCAAGATCGGGCAGAAGGTGAACGACCTTGAGATCCTCAGTGCCGACACGATGGTGGAAAGGGTCAAACAGAACAAGATCAAGGTCGCCATGTTGACGGTTCCCGCCTCCGCAGGGCAGGAGGTGGCGGAGCAGCTCGTCAAAGCGGGGGTGAAGGCGATCCTGAACTACGCGCCGATCCATTTGAACGTGCCAAAGGACGTGCACGTCCAGCACATTGACCCCGCCACGCATCTGCAGAGGATGACGTATTATTTGTAGAAGGCTGGCAATTTCTCGCCGCCGAATACCCCAAAAGGGATGTTAGGCGGCGATTGTTTATAAGTTGTTACGGAGAGCGTACGGTCGCATATAATCCTAGTTAGCCTACTGATTGGACATAGAAATTAGGGAAACAAGTTATGAAACATAGTTTAAGAGTATTCTTGGCAACGTTCCTTGACTATTACCCATTCCTTACAGTTTAGATCACGATTTTGCAACAACCAGCCTGACAATATTACGTTCTTAAATTTCGTAGCTAAAAATACGAATTTCAGCATTCGATCCGATAAAGGATAAGGTTAATATTACATATAATGACGAAGCAATAGACAACTTATCCTTCTTAGAGTTTACATATTAATGAGACCTGGACATAAATCTTATGCGGCTTTGAGCAGAGCCTTGAAGCCGACCCGCAAGTCCAGGTTGTGCAGATGGCAATAGAGGATGGCCAGCTGATAGACAAAGACAGCGCTCAGGACAAAGCGCCGAGTGGCAACCCGACCTTTGGTTGGAACCGAACCATGCACGTCAAAAATCGCTTTGAAATGCTCGTTGAAATTTTCAATGGCAATTGAGCGGATTTTGTGTAAGATTTTGCGTACTTCTACCCCAGCATCATGGTGGGGATACGGATTATTCTTGCCGGTGTGCGAGGTGACCAGCACGGTTCCTTGTTGGCCGCACAGGTTGAACAAGGCTTCATCATAGTAGTGCTAGTCTCCCAACAAGAAGTGTGTTCCGGGTGGCAGGATTTCGATCAAGGCTGGCGCTTGCTCATTATCTGCCACGTTGGCAGAGATGACATCGGCTGCCAATGGAAGCCATACATGGCAAGCGGCGCTTACAATGAGGTGCAATTTCCAGCCATAGACCCAGCCATGCCAGCCCGATTTGGTCCAATGGGCTTCCGTGTCAATGGAAGTATGAGGCACCTGGTTGGCTTCACGATCCTTCTTATGCCAGACGCCACCGCGTGCAATCAAAACGGTGCTATCTATGGCAGCAGCGCAGGCGGCTTGGGTCCACAAGGCCAAGCGCTCCAGCAAAAAACATCCCAAACAGGCAATCTGAGCGGGAAGTGCGTCGGGAATAGCCGCCAGCCGACGCTCCCAAGTGCGCCGACAGGCAAACCGCCCGCCTGGCAAAGTCAATTGTTGGCGCAACGCTTGCATCTCAGTGCTTGGCTGTGCCAGGATCGCCAACAAGCCGAAAGGAGTGTGTACTTGTCGAACAATCATAATCACCAGAGCCTTCAAGAAGAATTTGTCCGGATAGGTCTTCGACCGACCGCGTTTTCGCTGCATGGGTTCGGGTGGCGTCGGAATGAGGTCTACCAACCCAACCAGCAGGACGAGCAGACTATCTTGTGATACCATTTGATTGCCTCCGTAGATTTCGGTGTGGTAACCTCTATCTTACGGAAGCAGCCGCGCTTGTTCAAGTCCGAACTGGCGCGGTTTGATTATTCAATAATTTACTAGAAACTAAACAATGAAGAAGCAGTTGTGAAATCAAAGGGATAAAGAATCAGCATTTCTAGATCGAGTCAAATCCAAGAAGATGCAGACAATAGTTACCGTCTTCAAATACCATTAATCATTTAGTCTGAGTGCATAGCGGAAGATTCATCCGATCGAGAAATTATCTGACTGATACCAGATCGATATGCAGTTCTGGACAGCAGACAGTTCGTAGGAGCTAGACAATTAATGCCACATGAAGCTTTCTGATCAATCTGAACTGAAATGTTGACATCAAGTATGACAATATTGAGGAGCGGTAGATGAATATTACAAGAAATACACATCGATTTGCAATTCCTGTCTAGCCAATTAGAGTATTGATTAACCGAAAAAACGGAGTGATTGCTGAAAGCCTACGATGCAAGAGTGGACTAAGCAACATATAAGAAACAGCTAAGTTGGACGAGCTTAGCAAATATCAAAAGCGGTCACGCAATTGCGTGACCGCTTCGTTTTTACACCTGCGGCAGGTTGCGCCGCAGAACATTATACAAGGGCAGCGCTTTCACTGCGCCTTCCACCGCGCAGGTCAGCGGGTTATCCACGAGATAGGCGGGGATGCCCAGCGATTTGGTCAGCAGCTTGTCGATGCCGCGCAACAGCGCGCCGCCTCCGCACAACGCCACGCCGCGGTCGATGATGTCCGAGACGAGTTCAGGCGGGGTCTTCTCGAGCACGCGGCGACCGGTCTCGATCACCGCCTTGAGCGGTTCCTGCAGGGCTTCGACGATCTCGCCCGTGGTCAACGTGACGGGACGCGGCAGTCCGGTGACCTGGTCCTGTCCCTGCACTTCCATGCTGTTCTCGGTGTCCAGCGGCACGGCGGCTCCGATCTTCATCTTGAGCTGTTCCGCCGTCGCCTGGCCGATCACCACCCCGTACTTCCTGCGCACATAGTTGACGATGGCCTCGTCGAGTTCCATGCCCCCGGCGCGCAGCGTCTCTGCCGAGACGATGCCGTACATCGCCATGACCGCCGCCTCCGTGCACCCGCCGCCCAGGCAGATGACCATGTTCCCGGACGGGGAATTGATCGGCAGGTCCACGCCGAGAGCCGCCGCCAGAGGCTGCTGGATCAGGGACGCGTCGCGGCTCCCCGCCTCCAAAACTGCCTCGTAGACCGCGCGTCTCTCCACGCTGGTCACGCCGTACGGGACGGTGATCATCACGCGCGGACGAAAGATGCGCATCGATCCGCTGACGCGTTGCAGTAAATACGAAAGAAGCGTTTCGGTGATCTCGTAATCAGCGATGACCCCATTCTTGAGCGGGCGCGCCACCTCGATGCTCTCGGGAACGCGCCCGTACATGTCCTTGGCCTCCTGACCCACCGCGACCATCTTCTGGTCTAGCACTTCGATGGCAACAATGGTGGGCTCGTTCAACAGCACCTGCGTGCCGTCGGCGAGACGTGTGAACATGGTACCCAGATCTATGCCCAGGTCTTTTGAGAACATCGCCACGTGGGTCTAGGACTCCGAGCCGGGCATGCGCGTCCCGCGGCGGTAACGGCGCGCCGCTTCGAGACGCAAATTGGAACGGCGCAAGGCCGCTTCCATGGCAAGGTATGCATCCGTGTCTGCCGGGACGCCCTTGGCAAGGACTTCTTCTGCGCGTTTGCGGGCCTCTTCTGCACGGTTGATATCGATCTCCTCGACGTTCTCCGCCGCATCGGCCAGCACGGTGACGATGTCAGGCTGGATCTCCGCCACGCCACCGGCGACCGTAAACAACTCTTCCTTGCCGCTCCTGCGGACCTTGATGATGCCGTATTTCAGGGTGGTGAGGATCGGGGCGTGCCTCGGAAGAATACCCATCTCCCCGTCCGTACCGGGCAGGACGACGATGTCAACATCGCCTTCGAAAACGGTACGGTCCTGGGAGACAATTTCACAACGAATGGTCATAATTCACATCCATGTCGTTGCGAGGAGCGTTTGATGCGACGAAGCAACCGTTTCCTCCTCGGAGGAGATTGCTTCGGGCTCGCCCTCGCAATGACAAACTATTCCATCTTCGCGGCGCGGGCGCGCACGTCTTCGATCGTGCCTGCCATCATGAAAGCCTGTTCGGGCAGGTCGTCGCATTTGCCGTCCAGGATCTCGCGGAAGCCGCGCACGGTATCCTGGAGCGGGACGTAGGCGCCGGGGATGCCGGTGAAGCGTTCCGCCACGTAGAAAGGCTGGGAGAAGAAGCGCTCGATCTTGCGGGCGCGCGAGACGATGAGTTTGTCGTCCTCGGAGAGTTCATCGATACCGAGGATGGCGATGATGTCCTGCAGGTCCTTGTAACGCTGGAGCACGCGCTGGACTTCACGCGCGGTTCGGTAGTGGTCCTCGCCCACGATGTTGGGATCAAGGATTCGGGAGGTCGAGACGAGCGGGTCCACGGCGGGGTAAATGCCCTTTTCCACGATGGAGCGTTCGAGGGCGATGGTCGCATCGAGGTGAGTGAAGGTCGCCACAGGCGCGGGGTCGGAGTAATCATCCGCGGGCACGTAGACGGCCTGCATGGACGTGATCGAACCGGTGCGCGTGGAGGTGATGCGCTCCTGCAACTCACCCATTTCAGTGGCGAGCGTGGGCTGGTAACCCACGGCGGAGGGCATGCGTCCGAGCAGCGCGGACACCTCAGAACCGGACATCGAGAAGCGGAAGATGTTGTCAACGAAGAGCAGGACGTCGCGTCCCTGGTCGCGGAAGTACTCCGCCATCGAGAGCGCGGAAAGCGCCACACGCAGGCGCACGCCGGACGGCTCGTTCATCTGTCCGTACACCATGACCGTGTCCTTCATAACACCGGACTCGAGCATTTCGCGGTAAAGCTGCGTCCCTTCGCGGGTACGCTCGCCCACGCCGGCGAACACCGAGTTACCTTCGTGCACGGATGCCACGGAGCGGATAAGCTCCATGATGATGACAGTCTTGCCTGTGCCTGCGCCGCCGAAGATGCCGGTCTTGCCGCCTTTGGTGAAGGGTGCGATCAGGTCAATGACTTTGACGCCGGTCTCGAAGATCTCCACACGGGTGGATTGTTCCGAGAACAAAGGCGCCGGGCGGTGAATGGGATAGCGTTGGCTGACCTCGATGTCACCCTTCTTGTCGATCGGTTTGCCAAGGACGTTGAAAATGCGTCCCAAGGTGGCAGGTCCAACCGGGACCGAGATGGGGTCACCGGTGGCACGGGCAGGGACACCGCGTTGCAAGCCGTCGGTTGAGTCCATGGAAACCGTGCGAACCCAGCCATTCCCAAGATGTTTCTGCACTTCAAGAACAAGCGGATCCTTTCCTGCGCGGTCCACTTCGATGGCTTCGAAAAGTTCGGGGATGTTCCCTTCGGAGAATTCCACATCCACCACACCGCCCAGAATTTGTACGACACGGCCGTTTGCGTTTGCCATGATTGCCTCCAATTATTTCGCGGCAAGCGCTTCAGCGCCGCCGACAATATCCAGAATATCGTTTGTAATGGTTTGCTGTCTTACCTTGTTGTACGCCAGCTGCAGGGCACCAACGAGTTCCTTGGCGTTGTCGGTCGCATTGCGCATGGCGATCATGCGCGCGGCATGCTCACTCGCCTGAGATTCAAGGACAGCCTGATAGACCTGCAACGCCGTAAAGCGCGGGATGATCTCATCCAGGATCTCGTTCATGTCCGGTTCATATTCATACGCGGCAGTCGGACCGACATGCTGATGCGCAAAATCCACAACCAAGCCCTCGCCGACAAGTTCCAGCGGTAGAAGTTTCTTGACCGTTGTAACCTGGCGCGCCATGTTGATGAAGTCGGTGTAGACCAGGAAGACCTCGTCCACTTCGCCCTTCATGAACTCATCCACGGCAAGCCTGCCTATGGCGGAAACATCCGCAAAGGAAGGCGCGGCAGGGAGATTGCTGAAATCGGCCATCACATTCTTGCGGCGGCGGAAGAGCAGGTCACGGCCTTTGCGGCCGACGGCGATGAATTTGACGGGAACAGGATTGTTGTCGAAGCGTGAAGCGACGAAACGGATCACGTTCGAGTTGTACGCGCCTGCCAGTCCACGGTCACCCGTGACAACGAGGACCAGTGTCTTATTTACAGTCGTCCGGTCAGCAAGAAGCGGATGCAGACTATCACGCCCGGGCTGCTCGGCAACATGCCGAAGCACCTGCCAGGCCTTGGTGGCGTAGGAACGGGTTGCAGTCACAGCGGCAATCGCCTTGCGGACCTTGCTCGCGCTGACGGTTTCAAGGGCACGCGTGACCTGCGAGATGTTTTTTACGCTCCGGATCCGGAGCCGCATTTCACGAGCAGATGCCATGGCTTATGCCTGCCATCCGGCGCGGAAGCCTTCCAGCGCCTTCATCAATTTGTCTTTGGTCTCGTCTGTGATGCGCTTCTTTTCGAGGATATCCTTGCCAACTTCAGGGTAGGAGGTTTCCATATAACGAGCCATCTCCACCTGCCATTGCGCCATCTTTTCAACTGGGACACTGCTGGCAAATCCGTTCGTACCGGCGAAAATGATGATGACCTGGTTCTGAAGTTCCACCGGTGAATACTGCGGTTGTTTGAGGATCTCCTGCATGCGCTGGCCCTGGTTGAGCTGGTTCTGCGTGTTCTTATCAAGGTCGGACGCCATGAGGGCGAACGCCGCCAGTTCACGGTACGCCGCCATGTCGAGGCGCAAACGACCTGCCACCTGCTTCATGGCCTTGGTCTGGGCGTCACCACCCACGCGCGAGACCGAGATACCCACGTTCACCGCAGGACGAATACCAGCGTTGAAGAGGTTGCCTTCGAGATAGATCTGACCATCTGTGATCGAAATGACGTTCGTGGGGATGTATGCAGACACGTCGCCGAGCAGTGTCTCGATGATCGGCAAAGCGGTCAAGGAACCGCCGGTTCCTGCAACTTTTACGATCTTGTGATTATCCGCATCGGACATTGCCTTGAGCGCTTCCCCCGCATCATGGCTGGACATTGGGCCTTTGTAGACCTTGCCGTCCACCGCATCGTTCTCAGAGGCAAGTTCGCCGCTGAAGTCCTTCTTTGTGATGACATATTGATTCGCAAGGCGCGCCGCGCGTTCGAGCAGGCGGGAGTGGAGGTAGAACACGTCGCCGGGATAAGCTTCGCGCCCAGGAGGACGGCGGAGAAGCAGGGAGACCTGGCGGTACGCCCATGCATGTTTGGAAAGGTCGTCATAAATGATCAAGGCGTCACGGCCGGTTTCCATGAACTCTTCGCCCATCGTACAGCCTGCGTAGGGGGCAATATATTGCAAAGCAGCAGATTCTTCAGCGGAAGCCATCACAACGATGGTATGGTCCATCGCGCCGTATTTCTCAAGGATGCCAACCGTGCGGGCGACAGCGGCCTTCTTCTGTCCGATCGCCACATAGATACAAACCAGGTCCTTGCCTTTTTGGTTGATGATCGTGTCGATCGCAACCGCAGTCTTGCCGGTCTGGCGGTCGCCGATGATCAACTCACGCTGGCCGCGCCCGACAGGGATCATCGAGTCGATGGACTTGATGCCGGTCTGCACCGGGGTATCCACATCCTGGCGTTCCACCACACCCGGAGCAATGCGCTCCAGCGGACGGAAGCCGGTCGTCGCAATCGGTCCTTTCGCATCGATCGGAACACCAAGTGCGTTGACCACGCGTCCGATCAGCGCGTCACCCACCGGGACGGAGGCGATACGCCCTGTCCCGCGTACAGACATACCCTCGATGATGCCCTCGTACTCACCCATCACGATCACGCCAACACTGTCCTGCTCAAGGTTAAAAGCTGTTCCCATCACCCCATTGGAAAACTGCACAAGTTCCTGGGAGCTTACATTTGCAAGCCCCTTCACTTTGGCAATACCGTCACCCGCCTCAACCACAGTACCGACGTCGCTGACGCCAAGCTCGGGTTCAAAAGCTTCAATTTGCCTCTGCAAATCACCTGCTATTTGCTTGATCAGGTCTGTCATTATTCCTCCACGCCAAAATTCGATTTACGTACAAGAACCCGGATAAGGTTTTTATCCGGGCATATGGGCTTTTACTCGCTTTCCTTCGTGAGGATGAGCACAATCGCGCCAATGATACCTGAAAGGCTCATCATTGTCTAGTTACAATCCCAAAACCCTTGTCAACGAGCGGTTGTAATATACTCGAATGGACAATTTCACGATCAAGGAGCAAAAATGTTACCTCGCGGAGAAGACAAGCCCCCCTCTCGTCCGATGAAAAGATACTGGAAGATCGCTGTGCTCGCCAACATCAAGGACGAGTCCAAGCCGAAACCGGAAGGCGTACCACCGGATGCCTTTGCAGACTTCGACCACATCGAGACCATAGACTCGATTCGCGCCGCCCTCGAAACTGACGGCCACCAAACGGTCTTTCTCCAGGCTGATACCGATCTCCCGTATGCACTCAGGGATGTAAAACCCGATATTTGCTTCAATATTGCCGAAGGTCTCGGCGGGGACGCGCGCGAAGCACAGGTCCCGGCATTGCTCGAAATGCTCCAGATCCCCTACACTGGTTCCCGCGTGCTAACCAACGGCATCTCACTCGACAAAACCCTGACCAAACGCATCTGGCGCGACCGGCGCCTGCCGGTTGCCCCCTTTCAGGAATTCACCATCGGCGATGAACCGCTCCGCCCGGAACTGAAGTTCCCGCTCTTCGTCAAACCCGCCCGCGAAGGGACCGGCATGGGCGTGGACACGAAAGCCGTCGTCAAGAACGAAAAGGAACTGCGCGAACGCGCCATGTACATCATCAATACCTACCAGCAACCGGCGCTTGTCGAAACCTTCCTGCCCGGGCGTGAGTTCACCGTCGGCATCATGGGACGTCACGATGCCAAACTCTACTCCCGCCACCCGGAATGGTACGAAAAGGACGGCTTCCACCGCTTCCCCGTCCTCGAACTGGACAGTTCGCGTTCGGTCACCCCGAATATCTACAGCCAGGCATCGAAATCCAAAAACGTTGGAGAGGAAGGCGCGCCGGATTACGTCTGCCCCGCGAATATCGAACCCGAACTCGAAAAGAAACTCAAGCACTTCGCCCTGCGCGCCCATCAACTGCTATACGCATTGGACGTCTCCCGCACCGACATCCGCCTCGACGACGAAGGCAGCCCGCGCCTGATCGAGATCAATACCCTGCCCGGCCTGACACCAAATTACAGCGATCTCTGCCTGCAAGCCAAAGCGGAAGGCATTCGCTACGAGGACCTGATCCTTGATATCCTGTACCTGGGAGCCTCCCGCTGGGGCATGGTGGCGCCGCGGGAACTGCCGCTGCCCAATTCAACCAAAAAGTAATCTCTGGATTTCGCCGAAACAAGCCCACACTCAGGGCTTGTTTCTTCTTAATCCCCACAATATCTTCACAATTTCACGACTTCCTCTTTACAATCATGCAATATACTCCCATTGGTATATACTGAGATCTGAAGGTGAACATGGTAAAAACGATCATGGTGGTGGACGATGAAAAAAGGCTGGTCTCGCTGGTCGAGAGTTACTTGACTCAGGAAGGCTACCGCGTGGTGACGGCGTATAACGGCAGGGAAGCCCTGACCGTCGCCCAAAAAGAGAAGCCCGAACTCATCATCCTCGATGTAATGATGCCCGAGATGGACGGCTACGAATTCATGCGGCGTCACCGCGCGGATAACAACACCCCCATCATCCTGCTCACCGCCCGCGTGGACGACGAGGAAAAAGTGATCGGGCTGGAGGTCGGCGCGGACGATTACATGACCAAGCCTTTCCGTCCGCGGGAGCTGGTGGCGCGCGTCCGCGCTGTCCTGCGCCGCGCGGGGGACAAGGAACCCTCCGCCAAAGTCCTGAAAGCCGCGGATATCGTCCTTGACCGTGACAGCCGCACCGTGAAGGTCGGCGAACGAGTTCGTGGACCTGACCCCCTCCGAATTCGACATCCTGACCGCGCTCATTGCGTCGCCCGGACGCGTCTACTCCCGCCTCGACCTGCTCGACATCATCCAGGGAGTCCGCTACGAGGGGTATGAAAGGACCATAGATACACACATCAAGAACCTGCGCGGCAAGATCGAAAAATCCCCGCGTACGCCGAAATACATCGAAACCGTGTACGGCGTCGGTTACCGCTTCAAACGGGATTGAAACTCATGCGTTCCATCTCCACAAAACTAATCATTGCCTTCCTGAGCATCGGCATCGTCAGTGTCGCGGTCATCTTCATCACGGCCCGCTGGAACACCCGCCAGGAATTCATCAGTTTCCTTACGGACCAAAACCAGAGCGCCGTCTATACAAGCCTCGCGAACTACTACCAGCAGAACGGCTCGTGGGATGGGGTTGAAAACCTCTACGGCGGACACCAAATGCCCGGCATGGGCATGGGGCAGGGACAGGGTCCGCGCAGTGACATGATGCAGTCCTTCACGCTGACAGACCCGAATGGATATGTGCTCATCCCAAGCGCAAAATTCAAAACAGGGGAAAAATTAACTAAAAACGAACTGGACCTGGGCGTCCCCATCACCCAAAACGGGAGCACCATCGGCATCCTCATCCTGACGCGGCAACAATTCCAGGGAAGCCAGCGCGAACTTGAATTCATCGAGCGCACCAATCTCACACTCCTGTATGGCGCTCTCATCGGCGCGGTCATCGCCCTCTTTCTAGGCATTTTCCTCTCGCGAACGATCACCCGCCCCATCCGCGAACTGACAAAAGCCACCCACGCTGTTTCCGAAGGCGACCTGACGCAGCGCGTCGCGATCCGCACAAACGACGAATTGGGGGAACTCGCCCAAGCCTTCAACAAAATGAGCGCCGAACTCTCGCGGTCGGTCAATGCACGCAAACAGATGACCGCCGACATCGCCCACGAACTCCGCACCCCGCTCAGCCTGATCCTCGGTCACGCTGAGGCGGTGCACGACGGCGTGCTCCCCCCCGCAAAAGAGAACTTCGAGATCATCCGCGAAGAAGCCACGCGCCTCGAACATCTCGTGGACGACCTGCGCACACTCTCGCTCGCAGACGCGGGCGAACTATCCATCAATTTGCAGACCGTCGAGCCGGGGCGACTTCTCCAGGAGGTTGCCTCCCTGTATCAATACCAGGCGCAGAAAAAGAACATTGCGCTCGAATTGGAGGTCGCTTCGCCTCTTCCCGCACTGGAAATCGATCCCGGACGAATGACCCAGGTCCTCACCAACATCCTGGACAACGCCACCCGCCACACCCCCGAAGGTGGTCACATCCTACTCTCTGCAAAACAGGTACGAAATATGGTTGAACTTACCATTCAAGACAGCGGTCCCGGACTGCCCAAAGAAGAGGCCGAACGCATCTTCGAACGCTTCTACCGCGCCGACGCCTCCCGCCGACGCGATGATGGCGGGTCCGGGCTGGGACTGGCCATCGCCAAATCCATTGTTCAGGCGCACAGTGGGCAGTTGTCGGCGGAGTCGGAACCGGGAAAAGGACTGAGGATCACCATCTCGTTGCCGCAAAAACCCTGATCCAAATCCCCATAATTTCCACACAGTATTCCCATCAAGTGTTTACACCCGCATGATAGATTTGACCCAAAAGGAGTTTAATATGAAAAAAGTTCTGCTCACTCTTCTTGCTGTGGTCGTTATCATCGGCGCGTTGGCTGGCGCCGGATTTGCAGGGTATCGCATCGGCTACACCCAGGGTGCCATTTCCTCCGGTGACGCCTGGTTCACCGGACGTTCTGAGCGCATGCATCCAGGTCTCATGCACGATTTTGACAGGGATTTCGGTCCCGGGTTCAACTCCTTCCGTTCCCCCATGATGGGCCGCGGCGATTGGGGTTTCAACATCTTCACCCCGCTCCGCTTCCTGTGGAATATTGCGGTTCTCGCCCTGGTCATCTGGTTTGTGTACTGGCTGTTCACAAAGAGCGGATGGCGTATCACCCGTCAGGCAGATAAGGAATCGGAAGTTTCCTCCGTCAAGACGGAAGGGTAATAAAGAGGCGCGTCCTCTCATCTAAACTGCAACAATTTCACAAGACCCTGGAAAATCAGGGTCTTGTGATTATGAGGAGAAAATCATGGATTTCTTCAACCGCCTGTTCATTGCGATCACCCAGGTGCACCCCACACACCCCATGATCGTGCACTTCCCCATCGCGCTCACGGGCGCAGCATTCCTTTTCATCCTGATAGCCTACTGGAAAAAGAATGCATCGCTCGAACAAGCCGCATTTGCGAACGTTGTACTTGCCGCGATCAGCACCATTGCCGCAGGCATCACCGGCTACATTGACAACATCAAAAACTATGTTGGCGACGCGCCGAACGCAGGCGCAAAGATCGTCCTTGCCATCGTGCTGTTCCTCCTCACAACGGGCATCAGTATCGCCCGGTTTCGCAACCCGGGCATCTTCCAAAAGGGAAACGGCCTGCTTTACGCCGGTTCCTACGGTCTCAGTTTTGCAATAGCGATCGTCCTTGCGTTTTTGGGCGGCGTTATACTCTATGGTTTTTAGGAGAAAACAAATGAAATCTAAACTGCTTATCTTCATCCTCATCGCTGGACTCCTTACCGCCTGTGGAAGTCAGCCGACGGAAGCCCCCGCGGCCTTGCCGACCGAGGAGCCTGCTCCAGCAACCCTGGCTCCCACTGACCCTCCAGCCCCCACGGAAGCGGCGGCCACCCCGACCGAGGTCCCTGCCGAACAACCTACGGTGGAACCTACTGCAGTACCCACCTCGGGTCCTGTTGGCTCGACCACCGTCAGTTTCTCCAAGGACATTCTCCCCATTCTGAAAAGCCGCTGTCAAAACTGCCACGGCGGTGATAGGATCGAAGAGGGATTGCTCATCGGCTCCTACGGCGAACTGATGGCTGGTTCCGCCAACGGTCCGGTGATCGTTCCCGGCGACGCCCAGGGCAGTCTGCTCGTCGAATTGGTGTCAACCCTGGAAATGCCCAAACGCGGACCCAAACTCACCCCCCCGCAGATACAACTGATCGTTGACTGGGTCAATCAAGGCGCATTGGAAAACTAAAGCTGCATCAAACAAGCAATAAAAAGGCATGCCAACCATGAAGGCTGGCATGCCTTTAATTTCTGGTATAATCCCCGTCGCTCGATTGGGAGAGGTCGCGTAGTCTGGCTTAGCGCGCACGCTTGGAAAGCGTGTAACCCACAAAGGTTCGCGGGTTCGAATCCCGCCCTCTCCGCTCTCTGACAAGCCTCCATTCATGCTGTGTGCCCTTTTCGAAGAAAGGGCACTTTGCTTTAACAACGCGGTAAAATCAGACACATGACCGAAGATTTTAAGATAGTCGCTACAAACCGCAAAGCGGGTTTCGAATATACCCTGCTGGAAAGGTTCGAGGCAGGTCTTGCACTGCAGGGAAGCGAGATAAAATCCATCCGCGCAGGGCAGATCAGCATCCAGGAATCCTACGTAGATATAGAAAACGGCCGGCAGGCCTTTCTCGTGGAAGCACATATCGCTCCCTACGAACAAGCCAACCGCTTCAACCACGAACCCCGCCGCAAACGCAGACTGCTTTTACACAAAAAAGAGATCCGCAAACTGTGGGACAATGTCCGCATGAAAGGCATGACCATTGTGCCGACGCGCGTCTACCTCAAGAATGGCCGCGCAAAGATCGAGATCGCACTGGCAAAAGGCAAGAAGGCTTACGACAAACGCGCCACGATCGCCAAACGGGACGAAGCGAGAAATGCCGAACGGGAAACACGCGTCCGATAAGCCATTCCCGCTCCTTTTTCCTGCCATGAGAGACACAAAAAGGACCCGATCATGACATCACCCTCCACCATTGGCGGAATCAACAAACTCCCCGAAAATGAAAAAAGGGAGATCTATGCCCGTTACATCCCCAGGGAAATGATCAAGAAATTCAACCTGCCGGACATCGTGCACAACAGTGACCTGATGAAATTCCGCTATGCAGAGGGCTCCAGCGACGTGGAAATGATGTTGTATCACAAGGCGGATTTCCCGGATCCGATCCTGTACGGGCACCTGGCGGATACGCTCAACGGACAGATCCACATCCTGCTGTACATCCTGAACGACCCCAATTCGCCGCGCTTCGACGTGGATAAAATGCCCGATGGAAGCCCGACACGTTTTGGGATCCGCAAACGAAACCTCGAGGCGGAACAAGCCGCCATGCAGGCAGGACTGGCACCCGGCCAGGTGCGGCGGGGCCTGCACCTGTTGAGAAATGCGATCTCATCTTTCGAGGAATTCATTGCCAGCCTGGGACACGACATGTATTTTGCAGAGCCGCTGTACTATCACAATGCGGTCATCTTCGAGCGGCACGGACTCAGTTATCAGATGGGGAGACGCCGGATGGAGAGTATCCACCTCGGGTTTCAGGAGGGAGGCGAGTTGCGTCAAAAACTGGATGGTTCGACCCCGTTCCGGTCCCCAAACGCCGCCAACAGCATCCGCCTGAGGTCGTGGGCGATCCATGACGGGATCATGGGCGAGCCGTTCACGAATGTCACAATGTACAAACATATCGGGAAGCTTGCCGGTCTCAACTCCACCCCGGGCTGTGACTGGTAATTCACCGGCAGACACATTCCTTGCATGGTCTGCGCGTCACTACAATAGATTAATGGTCCCCGTCATTTCGATAGAGACCACCGCACACACGACCCATTCCCCGCTTCAGCCAATCCCGTCTTCATGCCCTGTTGCGATGCCAGGAGCAGTTACTTCTTGATAAGAAGCAAAATTGCATACTCATTTTGGTACAAACCCGGCAGGTCGAAATTATTGCGCTTCTGGACGGAATTGATGGTGATGTCCTGCTTTCAGTCTCCCTGCCCCCTGTGCCAGGTTGGCTGCGTAAAATCCGGCAGCCGTATCGTACTAGAAGACTAATTACCTCTGCTGTCCAGGAGTGGATCATTGATCACGACTTCGCAAACCGCTCCCGTTTAGGGCAACGATTTGCTGCACTCAACTCTCACAAGCCGAGTTCACGCTCATTGCGTCAGATCGAAAGGCACAAGATCGCCCTCGACCATCCGTTTTTGACCGTGGGGTTGGAGCGGTATGAACGCGTCGCCAGCGCCTTTGGGGTTGAAGCCCGGCATCCATTTACAGATGTCCGCCTGGTGGAGTTTTGTCTGGCTCTTCCCTGGCATCTGAAAACGCGCCGCGGCTGGACAAAATACATCCTGCGCCGTGCAATGGAACCATACCTGCCATCAGAAGTGGTCTGGCGGCGGGACAAGGACAGCCTGATGTGGGAGTTCAACCGTTTCATCCTCAAAGCGCGAGCGGATTATTTTCATCAAGCCAGACTGGATGAGCGGGAAAATCTAAAGCCATACATCGATGTGCAAAAACTCAAAGATTTTTGGCATGAATATCTCATCCTTTGGCGATGAGAAATCATTCGGAAATGCTCTGGTCAGGGGTAGCGTTGGCATTTTGGCTGCGCCGACAGAGGCACATGGATTCAACCTTGGGCTCGTAGAATTTCTATAGGGCAGGTTTTTGTTGGCCTGGAAAGAGGGAGATATATGCTTGAAGGTTTGGGCCGTTGAACAGTTTACGCTTGGTAATAAATCGAAGAGGTTCGACCTTGCTAGGATTATCAATAGTGGATCATTGACATACTCGGAAATGAACTACCCCGTACACTTGCGGCGAGGCAGTTTATATCAACATGCTTGCTTCCTATCGGCATGCAAATACAATAATCGCTCGACAGATCCTTTAGAATGCCTTAAGAATATTTTTATTTCCTTTTTGTAACTTATTGATATTCTTGGGTTATCAAATTCTTTTTAAAGGAGAACTTCGAATGTTAAGTGAATTCAAGAAATTTGCAACGCAGGGTAATGTCATGGATCTAGCTGTCGGGGTGATTATCGGCGGTGCATTTGGCAAGATTATTGCCTCACTGGTGGGCGATATTCTTATGCCGCTGATCGGCCTCATTTTAGGCGGTGTAAATTTCAACAATATCGCCGTTACCGTCGGCAATGCATCTGTCAAATACGGCGCCTTCATCCAGGCTACAATCGATTTCACCATCATTGCCTTTGTGATATTCATGCTGGTGAGAGCCATGAACAGCATGAAGAAACCCGCACCGGCTGCGCTCCCACGACCAAGGAGTGTACATTCTGCCATACAGCCATTCCGCTTAAAGCAACCCGCTGTCCTAACTGTACGTCGGAATTGAGATAATACATTCAGGTATATCGAGAACTCTCTTAACGAGTGTGATCAGATGCTAGGATTGCAGCCATACTGAACGTAGATTAATTAGCTTCTCGACTATAAGTGGCGATGCTATAGTAGTATCGCCACTTTTATAATTACGTGGATTATAGGCAAGGGCTATCCTTGCCTGTTTACTTATGTCTGCCGCCAACCAAACTGCCCACAGAAATTTTCAATGATATTAGACCTTTTCCATCCAGTATCAGCAATGAGTGAAAAACTATTAATTCCATGGCAGGAGGCAACCCTTTATAATAGGTGCCAGATGGGTTTTGATCAGATATAATCCAATCAAATTCATGGTATGCAGGCAAAGAAAATGGATTTAATCCAAAAGAAAATTTGTCTCCTTGGGGACTATGCTGTAGGAAAGACAAGCCTCGTACGAAGGTATGTCGAGGGTTCCTTTAGCGACAAGTATCTCAGCACAATCGGCATAAAGATTACCCGTAAGCTGATTACCAGGGCAAATTATCAACTAAATCTGTTAATTTGGGATCTGGCAGGCGGGGAAGAGTTTTCGGGTCACGACAGGAATTATTTGCGGGGTGCTTCAGGTGCATTATTGGTTTGCGACCTGACCCGTCCAGAGACATTTTCCATTCTCTCTAAATACGCCCAACTACTGACAGACATCAGTCCGCATGCCGTTATGGTGATTGCTGCGAATAAAGCTGACTTGATACGAGAAATTTCCTCAAACTCGACAGAACTGGAAAAAATCTGCACCGAATTTAATTGTCAACATATACGTACCAGCGCAAAAACTGGGGAAAACGTTGAGAAAATAATCGATCTACTTGCCGACAAAATGATCGAGGAGAAGGCTCTTGACAAATCATAGTCCTTCCTTTGGCACACTAATGTTGAGAGTGCTGGAATACTTGAGTCTGGAGCGTTCTTTTACGTTGGCAGTATTGTCCCTGATCCGATTGTGGTGGAATTACAGAAAAATTCCGGGATTTCCAGGGGGATCCCTCGATCGTCCCGATTGGAAAACATGTAAGCGAATTGATTTGGGGACTGGTCGGGAGTAATCCGAATTGAAGGAAATATTGGATGGAAAAGCTGAAATTTTCAGTCTTGAGAACATCAATCGCGATACTGGAAATGGGTCAATACATTATTTATCTTTGAAGGTAATCCCGCTGATTATGGAGAGGCCGGAAGATGGTTTATTATTGTTCGTTGATGATACAACCTATACAAGCATGCTCGAACAGCAACTTATTCAGGATAGAAATGAATTACGTCTGACCAAAAGCAGTCTTTCAAAAGCCAACGAAGAACTACTAAAACTGAACAGCCTGAAATCGCTCTTTCTATCCATTGCAGCCCATGATTTGCGTTCACCACTCACGGCAATGCGAGGATATACAGATTTGGCTATCAAAGCACTTTCACCCGATGCAAGGTCCAAATCGATGGAGTATCTTTTAATCTGTACAATCCTTGGTGGACACCCAAAGCCGACTTATCTCGGATTTTCTTGATTTGGATATTATTGAGCAAGGTAGGTTGAAGTTCGCCCTGAACCATGCAATCTAAATGCAATTATTGAAGAAGTTGCTGAAGTGATGAGATCCACCGCCAGCCGGAAGGGGGTCCTTATCGAAACCATATTAAATGGCGATCTTCCTTTTATGTATGCTGACCCAGACCGTATACGACAAATCTTGTTCAATCTTCTTGGAAACGCCATTAAATATACCAATCAAGGTGACCGCGTAATGGTTGAAACAGAGGCTGTTGATAATTCTGTCCTTTTCAGCGTTTCTGACAATGGTCCCGGCGTTCCTGAAGGTGATATACCTCACCTTTTTGATATTTACCACCGAACCGAGGAAGCCAGACAAAGCAAGACAAAAGGACTTGGCTTGGGATTATTCATTGTGAAGTCACTTGTCGATTTACATCAGGGACAGATCACCGTTGAAAGTGGGTTGGGAAGAGGCGCAAAGTTCACTGTCGGTATTCCCTTTCATACAGCCAGCAGTGGAGAAAAAGAATGATCGAAAAAAAAGTTCTCATTATCGACGATGATGCGGATGTCCGGAGAATCAACGAAAAGGTCTTTGGAAGCCTTGGTGCGGTTGTAACGGTTGCAACAAATGGTTCCGAAGGTATTCGGTGTTTTTTTCTTGAAAAACCCGACCTTGTAATAACAGATATCATGATGCCTGAGATGGATGGATTTGAGGTCTGTCGACGCATCCGTCAAGTTTCTTCTGTCCCCATCATGATGCTAACTGCCTTGAACAGCGAAGAGGAAATCATCGGCGGGCTGGATAGCGGAGCCGATGACTTTATATCCAAACCATTCAGTCCTGATATTCTTGTAGCACGTGCCAAGGCACTTCTCCGCCGTTTTGAAATGCCCAAGGATTCAACTGTTCGCCACAATTATTATAGCGATGGCTATCTGACCATCGATCTGGAAAAACGAAACATCTTAGTGCGTGGCGATTCGATTAAGTTGACCCGTACGGAATATAATCTGCTTGCCTATCTATTCCAGAATTCTGTTGGGTCCGAACTTTTGATCAGATCCTTGAAAATGTATGGGGGGCGGAGTATCAAGGCAGTCTGGATTATGTCCATGTTTATATCTCCAATTTGCGCAAGAAGATCGAAATTGATCCGAGGCATCCTGCCTACCTTGAAAGTGAACATGGCGTGGGGTATCGGTTCAACAAAAAAAGGTTCCTCAAGCTGATCTGTGATGAGGTTTAAACCAACAGCCAGTAGGGCTGTTGGTTTCTTAAGTGGGAAATCATTCCGGCTCTCTCAACCACCGATTTCGACTGATTTCAGGTCCATTGCCACGGGAATAACGAAGCAGTTTCTTAGGAATGTCAGAGAATTCGCGGGGGATTTAAGACCGCTGATGTAGACACCTTCAGGATCAGAGTTATAAATTTCCTATGATTGGAGGCTGTCATGGTTTTAGCGCAGGATCAATGCACACTGGAAACTGGGCGGAAATCAAGTCAAAAACTGATCATAACCGGGGCTGAAGAGCAGGGGAATCCTGCGTATCTCAAATTATTTAAAAGCCGGGGTATTGACCAAGGTTGAAAGCTATTTTAATGTACGCCAAAGATTATTCACTCGCATATGTAAAGCCGAAGACCGGCTGCAGCCGCTCCAGCCTGCTGAATTAGTGTCACACCCATCGGTCATAACGGTACCATACCGAATATCTCTCTCAGGGGTGAAGTTCCTGCCTTGAACAGCACCTCTAGCTGTTTGTCCCGTTAATTTGCTGAGATCAACCGGGGAATCACCAAAACAAAAACACAGATTTGAATTCATGGGGAGGAAAACAGTCAAACTGACGTTGTCTGAAATCAGATTTAAAGAATATTTAGGAATATTTTATGGTGGGTTAAAGGACGAACCACTATTAATACTTGTAAGAATATGACCGATGCTCTTGATAGCGAAAGGCAACCAAAATGAGTGCAATCCAGGAATATCATCCTCGGTTGAACGACTTTCCCCCCGGGAATACCGTGATGAACCACCGAAAATTCCAAAGACATGATATAGGGCTGGCTGAGACCCTCGCAAAAACACTGG
Organism: uncultured Chloroflexia bacterium; assembly: GCA_963718215.1. Taxonomy (GTDB): domain Bacteria; phylum Chloroflexota; class Anaerolineae; order Anaerolineales; family Villigracilaceae; genus Defluviilinea. The sequence goes on from CAVQYK010000014.1 coordinate 165,164, forward strand.
GGTTGCGTGATCAAACTTTACCGGATCATTCATTTCGTGTTTCCAATTTTGCCGTCAAACTGGCGCGTTGGCTGGGACTACCAGAGGAACAGGTTGACATCATACGAAGAGGCAGCCTGCTGCATGACATCGGCAAACTGGGTATCCCGCAGGACATCCTTTCGAAGCCTGGCTTGCTTACCGACCATGAAAATCAACTGATTCAAACCCATCCATCGCTGGGAGCCGCACTGCTGATCCAATGTCCGGGATATCGGGCTCTATCCCCATTGTGCTTCACCACCATGAATATTTCAACGGCCGGGGTTATCCGCACGGAATTGCCGGCAACCAGATCGAACTTGAAGCCCGCGTCGTTTCTGTCGCCGAAGCCGTTGATGTCATGCTGTCAGACAGTCCCTATCGTCGTTCTTTGTCCATCCCTGAGGTGATTGTCGAATTACGCAAATGCTCGAAGATACAATTCGATCCCCGGGTCGTCAAAGCAGCGGTCCAACTATTGACGGAAGCGGAAATTGAGAACGACCGGTTTCCGTCCATCCCGGTCCAAACGAGACCTCGTAGGGAATCCTCGTCCCGATCAAATATTTCCCCTGATCACTCAAACGAACTATTGAAGGAACCATGGAATTACTCACAGGAATATTTACCGCTTTTGGGCTTTCAGCCAGTACGGGTTTGAATGCCTACATTCCACTGCTCGTCGTTGGCCTGGTTGCCCGCTACACGTCCCTGCTCAAGCTGAATTCGCCCTGGGATACCCTTGCCAGCCCCTGGATCATCCTGTTGCTGTGTGGATTGGTCATCATCGAAATGCTGGCAGATAAGGTTCCCGCTGTCAACCACGTCAATGATCTGGTTCAGACTTTCATCCGCCCTGCCGCTGGAGCCATTGCCTTTGCCGCCAGTGCCAACGTAATCACCAATGTCCATCCGATCCTTGCTCTAGCGGCCGGGCGTTGATCTCCGGTAGTGTGCATGTCGTCAAGGCTGGGTTGGTGCGTCCGATGGTGACAGCAAGCACCGGAGGTGCGGGAAACGTACCTGTATCCATGGCCGAAGATGCTGTTTCAACATCTCTTTCGCTCCTGGCGATTGTTCTTCCTCTTCTCATTGGCACCCTGCTGGTCGTTGTTGCGGCTTTTCTTATTTGGCGAATATGGCAAAAAGCCGGGCGTTTTCAGATGAACTTGAATTTTTGAATGGTAAGCATGAACCTAAAATCAGCAGAAATGCAGCCCGAAGGTAATTGTAACTTTCTGAAGGACCAGAAAATTTTGATCATCGAGGATGATCCAGACACCCAGGTATTCTCTGGCATATATTTTCAGGAGTTGGTGGAGAAGTCATCCCAGCTCAGAATGGGTTTACGGGGATGCAAAAATTCCATAATGAGAGTGTCGATCTGATTATCCTCGATATTATGATGCCTGACCTGAATGGTTATGAGGCTGTGCCCGGATACGGAAAAAATCAAATATCCCCATTATTATGCTCACCGTGCAGGATCAGGAAAATGACATAATTCACGGCCTGGATGCCGGCGCCAATGATTTTTTGTCGAAACCAATATCCAGATCATTGTTACTTTCCCGCTCACGAGCTGTATTACGCAGTTCCTTGAGATTCCACGTGACGAATATGGATACCATTGATTATTCGGACGGCTATTTGACCATCATGCTCGCAATGCGGCGAGTTTGGGCATATGGGAAACCTGTTCACCTAACACCCAGGGAGTTTGATATTTTGGGTTATTTGGTCAAAAATAGCGGGCATAGGATAACAAATTATCAGATCCTCACCTATGCCTGGGGTTGGAATGATCGAGATTGTGTCGAGGAGGATGTACACAGTTCCTTTGTCAGCCTGCAAAGGAAGATCGAACCAGATCCCAAGCATCCAGTCTATCTCATTAGCAAGGACGGTGAAGGGCATTGATCTTTAAGTCCGAGTTTGGCTTGGCAGCCAGGGATCAATAAATAGGCAAAAAGACGGGGCGTTTTTGAGAACTCCTTTCATTATATTTTGTTCAGTCTCTTTGGTCAGAAGTTTGCAGCTGTAGTAAAATAATTCAAACCAACCATGTCTCTTGGAATATCTCACTGTAATTCATCCGTAATAAATGAATAAGCCTATGCGGTTACAATACAATAAAGCAGTATCGTGGAGTATGGACATGACCGAGAAACCCAAACCGAATCAAATTCAAGCAGCGATGTGCAAGTTATTCGGAATATCCTGCTTGGGGAACATCTTGAAAAATTTCAAAAGCAGGTGGATGCCCTGGAAAAAGAAGTCAATGCTCTTAAAAGAAAATAAGGCTCTTTTGAGGAACTTGAAACCGAGAATGTGAAGCGATTTCAGGAAATAACTGCCCGGATAGAACAAGCGAAAAACGAGCAAGCAGGTGTCGGAAAGGCAATGAGCGAGAATTTTAATTCCCAAATCAGAGAGATCGTGAAAAGACTTAACGCATACGAGGATGGACGAGGAAGCTTAATCACCTCACTCGCGAAGGCACTTATGGACTACAAAGATAAATACGGAAAATAGCATGGTTGATCGTTCACAGGACGGTT
>CAVQYK010000015.1:0-176135 GCA_963718215.1 uncultured Chloroflexia bacterium
TCGTTAAATCCTTGTTGTTGTATACTCCACCGCCAGTACCGTTCGTGGCTGAATTGTTCTGGATAGAACTGTTGGAGATTGTTAGATTCCCAGAGTTATACACTCCGCCACCACTACCGCCACTATTGGATCCATTCTTGACAATGAAAAGACCCAAACTGGCGGTTATATTGCTGTTGACATAAACTCCCTGACGGGCATTCTGACCATCAATAGTGGATAGCCCGCTTTGGGAAATAAAGCCAGCACTCCATCCTCCTGAAAGTGTGACACTTCATTGATCAATACCACCTGAGACCCGAACCTGTGTAGGCGCCTGTTGCAACAAAAATCACGTCTCCGCTTATTCCTTTACTAATCGCACCATTGATCGTAAGGCAGGGAGAAGCAGGCACAGAGCAAGAATTTGAATTACTCCCGGAAGGAGAAACATACCACGCTGCATTCGTCAATGGGAAATTGACTGAGCCTGCCAGACCAGAGGCCGACATTCACGTTATAACTTCCGAGTTGGGAGTTTGCCGTGAATGTGGAAGAAGCGGCGATATTCCATTAATGTCAGTAGGAACTGTAGTGACATTCGTACCGGAAACGGAAAAAATACCGCTCGCACCCGATGCAGGGGCCATAAAAGTAATGTTGATCTCGCTAACCGGAGTACCCTGATTATCCACCACATAAACACTTAGTGACTTGCTAAACGGCACCAGTGGCGCAGCACGTTGATTGGAGCCTGGACAAGATCCCGAACGAGGGCGCGCTGTACCAGCGGTGGTCTTCTGGTATGAGCCGATATCACAAGCCACTCCTTGTGGACGTGTTACTCCACGCTGGTCAGTGGAAAGACAATTGGAACCTGCGTCAATCGCCGGACTACCGGATAACAAAAAATGATATGCTGGTGAACCAATTGCCGATGTGCTAATCAAGGGATCGGTATTAAACCATTTTTCTCCTGTGCCGGGGAAGTAACCGAACAGTTCGATGTATTACCGATAATGTTATGATCTGATGTGCCAATGCTTCCTGAACAATCCGCGGCAGTGGGGGCAATATTATTCGCAATAATACTATTCCGAACTGTTACTATTCTGGCTGGAGATGAATGCTCCATGTTTATTCCACCGCCGGTTTGGGCTGTGTTATTGCTTACAGTCGAATTCAGGATTGTGGTTTCTTGAGGATAGCTGCCAGAATAATTATACAAATTGATTTCACCTCCGTTCACTGCTTGATTTCCAGTGACTGTAGTGTTGTTTAATGTCAGACTGTGTGTTCCATAAATAAAAATTCCGCCTCCCGTCTCTGAGGATATATTATCTTTTATGGCACTATTAATAAGAACTAAATTTTGCGAAACCAATATCCCTGCACCGTCAGCAGTCGAGTAATTATTGATCACACTGCTGTTGTTCAGGGTCATTAGAGTTCCCCCACTTGCCATAACACCTCCGCCGCCGCCAGCTCTATTGCCGCTAATAGTGCTATTGCTTATGGTGAGTGCGCCACTACCCCGGTACGAGATACCGCCGCCGTATTGGGAGGCGGAGTCGCCTTTGACAGTACTATTGTTCAGAGTGAGTCCGCCCTCGATATAGATGCCACCACCATCCCCACTAGAAAACCCATTTTGAACAGTAAAATGATCAATGACGACCGTCGTGCCGCTATTTATTACAATACCCGGTCTGGCAGACTGTCCGTCAACCGTGGACATTCCGTTTTGTGCAGTGAAACTTGCATCCCACCCCCCATACAAGGTCATGCTCTTATTGATCAGTACCACTTCTGTCCCAGAGTCGCAGTGTAAGTTCCAGTTGCAACTTTGAGCGTCTCTCCATCAGTCGCTTTGCCTATCGCGCCATTGATGGTGAGACATGGCGAGCCGGTTGCTTTACAAGAATTTAACTCGATTCCCACCTGACGCAACTTACCAAACTAGATTTTCAAGTGCGAATATTGCAGGACTTACAACTCCCGACACAGTAGCATTTATGTTGAACGCCCCCAATATCCCATTTGCAGTAAAGGCAGAAGCTGTAGCCATACCTCCCTCATCAGTGGAAGCCGTAGTAATTTCCGTTCCTGTGTCGGCAAATGTACCACTCGCACCGCTGGATGGTGCCGTAAATGTAATTGGACACCCTCATTCACCCAAATACCCAGGCTATCCAAAACTAATACAGTTAGCGGCGTCGTAAATACTTTTCAACGGGGATGTGTGTTGTGGATTACCACTCAGTATCGTGATAGTTGCGGCTGGAGTCTTTGCTTTGTATTCATAAGCACCCATATCACAAGTGCTGCCTTGTGGACGGGCAATCCTCCGTGTTGATCTATGGCGAGGCAAGCATTGCCTCCACTGCCCCCGGGACTGCTGGATTGCCAGCATCAATGGCTGGACTGCCAGAGAGCAACGTGTGATATTTGAATAGACCTACCAGTGGGCTAAGCAAAGGATCTTGATTAACGATGTCGCCTGTTGTGGGTGTGAAACTACATCCACTAGTATTACCAATAAGGTTATAACCCGCCGTACCTATGGTACCTCCACAGTCAACTGTACCAGCGTTATTTTTAGCTACAATGCGGTCTCTTAAAGTAACCGTGCCTCCGTTGTTATAGATCCCACCCCCAGGGCCTGTATTATTACTGACAGTAGTATTGTTCAAAACCAAGGTGCCGACGCTAGTATTATAGATTCCCCCGCCACTGGCTCCAGCTGTATTAGCACTTATAGTACTGTTGTTTACTATTAGATTCCCGGCATTGAAAACCCCTCCTCCCCAATAGGAGGCGCAGCCACTGCAAATTGTCGTGTTGGAGATAATAGATGAGTTATTCAAAATAAGGTTGCCTCGGTTATATATTCGGCCTCCCCCATAGCCATATCCATTTTGAACAATAAACTGATCAACGCGAACCATTGTAGCAGCATCGTCAATTTTGAAACCTCGTTTTATTCCATTACCATCAATAACTGACATTCCATTCTGTGCTGAAAAATCGGCACTCCACCCACCTGAAACAATAATATTTTTTACAATAAAAACAACGTCGTCGACTCCACCTTCCATGTAAGTTCCAGTCGCTACAAAAACCGTATCTCCTGCGGCTGCCTTATCAATTGCTCCATTGATCGTGGCGCATGGACTGCCTGCGCTCGAACAAGAATTCGAGTCGTTTCCAGTAGTTGCTACATACCAGGATGCTCCCACCAAATTGGGTATAAACTCCCCGCTTGATTGAGCGGTTAAATCATCATTACCTAAGTCAGTGTGAGTTGAAGTTGTCGTAGAGACAACGGGTTTTGAACTGTCGAGAGTGTGGGCGTTTCGCAAACTTGACCACGCCGTGTCGATCTGGTTGAAATGCAGGGAGATGCCTCCCCGCTCGGCATTGACGAGGACCAGTTCGCGCACGGGCATGGCGTTGTCCTTCGCAGTCACTTCCATGCGCCAGACGAGTTCCACAGGGCGGGTGCTCGGTTGCAGCAGGCTTTCGTCGTAGATCCACAACTCGGGTTCGGAGGCGGCGAAATCGTCCGCGGGGGCCTTTTGGTACCACTTCGCCATCGCCTGAAGGGCGGTCTCTGCCGCTTGCGCTGAATCGATCGTCGGCGCGGTGGGAAGCGCGAGGTCCGCCGAGACCTCCCCGTTCATCGAGTACAGGTCGCCCCGCTCATTCGTGTTCACGATCAACTCCCCGCCCATGACCGGGACGCCGTTGTACTCCTGCTGATAGCGGACGGTCACGCGTCCATCCTCGGACCGAACGGCTTTCATCTCCGACAGGTCGCGCGCGGGATCTTTCAACCCAAATTCGGGGGCGAACCGATCCGCCAGCGCCCTCGCGGGATCCTGCGGACGGGCGAACGTGCCCAACGCGCGGGATGCGGACAGGGCGCGTCCGTTCTCCGGACCGATGAAACTGACGCGTCCGCTCTGGGCATTGGCCTGGCGTTTGATGCCATCGCCCTCCAGTGCGGATGGGTCCTGACGCCTGCCTTCATCACCGTCCTGCGCAGAGACAGCCATCGGCTGTATCGCTGAGAACAGCATGGTGAGCATAATGACGATGGTCATGACCTGGTGGAATTTTGTTTTTGTGAACATGGCACATTCTCCCTGGGAGGTTGCCTCCCCAAAAATGTTGATTGTCCCTGCGGATTTCCCGCCTAGACAAGCATGTTGATGACATTATAGACGGTCAACTTGTGAGAGTCGCAAGGTGACATGTGTCACAGTTTTGTTACAACAAAAAAGCCCGCCTCATACGAGGCGGGCTTCAGTGGAACTTCCTTACGTTTCTTTCTCTACGGCACGCCGAAACGGAGCTGCGAATTGAGTGGAGCCCAGGTGTTATTGTAGGTCGGGAAGTAGTAGACATCCGACAAGTATTCCGACGGAATGCCCATCGTCTCGGAGAAACTGAACAGGATGTCCGACGGATAGGACTGCAACCTGATCGCCGCCACGATCTTCTTGGTCGGATCCAGGCTCTCGATGACCACTGGCCCGCCGCTGACGTTGAAGTACAAGCGCCTCTCCGCCAGCCCCGGCACATCCTGCTCCCAGACGTTCACCCCGCCGATGGTGACCCTGATCCGGGTCTGGGCGGCATCCAGGTTGCCGAAGCGGACCTGTGAGTTGAGCGGAGCCCAGGTGTTGTTGTAGGTCGGGAAGACATACTTGTGCGAGAGCAGCCCGCCGGGCACCCCCATCGTCTCGACAAAGCTGTACAGGGTGTTATTGGTGAAGGACTGCAGGCGGATGGCAGCCACGATCTTCTTGCTCGGGTCCAGGCTCTCCACTTTCACCGGTCCGCCGCTGACGTTGAAGTTCAGGCGTCGCTCCGCCAGCCCCGGCACATCCTGCTCCCAGACGTTCACCCCGCCGATGGTGACACGGATGCGGGTCTGTGCGGCATCCAGGTTGCCGAAGCGGACCTGCGAGTTGAGGGGAGCCCAGGTGTTGTTGTAGGTCGGGAAGTAGTACTCGTGCGACAGGACCTGGTCCGGGATGCCCATCGTCTCGGAGAAGCTGTACAGGGTGTTCAGGATGTCAAAGGACTGCAGGCGGATGGCCGCCACGATCTTTTGGCAGGATCCAGGCTCTCGATGACGACCGGACCGCCGCTGACGTTGAAGGTCAGGCGCCGTTCCTGCAGCCCGGACATCCTGCTCCCAGACGTTCACCCCGCCGATGGTGACCCTGATCCTCGTCTGTGCGGCATCCAGGTTGCCGAAGCGGACCTGGAGTTGAGGGGAGCCCAGGTGTTGTTGTAGGTGGGGAAGTAGTACTTGTGCGAGAGCAGACCCTGCGGGACGCCCATGGTCTCGACGAAGCTGTACAGGGTGTTGCCCACAAGGACTGCAGGCGGATGGCGGAGACGATGTCCTTGTCATTGGTGCTCTCCACCTTGACCGGTCCGCCGCTGACATCGAAGTACAAGCGCGCCTCGCCGCCAACCGGGACACCGTAGTTCCCCAATGAGTTCCCGCCAATGTTCACGTTGACGTTCGCACAGCCGGAAGCAGGGTTGAAGGTGGCGGTGTAGTTCTGTCCTGTTTGGTTCGCGGTCAGGGCGGGATAGGTGCGGTTCGAGGGGGTGAAGGTGTAGCAGGGATGTGCTGGCGTGACCGTGCCTGTCCAGTATTTTGATACCGTGATCGTGTAAGCACCATCTGGCCCGGCAGTGACTGTCTTTGATGTCCCATCCACATAACTCAATATCGTTCCCCCAGTTCCGGCATTGCCGGTGATGGTAAAGAGTTTATTGATGGTATAGGTCTCGCCGCTGGTGTAATTCCCATTGCCTGCGCCTGTACCTCCCAATGGAATGTTGTTCACATCCTTAATGCTGTCATCATCTACTACGTCCAAACGGATCTCGCCATTGCTGGAACCGGTATTCACTGTCACCGTGTAAGTGGTGCCGGATCCGCTGACATTCGCAATGGAAGCGCCAGTTACGCCTGAAGTCGTCAGTGTGAAGTCGGCATTATTAACTCCAGTAACTGATTTTGAAAACTTGACTATGAAGCCTACATTGTCTGCATCGGTGGGATTTGAATTTGCCCGCACACTTGATAAAACTGATGGAGGAGGGGCGGATGCAAATTCGTATGCACCGACATCGGGGGCGTTCCCAATGAAATCGTCATTGATACCAGGGATCACGACTCCGCGATCTATATTTGGACTCGATGGAAGAAGTGTGAAGTCGCCGCCCGCTGGATTGGTAAACCCGGGTGGATCTTCATATCCGTTGCATTCCAGGCCGGTGGCGCTACACAAAGCGGAGATGGTGTTGTAGTTGATGTTCTCCCATTTGAAGTGGGGTCCCGTAGAGCCTCGTGTGGTGTACCAATTGTTATGATCCCAATCGTTACCGGTTGAACCCGTGGGAGTCTCGGCGAATGAATACCCGGTGCTCTGAAAGATGTTGTTGCGCATGACTATGTTGTGGACCGGGGTAATCAAATCCATACCGTTCATATTGCCTGCACTTGTCCAGCCGGTGTTTTGATAGATCAACACGATCCCGTCAGAGTTATTGGCAAGTTTGACGCCTCGGCCGGTAAAACCGGCGAAAGTTGAGCGCAAAACCCATGTGGGTCCCTGCGTGATCGGAGCCAGGGATACACCGATAAAACTCCTGTCTATGGTGTTGTTCCGAAAGCGGTGATTGATACAGGCACCTTCCGGTTCCAGTGCGTCGTCACTGATATGGTGGATGTAATTGCGGTAGATGTCGGCATCAAATGCAAGCTTGGGATTTTCCAGGGCACCGGAAGAGCCGGTGTAAATGCCGTTGAAGAAGTTATGCACATTGTTGTCACGCACAATGGCGCCAATATGACCTCTGATGATGATGCCCGTGCCCTCCATGTAACTGCCTTTGACTGCCGTCCAGGGCCATTCATCCACCAACGGGTCATAAACTTCGTTCTGTTCAATACGCGTATCATTGCCCTGCTCTTCGGTGCCGTTCCAATTGATGAAAATCCCCAGTTGCATGTTGTGGATTTTGTTCCTGCGGATCACGATGTGAGAGGCGTTGGTCGTGCATACACCACAACCGTTGGTCGTCGTACCGTAGAACCGTATTTCAAATCCCTCTATCCAAATCCAATCGCGGGCAACCAGGTCGAATGCATGGTTTAGACGCGGCAGCTGCCACGTATGGCTGGCAGGATCATCCAGGCTGCGTACGTAGAGTCTTAACGTGCTGGACTCATAGTACCAACCTTCGTTCATGGTTACGCCACCATGTCCCAGCGCCTGCATTAATCCTGTACGATCGTCGTACTGGTAGTAACGCTTCCCGTCCCGTGCCAGATAGGCAACAGGCCCGTCGATTTTTTTGTACCATACGTGCGCCTTCGATTCGTGCGGCGTCCAGATATCCCCGGACAGACGATCCGCGCTGTCCAGTATCGCAGCATTGCCAGAAGCTTTGACTTGTATCCAATGGCCAGCTGTACCGGACACAGGGAATGTGACCGCCTCCCGATAAATGCCATCAGCAACCGACACTTGAGTCCCAGGACCCGCATGATTGATCGCCTCCTGTATGGTCTGAAATGGCGCCGTGGTTGAGCCGTCGCCGCCAGGCAGGGCATCGTCATTTACATAAAGGATCATGGATGGGGTAAAGGAAAGTTGGTCTGGTTGCGTAACTGCCGAACCGTTAATCTCAGAGTAGCCATCACTCACCTTAATATCATAAGATGTGGCTGGTGAAAGGTTAAACAAACTGCCAATAAGACGACCGCCGTCAATACGCATGAGCGGATGGCCAGGATGCCAGAGAGTCTCACTGCTCTTACGATAGAATAGCTCAGCCGTTGGCAGCAGGCCAGTGCCGTTTACGGCCACGCCGATCGTTTCGATATTGGAGACAAAATCGATCGTAGTGAAAACAGCAGTGCTGTTTTCCAACAAAGACCTTGATTCTGCTGCAACAGGCAGGCTCGTTGATAGCAGCAACACAAAAACCATCACGAGTGCGGACGAAATGTGACGATTGACTCTCATAATGCTCCTTCCTTGTGAATCCAAGTTCGATGGTTCACTAATAGTGTATGCCCCGGGCATCTCTTTTGCAATCGACTTTTTTCACAGTTATGGATTTGTAATATTGACATAGGATAGCAACTCTGTCCAATTTACCTTTTGAACAAAGTAAAACCAAACGGTCTCGATGTCATTACGTACGAGACCGTTTGGTTTTGCAGGGGATGCACTTGTTTTACAGCCATCCCGTTTTATAAATTCAGCGTATATCACGTACTGCCCAAGCTCGTGAAACCAGAAAAGTTGAACCATCCAAGAATGGGCTACGCTGCACGCCCGAGGTTAAGTTATGCAGGAACAGGAAGCACCCCCAAATATTTGAGGGCGCTTCATAACCTTTCTCAGAATCTGCCTACGGCACCCCAAACCTCAGTTGCGAATTGAGTGGAGCCCAGGTGTTGTTGTAGGTCGGGAAGTAGTAGACATCCGACAAGTATTCCGACGGAATGCCCATCGTCTCGGAGAAACTGAACAGGGTACCCGACGGATAGGACTGCAACCTGATCGCCGCCACGATCTTCTTGGCAGGATCCAGGCTCTCGATGACCACCGGTCCGCCGCTGACATTGAAGTACAAACGCCTCTCCGCCAGCCCCGGCACATCCTGCTCCCAGACGTTCACCCCGCCGATGGTGACACGGATGCGGGTCTGGGCGGCATCCAGGTTGCCGAAGCGGACCTGTGAGTTGAGGGGAGCCCAGGTGTTGTTGTAGGTCGGGAAGACATACTTGTGCGAGAGCAGCCCGCCGGGCACGCCCATCGTCTCGACAAAGCTGTACAGGGTGTTATTGGTGAAGGACTGCAGGCGGATGGCAGCCACGATCTTCTTGGTCGGGTCCAGGCTCTCGACCTTGACCGGTCCGCCGCTGACGTTGAAGTTCAGGCGTCGCTCCGCCAGCCCCGGCACATCCTCCTCCCAGACGTTCACCCCGCCGATGGTGACACGGATGCGGGTCTGGGCGGCATCCAGGTTGCCGAAGCGGACCTGCGAGTTGAGCGGAGCCCAGGTGTTGTTGTAGGTCGGGAAGTAGTACTCGTGCGACAGGACCTGGTCCGGGATGCCCATCGTCTCGGAGAAGCTGTACAGGGTGTTCGAGGCGATGTCAAAGGACTGCAGGCGGATGGCAGCCACGATCTTTTTGGCAGGATCCAGGCTCTCGATGACGACCGGACCGCCGCTGACGTTGAAGGTCAGGCGTCGTTCCTGCAGCCCTGGCACATCCTCCTCCCAGACGTTCACCCCGCCGATGGTGACCCTGATCCTGGTCTGTGCGGCATCCAGGTTGCCGAAGCGGACCTGGGAGTTGAGGGGAGCCCAGGTGTTGTTGTAGGTGGGGAAGTAGTACTTGTGCGAGAGCAGACCCTGCGGGACACCCATGGTCTCGACGAAGCTGTACAGGGTGTTTCCCACAAAGGACTGCAGGCGGATGGCGGAGACGATGTTCTTGTCATTGGTGCTCTCCACCTTGACCGGTCCGCCGCTGGCATTGAAGTACAAGCGCGCCTCGCCGCCAACCGGGACACCGTAGTTCCCCAATGAGTTCCCGCCAATGTTCACGTTGACGTTCGAACAGCCGGAAGCAGGGTTGAAGGTGGCGGTGTAGTTCTGTCCTGTCTGGTTGGCGGTCAGGGCGGGATAGGTGCGGTTCGAGGGGGTGAAGGTGTAGCAGGGATGCGCCGGTGTGACCGTGCCGCTCCAGTTGTAGGAGACGGTGAAGGAGTAACTGCCGTCCGCCGCGGATGTGGCGCTTTTGGCGGTGCCATCTGTGTAGCTCAGGGTCACGCCGAAAGCGCCGGCGTTGCCGGAAATGGTGATAGTGGCGGCGTAATTCTGGCTGGCTTGATTGGACGTTACATTGGCATATGTTCGGTTGGCCGGAGTAAATGTAACCCCAGCCAGTGAAGGTGTGACAGTCCCGCTCCAGCCGTTTGGCACGCTTATCGAGTAACTGCCGTCGGTGGCTGATAGAACAGTCTTTGGCGTTCCATCCACATAGTTCAGGTTTGCGCCGCCTGCACCGGCATTCCCGCTGATCGTATAGGTGGTTTCCGATATATTGCCAAAAGTTGCCAGCGTGCCTATGGTTTGACTTTTGATGGTGTAATCATTCGAGTCAATGGTGTTTGTAACCGCCCGGTGGGTATCGGCAAGAAAATTGACACCGTTAACGTTATTGAGCGCTCTCGTATGATCGATCACATCAAGGGACCAGGTCCCGGTGCTGGCATCATAATAATCGGACCGGACACGGATCTGGGTCGCGCTGACCTCCTGCCAGCGGACACGGATGATGTCGCCCCGTCCGGGGAGTCTGCGGCCGTTCACGTCCGTGGGCAACTGCCATCTTGCATATTCGATGGGGCCGTTTGTCCAGCTTTGATAAACAAGATCCACGGTCCCTGTCCCGCTGCGGTAGACCGGAACAACCTCCAGGTTCTCCTCCAGTTCGACGGATTTCCGAAACGCGACCATCGGTCCAAAAAAAGAACCGATCAGTTCGGGAGGCCATGGCGGGATCCTGCCGCCCGCCCAGTCGACGACGATCTGACTCCAACCATCCGAAAGATCGGGCATTTTACTGGTCTCGATGCTGGATTGCAGGCGCGTGGACGGCGACAGACCGTATATTGCGTCGAAGGTATAACCGTTCTCCCAGGTGGTGTAGTGATAACCGATATTCTCACCGCTCCGGCTGGTGAAATCCTTTGTGTAGACCGACCCGGTTGGGCGGTTATCGGCCCCCGTGGGATTGGCCCCCGTGGTGTGGATGTACCAATCGTCGATGTAAACGGTCAGGTCGTCGACACTGTTGGTGGAAACGATGCCCATCGCGGCGCGGTCGTAATTGGTTCCCGACCTGCTGTTCGTGAACCAGCCATAGAATTTTCCATTGACGATGAAACTCCCGGCGCGGTCCAGGTCGCCGCTGTTCCTCGACCACAACCCCAACTCGACCTCAACCCATTGGTCCAAAGGGAAGGTGCCGTACAAGTTGAATTCCGCCTGACCGCTGGAACCCGGTGCCGTGGCATACATGGCTCCCGAAGCCTTGAGGCGCAGATAAAAGCCGGACGAATCACCCGAGACGTACAATCCGCCCAGATCAAGATACTCATTCCCAGTCAGGGCGTTTGCAGTCGCTGATGGGACATACACATACGCGCGCTGCCAGATGAATGTCCCGGGAGCGCCGACAGGCACACTCGACCAGGGACTTGAGATCACGTCCCGGACCTGTGCCTTGCTGCTACTGTTGGTGGTGAAGACAGCCGCGCTCAAACTCCCGGCGTGTTTTTGCACACTGGAACTCGAGACGGTCGCTCCTGCCCCGCTGACATCTGTCTCCACGATCCAATTGGCGGGGGATGCCTCAAACGTCTCAACTGTCACTGCCGCCAATGGCACATTTGATTGTTCGTTGACCGGGATCCCGGGTGGAGTACCTGCAAACACGGCCGTAGGATTGAACAATACAGCAACCAGCACCATGCTTTTTATAAAGGTGAACTTTTTATGCATCTCAACCATCCATAACATTAATTGTCGTGCTTTTCCGTTTTTAGAAAGGACTTGCACAACAGCGAAGCCGATAATCAAACAGGATTAGTTTATGATGAAATCATGTTCGATGTATCCCCCATTAGAGTGGAAGGTCTCTTTCTTAGGTTTCTCTAATCCATTTCTGTTCGGGAACTTTTCATCTGCCTATATTTTCCTTTTCAAACAGCAACCATATTCAGAGCTTCGCCATCATAATCTGAGGAGATTCCAACATTGGCATAAGATGTTTACGTCATGGAGTGCGAAATCTGGATCCAAAACACAGACGCACTTGGGACGGAGTCCCAAGTGCGTCTTAATTTTTGCTGGGGTTGCCCTACGGCACGCCAAACCTCAACTGCGAATTGAGTGGAGCCCAGGTGTTGTTGTAGGTCGGGAAGTAGTAGACATCCGACAAGTATTCCGACGGAATGCCCATCGTCTCGGAGAAACTGTAAATCTATTAGCTGCAAAGGATTGCAAGGTCAGTCACTAAAACCCCCGCTTCTGTCCCTCCCAGGGCGGGGCTTTGCCTGCCTTGAACTCCTCCACGCTCGGTCCCCCCAATTTGCCCAGCCGCCACAGTCCATACAGGTATGTGACGATCAACAGGGCGATGATGAAGGGCCAGCCGAGCAGGATCCGCACCGTGCCGAGCGCGCCCAACGCCTCCTGTTGGTACAGCCAGAACTCAAGCGTCAGCCGCGCGGCGAACGCCACCGCCCACAGGATGGTCACTTCGTTGTAGGCGGGGAGCACCTTGTGGGTGCCAATACCAGGCGAGCGTCCAGCGGCGGGTGATGAAACTGGTCCATGCCACGAGCGGACGGTTGAACGCCACACTCACCACGCACAGGATGACGGTCACAGCGCCGGACACGAAGCCCGGCAGGAAGTATCCACTCCCCGAGCCGCTGAGTTTCACGAAGACCGCCGCCAACAGGGTCCCACCCAAGCCGCCGAGGGCGTACGCCAGATTTTCCTTCCGCGCGATGCGATAGGCGGCAAACAGCGCGGAGACCGACAGTGCGCCCCATAGGGCAACGTCCACGCCTGCGAGGGAGTTGAGGATCAGGAAGACGACGGGCGGCAGGAAGGAATCGAGCAGTCTCGCGCCCCTGCCCGAGAGCACCGAGCGCAACTCCTCCTGAAGTTCATTCAGCCTACCCATTTGCCCGGTGACCCATCCAGAAGACCTTCCAGTCTCCTTTGCTGGTGACGAGCGCGAGCAGGGCGTACAGGCTGCCGGTAAAAAATCCCAACACCATCATCAAGACCACCCAGAAAGCGGCGACCGCCAGCGACTTTTCGCGGTACACGATCCATGCCGAGAACAGGATGAAGCCGGTGTACAGGTCCACGAGCGAGACAATGCCCCACGGGTTTTGAAGCAGTTCGGCGCCGTCCGTCGCGAAATTCCCGACGGTGAAGGCGTAGATCAGTACGGCGGTCATGGCGAGCACGCCCAGGGCTGAGATGAATTTTGCTGTTGTCATGTTTACTCCTTTATGTCATTGCGACCTGCGGGAAGCAATCTCCTCGAGCGCAGAATTTTTCTTGGTCATCAGGAGATTGCTTCGCTTTGCTCGCAACGACATCATTTACTTTTTGGCGGCAGGGGGACGAGCACCGACGTCCGCGCCTTGTAGGACTCATACTCCGCTTCGCCACCCCATTTTTGGTCGGCTCGCCGCTCAAGCATTGGGATTCCGCTGATACGGGTCAGCAGGATGATGATGAAGACCGGCGAGATGAGCGTGACCCACTGCCATCCGCGCAGTATGGGCAGGGCGATGATCGCCACGCCGATCCACAGGACGATCTCACCGAAGTAGTTCGGGTGCCGCGACCATGACCACAGTCCCGTGCTGATAAACCTGCCCTTGTTCTCCGGCTTGGCGTTAAAGGCGCTCTTCTGGCGGTCGGCGATCACCTCGATGGCAAAACCTGTCAGCCAGACGAGGAATCCGACGAGGGCGAACAGGTCCAGGTCCAGCCTGAGCGTGGAGGTGATGGCGGCTAAAGCCGCGGCGAGGGAAAAAGCCACCCAAAGTCCCTGCAGGCTCCAGGTCAGCAGGAAGCGCCCGAAGGATTGTTTGATCTCACGGAAGCGGCGGTCCTCCCCGGCGTTGCGAATGCGCAGGAAAAGGAAGGATGCCAGCCGCACCGCCCACACGATGACGATGCCCGCCAACAGCAGGGAACGGGCGTCCACGTCGGGCGTCAGGAGCACTGCCAGCAGTGTGACCGTGCTGTAGGTGATGCCGCCGGTCAGGTCGTAGAACTTTTCGGTGCGGTTGAGCCAGGCGGGGATGAAGGCGATCCACTGGATGAGGAACGCCAGCGCGATGCACAACGCGTAAATGGGGATGCCCGCAACCGTATGCCCGCCCTGCGACCCTGCAACTGCCAGCCCCGCCCCGATCAGGACCACGACAAGCGTCCCGATGATCGAACTTCTCTCTTCTTTATTCATGATTTGTCCTTTGTTTTCAAACTGGATTTTTGGAAATGACCACGTATCCCACCGCGCCGGGTCCGATGTGCGCCCCGATGACCGGCGTGATGTCCATGGAGTGAAACTGCTCTGCAGGCAGCAGGCGGGCGATGCGTTTGAGGAAGGCGTCTGCTTCACGCGCCGCGTTGGTGTGGAGCAGGGCGAACTGTTCGATGGGCAGGAACAACTCCAGCATTTCGACGAGGCGGGCTTCCGCCCGCGCGGCTGTGCGCACCCGCACGGAGCCGGGAAGTCCGTTCTTCATGGTGAGGATCGGCTTGATCTGCAACACGCTTCCCAGTCCCGCCATGAAGCGGTTCATGCGTCCGCTGCGCCGCAGGAATTCCAGCGTGTCCAGCCGCGCGGTGACGAACGTGCGGGACATCAGGTCTTCCAATGCTTGCAGGATCTCTGCCATGGATTTACCGGCGGACGCCATCCGCGCCGCAACCTCGACCTGAAACCCGGTCCCCAAACTGAGCTGGCCTGAATCTCGTACCGTGACGGGCACCTCCCGAAACTCCTCCGCGGCCGTGCGGGCAATGTCCACAGTGGCGCTCAAGCTCTTGGAAATGTGAATGGACAGGATCTCCGTGCATCCGCGGGCGACGAGAGCCTTGAAGGTGTTAAGAAAGGCATCTGTGCCCGGAGTGCCAGTGGTGGGATGGGTGGAGTACTTCGGCAGATTCGTGTAGAACTCCGTGCGGGAGATGTCCACCCCGTCCAGATATCCCTTGTCGCCTATGTTGATGAAAAGCGGGACGACGGTGATCCCCAATGCCTGAATGATCTCCTGAGGCAGGTCGCAGGTCGAGTCGGTGACGATTCCGATGGTCATAAGGTCCTTTTCTCTTCTTTTGTTTCAAAGTGACGAAGACACGTTTCTGTATCTTCCCGTTACCTGGATTATACAACCCGTCTTTATCTTACATTCCGACGATTTCCGCCGAGGGAGGTGCTCCCTGGTGCAGGTGGAGCTGGCGTGGAACGACCGGAACGACAGGTTGGCATCTGTCATGAGGGAATTTCCTGCTTTCGTACAATATCCCTGCTATTGTACAACAGATGAACATCACTCCCAATGAGTGATGCTTGGAACAGGGCATTTTTTTCCAATCACGATATAATCCCGCTGTTATTGGATCTTTTCCCTTTAAAAAGCAGGGACGGCCCACATGGATCCAAGTGTGGTCGTTTTTCCGAAATCACAACGGAATTCCGCGTCCCTACCCTCATAAAGGAGTTTGCATGAAGCATTTTCTCGCCATATCGGATCTATCTTCAGGGGAAGTTCAGGATTTGCTTGATCTCGCCATCAAACTAAAAGAAGAATATTTCAAAAAAGGCAATCCACCCTATTTCAAGGGCAAAGTACTGGGCATGATCTTCCAGAAGCCAAGCCTGCGGACGCGCGTCTCGTTCGACATGGCGATGCGCCACTGCGGCGGGGATGCGCTCTATCTCTCACCGAACGAGATCGGTCTTGGCAAGCGCGAAGCCATCGCGGATATTGCCCGAGTCATGTCGGGTTATGTACATGCCGTGATGGCGCGCACGTTCGACCACGCGCATGTGCTTGAACTGGCAAAATGGTCGGATATCCCCGTGCTGAATGGTTTGAGCGACTACAACCATCCCTGCCAGGGCATGGCGGACGCGTTGACCATCCAGGAGAAGTTCGGCAAAGCAAAGGGATTGAATGTGACGTTCATCGGTGACGGGAACAACGTGGCGGTCTCGCTGATGCATGTCTCAGCGAAATTGGGCTGGAACTTCACGCTCGGCAGCCCCGAAGGCTACGACATCAACCCGAAGGCGGTGGAAATTGCCAGGGAGATCGCCAAAGAGACAGGCAGCAAACTGACCTTCGTCCGCGACCCGCATGAGGCGGTGAAGGGCGCGCACGTCATCTACACCGATACCTGGACCTCGATGGGGCAGGAGGAGGAAACCGCCAGGCGCGAGAAGGTCTTCCCGCCGTACCAGGTCAACGCGGGATTGGTCAGCGAAGCGGACAAGGACGTGATCGTGATGCACTGCCTGCCCGCGCATCGCAACCACGAGTTGACCGACGAAGTGGCGGACGGTCCGCACTCGGTCATCTTCCCGCAGGCGCACAACCGCCTGCATGCGCAGAAGGCGATCTTTGGCAAGGCTTTTTGGAGTGATGTAATACCCGGTGGTTGAGTGCGCCGCAGGCGCGTATCGAAACCACAGATTCACATCCATGATTTTGTAACAAGAATTGCATTACGGCGTGGTGGTCTCGATACAGGCGAGAAAATCGTTCGCCCTACTCGACCACCAGACATGACTCAAACAAAGGTGATTAATGAATACAAAAGATTTTATAGCATTGGAAGAAGAATACGGCGCGCACAATTACCATCCGCTCGATGTGGTCATCGAGAAGGCGGAGGGTGTGTGGGTTTACGACGTGGACGGGAGGAAATATCTCGATTGCCTCTCCTCGTATTCGGCGGTCAATCAGGGACATGTCCATCCCGAAATATTGAACGCGATGCTGGAGCAGGCGAAGCGGGTCACGCTCACATCCCGCGCCTTCCGCAACGACCAGTTGCCGCTCCTCTACAAGGAACTCTCCGAGATGACCGGCTACGAGATGTCCCTGCCGATGAACTCGGGCGCAGAGGCGGTCGAGACGGCGGTCAAACTGGCGCGCAAGTGGGCGTATGTGGTCAAGGGCGTGCCGCGCCACCAGGCGGAGATCATCGTCGCAGACGGGAACTTCCACGGGCGCACGGTGACCATCATCTCGTTTTCCACCGAACCTTCCTACCGCGACGACTTCGGTCCGTTCACGCCGGGCTTTGTGGTTGTGAAATACGGCGATGCCGAAGCAATCGAAAAGGCGATCACATCGAATACTGCGGCGGTGATGCTTGAACCGATCCAGGGCGAGGCGGGGGTCATCGTCCCACCGGCTGGATATTTGAAGAAGGTGGCGGAAATTTGCAAACAGAACAACGTTCTTTTCATGGCGGATGAGATCCAGACCGGTCTGGCGCGGACGGGCAAGTTGTTTGCGTCGCACCATGAGGACGTCCGCCCCGACGTTGTGATCGTCGGAAAAGCCCTCAGCGGAGGCTTTTACCCGGTCTCGGCGGTGCTGGCCGACAAAGCCATCCTCGGGTTGTTCAATCCCGGCGAGCACGGGTCCACCTTTGGCGGGAATCCGCTTGGAGCGGCCGTGGCACGCGCGGCGTTACGCGTGATCCGTGAGGAGAAACTGGCTGAACGTTCACAAAAGTTGGGTGAATATTTTATGGAGCAGTTGTCCGAGATTCCCAGTCCGCATGTGAAGGAAGTGCGCGGCAAGGGTCTGTTGATCGGCGTCGAGTTGAAGCCCGAGGCTGGGGGAGCGCGCCGTTTCTGTGAGGCATTGAAAACCAGGGGTATACTGGCAAAAGAGACGCATGATCATGTCATCCGTTTTGCACCGCCGCTGGTGATCGACAAGGAGACCATCGATTGGGCATTACCGTCCATTCGTGATGTGTTGAATATGAAATAACACTAGGCCTCCGAGGTTCTGGAAACCTCGGAGGCTGACTACGGAGGTAGTATATGAATATAGGAATCCCGAAGGAAAGACGTCCGTTCGAGTTCCGTGTGGGGGTGTCACCTGCCGGGGTGGAGATGCTGACCCAGCGCGGGCATCAGGTATACGTCGAGCATGAAGCGGGCGTGGGGGCAGGCTTCAGCAACCTGGAGTATGAAAAAGCCGGGGCGCGTATTTCCTACTCTGCGGATGAGGTCTTCGGCCGTGCGGACATGTTGCTCAAGGTTGCCCGTCCCACGAAGGAAGAGATCGAATGGCTTCGCCCTGGAACAACGGTGGCGGGCTTTCTCCATCTTGCGTCCACCCAGCGCGATAAGGTCGATCTTTTGCTTGAAAAAAAGATCACAGCCATTGCCTATGAGCAGATACAACTGGCGGATGGTTCCCTGCCGGTGTTGCGCCCGTTCAGTGAAATTGGCGGGAGCATGACGCCAACCATTGCGGCGCGCTTCCTGCAATGCAACCGCGGCGGCAAGGGCATCTTGTTGGGTGGTGTGCCCGGCGTTCCCCCGGCTGAGGTTGTGATCCTGGGGAGCGGTGTGGTCGCCACATATGCGACAAAAGCGTTCCTGGGGCTTGGCGCCCACGTGACCGTGATCGGCAATGACCTTGCCGGCCTGCAAAAAATGCACGAACGATTTCCGGGCATTGTGACCATGATCTCGTCGAAGCGGAACATCGAGAAGGCGACCGCATATGCGGATGTGGTCGTGGGCGCTGTGTTGGTGACGGGGCAGCGTGCCCCGGTCCTTGTTACAAGGAAGATGGTGCAAAACATGAAGCCGCGCTCAGTGATCGTTGATCTGAGCATCGACCTCGGCGGTTGTTTTGAGACATCACGGCCGACAACGCACGAGCTGCCTGTGTATGTGGAGGAGAACGTGACCCACTACTGTGTTCCAAACATGCCCAGCGTAGTCGCACGTACTGCCACGCATGCCTTCGTCAATGCGGCAATGCTTTACATCCGCGATATAGCCAATCATGGCGCGGATGCCGCAGCATCTTCCAACCCGGCCCTGGCAATGGCGATCAACACCCATGATGGCAAGCTTGTCCATTTGACGCGCTTCGAAGAGGCCCACAATGGACTGGACTAACATCTACCAATCGCGGATCGTGGCTCCGCTGGATGCTGTACGCGCCGCAGTCAAGCCGGGGCACCGCATCTTTCTCACCGGAAATGTGTCGGTACCTCAAAAGGTGCTTGCCGCCCTGGTCGAATATGCCCCAAATCTCCACGACGTGGAGATCTGCCAGGCGCTGACGATCGGCCCCGCTGACTACGTCACGCCAGGCCTCGAAAAGCACATGCGTGTCAATACGCTGTTCATCAGTCATAACGTGCGCAAGGCCGTCCATGAAGGGCGTGCCGACTTTACGCCGGTATTGCTCTCCGAGTTCCCGCTCCTGTTCAAACGCGGGATCCTCCCCCTGGATGTGGCGATCATCCATGTTTCCCTGCCCGACGAACATGGCTTCTGCAGTCTGGGCGTGGAGGTGGGGCTCACAAAATCGCCGGCGGAATCGGCCAAGATCATCATTGCTGAGGTCAACCAGCAGATGCCGAGAACGCTGGGCGATTCATTCATCCATGTCAGCCGCCTGAACTACATCATCCCGGTCAATTACCCAATACCTGAGATGGCCATGTCGGAGGAAGGCAACCAGGATGTGGTTGAAAAGATCGCCGGTTTCATCGCTGAATTGATCCCCGATGGCGCAACGATGCAATTGGGGATTGGCGCCATTCCGGATGCCGTATTGAAATACCTGCATCACAAAAAGGACCTCGGCGTCCATAGCGAGTTGTTTTCCGATGGCGTGATCGAACTTGTCAATGCGGGTGTATTAACGAATGCACGCAAAACATTGCACCCCGGAAAGATCATTGCCGGTTTCATGCTCGGCACAAAGAGCCTCTACGATTGGGCGGATGACAATCCGTTGATCGAAATGCACCGCACGGAATATGTCAACGATCCGTTTGTGATCGCACAGAACGAACGCATGGTTGCCATCAACTCCGCCATCGAGGTCGACCTGACGGGTCAAGTCTGTGCCGACAGCATCGGCCCCAAGCTGTATAGCGGTGTTGGCGGCCAGCTTGATTTCATCTATGGCGCTTCCCGTTCCAAAGGCGGTGTGCCGATCATCGCCCTGCCGAGCACCACCGTGCTCAAGGATGGGACCCTGGTCACGCGCATCGCAGCCATGCTCAAACAGGGCGCCGGTGTTGTGACCAGCCGCAACCATGTCCACTATGTCGTTACCGAATATGGCGTGGCTGACTTATACGGTAAAACCATCCGCCAGCGCGCACAGCAATTGATCAATATCGCGCATCCCGATTTCCGTGCCGACCTTGAAAAACAGGCGAGGGAATTGCATTACCTGTAGGTCTTGATAACCTGATGGCCTACAAAAACTCACCGCAGGAGATGGTATTTTCACCCTGCGGTGAGTATAATTTTAACAAAGGAAGGATTCCATGACACGCAAAGCAAAGATCGTAGCAACCATCGGCCCGGCCAGTCAGGACGAAGACACATTGGAGAAACTGATTGAGGCGGGGATGAACGTTGCCCGCATGAATTTTTCCCACGGAACGCACGAACAGCATGCAGAGCGCATCGCTCTCATCCGCAAGGTCTCTAAAAAACTTGACAGGCCGGTCGGCATCCTGCAGGATTTGCAGGGACCAAAGATCCGTGTGGGACAACTGGATGAGCCTGTTCAACTGTCCGAAGGCGAGACCGTGATCCTGTATGTGACGGGGACAACGCCTCCGGACGCTGCGGGAAAAAGATACCGGTGGATTTCCGCCAGCTCTTCGATTCCGTTCGGACCTCGGACCGGCTCCTGCTCGACGACGGACGCCTCGCCCTGGAGGTCGTCTCAGTCAAAGACCGGCACGAGTTGACCGCAAAGGTTGTCGTCGGCGGGACGCTTTCGTCTCATAAGGGCATTAACCTGCCGGGCGTCCGGCTGCGTATCTCGGGTTTCACCGAAAAGGATGAGGCCGACCTGGCATTCGGCATTGAACAGGATGTGGACGCGGTCGCCATTTCATTTGTCCGTACGGCGGATGACGTCAAGAAAGTGCGATATGCCCTGGAGAGATTCTCCAAAGGCAATCGCACGCCGATGCTGATCGCAAAACTCGAAAAGCCGGAAGCGGTGGATAATCTCGAGGAGATCCTTGAGAATGTGGACGGCGTGATGGTCGCACGCGGCGACCTGGGTGTTGAACTGCCCCCCGAGCGTGTACCCGTCCTGCAAAAGCATATTATCCGCATCGCAAATGCGCGCGGAAAACTGGTCATTACCGCCACGCAGATGCTTGAATCGATGATCACGAATCCGCTTCCCACACGTGCCGAGGCGTCAGATGTGGCTAATGCCATCTTCGACGGGACAGACGCGGTCATGCTATCCGCTGAAACAGCTTCGGGGAAGCATCCGGTCGAGGCGGTTCAGATGATGGACCGCATTGTGCGGGAGGCCGAGTCGCATTTCTTCGAATGGGGCACCGAGCAGACCGTTCTGGGGTTTGAGCACAGCGACGCGGCATCCATGGCGCGCGCCGCGCAGGCGCTGGCGAACGACAAAAACGTTACCGCCGTGGCATGCTTCACCACGCAGGGACGCACTGCATGGCTGATGTCCAAGATCCGCCCGCGGGTGCCGGTCATGGCCTTTACACCGGACCCCAAAACATACAGCCGCCTGACATTCATCTGGGGAGTACGCCCGCAGCAGGTGCAGTTCGCAAATTCACTCGAGGAGATGATCGATTTTGTGGACAGCGCTCTGATGCATTCAGATGTGGTCCAGCCGGGCGACCAGGTCGTACTGGTGTGCGGATTCCCGGTGGGAGCCGTCCGCCCTCCGAACATGGCGTTATTGCATACGGTGGGGGATGGTTGATCTTCTACGCGTCCACCCTGACCTAATGGCTGAGCACCAGGAAATCAAGCGGTTCAACCGCCAGATCTTTTCCTGCTTCGAACTGGCTGATGCCGTGCAAACCGACCAGCCCCGGTTGCGCGATGGATTCCAGCATCGTAATGGGGATGATTTGTGAGTTTTCTGAAAAATTCGCCAAAATGATCGGTTCTGCCAGTGGGGTTTTCCCTGATAAAACCGAGAACATGATCGTTTTCGGTCTGGAATATATCAAGGCGTCCGCCTGAAAAAACGCTGTTTTCTTTTCGCAGCTGGATCAGCTTTTGCAAACCGTCGAAGATGCGTCCTTCTGGTGTGGATCGGTCGCTTCTCTTTGACGTACCGTTCCCAATCTGCTTTGGGACGGTGTACCCAGCGGCTGTCATTTTGGTGGGCAGGGTTATCCAGGTAACCGTAATCGTTAAGCGTGCCAATTTCATCGCCGAGGTAGATCAGCGGAATCCCGCCGACGGTCAGAATGACACCGTGGATGAGCAGGATGCGGCGGATGGCGAGTTCGACCTCGCCCGCTCCTTCCTCCGTCAGGGCCTTTTCCAGCCCTGCCAGTGAAGCGCACGTGCCGCTGATGCGGCAATCGCCGGTTTTGGGATTCTCCTGAAAGGGAAGTCCGCGGGCAAAACTGCCGGGGAACCTGCCGCGATAGAACTCGTTGAGAAAACTGCGATGGTCATGGGCATTGATACCAAGAACGGCGGCATCCTCGTCGGAGAAGGTCCAGCCGATGTCGTCGTGGACGCGCACATAATTGACCCAGGCGGTCTCCGGGTGGATCTGGAACCGCTCTGCCAGCGCTTTTGACAGCAACCTGATTTTGCGCGTAGCCAGAGAATTCCAAAGCAGTGCCATCAACAGGGGGTTGTATGAGATCTGGCACTCGTCCGGCGCGATGTATTTGACCACGTCATCCGGGTGGACGATGGCTTCCGATTTGAAGATGAGGGCGGGGGAGGCGATCCGTGCAACAGCGTTGAAAGCCTGGATCAAGGTGTGCGCCTTGGGCAGGTTTTCACAGTTGGTGCCGATTTCCTTCCAGATGAAGGCGACGGCGTCGAGACGGATGACCTCCACACCCTGATTGGCGAGGAAGAGCATCTCCTCCACCATGCGGTTGAAAACGACAGGGTTGTCGTAGTTCAGGTCCCATTGGTATTTGTGGAAGGTCGTCCACACCCACTTTTGCATTTTGGGGTCGAAGGTGAAGGCCCCGGGGTGTTCGTCGGGAAAGATCTCCCTGAGATTCCGCTCATAGAGGTCGGGCAGGCTCCGGTCGGGAAAGATGCGGTAGTAGTCCTGATATTCCTCGTCGCCTGCGCGGGCTTTTTCCGCCCACTCGTGTTCATCTGAGGTGTGGTTGAAGACCAAATCCACGGCCAGGCTGATGCCCGCCTCGCGCAAATCACGCGCCAAAGATGTCAACTGATCCATTGTGCCGAGGGATGCAGAAACCTTTCGATAATTGCTGACAGCATACCCGCCGTCATTTTCCTTCCCGGGAAAATCATAGAACGGCATGATGTGCAAATAGGTGAGCCCCAATTCCTTGAAATACGGGATTTTAGCCCGAAGCCCTTCGAGGTGGTCAGCGAAAAGGTCCACATAACAGACACCGCCCAGCATCTTGTTGGACTGGAACCAGCGTGGGTCATTTTCCCGTTTTCGGTCAAGTTCCCGCAGGTCGTGCGGCCTGGAAAACCAGGCGCGGGCAATGCTCATCAGAAGGTCTTCGGCGTGGAAGAAGTAATCGTAATGGTCCCCATACAGATCAAGGTGCAGTTTGAACAACTGCGGGAAGCGTCCCTCCAACCGTGTGCTCAATTCCCGCCAGCCTTGCGGATCGTTCTTGATCTCCCGTTCGAACTTTTCCCGAACTCTGGGCAGGAGACGAATCAGCGTACGTTTTGCTTCCCGTTCGTGGATGACGTCCGTGGGCATGGTAATTACTCCTGGAATTCCTGCAGGAGCCAGCGATACTGGAACGGTGCCAGAGAAACTGCCCCCCTGGCGATGTATTCCCCTGTCAGTACATCCAGTCCCTTGTGAGCGATCTCCACCTCCACAGGCATATCTGAAAGGTTGTGGAGCGCAAGCAGGCTTTCATTTTTGTATCTTCGTTGATACGCGGCGACGGCGTTCGTGCCCGCATCCACCCATGCGAAGTCACCCCGTCCGAACGCGTGATATTTTTTCCTGACAGCGATCATTTTCTGGATGGTATGCCACAGTGACCCCGCCTCCCCGACCTGCGACTCGACGTTGACCCTTGACGGTCCGTAGATGTCGTCCTCTATCTTCGGGCTGTACCAGGATTTCAGATCCGCTTCGGAAAACCCGACAGTTGATTCGGCGTTCCATTGCATCGGCGTGCGGACGCCGTTCCGGTCGTGGAGCCAGATGTTGTCGCCCATGCCGATCTCGTCCCCGTAGTAGACGATGGGTGACCCGGGCAGGGTGAAGAGGATGGAATACGCCAGTTCGATCTTCCTGCGGTCGTTGTCGAGCAGGGGCGCCAGGCGGCGGCGAATGCCGAGATTGAGGCGCATTCGTGGTTCCGGAGCATAGGTCCTCCCACATCCACTGGCGTTCCTGCTCGGTGACCATTTCCAGTGTCAGTTCATCGTGGTTGCGCAGGAAGACACACCACTGGCAGTTTTCCGGAATGGGCGGCGTGCGGTTTATGATGCCGACCATGTCATCCACCTGCCCCTTTTTCAGCGCCATGTAGATGCGCGGCATGATGGGGAAGTGGAATCCCATGTGGAATTCGTCGCCGTCGCCGAAGTAGGGGCGCACATCCTCGGGCCATTGGTTTGCCTCGCACAGCAGGATGCGCCCGGGATAATCCGCGTCCAAAAAAGCGCGCAGTTTTTTGAGGTAGGCGTGGGTTTCGGGCAGGTTTTCGCAGATGGTGCCTTCGCGCTCGAAGAGGTAAGGCACAGCATCGGCGCGGAAGCCGTCAATGCCGAGGTCCAGCCAGAAGCGCGCAATATTGACCATCTCTTCCTGCACAGCCGGGTTGTCAAAGTTCAGGTCGGGTTGGCTGGCGTAGAAGCGGTGCCAGTAGTACTGTCCCGCCTGCTCGTCCCAGGTCCAGTTGGAGGGTTCAGTGTCGAGGAAGATGATGCGGGCGTCAGTGTACTTTTTGTCGGTATCGCTCCAGACGTAGTAGTCGCGGTAGGGGGAGTTTTTGTCGGCGCGGGAGGCCTGGAACCAGGGATGCTGATCGGAGGTGTGATTCAGCACAAGGTCCATGATGATGCGGATCCCGCGCCGGTGGGCATCCTTGACCAGCACCTTGAAGTCGTCCACGGTGCCGAACGTCTCAGCGATGTTGTAGAAATCCGAGATGTCGTAGCCGTCGTCCTTGAGCGGGGAGGGGTAGATGGGCATCAGCCAGAGGCAGTCCACGCCGAGGCTTTCGAGGTAGTCGAGTTTTTGGGTCAGCCCGTGCAGGTCGCCGTGGCCGTCGCCGTTGCTGTCGCGGAAGGCGCGCACGTAGACTTGATAGAAGACCGCGTCCTTGTACCAGAGTGTGTCGTTGTTCATTTTCGAGGAAACCGGGCCGCCCAAACTTGTTTCGAGCGACCCGGCGGTGAGATTTGCGGAAAGATCGCGGTTTTAGCCCTTGACCGAGCCTGCCAGCATGCCGCGCACAAAGTAGCGCTGCAGGGCGAAGAAGACCGCCAGCGGCAGGAGCATCGAAACGAACGCGCCGGAGGTCAGCAGGTGCCAGTCCTGTCCCTTTTCGCCGACGATGGATGCCAGCGCAAAGGTGATGACGCGCGTCTTTTCGCCGAGGAAGACCAGCGCCACAAGGTAGTCGTTCCAGACCCACAGGAACTGGAAGATGGCAAAGGATGCAAGCGCCGGGACGGAGAGCGGCAGGATCAACTGCATGAAGATCGTGAAATTGGACGCGCCGTCAATGTACGCCGCCTCCAGCAGTTCGCGCGGCAGGGAACTGATGTAGTTGAACAGCAGGTAGGTCGCCAGCGGCAGACCGAAGCCGGTGTGCGCCATCCAGATGCCGAGGAATGTCCCGTTCAGGTTCAACTTGGTGTAGTCCTGCAGGATCGGGACCAGCGAGACCTGAAGCGGGACGACGAGAATGGCGACAACGATCGTGAACAGCAGTCCGCGCCCGGGGAAATTCAGCCACGAAAAGCCGAACGCCGCGAACGCCGCGATCAGGATGGGGATGATGGTCGCAGGCACAGCCACCGCGATGGAGTTGAGGAAGGCGCCGCCGAGGTTGTTCCCCTGGCGGACGATCTGGTTGCCGGCGCCGTCGGTGAAGGATATTTCCTTGCCCGACAAGACATCCTTATAGTTTTCCAGCGTCAGGTTGGAGGAAAATCCGACCCACTTTCTCTCCGTCACCACCACGTCACGGGTCCGTTTGTTGCCGATCCAGGTCAGTTTGCGGCCGTCGGCAAGTGTCACTCCCTGGCGAAGTTCATCGAATGTGGATGTGATGCCCTCGATCTGGAACGGTTCGTCCACGTTGACATCCGGATCGACCTTGATGGTCTCTGTCTGCACGTCGGCAATGTGCGGGAAAACGGTCCACCAGCCGGAGTTGAAGATGTCCTGGCTCTGGCGGAAGGATGTGATGAAGATCCCGATCGTGGGCAGGAGCCAGACCAGGCAGATCAGGACGAGAGTCCCGTTGACAAGAAGGCTGGACCTGACCCTTTGAGTTTTCGCATTGGCGGCCATTAGAACATCCTCCTTTCCTTGTTAAACTCTCTCAGGTTGTTGACGATCACCGGGATGACCGCCATCAGCAGCACAATGGCAATTGCGGACGCGCGTCCCGTGTTCCCGTAGGTGAACCTTTGCAGGTAGAACTCGTTGGCGATCACGTTCGTGCCGTTGTTGCCCCCTGTCATCACGCGCACGATGTCGAACAACTTCAGACTGAAGATGACTATGGTCGTTGTCACCGTGATCAGGGTGCCTTTGATGTAGGGAATGGTGATACGGAAGAACGCCTGGATCTCCGTCGCCCCGTCAATGCGCGCCGCTTCCAGCAGTTCGGAGGGAATGCCCTTGATGGCAGACGACAGGATGACCATTGCATATCCGGTCTGCAGCCAGACCATGATGATGATCAGAAAAAAATTGTTCCAGGGAGGGATGTTGAGCCAGGGTTGGGACTTCCCGCCGAGCGCCAGCACAATGGCATTGAGCAGCCCGATCTCCTGGATGCCGATCCCTTCCCCCTTGTAGGTGTAGATGAATTTCCAGATCACGCCCGCGCCGACAAAGGAGATCGCCATGGGCATGAAGATGATGGATTTGTAAAGCGATTCATACCTGGACCGATCAGCCAGCACCGCGATCAACAAGCCGAAACCAACACTCATTGACGTTCCCAGCAGCATCCACAACAGGTTGTTGCGGAACGTTTCGAGCATGATGCGGTCGGTGAATGCAAAAATGTAATTGTCGAAGCCCACCCATTTCTGGCTCAACGCGTCCTGGAAACTGTAGACCACCGTACGCAGGACGGGCACTGCCAGGTACCAGCCCATGATGGCGACCGCCGGACCGATGAACACGAACGGCTGGAGCCGGCGCGGCCATTCGCCGGGAAGTTGTTCCACGATCCAGTTAGAAACAATAAAGAGGACCGCCACGCCGCCCACGCCCCAGAGGATGGCAACCAGGACGATCACAAGCTGCGGCGCATTAC
This sequence comes from uncultured Chloroflexia bacterium, assembly GCA_963718215.1. Classification (GTDB taxonomy): domain Bacteria; phylum Chloroflexota; class Anaerolineae; order Anaerolineales; family Villigracilaceae; genus Defluviilinea. The sequence continues at coordinate 27,367 of CAVQYK010000015.1, forward strand.
TGTCCCGCAGGAAGATGAATACCTGCCAAAGTACAAGAAATGTGACCGCGGGGACGAAAAGGGAGACCAGGATTCGCCCGATCCCCGTGGTCAGCCAACTCACAGCTCGTGCAAAGGGAGAATCCTTGGTTTGCATGTTTTGCATGGCATCTGCCTCCTTTGGTCTGCTTGATGGTTGGGATGTCGAGAGGAGCAGGATGAAGTACCGCTTCCCGCTCCTCTCTTCATTTTAACTTATTCCGGTTCGTAAAACCATCTTACAAGGTTATTTCGGCCAGGATGCGTCAATTTGCTTGAGCGCAGTCTCACGGTCGATGGAGCCGCTGACGTAGTCCGTCATGTACTTCCAGAATGTCCCAGCGCCGACAGCGCCCGGCATCAGGTCGGAGGCGTCGAAGCGGAAGGTTGTCGCGTTGCGGATGATCTCAGCCACGCCGCGGGTGACGGGGTCCTTGTACCAGTTCAGGTCTGCGTCGTTGTGGGTCAGGATCGCTCCGCCCTGTTCCACCCAGCCCTTGAGGGATTTGCCGGTCGAGAAGTACTGCAGGACGGCGCGCACTTCGGGGCGGTCGTTGAACATGGCGTAGATGTCGCCAGCGCCGAGGACAGGTTTGCCGTAGGCGGGATCGATGGGCGGCAGGTAGAAGAAGTCATAGTCCACGCCTGCCACTTTGCCTTCGGGGAAGAAGGATGTGATGAAGTTGCCCTGGCGGTGTAGCCAGCATTTCGGCGGGTTGTCGAACATGGGGGCGGGGGCGTCACCGAAGAAGGTCGTGGGGATGGTTGCGCGTCCGCCGTAGACATAGTCGTCGTTGAACCAGATGGCTTCAATGTAATCCAATGCCTTGTTCACTTCGGGCGAATCAAATTTCAGCTCGCCGGCAACCCACTTGTCGTAGTTCTCGGGGGAAGTGGTGCGGAGCATCACATCTTCGATCCAGTCGGTCATCGTCCAGCCGGTCGCCGCGCCGGATTCAATGCCGATGCACCAGGGGCTGTCGCCGTCTGCGACAATTTCATCTGCCAATGCCGTCAGTTCATCCCAGGTTTCAGGGACCTGGTAACCGGCGGCGTCAAATTCGGCCTTCGGATAGAACACCAGCGATTTGCCGTTGGCGCGCGCCCAGATGCCAGCCGTCATGGAACCGTTCGGCCCCGGCATGGTGGCGAGGTCGCGCCAGGCTTTGGTGTAGTTCTGCTCGATCCAGGCGGGGTTGATCACGGTCGCAACGTCAATTGCCTGACCCTTGGCGGCGGCAATGGCGAGCAGACCGGGCTGCGGGAAGTCAACAATGTCGGGGCGGTCACCGCCATCCAGGCGGATGGTGATGGTCGCCTCGAATTCCTTCGAGCCTTCGTACTGGATGTCGATGCCGGTCTTCTCTTCGAAGCCCTTGATGGATTCCGCAAAGATCACGGCGTCCGCATCGGTGAACGGACCGGTCATGGACACAACGGTGCCTGTGTACATACCGGCATAGGCGTTCGCGAGTTCCTGTCCCTGCGGCAATGCCGCGGGCATGGACGGACCTTCTGTCGCCACCGGTGCTTCTGTGGCGGTGGGACCGCAAGCCGCAAGTACCAGGGATGCCATCAGAAGCAGGCTCAGCAGGGTTACTGTGAAACGGGATTTATTCATGTTCTCCTCTTTTTAGATTTTTCTTGTGTTTCAGTTATTGGACGGGTCAGGTTGTTGAATATCTGGAGTGGGAAAGCACCTCCTTCCTAAGTGTTGGTTATATTTATTGTAATGCTTTGCACGATTTGCGGATGATGAGTTCTGTCTCAAGGATTAAATGGTTGTTCTCGCTGGATTCATTCCCCTGTATCAGATCCAGCAGGAGGGTGCAGGCGCTCTGGGCAAGCGCCTCCGCTGGGAGTTGGATGGTGGTGAGCGGCGGGTCGGAATATTTCGCCCAGGGGATGTCATCAAAGCCGACCAGGGAAACATCCTCAGGGATGCGCAGGTTTGCCTCCCGAATCGCCGCCTTGGCGCCGATTGCCACATTGTCGCTGGCAATGAACACGGCGGTAAACTTCTCACCGCTTCGCAGGATCGAGTTCATGCATTCAAACCCGCTCTCCGGGTCGAAGTCGGCATAGCGGATGAGACCTTCGTTGACCGGTACATTCATCCTGTTGAGGGCGTTTCGGAAGCCCGCAACACGTTCCGGGGCGGCTGTATATTCCGGTTGCGCGTTGGAAATACAGGCGATGTGCCTGTGTCCCAGCCCAAGCAGGTAGGACGTTGCCTTTTCAGCGGCTTTGACGTTATCCACATCCACAAACGGGAGCTTTGACCCGGTCACGCTTCCCATCAGGACCGTGGGGATGTCCATGTTTTCCAATGCCTTGAGCGCCGTGTCGTTCAGGCGGGGGGTGGAAAGGATCATGCCGTCAATGCGCTTGGCGCGCGCCAGTTCAAAATATGCAGATTCCTGATGTTCGGTTTCCACCCAGTCGATCAGGATGCGGATATTGTGTTTTTTCGCGGTGGTCAACAAACCGCTGATGATCTTGGGGAGGAATGCGTCGGTTGCAATGTGATGCTGGGTACGAGTGAGGACCAGGCCGATGGCTTTGGTCCGGCGACTGACCAGCGCCTGCGCGGCGGCATTCGGTACGTACCCCAGTTCGTTTGCCGCGTCCATGACCCTCTGGCGTGTTTCCGGGCTGATCTGGATGCCTTGAACATTGTTCAGCACCAGCGAAACGGTCGTGCGCGAAACGCCGACCTTTTGTGCAACATCTTTGCTCGTCACACGCTTTCGTTGCAAGGCGGACCTTTCTGTTAACACGTGTTACTAACTCGTGTTAGTAGTGTAGCATTCAACCCACTGTTTTGTCAATCTCCCTCCTGAATTTTTAAGATTGCTCGGTGCTGGATATGACCAATCCGACCCCAATGAGAATCCCTCCGAGCAGGAAGAGTGGCGTAATCTTTTCCCCCAGAAAGAACCATCCGAGGATGGTACCAACGACAGGTTGGGCGAAAAAGGTCAAGGACGCGACCGATGCGGGCAATTTTGCGAACGCATAATTCCATAAGAACATGGCAAGCGCGGTGGAAATGATGCCAAGAAACAGGATTCCGCCGATGATACCGATTGTGATTTCGCCGATCCCCTGTTTGCTGACTTCAAATGCGCCAAACAGGATGCTGGAGGGTATCCCGCCAGCCAGCATGATGGCACTGGAGATCAGCAAGTCCGCTGACCGGGCAACCTTCCGTACCAGCACGGAATAGAGCGCCCAGGTAAGCGCCGCGGCGAGCAGGCTTAGGTTCCCCAGGAAAAGCGACGATGACAGGTTGACGGTGCGCGGGTCAATGACTGCAATGACCCCCAGTGATGAAATTGCCAGGGCGATCACCCCCCTGGCTGTTGCCTTTTCCTTGAGAAAGAATGGAGCGAAAAGCAGTACGAACGCCGGCGTCGCCGAGGTGACCAACGCTCCATTTGAGGCGGTGGATAGTTTCGTTCCAACGAACTGAAATCCGAGCGAGATGCCGTATCCCACGATCCCAACCAGAAAACTGTCAATGAATTGTCGTTTTGTGAAGGTGGTTTTTCCGCGCATGACAACCACGATGCCGAGGACCAGGGCTCCCAAAATCAGGCGGATCGCAAGGAGGGTGAACGGCGGTATGACCTCCAATACCACTTTGCTAACCACGTACATCGCGCCCCAAATGGACGCGGCGGCAAGTCCGCAAAGGAGGCCGATGACAGTTTTGTTCATAAGGCGGGGATTATACCTGCTGGATGGCGTTTACTCGTATGATCGATCCTGCCTGATTTTCTTTACTTCCGCTCGATTTTTCTTTTCCTTTAGCCGCTTCTCCCTGGATGACCGCGTGGGGTTTGTCTTCAGCCGTTTTTTCGGCACTACTGACGACCTTTGCACGAGTTCAACAAATCTCCTTATGGCATCCTCGCGGTTCGCCTCCTGCGTTCGGAAACGGCGGGCTTCGATGACCAAAACGCCGTCAGCGTTGACGCGTTTCCCGGCCAGCCGGATCAGGCGTCCCTTTATGTCTGAAGCGAGCGATGGGGAGTTGGCGATGTCGAACCGCAATTGTACGGCCGTCGCCACTTTATTGACGTTTTGCCCGCCAGGTCCCGACGCGCGGACATATTCGAATTGCAGTTCGCGTTCGTCAATTTGAATGGTTGGGGTGATTTCGAGCATAAGAAACGCCCCTCTCCTTTTAGCGGGAGAGGGGCAGGGGTGAGGTTGGGTGGGGGTTAGAACATCAAGGCGTTGATCTTGTCGATCATTTCGGGGGCGGGCCTCAGGTCGGAATCGGTGAGACGGTTGAGGGGGGTGTCCACAAGGTCGTAGGTTTCGATCAATGAAGGCTTGGTTGTGTTGACGTAGATCAATCCCGTTGCCAGCCAGTTGTTCTGTTGCGCCTCTTCGAGCGCGTGCAGGACCTCGAAGCGATTGGTCGGATCGTATCCCTTTTCGAGGTTCTTCAGGACGACCACGGAACCGTCGTGCATGGCCACCTCGCGGACTTCGCCTTCCTGCATTTCCTCTTCGAGCATGATCTCGCTGCGAGGGGCAATGTAGGTGATATCGTGCAGGGGTTCCTCATGGTCCTTGCCCCAGGCATAGGAGTGATAGGCGTTATCCTGGTTGTTGAATGTCACGCACGGACTGATGATATCCAGAACCGCAATGCCCTTGTGCGCGAACGCGGCTTTGAGCAGTTCCTTCACCTGCTTGGGGTTGCCTGCAAAGGAACGGGCGACAAACGTGGCGTTGGTAATGACGGCTTCCATGCAGATGTCCACCGGCATGTAGGGGTTGGTGCCCTGCTTCTTGAGGTGGAGTCCCCTTTCTGCTGTAGCGGAGAACTGTCCCTTGGTCAGCCCGTAGACGCCGTTGTTTTCAACGATATAGACCATGTTGACATTGCGGCGCATGGCATGTTTGAACTGACCCATGCCGATGCTTGCCGTGTCGCCGTCACCGGAGACGCCGAGGCCCTTCAAGGTGTGGTCGCCGAACAGCGCCCCGGTCGCGATGGAAGGCATGCGTCCGTGGAGGCTGTTGAAGCCGAAGGAACGGTTCATGAAATAGGTGGGACTCTTGCTCGAACAGCCAATGCCGCTGAACTTGATCACCTTCTCAGGTGCCACGCTCAGTTCGTACATCGCAGTGATGATTTGGTTCGAGATCGAGTTATGACCGCATCCCTGGCAGAGTGTGCTTGGGTTGCCGCGGTAATCGTTCTTGGTCAGCCCGGCCAGGTTCGTGTTGGCGGGGGCGCCAGCCATTGGGAGTGGTTGTGTCATTTGTAAATACTCCTTTCGCTCTTAATTCTTCCTGCCGGACGTTTTCTTCGCAGGGGATTTTGTGGAACTTCTCTTCTTGGCCTCATATTTTGCCAGGATGCCTTCGCGGACCCATTTGGCGGAGGCCGGCATGCCGTCGCCAAACGCCACAGACTTGAATGTCATGGCATGTTCCGGATATTCGATGGTCAGGATCTGGTTCATCTGTCCGTCGCGGTTCATTTCGACGACAAAAACCTGGTCGTACTTGTTGACGAAGTCCGTTACTTCCTTTGTGAAGGGCAGTGCGCGGACTGCGCAGGAAATCCGCCTTGATGCCGTGTTCCGTTTCCAGTTGGTGCATGGCTTCGATGATGGCGGCTTCCGTGGAACCGTATCCGATGATGCCGATTGTCGCGCCCTTTTTCTCGTGCAGGACAGGGGCAGGCACGTATTCGCGCGCTGTCTCGTGCTTCCTCTTCAGGCGCTCCATGTTGTTATACCAGATGTGCGGTTCTTCGCTGTAACGGGCATTCTCATCATGACCGGTGCCGCGTGTGAAGTATGCGCCCATGGGATGTTTGTTGCCGGCCAAGGTGCGATAGGTGATGCCGTCGCTGTCCTTGTCGAGGTAGCGCGCCCAGCTGCCTTTGAGTTCCTCAATATCCTCTTCCCAGAGCACCTTGCCTCTGTCCATGGGAGTTTCGGGATATTTGAACGGTTTGCACATCCACTGGTTCATGCCCATGTCGAGGTCGCTCAGCACGAAGACCGGGGTCTGGATGCGTTCTGCAATGTCGAAGGCTTTCCAGCCGAACTCAAAACATTCATACACATCACCGGGCAGCAGGGTGATGGACTGCGTATCACCGTGACCCATGAAGTTGACAAAGCTCAGGTCGCCCTGGGAGGTGCGGGTTGGCAAACCGGTGCTGGGTCCGATGCGTTGTACATCCCAGATGACGACCGGCACCTCTGCAAAATACGCCAAGCCTGCGAACTCGGTCATCAGGCTCAAGCCGGGACCTGAAGTGGAGGTCATCGAGCGGAGGCCGCTCCAGCCTGCGCCGATCGCCATGCCGACCGCGGCAAGCTCGTCCTCCGCCTGGACGACCGCGTAGGTATGTTTGCCGTCTTCGCGTTTGCGGAGCATGGGCAAGTAATCGTTTATCGCCTCGGCAAGCGAGGAGGCGGGGGTGATCGGGTACCACGCAACGAATTGGGTCCCGCCGAAGATCGAACCGAGGGCTGCGGCAGTGTTGCCATCCGCCATGATCATGCCGTCGGTCTTGTTCATGGGTTCGATGATGGTAGGGGTCCTTCTTTTCCAGGTTCGCCTTCGCCCACTCTGCGCCAGCCAGCACAGCGCCCATGTTCATGGCGATGGGCTTCTGCTTGCCTTTGAAGTGGAATTCCAGCGCGGCTTTGACCTTTTCGATGTCGATGCCGATCATTTGCGCCAGCACGCCCACATAGACCATGTTCCCAACCAGTTCGCGGAAATCGTTCGGCACGTTCGGGTCGTCGCGCACGATCTTCTTGACCGGCATCGGGTACACGGCCACATCCACGCGGTTGATGGGCAGTTTGATGTCGTCGGAGTAGAAAAAGGCTCCGCCGGGCGCGACAGACGCCAGGTCCCGCACGAACGAATCGGGGTTCATCGTGATGACGATCTCGTTGATCTCACGCCGTCCCACGAAACCATCCCTGCTGGCACGGATCGTATACCACGTGGGCAGACCCTGGATGTTGGAGGGGAAGAGGTTCTTGCCTGAAACCGGGACACCCATCTTGAAGATCGCCCTCAAGATGGTGTTGTTGGCTGTGGAACTGCCGGAGCCGTTCTTTGTGCCAACGGTGATCGAAAAATCATTTACTACTTTATTCATGGAACTCCTCGTAAAGTGATCGTCACTGGGACGATGAAATTAGGTGGTGAATTAAATCGGTATGTTCGGAGAGGGCTTTGTAGCCCGCCTCCGCATCATTGGCGCAAATGGAGTCAACCATTTGTTGATGATACGTCCAGACCTGGGTGAGGTAGTTGTAATCGGTGAAGAAGTGCAGGCCGACGGTCTCGTAGGCATCCCAATATGACTGGAGCAGACCCGTCACGAACGGGTTGTTCAGGCGGCGGTAAATGGTGAGATGCAATTCACGGTGTTCGGGGTGGGGGATCTCGATCGGGTTGCCGTGCAGTTTTTTCCACGCACATGCAACAAGTTCCTGCAATCGATGATGGTCTTCAGGCGTAAGGGTTTTTACCGCCTGGTGCCAGTATGCGGTTTCGATGTGCTGACGCAGGTCGGCAAAGGCCAGGAAATGGTCCTTGTCCAGGGCGATGGCGTAATCGAGACTTTGCATGACAGCCGGCGCGAAGGAATACGGCTTGCGCCTCATCCCCGTCCTCGGCTTGACTTCCACCAGCCCAAGCGACCGCGCCACTTCCAGCTGTTCCCGCAAAGCCGCTACCCCAATGCCGAGTTCCCGGCTCAGATCGGTCAGCGTGGGGAGTTTGTTCTCAGCCTCGGGATGCGATGCCAGATAGCTAAGAAACTCGGAGATGTTGAGTGAGGTTCGGTCTCGAATTACCATAGTTGCGATTAATCAGATAAATCAGAGTATATGACGGTTTTTGGTGCAAGTCAAGGATGGGAGGGTTAATGTCAGGTAAACGTAAGGTTCACACCTTTTTCAGTGCGGATTCGAGATCGGCGAGGATATCGTCAGCGGATTCGATGCCCGTGGAAAGCCTCACCAGCCCGTCGGGAATCCCGACGCGGGCGCGTTCCTCCGCGGTCAGACTCCTGTGGGAGGATGTCATGGGATGCAGGACGAGCGAGTAGATGTCTCCAAGCGACGTCGCGGGCAGACAAACGGACAGGGACTCCATAAAGCGGAACACTTTGACTTTGTCGGCGCCGTCGATCTCAAACGAAAGCACACCGCCGAAGCCCCTGCCTTTGAAAAGCAGTTCCGCCAGGTCATGTTGGGGATGCCCCGGCAGTCCGGGAAAATGAACCTTTGTAATCCGCGGGTGAGTGCGAAGCCATTCAGCCACTTTCAGCGCGTTGTCGCATTGCTGGCGCATGCGCAAGGGCAGGGTTTTGAGTCCGCGCAGGGCGAGCCAGGCTTCAAAGGGACCCAGTACGCTGCCGATCAGCTTGTTCAGTTCGAAGAGTTTGTTTTTATTTGTCCTTGACGTTGCAACCACGCCCGCCAGCACATCGCCGTGCCCGGCAAGATACTTGGTCGCGGAGTGAATGACGTAATCGGCGCCATGTTCCATGGGGTTGAGCAGGTAGGGCGAGGCAAAGGTGTTGTCCACCAACAGGGATGCATTGTGCTGATGCGCAAGGTTGGCGAGCGCGGGAATATCAGCGACTTTGAGGAGTGGGTTGGAGATCGATTCGACGTACAGGACGCCTGCCCCCGTTTCCTGAAGTGCAAGTTCCACTTCAGAGTGGTCGACAACATCCACCATGCGGACGTTCACTCCCATGTTCGCGAACAGGTTGTTCAGCAAGGTAAACGTCGCGCCGTAGACATCCAGCGCGGCGACGATGGACGTTCCGGCCTTGACCCCGGCTCCCAACAACGCGGCATGGATCGCCGCCATCCCCGATCCGTATGCCTGTGCGGCCTCGGCATTTTCGAGGTTTGCGACCGCGTTCTCGAAGGCTTCGACGGTGGGGTTGGAATACCGCAAATAGACCTGTCCCGGTTTCTTGCGGTCGAACACGGCATCGAGGTCGTCCATGCTGTCGTACAGGTAGCCGACCGTATTCCAGATGGGCGTGGTGACCGGGCGAAAGTCCGCGGGCGGAACGCGCTCCCCGGCGTGCACGGCGCGGGTTTGAAAGGATTTGTCCGTGAGATCGTTCAAGAGGTTCCTCCTTGTTGATGGTGGAGCAAGTATAAACAAAAAAAGGCTGGCGAAAGAATCACCAGCCTTCACGGTTAGGATCAGTTACCGCCCCGGTTTATGCGGCGGCAGGCTTGCGGAACCAGTTCTTCCATTCGCGGTTTTCCCACAACACGAGGATGGGGGCGGCGATGAAGATGGATGAATACGTTCCGCTCAAGAGGCCGATCAGCAGGATGCCGGCAAATTCCTGCAGGGTCACACCGCCGAACATGGCCAGCGCCAGCAGGAGGAATTCCACGGTCATCAACTGGGTATTGATCGAGCGCTGGAGGGTCTGCACGATGGAGTGGTTGACGAGCGTTTCGAAATCGAGGCGGCGGTAGATGTTCGAGTTCTCGCGGATGCGGTCGAACACCACGATGGTATCCTGCATCGAGAAGCCGATCACAGTCAGCAGGGCGGTCAGGAAGAGCGAGTTGATCTCCCAGCCCCACAGCAAACTGCCGATGGCGGTCGCGCTGAAAATGATGGCGACATCGTGGATCATGGCAAGGATGGCGCAGATGCCGTAGCGGAAGGCATGCATCACGCCGCGGAAAGACCAGGCGATGAACAAGACCACCAGCAGGGAGGAAACGACCACCGCCAGCGTGCCGCGCGAGGTGACCTGTTCACCGATGCTGGGACCCACGCTGTCAAAGCGCACCACGGTCACCGCGCCGAATTTCTCTCCCAGGGCGGCGAGAACCGCGTCGCGGTCATCGTTTTCGAGGAATTGTGAACGGATGATGTAACTGCCTGTGTCGCTGGTCTGGACCTGTACATCGCTGATGCCCCCATCCTCGTAGACCGCAAGGATCTCGCTCGTCTGCGGCTGTCCACCGGCAAAGTTGACCTCCAGCAGGCTCCCGCCGGTGAAGTCAATGGACAGGGGGATGCCACGGAAGACCATGATACCCAGCCCGACCAGGATGATCAGCAGGGACAACCCGAAGAAAAAGTAACGTTTTCCAAGAATATTCATAATGTCCAACTTTCCTAAATGCCGAACCAGCGTTCGAGATTTTTAGGTTTGAATACATCCAGCGCAAGCGCCAGGAGGGAGTGCGTGATGAACAGCGAGGAGAACAAACTGATGGCAACACCGATAAGGAGTGTGATGGAAAAACCTTTTACGATCGTTGCGCCAAACGCACTCCCAAACCACAACAGGATGGCGGCTGTGATGACGGCGGCGATGTTCGAATCGCGGATGGAGGGCCACGCCCGGGTCCATGCCTGACCGAAAGCCTGCTTTATCGTCCGCCCGCCGCGCAGCTCCTCCTTCAACCTTTCGAAGACGAGGATGTTGGCATCCAGTGCGGAGCCGGTGCTGAGCATGATGCCGGCGATGCCGGGCAGGGTCATGGTCACGCCGATCAACTTGAAGACCGCAAACAGGACCACCGCGTACATCAAAATGGAGATGTTTGCCGTGATGCCGGGCAGTCGGTAATAGATGCCCATGAACAGCAGAACGATCGCAAAGCCGATCAAGCCGGCAACCAGACTGCGTTGCAGGGAGTCCGCGCCCAGGGTGGGACCGATGATGCGAGTCTCCACCACCTTCAACGGGATGGGCAGGGAGCCGTATTTCAATTGAACGGCGAGGGCGTTCGCAGACTCTGCATTGAAATCGCCTGTGATCGTGCCGACCCCGTCGGGAATTGCGGATTCGATGCGCGGTGCCGAAACAACGCGTTTGTCCAATGTGATGGTCAGGAATTTGCCCACATTCGCCGCCGTATGGTTCCCAAAGAGGATCGCACCGTCCGTCGTGAGGGTAAAGTCGATGGCGTAGTTGGTGCCCAGTTGATCGGGTGAAATGGCTATGCTCCGCAGGTCCTTGCCGGTCATGACGGTGCGGTAGACGGTTTGCCCGGAGTCGCCGTTCGTTGCCGGGGCGGTGCCGTTGGCCGAGTCAGTCCCAAAGTCCGTTTGAAGGATCGCGCCTTCCTCCGGCTGGAAGTCCCCGGTATCCACGAATTCGAGCAAACCCGTCTGCTGGATGATGTCGAGGATGGCGTCGGCATCTTCAGCGCCGGGGAATTCGCCGACAATGCGCCTCTCGCCCGCCACCTGGATCAGGTTTTCGCTTACACCCAGGGCGTTGGTACGGTTCTCAACGATCCTGCGGGCTGTTTCCATATCATCCCGGTTGATACTCTGGTTTTCGGGCACATCCGCCTCAAGCAGGACTTGCAGCCCCCCCGCAGGTCCAGGCCGAGGCGCAGGGCAACGTCCCGTTCAAATATGTTTGTGCCTGCATTGAAGGGATTTGGTATTGAGATCTTTTCCGTACTCAGGTCTATCCAGAGCGCCAGGGAAAGGACGATCAGGATGATCACAATTCGGTTGGTGATGTTTTTAATCATGCAATGGGTTCTCCACTCACAAAAATGTGGCGCTTAAGCGCCACGGCGGCGGTGATTATACCCCCATTGATAGGGCGTGGGTAGGATTAATCTTCACCTTCCCCTGCGGATACACCCACTCCTCAAAAAGCGCGTCCAGTTCGCAGGCGCATTTCTGCTCCGCAAGCGACTGAAAAAACGCAGGTGTGGCAATTTCCCACGAAAGAGACTCGGTATATTCCTTCAGAAATCCATCGAAAGCCTCTATCCCCATTTCATCGCGCAATGCGACAAAGAACAACGCCCCGCGTCCATAGACGATCGCGCCGTATTCCCCGCCCTGATAACCGGCGACCGGCAGACCGATCGGAATATCCGCCTTGTTCACGCGTTCCCAACGGCCCTCCAGTCCTGCGCGAAAACCGTCCTCGCCGTTCTTACCGTATTCATCCGCATAATACTGGAGCGTGACGAACTGTGACAGTGATTCGTCCAGCCAGGGGTCGTCGAGCTGGTCGTTGCCGACCAGATGATAGAACCACTGATGCCCGACCTCATGCGCCACCGTCGACTCCATGTACTGGCTGACAGGCGAGCCGCGATATTCGCCATCCAGATCGTAGATGCGGGCCGTGATGGCGGTCATGCCGGGATATTCGATGCCGAGCGCCAGCGTGGGCGTGGACACGATGTCAAATTCGGTGTAGGGGTAGGGCGCGTAGCGGCGGCTGAACACGTCAATGGAGCGGGCTGCCACATCGAGGGCGAATCGCGCACCCTCCTTCATCTCCTTCGGGGCGTAACTGCGGACCGTGACCTCGCCGAACGTTTGCGAGATCTCCTCGTACTTATTGCTCGCCGCCAGGTAAAAATCGCGCGCGGGACCGTTCGCAACGGTCAGCACCTGTGCCTGCCCCTCTTCGCCGCGGCTGACCTCCCGCCCGGACGTGACCAGCGTTAATCCCTTCGGCGCGCGGACTCGCACCAGATAGAACGCTGCATCCCCAAACGCGACGTCGCCATCCTGCGGGGGAATCTCGGCGTTCCAGCCTTCGTCGTCGTAGACGCAGATGACGGGATAGGCGTGGGCAAGGGCAAGTACGTCGTCAAAGTAGGCGAGGACGCCATAATTCAGGTCAACCGTCTGCGGGACAGTGACTTCAAAATCCATTTTGAAGACTACGCTTTGACCCATCTCCAGCGGCGCGGACAGCGGCACGATCATCAGGCTGTTTGCCAGTTCGTAGCGAGGCGACACGGCTTGACCATCCGCGGTCAAATTGGAGATTTTCATCTCTCCGCCGAGGATGTTCGGGAAGAGGCGGAAGTGGACCTCGGTCAATGGTACGTTTTCAGTATTCGTGTAGCGAACTTCTTCCGAGCCCGTGATCTGGTAAAGATTGTCTGCGATGGTGAATTCGAGGTGGTAGACGCTTGCGCCGTCGAGTTCGTTCAAGACGGACTGCGCCGAGGCGACCAGTCCGCTTTGGAAGATGGAACGGTCGTCCCAGGGTGTGTCCATGGGATCGGGTTCGGGTGTGGATTGGATATGGGGGAGTCAGGTGTCGGTTGGGGGAAGTTACAGGAGGCGAAGAGCAGGCTGAGGCTTAAGAGTGACGCGAAGAGTTGTTTCATCAGATGATTCCGTGGCAGGGGCGACCCGCCGGGATGATCCTGACTTTCGATCATCCATGTTGGGTCGCCCTTGCCAGATAGTCCAATGCCGATTGCAGGACCTGGTCGGGGGTCAGGTTGTCCGTATCAATGATTATATGGGCGTGCGCCCGGGCATGGGAGAGCCTGCGGGATTGTTCTTCGTAATCTTTGACCTGCCAGTTGAGTTTGCGGCGCGCGGTACTGACGGGGAAGGACGCGTGCAGGAAGATCAAAATATCGGGCTTGGTGATGATCTGCCACATGGCTGGCACGTAGGAATGTTCCTGCGCGATGTGGCGGCAGGCGTAGCCATGTTTTTCAAGACCTGCGATGAGCGTGGATTTCCCCGAGCCGCAGGGACCGACAATTCCGATCAGGGGACTTTTACCTGGAGGCTCCATTATTGGTTGTCCTGCACCAGTTTGGCGATCTGCAGCGGGCCGCCCAGCACTGCCAGCGTATCGCCGGCGTCGAGCGGGCGCGCATCTGTCGGGTGCATCTCGGATTGGTGGTCGCGCCGCAGGAGGATGATGTTCAGGTGATAGTTATCCTCCACATAGCCGACGGTCTTGAGGGCAAATTTGGACGACGGCGAAATGGTCAGCCGCGCGAGACTGAGCTGCTGCCCTTCGATGGAGATGGGATTGGTGACATCTGCGCCCGCGGCGGCCGCGGCGAAGACGGGCGCCGCCATTTCCGTGGCGCTCAAGGCGATGAACCCGAATTGTTCCTGGAGCGCATGCGCGAAATCCTCATCGAATATCCGCACGACGACCTGAATTTTCGGATTAAGGCTGCGGGCTTTCAGGGCGATCTGAAGGTTCATGGCATCATCCTGGCTGGCGAGGATGATCGTGCGCGCGTCCTTGATGTTTGCACCCTCCAGCGAGCCCGGATGCCGCGCGTCGGCGTTGATGACCGGGATGCCCATATCGCGCGCGGCGGCGGTGGTATGCGTGCCCGGGTTCACCTCGATCACCGCAATGGGTTCCCCCATTTCATGCAGTCTCTGCGCGACGCGGAATCCGAGATGGCCCAGTCCGATGAGGACAATATGATCGTTCATGGTCGATGCAACGGCCATTTCCCACTCCTTGCTTCTTGCCCGGCGGTTGAAAAGCAGACTGCCAAAATCGGCAAGTCCCTGCGCCAGGATGACAATGCCGATGACCGGCATTATGAAATGAAATATCTGCAAACCGATGTGGTTTGGGAAGCCTCCCGACGGTTGCAGGAAAGCCGCCGTCAGGACGGTGAAGATCGCCTCGCTCCGGCTTCGAACTGGTTCGCCGACCCAGGCCGCGATCTCGGCGTATAACAATCCGCCCCCCACCACTGCGATCGTAAACAGGACCAGGGGAAAGCGGAATTCCTTGAGCAGGATGACCGTGTCGCGCCATCCCGCCCGCCATTGCCGCCAGCGTGACCTCATGGACTCGAGAACCCTTCGAGGGGCAGCCGCACGGTCATGCGCCGCACGTTATCCCCCCTCAGGGCTGAGACCTTGAGCACCACCACGCTGATATCGTCCGCCGGGCGGTTGTCGTCGAGCGAGACCGCGTGCGCCAGGAGCGTATCGGCGATGTTCTGCGGACCCGGTTCCTGGTCCTCCAGCATGGACTGTAACACCTGCATGGTGTTCATCGGCTGTCCGCGCCGTTCCCCCGCGTGGACAAGCCCGTCGGTGTACAGGACAACGATCAACCCGGCTGCGAGCTCGATCTCCGTGATGGACGGGCGCACGTCGCGCGAGGTGCCGAGCGGGATGCTTTCCGAGTCGATGCGGTCGATCTGCATGTCGCGGCAGATGAACATGGGGGAGGGGTTGTTGCGGGTCAGGACGATGGTGCCGCTGTGCAGGTCAATGGAGGCGATGTTGAGCGTGCAGATCACCTTCCCCTTTTTGTCCGTGAAGAGCGCATCCGAGGCGGCGCGCGCCGAGGCCCCGTCACGGACGCCCTCCGCCAGCAGTCCGATCACCTTGCGGACGACCATCTGCGAGACGGCTTTGGCGCCGCGCCCGGAGGTCTGCCCGTCCGCCAGAACGACCGAGAGCCCGCCGTTCGGGCGCTCGACCACTTCCAGCGTGTCGCCGCTCTCGGACGTGGCGTACTTGTTGACCTTGGCAACCGCGATCTGAACTTCCATGCCTTCATTTTACTATGGAGTTGGGAGTTTGATTTTGGCTATGCTAGTGTGACCTGCCCTGTTTGCCTGTGAAAGTCGTCCTCGCCCGAGAACGCCTGCTTTGCATTTAATCCCTGGTCAGATATTAGACGATTTTATGACTTGGAAGGGAAGATCGAGCTTGTCTTCCAAAAAAGAGCGCCTCGGATGATGACATCTGAGACGCTCGTGGTGGGACGGTTTCTGAGGACGCTTTGTTGGGTGCGGTTTATGGTTGTAACCAAATATAGCCAGATGCATTCTTGGCGATTAGTTTTTTTCCCACGCCGTTAATGTTGATAACATAAACATACCAAGTTTCGCGTCCTGTCCCGTATGCAATTTCACTTCCATCTGGCGACCAAGTAGGTTTAAGACCATCAAGAGTAATTGGTATAGCTTTTTTACCAATGGGGTTTCAGAGTAACCTGAAGTTGACATACGTGAAATTATACTGAAGAAATTCGCTTAATTCAATATGTAAAGCACCCTTGACAAAATGTAAATGATGCCATATACTACAGAAAGTAAAGTAAACTTTACACTGCACAGGTCGAGCAGACACTCTGACCACTTACCAAAGGAGAAAAAAATGGACACCAAAAAAATCATCAACCCGCTCGCGCTTGGCGTTGGAATCGGCGCAGCGATGAGCGTCGCGCTAAAGGATGCAGCAGTCGGATGGGCAATTGGGATCGCCATCGGATTCACCTTTTACATGATCCAAAGAAATAATTCATCCGCTAGTAAATAACCAATGGAGTCGGAATGAATCAAAAACAAGTCATGAAGCGCTACTCGCGCGCCATCATCCTTTCAATGATTGCTTATACCATCATCCTCATTGCCAGCATCTCCGCTATTCAAAATATTGAGATGCCCAAACTTGTGCAAATCATCACTGCGCTCGCGCCTGCCGTTCCTGTTGGCTTCATGATCCTTGCCATGCTGCGCCTGCTGAAGGACAGCGACGAATTTCAACAACGCGTACAGTTGATGGCTACCTCTGTAGCCGCGGCGTTGACGGCACTTATCACCTTTAGTTATGGCTTTCTCGAAAATGTGGGCTTCCCGAAATTCCCCACGCATTTTGTTTTGCCGCTCACCATCGTCATTTGGGGTATCAGCAAGGCTTGGTTCTCGAAGAGGTACGAGTGAAGAATCGACTGAAGATATTGCGTGCTGAACAGGACTGGTCACAGGCAGACCTTGCCGATAAACTCAACGTCTCGCGCCAAACTATCAACGCCATCGAGACCGAGAAATACGACCCGAGTTTGCCGCTCGCATTCAAGGTCGCAGAATTGTTCGGAAAGAAAATCGAGGAGATATTCACTCCAGATAAAGGGAAGTAACTACTACAATTGGAGCCACGTCACGTGGCTCTTTTTTTATTCCACCAATCTAGATGATTTAAAACTGCAATATCAATAAATATGCCTGCTTGTGTATCAGTAACCTTGTCGTTAAGAGTTAAAACCAGCAAGGTTATTCCTTGCTTACTTCGGAGTTTTTCAAGAATTGCTGTGTAAACTTTTCTTCTAATTCCTGAGAAACTGTAAATGTTTTTGGCGATGCGGACAATGATGGGACAAGCCAAATAAAACTAGTCGCGCCTAAAAGAATTGTGATTAGGATTGTAAGGCTCACCCAAGACTTGGCAATGTTTCTTTTCGCTTTTGGCATGACTTAAATTTATTACCACTTCCTAAGTTTCTTCAAAGTCAGTAGTATTTAATCCTGACCAAGCACCCAACGAGACTGTCGAAAAACCCTTGGTTCGAAAAATGTTCACAAAAATCTCCCACATTAGGCTCAAAAACCGCCAAAATGTTGTGCGGAACACCAAAAACCAGGCGCTTTTCAGCGTTTCCCTCCCACTTTTCAAAAAATTTTCTTGAAAAGGGACTTTTTCGACAGTTTCAACGGCTTGGGTTACCCAGCTGGTAGGCGAGACGAGATAACGCTATTGTAGCGGAACCCACTTCAAGCCACGAAAAGTGCCTGAAAACACGGCGCGTACCCCAAGTCGGGTGCATCATCCCGACACTTGCACCCCGTTCGGGACAAAAGCCCGCCAGGGCGAGACGGCCGAGCGCAAGTACGGTGTGCTCTTTCGGGACGCTTTGTTGGACGCGTTTATCCTTATAAGTTGCGACCTACCAAAGGAAGTTGATACTACAAGCCAGGACAAACAGAGCGACTTTGATTTCAAAACCTTTGGCAGTGACGGCATGGATGGATTTTGGTAATAGGCGTTCAATCAAACTTCCAGTGGTTTCAATGATCTTGCGAATGCATGCTTGGAAGTACGTCATGTAAGCCGGTACGGGTCGAAGCGAGTTCTTTTTTCGTAACGGGATCAGTTCAATACCTGCTCGCGCATCACGTCTTCAATCGTGTAGTTGTTATAGGCTTTGTCACCTGTGACAAATGAGCCTTCCGGAAGGTCAAAGTTGTACAAACCGAGTGCGCTTGTGTCACTAAAGGCTCCAGGTTCCAGGAAGAATTCCACCGGTTCGCCTTGCTCGGTCACCAGAATATGAATGCGAAGGCCGTAAAAATAGCGCTTTTTACTGGCAATATAGCTCGAAAGTCTTCGCCACGATAGATTTTCGAGCGTTTGATGCGATAGTTGTCGCAACAGCGATCGGGTAGCTGTCAATGACATACACGGATTTCTCGTTCAGTTTCTTCCAGGTCTCGCCCAGACGAAGAAACAAAGTCAAAAACAGATCAGCAATCCGATGCAATCTGCGGTTGAAGCGACTGCGGCTCAGCATATTTGGAATGTAGCGGTGCTCATACAAATACTGACTGGCCAGACAAAAGTTGCCTTTGTAATACAGCATCGCAATAATGGCTGTCGTCATCACTTCCGCATCGCTCATCTGACATTGTGGATCCTCGTAATGATGTAAGGATTTGAGCATGTCGGCACATAAGCAAAACACTACTATAATTTGGGTGTCCATGAGGCTCTCCTGTTGGTGGTTGGGATACCCCAACTGTATGAACCTCATGGACTTTTGTCAACCTTCTTCCCAAGGTAGCAACTTGGGTTAATTACTGCCGCCATTGATTTGCCCGAATATTCTTCTCCGCTAATGTGACTGTCTCATCAATACGCTTTGCTCGTGTTTCAGGCTTCTTGGCGCTGGCAATCCATTCTAAAATTCCACGTTTCACTGAACGAGGGAATGTGTTGAAGTACTGTTGAGCGACCTTGTTATCAAAAAGTGCTTTGTCGAGATCAGGCGGAATTACTAACGCTTCAATATTGTCAAGCGCATTCCATGTGCCATCTTTTTTTGCGGCTTCAACTTTAGACAAACCTGCTGGTGCCATTAATCCATTAGCAATAAGTTTTTCGACACGATCCTTGTTAAGTTTCGACCATCCCGTACCCGCTTTACGAGGCGCAAACCAAAGCATTGAGCGTTCGTCGTCGAGTTTATTGGGTTTGCTATCGACCCAGCCAAAACAAAGCGCTTCTTCAACTGCTTCGTTATATTCAATACGTGGCTTTCCGCTTGCTTTTCTTAAACGTGATTAACCATATCCCCTCTTGTTGGAGGTGATGCTTACTTTAACCACATTCGCCATTCAGCGCGGGTTTTTGGATGGACAAGAATTTGGTGGTGGTGTTTTGACCATATTTTCAAATGAAGCGCCTAACGAGACTGTCGAAAAACCATTTGGGAGAGCCTTTCCCGTCCAGGGTCCCACCAAGAGACCAAATTCTCGCGTTGCATGCATAAATCGGAGCAAGCCGCACAGTAAAACCGGTTTATGTCGCACACCGTGATCGGAGCATGCCGCACAGTGAAATCGGGGCATGTCGCACACTATGTGGGGAAGGAAAGCGCTGGAAAACTCATGCAATAGGGTATCCTGCCTGCTCAAACAAGAGGAGGCAGGCATGACCCAGGAGCGATTACCAGTGCGCAAGATACGAGAAATATCTACGACTGAAAGAATGAAGGGTTTTCGAAGCGGGCCATCGCCCGGATCTGTAAGGTTTCCAACAGCACGGTGGGGGAATATCTGGAGCGCGCCAGAACAGGTGGGCTTGAGCTGGCCATTGCCAGAAGGCATTGAGCGAAGAGGCGCTGTACCAGAGTCTGTTTCTAGAGAAAAGGCACCTCTTCCCAGCCGGTCGCGCGTACCGCGCTGCCCGACTGGGAAGAGGTGCACCGCGAGCTGTCGAAGCGCGGGGTGAGCTTGCGATTGCTGTGGCAGGAATACCGCGAGAAGAATCCGGACGGATATGGGAAGACACAATTCGGTGAGCATTATCAACGCTGGAATCAAGCCACACGAACACGTATGCGTTTGCCGCACAAAGGCGGCGAGGAAATGGAGGTGGATTATGCCGGAATGACCGTGCCGATCACCAACCCTGAAACAGGTGAGATCTGGCAGGCGCAAGTGTTCGTGGCGGTACTGCCTGCCAGCAGTTACACGTACGCGGAAGATCCAGCCATCGCAGGAATTGCGGCATTGGCTGGGTGGACATGTGCGCGGCCTTTGCATTCTTTGGAGGTGTGCCAAAGATCGTGCGTCCGGACAATCTCAAGTCGGGTGTGAAAACACCGAACCGCTATGAACCGGAACTCAATCCCAGTTACCAGGAATTGGCAGAGCATTATCAGATGGCGGTTCTGCCTGCGCAGAGTTCGCAGACCAAAAGACAAAGCGCACGGTAGAGAACAGTGTTCAGAACGTGGAACGCTGGGTGCTGGCACCGTTGCGCAATCGCACCTTCTTCAGTCTGGGGGAAGCCAATCGCGCCATAGTGCCACTGCTGGAGGCACTCAACCAGAGCGAAATGCCGCATCTGGGAAAATCGCGCCGAGCAGTTGTACGAAGAACTGGATCGACCTGCCCTGCGTCCACTGCCCTGAACGACCCTATGAATTCGCGACCTGGAAAAACGCCAAGGTGAACATCGACTATCACATTGCTTTCGAGGGGCATTACTACAGCGTCCCGCACACACTGGTAAGGCAGGAAGTGCGGATTCGCGCTAGCGAGAGCATGGTGCAGATCTTTCATCATGGCACAGCAGGTGGCCCTCCATCCGCGCAGCCGGACGCAGGGACGTTTTTCGACCCGCGCGGAGCACATGCCTGCCAACCATCGTTTTGTGTTGAATGCGGATGGGAACTGGTTCCAACACGAAGCAGAAAAGATCGGACCGCAGACCGCCGCCTACTTCACCGCTTTGTTGAAATCCACGCCCCTATCCCCAGCAGGCCTATCGTTCCTGCCTGGGCATTCTTGATCTGGCACGCAAACACTCTCACGCCAGATTGGAAACCGTTTGCCAGCGTCTCCTGCCTGCGCACTTGCTGTCCTACAAAGATGTGAAGGCTGAACTGGAACGCCTGGCAGCCAGTCTTCCCGCTGAACCTCTCCCCGTTCACGAAAATGTGCGCGGTCAATCCTACTATCACTAAAAGGAGTCCATCATGTCTGTGCAAGTCTTGTACGACCAACTGCTCGAACTGCGTCTGCCCGCATTTTTGCGAAGCCCTGCGCGAGCAGCAAGTCCAATCCTCAATATGCTGAACTCACTTTTGAGGATCGTCTGGCTTTGCTCATGGATCACGAATGCACCCGACGCCGCGAGAACCGTATTCAACGCAACATCAAGGCCGCTGCTTTTCCCATGCAGGCTGCTTTCGAAGATATCGATTTTTCTCCCGCTCGCAGATTGGATCGCCGTGCCATCCTTGAACTCGGCCAATGCAACTGGATCACCTCCCGTCACAACATGCTGGTACTCGGTCCGACGGGCAGCGGAAAATCTTTTATCGCTTCCGCCTTTGGCAATGTGGCCGCCCGTCATGGTTTCACCGTGCGCTACCAACGCACCTCACGCTTGCTCCATGCACTGACCCTGGCTCGAGCCGATGGTTCCTTCACCGCACTGCTTACGTTCTCTGGCGAAGATCAATCTCTTGATCCTGGATGACTGGATGCGTGATCCCATCACGCTCGCCAACGCCCAGGATATCCTTGAAGTTTTGGATGATCGTTTTGGACATACCGCGACACTGATCGCTTCTCAGGTCCCCGTTTCTGATTGGCATTTACGCATCCCCGATCCCACCTTGGCGGATGCCATTTTGGATCGCCTGGTTCACAACGCTCAGCGCATTGAACTCAAAGGAGAATCTCAACGAAAACTTAGAGCTGACCGGAGCATGCCGAACACTTAGAGTACAATCCCACCACAGCGCTTTTCCTCTCCTGCTACTGTGCGGCATACTCCGATCACGGTGTGCGACATGACCGATTTACGCAGTTGCAGGCAGTCTCCGTTTTTTTTGCTCTGCTAGGGCTTAGATCAGTGCCAAAGGTGTGGATCTTGCTGATATTGTGTACAGAGCAAACAACCCCATTGTACATCACTTTCCGTTTGGTACGCAGGGTGAATGGATCATGTGTTTCTGCACGCAGATGTTGGAAAAGGCGGTTCACGATCCCAGCTGCCTGGCATAAATACGTTTGCCTCTTCACTATCGATCTTGGCCTTCATCTCATCGATCAGGTTGGGGGATTGGCTCTCAACTTGAATGGAAAGATTGCGGCTACAGTATCTGCCTTCTTCAAGCAACGCGCCTCAGCGGGCAGGCACGCAGTCTTCAGAGCGAGCATGGTAGAGATCATAGGTGCGATGGCGGTTGACCTGGTTGCGGGCATGACAGGTCAGTTCCTTCCCTGCGGACATCGATACACCTGTTTGTCTGGATCGAAAGAGAAGTCAGCTGTGTGAAGAGCCTGGGCTTGGCGTCTGGACGCTGCCTGCCGTGGAGCATCCTTGAAACGCTCTGATCGGCAAAGCGCGGATCGCGTGTGCGGTATTGGATGTCGGGGATGTAAGCATCGATCTTTCATCCTTGCAGACCTTCAAGCTGTTGAGCGATGATAGTTGGGATCGGCGGTCAGCTGCCTGCTTGAAAATAGGTTTCATCTTTTCCGATGGCGGCGACGTTTTTTGCGCCTCCAGCATCGGCTTGAGGTTATCGTGATCCTGAGAGGCGAAAGCCTCCGCCGAGAATGACCTGATGTTTGAAATCGACCAGCGCCTGCGCGTTGTAGCTCTGCACGACGCCATGAGAAGAAGGCATCTTGACCAATTCATTATCTACGCATTGCTCTGGATCTCCTTGCTGTCACTGCTAACTTCGGTTAGCGATCTTGAGGAATTGATTGAGCCGCTCGACCTGCAGCTGGAAGCGGCGTTCGCGCTTCTTTTGACGTTCGATCTCGACTTGGGGATGTTGATCTGCCTGCGCGTGTTCTTCCATCACCGCTTGAGTTCTCCTGCAGCTTATCCCGCTTGTGTTGAGTTCCGCGAGCGTGCCGCTCTTCTTTGGAGACATTCGCAGAGAGTTTGACCCATCCAGAGAAAAGTGTGTGCCGCCAGCAAATCCAATTCGTGGCAGACCGTGAGAATATCGCTGAAGATGGAAGAGATCTCCTTTTGCATGGAAGACACAAAGGCGGCAATGTGTGTGATCAGGAGCAACCATAAGAGAGCGCATGAAGATGATGTTTTCATGGCAGGCGCGTTCGATCTGGCGGGAACTGATCATGCCTTTGGCGTAGGCCAGCAGGATGACCTTCAGCAGGATCTTGGGATGGATGGCGACTGCGACGGTCACATCGTTGTTGTAGCGTTCATCGAAGACCGACAGATCGATGTTCTCATCCATCAGTCGTTTTTTGGTGTGTTCCAAGTCCCGGAACCAGTTGGTCCTGGAGCGAAATGGGGAGCATTACCACTTGATCTTCATAGGTCGGTTTGTATTTTGAAATGGGTCCTCTGTTGCATATAGAACCCGCTCACGTGGATTAGTTGTTAAATTTCACCACTTTTTCGACAGTTTCAACGGCAAGCGGTAGTGGCAAGTGCGGGAATTGGCAGATAAAACCCAAAGCGTAGAGAAAACTCGATGGTGCTGAATCCCTTCAAGTGCGGGCAAAGCCCGCACTTTGTCCACTGCACGCCGTGTTGGGCGCTCTTTTTCGCGCATAGTAACGATATTGGATATCTTCTACGTCGTCTGAATCCGTCCTTACGCAGTTGCACGTGGATGGAGGAGCGTTACGCCAGGTTATCTAGTTGCTCTGGAATCTCTTTGCCCGTGATTTGTTCGTAGAAGCCCATGCCAACCTGCCATTGCATATGTCTCGCAAATCTTGCCATCGCGCACGCGGTTGAACATCATTTCATGCACAGTGACGATCTTGCCGGTTGGTTCAGCATCCAAGTACTTGCCGCTATGTGTGGCGGTGATTGTGCAGAAGCAAGCCACGATGTTTTCGTCCGCGAGGATCATGTGTATTTCAGTATGCTTGTCCGGAAAGGCGATGCGGTGCTCACGCATAGTCCGGCGCTCATCCTCCAACGTTCCATAAGAACTTGCGTTGGGACTACCGTATTCCTTCCAGTCGGATGTCAGACATGCGGCAAACGCCTCCTCATCACCTTTATCATAGGCTGCCCAGCCTCGCTTCAGCAATGCGATATTTGCTTCACTCATTTCTTCCTCCTTTGGAATGCGGGGACGGGTAGACTAGGCGACATACCTACCCACCGCCTTACTAGATTAGTTAACCCGAAATCCAACAGCGTTGTCGGCGAGACCTGCAAGCCCAGGCCAACGCACTTGTGGAGGCAACCAATCAATTGGTCGCCCAAACCAACCCTGTAGATTTCACCTTGGAATTAGTCTGGACTGCTTTCAATATGAAAACTGCGCGCCCAGCACATGTCCCAGCGCGAAACGTACGAAGTTGGCGCTGCACGGAAGCGTGCCGGGGAGGGGTTGGCTCCCCGGCGTAACGCAGTGAGGCAATGCGAACCCCGAGCATCGCTGCCCAGGGTGGAACGACAGCAAGGAAAGGCTGGTGATGCTCCCGCCGCTACCGCCCTACCTTCACCGAACCCTCGTAGGCGCCCGAGAAAAGGCCATCGGGGCATGCGTCGGAAACGCCGTCGTACTGTGCAGTCCAAGTCCCATTCCCCACGACAGGGGCGTGCAATTCATCGGTGACGCCCGTAAGGACCCACGTCGCCGTTGGATAATTGGTTGTCCCGCACAATCGCCCTGTAACGGTAGGTGCCGGTGGCCCGCGTTCCCGCGACGCGGCCTGTGAAGATGCCTCTGCCGAAGACTAAGACGCTACCATCGGCCTTGACAACGTTGATCTCCTTGCCGACATATTTCCCGTCGAGCGTTCCGAAGAAGTTCTGCGTGATGTTGATGGTCACCACGACGTTAGGTCCGGCGGCGCGGGGAACTGCCCCGAAGTTGCAGTCGTTCCACGTCCCTTCTGCATTAGCCCGAGCCGCGTCAGCGGACGCAGGCGCGACCATCACGAACATCATCACGAACACAAACATAAGAACGACAGTACGTTTCATGGATATATCTCCTTGAAAAATAAATTCGACCAACATCTTCGCCTCGAAGGGTGATGATTTGGATTGTCTTGGTCTGATAATAGCATCATTTCCTCCAGCTTACATTAAATTTAGAGATCCACTTTCACAAATTCGGGCATCTGAAATGATTTTTCCAGCCTGACTTAAATAAAAATAACGGGTTGAGACATGATAATGGGTGTTTTTTCAGGAATAACTTTTTTCATAAAGCTCTCGATAAGGATATTTCTCAGAAAGTTTCATCACCACACTTCTCGCCGTTCGGATGATCTTTCCAGCCAGAAAAATGTACTTCAAGCGGAATGTCTTGATCTGCTGCCGGTATTCTGTTTCCCCCGCGAAATCCATCTTGAATAACAAGAATAAATTGTAAGCCAGCATCATCAACTGAAAGATCGCTTCATTGGCCCAAAATGACCGGAGCAACAGGTGCCCAACGAGACTGTCGAAAAACCCTTGGTTCGAAAAATGTTCATAAAAATCTCCCACAACAGGCTTAAAAATTGCCAAAATGTTGTGCGGAACACCAAAAACCAGACGCTTTTCAGCGTTTCTGTCCCACTTTTTCGACAGTCTCAACGGCTGGCTGGCGCTGGGGCGGGCGTGGACAATGCTTGAGATGTAGAAAAAACTCGAAGCCAGAAAAATGCTCGAAAACCGCGCAGAATCCCACACGTCGGCTGCACGCCGTGTTGGGCGCATTCACGGAATGGTAGACTCCCATAATGGAGCCCAGCATTATTTCTTGCAAGATCCTTGCCACGACAAGCGATAAACCAGAGTTTTCTCACCATTAATTCTATTTATGTACGAGAATAATTCCTCATGGTCATATGCAGCAAAGAATCTCTTTAGCTCTTCGCGCGTTATCCCACCAACAGACAAGAATTGATCTGGCAAATAGTCAACAGCCGCAGGCGTATACAAAACTTCATTACCACTGCAAAGTGTAATTTGGATGGCATTCCCAAGGTTAGAAAACGGATTAGTAGTTCCCCTTCCTGCAAGCAGAAACTCGTGCAAACTTGCAGTATTAGTCCTATTACCCCAATAGCGCAAGGTTGGTTCGAGCACATTATCGGCGATGAGCATATCATTAGGGTTGGATTTATCGAGCCACAATTCTAGCGACTCTTGAAAGAATATATCGGGTTTGTGTTCGTTTGCAAATCCAAATTTATAATTAAAAGATAAAAGCAAAATTCCTAGTATCAGTGGATATCCTTTAATGAGAAAATTACTAGTCCCACTAAAAAACTTTGGAATTAAAACCTTACCTTGCAATTCATCTATAATGTAACCAAAGGATATCACAAATGGTAATGATAGGAGTGACCAGAACTTTGAGTTATCTGCTTCCCACCAAACTATCATTATTCCCATTATTACGCATTGCATTAAACTTAGCACCGATAAATTTCGCTTATCTCGTGCCATATTTTTCAACCTTGCGTAACCCATAATATAGGGGAGAACGAGCAACAAAATAAGTATTACTCTTGTCACTCGCGATGGTAAACTCCAACTAATATGAATAAACGACCGAGCTAGATTAGTTATAGCATTTTGTAGATGCGCTACAGACAAAGAACCTCCATAAGTTGGATTTCCCACATATCCTTTAGCCCAATTAAATACCATTGTCGGGGAAAGTGAAGGCAAAACTAGAAGTCCAAGACCAAGATAGCCAACACCAACCGTTACCATTACGGTGCTAAGAAATGAAAAAAGCCTCACTCCGATTGTAGATTTTTTATCTAATGCAATAAAAATAATCTCCGCCAAAACCTGTACACCATTCACTTGGTGAACCAAAATGCTTGCACCTGCCAAGACGCCTGAAGCTATTAGAATACTTCGTTTCTTATGGAGGATCTCATAAATTAACATCCCCCATGCTAATATTTGAAACAAGGTTGACAAATTATAGATATCGGCAGTTCCCGCATAATACCAATAGGAGTAAATGGAGCCAAGTATAACGGCAATACCTAAAGCAGTTAATTTTGAAAATTTATAGATCGTTACGCCCAAGACAAAGAATATCCCAATACCGATACCACTTAGTGCGCCATTGGCGATCTGAAACCATGGCAATCCTCTACCGCTATATCCTAAGCTATTAGCTAATTCATATGTAACATTTAGAATAAAATGTCCTAAAGGGTGGTTCCCCATCATCATTCTAATACCTAATTTCTCTGAAAGATACGCGTAGCTAAGAGAATCGAAATGCTGAAATAATAAAGAAGGAGGGAATGAAATATATAATCCAGCAAAAATTATAGACAACAATATACCTATGAGAATGACCCGTTTGCGTTCGTCTCCCATTCTACGAACATCATCTTCTTTTGTGTATTTATTCATGATCCTGACCTCGGTTTGTATGGGCGCCCAACGAGACTGTCGAAAAACCCTTTGTTTGAAAAAACCTCACAAAAATCTCCCACATTAGGCTCAAAAAACGCCAAAATGTTGTGCGGAACACCCAAAATCAGCTTTTTTTCAGCGTTTCTCTCCCACTTTTCAAAAATAAATTTTTGAAAAGTGACTTTTTCGACAGTTTCAACGGCTGGCGTTACCTGCGTGTGGGCGAGAACGAGACAACGCCATTTTGACGGAACTAACTCCAAGCCACACAAACTGCCTGAAAACGTGCAGACTCCCACCAGTTGAGTGCATTATCCCGACGCTCTTTCGGGACGCTTTGTAGGCGCGGTTTGTCCTGAGATTGCGTTCTACTTTCATTTGTTTCGTTTTTTCGTAAAAACAAATTCCTTATATCTTTCTTTTGTGGCTTGGAAAAAATTATTATCCTTTTCAAATTGTTCAATCAACCAATCCACAAAAGCCTGACTATATGAAGATGTTCCATGATTTGGCAAATAATAAAATCGCCTGATATTTTCAATGTTATGAACATGCTTAATCGCTAGTATATCGTAAGAGTTTATTTTTACTCGGTCGCCAATTTTTTTATCAACTAATTGGACAACTTCTTTTGCGCGGTAAGGATGCGTTTTGTTTGGGTCAAGCATTTGATGAACTGGCGCGTTGGGGTCGTCTACGAGGCGAATATTTTGAATATCGTTTTCTGCAATCGAAGTTTGATTGCCTTGCAGTATAACAATTTGTGCTCCTTCTGGAGCCTCAACGACTTTGCGGATATTGGATAACCAAGCGTCACGCAAAATTTCAATTTCACGGTTTACAAATTGTTCAAGTCGTCAGAAGTACAAGGTTCGCTTTTTGCCCCGTGTCGAAAATACACCATTCCATTTGCAAAGGCTTGTTTCTGCTTTCCACTTTTATCTAGATAATCGCCCGTTTTTACAAAAACTAAAGGTGTAGATGTTCGTCCAACAACCAATGCTGCTATAGTTTGATTTTCTTTTTGTGCGCTAACTATTGTAAAGTTGCCGAAGTGCTTTCCAGTAAAAGAAAATAGTTTGTTAGTTACATCAGCAGGATCGTATTCTAAAAACTTAGTCACATCGTAACCAGAATGTCTGCCCTCATTATTTATACCAATTAACAATATTCCCCCTCCAGAATTAGCCATCGCAACTATGTCTTTAATGATCTCACACCAATCTGCTTTTGAGGAAACATCAAACATTTCTTTGAAGTCTACTTTGTCAGAACTCCACTTTATCATCCAGCGCTTGGTTGAGTAATTCATCTATTTGCATATTTTCACAGCTTCTCGATGAAGCGCCTAACAAATAAGGATTGATGCGGCGGGATGTAACAAAGCTAATGAGAAGGGACATTGCGCCGCCACAGATTAAAATAGAATGAGCAAATTATATCATTCCCAAAAGGGCGTTTTTCCCGCTCCCATATTTGGGGGGTATTTCGGCTAGCCAGTGTCTAGCCAGCTTCTAGCCAGCGTCTAGCCAGCGTCAAGCCAGCTACACACAAGCAGGCTGGTATCGTTTTTTGTGTTTTAGACCCCCATATGTGGGGGGTGGCACTTTGTTCCTAGTCTTCTCCTATGAGCTTTGAGATAGGCTTGGGGTGCTTCGGAAGGAGAGGGGTGGGACATTCTTGCCAGTTGGGAGGTTTCCATATCCAACCAAGGTTCCCGTTAGCTGAGTACTCTGCAAAGCAACATTGGAGTTTGTCGTCGCGAATGCGGTAGAAGATCCATAGCCCTGGCGGGCTGGCAAGATGATAATATTGTGTGGCTCCTGCTTGCTGAGCTTCCCTAGCCATGTCAATTACTTCTGGTGGCACAACGCGAGAAGAACGCCAGACAATGATTACTCCAACGATGAGAACCAGTGCCACCCCCCCAACACAGTAATACAACCATTCCATAGTAGTTCCTCCTAAAGCCATTATTTCACACGATTGGCGGGCTAATAGGGGATCTGCAGATGCCAACCCAACGAGTTAAGGATTGATGCGGCGGGATGTAAAAAAACTAATCGGAAGGGACAGGGTGCCGCCGCAGGTTAAAATAGAATGAGCAAATTATATCATCCCCAAAAGGGCGTTTTTCCCGCCTCCTCCACTTGACGCCCCTCCCTCCACCCGCTATAATCCCCCCGCTCAATTGAAATTTATGCAGGGGCGGAACACTGCTCCGCCCTTGCGAAAGAAAAATAAGGAGAAAGTCGAATGCCCCCACATCCAAAGCGAAAACACTCACAAGGCCGCCGCAACAACCGCCGCGCGCACGATGCCCTGGTACCCCGCAACCTCACATCCTGCTCCAACTGCGGTTCCATGCGCCTTCCGCACACCGTCTGTCCCAACTGCGGTTTCTACGATGGTCGTGAAGTGGTCGAGATCAAGAAAGAAAAGAAAAAGTCCGAATAATCTCTTGATGCGCCGACGGGTCGTGACGAACACGACCCGTTTGTGTTTTAATGTCCATACTGTAGGGGCGAGTTGCCAACTCGCCCCTACGAAATTATGGAGGCACCATGAAACTCAACCCCAAAACCACCGCATTCGTCTTCCCCGGGCAGGGCTCGCAAACCGTCGGCATGGGCAAGGACCTCGCCGAGGCATTCCCCGTTGCCCGTCAACTCTTCGACGAGGCAGATGCCCTCTTCGGCTTTGCCCTCTCCAAACTCATGTGGGAGGGACCTGCGGACGAACTGAACGAGACGGTCAACACGCAGCCAGCCTTATACCTCCATTCGGTCGCGGCGTGGATGACGTTCACGCATCTTTACCCGGACTTCAGACCTGCTTCCGTTGCCGGGCATTCCCTTGGCGAACTGTCGGCTCTGACCGCCTCTGGCGCCTTGTCCTTCGCCGACGGTCTGAAACTTGTCCGCACGCGCGGCGAATTGATGAAGCGCGCCGGCGAACTCAACCCCGGCGGCATGGCTGCCATCCTCGGCGTGGACATCCCCACGCTCGACAAGGTCTGTGCGGAGGCGAGCACCGCCGATGAAATTGTCCAGGTTGCCAACGATAACTGTCCCGGGCAGGTGGTCATCTCGGGGCATAAACCCGCCCTCGAGCGAGCCATGGCTGGCGCAAAAGCCGCAGGCGCCAAACGCGCCCTGCCGCTGGCCGTCAGCATCGCCGCGCACTCCCCGCTCATGGATTCGATCCAAAGCGACTGGAACGCCGCCGTGGACGCCTGCGCGATGGGGATGCCGGTCATTCCGGTGGTGGGAAATGTCCATGCGAACGTGTTGCTCACCGCCGACGAATTGCGCGCCGACATCAAGGCGCAGATGCAATCGCGCGTGCGCTGGACCGAGTCAGTGGCGGCGATGCAGGGGAGCGGGATCCAGGCGTACGTCGAGGCGGGAAGCGGGGAAGTCCTGCTGGGGATGATCAAGCGCATCGACCCGTCCGCAAGCCGCTTCCCGTTGGGGAATCCGAAGGACTTTGAGGCTCTTGCATGATCTTGGAATCCAGCAGCTCTGCTGCTGGCATACCCGACAACAAGTTGTCGGATTCCAAATTTTCTCTGCTATACTCGCCGCATGACCGACCTGGAGAAAAGGTTCCATCAGGCGATGGGGAGCATGATCGGAAATGAATCGCTCGCCGCGTCGTTGGATGAAGATGCGGCGGGTGATTTGTTCTCATGGGGCGAAGCAACGGCAAAGTGGCTCGTGGAAGGAACCGACGGCATGGACGATGCCGCCGCCGAAGAGTACCTGTCGCCGCGTTTGCTCGCTTTGCGGTTGATGATGCGTGCCATTGGCAGGTTGGCAGGGGAGTTGGACGAGCCTGGATGCTGAGGCGCGGCTGGCGTTGTGGGACCGTCTGGGCAGCCAGGCACGCGAATTGTTTGGGGAATCGTATATTTTGCCCCCGATGGATGAAATAATTGCCCAATTACCGCCGAATGCAGCCGTGCGGGAGATCGTGATGCGGTTGACAACTTTATTCGATGAGCCGAAGAGGAAAGGATGGCTGGATGCCGCGTAAAAATACGATCTCAAAGTCACAGGGCGGGATCATTGCGTTGTTATTTACCACGCTGGTCCTGATCTGCGGCGCGTTTTTCTCGCTGGCGGGGGAGGATGTGGTCGATCTGATCGTCACGGATACCCCGTCCGGTGAAGTTGTCGTTACGCTCCCGCCTCTCTTTCCGTCCGAGACCCCCTTTCCGCCCGAGGGTAATGTCCCTACTGCGACGCCTGTTATCGTTGACCCGTCTCCCACCGTCCCGTCCTCAGGAGGCTGGTGGGAGGTGTATTTCACCGACCCGGT
This sequence comes from uncultured Chloroflexia bacterium, assembly GCA_963718215.1. Classification (GTDB taxonomy): domain Bacteria; phylum Chloroflexota; class Anaerolineae; order Anaerolineales; family Villigracilaceae; genus Defluviilinea. The sequence continues at coordinate 58,894 of CAVQYK010000015.1, forward strand.
CAATTTGCGCAACCCGAAGCCAGGTCAGCGGCTCGGTGGAGGAGAAGTTGATCGGTTACATCAACGCCGCCCAATCGAGCATTCACATTGCCTCCTTCGAATTCGACCTAAATAATGTCGCTCAGGCCTTGATCGCGGCGAAGGGGCGCGGCGTGGACGTGCGCTGGGTGACGGATAATGAATACGGTCTGATCGCGGACCAGGAGCCGGGGCGCGGCCAATTTGCGCTTTTGACCGCCGCCGGTATCGAGGTCAAGGGCGATCTGGACCGGTCCGCTTTCATGCACAACAAGTTCTGGATCTTCGACCGGCAGATTGTCTGGACAGGTTCAACGAATATCACCAAGAGCGGCATCTACACCCAGAACAACAACGTGCTCGTCATCCGCTCGCCCGAACTGGCGAATATCTATGAGCGCGAGTTCGACGAGATGTGGAACGGTCAGTTTGGGGCGAGGTCGCCTTCGACCCTGACGGAGCAATCCGTGGTCGTCAACGGCAGCCAGATCCTGGTGATCTTCACGTCGGAGGACAGCGCGCTCGAGAACGTCATCATCCCGTTCGTGCAGGGAGCGGAATCCAGTGTGTACTTCATGGCTTTCAGTTTCACGGATTACCCGCTTGCCGATGCGATGATCCAGCGCAGACTGCGTGACCTGGATGTGGCGGGCGTCTTCGAGACGTTCGGCAGTACGTCCGAATCAGCCGAACTGCGGACCCTCTTCTGCGGCGACGTGCCTGTCCGCCAGGATGGCAACAGGGGCTTCCTGCATCACAAGGTCATCATCGTGGATGAGCGATATGTGATCACCGGGTCGTTGAATTTTTCCACGCGGGCGGAAACCACCAATGATGAAAATGTCATCATTATTGATAATGCTGATATTGCGCGGCTGTATGTGGAGGAGTTCGAGCGCGTCTGGGCGGCCGGCAGGGACCCGAACCCCGCTGCCCTGGGCTGCGAGTGAGAATCGGCCCTGATTTTTGACAATATTAAGGCATTTTAGTGAGTTTTGTCCTCTAAAACCACAATTTTCCGGTAGTATAATCACGGCATGATAGCTTTGTCTGACATTTGTATTGTCAGCGCCGCTTTCCTTGCGGTTCTAAAGTTATATCTGGTCAGGTAAATTTGTCCCGACCAGATTATTTTTTTAACTGGAGTAGATATGAAGTTAAGCAAACTTGCAAGCGAGATACTCGAATCGCCGACGCTGGCTCTCAATGAAGAAGCCCGGCAGTTGCGTGAGCGCGGCGAAGCCGTGATCAACCTGGGGATCGGTGAGCCCAAGAACAAGACGCCGATCAACGCCATCCTTGCCTCGGCGGCAAAATTGACCAGCGGGGAGGTGAAATACGTGCCCATCGACGGGACTCCCTCGTTAAAGAAGGCTGTCATCCGCTATACGGAGGAAAGTTACGACAGGCTGGTCGCTCCGGAGAACGTCATTATCACCAACGGCGCCAAACAGTCCCTGTTCAACATCATCTACAGCATCCTGAACCCGCAGGACGAGGTCATTGTCATTGCGCCGTACTGGGTCTCGTATCCTGAGATCATCAAGATGTGCATGGGCAGACCCGTGATCGTGACTCCCGAAGACGGGACCTTCACGCCGCGCTTCGAGGACATCGAGCGGGCGGTCACCTCCTACACGCGGGCGATCATCGTCAACAGCCCGAACAACCCTTCAGGCGTCATCTATCCGCCGGAATTGATCGAGAAACTGGTCGAGTTGTGCGAGCGCAAGGGCATCTACCTGATCTGCGACGACATCTATCACAAGTTGACGTTCGACCGCAACGTAGCTGTGCCCGCCTACAACTTCACGAAGAAGGACATCGAAGACTCGCACATCATCGTCGTCAACGGTGTGGCGAAGTTATACGGCATGACCGGCTTCCGCGTGGGTTGGGTGGTCGGTCCGCGGCAACTCGTGCGTGTGATGACGAACGTCACCGCGCAGACGACCTCGGGCGTAAGCCCTGTCAGCCAGGCGGCGGCCGAGGGCGCGCTGAACGGCTTGCAGTCCGTGGTGGAGGCGCTCCGTCTCCAGATCCAGAACAACCGCGATGTGTTGTTGCAGGAGTTCAAGACGTTCAACGGCGCGCGTCTGATCGAGCCGCAGGGAACCTTCTATGCGCTCCCGGATATCCGCGCGTTCAACGGCAATTCGGTGGAGGTCTCGCGTTTCCTGCTCAAGAAGGCGATGGTGGTGGTGGTGCCCGGCAAGGAGTTCGGCATGGAAGGGCATATCCGCATTTCGTTCTCGGGCTCGGTCAAGGATGTGACCGAGGGTGTGGCCCGCATCAAATGGGCGCTCGACCCGACCAGCCCGAACGAGATTTACATCGGCGACAAGAAACTGATCCGTGATTGGATGTAAATATGCATGTCATTGCGAGGGCGATAGCCCGAAGCAATCCTTTGGTGACAAGTATGAGATTGCTTCCCTCGCTGTCACTCGCTCGCAATGACACTGAATAGTGAGAAGATAATTATGAATAACCTGCTGAACATCAAAACACCTGCTGAATCCATTGCCCAGGTCCGCAAGGCGGATCTGAATCTTTCCAATATCGGCGTTTCGAATTTGCGGCTGGCGTATTGGAACCTCGCAACCGAAGCCCTGTATGAAGAGGCTGTCTTCCGCGGCGAGGGCGTCACCTCGCGCGGCGGTCCGTTCATTGCGCATACCGGCAAGCACACGGCGCGTTCCGCGAATGACAAGTTCGTCGTCCGCCACACGGATTCGGAAAATAACATCTGGTGGGGTGTGTATAACCGTCCGTTCGAGATCGGGAAATTCGATGCGCTCTATGCCCGCCTGCTTGGATATTTGCAGGGCAAGGACGTTTTCGTACAGGACGCCTACGCCGGCGCCGACGAGCAATATCGCCTGCCGGTACGATTTGTGATGGAACACGCCTGGCACGCCATGTTCATCCGCAACATGCTGCTCAACCCCGAGTCGCTGGAGGAATACAAACGCTTCGTCCCGGAATTTACCATTGTCGCCGTGCCCGGTTTTAAATCTGTCCCTGCAGTTGACAACACCAACAGCGAGACGTTCATCGTTTTGAACTTCGAGAAGCGACTTGCCATCGTTGGCAACACGCTGTACGCGGGCGAGTTGAAGAAGTCCGTGTTCACGCTCTTGAACTATCTGCTCCCGCTGGAAGGCGTGCTTTCGATGCACTGCTCGGCGAACGTCAGCCCGCAGGATCACAACGACGTGGCTTTGTTCTTCGGCTTGAGCGGGACCGGCAAAACGACCCTGTCCGCCGACCCGACCCGCCGCCTCATCGGGGACGATGAGCATGGCTGGAGCGACAACGGCGTTTTCAACTTCGAAGGCGGATGCTACGCCAAGGTCATCGGGTTGTCCGAAGCGGCGGAGCCGGAGATCTACGCCACGACCAAAATGTTCGGCACGATCTTGGAGAACGTTCCCTTCGACCCGATCACCCGCTACATCGACCTGGACGACGACTCGATCACCGAGAACACCCGCGCCTCCTATCCGTTGGAGTTCATCGCGAACGCCGTCCCTGAGAAGAAGGCTGGTCACCCGAAGAACATCATCCTGTTGACGTGCGACGCGAACGGCGTCATGCCGCCCATCGCGCGGTTGACTCCCAACCAGGCGTTGTACCAGTTCATTTCGGGGTACACGTCCAAGGTCGGCGGGACGGAAGTCGGTCTGCGCGATGAGCCGGAGATGACGTTCTCCGCCTGTTTCGGCGGTCCGTTCATGGTGCATCATCCGTATAAATACGCCGAATTGCTCAAGAATAAGATCGAGCGGTACGGTGTCAAATGCTGGCTGGTCAACACGGGCTGGGTGGGAGGTCCGTACGGCATCGGCAAGCGTATCAGTATCCGCCATACGCGCAACCTGCTCACTGCGGCTCTGAACGGCAAACTGGACGACGTGAAATACAAAACCGACCCGATCTTCGGCTTCGAAGTGCCGACGGAATGCCCGGATGTGCCGGCCGAAGTGCTCGATCCCTCCTCCTCCTGGGGCGACAAAAAGGAATACGATCGCCGCTACAAGGACCTGGCGATGCGCTTCAAGCAGAACTTCGCCAAGTTCGAGGATCAAACGCCGAGGGAAGTCATCGAAGCGGGACCGAAGGTGTAGGTCACGTGAGCTAACTCCGCAAGACCTAACGCAATCCAATTTACAGCGGACGATCACTATCAGTGATCGTCCGCTTTTTTGGGGAACCAGCTCTTGTGCATTTTTGCACACGATACTAAAATTTTACTAAATATTTAGTAAAGCGAGGTGCCAGAAATGTCCAACAAGGTCACGATCCGTCAAATTGCAGACCAATTTGGGGTGTCAGTATCCACAGTCTCCCTGGCGCTCAACAACAAACCGGGTGTGTCTGATGTACTAAGGACAAAAATCAGGAGTGCCGCAAAGGATGCCGGATATTCGGTCAAGGCTTCGCCGACTGCGGTTCATCACGAAAAATTGAACACCCTCGGGCTTCTCGTCAAAACTGAACCGGGCTTGCTGCCCCCGTCCAATCCGTTCTATTCGCGCGTCATTGCCGGCGTGGACGAAGCCTGCAAAGACCTCGGCTTGAACCTGCTCTTTTCCATGCTCCCCGTGGATGAGCACAACCGCCCGCAAAAACTGCCGCCTTTCATCCAGGACAGCATGGTGGACGGATTCCTGATGGTGGGCGCTTTTCTGGATGAGACGATCTCCTCGATTTTGGATGAGTGGACGGTCCCCATCGTTCTTGTCGACGGGTATTCTGATACCGAACGATATGACATGGTCGTCTCTGACAATTTCGGCGCGTCCTACCAGGCTGTCGAGTATCTGATCGGTTTGGGGCATAAACATATCGCCATGATCGGCGGCGAACCCGATTGCTACCCAAGCCTGCGCGACAGGCGGAACGGTTATACACGGGCGATCAAGGACAACGAGTTGGACAGCCTGTATTATGCGAATTTCAACATTACAAGGTCCCAGGGCGAGGCAGAGATCACCAGCCTTATGCAGAACAATCCCCAAATCACCGCACTGTTCGCCATAAACGACAACGTGGCTGTCGGAGCGATCCGTGCGGTTCAAAGCATGGGTCTCAAGGTGCCGGGGGATGTTTCCATCGTCGGTTACGATGACACCGTCCTGGCGACCACAGTCTCCCCGGCCCTTACCACCATGCATGTGGATACCATTGCAATGGGACAGGGCGCGGCGCATCTCGTTTCCCTGCGCATGCACCGCCCGGACGCAACGCGCGTCACCCTGGTTGTCCACCCCACGTTGATCGAAAGAGACTCGGTGGCATCCCCCCGGATTTGACAACTATTCCTCTGCCAGCACATGCCGCGCAATGACCAGCCGTTGGATCTCGCTCGTCCCTTCGCCGATGGTCATAAGCCGTGCGTCCCGATAGATCCGTTCGACGGGGTATTCGCTCGAATAGCCGTATCCGCCGTGGACCTGGATGGCGTTGCGGCAGACGCGTTCCGCCATTTCGGTGGCGAACATCTTTGCCATGGCGGCTTCCTTGTTGTAGTTGCGTCCCTGCTCCTTGAGCCAGGCGGCTTTGTAGAGCAGTGTGCGGGCGGCTTCGATCTCTGTTGCGGCGTCGGCCAGCATCCACTGGATGGCTTGCTGTTCGGCAATGGGTTTGCCGAAGGCTTTGCGCTCCCGCGCATAGTTGACCGCATGTTCGAACGCGGCTTGCGCCAGCCCGACCGAAATGGCGCCAATGCTGATGCGCCCGCCGTCGAGCGTGGCAAGCGTTTGATGTAAGCCTTTGCCTTCCTCACCGATGATGTTGCCCAGCGGCACACGCACATCTTCGTAGGTCACCGCATGGGTGGGGGAACCATGCAACCCCATTTTCTTTTCAGCGGGACCGATGGTAAGCCCCGGTGCATCTGTTGGAACGAGGATCATGCTCAATGAACGGGATCCGCCTGCCGGGTCTGTACGAACGAGGGTGATAATGTATTCAGCAATGGACGCGTTGGTACACCACATCTTTGTGCCATTGATGACCCATTCGTTCCCATCTTTAACCGCTTTTGTGGTCACGCCTCCCTGCAAGTCGGAGCCTGCTCCCGGTTCTGTGAGCGCCAGTGCCCCCAATTTATTTTTCCCGCTGGCGACAAGCGGAAGCCATTTCTGCTTTAGTTCTTCGCTCCCAAAAAGGACGATCGGGGTGGTGCCAAGTCCGTTGTGGGCGGCAATTGCCAGGGCGGTCGAGCCGCAGCCCCATCCCAATTCCTCGATGGCGATCGCCGCGCTGACCGAGTCCACGCCTGCGCCGCCGTATTCCTCCGGGATGTTCAGCCCAAGCATCCCAAGCGGACCCATCTTGCGGGTCGCCTCCCAGTTGAACTCGTAGTTCACGTCCACATCATGGGCTTTGGGCTGGACCTCCTTCGCAACAAACTCGTGGACCGCTTTTCTCCAAAGTCGCTGTTCCTCGTTTAGATCAAAATCCATCGCTTTTCTCCTCTCTTTCCTTTCTCAGGCTGTGAATATGTGCAGGTTTCCGTCGTCCTTTTTTCGACGCGGAGTTTTCGCAGGTTCCGCACGGCAGGACCTTTGAGCGCCGCTACCGGACGGGTCGAAACGCGAACCGTGGCACGGACATTCGAACCCGAAGTTGCGCGGTTCGAGCATACAGCCGAGGTGCGTGCATTCCAGGCTGATCGCCTGGAATCCCGTCCTGGTCGTGGATGATGATGGCCGGGATATGGGCAAGAACAGTGCGGCTGTTGAGCGGATAATCGTGAGGCAGAACCAATCTCAAAGTCGGTCTGAGGCGATTTGTCGAACTGATAACTCAGGAATCGGAACAATCCGCCGATGCCGAGTATACCCGCCAGAGCCAGGAAGGAGTTGGTGGAAAGTTTCAAAAAATCGCGGCGTGAGGTATGTTTCATGTGGAAGGTGTTTGAAGAACTGAAAGTATTGTCAGGATGATAATGGCGAGCGCCAGCACGACGATGATGATCTGGGAGATGCGGTTCCCGCGCGGGAACCATTTCCCCAATTCATGATCCTTGGTTTGAGGGAGTGCATAGGGGAGGAGCGCCATCAAAACCAGAGCCAGCGTCGGGGTCACAACGCCCCACAGGAAGGGATCGCCGAACTTGAGCAGTTGCTGTACCCACAGGAAGAACCACGGGGCGCGCGTATCTTCGATGTCGATGGTTGCCTGGGTGATGGGGCGTTCGATGGGGGCAGGGACGAGGAGCGAGATGACGAGCAAGATCACACCGGCGATCAGCATGACGCGCACCTCGCGGCGGACGAGGTCAAAGCGCGAGATGCGGGCGGTGTTTTCCCGTTGATCGGGCGGCGGGACGGCGATCCCGCCATCGCGGCGCACGCGGAAGATGTGCCAGGCGCCGAGGATGATGGTCACAAGCGTGAGGACAAAGATATGCCAGGTGTAGAAGCGTTCGAGCGTCGATGCGCCGGGCTGCGGTCCGCCGATGGCGAGTTGGTAGAGCGAGTCGCCGATCCAGGGGACGGTCTTGAGCAGGTTCGTGCCGACGATCAATGCCCAGCGGATGCCCTCGTCCCAGCGCAGGACGTAGCCTGTGAAATCCAGCAGGAGGATCAGGACCAGCATCCCAAGACCGATCAGGTAGTTCAACCGGCGGTGACGGGCGTAGGCGCCGGTCAGCACGACGCGCAGGAGGTGGATGGACATCACAATGACCAGCGCCTGCGCCGACCAGAAATGCAGGTTGCGAATTAAAGCACCAAATGGGACCAGCGAAGTGATGGTCTGCACAGAGACAGCGGCGCGTTCGGGGACTGGGATGTAGTAGAACATTTCCAGGATACCCGTGATCAACAGGATGAAGCACAGGAACACTGCCAGTCCGCCTGCCCCGAGCGTGTAGCGGAGGCGCGCCTGCAATGGCAGGGATGCTCGGCGGATGAAGGTGATGGAAGAAGTTCGGTCTTTCTTGCGGGTGTTCGAGTACAACTTGAGCATTTTTTAGACGAAGGTGCTTTCTTAGATCCTGCGCGAGCATTCCCATCGCGGCGAGGGAGAGCAGGCTGGCAAAAACAAGGATGGCTGGGCGGTCGTCCGTGGGCGGCTGGACCGCGTATTGGGTCATGATCGCGGATGCGTTTTCATCTGTGAGCACAAACCTGTCGGGCAAAACCTTGTGCATATCCAGGATGTAGGCGGTTGTCTGCCATGCCTCTTCGTCGGTCAGTTGACCGGGATCCCACCAGGGCATGCTGGCAAGGATAAAGTCATGCAGTTCCTGTGCGTTCACAAAACGTACAAGGCTTCCCAGGCCGGCAACGGATGGGATGATCTTGTCTTGTGGAATGAGAAACCCCTGCTGCGGGTGATCCGGTCCGTGGCATCCAGATCGCCAGCAATCACGGTCTTCGGGACCGAAGGCATCGCGCCATTCGTCTGTAAGACCCTGTCCCTTGTCCCCGTGACATGCCATGCAAACACTCCAATACTTGAGTGACCCCGCTTCCAATTGGCTGGGGGTCTCCGAGACGACGGTTGGTTTATCCAGTCTCGTGACGTCAAAAGTGGGGGTGGGTTGAGGAAGCGGGGTGGATGCGGATTGCAAATGAGGCGATGCCTGTGCTTTGGATGATGCCAGCAAGGATGCGGTCAGAGCGGAAACCGCCACGAATACAGCCAGCAGCATACGGCTGATCTGGGTACGTTGTTTGCGATGCGGCGTCTGGTCATATTGGGTCGGCATGGCCTTGATGGTTTAGATGGTTATGACCTTGTCCGCTTTTACCTGTGCCTCAATGATATCCCCCATACCGCCGACAATGCCCACTTGAATTTTGTCCTGCAGGTTGAAATAATTCAGGCAGGTCGAGCAAACGACCAGGCGTACGCCCTTTGCCTCCAACTCGCGGAGTTTCTCGATTACGGGAGAGCCTTCGCAAACGAGTTTAACCCCGTCAGTGTAAAAACAGAAAGCCGCCGGCATTTCGCCATTATGTTGGATCAGTTCCACATATTTCCCGAACAGGGTCAATTGTAATTCTTCGTCGGCTTTCCCCATTCCGTTGCTGGTTACCAGGATGACAGTGTTCTTCACGTTTTATTCCTTGGCGTTGTTGTATTCTTCCAGGAGCTTGCGCGCCTCCTCGGCTTGTTCCTTTGCAACGAATAATTGCACATATCCCAGTCCGTTTATTGTTACGGGATAAATGTGATGTCCCACGGCTTCCTGGAAGAGTTCTATTTCGATCCCGTAGGCTTCAAAGTAACTCTTGAGCAGGTCGGCTTCCAATCGTCCCTGCACTTCGGTGAGCAGCTCCCATTTCAGTTCGTCCATGATTACCTCCAGAACAGAATGAACAACACAGTCCATACGATGCTTACGATCAACTGCCGGATCCCGATCCGTGTGGGTTTCCATCCGATTGCTGGATGGGTGATGCCCCACATTGTCTCGAGCCATTGTACCAAGTATGGGATGAAGAGCAGGACCGGGAGAATGGCGAGTCAGGCCCAGGATCAAGACCGAAGCGAGGTTGAAGGATGTGTACAGCGCGGCGCGCCATCCCATCTTCCACAGCCCGCCTCTTTCCGGACCCTTAGCCTGCTCCCGCTGCTCGAGCCTTAGATACGCGTAGACAATGCTTGCGGCGCTTTGGAACCAGGTCAATCCCCACAGCCACCAGCCGGTCGGGTCGTATTGACCGACGCCGACCCAGTACGCCGCAGGCGCCGCAAGCGACAGGACGCCCGTTGCGATGATCTCAACATTGACCTGCCTGCGCTCCTCGCGCCGGCTCACCAGCCACAGGTGCCAGGCAAAGATGGCGACTCCCGGCGCGGCAAGATACAAAAGATATCCGAAGCCGTTCAGGATGAGACCGGTCAGGGCGGTCAGCGCGATGGCGGCGTACACGACGAACCAGAACCGCGCGGCGGTCAGGTCGTCCCTTGAGCGGCGCCGGGCGTATATTTTGATGAGGGTTGCGGCAGGCTGGCGGAGCATGAATGCCGCCATCGCGGCAATGACCAGGTTGAGCGAGGCAGGTGTGAAATTACCCCCGGCAAAAATACCGATCAGTAACGGGCTGAGGATGAAGACCCATGACCCGTGGTCCTGCGGGATGGCAATGTGTTTGCGGAAGAGTTTATTGTCTGCCATGCCTGTATTTATATATATCGTTTGTGCGAAAAGGGACTACCTGCTGGAGTATGCTAAAATCCGTGACAATCAGCATGTTCATAGGTAGGATGATGTTGTGGACAAAATGAGATATGCCCTATTGACAGAAGCAACCGGTCGTTGGGAAGCCAATATAATTGAAAATTTCTTGAAGGCAGATGGGATTGACGCAATTCTTGTTCAAGAGGCTGTTTCGCATTTAACTCATCCGACTTCATTTGCAACAGTCAAGATTTATGTTCCAAAATCAAGTATCAGACAAGCGCGCAGTTTGGTGAAAACGTATCACGAAAATCGAGGAAATTCAAAGGAGAAACCCACTATGACAAACAAGAAGGTACTGGCAGCAAGAAGGGAGGCGAAAAGGAAGGCTCAACAGACGAGGTATGTTCAGATCGCAGGGGTGGGTATCGTCCTCTTGATGGTCGCATTGGGGATTTGGCAGTTTTGGCCGAAAGAAGCCGATGTCGTTGACATCCCTGTGGCGGATGCAAATGACCAGACCGCCTGCGAGCCGTTCGCGGATATTCCTACAGCCAGCGCAATACGACGAACCTCCCATGCGGATAGACACATCAAAGCAGTATTTCGCAACGGTCAAGATGGCAGCGGGCAGTGAATTTGTCATGCAGTTGTATCCCGATAAAGCGCCCACCACGGTCAATAGTTTTGTGTTCCTCGCCTGCAAGGGATACTTCGACGGTGTGACCTTCCACCGCGTGCTGGAGGGTTTCATGGCGCAGGGCGGCGACCCGACGGGGACAGGTTCGGGTGGACCAGGGTATAGGTTCAAATATGAAGGAAGCGACCTGACCTTTGACAAGGCTGGCGTTGTGGCGATGGCGAATACGGGTCCCGCTACGCCGACCAATGGAAGCCAGTTCTTTATAACATTTGGATCCACTTCGCAGCTGAATGACGGATACACCATCTTTGGACAGGTCATCGAAGGGATGGATGTGGTCAACGGCATCACACGGCGCGACCCGCTGGCGAATCCCACCTTTCCAGGCGACGCGATGGAGAGCGTGACAATTACGGTGCAGTGATAAGTTGTGAGTGGGAAATGGAAAGTGAAGAGAAGTCCCCGTCAACAGGCGGGGACTTCTCTTTTTATTCGGTCTGATGGTTTATCCGCAACCGCCGCCGCTCTTGTCGCGCTTGAGTTGCAGTTGGATCCTGGCTTCAAATTCCAATTCTTCGTACTCGATGGGATCGGGGTCGCAGGATTCGTAGCGGTTGCCCAAAGCCGCAGGGAAGACGTAAGCCAGTTGGTCGGGAGCAGGATTCAGAGCAGGTTGAGCGGCTTGAAGCATCTCATCCTCCGCGCCGAAGAAGGCGATCCAGTTGTTGATCCCGCCTTCGAGGATGTAGACATTTGGAACAGCCGAAGCGACGAGGGTCTTCCATGCGTCGATGGCGGCTGTTTCGTCGTTGCTCATCACGATGAAGACCGTGTTCGCAGGCGGTTCAGTCAGCAAAACCGGAACAACCTCCTCGATTTGGTCCAGGGGCACGTTGACCGCGCCTTCGAGGTGATAGAGATTGAAATCCGCCTCTGAACGAACGTCGAGATAGACCGGGTTCATCGCCTGGTTGTATTTAGCCTTGAAGGCTTCGGCGGGGGTGATGAAGACGAGGCGATTGGAGAGCATTTCATCCGCAGAATAGGTATAGGTGTTGACGATGGGCTCCTGTCCTTCCAACTGAGGGAGGGTCTCTGTACGGGTGAAGGTCAATTTCTGATATTTCTTTTCAAGCGAGGGCGAGCCGATGAAGACGACCGCCAGGGCGAGGACGAAGAGCGCGCCCGCGCCGACGAGGCGGAGTCTTCGGTTCGCGGCTCATGTCCTTTTTGCCGATGATGCGCTCGAGTTGCTCCGCGCCCCAGAACATGAAGAGCGCCATGAGGACGACCAGCAGGACCACAACGCCAATGGGGAGGTTGAAGACCTGGTCGAGGGTGACGCGTCCGTAGTAGCCGGCGTTGTTGTACCAGTTGGTGAAGAGCGGCTCGGTCTCGGCGAAGATCGCCGCGCCGAAGAAACCGCCGAGCATGAAGAACATGCCGTCGATCTTGCCGGTGGATGCGGATGCCAGCGAGGTGGTCGGGCAGAAGCCGCCGACGATGAAGCCGACACCCATGATGAGCCCGCCGACGAGTCCGGACCAGAGGTAGGTCGGGTTGACCCAGACCTGGCTGAAGTTGAGGAGCCCGAGTCCCACCGCGCCGAAGAGCAGTACCATGGCGGTGACGATGGCGGTGAACATGACCTTGAGCACGGTCAATTCGGTGAAGTAGAACTGGGCGGCGAGTTTGCGCGAGTCGCCAAAACCGGACATTTCAAGGGTGAAGCCGAAGGCAAAGCCGATGACGCCGAAAAGCACGTACGTCCACGGGTTGGCTGCGCTGACAGCGATAAATTCAGGGAGAGGGAAGTTCATAATTATTCTCCAGTAATTACCAATTACCATTTATTTTGCTTGGTAAATCAGTAATTAGTAATTGGTAATTATCCTAGTTCCATAACTTGCGGACAAAATAGGCCAGTCCGTATGCGCCGCCGAAGATGGCGAACATGACGACCCACGAGCCTGCGGACAGTGTCGCACCGCCGGAAAGAGCCTGCCCGGAGGTGCATCCGCGCGCCATGCGCGCGCCGTAGAGGAACAGCACGCCGCCGAGGAAAGCCATCAGCCAGCGCGTGCGGTCGGAGATGTGCGGTCCCTTGGTGGTCATGAACTTGAGGCGTCCGTTCAGCAAACCGGAGGAAAAACCGCCGAGCAGGGCGCCGAAGAAGACCGGCACGATCCAGTCATCCATCGGATTTTTATCCCCGCCCGCCATCTTCAGCAGGTAGGGATTGTTATCCACGTGGGAGGGGGAGATGGTGTCCACGATCAGCGCGTCGATGCGGCTGGTGGCGCCCGAGGAGCCGAGTCCGTTGCCGGTCAGGAAGAATGCCAGGAACAGCACAACTCCGAGGATCACCCCGCCCAGGTACGGATGGACGTACGGTTTTTCAGGGCGTTTGAAAATGTGAGCGCCTTTAGCGCCATCCCGCCTGGCGGGACTCTTCTTTGTAACAGGAGCGGTTGTCATTTTAATTCTCCTTTTTCTCTTCTTCTGTTGCTACTTCTGCCACTGCTTCTTCATGAGGTTCGTGCACTTCCACCTCTTCGTAGCCGGTCACCATGGCGCGCATCGCTTCGAGCGGAGTTGCGCCGGTGGTCGTCATATACACATGGACGAGGATGAATGTCCCGAACAACCATGCCACGAGCGAGTGGAACGGCGCCAGCACGGGCAAGCCGCCAAACCAGTTTGCCACCTCGGGCCAGCGCTGTACGCCCCACATCAACGCGCCGGTGATGATCTGCAATGGCAGGAGCACGTTCAAAATACCGAAGTAGGTCAATTTTTGGATCGGGTTCATGCGGCTGTTCGGGACCTTCTCGAACGGGTGTCCCTCGCCTTTGAAGATGCCCGAGATGTAATACTTCGCCTGCACGATGGCATCGTCGAAGAAGCCGTAGGGGTGCGGGATGAACTCCCGCATGCGGTCGGTCGTCAGGTGGTAGAACAGCGACAGCGCGGCGTTGACGACCAGGATGACCGCCAGCACGTTATGCACCGTCACCACGCCGCGGAATGAGAACGCGCCGAAGATGTCCGGTCGGTGGATGATCAAGCCGGTGAACAGCAGGATGACGATGGATGCGGTCTGGAGCCAGTGCCAGAAGCGGCGATAGGACTCGTACATGTAGATCCGCTCGGTTCGCTTCGGACCTCGAGCCTGTTTCCGCCCCGAGATGTATCTCAGCGTCCCATGCCCGATCACACCCAAAAGCGACCCGGCGAACGCCGCCGCGCCCAGCCAGTCGATCCAGTTGACGCGGCTGGAGCCGAAGACGTACATCCTGTCGTTGGCGGGGATGGGGTTGTAGTACACCGCGCCATCTTCGCCAGTCACGATCTCGCCCGAGGCGTTGACGTTGTTGTTCGTGTCGAAGACGGGCAGTGTGCCATTGGGAGCGTAGTCTGCCAGCGCGATGGGTTGTGACACGCGGGACGTATCGTTGTGACAGGTCTTGCAGTCGTTGACGGCGCCTTCGCCGCGGGTCACGTTGTGGTTGATGCTGTACGGCTGGACGAGTCCCTCGATGCGCGGGTTGCCCAGTCCGAGCGAGGCAAGTTTGGCTTTGACGACCTCTTCCTTGGCGGAGGTGTCGATCACGAGTTCGGCGTTGCTGAGCGAGCCGTCGCTGTCCGCGTCGAAGGCGGAGAGGATGTCAGCGGCGTAGGAGCCATTTTCGAAGAAAGCAGACTCGAGGTCTACGAGGCGGACCGGGCGCTGGTTTCCGTTGGCGTCGTCATAGACCCAGTAGTAGGTTGTGATGAGGTTGTACGGTGCGAGCAGGAGGTTCCCGTCAATGTTATTGCGGTTGAGCAGGACGGGTTCGTAGCCGGTCACCAGCGAGGTGACCTGGTTCGGTTCGCCCTCCACGCCGCGGCAGGTTTTTAGGGGTTCGCCGTCGGTCGTGAGCACGGTCCAGTCGTAGGATTGGATGGCGGGCGCGTACATCTGCGGGATGTGGCAGGTTTCGCAGGCGACGACCGCCATGTGCGCGTCGACGTAGGGCAGCCAGTCGGCGTGACCTTTGTCGGGGTCGTGGCAGGAGTCGCAGCGGCGCATGGTGCCTTTGAGTTCGGGCGCGACGTTGAACTGCGCGCTCTGGCCGCGGGCAAAGTTGTGGTCGGGGCGTTCGAGGTATTCGCCGATCTCGAGCGTGCGCGGGTCATAGACGAGATGTTCGGGATTGTCGCCTTGCGCTTCGAAGGCATGGGCGGGATTGTTGAGCGCGTAGTGGCAGTCGGTGCATTGGAGTTGGCGCTCGGCGTGGATATCCCATGAGCGGTCGAGATCGTTCTTGCCGCTCAGGTTGACGCCCGAATGCGGAGATCTTCTGCGCGGAAACAACCTGCCCGGTGGTGGCGGTTTGCGGATAGTCAGTATCGCAGGCGGTGTAGACGAGCGGGTCTTCGCTGGCATGGACTTCGCCGTGACATGCCGCGCAGTTTGCGTTGGTGGGATCCTGGATCTTGATGACTTCGGATTTGATCTCGTTCAATTCATTGAAGGCGGCAGGGTTCCAGGTCCATGTGTCGGTGGAGGCGTCATGTTCGACAACTTCAAGGCCAAGCAATGTGGCGGTATTGGAATCCCCGAACGCGCCGGAATGGATGAAACCTGCGCGCGCCTCGGTGTTGGGTGATTTCGAGGTGGCACAGGAAGCAGTTCATTTCCATCGTGCCGGAGGCTTGCCAGTCCCAGGCTTCGGCTTTGCCGTTCTCGGTGAGGATGGCGGTTTCGTAGTTGCCGGCACTGCGGGAGAGTGACTTCGAGGGCTTTTCCACTGCGGGAAATTTCAGCGGGTCCGCCGCCGACGACACGCGAAGCCGTTGAGTTTGAGCCATTCGGCGGTGGAGAGGTCGAGGCGTTCGTCGCCGGGCTGGGAGAGGTAGCGGTAGGTAAGCGGGTCCCATTTGCCGAAGGTGCCGGTGCTGGCGTTGAAGTCCGTGGTGACTTGGTAGTCGCTCAGCCCGAGATCGGAGTGGAAGGCGTGCTGTTGGATGAAGTCGGTGTCGTGGCACTGTCCGCAGGTTTGCATGGTGGAGACAGCTTTGCCCGAGGTCAGGACGTTTTCGCCGTCCCGGTCGAGCAGGGGGAAGTCCGGGTGCAGGGGGGAGGCTTGTCCGTCAGGGGCAGGTTCCGGCTGGGCAAGAACCGTCCCGATCCCGATGGCGAGGGTGAGGATGAGAAGTCCAGCGATGATAGTGTATCGTTTCATGGTTGTGTCCGTGTGGTTGGTAATTGGTAAGTGGTAATTACGATTTGCCAATTACCATACACAAATTACTTCCTTCCGCCCCATTCGATGGGATCGCCGGGGTAGCCGAGGGCTTCCCAATCCATTCGCCCTTCACTGCCGTGGCAGGACTTCGCATTGCAGGGCGTTGGCGGCGGGCTGGACCATGTGGGTGGTGGGCCAGAGCATGTAGGTTTCGGCAAAGCCGTACTCGCCGCTGTAGTTCAGGCCTGTGATGGGGACGGCAAGTTCGAATGCCTGGTCCCAATCGAAGACGCTCCAGAAACCGCCCTCGCCGGATGTGACCGGCTGAAGCAGGTAGTTGTTCACCGCGTCATAGGGCTGTTTGGCAACGTGCAGTTTGAATGGGAAGATCTTGGCAGTCTGGTCGTTTATGCTGCCGGCAGGCTTGTTGATGTAGTTGACGCCGTTCGGGTCGATCTTATCGCCGAGGATGTAGCGGTATTCGTTATTACCATTGAACCACAGGTAGGTGGGGGCGAAGTTCTTGTCGTAGGTGAATTCGCCTTTGATCTTGAGGTAGGTGAAGTGATCGTCCTCGCGTCCCTCCTGACCTGCCTGTGACCAGTCCCAGGTGACCTTGGTGGGGTCTTCGAGCGCCAGTGCGGGGATGTGGCAGGTCTGGCAGGCGACTGCGGAGAGGTGGGTGTTGATGCGTTCGTCTTCGTGCTGTTGATTCACGTGGCATTGTTCGCAGGAGACTTGTTCCTGCGGGTCGATCGTGTAATTGTCCGCGAGCATGCGGCCAAGAACCTGGTGATCCTTTGTCCAGTGGCAGTCGGTGCATTGCATGTTGAGTTCGCCGCCCATGTGGACGTCGTTGTTTTCGGAGGGGAAGTAGAGGCTCTCGTCGAGGTCGCCGTGTTTGACGCCGTTGCCGCCGCCACCGTCGAAGTGACATTTTCCGCAGTTCTCACGCGTGGGCGCACGGACGGATTTTGCTGCGGCAAGCAGGTCAACACCCTGGGCGGGGTTGCCGTATTCGCCTTTACCGTAGAAACCGAGGTCTGCATGGCAGGCGAGGCAGTCCACGTTTTCCGGGCTTGCCAGGGCAGCTTCGCGTCCCTGCTCCCAGCCGTAACCCGCATGGCAGGACATGCACTTGTTCTCGTTGCCTTGTGAGCCGATGCAGAAGTTGTTGATCTGGTTGATCTTGCCGATGGTCACATCTTCCTCGCGCCAGGGGACGTCGAAGGCTTTGGACTCCCACGTCCAGTGGGTGGTTTTCATCAGGTCGGTGGCGGCGTCTTCGTGACATTCAAGACAGGCGCGGGTCACGTCCTGACCGGTGACAAACTCACCTTTGACGATGTCCGAGTGGTCCACGTGGACGGGTTTTGTGGGCAGATAATCCGCGGGGTTGGTGGAAGGCTTGTTCGCACGCGGCAGGAAGTAAAGGACGGGGACGAGGATGATCAAAAGGATGCCGATCAATCCCAGGGTCCAGAACGGGAAGCGCTTCTTCATACATTCTCCTGTGAAAGTTCATTGACAAGGTTTGCCTGTTGGGTCAGCCGGTCGCGCATTGCACCGCGGAGCAGGTCCATGGCTTTGATGATGCGGTCGTCTGCCAGGTGGTAGGTGATGACAGTTCCCTGGCGTTCCGTGAAGACCAGTCCGCGTTCGCGCAGAACCTTGAGATGCCTGGAAGTGGTGGGTTGGGGGATGCCCAACTCTGTTGTGAGTTCGGTCACGTTAAGGGGTTTTTCGTTCAGCGCATAAAGGATGAAAATACGCGTGGGGTCCGAAAGCGCAAAGCAAAAATCCGCTTCGAGTTGGGTGATTTCCTGTTTGAGGGTTTGTGTGACCATGGTTACCTTCTTATATGCGGATGGACGAATATAAACATGGACATCATAGCCCTGTGAATGATTTCACAATAGTGGAGGATGTCATATCAGGTATGGATTAATGTCATGTGGCTGTTGTGGGGAAACCTGCGCCTCTTTCCCGGACTTGAGGCTGGTCCGCCGTGAATTGCCCATCCGACCCGTAAGTTGTAAAACCCCTCCTGCGACTATTCTTCTCCATGTGGACGGTTTGCTATAATGGTTGAGATGCCTGAAATCAACGAAAAGAATACTGCCGCGGGATCTACGCAGGGGAATTTACCTCGTTTACATATCAGGGAGATCATGAGCGCGGCGCGCTTTATGCTGTCCAAGGTCTTGATGATCGGTGTGACGATCTTCCTGGGGGTATTTGTCACGGTGTTGATCGCCAACAAACCGGCGCCTGGGGGGTGGGGCATCCCCCAGCCTCAATTTGAAGCGAGCATCGAAACCCAGATCGAACGTGTGATACGCAGTCACTTGTATACCGGCGCTTTTGTGGGGACCGATAGTATGGCTGAACTGCGGGATAGCCTGCGCGAGGAGGCCGGTTTGAACCTGCCTTACTGGCCGCGGCACCTGTTGTGGACATATAAAGTTCTCACTTTTAATTGGGGACGGATCGGCAGTTTTGAGGCTCCGCCATCCCACGCTCAAACCCGCTTCGATTTTGATATCGCCGGGATTGTTTTGGAGCATTTCCCCAGGACGTTATTGCTGGTCGGTACGGCGAACCTGATCGTCTTTCTGGTCGGGATTCCCCTTTCCCTGTATCTTGCGCGGCACTATGGAAAATTCACGGACCGGGTGGTCTCGTTCTTTTCCCCCCTGTCATCGGTGCCCAGCTGGGTGATCGGCATTTTACTGGTCGCCGTTTTTGCCGTGGAACTGCGCTGGTTCCCGGTCAGCGGCATGTTCGATACCCTTCCCCCGGAGACGCCCATCGGCTATGTGCCGATCGTCCTGCGCCACATGGTCCTGCCGGTGACCGCCATTGTGCTCAGCCTGCTTTTTCAACTGGTCACCACGTGGCGGACCTTCTTTGTCATTTATTCCGAGGAGGATTACGTCGACCTGGCAAAAGCCAAGGGCTTGTCAGATAAACTGTTGACGAGAAAATACATCCTGCGCCCGACCCTGCCTTACATTATCACGAGCTTTTCACTGGTTTTGGTGGGGTTCTGGCAGATGACAATGGCTCTTGAGGTTGTTTTCAAGTGGCCCGGCATTGGTCTGTTGTACATCGAACGCGCCCTGCCGAACTTTTGGGGCGAGTCCATGTATGAGGGGGAATTGCTGATCGCGGTGGGAATCGTGGTCGTTTTCGCCTATTTGCTGGGAATTGTCGTCCTGTTGCTGGATTTTATTTACGTGCTGATCGATCCGCGCGTGCATATCCTCAGTTCGGAAAATACCGTGCAGAATATCCGTGTCAAGAGCAGTTTCAACTGGCGCGGTCTGTTTGCCCGGGCGAAGCCTACAGCCTCTTTGGTCAGAACCCAGGAGGCGGGCGGAGTGAGGCGGCCGCGCCGGAGGCGAAAAATCTCTGTCTGGCACGGATTCACATCCATTTGGAGCCGCATGAGTATCTTTTTCTCTGAATTGCGGCGTTATCCCTCTGCCATCTTTGGTCTGACGATCATCCTGTTGTTGATCGTAGGGTCGGTCTACGCAGTGACGAAGTATCCGTATGAACAGATCGGGCGGTTGTGGAGTACCGAACGCCTGACCGGACGGGCAGATGTGCCGCGGCTTGCCCTGCCCGCATGGACGAATGTCCTCAGGCGTGCTGACATGCTTTCAGTTTTGCGGTTCGGTGAATCTGACCCGGGAGTGACCCGCACAGAGGAGGTGCTTGAGAACGGCTGGCGGGATGTTACAACCACCTATACATTTGAATACGATTACGAGGATTTTCCGAGCGAAATCAACCTCTATTTCGACTCGTCCTTCGTCGAAAAGCGCCCGTTTGTGTCTCTGACGTGGATCACACCCGATGGTCGTGAATTCAACTTGAAATCGATTTCTGCAGAATACTCCACCGCCTATCCGTGGGACGAGGCTCTTAATATCCAACGGCTGGTTGCGGCGAACCCGAACTGGCAGGCGTGGTTCAATTTTGGGCAGATCGATACCACGCCGCCGTTCTATGTGCTGTTCGCCGACCCTTATGCGGACCAGCCCCAGTTGTTGAGAGGGACGTACCAACTGGTGGTGGATGCGCTTCTCTTCGAGGATGACGCAGAGATCGAATTCGGAATTGATCCTGCTGGGGCAGGTCTACGGCGCGGCGGGGACGGATTACCTGCGGCGAGACCTGGTGGTCCCGCTTATTGTGGGGGATGCCTTTTGCGCTTGCCATCGGCCTGGTCGGGGCGCTTCTGACCACCATCCTGGCGATGATCCTTGCCGCGACGGGGGTGTGGTTCGGCGGCTGGGTGGACAACCTGATCCAACGCCTGACCGAGGCAAACATGGTCCTGCCGGTGCTGGCGGTGGGCGTGCTGGCTTACGCGATGTTCGGGATCGATATTTGGGTCATTTTAGGTGTGATCGTTCTCCTCAATGTCTTTGGCACACCAGCCAAGAACTTCCGCTCGGCGTTTTTGCAGGTCAAGGAGGCTCCCTACGTCGAAGCGGCGCGCGCCTATGGCGCCAGTAACACTCGTATGATCATGAAATACATGATCCCGCGCATCATCCCCGTCCTCGTGCCGCAGTTGGTGACCCTCATCCCAAGTTTTGTCTTTCTGGAAGCCACGCTGGGATTATTCAATATCAAATCGAATTATCCCACCTGGGGGCGGATCATTTACCAGGGTCTGTCGCAGGGCGCATTGTACGGGTCGCGTTTTTGGGTGCTGGAGCCGCTCGCCCTGTTGCTCCTGACCGGGCTGGCGTTTGCCATGCTGGGCGTCGCGCTCGAGCGGATCTTGAATCCGCGTTTGCTGGAAAAATAGTCGTCGAATTGCATGCGGCTGACATAAAAACAGGTCACGGTTGGAGGTGACCTGTTTTTGCATGAAAACCCCTTTATCCCTTGATGATCCGTTCGCCTTCGTAGAGTTTGACGGCAATAAAAGTTACAGCTACCGAGAGCAGGATCGTCAGCAGGGCGGAGATGAAAATATTCATGCCCAGGATCGGCTCGGCACGCAGGAATTGGTTGATAAGGATCTGTTGACCGAACGTTGGGATGAGCATGGTCCACAAGTGAGGTTTGACAGGCAGAAAGGCGAGGGCAAGACCTGGCAGGGAGGGGATCAGGCCGATAAATGGCAGGTAGGTGCCCGCTTCCTTGGTGGTTTTTGTGAAGGATGCGATCAGGGTTTGGATCGCGCAGGCAAGGAAGACAATGGGCAGGCAGATCAGGAACACAGCCAGGAGCGTGCCGAAGTTAAAGCCGATCTGGACCCCGATCAATTCCTCCACCGGCAGCACCTGGAAAATTGCGGCAAAGCCGGCCAATGTAATGATCAGGTTCAGGGTGGCAAACGGCATGGCCGAGATCATCTTGCCGATCGCCACCCAGCCGCGCGGCAGGGGATTGATGAGCAAAGGCTCCAGCGAGCCGCGTTCCCGCTCGCCGGCGGTGGCATCCGTGATCACAGGCGATGCGCCGTTGAAAATGGCAAAGATGATGAAGTAGGGCAGCATCGAAATGAAGATAAGCGCGTTGCTTTGCGGGGTGGCCGTATCCATCTCTTCGACCTGCACCGTGCGAATCACCTCCGGGCTGACACCGCGCAGGCTTAGACGAAGCATGCCGATATAGTCGCTGTAACTTTCGAGCAGGTTTCGCGCGCGGCTGACATCCGCCGATGCCGACTGACGCGAGCTGTCGATGACAAGTTGTACTTTGGCGGTCTGGCCGGCGGAAAAATCCTCACCGTATTCGGGAGGGATGACCAGCGCCAAAGTGATATCGCCGGCAATGATCGCCGCTTCAGGGTCCGCCGGGGCGGTCTCGATAATGACATCCTGCTGTTCGAGAAAAGCGATCAGGCTGGGAGCATTCTCCGCCCCGGCCACGGGCAGCACCAGGGACTCATCCACTCTTTCGCGGATGGTATTGCCGAGCAGCATGATCATGCCGCCGAGAAGCAACGGACCGAAGAGCGCCCAGAACACGCCCGTCATCCAACTGCGGTAATCGCGCAGGTTGTCGAGCATTTCCTTGTTGAAAATGACCAGTATCTTCTTCATCGTTCCAGCCCTTCCTCCGAGCCGATCACAGCGACAAATGCATCTTCTAGGTTTTCCTGCCCGGTCTGCCGGCGCAGGTCATCGGGGGTACCATTGGCGGTCACCGCGCCTTGTGATATGACCACGATACGATCACACAAAGCGGCGACCTCCTGCATGATATGGCTGGTGAACAGCACGCATTTGCCCTCCTCGCGCAGGCGCTGAATGAATTGGCGCATGGCGCGCGTGCTGATCACATCCAGGCCGTTGGTCGGTTCATCCAGCAGGACATTTTTGGGGTTGTGAACCAGCGTGCGGGCAATGGCGACCTTGAGCTTTTCACCGGTGGAAAAACCCTCTGTCCTGCGGTCGGCAATGGATTGCATATCAAGCAGGACCAGTAACGCATCGATCTTTTTCTCGAGCGCCTCTCCCTCCAACCCGTGCAAACGCCCATAGTAGCGGATGTTCTCGCGGCTGGTCAGCCGCGGATACAGTCCACGCGCGTCAGCGAGGACGCCGATCCGTTTCTGGACTTCCAGCGGGGATTGCCGCACATCGAATCCATCCACCTGTGCCGTTCCGCTGTCGGGCTTGAGCAGGGTGTAAAGCATGCGCAGGGTGGTGCTTTTGCCTGCACCGTTCGGGCCGAGCAAGCCTGTGATCTGACCATCTGGCGCGGAGAAGGACACGTTCTGGACGGCTTTTACTTTGCCGAATGACTTGGAAAGACCTTGTACTTGTATCATGGTTACAGCCTTGTCTTGTTACGGACGCGGTCCGCTAAAATCGACGAAGAACGGCGGCGGTTCGACGCTTTCCACGCAGGCAGTATCCAGTCCCTCGACGGAGGCGTTCTCGATAAAGTCGGAAAACAGATCGGAACTGCATGGGTTGGAGATGTTACCGTGTCCCATATTTGCAAAGACCAGGTGGAGCTCGTTCGTGAGACTATCTGCAACCGTCTGTGCATGATGGGGCGGAGTGATGGGGTCCGCTGTGCCGGAGAAGATCAGCACGGGGACATCCGATGTGACCGGCTCGCGAAACTCCGGTGAGACCTGTCCCTGTTGCCATTCGGCGCAAACTGCCGCAAAATCCACGGTGCGGTCGACAAAGACAGTTTCTTCGCTGCGCCGGGCGGCTTCCTCGGCGGAGATCAGCGGTGCATCTTCAGTGCAGGTCACTGCGTAAAACATGCCGTCGTACAGACCGGCGTCCACAAGAAAAGCCTGCGAGATGAGCGGCACATAATTTTCGTCCGCAAATGCAACATGGATGGAAAGCGGCAATGTCGCAACGAGGTCCGGCAGATACAAAGTGTTGAAGACCATGTTGGTGATCATCTGACGCGTCACTGTCAGTTCCAGTGGTTTGTTGGTGACGGGGTGGGGGATTGTGATCTCGGCCGGGGACTCTTCGAGGCGGGCAAGCAGGCCATCGAACTCGCTTCGCAGGTTGGGGAATTCCGAACGGCAGATTTCATCCGCTTCGCACCGCGCGAAAAACTGCTCCAGCGCCCCCTGCCCATCCTCCGCCGCGTCCATGAACATGACAAAGCCGGGATCCACCACAGCGTCCAGGGTTACCGTGCGGACGCGTTCGGGGAACATGCGCAGGTATGTCAGGGCGGCGCGGGTTCCATAGGATGCGCCATATAGGTTGATGGTTTCGTATCCCAACGCAGCGCGGACTTCGTCCAGGTCGGTCATGGCGATCTCGGTGGTGTAAAACCGCGGATCGGCATCCAGTGTCTCTGGACAAGCCTTAAGTTTCTCGATGACTTGATCTTCGGTCAACGCTTCATCTTCCGGACCGAGGCACTGCAGCGGGTTCGATTTGCCTGTTCCGCGCTGGTCGACCAGCACAACATCCCGGTCTTGGTGGATGTTGAACATCAGCGCGAACAAGGCGGGGAATGTCTCGATGGCCGATTGGCCGGGTCCGCCGGCAATGAGAAAGAGCGCATCCGGTTCAGGGTCACGCTTGATGGCCGGGATGACGGCGATATGCAGCTGGATCTGCCGCCCCGATGGATTGGAACGGTCTTCGGGTACGGACAATGTGCCGCATTTTGCATCGTAAGATCTGCCGGATGGCGGGGTCAGGGGGCAATCTTCCAGCGTGATGGAACGTTCGGTGACAGGAGTCAGGCTGCGGGGCGAACAGGAAGCGAGAATCGTCGCAAGTAAAAGGGAAATGTAGATGAGGCGTCGCATTGTGTGTTTCTCTCATTCATCCAAATTTCATTGATTGTAATTGGTTCTGAACGAAAAATAAAAACTGGATTGCCGATACAATTTGGCAATCCAGTTGATCCGAGTAAAGGTTTGTATACTTTAGGCGTACAGGCCCCAATCCAGTGCGGACGGGTCTTCCATCATCGAAAAATCCCATACATCCATGCCCATTTCGATGGTGACGGGCATTTTGAGTCCTTCGACGGCCTTGGCTTTGGTCATTTCGATCATGGCGGGGCCGTAGGGGCAGAACGGGGTGGTGAGGATCATTTTCACATGGGCGATGCCGTTGTCAATGGAAACATCGCGCACCAATCCCAGCTGAATGATGTGCATCCCGATCTCGGGGTCCACCACTTCGGAGAGTTTTTCGCGCGCCGACTTGACCATTTCCGGGTGGGTCTCATGGATCGTCCATTTGATTTCGTTGACGGTTTCTTCGGTCATTTATTCACCTCTGATGGTTGAGTGGCGGCGTCTCACGCCACGTATCGAACCACAAGTTTAATTTTTTATACCAAGAGGATGGACCACATACGTGCAATGTGTGCCACCATCAAGGATGCACTGCACTTTGCTGGCAGGCAGCGCAAGCATTTTTGAAATTAAGGTCTGGTCCACCGTGCATACTTCAGGGTGTGCAATACCGATCTGATAGTACGGGCAGGAGATCTCATGGATCTGATAATCGTTGCCCTTCTTTTCCCATTCAACGGTGAAACCTTCCTGCGCGAGCATCTCCTTGACGAATTCAAGGCGCTCCTCCATACTCATGTCCTTGATCTGGCTGGAGTATTCACCCGCCAGTTCTTCGGCAATCTGGTTGAACAATTGTGCCACCACAGGTCCCGGCATGGACTCTTTCATCTGCGACAAAAGACGCGTGGTCAGGCGCAGATATTTCGTGGGGAAGCGTTCCATGCCGTCTTCGGTTAGCGAATAGATCAGTCGCGGGCGTCCAACGCCGTGACGTTCCTCTTCCGCCGCGATGAGACCTTCCTTTTCAAGGTTGGAAAGGTGGTGGCGGACGGAAATCGGGTTAATTTCCACGGCAACCGCAATGTCGTTGATCGTGATCTTCGGCTTGCGGAGCAGGGTCTGTAAAATTCGATCTTTCGTGCTTTTCATTGCTGGGAGTATACCGACTCATCCTTAGTTTGTCAATATACTAGATAAATATCATAAATATTGACTTTTCTCTCTGACCCTGCTATAATGCCGCCAGAATTGATAAAAGCGCCAGTAATGGCTTAATTTCTTTAGGAGCAGTAGGAATGTCGCAACTCGAAATCAAGAATTTGCACGTCAGTATTGAGGGGAAGGAGATCCTGAAGGGTCTCGATCTCACCGTGGAGCAGGGCAAGGTCCACGCGATCATGGGGCCGAACGGGACGGGAAAATCCACACTTGCTTACACCCTGATGGGGCACCCATCCTACACAGTCACCGAAGGGGAAGTCTTCTTCAAGGGGCAGAATGTCCTTGAACTGGAACCTGATGAGCGCTCCCGTCTCGGCATCTTTCTTGGCGTTCCAGTATCCCGTTGCCATCCCCGGTGTGACGGTTGCCAATTTCCTGCGCACTGCCATCAATGCCCGCCGCCGCGCGGAGAATCCCGATGATAAGGGCATGCCGATCCCTGAATTTCGCAAACTGCTCAAGGAAAAGATGGCGATGCTCAAGGTGGATCAGGCATTTGCAGGGCGTTATCTGAATGATGGTTTCTCGGGCGGTGAAAAGAAACGTGCCGAGATTTTGCAGATGGCAACTCTCAAACCCGAAATTGCCATCCTCGACGAAACCGATTCAGGTCTGGACATCGACGCGCTCCGCATCGTTTCGGAGGGGGTCAACACCCTGTTGAGCAAGGACCTTGGTGTGCTGGTCATTACACACTACCAGCGTCTCTTGAACTACATCAAGCCTGATTATGTCCATGTCATGCTGGGCGGCAAGATCGTCGAATCGGGCGGACCCGACCTGGCCTTGCATCTCGAGGAAAAGGGTTATGACTGGGTACGCGAGAAGTACGAGACGGAAGTCTTGGCGTAGAGTTGCATTATTGCACAGTAGCAGGTGGCGGCCAGGAAAGAATCGGTTCGTCATCCAAAAAGGTGAATGATATGAGTGAAGATGCAAAAATCTTAGAAGATATCGGCGAGTACAAATACGGTTTCCATGACCGTGATGATAACTATACGTTCAAATCCGAAAAAGGTTTGAGCCGCGCGGTCGTGGAGAATATCTCGCGGATGAAGGGCGAGCCGCAGTGGATGCTCGACTTCCGCTTGAAGGCGCTTGAGCATTTCATGAAGCGCCCCATGCCGAATTGGGGACCCTCGCTGAAAGAGCTCAACTTCGACGAGATCTACTTTTATGTGAAGCCCACAGAAAAAAGCGAAAAATCATGGGACGATGTCCCTGATGACATCAAGCGCACGTTCGATAAACTGGGTGTGCCTGAAGCCGAACGGAAGTTTCTGGCAGGTCTTGGCGCGCAATATGAATCCGAGATGGTGTACCACTCGATCCAGGAACATCTTGAAAAGCAGGGTGTGATCTTCCTGTCCATCGAAGATGGTTTGAAGCAATATCCTGATCTGTTCCGCGAATATTTTGGAACGGTCATCCCGCCCGAAGACAATAAATTTGCCGCATTGAACAGCGCGGTATGGTCAGGCGGATCGTTCGTGTATGTGCCGAAGAATGTGAAAGTGGATATGCCCCTGCAGGCGTACTTCCGTTTGAACACGGCAAACCTTGGACAATTCGAACGCACACTGATCATTGTGGAAGAAGGCGCATCGGTGCATTATGTGGAAGGCTGTACCGCGCCTCAATACACCACCAACTCGTTCCACTCTGGTGTGATCGAGATCATTGTCAAGAAGGGCGCACGTTCACGTTATTCGACGATCCAGAACTGGTCGACCAACGTGTACAACCTTGTGACCCAACGTGCCAAGGTTTTTGAAAATGCTTCGCACGAATGGGTGGATGCCAACATTGGCTCGAAGATCACGATGAAATATCCTTCGTGCTATCTCATGGAACCAGGCGCACGCGGCGAAATGCTTTCGATGGCGTTCGCGGGTCCCGGTCAAATTCAGGACGCGGGTTCGAAGATGATCCACTTCGCGCCGAATACAACCAGCAAGATCACATCCAAGTCCATCAGCAAGGGCGGCGGGCGCGCTTCCTATCGCGGCATGGTCAAAGTGTATAAGGGTGCGAAGGGTGTCAAATCCAACGTTGTTTGTGATGCGCTGTTGCTCGACCCGAAATCACGCTCCGACACCTATCCCTACATCGAAATTGACGAAGACGATGTGACCATCGGTCACGAAGCCTCCGTCAGCAAAGTGGGTGAGGAGCAACTCTTCTATCTCATGTCACGCGGTCTCAGCGAAGAGGAAGCCACCACCATGGTCGTTTCTGGTTTCATCGAGCCGCTTGTCAAGGAACTGCCGATGGAATACGCCGTCGAAATGAACCGCCTCATCGCACTGCAAATGGAAGGAAGCATCGGCTAACATGGAAGAAAAACCCAAAGTAGTTGTTTCAAGGACTCGACAGGCTGTTTCTGTCGCAAAGGAATTTAACTTTGCTGAATCCGACATCCGCGCAGGGATGGATGCTGTCGCTTCCTACCGCGCCTCAGCCTGGTCTGCCTTCAAAAAGCATTCCCTCCCCGATACGACCCTCGAAGCCTGGCGCCGCACGGACATTCACAACCTGCCCGCGGAGAAGTTCAAATTTGCCCAGGAAGGCGCTTTCAACGATCTTCCCGCCGTTCGCGAAGATTTGCTTCAACCGCTCACTGCTGACCAACACGGTGGACAGATCGTTCTCCTGCCTGGCGGCGTAAAGGTTGAACTCGACGAAAAGATCGCAAAGAAGGGTGTCATCTTCACGGACTTGAAGACTGCGGAAGAGAAACATCCCGAATTGCTTGTCAAAATGATGGGAAAGACTGTCAACGTGGAGGAAGGAAAATTCTCCGCGTTGGCTGGCGCGTTCGCACAAAACGGCGTCGTCTTGTATGTACCCAAGGGCGTGACCGTTGAAGAGCCGCTTCATTCGGTGCTCTGGGGTCCCGGCACGGATATTGCCCATGTCTCGCACATCCTCGTCCTTGTGGAAGAAGGCGCGTCGGTGACGTACGTCCACGAGGCGGCCTCGCCTGATCTCAAGGGGGCCAACTCCATGCACGCGGGAATCGTCGAGATCCAGGTCATGCAGAATGCTTCGTTGAAATTCGTCGAACTGCAATCGTGGGGACGTCACGTCTGGAACTTCAGCCACGAGCGCGCCCGCGTCGAACGCGGCGGCAACCTCGACTGGATCTTCGGCGCGATCGGTTCACGGATCACCAAGAACTTCTCCGAACTCGACCTGGCGGGCGAAGGCGCGCAGGGACGCATGTCCGGTTTCTATTTCACGGACGGCGACCAGCACCTCGACCACGACACCCAACAAAATCACCTTGCCCCGCACACCACCAGCGACCTGCTGTTCAAGGGCGCGCTCAAAGGCAGGAGCCGCTCCGTGTGGCAGGGTATGATCTACGTCGCGCCTGGGGCGCAGAAGACGGACGGGTATCAGGCGAACAGGAATCTGGTCCTGAGCGACGCGGCGCGAGCCGACTCCATCCCCGGTCTGGAAATCCTTGCGGACGATGTCCGTTGCACGCACGGTGCAACGGTCGGTAAGCTGGAGCAGGAACCGCTCTTCTATTTGAAATCGCGCGGCATCCCGCAGGCGGAAGCCGAGAAGATCGTTGTGGAAGGATTCTTCGACCCGATCTTCCAGCGCATCCCTTTTGAGGGTGTGCGCGAGCGCTTCCAGCAGTATATTGCTGATAAAATGTCTTAGACTGAAAGAGTTAGGATTTTCATGGCTGAAAACAAGCAGGCAAATTCCAAAAAAGTGGAAACAAAATCCAAAGTGACGGGCCGTGGGAGGGCAAAAACGATGGATAATACCAAAGCAAAGACCAAGAGCGCATCGAAGGCTGTTACCAGGGTTCAGGCGCAGGGTTCTGAACCGGCGCGGATTGTCAACAAGATCTCGCCTCCCCGCGTCCAGAACGGCGAGGAACGCAAACCTGTCCGCGGGGTCCGCGCAGCCCATCAATATAACTTCATGAAAGCCCCGGGCAATGAGTATGATTTTCAGGTGGGTGACCGGGTGGAGGTTTTTTGCGATCACGAAAAGGGACAGCGAGCGCGTGCGCGGCTGGATCGCCGGCATTGTTGTCCAGGTGGACAACAAGATGGTCGCGGTTCAGTTCCGTTCCAACGTCTACCTGACTGACGGCTGGATGGTGCCTGACCGCATCCTTTGGTATTCGCTGGCTTCCGAACATATCCGCCCTGCGGCTGGCACGAAGAAGGCGGCTGCGGCGAAAAAAGCGGAACGGGCGCTTTCCGATTATTAACCCACTGACCCATGTCTCTTGATATTCAGAGAATAAGAAAAGACTTTCCAATACTCGAGCGGAGGACGTCGGACGATGTCCTGCTCGTGTATCTTGATTCCACCGCCACATCCCAAAAACCGCTGACAGTGATCGAGGCGATGAACGATTATTATCGCCGTTCGAACGCCAATATTCACCGCGGCGTGCACACCCTTGCTGAAGAGGCGACCGCGCTGTACGAAGGAGCGCGTGAGAAGATCGCGCAATTCATCAATGCGCCTCATGCTCGACAGGTCATTTACACGCGCAACACCACTGAATCGATCAACCTGGTCGCTTATACATGGGCGCGCGCAAACCTCAATGCTGGCGACCTTGTCATCCTGACCGAGATGGAACACCACTCGAACCTCGTCCCGTGGCACATGCTTCAAGCGGAGCGCGGTATCGAACTGGATTTCATCCCCGTGACCGACTCCGGCTTACTGGATCTGGATGCCTACAAAGCGCTTCTTGCCCGGACCCGAAACTGGTCTCGTTCACACACATGTCCAACGTCCTCGGCACGATCAACCCCGCCGCCGAGATCATCCGCCTGGCCCACGAAGCCGGCGCGGTGACGCTGGTCGACGCGGCGCAGTCCGTCCCGCACCTCAAAGTGGACGTCCAAGCCCTCGACGCGGACTTCCTGGCCTTCTCCGCCCACAAAATGTGCGGACCGACAGGCATTGGCGCGTTATACGGACGGGTCGAATTGCTCGAGAAAATGCCGCCTTTCCTCGGCGGCGGCGACATGATCAGGGAAGTGAAGCTGCGCTCGTTCCGCCCCAATTCGCTCCCGCACAAATTCGAAGCAGGGACGCCTGCCATTGCAGAAGCGGTCGGTTTTGGTGCGGCCGTGGATTACCTCTCATCCCTTGGCATGGACAATATCGCCGCACATGAGCATGAGATCACGGAATACGCGCTCGAACGGCTGGAGGAAATCCCCGGCGTGAAGTTGTTTGGTCCCGATGCAGATCATAAAGGCGGCGTGGCGGCGTTCACGCTGGACGGTGTCCATCCGCACGATGTGGCGCAGATCCTCGATAAGGATGGGATCGCCGTCCGCGCCGGGCATCACTGTGCACAGCCGTTGCATGAAAAATTTGGTATCCCTGCCACCAGCCGCGCCTCGTTCTATTTGTACAACACAAAAGAGGAAGTGGACCTGCTGGTGAATGGGATCTATAAAGTGAAGGAATTGTTCGGATAGTTATGTCGTTGCGAGGCGGCGTTCGCCCGCCGAAGCAATCTCCTCCTTGATAGTCACATGAGATTGCTTCGGGCTTCGCCCTCGCAATGGCATTGGAGCAATATGGACGACCTCTATCGCGAAGTCATCATCGAGCATTACAAGAACCCCGGCTACCGCGGACACCTTGACCCGCATGATATTCTCTTTGCCGATAACAACCCTCTTTGCGGTGACCATATTGAGATCACATTGCAGACCGGCCAGGACGGGACTGTCAAGGATGCCCGCTTCGACGGTCACGGCTGTGCCATTTCGCAGGCTTCGGCGGATCTGTTGATCGAGTCCATCATCGGGAAACAGCTCGAAGAAGTCAAACAACTCAACAAGCAACATATCCTCGATATGCTCGGCATCGACCTGGGCCCCGTCCGCTTGAAATGCGCCCTGCTTTCGCTCAAGGTCTTGAAGGCGGGTGTTTACGGTCTCGGTGAAGCCAGTGACGATCTGGTGGAATAAATATCAGACCGAGGACGGTAGACCGCGGACCGTGTTCTTGACAGTTGTCCGTCCATTGTCCACGGTCGGGAATTACCATGTTCAACTACACAACATTTGACGAATCCAAAATCGAGTTCCTGGAGATCGCGCCTGCCAGCGAACTGCCCAACGGCGAAAGGCTTTTCCTTGAAATTGAGGGCAGGGCGATCGTGATCTTCAATATCGCCGGTCAGTTATTTGCCATCGGCGATGTCTGTACGCACGACGACGGTCCACTGGGGGATGGGGATTTGGAAGGATTCAATATCGTCTGTCCCCGCCACGGGGCGGAATTTGATGTGCGGACGGGTCAGGTTGTGCAAATGCCCGCCGTGGTGGATATTCCAGCATATCCGGTCAAGGTGGTGGATGCGATGATCCGGTTGGGAATCCCAAAAGAGTGAACGAAAACCGCCTTCGACTCGTCGTCGAAGGCGGTTTTATTGTGGGGGAAATTCCTGATTACAGCAGATCTTTTAGAACCGAGAACGGCGAATCATCGTCACCCTGGCTGTGGCCGCAGTCCTTCACGTTCAGGTCCTGCCCGCACTCGATGCACAGACCCTTGCAGTCGGGTTTGCAGAGTGCCTTGATCGGAAATTCGAGCAGGGCATACTCACGCAATACCGGGGCAAAATCAATGTGACCGTCCTCGGGCATGAGCAGATCAGAACTCGCTGACCGACTTCTGGGTGAAGGCATATAGCTCCGTCCATTCACTGTGAATTGAGTGGGTGAACGGGTTCAGGCATCGTACACATTCGAGCGTGGTATCGCCTGAAAATTCACCCTGAACGACCAATCCCTGCTGGGTGCGGTCAATGACGATCAACCCCTCGAAATTTTCCAGTGTAAGGTCATCGCCGAGAACCGCCTTGCCATACTCGAGCGGGAAGTTATGCTGATAGCCGATTTCCTCATGGACGATGAAGCCGACATTCAAGCGTAATGGTTTACGGGGGTTTGTCATGATGTTTTTGATTATGGAATCAGCCAGCTCGCTGGCGAACTTCAGCGGGAGCATACTCCCTGACACCAAAACTAAATCTTTCTATCCACAATGAACTTCGCCAGGTCTTCCAGCGCGTCCCTCTCAGGGGAGGCTGGCGCGTCTTCCAACGCACTGAGCGCGCGGCTGACGGCTTCCCGCGCCTCTTCCATCGCCTTCTCGATGGCGGCGTTCCTGCGGATGTTGTCCACGATGCGCTGGACACGCTCCGTATCTTTCCAGCCGCCATCAGGCAGGGACAAGACATCTTCGTCGTTTGGATGTTCTTCGGCGTAGTAGATGGCGGGCAGTGTGACCAGACCATTCAGCAAATCCGAGCCGATCGGTTTGCCGACAGCAGTCTGGTCACCGGTGAAATCAAGAATGTCGTCCACGATCTGGAAGGCCATGCCGACTTCGTATCCGAAATTCCTCATGGAGGCGCGCATCGCTTCATCTTCGGTTGCCACCATCGCCGCCGCCAGCGACGACATCTCGAACAGGGAGGCGGTCTTGGCATAGATGCGGTCGTAGTAGTTGGCGCGTTCGATCACGCCGCGCGCCGAGAACATCTGGGTCAGTTCGCCATTGACAATGATTGCGAGCGTGTCTGCGAAGAGTTTCATGAGGGGCAGGTAATCGGTCTCGGCGGCGAGTTTGGCGGCACGGGCAAAGAGGAAATCGCCGGTCAGGACGGTCGCGGCAGGAGACCAACGCGCGTTCAAGTGTCGGCATGCCTCTACGAAGAAGCGCGCCGTCGATCAGGTCGTCATGGACCAATGTCGCGGTGTGGAGCAGTTCCACGGAGGCGCCGAGGGTGATGAGTTTCTCCTCGGGGGCGCCCAGCATGTTTCCGACGAGCAGGCCCAGGGTCGGCCGGATGCGTTTCCCTCCCGCAGAAAGAAGATGCTCCAGCGCAGAACGCAGATCGGGATGATGCTCCTCCCCGGCCTGGTCCCGAATCCGCTGTTCGACGAATTTCAGTTGGTCCTGTACGGATGTAAAAAAAGTAACCGTGCTCAAACGTCAGCCTCCCCAACCGAACAGGTGGTTTGCATTGGCACTGGTAATTTCAGCGACCTGTTCGCGGGTTGTCATGTGAATTTCTGCAATTTTATCAGCAATATGCGCCACGAATGCAGGTTCGTTGCGTTTGCCCCGATGCGGGACGGGCGTGAGGAACGGGGCATCGGTTTCGATGAGCAGCCGTTCCAGGGGCAGTTGGCAGATGATTTGACGCTTCTCCTCCGCATTTTTGTACGTGACTGGACCCGTCACGCCGATGTAGAAATGGAGCTGGATCGCCTTTTGCGCGGTTTCGAGGTTCCCGTTGAACGAGTGAAGCACGCCGGGATTTTTCGCCAGCGGATGGTTTTCCGCCGCCAGTTCGCCCTGCCATTCGGTCAGGATCTTGAGCAGGTCAACGGATGCCTGCCCGAACCACGCATCGTTCGCCTCACGCATGTGGATGACGACGGGAAGATCCGCTTCACGCGCCAATTGGAGCTGTTCCTTCAAAATTTGCCTTTGCCGCGCCTGCTTTTCGGGCTCCTTGACCCAGTAGTAGTCGAGTCCGATCTCGCCGATGGCGACGATCTTATCTGCAGATCGCGCAAGATTGCGCAGATTTTCAGCCGATTCATCGTTCCAATTGTCCAAATCTGTAGGGTGGAAGCCGACAGCGGCAAACAGAGTCGAGTGTGAATTTGCCAGCCGAATCGACTGCCTGACATGATTTCAATTCCAGCGCAGGGATGAGAATCCGCTCCACGCCCGCTTCAAAGGCGCGTTGAATCACCGCTTCGCGGTCTTCGTCGAACTTGTTGAAATCAAGGTGGCAGTGCGTATCGGTCAGCATTTAGGACAAAGATTGTGAAAATTATAACATATAAACCAGCTCAAAGGCGTCAACCTTCATCCCTTCATCCCCTTGCTGGGTCTATTTTTGCTTATAGCTTCGTGTAGCAAAGCCAATTCTCTTTATCACTCACTCAATCGGAGAGAATCGTCAACTCGACAACAGGAAGAAAGAACAAATTATAAAGAGTATCGTGCTCGTCCTTATAGCTCAACATCAAAACCATCAATGTTTCATCCCCTGATCTTGCAAAGGCGATATCAACCGGATTTCCCAGAGCGGTTGTTGTGTAAAGAGACCAGATCAAACCATTCGCTGGTCGCTCGCCATATTTAATGACAGGCTGATCGAACCCTTTGTTCCCTTGGAAGTTAGTGAACAACCAGTTCACCCAATCTGCTTCCGAAACAGCTGCACGCTGGATGCCTATTTGGGTGATATCGCCAAACGACCGGTCACGATTGTAGAACCCGAACTCGGCAGCTGTCCAGCCGAGGGGAATTTGCGAGGTAACTCGATATTGATTCACAACAACTGACTCAAAGGAAATAGACGTATTTGGTTCAAAAGGAGTGACAAAACCGATAGGCTGGGTCTCATTCACGCATGATATATCCAACGATGCATTTGGCTCCAACAAAAACGAGGAGATGAGTTTCACGGGGCAATCAGATATTCCTGTAACGGTTGGGGCATGTCCCTGATCTGGAATAATGATGACTTTTCCATTGGTAAGATGACCGACAAGTTGGTTCGCGAACGATACGGGCGTCACAGGGTCATACCTGCCGGCGAAAATCAGTGTTGGGATATCAGAGAGTACAGGTTCATTTTCACCTGGCAGGGGCGGCTTCACATCCCAGACGCGACACAACTCACGGATGGTATTGTCCAATTCATCCATGGACATTACAAATATCTGGTCACGACAATTAACCGCGACATAGATTCCCGTGGATATCGAATCAAAAGCGTACACTGGAAAGGCAACCGAAAGGTTTAGCATGGACCTGTCCCCGTCGCGGGTGCGATAAATAAACTGTGGTATGACGGCGATCGTATCTGGGTTGCGCAGCATCCAGAGAAGGATATTGCGGAAGGTGGAGCCGTTCACAGAACGGACAACTGTTGTTTTGGGGTTTATGGGTGTTTCCACCTGAATGGGCTGTGAATCAAGCTGGGCGATAACAGTTTGGTAGACAGACTCCAGATCAGGATATGCATTGGAGCAGGCAGGATCTGCCCTGCAATCTTCGAATAGCACGTTCAGAGTTTGTTCGAAGGCGTCCCCGTTCTGGCTTAGAATTTGAGCCTCGATCGGTACGACCGAGTTGAGGATCGCGCTTCGAACGACCTCAGGATGATTCCGCATGACGAGTTGGGCAATCCGCGAACCGTAGGAGATCCCATAGATGTTCGCCTGCTGATAGCCCAGTGCAATGACCGCATCTCTCGCGTCGGCTGCCATTTGCGTGGATGTGTATGCCGAAAGGTTGACCCCGATTTTGACCAATTCGTTCTTACAGGTCAATAATGCGCCTTCGTAATAGGATGCTCTCTGGTCCGCGGGAAATTTCCCCTGAATATCGCTTAAATAGGTGTTTTTGATCTCTTCACAATCAAGCGACGGTTCGGAGTACCCTACGCCGCGCGGATCGATTACGACAAAATCACGGTTGACGATCAAAGAAGAAATGACAGTATCGTAAACGCTGAGACTCCACGAAATCGCTTCGTCTCCGGGTCCCCCTTGCAAATAAAGGATCGGGTCTGGTTTGGGTGTTGCGCCTGTGCTGTGATAGATTGCAACCGCAATCTTGATCGTGTCATTAATATCACTGCTCCTGTCCTCTGGGACAATGATGTTGCCACAGGTCACTCTGGCTTGGTCCGGCACTATGAACTCACATCGTCCTTCCTCGAAGACCGGCGTATACGCTGGTGCTGGAATGACGGTTACTGTGGCTGTGGAAGACGGCAGGCTTGTGGGAGACACTGCATTTCTCAAGGATGTCATTCTTCCAAGCAGGACAAACCCGGCAATACCGATGCAGACAACGACTACAGCTCCAGCCATCAGCCAGACGAATGATGGGATACCGTTTTTTTGTTGTTTATGTTGACCTGATTTTCTGCCCTGTTGATGAAGCCCATCTGACTTCTTCCTTTCAGGAATGGGCTTCTCTGATGGTCCGGTTAAAGGAGAAGTGTGAGCAACTTGGGAGTCATTCGAAGGGGTAGCAGACTTTGTGTCTGATTGGTTGGCTGATGCTCGCTCCAGTAATTCAATCTGTCGCCTGGCTTCCTGGTTTTGTGGATTGATCGCCAGGACCCTGCGAAAACAATAGGCTTTTTGTTCAGCAACAGTTCGACATTTGCCCAACCACAGCCACCCCAGTTCTGAATTCGGGATAGTCTGAACCACTTGCGTCAATAACTTTGACGCCTTTTCAAAGTCGCCCGCCCTGGCTGACGCAATCCCGGCTTTCAGAAGCTCTTCACTGGTCATTTGCTATCCCTGCTTTTCTATTTTTTGCCACTCTTATATTCCATCTTGGGAGGATACCCAAGTGTCTTTTGGCACCTTCATGGAAGAATCCTGTAATTCCTGTCAGATCACAACATGATTTTCGGCTATTCCAAATGCTTCATCGCCTCGCGGCGGCTGAGCGGATTCAACTCCTTTGTCTCCTTGACGAACTTCTTCACAGCCTCTGGGTCGGTACGGGCGTATTGTCTCAGTGCCCAGCCGATGGCTTTGTTGATGAAGAACTCATTTGACCCCAAATTCTCACGGATGATTTCGCATAGCAGAATGAAATCGGTTTCGCTCTTTGTAGTTCAACTGGAACAGAATACATGCCCGCCTCAGCCAAAAATTCTCCGATTTGCGCCATTTGGCGAGATATTTCTCTCGGATTTCGGGAAACCGCTGGAAATGGACGCCTAATGTTCCGCCCGAGATGGTATCCACCGTGTCCCACCACGATTTGGTGACGATCATGTACTCCATGGTCTTGATCAGGCTGGCGGGGATTTGTTTCTCGAGCCTGCCCAGCAGGCTGGTTGCCGCGTATTGGAACTCGCGTTCAGGGAGCGACCACAGATCACGCAGGATGACATCCAATTCGGCGGCGGGTGGCAGTCCGTTCGCGGCGATGTACTCTTTCATCAGTTCTTTGAACTTCGGCGATTTGATGCCCAGATATTCGAACTGGTCGCGCATGTATTTCTTCATGCCGGGCGCCTGGGATGGGTCAGCATTTTTCTCGAACAGGTCTTTCAGACCATTGACATAGGGATGCATATTTTCTCCGTTATTTTGCGCCCGGCGGCTGGCTGAATCTGAGCCGCCACTCGCCGGGTTTTCTCTCGGTGACCGTTGTATCCGGCGTGACCACCGTCACCCACGTGTGACCGGGTTTCAGCGGGAACGGATTGTTGTCCTCGATTTGGAATTTTATAGGTCCGTCGTCTTCGGTGTTCCACTCGATGGTGTACACCTGCCCATCGCGGAAAAGCAGGGCCTTGCCGGAAAGTCCGCGCTCGAGGTGGATGTCAAGGTTGGTTGGCGAGATGACGTCATGCTCTGTGAACAGAATGATCACGTTCTCGAATTGCAGTTGCCGCCCGGTCAGCCGGTCCACTTCCGGGTGGAAAACCCCAGCCGTCGCCTCGTCGCCGTTGTCCACGTAGCGCCAGTAGGACTGTGAAAGCGGATCATAGACCCAGCCGGTTTGGTTCAACCAGGCGATAAACACGTCCAGACGGGCAGCGGGCGCGCCTCCCTTCGGGCGGTTCGTCGGCAAACATATTGCTCACATAGTTTGACGCAGTCTGCGGATCACGGCGTTCTTCAGCGAGTTCGCGCATCCTGGAAATGTCCAGCATGTATCCGCCGCCCTGAATGTTATGGTCCACGAAGGCGCACTTTGGCAGTTCCACCAGCACTTCCGAGGAAGCGTAGGCATAGATGAGGCACGAGCCTTCGAAGAAATCAGCGATATCGGCGTAGACCAAACGTCCGGAACGGACCGGTCCCACACGGGCAGGGGGAAGTTCGGATGTGGGAACAGGCTGATTGAGGAGAATCAAGCCGACGTCCAGATTTGGAAGCGAGGCGGTAATATCCAGCGCGTCGCTCCACCCCGAGGTTGGGTCCACATCACTATCTTTTGCCTCCTCCCCGGCATCTTTCTGTGCGAATTCCATCCCTTCGGGCTTTGCAAACGCTACAAAATAATTCCCCGCGCTGACGTTGAAGCCGTAATAGCCATTGCTGTCCGTGGATGTTTGCTGGAGGAGATTGCGATTTTCATCATACAAATTGACACACACCCCGCCGACGCCGCGCTCCCAATCATCCTGGATATTATTCTGATTCACATCCAGCCAGACACGGTTGCCGATGATGAGGTCAGTCTGGACAAATGGTTCGGTTCTGACCGCGCAGCCTCCCGTTACAGCGACCTCCGGCGCAGGGAACTCACCATAGAAGGTCGTGAGGTAGCGGGTGGTCCCTTCGGTGATGTAGATTTCGAAGACGTAGGGCGCAAAAGATGGTCCCGCCTGTGGACGCGCCGTGACCGGGAAGGTGGAGATCGAAACCAGCACGGCAGGCAATTCGAGCAGGGACGGGTCCGCGACCTTCAGCCCCGTCAGCGGATTGAACGCTTCGGGGAATGCGGTTGGGGTAATGGATTGTGTGGTCGGCTCT
Source organism: uncultured Chloroflexia bacterium (assembly GCA_963718215.1). Classification (GTDB taxonomy): domain Bacteria; phylum Chloroflexota; class Anaerolineae; order Anaerolineales; family Villigracilaceae; genus Defluviilinea. The sequence continues at coordinate 97,988 of CAVQYK010000015.1, forward strand.
GCTTGAGAAGGCGAAGGGAGATTCTGTGACGCTGGTTGTTGCAGACGGTTTGATTCCAGCCCCATTATTTTGCCCGCAACCGACCAGGATGATTGCCAGTAAAAGCCAGATGCGGCTTTTACCTGATCTTTTTGAACTCATTCCTTACACGCTCGAATGTAACTTCCAGGGCTTCGGGCAGGACGCGCGTCCCGCCGACCGTGGACATGAAATTGGTGTCGCCCTTCCAGCGCGGGACAATGTGAATGTGGACGTGTCCAAGCACTCCTGCGCCCGCCGCCTCGCCCATGTTCACGCCCACGTTAAACCCCTGCGGCTTGTAGATATTCTTCAAAACGGTTGTGCACTGCGATGTGAGTTCCATCATTTCGGCGCGTGTTTCGGGATCAAGTTCCTCGAGGCTGGACACATGCTCAAAGGGGTTGACCATCAGGTGTCCGCTTGTGTAGGGGTAGCGGTTGAGGATGACGTAGGCGCGTTTGCCGCGGTAGGCGATGAGGTTTTCCGCGCCATCCTGTCTGGCTTGCGCATTGCAGAACACGCATCCTTCTTCTTTGTTGTGGTTTTCGATGTATTCCATACGCCAGGGTGACCAGAGGTGATTCATAGACAGGTGAATTTTAGCAGAGAAATGCACAGGGCAAATCGTCAATTTGTCTCATTTGTGTTGACATACTCCCTCAAGCAGATTATCCTACAAACAATGCAACCCTCCCTTTTCCCGCGCCGGTGCCGCAAACATTCACGGTCTCCAAACTGACGTTCCACATCCGCAAGTTACTGGAGGAGGATGAGGTTCTTCAGGATGTGTGGGTGCAGGGCGAGATCTCAAATTTGTCTCGTCCCGCTTCGGGACATGTTTATTTCACTCTCAAGGACGCCAATGCCTCACTGAAATGCGTGATGTGGAAGACGAGCGCGGCGCGGCTGAGTCTGTCCCTGCGCGATGGCATGGAAGTGGAAGTCCACGGTAAGATCGGGGTGTACGAGCCGCAGGGACAATATCAACTCTACGCCGACCAGATCCGCCCTGTAGGCGAGGGCGCCTTGTTTCAGGAGTTTCTGCGGCTCAAGTCCATGCTTGAAGCGGAAGGACTGTTCGATTCCGAACGCAAACGTCCCATCCCGGAGTTCCCGAAACGCATCGGCATCGTCACATCCGCGACGGGCGCGGCATTGCGCGATATGCTCAACACCTTGCGCCGCCGTCTGCCGCTTGTAGAGGTCATCCTTGCTCCCTCGCCCGTGCAAGGAATCGAAGCGCCGCCCGCGTTGGTCAAGGCGATCCAATCACTCAACCGCCAAAAGCCCGATGTGATCATCGTTGCACGAGGCGGCGGCTCCATCGAGGACTTGTGGGCGTTCAATGATGAGCGTGTGGTGCGCGCGGTTGCCGCTTCGGATGTGCCGGTCATATCTGGCATCGGTCACGAAACGGACTTCACGCTCTGTGACTTCGCCGCCGACCTACGCGCGCCGACTCCCACCGCCGCGGCAGAACTTGCCACACCAGTCACGATCCTGGATCTGCAAATCGAATTACAGAACTATCAGTCCCGCCTCGCTTCATTGACCTTGAACCTGGTCGCAGGGAAAAAAGCGACCCTGTCCTCCCTGACTGCTGAACTCCGATATTTGTCCCCCGCGCGCCGCATTCAATCTGAATCCCAGCGCGTGGACGAACTGTCCCGCCGCATGCTTTCATCTTTGATTCATCGAATTCAATTACAATCCGCGCATCTCAAGGGGATGACTCGACGGCTCGAAGCGTTGAGTCCGCTGGCGGTGCTGGCGCGCGGATATGCCGTGGTGACGCGAAAAGAAGATGGCAGGGTCGTGTCCCGCGTGGAGGATGCGAGAGACGCAATGAAGGTTCGAGTCAGTGACGGAGAGTTTGAAGTAATCAAGAAGACCTGATATTTTCTCGCGAACGCAAGTCGTCTTACAGGAGTAATCATGCCAAAACCATCATCCAAAAAAGAAAAACGAGTTGACGACCTTACCTACGAAGAAGCACTCGCCGAACTGGAAGAGATCGTCTCACTGCTGGAAGGCGAACAGAGTCGGCTCGAAGATGCGATCAGGTTATTTGAGCGGGGGCAGGCTCTGGCAGCGCGGTGCGGCGTGCTTCTCGAAGCGGCGGAACTCAAAGTGAAGCAGGTGGTCGGTGACGCCGTAGTGGATTTTGAGGAAGAGTCTGAATGAATCTGGTTGCATTGTTCGATAACAAGGCGTTGATCGCTGGACTGGCTGCATGGTTGCTGGCGCAGATCATCAAGATCCCGTTGGATTATTTCCGTACGCGCCGTTGGAATTGGGCGCTGCTTCTCACCACGGGCGGCATGCCAAGCTCGCATTCCTCGTTGATGACGGCGACCGTGTTCGGCATCGGGTTGTATCACGGCTTCGACAGCCCGGTCTTTGCGTTGGGCGTGGCGATCACGATGGTCGTCGTGTACGACGCGGCGGGCGTGCGCAGGCAGGCAGGCATCCATGCCCAGCGCATCAACGTGCTCTTCGACGAACTCCTGCGCGGGCACATCTTCAGTGAAAAAGACCTGCGCGAGGTGCTGGGTCACACGCCGTTGGAGGTCGTGGGGGGCATTCTGCTCGGTCTCATCGTTGCAACAGCGCAATGGCTGGTGTGGAAATAATAGGCGCTCCTGCATTACGGAGAGAGGATTGCCAACGGCCTCCATCGACGGAGGTCGTTTGTTTTGGGAACCTTTGCTTCGATGCTGACGTTTGAACCTGCAAGGAGTGACTTATGACTCATATTCGGCGAACCATCATGCTGACAAGCGTCTTCATCCTTCTTTCTGCCTGTACTGGATTGAAAAGTATTGAGCCTCAAGTCGGCAATACGCCGCCTGCACCGACGTCATCCCCGGCTCCCCTGGCGACGCTCTCTCCGTTCCCCACCTTTACGCCAGCCGCTACGGTCGCCTTGTCGGAGTTTACATCTGGCTTCCCGTATATACCTGCTTTGAATGACGCGCTCCCAAAAGAGAATTTGCTCCTTGCTTTGCATTTCCATGCCGATACGGTTGGGCATGTACAGGGCGACGAATTTTGTTACGATGTCGGCATCTACAGTGACGACTCTTACATTGTCATTTCCTGCCTCGAGGATTTCACCTATCCCGCCCCGAACGGGCAGCTGGACGCGTACCAGTCCAAGTTCCTTCATCATTGGGTGGGGAAGTTTCATAGTTTTGAAGACCCTTCCATCCACGGTTTGTTGAAATTTTCAGGCCTGGGCGAGTCCTTTCCCGATTACTCCGACAGGATATCCATGCAGGCCCTGCTTGAAGACCTTGAATGGGATGCGCATGGGTATGTCCATCAAGGCGGTTATCCGCCTGCCGTGTTTCATGCGCGGACGGTGTTGTCAACTCGACTGAACATGTGGCTCGATAACTCAGCCATCTTGAAATTCGAAGCCATTGATTATCCCGATTCATGCCTTGGTGCGCCGGAACCTGAAGAGATTTGCGAGCAGGGCGTTACGCAAGGCTTTCGGATCCAGTTCGTGGTGCAGGGATTGTTATATGAATATCATACGGATGCTTCTGGCTATGACATCCGTCAGTTCGGTGAGCCGCAAATCGCCCCCACGCCGGGACCGGTAGGTTAATCGCGAATCAACCGCCTTCTAACAGCATCGATCAATATTTTCATCTCAGGGACCTTCAGGACTAAAACTCCCGCCAAATAAATAACGCCTCCCAACGCGACCCCTCCCAATGCGACAAACCAGCGGTTCATTCCCCCCGAAACCTGGATCCAGATCCACAGGCCGATAGCCATTCCCAGCCCTGCCAGCCCAACGCGCCACGCGCCATCAGCAATGGATTTGCCTTCGATGCCGTTCAGGCGTTTTCGCATGAAGATGAACAACGCCGTCGCTTCGAGCGCGGTGGCGAGCGAGTTCGCCAGAGCAAGCCCGCCGAGCGGATACCAGCCAATGGACTGCGAAATATTGCGAGAACTAAGATACTGAAGACGACATTCAGTCCCATTGCAATAATGCCGATGATGACGGGTGTTCTCGTATCCTGTTGTGCGTAAAAGGCACGCGTCAACACTTCCATGATCGAGTGACCGACCAGTCCCGCCGCGTACCAAAGCAGCGCCCAGGCCACCAGTCTGCGACTGCGCGTTCATCAAACTCGCCGCGCTGATAGAGAAAGGCGATCAGCGGTTCGCGCAGGATCATCAAGCCGATGCTGGCCGGTAATGCCATGAGCAAGATCCCGCGCAGGGATGCGGCTAATGACGAGCGCATTTCGTCCAGTTTGCCGAGCGCGTGCTGTGCGGAGAAGGTCGGCATGGCGGCGATCGCCACAGACTGCGCGATGGCGGCTTGCGCCATGAGCATCAGCGAAAACCCATAGGTGAGACTGGCGACGCTGCCCTCGTCCATGCGGGAGGCGAGATTGGTGTTGACCCAGAAATTGAGTTGAACAATGGCAACGCCCAAAAGACGCGGTCCCATCAAAAAGATGACCTGCCGGGTGTTCGGGTTGTGGAGTTCAAGTGAAGGTGTGTACGTCCCTTTTTGTTTGAGCAGGGACGGGAGTTGGATCAACAGATAGAGTACGGCTCCGATCACGACGCCCCATGCCAGTCCATAAATTCCCATCGTGGGCGCCAGAAAGACCGCCCCGAAAGATGATGCCCAACTGGTACATGGCGGGAGTCAACGCGGGGACGAGGAATACCTGGTGCGCGTTGAGAACGCCGACGATCAACCCGCCGAGACCGAACAGCACGGCAGAGATCAGTTGAATGCGGAGCAATTCGACCGTGAGCGCAAATATCTCAGGGTTGGCGGAAAAACCCGGGGCAAGCGCGTAGCGGACAACCTGCGGGGCGAAAATGGCGATGAGCGCGGCGAGCAGGCTGAGGGTCAGCGTGACCGCGTTGGCAAGGGCGGAGGCAAGTCTCCAGGCTGAGTCTTTGTCGCCTTTTGTGAGGAGTCCGGTAAATGTCGGGATGAAGGCAGAACCAAGCGCCCCGCCGGCGACGAGCAGGAAGAGAGTCTCACTGACGCGGTTGGCAGCGTAGAACGAATCCAGTTCAAGCGACGCACCGAACACGTTGGCAACGATGATGCCGCGTGCAAGCCCCACAAGCTGACCAAAAACAATGGCGAGCATCACGGTCCCTGCGGCGCGGGCGATCTGGCGGTTGGCGGATGAACTGGGAGTGGTCACGGGGGAGGATTATAATCCGTGCAATCCCATTTTGCTTTCATAGGAAACCCATGAAACTAAAACACTTTATGTTTTTGCTGATCGTACTATCGCTTTTGCTTCCTGCATGTGGGGAAAAGACCCCGACCGTAACCCCTGACGTTGACATCACCGTAACGCCAGCGGACGAATACACCCCGATCGATCTCCAGGCAGGATATGGTCTGCGCGGCGCATGGTTCGAGTTGTATGTCACGAATCCGGATAGTCCGCTATCGCCTCAAGGGACAGGCGGCATAGATGCCCCCCTTGTGGAGGCTATTGACGCGGCGCGCCTGAGCGTGGATGTCGCGGCTTACAGCATCACGCTGAACAGCGTCCGTAATGCATTGCTGAACGCGCACGACCGCGGCGTGACCGTCCGCATTGTCATGGAATCCACCAATATGGATTCTTCGGATGTGCAAAGATTGCTGGAAGCGGGAGTTCCGATCATCGGCGACAACCGTCAGGGATTGATGCACGACAAGTTCATGGTCATCGACCGTTCCGAAGTGTGGCTCGGTTCGATGAACTTTACCGATTTAGGAACATATGATGATAATAACCACATGATCCGCGTCCGTTCGACGAAGTTCGCGGAGAATTATTCAACCGAATTCAATGAGATGTTCGAGAGAGATAGCTTTGGTCCCGATGTCATCGCGGCAACGCCCAACCCGAGCCTTACACTCGATGGCACACGCGTGGACACTTACTTTTCGCCGGACGATCATGTTCTGAACGCGCTTTATACTCTATTGAGCAGGTCCGAAGAAAGTATTTACTTCCTTGCGTTCTCGTTCACTTCCAATGAATTGGGCGCAATCGTGCGCGAAAAGGCTGAAGCAGGGCTGGATATCAAAGGTGTGATGGACGAAGAACAGGTTGCATCGAACACTGGCACCGAATATGACCCCTTCCGCCAGGCAGGGCTGGACGTCCGCATCGATGGCATTGACGGGCAGATGCATCACAAGCTCTTCATCGTGGACGAGAAGATCGTGGTGCTGGGTTCCTATAATTTCTCCCGCTCTGCCGAGGAACGCAACGACGAGAACATAATCATCATTTACAATGAAAAAGTCGCTGAGTTTCTCCTGCAGGAATTCCAGAGAGTCTATGCACACGCTCACGACTGAGGGCTGATGACCGAACCATTGAAATTACTGGTTGTCTTTGCTCACCCGGATGATGAGTTCGATGGGGATGGGCGGTACGCTGGCAAAATATTCCGCCGAGGGGGTTGAGACGCACCTCGTCTGCGCTTCCCGCGGGGAAAAAGGCTGGTTCGGTCCCGAGGAGCAGGATCCAGGTCCAGAGCGACTCGGCCAGATCCGCACGAGGGAGTTGGGGAACGCGGTCAGGGAACTCGGCATGAAAGGCCTCTACTTCCTCGGTTACGTCGACGGCGATGTGGACAGGGCTAATCATGAGGAGGCGGTCGGCAGGATCGTTACACACATGCGGCGCATCCAGCCGCACGTGGTTGTGACATTTCCGCCCGACGGTAACTACGGTCACCCTGACCACATTGCCATTGGACAGTTCACCAACGCAGCAATCGTTTGCGCGGCAGATGCGGATTTTCAAGACCCTGAAGACCTGCCTGCCTATCGTGTAGCCAAATTGTATTACATGGTGGATGGGGAGAGCTTTGTTAACCTGATCACACCCTTCATGGGCGACATGACTTTCCCGGTCGGCGACCAGATCCGCGGCGAAGTGGCGTGGAAGGAATGGATGATCACGACCCGCATTGACATGGCGGAGCACTGCCGAACCGCATGGCGGGCGATCCAGTGTCATCGAAGCCAGCTGCCGTCGCTCGGCGCGCTTGCCGAGATGCCCGAAGATGCGGTGGTCACAGTCCTCGCCACGCAGGGGACGTTCTTTCGAGCTTTTAGTATGGTGAACGGGGGCAGGGAAATTGAGAACGATCTGTTCGAGGGCCTGAGGTAAAAAAAGCCCTAAAGATTTATGAGATCTTTAGGGCCTGTATCGCTTTATCCCAAATTCTTCTTCATGGAAAACTTCATGGCGGTTTTATAAACCTTGCTGAGTTTCTCGCTTAGGCCTTTGGCTTCAGGGTTTCCCTGTTCCGCCGCCTGGTCCACCTGGGCGACCAGCCCGATCAACGCCTCCATGAACTGGTCATTGATCATATCCTTGCTGGCTTCCAGCATTTTCTCGAGGCTCGCGTCATCGGGCGCGTCCAGAAGTTGTTCGATGAATTCCACTTCAGGCGGTGTGGAAGCCTGGCGCAGGACCTCGATCATCTTTTGCAGTTTGCCCATGCGCGCGTAATCGTTCTTGTCCGAGGCCTGCTTCAGCATCTGGCTGGCAATATCCACCACGTCCTGCGTGATGTTCGCCAGGTTATCCTGCACTGCCTTGACCACATCATCCTGCGAAAGGATCTTCTCGACAAGTTCCTGCGCCTGTTTGTAGCGTGCTTCCAGTTGCTTGTCCACTTCGCTGGTGAACCCAAGCAGTTTCTCGCGCAACGCTTCAAGTTTCGACTTTTCTTCACCTGAAGCCTTGTCGATCCTTTCGGTGAGCAGTTGGAAGAATTGATAGTCCATACCGCCGCGAACCAGGCTGACGTACGCCTTGAGCCGCGCGTCGCTGGGCGCCTCAACGATGATATCCAGCAGTTTCTCGCGCGTGAGCCCTTTTCCCGCCTCCTGCAGGGACTTTGAAGCGGCTTCCAGCTCCCCAACCGACTCCTTCAGCTGACGCCCGAACGCGGTCTCTTCCAGGAGTTGATCCTGCAACTCGACCATTGCCTGCGCGATCTGCTGTTGTCCGCTCCCTGCTGCGCTCTGCGCAAGGCGGCTGAACAATGCAAAGAACTGTTCATCGAATAGTTTCTCGTTCTGTTTGATGATCTCGCTGCGTACATCCTTTGAACTGGCCTGGATGAGCCGCTCCACCAGTTGCACCCGGTCCTGCTGTTCCTTGAGCATTTCCGGCGTGACCCCGTCCTTTTCAAGGATCAGTTTGACCATCGATTCGTAGGACAGGTTGGGGATGGGTTTGAGCAAATACCCCTTGCGCTTTTCGGCGGGCAGGCTCTCGGTCACCTTCTTGATGAGCGGACCGATCATCCTTTCCTGCTCGTTCAACGGCATGTTCAATTCGGGCGGGAAGAAGGTGAGCAGTAATTCCTTCGCATTATCGTGATACACAATGGGAGTGGCAAGCCGCCCCTGAAACCCGCAATGCGGACAGCGCGCCATGTTGGATACGCCTCCGAGCAGTCTCTGCTTGGCTTGCGGGTCCTGGGTTACGTCAACGAGTTGTTCAATATTGGCCGCGATCAACTGGCGGCAGTTGGGACATGCAATTTGTGTTTGTGGCATTTGTCAAGTTCCGATTTGAGATTTTGGATTTGATTCCGCTTCAGACTCAGGGATGGCTGATTCTGTTTCGAGTGATTTTACCATCCCGACAGCATTCCCCTCTCCTTTTGGAGGTGGATGGGGCAGGTCAACGCGGCAGGGAGAAACAGATCCTCGCGCCGGAGTCAGGTTTCGGGTCCGCCCAGATGCGGCCGCCGTGTGCCTCAACGATGGCGCGCGCGAGGTACAGTCCCAACCCGGCGCCTTTCGTGTTCTTGACGGCTTTCGTCGAACGGTAAAAGCGGTCGAATATGTGCGGCAGGTCTTTGGCTTCGATGCCGGGACCTTCATCCGATACACAAACAATGACCTGTTCGGGACGAACCTGTCCGCTGATCCTGATCTCGCCTTTCGATGCGTACTTGAGCGCGTTGGAGACAAGATTGGCAACAACCTGTTCGAGGCGCGTCTCATCGGCAAGGATAACCGGGAATTTTTCAGGGAAATCCGTGACGATGGAGTGATGGTTCGATTGTGTGGAAAATCTTTGTGCAACGCGGTTGGATAGCATTGCGAGGGAAACATCCGCCCGATTGAGACTCATCCCGCCTGCCTGCAGGCGCGAGGCGTCGAGCAGGTCATCTATCATTTTGCTGAGGCGGTCAGCCTCCTCTTCGATGACAGCCAGCGAATCGCTGATGGTGGACTTGTCCCATTTGGCATCATCGCGCCGCAATGTGGATGCGTAGCCTTTGATGAGCGCGACCGGTGTGCGAAGTTCATGGCTGACAATGGAGATGAACGTAGCCTTGATCTCGTCCGCCGTGCGGAAGTGGGTGATGTCGCGTACGCTGACGATGATATTGCGAAGTTTACCGTCAGGGGAGATTAGAGGCGCGTAGGTGATTCCAACAGGGAGCGGGGGCTGAAAACTGCGTTCAAGGTCACCTTCCACGTAGAGTGTGGCGTTCGGGGTGAGGGGCCAGCCATTGGCAATGGCTTCTTTGAGGGTGGAACCTTGCGGTTCGCCTGCCCATCGAATGACGTCGTTGTGAGGCAAGGTGGCAAGTTCGTCGTGGGTTTTGCCGTACATCAGCTCAAAGGCGTCGTTGACGCGCTCGATGGTCAGGTCGGCGTTGAGGATCAGAATGCCGTCTGCGGCTGAGTCAAGTAAAGCGTCCAGCCGTTGTTTCTCAAAGGAGACCTGTCCATACAACCTGGCGTTGTATACGGCTATGGCGGCCTGGTCTGCAAACGATTGGAGCAGGATGCGGTCGTTTTGGGTGAAAAGGTCGGGATAATTGCGGAAGATGAAGATGACGCCGATGACCTGTCCGTGCGCGGCAAGGGGTAGGGCGGTGCCATTGAGGAGTCCCATGCTGGCGGTGTAGGTCAGTTCCTTCAACATGCGGTTAAGTTCGCGCACGTCCAGTTCGCGCACGTTTTCCTCAGCCAATAGCGGGGTCAAATAACTCAGGAAAGCCGGGGCAATTCCCTGGGCGGTGGCGACGCGCCAGCCATCCTGTTCTTTTAGGGCAATGAGTCCGGCTTGTCCTGCAAGCATTTCGATGGAAATCTTAAGGATACGCGCAAGAAGTTTCTCGAGGTCCAATTCCTGGGTGAGGGCACGCGAGAGTTCAAGCAGGTAGTCACGTTGACGGACTCGGAAATCGGGAAGCATAGGTCGATTTTATCACCGGCGTGTATGCAAAATGTAAGAAATGAAAAAGGGCTGCCTCTCTACGGGAGCAGCCCTTTTTATAGAACCGGCTGTACGCCGGTTGACTTAGAATCCTACCTCAGCCCCTGTTCCTGCTCGGCCATTCCGATCACGTTCTCAAAGATGTCGAGCGCTTCATCCATTTCCTTTTTTGTAATGCACAGCGGCGGTGCCAGGCGGATGACCGATTTGCCGCAGCCGAGAAGTAATAGGCCGTATTCGAAGGCGGTCTTTTCGACCATGTTGCGAAGTTCCTCGTTCGGTTCCTTCGTACCCTTATCTTTTACGAACTCGATGCCGATCATCAACCCCTTGCCGCGCACATCGCCGATGGAAGTGTGCCGCACCTGTATTTCTTGCAATGCATCCAGGGCGTACTGACCGACCTCGGCGGCGTTCGCAAGATATTTCTCCTCGAGCAGTTCGATCGTCGCCAGTGATGCCGCACAGGAGACGGGGTTGCCGCCATAGGTGTTGCCGTGCACACCCTTCGGCCAGTCCATCACAGATTCGCGCGCGATACAGGCACCGAGTGGCATGCCGGATGCGATTCCCTTTGCCGAAGTGACAATATCCGGCTCCACATTCCAGTGTTCGATCGCCCACCACTTGCCGGTGCGCCCCATACCGCTTTGCACCTCGTCCGCGATCAGCAGGATGCCATACTTGTCACACAACTTCCGCAGGGCGGGGAAGAATCCGTCCGGCGGGACGAGGTATCCGCCCTCGCCTTGAATTGGTTCGACCAATACCCCCGCGATCTCATCGCCGGGAACGTTGTGGCCGAACACTTCCTCTTCAATGAAACGCACAACTGTTTCGCCGTAGTCTTCGCCGTACTTGCGCTCCAATATCGGGCGGTATGGATCGGGGAATGGTACGTGTGTCACACCGGGCATCAACGGGTAGAACCCGCGGTGATAATGCGGCTTGCTGGCGGTGAACGACACCGCCCCCATCGTGCGTCCGTGGAAGGCGCCGAAGAAACCGATGAAATTATGGCGTTTGGTCTTGAATTTTGCCAATTTGATGGCAGTCTCGACCGCCTCGGTTCCCGAATTGGTTAAGAACGTCTTGGCATTCTCTTCGAACGGCGCAATTTCGTCCAGCTTTTCGCTCAGGCGGATCCAATTCTCGTGATAGAAATCGGACGAGATGTGCAGGAATTTCTCCGCGGCGCCCTGTACTGCCTTGACTACTTTCGAGTTGGCGTGTCCCGTTGCCACGACCGCAATGCCGCCCATCATGTCAATGAAGCGGTTGCCATCGGGATCCCACACTTCCACGCCCTTGCCATGATCCATCACGAACGGATACCCGCGCGGATAGGACGACGAGATCACTTTCTTGTCACGTTCGATCAATGCCTGAGCCTTTGGGCCCGGCACATTCAGCTTGTTCATTCGTACTCCTGAAATATTCTTTTTATTGTAGATGACGTTGAGTTTCGCCCTGTCTCACAATGGACAAAGCGCGGCTTTCCATGTCATGCGACATCCGCTGCGCGGCGGTTCCGGACAAGCCGAATGCTGCTTCTCTTCGATCAGCCTTTACCCTGCCCGTTCAGCTGTCCACCATTTTGTTGCCATCCACAAGGGTGGCGTGAATAATTTTGCCTTGCACATCTTATTTGCTCTTCATCCGAGCCAGTGCCAGCGCGCCGAGCAGGCCGGCATCGTCGCCCAGCGCAGCTTTGGTGATGGTCAGGTTATCCAGATAATGCGGATGGAAGACCTGCTTGCGCAGGCTCTCTTCAAAAGGCTTGAACAATAAATCGCCGACCTGGGATACCCCGCCGCCAAATATCAAAATGGAGGGATCGAAGATGGCGAGGTAATTGGCAACCGCAATGCCAAGGTAGTGTCCTGCACGCGCAAAGGCGGAGATCGCAAGCGGGTCGCCCTGACGGGCAGCGTCGGCTATTTGCGCCGCAGACAGGTTCGGGTCCGCCTGAAGCGAGGATTTGTCGCCTGCCTTGAGCCGTTCGTTGACATACCGCGCAATGGCGGGTCCCGATGAAAATGATTCCACGTGTCCGGGATGACCGCAACCGCAAAGCGGACCATCTGGATCTATGGTCATGTGACCGAGCTCCGCTCCCATGCCGCGATACCCCTGTAACAGGTTATTATGGCTGATCACGCCGCCGCCTATTCCGGTGCTGATGGTGAGATACACCAGATCGGTGTGTCCTTTGCCCGCGCCGAACTGCCACTCGGCAAGGCCAGCCATGTTGGCGTCGTTGTCCAGGTATACGGGCACGCCGAAGCGTTCGGAGAGTTTGGGGGCGACCGGAAAGTTCGTCCACTGGGGTATGTTCGGCGTATCGAGGATCGTGCCGGTGTGCGGGTCGAGAGGGCCTGGCGAAGCGATGCCGATGGCGGTCACCTCTCCCTGTTTCCAGATCGATTCCACAGCACCCGCCAGGCGGTCGAATACGCCAGGGGTGTGCGCGAGGGATTTGGTACGTTTGTGGGCGACCGGTTTGGTACTATTGGGTTCGTAGGCGGCAACGCGGATGTGTGTCCCGCCGATGTCTATGGCGATTATCAGGCTCATAAGGACAATTATAACCGAGCCGTGTGGTGGATTCACTCACAAGGATGTAAGGCGGGGAGGCTGATTGACTCCTGCCTGTCTCCCTGCTAAACTCCTTAATAGCATGAAGAAGAACTCCAGGCGTGATGCCTTTTCGAATAGCCTGCGTCTGATTGGCCGCTGGTTTGCGCCAGGTTTGGGGGTTAAACGCTGGTACCTGGTCGTATTGCTGGGTGTAACCATGCTGGGGGTCGGTCTCGCCATATTCCTGTTGGATTTGTACCGTACCGATTCGACGAATCCGATCCTGCTGACCATTCTCTCGTATGCATCCCTGCGTTTCCTGCCGCGTTTTTTGCGTGTAGCGATCTTCGGCGGGCTTGGAATTGGTGTGGTGGTTTTTGGCATCTGGCAGTTGAACCGCTCCCTGTTGCGCCCATATGTCCGCCCGGGGCGTCCGCTTGTGGATGAACTTGCCAATTTTCGCCGCCGCGAGCGCGGACCGCGCATCGTGACGATCGGCGGCGGCCACGGACTTGCCACGCTTCTACGCGGACTGAAGACCTATACCCGTAATCTGACAGCGGTCGTCACTGTGGCGGATGACGGCGGATCGTCGGGACGTTTGCGGGAGAGTTTTGGGATACTCCCACCGGGGGATATCCGCAACTGCCTGGCGGCATTATCGAACGATGAGCAGATGCTCACGCAGTTGTTCCAATACCGTTTCAGCGGATCAGGGAACCTCGACGGTCATTCGTTCGGGAATCTGTTCATTACGGCGCTGGCGGATATTACCGGGAGTTTCGAGGGCGCGATCGCTGAATCTGGCAAGGTGTTGTCGGTGAGCGGGCGCGTGCTCCCGTCCACGCTGCATAATGTGCGGCTGGTCGCAGACATGCAACTGCCCAATTCGCTGAATCAGGTTCGGGTGCAGGGAGAGAGCCGCATCCCCAAAATGGCGGGAAGGGTCCAGCGTGTCTGGCTGGAGCCGAACAACGCGCCGGCCTATCCGCCGGTCATCAAGGCGATCCTGAGCGCGGATATGATCGTGGTGGGACCGGGAAGTCTCTACACAAGCCTTCTGCCCAACCTGCTCGTTCAGGATCTGCTCGGCGCAGTTCAATCGAGCCGGGCGGTTAAAGTGTATGTGAGCAACATTGCCACCCAGAAAGGGGAGACCGACCTGTACTCGTGTTACGACCATGTACGGGTACTGGAGGAGCATGTGGGGGACAGACTCTTCGATGTCCTTCTGTGTAACGACAACTATCAAGGTCAACTGCTCGACGACTCTCAGTGGGTGCGTGCGGATGAGAAGACCCTTTCCGATTCGCGCGTACGTTGCGCAGACCTGGTTGATCATAGGTTATTCCTGGCGTCATGACTCGAAAAAACTGGCTGAGGCTTTGATCACGATCCTGGCTGAATATACCGGACCGCTGGAATAGGTTACTTTCGTCATTATTTGTCTGTGCGAGTCTCTGTGATAAAATCATTTTGTATACTTCATCACAAACTAAACCTGGAGGTTTAATATGACAGTCAAAGTTGGTATTAATGGGTTTGGACGCATCGGTCGTCAGGTCCTGAAAGCGATCCGCGACATGTATCCAAACGAGTTGGAAGTTGTGGCTTTCAACGACATCGGCGACATGAAGACCATGGCGCACCTGCTCAAGTACGACTCGAATTATGGCCGCTTCAATGGCACCGTTGAAGTTGCCGATGATGGCTCTGCAGATCGATGGCAAGAAGATCAAAGCCTTCAAAGAGACCGATCCTGCCGCGATTCCGTGGGGCTGACCTTGGGGTCGAGATCGTCGTCGAAGGCACCGGCTTGTTCACCATCAAGGAAGACGGCGTGAACAAGAAGGGCAAGACCGTCAAAGGCGCGGTCAATCACATCACCAAGGGCGGAGCGAAGAAAGTCATTATCACCTCTCCCGCAGAAGGTGAAGATCTGACCGTCGTGCTGGGTGTGAACGAGGACAAGTATGACCCGGCAAAGCATCACGTTGTCTCGAACGCCTCCTGCACCACGAACTGCCTCGCGCCCGCCGCGAAGGTGGTGCACGACAACTACACCATCAAACGCGGCTTCATGACCACCATCCACGCGTACACGAATGACCAGAAGATCCTCGACCTGCCGCACTCAGATCTGCGCCGCGCGCGTGCCGCCGCCATGAGCATCATCCCGACCACCACCGGCGCCGCGAAAGCCATTGCGCTCGTGATCCCTGAACTCAAGGGCAAGTTCGACGGTTACGCCCTGCGCGTGCCGACCAGCACCGTCTCGGTCGTGGATTTCACTGCCGAACTCGAAAAGGAAACCACCACCGAGGAATTGCGCCAGGCATTCCGCGACGCCGCCAAACTGCCGCGCTTCAAGGGTATCCTGCAGGCAGTGGATGAGCCGCTCGTCAGCATTGACTTCAAGGGCGATCCTCACTCATCGTCGATCGATATCCAATTTACGATGGTGCTCGGCAAGGAAAAGAGCAACTTCGTCAAGGTCGTCACCTGGTACGATAACGAATGGGGCTACTCCTGCCGCACCGCCGACCTTGCGGCGTTGATGGCGAAGAGCCTGTAATACAAACCTTGCGGAGCGTTTAAACCTGTCGCAAGGTTTTTTGTAGGATGAGATATGAACAAGAAAACTGTAAAAGACATCGATCTCAAAGGCAAACGCGTCTTCATGCGTGTGGATTTCAACGTCCCGATGGCGGAAGGCAAGGTCACGGACGACAAACGCATCAAAGCCGCATTGCCGACGATCAAATACTGCCTCGAACAGGGAGCCTCGCTCCTGCTTGCGAGTCACTCTGGGACGCCCCAAGGGCGGTCCGGACCCGGAATTCAGCCTGAAAGCCGCTTCGGAGGTTTTCAGCCGGGCATTTGGGGATTCCCGTCAAAATGGCGCCGGATTGCGTGGGTCCCGAAGTGGAGGCGATTGGCAAAGGCGCTCAAGCCCGGCGAAGTGGTCATGCTCGAGAATACCCGCTTCCATAAGGGTGAGGAGAAGAACGACCTCGAGCTGGCAAAGCAAATGGCAGCGCTGGCAGACGTCTATGTGAATGATGCGTTCGGGTCAGCACACCGCGCCCATTCCTCGACGGAAGGAATTGCACGCTTCCTGCCGGCCGTTTCCGGCTTCCTGATGGAACAGGAACTCGAGTATCTTGGGCGCGCGGTCGCGAATCCCGAGCATCCGTATGTTGCCATCCTCGGCGGGGCGAAGATCAGCGACAAGATCCTGGTCGTGGAGACCCTGCTCACCAAATGCGACAAGTTGATCATCGGCGGCGGCATGGCGAACACCTTCCTTGCCGCGCAGGGACTGAACATGCAGGACAGCCTGGTCGAAGAGGCTTCGCTTGAAACCGCGAAGGCGATCATGGCGAAGTCCGGCGACAAGTTGATCCTGCCGGTGGACGCGGTCATCGCCGACAAATTCGAAGCCGAAGCGAACATCCAGGTCGTGGACGTGGACAAGATCCCCGCGGGCTGGCGCATGCTGGACGTGGGACCGAAGACGATTGAGTTGTATAAACAAGCTCTGAGCGGGGCCAAACTTGTAGTGTGGAATGGACCAGTGGGCGTGTTCGAGATGCCGAAATTTGCCGAAGGGACATTCGCTCTTGCCAAGCTGCTGGCTGAGTCGGGTGCGACGACCGTGATCGGCGGCGGCGACAGCGCCAGCGCGGTCAAGAAGGCGGGCGTTGCCAAACAGATGACGCACGTCTCCACGGGCGGCGGCGCCTCGCTGGAATTCCTCGAAGGCAAGGAATTGCCCGGCGTCGCAGCGTTGAACGATAAGTAAATATTTAAAAGTGGCAGTCATTTTTGCGAAGCACTCCCGAAGCGGAGCGCGGGGAGCCAAATGACTGCCACTTTTTAACTTCAAAGAGAGGTACTGATATGAGTCGTATTCCTTTTGTCGCAGGGAACTGGAAGATGAACAAGACCGTCGCCGAGGCGCGCGAACTGGTTTCGAAACTGCTTGCCCCGCTGATGGACGTTGCCGGCGTGGACAAAGTTCTCTGTCCGCCGTTCGCCTCGCTCTTTGCCATCTCCTCAATGCTGGATGGAAGCGGCATCGGTCTCGGCGCGCAGAACATGCACTGGGAGGAGAAGGGCGCCTTCACCGGCGAGATCGCCCCGAACATGGTCAGGGAATTATGCAATTACGTCATCATCGGTCACTCGGAGCGGCGGACCTATTTCGGCGAAACGGATGCGACGGTCAACAAGAAACTGCATGCGGCATTGAAACACGACCTGACGCCCATCGTCTGCGTGGGGGAGACGCTGGAAGAGTACAGAGTCAGGGCGGACCTCGGAAGTGGTCCTGCGCCAGATCAACCTCGGCTTCGCTGACGTCGATCCTGCCATCGCTGCGCGCATTGTGGTCGCGTACGAACCGGTCTGGGCGATCGGCACAGGCAAAGCCTCGAGCGGGGAAAATGCCAATGCTGTGCATGGGCAGGTCATTCGTCCTGCGCTGAGCCGTTTGTTCGGCGAGGAAAATGCCCAGGCGATCCGCATCCTGTATGGCGGTTCAGTGACCGCCGCGAACGCGTCCGAATTCTTCGGGCAATCCGACATTGACGGCGCGCTGGTTGGCGGCGCGAGCCTGAAAGTGGACGAGTTCGTCGCCATCGCGAAGGCGGCTGGCGGAGTAATAGACCGTAGACGGTAGACCGTGGACGGATCGATCCACGGTCTACCGTCCATTGTTCATGGTCTTATAATCGGGGACATTCATGAATCAGCTCACAGGTTTCTTCTGGTTCGTCGCTTTACTCGTGCCGCTGATCTTTCTTCAGCGGCTGTTGCACCGCGAGATCCAGGCGGTGTTTTTGATATTGAGCCGCGATGCGCGTTTGACGATCGTCCTTTTCCAGATCATCTTCCTGCCGGGGGTCTTTTTGCATGAATTGAGCCATTTTTTGACGGCGAAACTCCTGCGCGTGCGGACGGGGGGCTTCTCGGTCATCCCGCGCGCCCTGCCCAACGGACGCCTGCAGCTCGGTTACGTGGAAACTGCCAAATCGGACATTGTGCGCGATTCGCTGATCGGCGCCGCGCCATTGATCTTCGGGACGCTCTTTGTGGCGTATGTTGCTGTCTACCGGCTGGACATGCGCGTACTTTGGGACACGTTCCGCAACGGCCAGTTTGACCTGTTCTGGCTGGGGATCAAATTCCTGCCGACCGTAAAAGATTTTTTCCTGTGGTTTTACCTTGCCTTTGCGGTCAGCAGTACGATGATGCCCTCCGAGTCAGACCGCCATGCCTGGCTGGAATTGGTGGTCTCGGTGGGGATCCTGTTCGCGATTGCCCTCTTGATCGGCGCCGGTCCGTGGATGCTGGACACCGTTGCCCCGCTCGTCAGCAATTTTCTCAGTTCGGTGGCGGTGATCCTGGGGTTGAGTTCGGTCATCCATGTGATGCTGATCCTGCCGACGATGCTGATCCATAGGTTGCTGTCGCGCGCCACCGGGCTGGATGTGCAGTAAGTCCGTAACTCACTTCTTCTTTTTCCTCATTTCAGCTTTTTCAAGATTTTCCTTAACCCTGAATTTGACGATCTTTTCGATCAGCCCGTATGGGATCGGTTTATCCAGCGGGAATTTTACCGATCCCTTCGCGCCCTCGTAAACGGACAATTCCTTTTTGAATTTCTCAATTCCCGATGGCGTGGGATAAAACCCGATGTGAGACTTTTGAATCCTGCAAAGTGGACCAGATTCCCTTTAAGCGTGAACGTGGGGATCCCGTAGTTGATCGTCTCTTCCGCGTCAGGCGCGGCCCTTTTGATCGTCGTCCTGATCTTTTTCAGGATCGCCTGCACTTCCTTGGGGGAGTTTGCGATGTGCTCGTCCATCGTTTTTGCAGGTGGTTTATTTGTTTTCATGCCAGCTTCCTCGCCACATCCCCAACACGAACCGTGCCCGCCTGCACCACTTTCGTGTTGATCCCCCGCAGGTGGAGTCGTTTCCCTTCGGATGAATTGACGAACTTCGTCGCATCCGTACCGTACCGCTCCGCGAACTTCCTGCATCCTGTGTGCGGCACGTCCGAGACTTCAAGCACAGCTGTTCCCAGTGCAAGCCGTGTACCAGGCGGGAGGTTCTCATCGCTCAGGTCCATGTCAATGTAGAGCTGGTCGCCAGCCAGTGACCAGCGTCCTTCATCCTGTGCGAGCAGTTCTATTGTCCGCGAGTTTATGACCGTGACCTGTGCGTTGATGTTTGCCGAACCGTCCGGCGTGTTTTTATTCCCGCGGATCTTCCAATTGTCACCGACGAGTCCCTCGATGGGATCCAGCTGACATTCCTGCACCGCTTCACGCTCATCGACGTCTGGCCGCCGCACGATCAGCATCAGCCTCCCCTCATCCTTTGGCGATCGGCGGATGTGTTCCAATCCCGTTTCGAGTTCTGACAACGATAAACGACGTATTTCGAGCATTATCACCTCACTTCTAAGATTTTTTGTTCAGTTTTCTTTCAAGATCCTGTATATGTTCCAGTTCATGTAGTGCCTGTCCGCGCGCCTGTCCGTAGACCAACTCCTTGCGTTGTTTCCCTTCCTCACGAACCGCTCTCGACCATTGGCTTTCCTTCAACGAAGAAAGTACTTTCAATAAAACTGCGCGTCGGAACTTGAAATACGCCAATTGTTCATCGAAGGGAAACTGGTCGTACCGCAGCAATTTCCCCAGATCGCGTTCCGGGTGGATGGGATGAAGAGCAGGCTCTTTCAAGAGCAATGCCAGATAGATCGACTCGGAAGTCCGCGCTTCGCAATTCAGTAAATGTGCCAACACCTCGGCAAATGACCGTTCTCCTGCTCCGAGCGGCTTGCGCAGTTTTTCCTCCGATAATCCCTTGCACAGTTTTTCGAGTTGAACGGGAGTCTCGGAGAGCAGTCGCAAAACCTCCTGGATATTCGCTTCCGTTTGTTCAGTGGGGATTTGTTTCGTCATTCGGATATTTTACCCCCTGTTAGTCAAGGTGACTGCCACTTGCCAAGTGACAGTCACCTGGTGTTCTACTTCCCGATGTGTTGAACCGTATCACCGGTGAGCGTGACCACATCACCGTTCTGTTCGAACCCTCCAACCGGCATCGGTGGACCATCGTGATCCCTGAAATACAGCGGAAGCCCCTCTGCAAAGTTGAGCGGAAAAAGGTTGGGATCCTGCCGTTGGTGGTGGATGTGGATGTGCGGCTCACTTGTATTCCCAGAGTTGCCGCATGCGCCGATGACCTGTCCCTCGACGACTGTATCGCCCGTTTTCACGGTTACACTGCCCGGCTTTAGATGCGCAATGATCAAGTACGTTCCTGTCTCATCCAACTGGATCGCAACGAAGTTCCCTTCGGGGGCTGTGAAGTTGTTCGAGACCATACCCGGTACTTCGTCTGGTTCCCCATCGTGGGCTTTGACAATAAGACCGTTGGCGGGTGCGACAACCGGAACCCCGTAACAGCCATAATCCTCAAGCTTGTCGCTCCCGTTCACGTAGGGTTCCACAAGTAGGTCGTAAGCCCAGCGCTGGTCGGGTGCGACAGCGTGGTAATTTGTCTCTAATTTGTCCCCGCCCCAAGCCACCTTAAGCGGGACTTCCGCGGGCAGGCGCACAGTAGCTGACGGTTCTGTGGTTTCAAGCGAGGCGGGAAATGCCATCGGTTTGACCAGCATGACAGCGGGTGACAGGCAAACGAGTGCGCCAACAAGGGTCATGCCCATGAGACGGTTGAACTTCCGTTTCACGATGGCGTAGATAATGAGGGTGACGAGAGAGAGCAAACCGAGAATGGGGGGCAGGAATTGCGCGAGATACCATGCAGATATCTTCGTCATACCGCCCATTAGGAACATGGTCAGGAGAATGCCCAGGCTGAGAAGCATGAGCGTGAGCGGGATCAGGCGCAGGACGCGCCAGAGACGGGATGGCGCAGGTTGTGGTGTGGAGGCGGGAACCTGTTGCATGGTTTTCTCCTTAAAATCAATGGATAATTAAAGTACGCACATCTCACTCATTCGTTTCGCCAAAAGCAAAAAATCCTGAATTGTTAACTTGTCGCTAACAAAACTGCCCTTGTTTTGAAGGGGCGCGGCGGTGATACAATATTTCTGGAGCGAACATGGCAGAGATCCAACTACGCGATGTCAGTTACTACTATCCTGCACCCCTGCGCGACCCGGTCAGCCGTATATTCAGGTTTCACAAGGAACGCCACCAGGAGGAACCACCTGTCGAAACATCAAAAGGCGTGGTGGCGTTGGATCGCGTCAATTTGACGATCCCGCAGGGGCAGACCTTTGTCGTCGTCGGTCCATCGGGGTGCGGGAAGAGTACATTATTGCGCGTGGTGGCGGGGATCATGAACGATTATTCTGGGCAGGTCCTTTACGATGGGGAGGACGTGCAGAACATTCCTCCCGGTGAGCGTTATATCGGCATGGTCTTTCAGAATTACGCGCTCTACCCGAACTTCAACAACGAGGGCAATCTTTCGTTCTTCTTCAAGATGCACGAGATCGGCGATGAAGAAACGCGCCAGCGCATCGAATATACCTCCGAACTGATGGGCATTGGCTTCAAGGATCTTTTACCGCGCAAGCCGGGCACGCTCTCTGGCGGAGAGAAGCAACGCGTCGCCATCGCCCGAGCCATTGTCCGTGCGCCAAGGTTGTTTTTGTTCGACGAGCCGCTTTCCAACCTCGATGCGAAACTGCGTGTTAAGACCCGTACCGAGATCAAACGCCTCTTGCATAAGTTCGGTATCACGAGCCTTTACGTCACGCACGACCAGGTCGAGGCTGTCGCGATTGCCGACCAGATCGTTGTCATGCACGCGGGACGAATCGAACAAGTGGGCACATATCAGGAATTGACTGGCAACCCTGCCAGCATATTTGTCGCGGGATTTCTGGGACTCCCGCCCATGGATTTGTATCCCAGCGGTTCGGTCTCTGGGGGACGGCTGATCCTGAACGATTATGCTTTTCCCATCCCAGGCCGCATCCTCCCACTTGTCCGCGATGGACAGCAGCTCACGTTGGGGACGCGGCGTGAGGATGTCAGGGTCTCAGCGGAAACTTTGCCTATTGGTGCGACCCAGTTCCGGGCGGAGGTCGAAGCGGTGGAGCCTGACCTGGTGCATCACGTCCAGATTGTGTACGTCCGCATGGGGAAGATCACGTATTCGGGTCTCTGTCCCATGGATGTAAAACTTCACATCGGGCAATTGGTCCATGTTGCGGTCGATCCCGGCCATTTGTATTTCTTCGATACGATTTCAGGAAAACGGCTATAACTTTTTCCATTTTGCGATCAGCATCTGTGCTCTCACACGGACGCGGCTGTCCGCGTCGCCCAGCGCCCAGGCGGAGCGGGTGGCGCGTCGAGTTTCCTCATCAAGACCGATGAAATTCTCCCATTCCTCGTCGACCCATTTTTCCATGTCGCTGGCGGTATCCCAGACGTAGTGGAGCGGGAAGAACGTCTCCCGTTCGCGCGTGAACCAGCCGTTCGATTCGGCATTTCTCATTGCCTGGTTCGCGGATTCGTCGTCTTCCAAGCCGAGCGGCAGGTCGGTGACGTGACCGGTCTCGCGCGTCTCGCGGGCGGAGAACACCTCGATGCTCCAGCGGTTGGCGAGCGGACGCAAATCAATGAGGACCCCGTCCGGCACGAGGACTCTGTGAATTTCACCCAGGGCATGAACCATGCCCGCATGGGCTATTCATCAGAGCGACCAGGCGAGGACGGCGATGTCGAAGATCTCTTTGCGGAAGGGGATGTGTTCTGCATGCGCGTTGACGAAGTGGACTTTATCCACCAGGTCTGACGGGCGGTCTATCGTAGCGACACGCAAGGCATTTCGGTCAGGATCCAACCCAACGGTCAGGGAGGAGGCGCGGGCGTATCGCCAGGTCAGGCGTCCCTCGCCGCATCCAACTTCCAGCACGCGCTTTCCAGCGAAGTCTGCGAACTGATGCAGGTGTCTGGTCTCGTTCCCTTCGGGGTCTTTGAGTGCCTTTGCCATTACCAAACTCCCGGGAAAAGCCGATAGCGTACTTTTTGGGTGTATTCGCGATACCCTTTGAGTTCCTTTTGCAGGAGTTCCTCTTCGTTTTTGGCGCGGGCGGCTAACAGCAGGATAAACAGGATCGAGGGGATCATTGCCCAGTACGAGCCGAGCGCCAGCGGTGTGGCGGTCATCATCAGGATCATCGCCAGGTACATCGGGTGGCGGACGAAGGCGTACGGACCGCTGGTGATGACCTGCTGTCCCTGTTCCACTTCGATGACGCGCGATGCAAAGGTATTGGTTCTCAGGACGAGCACATAGAGGAGGTAACTCCCGAGCACGACCCCGTCCGCGGCGAGGCACAACCAGGCGGGCACATTCGACCACCCGTAACGGACATCAAATCCCGGCAGGATGAAGATGGTTAGGAGGTATATGGTCGACGCCATGATGATGCGCCGCTGTTCGGGGCGCATTTCGTTCGTGCGCGTGCGCCGTTCGAGCAGGGCGGGGTCCATCCTGACCAGGTACACCAGCGAGATGCCCATCGGGATGAAGAGCGCCCCCAGCCAGACCCATGCCTGCCAGTAGTTGAACGTCCCGGCGGGCAGGAAGAACAATGCGCCGATCATGGGGATGCCAACGGCCAGCCGCACCACCGCGTTGATCACCGACCTTGTCCTGTCAGTATTCTCGGACATCTTCTCTCCTGTTCTCACACCACCAACACTTTCGCGCCGCGGATTTTCCCCTGTTTCATTTCGAGCAGCGCCTGATTGGCGTCCTTCAACTCGTACTCCTGAAACTCAGGCTTGATGCCCGCCTCCGCCGCCAATTGCATAAACTCACGCACATCGGCGCGCGTCACATTTGCCACACTCTTGATCTCCTTCTCCATCCACAACTGCGACGGATAATCCAATCTGGATAAAACTTCTTTATCGGACTCCTCCTTGCGAATTGCATTGATCACCAGCCTGCCGCCTGGACTCAAGACCTTCAACGCTTCACTCACTGGCCCCCAGACCGGCGTTGTGTCAATGACCGCATTCAACCCCTCGAGCGGACTCTGGTCAATCGCGCCCGCCCAGGCCGCTCCCAGCGACAGGGCAAACTCGCGCTCAGACGGGTTTCTGCTGAAAACAAACACCCTGGCATTCGGAAACTTATGCTCCGCCATCTTCAACACCAGATGATTCGACCCGCCAAATCCCATCAAGCCTAAATTCTGTCCATCCTGAATGTTGCTCAACCGCAGGGACCGATACCCGATCGCGCCTGCACACAGCAACGGCGCGGCTTCCGAGTCGCTGAACCCCTCAGGGATGGGATGCACAAACTCCGCGCGGACTTTCATGTACTCGGCATAGCCGCCGTCTACATCGCGCCCGGTCGCTTTGAAGTCTGCACACAGGTTTTCGTTCCCTGCCAGGCAGTGATGACACTTCCCACACGCGGACGCGATCCATGCCACTCCCACGCGTTGACCCGTAGTAACGACTTTAGTCGTTAAGGTGCGACTGATCCCAATGGGACGCTTCGCAGAGTCGCCACTACGTTCCACAACCCCCACCACCTGATGCCCCAAAACAACCGGCAGCCGCGGAGGGGGAGTCCGCCCTTCGATCTCGTCCAGTTCCGTGTGGCAGACTCCGCACCGCGTGACGCGCAGCAAAACTTCATTTTCGTTCGGTTTTGGATCTGCCATTTCTTCGAACGAAAGTGGCTTTGGGTTTTGTTTGAGAGATGTGATCTCTCGCAGGAGCATGACTTTCATGGTTTATAGGATATACGGGATGAACATCTTGGTGGTCTTTATATAATCCACATATGGTGTGCCAAAGAAGTTGACACATTCAGCTTCATCTGCTTTGGCAGTGAGCACAAGAAAGAGGGTGGATATGCCCGAGAGAATCGCGCTGACACTCGAAGGGGATTTGAAGAAAATTCCCCATGTGAGCAAAAATAAGGAACTATAAAGTGGGTGACGAATGTAATGGTAGATTCCGCTCGTGACTAAGGTCGTGGTTTTCTCGAAAGCAAGTAGGGATGGATCGCCTTCCCTTTGACGGGCGGGCTTTCCGCGCGTACGCAGGGAGTGAACTCCAAACCCAAGTGGAATCAGGCTGATGACCAACAGGGACCAGGCAACGATTTGATTCCATGCAAATGGCTTGTAAAACCAGAATTTTGCGTTTACCAAAAAAAGACCCAGGATGCACTCCCACGCGAAGAAACGATAAAAGCCATGGGAACGCAGCTTATGCAAAGACCTCCACGAGATGGCGGTGAGAATAACCGATGCGACTGCAAACAAGATCCACTGTGTCATCGAATTGCTTTCACATTATTTTGCTGGAGTGTCAGCGCAAATTGACCGCGCACTAATTGCTAAAAGCTCACAGCTAACAACTACCCCGTCCCGAACTGACGGTCTCCCGCGTCGCCAAGTCCTGGAACGATATAGGCTCGTTCGTTGAGGCGTTCGTCGATCGCGGCGATGTGGATCGGAATATCAGGGTGTTGACCCTGCATGGCTTTGATTCCCTCCGGTGCCGCGATCAGGCCGACGAATTTGATCTTCTTCACGCCCCATTTTTTCAGCACTTCGGCTGTGGCGGTCGCCGATCCGCCGGTTGCCAGCATGGGATCGAGGATCAGGCAGACCGAAACGCGCGGTTCGGTGGGAAGTTTGTTGTAATATTCGACAGGTTTAAGCGTGTGTTCATCACGGTACAGACCGATATGCCAGACCTCGGCACTGGGCATGAGACTCCATACGCCTTCCACCATTCCAAGCCCCGCCCGCAGGATGGGGACCAGCCCGATCTTCTCCTTTAGTTCCTGCCCCGCCATTTTTTCGAGAGGCGTTTCCAGTTCGCGTGGCATAACCGCCAGGTCGGCGGTCGCTTCGTAGGCGAGTAATGCGGCGATCTCCCGCACCAGTTCGCGGAATTTCTTGGGCTCTGTATTTTTGTCTCTTAAGCGGGAAAGTTTGTGGGCAACCAGCGGATGTTTGGATTCATACACGTTGGACATGGATGGCCTCCGAAAATGGGTTACTTTATTATAGCCTTTCACATGATTTTTGACCCGTGACTTCCCTGCGCAAAAATCGTACAGTTAAGAAGGCAAGGAGCCCAAAATGAAACTTTCTGGCTTGCACATCCTTTTGACCTATCAATGCACCTACGAATGCGACCACTGCTTCGTGTGGGGGAGTCCCAGGCAGACAGGCACCCTCACAATTGAGCAGATCGAAGATATTCTTCATCAGGCAAAGGACGCGGGTGTCACGTCCATTTACTTCGAGGGCGGTGAACCATTTTTGTACTATGCCGTTCTTAACAAGGCGGTTCACATGGCCGCAAATATGGGCTTTTCTGCCGGCATTGTCTCGAATGCATATTGGGCCAACTCGGTTGCTGATGCCACGGAATGGCTGCGTCCGTTCGTGGGACGCCTGAGCGACCTCTCTGTCAGCAGTGACCTGTATCACTGTGAAAAGTGTCTGGGTGAACGCCCGCAGAACGCGGTCGTTGCCGCCAAATGGCTGGGTATCCCAACAGGTGTGATCAGCATTGCCCAGCCTGAAAGCGCTGAGCATAGCCAGGGAGAGATCATGTACCGCGGTCGGGCTGCCGAAAAGCTCGCTTCACGCGCACCCAGCCATCCCTGGGAAGGATTCGACGCCTGTCCACATGAAGATCTGGTCGAACCAGGACGCGTCCATCTTGATCCGCTTGGCAATCTCCACATCTGTCAGGGAATTGTCATCGGCAATCTGTTCGAGAAACCGTTGAAGCAGATTTGCCAAGAGTATGATGTGGATTCCCACCCGATCTGCGGACTCCTGCTCTCGGGCGGACCCGCCGCGCTGGTGACCGAGTACAACCTTCCGCACGCTTCGCACTACGCCGACGCCTGTCACCTGTGCTACGCAGCACGGACTTTGCTGAGAGCGCGTTTCCCCGAATTGCTTGCACCAGACCAGATGTATGGAGTTGTGAAATGACTGGGAATGATTTTATGGCATGGGTATTGCGCTCGCCGTTCCACGGCCTGTTGAGCGGCGGTATGATGTTGCATCACCGTGACGGGACGCAAGACGGGACAGGCAGATCACCTTTCCCGGTGGGCTATTACGAAGAAGGCGGTTACCTGTGGGCATCACCAGCCGTGACCGCACCTGGTGGAAGAACCTGCAAGGCGGTGCGGAAGTCAACCTGTTATTAAAGCGGAAGCCGGTTAAGGCTTTTGCCGAGCCTGATTTGGACGAGACGGCGGTCGAAGCGCGCATGCCCGAATACATCCGACATGTGCCGCAGGCGGCGAAACCGATGAAGATTCGCGTGGAGAACGGCAAGCCGAATGCGGATGACATTGCACGCACAGCCCGGGACAGGCTGTTCGTTCGATTTCGATTCGCTGAAGATTAAGTCTCAAGTTAGGAAATTTGTCACAAACCCGTGATGGGGGTAAAATGAATGTCGTATGGCACGTCTGCGAAACGGTTGCCCGCGGCGACCGTTTTTGTGTGTTTATCGTTACCGTCATTGCGAGGAGCGCAGCGACGAAGCGTCGCCGTTGCGCCGTGCGACACAATCTCCTCGCAATTACTCGAATGTCTTTCCTTATAGATCGGGGATTGCTCACCTGCACTTGCGCCAGGTGCAAGTGTCGTCGGGTTAAAGCCCTCCTCGCAATGACAAAATAATATGCCGGACAAATCATCCCAACCCATCATCGAACTGCGCGACGTGGTGAAAGTGTATTCCACCGCGGCGGGCGAATTCCCTGCGCTCAAGGGCATCAATATGCAGGTTGGCGCGGGTGAATTTGTTGGTGTTGTCGGTAAATCCGGGGCGGGAAAATCAACCTTACTTAATATGATCACAGGTGTGGACCATCTTTCGTCGGGTGAGGTCGTTGTCCGCTCGGATGATTCGCCTGTTGCAGTGCACAAACTGAAAGAGGACGAGATCGCCCTGTGGCGCGGACAAACGATGGGCGTTGTCTTCCAATCCTTCCAGTTACTTCCCATGCTGACGCTCGTCGAAAACATCACCCTGCCCATGGATTTGTGCGGCAATTTTCACCCTCGGCGTTCCCGCGAACGCGCCCTCGAATTGCTTCGCCTCATGGAGATCGAGGAACACGCCGATAAACTTCCCTCCCTTATTTCTGGCGGACAGCAGCAACGCGTCGCCATTGCGCGTGCGCTGGCAAACGACCCGCCCATCCTGATCGCCGACGAGCCGACGGGCAGTCTCGATTCGGTCACGGCGGATCACATCTTCGAACTTTTCCAGCACCTTGTCGAGGACCAGGGCAAGACCATCGTCATGGTGACGCACGACCAGTCGCTGGCGCCGCGTTTCTCGCGTACTTTGCGGATCACGGATGGGGAGTTGGATACCCGTCCTGAGCGGAGCGAAGAGGAGACGAAGGACGATGCGCTTCGACTGCGGACTTCGTCCTCCGCTCACAAGGTCCCGATGTCTTCTCGGGAGCGTGATGGGAGGCGGAAGATATGAGTCCGCGTCGTTCCTCCCGTCAGGCTGTTTCCGTCCAGCATGCCATGACCTCCGCTGAGGCCATGATCGACATGCACGGCATCGTCAAGACGTTCAAGAGCGCGGCGGGAGAGTTCACCGTCCTCAAAGGCATTGACCTGACCATCAACCGCGGCGAGTTCGTTTCGATCGTCGGCAAGTCGGGGAGCGGAAAGTCCACGCTGTTGAACATGATCACGGGCATCGACCATCCCACCGATGGGCGCATGGTCATCGGCGGTACGGATATTTACACGGGCGTGACCGAAAGCCAGCGCTCGCGGTGGCGCGGGCGCAACCTGGGCATCGTGTTCCAGTTCTTCCAGTTGATGCCCATGCTGACCCTGCTCGAAAACGTGATGCTCCCGATGGATTATGCCGAACTGTATGATTTTGATGAACGTCCCAAACGCGCCATGGAAATGCTCGAAATGGTCGGGCTGGAGACGTTTGCGAACAAACTGCCTGTGCTGGTCTCGACGGGACAGCAACAACTCGCGGCGATCGCGCGCGCCCTGGCATGTGACCCGCCTCTGCTGGTGGCGGACGAGCCGACGGGTAATCTTGACACGAAATCGGCGAACACGATCATTGACCTGTTCGAGGAACTCGCGCGGCGCGGCAAGACGGTTGTCATGGTGACGCATGACCCATCCCTGACATCGCGCACCACCCGTAACATCATCATCGCGGATGGTGAGTTGATCAATGAAACAGTTGCAAAGGCTTTGCCGTGGCTCAGGCATCGACACATGATGGAGTTCACAAAACTCGTAGAGACGGAGACTTATCCTGCAAAGACGACCATTATTTCCCGCGATGAACATGTGGAAAAATTTTTCATGATCCACAGAGGCGAAGTGGAAGTGGTCCTGCAGGACCGCAAACAGGATGAGACGATCATTTCCCGTCTCAGACCTGGCGAATTCTTCGGCGAGATCGAATTGATGCGCGGCGGCAAATCAGTTGCGAATGTGCGCGCCAGCGCCGACGGTCCCGTCGAATTGTTGACCATCAAACGCGAAGATTTCAAGCGCGTGATGGACCAGTCTCCGATCACGGCGGAGGCGGTCGGGAAGATCGTGCAGGAGAGATTGAACGAGCATCGCACGGCAGACAGCCGCACGGGACGCGGTCTCTTCTCCCTGTTTCGGAGAAGGCGGTAATCGTATGAAGCCTCGCTGGCGAAAAGTATTGCACGACCTGCTTGATAATAAAGGGCGCACCCTGCTGGTGGTCTTCTCCATCGCGGTGGGCGTGTTTTCCATTGGCGTCATCGCGGGCGCCTACCAGATCATCTCGAACGACATGAGCGCGTCGTATGCGCTGAACCAGCCTGCGAACATCGAATTGCGCATGACGAACTTCGACGAAGATATATTGTCGTCCATTCAAAACCACAGGGATGCGGCGGACGCCGAGGCGCGGCGCGTCTTCAACATGCGTGTCCGTGTGCCTGGCACCGAAAAGTGGACCACGCTCGACATGGTCGCCTTCGAAAGCTTCGAGGACAATGCCATCAACCTGCTTGCTCCCATCGAGGGGATGACTGCCCCTGCGAAACGCGAAGTCCTGCTGGAAAAGGGTGCGCTTCGGGACCTCGACGTGGGCTTGGGAGGCGTCCTTGAATTTCAACTCCCCGACGGCTCCACCAAGACCCTGCCTGTCGTCGGCATTGTGCAGGACACAGCGGCGGGCGCAGGCGACTTCCTCGCCTCTCCGTTCGGGTACATCACCCTGGATACTTTGCTGTATCTCGGACAACCGAAGTTGTACAATCGCATGCTGGTCACCGTGGCTGGTGACGGCGACGATCCGCAATACATCCGTGAGGTGGGCGCTGAGTTGAAGGACAAAATTGAGAAATCAGGCGGGTTCGTCGTCCGCACGCGTTTTGCCGAGACGCACAGGCATCCGCTTGCCAACACGGTCAACGCCATCCTGGGCATCCTGCTGGCGCTGGGTATATTGATCGTTTTTCTCTCCAGTTCGTTGATCTCGAACACCTTGAGCGCCCTTTTGAACCAGCACCTGCGCCACATTGGCGTGATCAAACTGGTGGGCGGACAGAGACGCCAGGTCTTCGTGATGTACATCACGCTCATCATGGCGTTCGGCATCCTGGCTTTGCTGATCGCTGTCCCATTTGGCGGGATCGGTGCCTACCAACTGTCGCTGTTCATTGCCAGCCAGCTGGATTTCAACCTGCTGGGATATCGCATCCTGCCCCTGCCGTTCTTCATCCAGGTCGCGGTGGGACTGCTCGTCCCGTTGGTTGCGGGCCTTGCACCTGTTGTCAACGGATCGCGCATCACCGTCCTGCGCGCTCTCAGCGGGGATCTGGCTGATGAGAAGATTCAGTTCAAAGACGGAGAGATGCGTCTCTCCTGGTTCGATTGGGCACAGGTCAAGGTGACTCGTCTGCTTGCGGCGCGCGGGATCCATGTCCCGCGTCCGTTCATCATTTCGCTGAGAAATACGTTCCGCAGGAAAAGCCGCCTGGCGCTGACGTTGTTCACGCTGACGATGGGTGGCGCGATCTTCATTGCCGTGTTCAACGTGCGCGTGACCCTGCACGATTACATCGGGCAGATCGGGAAATATTTCCGCGCGGATGTGACACTCGATTTCGACCAGGCATATCGCCTGCAGGAGGTCGAGCGGGCGGTGATGAGCGTGGACGGCATCACCCAGGTGGAAGGCTGGCAGTTCGCGGGCGGCGAGTTGATGGATGAGGATAAAACTGTCATCGAAAATATCACCCTGCTGGCGCCGCCTGCCGAAAGTACACTGGTCCAGCCGATCCTTGTGGAGGGGCGCTGGTTGCGCGCGGATGATGTGCGCAAGATGGCGGTGAGCGAGGGCTTGCAGAAGTCGTTCCCTGATTTGAAGGCGGGCGACTTCATCAACATGCGGATCAACGGACGCGATGAGGTCTGGCAGGTGATCGGTCTCTTTAAGTTTGTGGACCAGGAAGGCATACTCGGGTATGCGCCGTACGAATATATTTCGGAAATCAATAATCAGGTGAATCGTTCCTTCTCCTACCGTATCGTGACCGAGCGGCATGACCGTCCCTACCAGGACGCGAAAGCGGAGGAGTTGGACAAGTTCCTGCGCGATAAGGGATACAAAGTGCGCGTCGCCCAGGCTGGCAGCGCCTCTTTGGATGTGGCGGTGGAGAGCCTGGATATCCTCGTGACCTTCCTGCTCATCATGGCGATCCTGACCGCCATTGTCGGTTCGATGGGCTTGACCGGAACCATGGGCATGAATGTGCTCGAGCGTACGCGCGAGATCGGCATCACGCGCGCCATCGGCGCGGACGACCGGGCCGTGATGCGGACGGTCATTGCCGAGGGGGTGGTGATCGGCATGATCTCGTTCGGCCTGGCGATCATCCTGTCCATCCCGTTCACGTATGGGCTTTCGTATATCGTCAGTTTGGCGGTGTTCCAGACTCCGATTGCCGTGGTCTTTACGTACATGGGCTATGCCATCTGGCTTGGACTTGTCCTGGTTTTATCCACGGTTGCGAGCATCCTCCCCGCGCGCAACGCGGCGCGGCTTACGATCCGTGAAGTGCTGGCGTACGAGTAATTTTTTGTAGGGGCGGGGTCTTCCCGCCCAGGGCGACAGAACGTCGCCCCTACGGGATTAAATACATAAGGAAGGTAATCATGAAGAAAACTATTAACAACCTGATGATATTGATCGTCATCCTCGCTCTGGGACTGACCGCTTGCGCAAACCAGGAAGCGGCTCCCACACAGGATACCGCTCCAGATTCCCAGGTCGTTTCGTCGAGCGCGGTCGTGGCGGAGGGACATCTCAAACCCATCCACGCCGCGAACCTGGCGTTTCAGGCGCGCGGGATCGTGGAACAGGTCAACGTGAAGATCGGTGACCGGGTCAGCGCAGGCGATGTGCTGGCTAGGTTGTCCAACGCGGATCAGGCGGAAGCGGGGCTTGCCGCAGCGAATCTGGAACTTCTCAGCGCTCAGCAGGCTTTGGATGCGCTCAACCGCACGGGTGGGGCAAGTCTTGCCGCGTCGTGGACGGCTTACATGAATGCTCAAACCGTCCGCGCGGAGGCGGAACGGGATTGGGAAGACCTGAACGTTGACGATATCGATGACCGCATCGAGGATGCCAAAGCCGAGATCGAAGACCTCAAGACCGAACTTGAAGATGCGCAGGACGAGTTCGACAAATACAAAGACCTTGACAAGGATAATACCCGGCGGCAGACCGCCGAGGACGACCTCGAAACAGCACAGGAAAATTACAACGAAGCCGTACGTGACCTTGAAGAGATCACGCGCGAACGCGACACCATCCGCGCCGCGCTCGACTCCGCGCTTGCCGCCGAAGCTGAAGCCAAATACCAGTGGGAGATTTCATCCGACGGCGCGAACAGGGATCAACTGGCGTTTGCCGAGTCCCGCCTTGAAAATGCAAAGGCTCAAGTCACGGCTGCGAAAGCAGCGCTTGACAACTACATCATCACTGCGTCGTTTGACGGCGTCGTCGTGGATGTGGGGGTCAGCGTTGGCGAACAGGTTGGGGCGGAGTCCCGAGCCGTGAGCGTCGCCGACACATCCTCGTGGATGATCGAGACCTCCGACGTTACCGAACTTGAAGTCGTTGACATTGCTGTCGGTCAAACTGTCACCTTCACTGCTGATGCTTTGCCCGATGTCACCATGGGCGGTATGGTCACGGCGGTCAGTCAATCGTCGTTCACCCAAAGCGGTGACGTGATTTATACCGTCTACATCGAGGTGCAGGATGTCGATCCACGCGTCAAATGGGGCATGACGGTCGAAGTAACATTCGAGCCTCTCGAATAATTCAGGAAAGGACCTGCTCACAGGGATGGCTGATGGGGTCGTCCCTGTTTTTATTTGGATGTGGTTCCGCTTCCGCCTTAACCGAAGCCTGCCAGCCCTTAATTTGCTATAATCTCCCCTATGTCAAAGCCCCGCCCCCTCGACCCCGAATCCAAGCCTGACGACCGCGTGGATAACGCCCTCCGCCCGCAGAGACTGGACCGACCTGATCGGTCAGGACCAGGTCAAGGAGAATCTTGGGATTCTCATCTCCGCCGCGCGCGGACGCGAAGAAGCGTTGGATCATGTTTTGTTCTACGGTCCTCCCGGCCTTGGTAAAACAACCCTCGCGCATGTCGTTGCCAACGAAATGGGAGTCAACGTCAAAGTGACGGCCGGTCCTGCCATCGAGCGCGCCGGTGATCTTGCCGCCATCCTCACCAACCTCCGTCAGGGCGATGTGTTGTTCATTGACGAGATCCACCGCCTCGGGCGGGCTGTCGAGGAGGTTCTCTATCCTGCGATGGAGGATTTCTCGCTGGATATCGTTATCGGCAAGGGACCTTCGGCACGCTCCATTCGGTTGAAGCTGCCGCACTTCACGGTCGTTGGCGCGACGACGCGGCTGGCGCTGGTCACTGCTCCCTTGCGGGCGCGTTTCGGCGCGGTCTACCGTCTGGATTACTACGACATCGAAGCCATGCGCCTGATCGTGGAACGTGCTGCCAGGTTGCTGAAGGTTCCAACCGACGAGTCAGGTATCAGGGAGGTGGCGAGACGGGCGCGCGGGACTCCGCGCATCGCGTTGCGTCTTCTCCGCCGCGTCCGCGACTATGCCCAGGTCCGCGCGGATGGGACGATCACGAAGGATGTCGCGCGGGAGGCGTTGGATTTGTTGCAGGTGGACCCGCTCGGGCTCGACGATGTGGACCGCCGCGTGCTGAAGACCATCATTGAAAAATATAACGGCGGACCCGTCGGTTTGAACACCATTGCCGCCTCGATCAGCGAAGAGCAGGACACGATCATGGACGTGGTCGAACCGTACCTCCTGCAGCTCGGCTTCCTCGACCGTACTCCACAGGGACGCGTCGCCACCAAATCGGCGTATGAGCATTTGGGGCTGCCGTATACTGTGGAGGGTCAGGCGCGACTTTATAACGTCAAAGGTCACACGTCACAAGTCCGACGTTCGACCTTTGACGTTCGACGAAATGAACATGGAATCCATCGCTCGTTACCTAATGATCGGGGGACTTATCCTCTTCCTCGTCGGCGGGGGAGTGTATCTCGCCTCGAAATTCGGCATCCCGCTCGGACGCCTGCCCGGTGACATCCGCATCGAAGGCGAGAACGGTTCGTTCTATTTTCCAGTCACGACTTCGATCTTGGTGTCGGTGGTGTTGACTATTGTGTTGAATGTAATCGGGAAATTCCTGAATAAATAAGTGCCTGAAACTGACCTTATGAAACGACTATCCTTCCTCTTCGCAGCCGTTCTATTCCTCTCCTCTTGTGGACGCCTCGATACAATTCCCTATTCACCTGCTCAAACTCCCGAAACCTGGCTCCAGATCCAGCCGTATGCGGAGTTCAAAGTAGGTTCGCAGAATATCATTTTTGTTCAGCCGAGTACATCCATCATCGTGTATCTGCTGGGTGTTATAACAATTGCCGTTGGCGTGTATTTCTTCCGAATCCGTAATGGACAGTACTCTCGTCTGTGGTGGGGGATCGCCCTCCTGCTATGGGGACTGGCGCCCTGCTTGCCGGGACCAGTTACGAAGCCTTCAGTTACGCCATCAAATGCGCCGGGCGCGACGCCTGTCTGTGGACGAGTTGGTGGGAGGTCATTTACCTCGTCCTCTCCGTCTGGAGCATCGACGCCATGACGTTGGCGGTCGCCTATTCGAGCACGAGTGGGCGGCTTCACAGGGGGTTGGTGGCTTATGCGCTGGTCAATGCCATTGCCTATTTTGTCGTTGTGATGGTTGGGACGTTCATTCCCGTCAAATTTCTCGTCTCATTCGAATTACTCCTGGTGGTTTCAGCGCCAGGTATCGTCGCCTTCTTCATCATCAATGGTTGGCGTTACTCACGATACAGGCAGCGGTCGGACCTTGCATATCTGGGCACGTGGATCTGGCTGGGAATCACCATCGCCGCCTATTTTCTCTACCTCATTTCCGGCAACACCTCAGCCTTGTGGGCAAGAGGACTTTGGTTTTCGGAGAACGATGTCCTGCACATTGGGCTCATCCTCTGGATGCTCTACATCGCCGCAGTCCTTGCGCCCCGCGTAACCGACCTCACCGCATGAAAACCTCCGACTTCGACTACCATCTCCCCGAATCCTCCATCGCACAGACTCCCGCTGAGCCGCGGGATTCGTCGCGTTTGCTGGTTCTGCACCGGGACACGGGCGACCTCGAACATCGCCTCTTCCGTGACGTGGCGGATTTCCTGAACCCTGGCGACTTGCTCGTCCTGAACCAGACCCGCGTCATCCCAGCGCGGATCTTTGCCCGCAAGGAGACCGGCGGGCGCGTGGAACTGCTACTCCTGCGCCGCCGCGATACTTTGACCTGGGAGGCCCTGGTGGGTGGGAAGGGTTTGCGTGTAGGCAAAACGATAAACGTGGAGAATGGACCAGGCGCTGAGATCCTGGAAATCCTCGACGGTTCCGAGCGGCTCATCCGCTTCTCCGAGCCTATCGAGCCGTATTTCCCCAAAGTGGGGCATGTACCGCTCCCGCCGTACATCCACGAAAAGCTGAATGACCCCGAACGCTATCAGACCGTATATGCCAGGGAGCCGGGCTCTGCCGCCGCGCCCACAGCTGGACTCCACTTCACGCCCGGGTTGTTGGAGCAGGTTCGGGCGAAGGGAGTCCGAACCGCCTACGTCACCTTGCACGTTGGCCTCGATACGTTTGCCCCGGTCACCGAAGACGACCCCGAAACGCACAAGATCCATACCGAGTGGTGTGAGCTGCCTCAGGAAACCGCCGACCTCATCAACCAAACGCGCAGGGCGGGAAGACGTATCATCGCCGTTGGAACAACGTCTGTCCGAACACTTGAATCGGCGGTAATCGAAAATCGACAATCTGAAATCGTAAATCCTCTGATTGGTCCTACTTCCCTATACATCCTGCCCGGTTATCAATTCAAACTCGTGGATGCGATGATAACGAATTTCCATTTGCCCAAATCCACGTTGTTGATGCTGGTCAGCGCCTTTGCAGGGCGTGAGAAAATATTGCAAACGTACGAAACAGCCATAAACGAAGGCTATCGTTTTTATTCGTTTGGGGACGCAATGTTGATCGTATGAAGAAACTCTTTTATGCGGGACTCGCTCTTCTTATTATTGGACTTCCCGGTCTAGTGGCTTTGGATTTCCCCCTACTGGACCGCCAACCCCTGGCCTTGATCTCACCCGAAGGAACGCCTCTCTCTGCGACCTATTATCCGGGTTCCGTTTCGAAGGGGGTTTTACTCCTCCAGGGGTTTGGCGCAGACCAGATCATGATGCGCAGTCTCGTCCGCGACCTGACCGCCTCCGGCGCGCACGTCTTCACCTTCGACTACTCCGGTCACGGCGCCTCGCCCGGCGCGCTTGCCTTTGACAACGCCTCCACCGACCGCCTCGCGGGACAGGTTCAGTCCGCAATGGCAGAGCTCAAGCGAGTCAGCGGCCTGGACGATTCGCAGATCGTGTGGATGGGCCATAGTCTCGGTGCGCGGGTCGCCTTGCAAAGCGCCGTGCTTGGGCCGCTTCGCCCGGAAAAATTGGTCCTGCTTGGCGCGCAAGTCAACCTTGGGACGAATACCCAGTCCGAATTTTTCACCGGCACCACCGACTCGGATCTCGCCTGGATACGGTCGCTCGGACCGGATACGCCTCCCGTGCCCATCCTGTTGATCACCGGCGCATGGGAGGATATTTTGACGGTGGATGGTGCGCAGTTGTTGATGGCAAAACTTTGCGGCACACAAATCGAATCGTGCGGCGGACCTTCTCCGCGCGAGTGGATCCTTTTCGACGCGCTGGTACACAATTATGAAGTGTATTCTCCGCGTGTGATTTCCGCCGCGCAGGACTGGCTCTTCCCGGAAGATTCCTTCCATCTGTCGTTGCTGGGATCCCTGCGAATCGTCCTTTGGTCTGCAACGATTCTGGGCCTCTTCCTGGGCTTGATCGGCCTTCTGAGCATCCTGCCTGCCGTTCCCAGTTCTCCGACGGTGATGGTCTCGGCCCCGAAGAAACTGGTTTGGGCGAAACTATGGCTGTGGTTGATCGCGCTTCCGCTTTCGGGGTTGGTCATGGGACTGTATGTCCTCATCCCGCTCCCCAGCCCCACTTTTAACTTGATCTACGGCGGTTTCCTTGGCGGGTACGGTCTTTTGATGTTCCTCCTGTACCGGTTCGGGCGCATGCCCGGTGTGACTGGCGCTCTGCGGAAAGCGGCTTCGCGGGGTCCGGCCTTGCCGAATGGCTGGCGGCTGGCAATCCTATTCAACATTGCCCTGTTCGCGGCGGTGACGTTGCTATATCGTTCGGGTTTGGGGATGGCGCCGCCGGTCGGGGTGCGGTTTGCCTGGGTGTTGATCTTTCTCCCGCTTACCGGGCTGGGATTCTGGCTCGGCATGCTTGAAGCGGATGCGTTGTCATCGGCAGCACCGGGACGTCCCGTCTATCGGGTGCTGTCCATGCTCATCAGTCTGTTTCCTTTCTATCTGTATTTGATCCTGTTACTGACCCTCGGCTCGACATCCGGCGTGCTGGGTTCGTTGACCGGCTTATTGGTGCTGGCGGCCAGTATTTTGCAGGGCGAGGTCACGCGCAGATTGAGTGGGAATCCCTTGTTTGCGGCAATATTGCAGGCTTTATTCATCTATTGGCTGATCCTGCCGACGGGAGCGTTGTTTGTCCCATTCTTCTAACATGAAATCACTGGATTCCCTGAATAAGGAAATTGTTGCCTGCCGTAAATGTCCGCGGCTGGTGGAGTGGCGGGAGGAAGTGGCACGCGTCAAGCGCAGGGCGTACCAGAACCAGGAGTATTGGGGCAAACCGGTGCCGGGGTTTGGTGACCCGAAAGCACGCGTATTGGTCGTGGGACTGGCGCCCGGCGCGCACGGCTCGAACCGCACGGGACGCCAATTCACGGGCGACGCGTCGGGCGGATTTTTGTTCCCAGCGTTGTACCGGGCCGGGTTTGCGAACCAGCCGTCGGCAGAGTCTCGAAGCGATGGTCTCCTCCTGAAGGACATGTACATCACAGCGTCCGGTCGTTGCGCGCCGCCTGCCAACAAGCCGAGTCCCGAAGAGTTGAACAATTGCCAGCCATACCTCGAGCGGGAGTTGGAGATCATCCGTCCAAAAGTCATTGTCTGCCTGGGTCGGATAGCTTTTGAGAGGGTCTTGCGGATATATTCTGTGCGCACTCCCGCCCGCAAGTTTGGTCACGGCGCGGCGTATCGGCTGGAAAACGGGACCTGGGTCCTTTGCTCGTATCACCCTAGCCAGCAAAACACGCTGACCGGCAAATTGACTGTGGAGATGTTCGACGATATTTGGAAGAAAGCGAAAAAACTTCTGGATGAAAATACTTAAACGTGTCCTTCTTGGACTTTTGGCTGTTGTTGCGGTTCTGATGCTTGGATTTGTCCTATGGGCATCCGCCGCCGCCAAACCGACCGATGCCGCCCTGCGCGCGCTGGAATCAGACAAGCGGGTGAGCGTAGTCCGGCGGGATGGTTTCATCACCTTTTCGCCCACGGGCGTCTCGCCGACAACCGGCTTCATCTTCTACCCCGGCGGGCGTGTGGATTACCGCGCCTACGCCCCTGTATTGCGGATGATCGCCGAGCGTGGCTATTTTGTGGCGCTTGTGGAGGTCAACCTCAACCTGGCGTTCTTCGAGATCAACGCCGCGGACGATGTGATCTCGGCTCATCCCGAGGTCGCGCACTGGGCGGTCGGCGGACATTCGCTGGGCGGGGTCGCCGCGTCGAGTTATGCTTCGGGGCGCCCGGAGGTGGTTTCCGGCGTTGTTTTCTGGGCATCCTACCCGGCAGACGATTCGCTCAGGGGTTTTGGCGTCCCGGTACTGTCTGTGTACGGTTCCAATGACGGTTTGACATCCGGTGATAATATAGAAGGGTCCCGGGCGTTACTGCCTGCAGGGACAACTTATGTTCTTGTCGAAGGCGGGAACCATGCCCAATTCGGCTCCTATGGGGGACAAAGCGGCGATAATCCTGCCTCGATCCCTGCCGAGGAGCAATGGGCGCAAGTCGCTGAAGCGACTGCGAAATTTTTGGAGACTTTGAAAGCGAAATGAAACCCATATTGATGACCCCCGGTGAACCCGCACCGGACTTTGAATTGACCGATGTGGAGGGAAAACTCATCCGTTTGTCCGATTTTCGCGGGAGAAAACCGGTTGTGCTTGCCTTCCTGCGCGGGTTCATGTGACCGCACTGCCGCGCGCAGTTGGCGCGCCTGCGGGATGATCATCAGCGATTTGTCGGTCGTAATACCGAGATCCTGGCAGTGGGACCCAATTCGCCGACGGCGTTCGAGCAATATTGGGCGAACGAGAGCATCCCGTTCACCGGACTGCCTGACCCGGACCACGGGTTGCCAGAATGTACCGCCAGGAGGTCAATATCTTCAAAATGGGACGCATGCCTTTTAACTGTGTCATTGACACGAAGGGGTACGTCCGTTTTGCTCATTACGGCGCTTCCATGAGCGATATTCCCTCGAACGACGAACTGTTCCATGTAATAGATGAGTTGAAGAAAACGTCATCATGAAATGACTTTAGGACAAATTGCATTTCTCGGTTCCGGCGAAACATCGCTGGCGGGCGGGCGTATCTTTGAGACGCTCGCAAAGAACATCAACGGACCTCTCCGCATCGCCCTGCTCGAAACCCCCGCGGGGTTCGAACTGAATTCTGCGCAGGTTGTAGGAAAAGTGGGCGACTTCATGAAGACCCGCCTGCAGAACTACAAACCTGTCGTGGATGTCGTCCCCGCCCGCAAAAAGGGATCAGCCTACAGCCCGGACGACCCTGAAATCCTCAAGCCGCTTCTGCATGCCAACATGATCTTCATGGGACCCGGCAGTCCGACCTATGCGATCCGTCAATTGAAGGACTCGCTCGCCTGGGACCTGGTCCGTGCCCGGCACCGCCTTGGCGCGGCACTGATATTTGCCTCTGCGGCGACGATCTCGGTCGGCGCCCATGCCTTGCCGGTCTACGAGATCTACAAGGTGGGGCAGGATATGCACGCGGTGGACGGGCTGAACTTCTTTGCCGATTTCGGCTTGCATGTTTCCTTCATCCCGCATTGGAACAATGCCGAAGGCGGCGTGGACCTGGATACCAGCCGCTGTTTCGTTGGCATGGAGCGATTTGCGGAATGGTGCGACCTTGTATCACCTGAAAACACCACCCTCGGCCTGGATGAACATACCGGTCTCATTGTGGATCTTGAAAGGGGTACCTGCGAGGTCAGCGGCGTGAGTTCTGTGTCAATCGTCCGCGCCTGCGACCCGGAGATCTACCCGTCCGGGTCAACATTTGGGCTGGCGGAGATCGGCGACTTCAAGACTCCCAGTCCGCTCGAGAGCGGAATTCCGCCTCATGTGTGGGACATGGTCCTCAACGCGCCTCCACTGGAGGATGACAATCCTTCGGAAGCAGTGATCGAACTTGCGGAACGCCGTCTTGCCGCGCGCGCAGAGAGAAATTGGGCGGAGTCTGATCGTTTGCGGGACGAGATCGCCGCTCTGGGGTGGACAGTCCAGGACGGAAAAGACGGTTACACCCTGCTCAAAAACTGACCATTCCCTGCTATTTTTCGGTCGTTTTTATTCAGTCCTCCTGCAAAGTGGGATAAAATAAACGCGCAAGTACAACAAGGAGTTACTCATGCGCGCAGTGGACATCATCATCAAAAAACGCGATCAAGGCGAACTTTCTCGTGAAGAGATCGGGTTTTTCGTCAAAGGTTTTACTTTGGGCGATATCCCCGATTACCAGGCTTCCGCTTTTGCAATGGCTGTGGTGCTGAACGGCATGACGCCGCGCGAAACCACCGATCTGACGCTTGCCATGGCGCACTCCGGTCAAATGTTGGACCTGAGCGATGTGGTTGACCTCGCCGTGGACAAGCATTCCTCCGGCGGTGTGGGCGACAAGACCACGCTGGCGGTGCTTCCGATTGTGGCGGCGTGCGGGCTTCCGGCTGGGAAGATGTCCGGGCGCGGACTTGGGCTTCAGCGGCGGCACGCTCGACAAACTGGAATCCATCCCGGGCTACCGCGTGGACCTCACCACCGAGGAATTCAAGCGTCAACTCAAGGAGAAGGGGATCGTCCTGACCGGTCAATCCCTCGACCTGGCGCCTGCGGATGGCAAACTGTATTCCCTGCGCGATGTGACCGGCACGGTGCAGTCCATTCCGTTGATCGCCTCGTCCATCATGTGCAAGAAAGCTGGCGGCGGGGGCGCAGGCGATCGTGCTGGACGTGAAGACCGGTCTTGGCGCCTTCATGGAGACCCTCGAAGAAGCCCGCAAACTTGCCGGTCTGATGACGGATATCGGCAAACTGGCGGGGCGCGAAGTCGTGGCACTGCTCTCCGACATGAACCAGCCGCTCGGATGCGCCGTCGGCAATGCTCTTGAAGTGGTCGAGGCCATCGAGACTCTCAAGGGCGGCGGACCGGCGGATTTCCGGGAGCATTGCCTGCATGTCAGTGCGTATATGCTGGTCCTTGGGAAACGCGCAAAGGATCTGGATGAAGGCCGCGCGATGGCGGAAAAGTCCATTGCGGATGGGTCGGCGCTTGGAGAAATTCCGGGTGCTGGTACAGGCGCAGGGCGGGGATGTGTCGTACGTGGATAATGTCTCCAGGTTCCCGCGTGCGAAATTCGTCGAGGAGGTCAAGGCGCCTCGCAGCGGATTTATTTCACAGGTCCAGGCGAGAAGCGTAGGCGAGGCGGCAGTGACATTGGGCGCTGGGCGCGCCAGGAAGTCCGATCCTGTGGACCACGCGGTCGGTTTTGTCATCCACAAGAAGGTCGGGGATAAGGTCGAAAAGGGCGATGCGCTGTTCACTGTCCATGCGAATGATGAATCCAAACTTGCGGTAGCGCGCGAAGCGGTTCTTGCCGCGCATTCCTTCAGTGATGAGGAAGTATCTCCGTTGCCGCTGTTTTATACATGACAAGGTGCGTTATAATAGCGAACAGGAGCAAAGCAACTCATGGCAAAAGTTTCACTTCGGGCGTATAACCGCGAGATCGAGGCAATGATCGACCGTAATCATCTGGATGAAGCGGTTGCGCATTGCCAGCATATCCTGAAGACATTCCCCAAACATCTTGAAACCTACCGCCTTCTGGGCAAGGCGTATCTGGAAGCCAGGCGACATAACGAAGCCGTGGACATCTTCACGCGCGTGCTGGCGGCGGAGCCGAACGATTTTGTGGCGCATGTGGGCATGAGCATCGTCCGCGACGAGCAGAACAAGCTCGACGATGCCATCTGGCACATGGAACGCGCCTTTGAAGTGCAGTCTGCCAACCCTGCCATTCAGGCGGAATTACAACGATTATATGGCCGCCGTGACGGCATCCAGCCGCCGCGCATCCGCATGACGCGCGGCGCGCTGGCTCATATGTATGTGCGCGGTGAGTTGTATCCCCAGGCGATATCCGAAACAAAGGGCGTTCTTGAGGAGGATCAGGGGCGCAGCGACATGCAGGTCCTGCTCGCGAAGGCGTATTACCGCAGCGGGCAAAAGAAGGACGCCGCCGATGCCGCCTCCGTTGTTCTGAAGCGCTATCCGTTCTGCCTCGATGCCAACCTGGTGCTGGCAGAGATCCTGGGCACCGACCGCCCCGAGAGCGCGCAGGGCTATCGTCAGCGTGTGGTCGAACTTGACCCCTATGCGGCACAGGCCGACAACATGTTCCTCGCCGCCGAGGTCAGCGACGCGGCGGTTTCCCTTGAGCGATTGGATTGGAACGGCCAGCCGGTGGGCATGACTGAAGAGTGGAGATCCACGAACGCGATCAGCCTGGAGAGCGGGATAAGCGACCGCGAAGCGCAACCGGAATGGATGAAGGCCTCCTACCCGGAAGAAACGCCTCTCTCCGCCCCGGCATTTGATTCTGATCAGGATGCCTCATCCCAGCCTGCACTACCCGCAGACGACATCCCGGACTTCCTGAAGGCCGCTGGCTGGGGCGCAGCGACCGGCGCGTTCGATGAAAGCAAGTCATCCGCCATGTTCGACGATGAATCCGCTCCCGCTGTTGAACCCATCGCCCAGGGCGACCTGCCGGATTGGGTCAAGGCCATGGCGCCAGCGGAAGCCTCGCAGCCTGCCGAGGAGCAGGCAGAAGAGATACCGGATTGGATCAATAAGATCGGCACCAGCGACCTCCCCGTTCCTTCTATTGAAAGCGAACAAACGGATTGGGTCGGCGGTTTGGGTGAACCTGCCGCATCCCTGCCTTCGGAAGATCTGCCGGACTGGTTGAAGAGCCCTGAGGAAGATCAGCCTTCCCCAGTCCCAGCCGCCGCTGACGATCTGGATTGGCTAAAAGTTTTGGAACAGGATGAACAACCCGCTCCTGTGACAGGCGAGCAACCGGATTGGTTGAAAGGTCCTGGAGAAGAAGGACAACCCGTCCAGCCTGCTGCTGAAGATCTGGACTGGGTGAAAGGTCTTGAACAGGATGAACAGCCTGCTTCCGTGGCTGATGAACGATCCGCTCCGGCCGCATCCGACGACCTTGACTGGCTAAAGGCATTGGAGCAGGACGAACAACCTGCTCCTGCAGCCGAAGAACAGCCAGCCTGGCTAAATACCCTTGGAGAAGAACAACCTGCCCCGGCTCCTGTTGCCGATGACCTGGCCTGGCTGAAGAGTTTGGAACAGGACGAACAAACTGTTCCAGCGGACGATGAGCAACC
This sequence comes from uncultured Chloroflexia bacterium, assembly GCA_963718215.1. GTDB lineage: Bacteria > Chloroflexota > Anaerolineae > Anaerolineales > Villigracilaceae > Defluviilinea. The sequence goes on from CAVQYK010000015.1 coordinate 142,282, forward strand.
TGCCTGGATGAAGGGTTTTGCCGAGGAAGAGCCACCCGCTCCAGCCGCGGAAGAGACTGCCCCGGCTGATGCCGACAATCTCGACTGGCTGAAGGGATTGGAACAGGACGAACAGCCTGCTCCGGTGACCGATGAACAACCGGCCTGGATGAGGGGTCTCGAACAGGAGGAGCAACCTGTTTCTGCGCCCGAAAGCCAGCCCGATTGGATGAAGGGATTTGGAGAGGAAGAACAACCTTCAGCGGCCATCGAGGATCAGCCTGATTGGTTGAAAGGTTTCGGCCAGGAGGAACAGCCCGTCTCAGCTTCTGAGGATCAGCCTGACTGGTTGAAGGATCTCGGGGCTGAGGAACCAGTGACTGCACAGCCTGCCGCGGATTTTGATTTTCTCGATGACTTGAAGGACGAACAGGTTGTGCCTGAACCGTCTCCAATCCCGTCCATAGAAATCGACACCGGCAGTCTTGGGACAAGTGAAAAGGAGCAGGACGATTCCTTTGCATGGCTCGAAGCACTCGCCGCCAAGCAGGGTGCGACCGAGGGCTTGTTGACCACGCCCGAAGAACGGCTTGAAGAGGAGCCGGACTGGGTTAGACAGGCAAAAGGTTTGAATGCGCCTGTTGTGGATGAACCTGTGGAGGAGTTACCGGTACCTGTCCCGCTGGTTGACGCCGGCAGTTTTGATCAAATTGAAGCGGAGCCCGAAGACTCTTTCGCGTGGTTGGAAGCATCAGCCACCGAGGAAAGCCCAACGGAAGATCTGTCGACGGAGCCGGAAGCGCATCTGGAACAGCCGGAGGCGGTTGAAGATACGCAACCCACTCGTGTGCAACGCCCGCCTGTCGTGGAAGAGCCGATCCCTGCGCCAGAATTCCTTTCCGCGCCGACTGCAAGCGTCGAAGAACCTGGCGAGAGCGAGACAGAACGCGACGATGCGTTTGCCCGGCTTGAATCTATTGCATCCAAACCGAGTGAAACCGAAAGCTTGTTGACCAAACCCGAGGAACAACTCGACAACGAACCCGAGTGGCTGAAAAGACTGAAGAGTGCCGGCAATGCACGAAAACCCGCGCCTGCGCAACAGAAACCCATCGAAGAAGAGATCCTCCCTGAACCTGCATCTCAACTGGAAGTTCAACCGCCGGTCGAGGAAGTGGTTCCTGTCGAACCTGAACCTGTTTCAGCGTTGGAAGTTCAACCGCTGGTTGATGAAGCGGTACCTGCCGAACCTGAACCTGTTTCACAACTGGAAATTCAACCGCCTGTCGAAGAAGCTGCTCCTATCGAACTTGAACCTGTATCCCAATTCGAACAAAAGGCACCTGTCGAGGAAGAAACTCTTGCCGAGCCTGGGTTTGTCTTACCGGCTGCGCAACAACAGACTGTCGAAGAAGAAGTTCCTGCCGAGCCTGAACCCGTTTCCGCGCCGACTGCCAGCGTTGATGAGCTCGGCAAGAGCGACACGGAACACGACGATTCGTTTGCCTGGCTGGAGGCGCTTGCCGCCAAACAAGGCGCGACCGAAGGTCTGTTGACCAAGCCGGAGGAACGACTGGAGCAGGAACCCGACTGGGTGAAACAGGTCAAGAAGACCACAGGCGAATTGCGACCCATACCTGAACAACAGCCGCCCGTCGAAGAAGAGGTCTTCACGGAGCCCGAGCCTGTGTCCCAGATGGAGGCGCAGCTGCCTGTGGATGAAGCGGTCGCTGAGCCTGAACCCGTTTCAGCGCCGACCGCCAGTATCGAAGAATTGGGCAGGAGCGAAGCAGAACAGGATGACTCGTTCGCCTGGCTGGAGGCGCTTGCCGCCAAACAAGGCGCGACCGAAGGCTTGTTGACCAAGCCTGAGGAACGACTCGAGCAGGAGCCCGACTGGGTGAAACAGGTCAAGAAGACCACAGGCGAATTGCGACCCATACCTGAACAACAGCCGCCCGTCGGGGAAGATGTCTTCACAGAGCCCGAGCCTGTATCCCGGATGGAGGCGCAGCCGCCTGTGGAAGAGGAAGCGGTCGTTGAGCCTGAACCCGTTTCAGCGCCGACCGCCAGTATCGAAGAATTGGGCAGGAGCGAAGCAGAACAGGATGACTCGTTCGCCTGGCTCGAAGCGCTTGCCGCCAAACAAGGCGCGACCGAAGGTCTGTTGACCAAGCCCGAGGAACGACTGGAAGAAGAGCCCGAATGGGTCAGGCAGGCGAAGGAACTCAAGGAAGAGGTCGCTGCGCCAACCATGGAGACGCCTGTTGAACCTGAACCGGCGGCGGAAATCCCTGACGTTGAGGAGAGTGTGCCGTTATGGCATAAGGGTCTGGATGAAGTGGAGGCTGAGCCTGCGCCAGCCGCAGAGGATGATACGGTCGCGTGGCTGAAATCCCTGGACGAGCCCGAGGAGGAACCGATCGCTCTGGAGTCCAGTGCCGACGATCTACCCGCCTGGTTGCAGGACATCAGCGGGGAGGAGGCTCCTGCAGCCGAATCAGCCGTCCCGACGGAAGAAGCGGAAGTCTCCGAGTGGAAGAGCGCCGTCGAAGAGCCAGTCGCCGAGTCTGCGGCTCCCGAACAGGAATCCGCTCCCGAAGAACTGCCCGCCTGGCTGCACAGCATCGAGGAGGAACAGCCTCCCGTCGTATTCCCTGTCTCTGACGACCTGCCCGCCTGGATGCGCGATGCGACCGGCGAAGTGGTTGCGGAACCGACGAAGATCGAGCCGACCCGTTCCAGCGACTGGGCACCCGTGGATGAGGAAAAAGTGAAGGCGGTCGAACCGCCTCCATCCGCCCCTCAGCCTGCTCCGGAACCCAAGGCCGCTCCCGCGCCGAAGGCAAAGAAACCTGCCAAAAGGGAGGCGGTCAAGCCTGCCGCGCCCGAACCGTACCGGGAACCTGTCACGACGATACGGGGAACTGGAATGTTGACCATGCCCGTTGACCCGATCCTGGCTTCGGCGCGCACCGAACTCTCCCGCAGTAACATCCCGGGTGCGCTCGAAACCTACGGAAAGCTCATCAAGAAGGGGCGCTTCCTCGAGGAGGTCATCTTCGACCTGCGCGAGGCGTTGTACCGCTACCCGGTCGAGGTCAGCATCTGGCAGGCTCTTGGCGATGCGTATATGCGCGCCAACCGCCTGCAGGACGCGCTCGATGCCTATACCAAGGCGGAAGAATTATTACGGTAACACATCGGGGCGGGGTCACCCCGCCCCTACAATTTCATTTTGGAGGAAATCTGTGGAAAGATCGCTCGTTTTAGTCAAACCCGACGGTGTCCAGCGCGGACTGATCGGTGAGGTCATCGCCCGTTTCGAACGCCGCGGACTTCGTCTGGTCGGCGCGAAGTTCATGCAGGTCAGCAGGGAACTGGCGCAAAAGCACTATGGCGAACACGAAGGCAAGCCGTTCTACGAAGGTTTGCTCGCGTACATCACCTCCGCGCCTGTGATGGCGATGGTCTGGGAAGGTCCCAACGCTGTTGCCGCCATCCGCCAGACGGTCGGCTCGACACAAACCGGCGGAATCTGCGCCCGGCACCATCCGCCACGACTTTGCCCTCGAGGTGGGACGCAACCTGATCGCACGCCTCCGACAAGCCCGAGACCGGCGTACGCGAAGTGGCGCTGTGGTTCAAGGCGGAGGAACTCGTGGACTGGAAGCGCGAAGTGGATAGATGGGTGTTTGAGAAATAGATTTTGGATAATTGGTAAATGGTAATTGGAACGTCCCGCTGATGAGAGTCGGCGGGACGTTTTTTCTTGAAGTCCCGATGCTTTTTGGCTGGCTCGGGGGTTCTTTTGTTTTTCAAAGCTTGATAAGACAATCAGTCAGTGGTCAGCTTCTTCACGAATCCAGCGTTCCTTATTCTTTGTGGCATTTGCTCGCGGGATCAAACAGATCCATCTCTTCTTCCGTTGGAACTTCGATTATCTCCGCCCATCGCATGACATCCTCGCGTTGTATTGGCGGATTCTCCATGGCTCGACGCTGAATGCGCTCAAATAGGACCTCGAGGGGCGCGGATAAGTAATGCAACTCGACGGCAGCACCAAGCTTACGAGCACCTTCACGCAATGTGTCGCGTTCGGATTTTCCCCAGGTTCCCCATTCGATAATGACTACAAGGCCGAGTTTAAGGAGTTCTTGACCCAGCTTCCATTGCAGCGCCTCAATCCTTGCTCGATTTTCTTCATCGTAAAGGTTGATGGAGAGTGCATCCATCCACTCGTCGGGAGCGAGGCGAATGGCATGCAGGCTTTCCTCGAGGCATTTTGCCAAGGTTGTCTTTCCTGAGCCTGGAAGGCCACAGACAATAATCAATCTGGCATCGTTGCAGGAGTTTTTCATGGCGTTCATTTACTGGCTGGCCCATCTCATATTAGCCAAGTAGCCCAACGATTTGTGAAACCGTCCCTGAGTGGGAGTGCCTGTGCTGGGGCGGGGAAATCGAATCTTTATTGCTTCTCGCGTTTGCCTTCTTCTAATAGTTTCAACATCTCATTTATTCGTTTCACTCGTGTTTCCTCTCTTTTCGCGCTTTCAATCCATCTAATGAAGTTTTTCCTATAGAACGTCGGTAAACCTTCAAAAAACGCCTTTGCTTTTTTGTTGCCTGACAGTGCCTTTGCGATATCCGAAGCAATATTGTCTTCCTGTGGACCTTCTAAAGACAATTGAACAGTTACATTTGCTCCAAGTTCAACACCGCTGTCTCGCATCCAGGCTGCTCCCAGCCGAAGAAAATGATCTTGTCCCAGTGCTCCAAGCGTGCCGCGCACTGAAATCCCATTTATGTTTCCCGTGACATGGTAGCGCGGCTTTACTCCCCAAACTTCACGTGGTGAAAATGGAATCGCTACAAATGTGAAACTGCCTTCTTTTTGAATAATTGCATCAAATGATTTTTGATTTATTTCACTCATTCTGATGTTTCCTTTAGAAGCATGGTTATGTTTTCAGGAAATTAGGGGCAATCAACCAGTGTTTAGACGGGAGCCGCATTTAACCCTACTGCACCCTCAGCAACACCTTCCCGTCGCTCCAGAGTTCCTCGAGGTCGTAATACTCGCGGATATCGGGCGAGAAGAGATGCACGACCACGTCGCCGAAGTCCATGACCAGCCAGCCCTCCTGCGCTTTGCCGTCCACGCGGCTTTTCTTCTTGTAGTCTTTTTTCATGGCTTCGAGCACGCCCTTGGCGAGCGCGTCCAGCATGCGGTCGCTGGTGCCGTTGCAGATGACGAAATAGTCGGTAAATGTCGCGATATCCTTGATATCGAGCAGCAGGATGTCCTCGGCTTTTTTGTCCTCCAGGGCATCGATGATCTTATGAGCAAGTTCGAGTGCGTTCAGGTTTCACCTCATAATGCTTTGCCACAGGGGCACGGAGAACACTGAGAAAACCTTTAATTCTCCGTGTCTCTGCGTCTCAGTGGCTGATTTTTAACGGCGCGGAGAATAATTTCGTGTACACCGAGCCGCCTGGTTTCAGGTCGCTTTTATAAAGATGGACAGAGTCTACCCGGGCAGTGCCGAGTGAGTCAATCTTTATCTCTTCCAATGTTTTGCGGATCCTTTGCAGGTCAGCGGCGGATGCCGTGTCCCTGACGCGCCCGATGGTGAGGTGCGGGGAAAAGGGACGCAGGTCGGGCTCATAGCCAAGCCTCGCGGCGGCGGACTCGATGCCGTGCTGGAGCGCCTCCAACCCAGCCGGGGCGTGGGTCCCGATAAATAGGACACGCGGCCGCTTCGAGTTTGGGAAGGAGCCGAGCCCGCCGACGGAGATGTCGAAGGAAGGGCAGGAGTCCGCTTCGGCGCGCAGCATCTGGGTCAATACGTCCACGTTCGATGGGGAGACGTCCCCAAGGAACTTCAGGGTGAGATGGATGTTCTGCACAGGCACCCAGCGGACCGGGTCTCCGATGGCTTTGCGCAGGTAGTCCACATGTTGCTGAATGGCTTGCTGGATGCCGGGGGGAATATCCACCGCTATGAATGTTCGCAGAAGACCCATGGATCAGGAGGCTGGCCGCAGCGTGCGTTCGACGGCTTCCTTCAACTCAAGGAAACCGACCGGTTTGGTGAGGTAGGTGGAGGCGCCCGCCTGCATGCCGTTCTTGATGTCGGCTGGCATGCCCTTGGCGGTGACCATGATGACCGGGATGTTCGCCAGGTTCGGGTCGCGGCGCATCTGCCTGAGGATATCGAGCCCCGAGACTTCCGGCATCATGATGTCGAGCAGGACGATGTCGGGCTTGTCGGCGGTCATCATGGCGATGGCGGGCGCGGCCCTGGACGTCTTCAGCACGCGGAAACCGCTGATGCGCATCATCTCGGCGAACAGTTCGGCGGCGTCTTCCTCGTCTTCGATGATAAATACGGTCTTCTGCTCCATACGAAAGTAAAGATAGCATAAGAGGAAGGGAAGCGCAAGAGGGTTGAGGGTGCGCGCGGCTGTAAGAATGGATTGCCTTTTGCTGTCTTGAATGGTGACTTTACCCCTGATTATTGGAGGCACAATGACCGAATTGGAGGAGTTCCGCGCGGAAAAGGATGGGCTCTTCAAGTCGCATCCGCAAAGCCCGCTGACGCCCGAACAAAAACGGACCTTTACAGGCTTGAAATACTTCCCCGAGAACGAGGCGCTGTGCCTGGAAGTGAAAGTGGAGCTTTTGAACGACCCCCAGCCGGTGCACATGCAGACCACCACGGGCGGCGTGCAGGTCTATTTCCGTCACGGACGGTTCAAGTTCACGGTGGACGGGCAGGAGGCCGAACTGACCATCTACCGCGGTGAGCACGGATACTTCCTGCCGTTCGTGGATTCGCTCAAAGACGAGGAGACCTACCCCGCTGGGCGTTATCTCGAACCTGAAGAACTGCCCGGCGGCCGCTTCCTGGTGGATTTCAACATCGCCTACAACCCTTATTGCGCCTACAATGACATCTGGTCGTGTCCGATCACGCCTGCGGAGAACCGCCTGAAGGTCCCGCTGCGGGCGGGCGAGAAGGTCTTTCACGATTAAACATGATTAACCCCGAATTTAAATTTTCAACCTTTTAGCCACGGATTTCACGAATTTGCACGAAAAAAGCCAGCCCAGTCCAGCGGGGTGGCTTTTTTGATCGACTCGTTTGGTGATTTTTCTTCAAAATCCGCGTCAATCTGTGTAATCCGTGGCCGATTCCTTAAGTTTGGGGGTAATCATGTATCTGTCAGGAAGATTATTTCTGTTCCTCGTCCAGCTTTTCGACCACGTCGAGGAGCGCTTCGTATTCGTCGCAGCATTCCTGGCAGACATCCAGGTGCTCGCGGATCAGGGGCATGACGTGGGCGGCGTCCTTGCACCCGATCTCGCATTCCACGTACTCGTCCAGCTTGGCGTAGATCTCCTCGCAGGAGAGATCCTCCTTGTGCTCCGCCTGCTCCAGCACGCGCAGGAAGCCAAGCACCGCCTCGCTGGGCAGTTCTTCGTGTGGTCTTAGTTTGTTGCGTATCCGTTGGATCAGTTCTCGAATATTCATACGCTGGATGGACGATTAATGCTCTCTTAATCTTACTTTTGCTCGAACATGGCCAGGACTTCGTGCGGGGAGATGTCCTCCAGCGCAAGACGCGTGCGCAGCCGCAGGCGGGCATCGTGCAGGAGCTTGTAGAGAGCGTTGCGGTTGGTCTTGAGCTTGCGGGCGGCGTCCTCCATGGGCATATCCTGCAGGCCGAGCAGGACCAGCGCCTGCCGCTGGCGGTCGGTCAGTTCCTCCTCGATCACGCGGCGGACGCGCGCCAGCATGTCGGCGCGCTCGGCGGAGACGTCGGGTCCGGCCTGCGAATCAGCCAGAAGTCCCTGGGGAGGCGGGATGTCCTCGTTCTCGGTCAGTTCGTCGAGGGATGAATCGCGCCAGCGTTTGCGGCGGAGCTCGGTCAGGGCGATGCGCACGGCGATCTTGTGCACCCAGGTGGTGAATTGACTGCGCCCTTCGAAGGTGCCCAACTGGTCGAGCACGCGCAGGAGCGTTTCCTGCGTCACTTCCTCCACCAGCGACTCGAACTGGGGCTGGGTGGGGGAGAGCCAGCGCGAAAGGGCGTAGGGAAGTCCCCTTTGGATGACGGACCGCAGGTCATCGAGTGCGGCGCTCCGTATTTCCCCCTCGGAACGCAGGTCTGAGAGCCAGGCTTCGTTGCTTCGTGTTGCCATTGCCTGGATTATAAAGCAGGATGTTAACGGGCACGAAACCCTCTTATGACATTCTTACAATGGGGGTCAATCCCTGCCTGCGGCGGTCTCGTGCGGGCTGAGCAGTACTTCCTTCTCGAAGAGCACCCGCAAGCCGTTGTCAACGACCCGCCGTGTCCCTTCGTCGAGCGGACTTTTGACCCACTCGCGCGTTGTAAAGCCGTACTCGATCTCGAGTCCGCTTTCGTACCAGACCCGCAGGGACGTGAGTGCCCCGTAGTCCTCGGTCTTCTGTGTGATGACGACCCCAAAGACCCTCAGCCATTCGGTGTTGGACAGGTATTTCTGCGGGTCGTTGGCGATGATGACCAGGTCCACGTCGGAGGATGGGTTCGCCTGCATCCTGGCATACGAGCCGGTCAGCCCCACCGCGCGGATGTCCCTGCGCCGCCTCGACCAGCGCATGAAGTCTTCGATGAAATCTATCACCTGGATCAGTTTTTTCATGTTCTTTCCGTCATTACCCTTTTGCTCGAGCCGCCGTCCTTCGCGAAGCACTCCTTTGGAGCGGCGGCGGGTACAACCTTCGCAAGGATTTCGATATGCAGCCATTATAATATTTCCATGCTCTATATTGGCTGTCCGATCTGGTCGTTCAAGGGTTGGGTGGGGAATTTCTATCCCAAAGGCACAAAACCCGCCGATTTCCTGCGCGAGTATGCAAAGCGCCTGACGAACATCGAAGGCAACACCACCTTTTACGCCGTCCCCTCACAGAAGACGCTGGAAGGCTGGGTCGCGGAGACGCCGGACACCTTCCGCTTCTGTCCCAAGATCCCAAAGGCGGTCAGCCACGAGGGAAAACTGGCGGACAACATCGACAGGGCTCTCGGGTTCGTGGACGTGATGCGAGGGCTCGGCGCGCGCCTCGGACCGATGTTCCTGCAGCTCCCGCCTCGCTTCAGCCCGAGCCTGCTCGCTGACCTGCAGACCTTTCTCTCCCGTTGGCCTGCGGACGTGCGCCTCGCCGTGGAAGTCCGTCACCTGGATTGGTTCGAGCCGCCGCACGACGGGACGCTCGATGCGTTGCTTGCGGACCTCAACATGGCGCGCGTGACCATCGATACGCGCCCGATCCGAAGTTTGCAGGGAGACGCGGTCCTGGCGGGGTCCGCCTACGAGAGTTTGCTCGAAGCCCGCCAGAACAAACCGGATGTCCCCGTCGTCCCGAAGCGCACCACGGACTTCGTCTTCGTCCGTTACATCGGTCATCCAGAGATGGAGGTCGACCGTCCGTTCCTGGAGGAGTGGGGCGGTTACTTCGCCGAACAGATCAAGAGCGGGGCGTGATGTCTACGCCTTCTGCCATTCGCCCGACAATATGATCGCGCCGACCTTGTGCAGGGAACTGTATCAACGTGTGGGCAGGGATGTTGGCCTCCCGCCGCTGCCGTGGGACACGCTCCCGCCTGAAATTCCCCAGCAGCCGAGTTTGTTTTAAGTGACGTATGTCATTGCGACCCGCGCAGCGGGGAAGCAATCTCCTCTTTGTCTTCCAACATATGAGGAGATTGCTTCCCTGCAGGTCGCAATGACATGGCATTTATTTCCTCCTCACATCCAGCACCGCGATCTTGGTGGAGTGATTGAACGGGCTGGGATCTGCCACCGGCTTGCCGACAGTCTCATAACCGATGAAATCCTGCGGCACAGGGATCAACTCCCTGATGCTCAAATACCCATCCCTGCACAGTTCTTCGAGCGTGCGCATGTACTCGCTCCCGCTCACGAACAGGGCGTTGTTGACCGCGATGAGCAGCCCGCCGTCGTTGACCAGCGGGCGGACCTTGTTGATCAGCCGTGCGCTCTCGTGGACCAGGTCCACTTTGCCGCGCGAGGTGGTGGAGAAGAAGGGCGGATCGATGATGACGCAGTCGAAGAGCTGTTTGGTGCTTTTGAAGCGGGCAACGGCGGGGAAGAAGTCCTGCGTGACGAAGTCGGCTTTGTGGATGGGGAAGCCGTTGAGCGAATACGAGTCCTTGGCGAGGTTCAGGAATTGTCGGTTGCGGTCTGTCTGCACCACACGGACGGCTCCGCCCGCCATCGCAGCGACGCCCAGACTGCCCGTGTAGGCGAAGGTGTTCAGCACGGACCTGCCGCGCATGTTCTCGATCAGCCACTTGCGCAGGTTACTTGTGTCAAGGTAGAAGCTGGCGTCGCGGTTCATGGTCAGGTTGACGGCGTACCAGACGCCGTGTTCCTTCACTTTGGTGTCGGGTTTCGCGCCGAAGATGAGCTGCCCGCATTTCTGTTCCTGTGTGATGCCGTTGCGTGTCTTCAGGATGCCAGCGTGCAGCCAATTTAGTCTGGTCCGTACGTGAGCAACTGCTTCTTCGATAAGGGAGCGGTTCTGTGACGGATCGTCGGCGTGATCGTGTATGACCAGCGTGCTTCCGTAGATGTCCAGCGCCAGGGACGGGAAGCCTTCGTGGAACCCGTTGAAGAGGCGGAAGGCTGTCTCGTGGGGCGGGTCAAGCAAAGGGGCGCGCGAGGCGCTGGCTTTGTCGAGCAGGGAAATAAAAGTGGGATGATCCATTGCTTTGGATTATCCCACTTTTTCAGATGGCTTGTGAACACATCCTGCAAGGGTTGTATAATTTGCTCATGCCCGAGCGTGAATTTCTGATTTATCTTGATCCTGAGACCCGTTTATGCCGTTATCGTCATTTTCACGCTGCAAGAGGCAGGAAAATCGTTAAGTTCCGTTCGTGACGGTTTTATGAAGGAGATGAAGAGATGAACGAATTTTATCGTGCAAAATTCAACGAATTATTCATGGAGTTCACACGCTACCTCATCACGCATCCGGACTTTGGCGAGGACATTCCAAAGGGAGCTGAGGTGGTCCTGCTTGATCGTCTCAACCCGGGGTACACGAACTATATGCTCGAAAAAGCTCCCAGGCAGGATGTGATCTTTATTGATGTCGGCAAACTTGCCCCCATTCGATCGCGGTTACAAAAACCGCAGATCATTTCCCGTCCGCCAGCGATCATAACTGGCTAGGATACTGGAACCCGCTTGAGAAGTTTTCTTCACAGGCGGGTTTATTATTTAACGCAAGTTACTACCTTGTCTTATCGGGAGGACAAATCCCAATCTTTAGCCACGGATTTCACGAATTCTGTGTTGGTCAGTGTCATCTTGCACAGATCCACTCACCACTGAGACACGGAGTCACTGAGTTTTTATGTAAAGGAATTCCCCTTCTTTTTCAGTTCTGCCTGGACTTCCTGTGGCGTTTTCACAAAATATGCACGGGACCTCTCGTGGATACAACAGGTTCGAAACGGCAAGGTATCTCACGAATTCGCGCCTGGGTTTTCATAGATCATGAAAATCCGTGTCGCTAATCCGTGGTCGGGAAACCGAGGCCGCTATGAGCTGAAAGGATAGCAACACGGGCTTCATTTACGGATGATAGTTGAAGAGGGCAGGGGCTTGGATACAGGCGGGAAACCAGTCGGTCGGGGTATGGCTGACGATCAGTGTAACTCATCTACAACCTTAAAATTAGCTGTCAACCCGGTGGGATGATAGGCGGAGGTTTGCTCACTTCCACAGCATCTTCCTGATGCGCAGCGCCTCGTTCAGGTGCAGGACGTTGTGCCGCGTGGCGGGCATCAGGAGCAGGCCCGCGATGGTGCGCGAGCCCCAGTAGCGGATGACTTCCATGGCTTCGGGGATGACCGCGCCTTCGTCCAGCACGTTTTGGATGCGGTGCGGCTCCACCTTCTTCTTGAAGTCTTCCGCTTTGAGCTTTTGGACGATCTGGCGCGTGCGCCTGCCGACGGCGAGACGATAGGCTTTGAGCGCCGTCACATTGACCCGCGCGCTGAGACCCGCCACGTCCGCCCCGCTCATCTTGTTGGCGGAGTGGACGACGTCCACCTTGAGTTTCTTCGCCCAGCCGTCACGCGTAAAGAGTTGACCCGTCCCCGCCACGAGCATGCTCATGCTGATGTCTTCGATGCGGGCGAGGTGGAGCAAGATCCAGGCGATGGAGTGTTCGCCGTTCGGCGGTATGGTGCGGACCTGCCCGTCGGTGAGACCGTCCAGGACTTCGTCTTCGAACGACCACAGTCCCGATCTTGCCATTTTGGCTGAATGGTGCATGGCGTGCTGGGACAGGAACAGTTCGAGAGCCTTTTCGCGGTCGCCCGCGGCAAACGCCCGTTTGAGCGCTTGCTGGCCTGCGTTCCATTGTTTACGGTTGGGGTCCAATAGTGAGTCCTTTCTGACCGAGTGAGTGTATCACGGGTTGAAGTGCAAAGGTTGAAGGATGAAAAAATCCAATTTCTTATTCTCTCCAGTTTATTTTTTTGAGGCGCATTTCGGCGACGATATCAGAGATCCTGTGTGGTACGCACCATGCCGTAAAGTGCGCTGGCCAGGGATCCGCCGATCAAATAAGGGATGCCAAGTTTTTCGAGCACGCCAGTTACTTTGAGTGTGACTTCGACAGCCTCATTTTGCATGGTCCAACTCTCCGTATACTTTACGCGCCAGTTCGTGCCCCAGTAACAGGTCCGCCATCCTGCGGCGCAGTTCAGTTTCGCCCGCCTGTGGATATTGGGAGCGCAGTCCCATCAACGCCAGCATGCGCGCGGACTTGTTGAGTTGTGCCACCATCTGCATCTTGCGGGTGGGACTTGCCTGCCGCCACAACTGTATTTGCAGGGCTTCCATTTTGGGGTGGGTATCGGAAGATAAAACGCTCACAACCGTAGTATAGCATTTTCTTTTACGGTGTGGGAGGAGCGCAGTTACTTTTTCCAGGCGGACCGCCCGCACATGGCATGCTGAATAATAAACAGTTGACAGTCACGTTGACGGCATCGTACCCGCCAGGGTACAGGTCATCATGCGCCGCTGTTCACTGCTTCCCGGCATAGGACTCTGCATCAAGGGACATGACATCCAATGAGACCCCGCGTTCGGTGCGGCTGTGGACCGTCTTGAAGCCTCGTTTCAGGAAAAAACCCTGCGCATGGGTCGTCTCCAGGATGATTTTCAGGCAGCGTTCCCTGCGGGCGATCTCGATCAGCTTGTCCAGTATGCGCAGACCATAGCCCTTTCCCCGAAATTCCTTTTTGACGGCCAGGGCTGTGATGCAAAGTATCCTGCCGTCCAGGTTGTGGGTTGTCAGGGGGTTCTCGTCCAGGCCCGGCTCGCGCTCCGTCAGCCATTTTTCGGTGCAGCCATAACCTGCGATTTCGTTATCTGCCACCAGAATAATGAAACCATCCGGGAATGCCGTCAGTCGGAGTTGAAAAGTTTCGGGCTTCTCGGCGGTTCCGTAAGCGGAGAAGGCCTCCGTATCGATCTGTACCACTGTGGGAAGGTCCTGGTCCCTGGCGTTTCTAACAAGGATCTTGGTGTTATCGGACATGGAATAATTCCTTTCGATGTTCTTTCACGTTTTACGACTTTCCTTGAACGTCCCATCCAGCCATGCCCCGCGGTGTGAGATTGCTCTCTCGAAGCAAGTCGCAACGACATCTCATTGTTTTTGATGTTGGCCGCTCTGAAAATACTTGCGCATCCGCCGCAATCTGGTACACTGCCAGCATGGAAAACCCAGGAATATGAACAGGATACTGTATATTGGCAACCTGCCTTTTACCACCACCGCCGCCGAACTGACCAGGCTCGTTAGACCGTTCGGCGAGGTGATCAGCGCCCGCATCGGGCTCGATAAGAAGACCCACAAGAGCCGCGGCTTTGGCTTCGTGGAAGTGCCCGATCAAGCCGCCCAGGCGGTCATCACCGCTTTGAATGGTACCATGTTCCAGGGACGGGAACTTAAAGTGAACGAATCAACGCCTCATCCACCCCGAAACAAGGGAGAGAAGGACTGGAAGAGGCGGGATGAGATGGACTTTGACGACCTGCCCGAATGAGTAGTGCTGTATACCCGCGCCCACGGACTACAACTCCACCAACGCTTTGACATTTTCTTTTTATCCCTAAACGATCCGATAGAAGATCAGTCATACATCAAGTTGTTTTTGGTTCGATAATCTTCCGCGATGCCCAAAGCATATTGAAATGTTCCAGGTATTGTTGATAAATACCCCCTTTCTTAAAATCGATTTCAAAATGAGGGCAATCAAATCCACGGTTTCCCACAAGATATGGACTAACAATCATAAAGTTGTTTACACACAAAATAAAATGAGAAGGGGATGATGTGTAGTAGCCTAGCTCAAAGTTAGGGCGGAATTTTTCAGGCACTCCCTGAAGCATATTTTCATACATTGTAAGCGTTGACTGGATTTCGCTCTTCAGCCATTTGAACTCATGCCCTTCTTCGCGCGCGCGTTGTACTACAGCTTCAGAATCTGGATCCATTGTAAGCATTTTTATCTTGCACCCCTCTTTTAGCTTTTGAACCAGCACCTTCTCCATTTCTGCGCCAGAGAAGGTCCTAATGGAAACGCCTATTATACGGATTTCACTCTTAGGTTTGGCAGAGATTAGGTGTTTCTGAAGATCAATTCCAGCTCGACTGGGATAAATTCTACGAACTCCAAGCTCTTGTATCGAAGCAGTAAGGACTGATGTTCCTGTCAGACTTGAAAGGGTATCCTTCAAATCATCAAGGAATTGTTCGCGCGTCTGATATTCCAAAGCCAAACCAATAAGACCTGAGGTGAACAGCGCCAACCCTACGTCGTTGGTGATGCTGATAATCAAACCTTTCGTTGGGGAAATATATGAATAAATAACCAGGCCCAGGCCAACACTGATTGTAAAAAGTGAAAGAAGAAGAAACTTGTAACGCCTCAGAGCTTTTCTAAGTCTTTCAACCGGGGATGTCGAGTTCTCTTTCATTATATTTCTCCTGCTAAATGAAATTATAAATCCGCAGCCCTTTAGTCTGTGAGCTGAAGCGCATGGTTTGTCTTTTCAAGTCCTGCGGTGACCGCTTGTCGTTTTTGGACATTAAAGTAAAAACCAAGAAAGGTGCCAAGCAGATCATAGGTTCCCGCCCGTATCACACGGTTTAGGTAAGCAGCTGGGGCATTAACAGAATTGACAATTTGTAAGTATCCTTGTGTCAGTTCTTCCGCCGACATGTTAACAGGCTGATACACAACGCATGGCGATGTGTCATCGTAATAATTCCAATTCTTGTGAAAAAGCCGCTTTTCACGATCCAACACCCTGTGCAAGACACTGCCTGGATATGGCACCAGGATATTGACCATGGGACATTCAATATTGGTCTCTTCGATATAATTGATCAAATCTTTAAAAACAGACTTGGCGTCGTGGTCAAAACCCACAATAAAATTCCCGTAAACTGAAATTCTATGATCATGCAGGCAACGAATAACTGGATTATATTGACTCAAATCATTTGTCCGTGCTTTTCTTATTTCGGTTATTACTTCAGGGTTGATGCTCTCAAACCCAATGTCGACCGATACACCTCCGCTTTCCGCTATTAATTCAACCAATTCAATATCTTGCAGTGTTGATACATTAAATGCACCTATCCATCGGATTTTTAAAGGAATCAACGCCCGAAGGAGCTTCTTGGTGAATGATGGTTGCCATCCAAGGTTGTCGTCAAGAAAATGAACAACTGGTCCTGAGACAGATTGGACTTCCGCAACGATGTCATCGACATCGCGTTTGCGATACTTTTTCCCCAGTGCAGAACCGCATGAACAAAATGTGCATTGGTTTTCACACCCCCGAGTTGCCATGATAATCCGGGTTGTTAAATATTGTTCTGGATGAGATAATGCTGATCTTTTTGGCCACGGATGCTCAGAAGGATCATTGGCATGGCCGCCGTAATAAAAAGGCGCCAGCACTCCTCTCTTAAAATCATCCAATATTTTTGGCCATACCTTTTCTCCTTCTCCAATCACAACAACATCCGCAAATTGAATACTCTCCTTGGGTAAAACAGTAGGATGGATACCGCCCATGATCACCTTTATTCCGCGTTTCCGAAATTGACCGGCAATTTTATAAGCCCTATCTGCGGTTTTTGTTACTACTGAAATCCCAACCAGATCTACAATTTGATCAAAGTCGATCATCTCAAATCGTTCATCGATTATTTGGATTTCAACATCGTCAGGTGTAACAGCCGCCAGCATTAGTAGTGACATGGGCGGGATCATATTAGTCTTCCCCAAGCCAAAAAGAGGTCGCATAACGCTGGTTAGTGTCAAATCCTTTGAAAACAAGTCAAGGTTATCTTCAACATTGGGAAAAACGAGAAGTACTCTCATGTTTTACACGTCTTTCATCACCACATTCACCTTTGCTGGCAGCCACCCCTTCCAATTTTGGGAAGGCTGCGAAGCATGCTGCAGGCGAGACGGGGGTCGCTTTCACAACTCTCCCTTGAACGCCAATCCTATAGGTCACCTTCTTCAGGCGGCAGTGGTGCTCTTTGTCATTGAATTTTGGGCAGACTTCCGAGAGCCGAGCCAAATAGAACTGCCATCAGGCAAAGATATATCAAAAAGACCACCGCACTGACGATCAGGTTGGCAACGAAAAAATGACCGTACACGGCAAATGCCCGCCGTAGGAAACTGCGGTTGATGATATCCGTCTGTGGCAGGGAATTGGACACATAGCGGGCAATGGCATTTCCGTCAATGCTCTCCTTGACTGGAACGATGGAACGCAGGTTGGCATTCTCTGCTTCCAACGCGTTGACCCTTTCTTCCAGCTTCCCCAGGTATTCCACCAGTTCATTCATGCTTTTGAATTGTTGCATCATATTCACTCCTTTTATACTCCCATGTTATTTCGCCTTGAACAATTGCCTTTTACAGCGGCTCTTCGCCATCAATAATATACTTCCCTTGCCCTTCGCCAACCTTTCTTTCATATCTTTCAGGGACTTCGACCCCGCCAAGTTGACCTATCGCGTTCTGTATCTGAGCCAGATACGGCGTCCCAGTTATCCTTTACTTGCCGTGTGGTGTAGTGCAGGAAGCGCCAGCCGTCCAGTTCGATCTCGTTTTGGCGCCAGGTATCGTAGTCGATCTGGTTCAGGGAATCATGATGGGTGGTATATCCGTCAGTTTCGATGGCGAGTTTGCCATGCTTGCAGAAGACGGCAAAATCGAGATAGTAATTATGCCCGTTGACAATGATCTTCCATTGACGCTCCGCCAGCACATGGATGTGTTTCAAGGCGCTCCACAACCTGTCCTCCAGCGGACTGCCATCGAATAAGTCGTTGATCTGTTCTGCGTGCTCGAACTTTTCGAGCGTGGTCGGGATGAACACCAGACGCCTTGGGCGTGTACTGAGGATCGGGCGGTCTCTTTCTTGCAGGTTCTTTATATCCACGCGGTAATACAGGCGCTCGGCTTTATATTGGTTTTCCACATCGTCAGGGAAGAGTTCTTTGCGCGGGACGATCTCAATATTCCCCACCTTCCCATAATAGCGGATTTGATACTTCTCCTCCCCAAACACCTTGCCTTGATAGAACGCCATGACCTTCGGCGGCCAACGTTTGGGAGCCGTATTCACAGGAATATGATACCAGCCCTCGGTTCTCAACCCCTCGAGGGCAGAAGTTTTTGGGAGAAGCGCAACCAGTAGCTCCTTGTTGTCTGTTGTTTTACTTGGCATCTTCCAACGTTTCAGGAATGTACACTTTTTGTAGCGGCAGCAAGCCTTTGTATCTTGAATCAAATTCTTCGTAATGCTCTAGGACCAAATTCACTAATTCTTCACCATCGATCAAACGCAGATTACTTTTACTTGTTGCAAAAGTGACGGCTTGCTTTGTAAATGTGCCCAATGTGACAAATAAACCAAATTCATCAGCGCCAATTTTCCCGTAAAGTGAAGAAACTGTTGGGTCACCTATGCTTCCGTCGGTGCTCTTGACTTGCACTTTGATAATTGGTGGTTCAAAACCAAGTTCATCTTTGTGAGCAATAATATCGATCCCACCATCTGGACCTTCTGGGAAACTCGAGTTTGATAGCCCATCTTTTCAAGGAGGTGGGCAACAAAATGAGAGAACGGATGCCCTTTTAGTTGCTGTGATAGTCGCTTTATTATGAAGTCACGAGTGTTTTGTTCAATTTCCGCAGCCACATAAGCGACAGTTTCATCTTCTCCCTTAAGTTCAGGAGCAGGTTTCCCCTCGTGCGCTGCAATAAATTCATCCGAGTAATTTTTGACCAGGAATAATGTTACAGCAGAGCCGATTTCAAATAATGCGCCTTGAGTAAAGGTTGTTCGAGGGAGTGGTTTCCCCCATTTCACTGCCCGAGTGTTGCAATAGTTTGAATCAAGGTTTGGTGAGTATTTATATTGCCCATCAATTACGCCTATGTATACAGCACGTTCGTGCTTGGCAGGATAAACTACCAAGTCGCCAATCTGCATCTCGTGCACGAATCGAAACAATACCCCTGCATGGACGGGAATGGCGCCTGTTTTTGTGTCTGGATAGGCTTCAGCAATACGCGCTTTATAGGTTTCCCTGTCCGCTTTTATTCCTGATAGATCGCCAAGATCCTTCCAGCCAATGGCAATCACGCCTTTCTTAATGAACAATGAGCCAGCTTGACCCTCACTGCCAGCATGAATACCCCAAACAGTAACTTCTTTGTTAGTCATTTTTCCTCTCTTGCGAATTGAACCACTTCTTTTTTCTATTTGTACCCTTCGAAATTTTCACGATCGGTTTTGACGATACGAGCAATAAGTAATTCTGACCATTTTCTTCTTTTGCCGCAAATTTCGCGCGGTATCTGTATTGAACTTCCTTGTTTGAAGGAATGTAAACATAACCATAATTAGACGCAATTACCTGTTTGTCCCTTATACCAAGGGAAGGTTTCTTTTCAAGGTTATATGCCTGTAACAATGCTTGAGCATCTATACAAGCTTTTAATATACTGCGATTAACTGGCTCGTTACCCAAGTAATCATAAATGAGTTGATAAAAAACGTTTGCTATAAGGGCCGATGCTAAAGAGACCATCAACCAGAAAACTGACCAGCCAAATGCTTCAAATGTAAAGCTGTCATAACTGCCAAAAGTTTCACTGTACGAAATAAGAATATTCATCTGGTTTGAAAATATTTCAATGTTATCGAGTAAAAACCATAAAAAGGCTAGTGAAAGAAAACCACTTTTCCAATCTGCAGACGATTGCTCTACTTCTCCAGTCGCTTTCAAATGCTCTATTTCAGTCGATGAAAATCCAGATTTTTTCTTGAAGGGATGCTCTATAGTAATGATGATCCTTGCAACCAAGGTTGAGGGTCTCTGTATAACCCCAGATAAATTTGTGATAATTCCAAAGACAAACCCTAAAAAGACTGCGATTACAGAAAAGAATATAAAAACCGCCACACTAAGATTTGCGATCTCATTAAATGAAAGATTTGCTTCGGCGATAAGTTTTCCTAAATTTATTGACACTCCGAGTATGCATAAGAATAAGAAGAATGCAAAATAGAACATCAACAATTTACCAAGCGATAGATCATTTACCAAATCGTTGTATACGCTGCTGAAACCAGAACGTTGATTCTTCTGAAAGAAATTCATTTATTACCCTAACTTCGCCAAAATCGCATTCCAATCGGGACCCTTCGGCATCACGAAGAGACAATTCTCATCGCTCTTGTCTTCCCACACTTTCCCGATGGCACGCTTTTCCTTGGAGTCGTCATCGCTCCAGCGGTCGAAGCCCTTGTATTCGACAATAAGATAGCGACCGTCCACCAATTCACAGACGAAATCGGGATAGAAACGATCTGTGGATGTTTGAAGCCAGAAGGCGTGTTGAGGGCGACCTTCGAGATTGCGCACCCAGCGTTTGATTTTGGGATGGTTATCGAGCAGTTGGGCGCACTCATATTCTTCGCCGCTTGTTTTCATGTCGCCTATGACTTTGTAGTAGTGCTTCTTGAATTTATGCCGCCCTTCAAACAGGGAGTTGGGTGGATAAGGATATTCTTCGGGGTCAAAGGTGAAGACCAGATCAGGCGTGGCAACCAATTCGTATTCGGTTGTAGAGAACAGCGTTTTCTGAAACACATCGGATTTGACGGCTTTACGGATGCTGTCCACTTTCTTGCGGGCGGCTTCTTTGAGACGATATTTCTCGCGCCAGAGTTCACCGAGCGTCCAGCGGCGCTTTTCAAGCAGGCGTTCGATCACGCCCAGGAAGAAGGCATAAACTCTGTTTGTGGCACGTCTTTATGCACAATGTTCCCATCCAGCCATTTGGCGAGTGTTTCTTTGGTAACCCGCTGGTCAGAGGCAAGCAGGTAGGTTTGCGCGTGCAGATCAGTGATGAAGTTCGAGGAGATTTTGCCTTGCTCGTCAATATCCAGTTCAACACTGATACCTGTGGGAGCATCCTTTGGGAACTCTTCATCCGAGAGATAAGGGTCTTGTTTGGCTAGATCAAGCGATGTTTCGTCGAAGAAGCTGTCATCGAATTGCTCGAGGAAGTCGCCCATGTTCACAGCTAATTTGGGGATGGAAAAAGGCGTGGACTGTTTGGTCGCAACGCTGGTTATTTCTGTATTTGCTGTTTCAGCGGGTGCAAGCGTTTCATCCTGACCGAACCAATAGCCCGATTCTATCAATTGCTGTTGCTGGGCGATCTGGATTAAGCCGCGGACTTCCTGTTTCTCGAAGCCGTTTTGGATGAGTGCATCGGCGAGACTGTTGGCGGTATTTGCAAAGTGCAGGGATGTGGCAAAGTCGTAGGCGTGATTGAGCTCAGCATGTTTCTTGGCTTGCGCATATGGCTGGCGCAAGACACGACCCAGGATCTGTTCAACCGCCGTTGCGTCGACCTGCTCGGCAACGGTACAAAGGATGTAGGCAAAGGAGCAATCCCAGCCTTCACGCAGGGCTTGCACAGTGATGATGTAACGGATGGGACATTCAGGTGCGAACAGGTCAATGTCCGTGATCTCATTGTTGTCGCCTGTGGCAATGGCGATCTGGTCTTCGGGGACGTGATTATCTTTCAGCAGGCACTCTTTGACCGCATCCACATTGACGGAAGTCTTATTTTTGTAGGTGGGTTGTGCCTGGAGAAGAACAATCGGGCGGAGATATTCGCCTGTATCGGCGCGTTCGGCTCGGGCAACCGCTTCGAGTTCATTGCGCTTGGCAATGGCTTGTGAGATGGCAACGCGCCAATCCTGTTGCGTTTCGAGATAAATGGGAAGTTTGATCATCCCTTCGGCTTTGAGTTCAGCGGCTGAGACGGTATGCAGGACATTGCTTGGGTAATCTTCGGTATCGGGCGTGGCGGTGAATTCCAGAATGCAGGACGGGGCAAAGCGCTTGAGCGTGGTAAAGGACAGGTCAGTGCGGGCGTTGTGGGCTTCATCCACGATCACGAGCGGACGATGCAAGGCAAGCACGTTGGCAAGAGAATAAACGGGGGAGCTATCTTCATGTTTTTCGAGATCAGCCAACAGCGTGGGTTGAAGCGAGGCGGGGAAATGTCCCATGAGCGAACCGTTCTGTTCGTACACCTTGCGTCCCACCGTCTCTTCGACGCGGAAGGCTTGCATGGTCGAGACAATGATGGTCACGCCGTTGAGTTGGGAAGGCTGGACGGACAAGGCTTCGGAAATATCCAAAACGGTGACGTTCGCGCCTGCGGTCTCGACTGCTTGGCGATAGGGATGCTTGCGGTTACGCAAGGCTTTTAGCGTTTGTTCACGGATGGTATTGGACGGGACGAGCCACAGGACAAGCGGTTCGTCGGTGTGCAGGTATTCGGTTTTTGCGAGGGCAATCGAGTGCGCGGCAAGGATGGTTTTGCCGCCGCCCGTGGGCAGGCGCAGACAGACATAAGGCAGGTCGTGGAGTTCGGGCGCGGGGTTGTAGGGAACGCCAAGACCATAACGGCGCAAGGTGGTTTCGTAGAACGCAACATTGGCGTCCCGTTTTTCAACACAGGCGCGGAAGTAATCGCGCAGGGCATCGAGTGTTCGTTTTTGGTATTCTTTGAGTTGCATGGTTTACCATTTCATCTGTCGTTGCGAGCGACCGTAGGGAGCGAAGCAATCTCCTCATTATTGGGGGATTGCTGCGGGCTTCGCCCTCGCAATGACATTAGGAACTTTTCACCTCATACGGTATCTGCCTGAACGTGATACCCAACTCTCGTAACTTCTCTTCGCTCAACAAACAGCCTGTTCCATAAATGATTTTAGCTCCATCATGCTTTGGCAAAGATTGCAGGATGGCGCGTGTGAGTACATTGCCGCCGTTCGGTTTCTTGTCTTTCAAGACGCCATTGTAGAGCAAATAGACGGCGGTGCCGTTGTGAACGCCCAACAAGGGGAATTGGCTTTTAGCTCCCTTCCCCTTGGGAAGGGCGGGGGGATAGGTAACGGCTGACCCGTCTCGATGAAATACACATGCTGCGCCAGATCGTTGTATTTGACTTCCTCACGGATTTGACCATCGGCATCGAACAAGGTTACGCCTAATTCGCAGTAACGGAAACCGCCGCCGAGACCCGCTTCTTTCTTTTTGTTGCCTTTCTGGTCTTTGTAACTATAGCCTTGTGCAACTCGCTTCAACCGTTCGGCAGTTATATTCTCTGCGATGTTTTTATCTATTTCGATCAAGATAAAACGCCGATTACCGCCATCCTCCTGATTCATTTGTAAAACGACATCGCCTGTTGTACCGCTGCCTGCAAAAAAATCAAGTACTGTATTTTCGCCAAAATAATGTGAGCACTGGTAAATCTGGTAGGATTAGTTTGCGACAAAATCCAAAAGCCAGAGGTCACCAATGCTCCCCCTGATTGTACAACATTCCGAAGCGCTGACATCTTTCATTCTTGCGCTGCAACTCGCACTTTACCGACCTCAAATACGACATCTGCTGCAGATCGTGGACGCCTTGCTGATCTGCAATCAACGGAAAACCCTGAGTAACCTGTCGCGCTTGTTGCACCTGGCACCCGATCCTAAAGCCCTGGCGGATTTCTTTCGTGAAAGCCCTTGGACGGTGGACCTGATCGGCCATCCACGCAAACAGTTCATGGTGTGCAAACTCCTGGAACTGGCAAGCAAAGCAGGCGTTCTGCTCCAGATCCTGGTCAGTTTGGATGACAGCCTAGGCAAGAAGGGCAAAGCGACAAAGCACCTGGAGGCTGTGGACTACCATCACAACCATACCGAGAGCACACGCAAACGACAAGCGTGGTGCAATGGATATGTGTATGTGGAACTGCATCTCCAAATCGGACCCTTTGGCTTTCTGTTCGATACGCGGCTCTACTTGAGAGAGAAGAAGGTCCGTCAGCTCAACCGACAACGCTCAAAAGAACACCGTCTGAGCTATCGCAGCAAGTATCACCTAGCCCGCGAGATGCTGCTGGAACTGGAAGAACTCTTACCAAAAGGCAGCCAGGTGTATGTGCTGTTCAACTCCTGGTATGCCTCCGCCAAGTTGATCAATCTCTGCCTGCGCAAGAACTGGCAGGTGATCTGTGCCCTCAAGGCCAATCGCAAAATTGAGAAACACCGCGTCGACCACTACCACCAAACGCTTTCGCACAAGCCGTACCAGCGCATCACGCTGGAGGCTGTAGGCAACCGCCGGGCTCCCACCTACTACGTCCGCACCGTGCGCGGACATCTCGAGGATATCCGGCAGGAAGTCTACGTCATTCTCTCAAAGAAGCGCCCCGGGGATCCCCGTCCCAAGTACTTCCTCTGTACAGACACCCGCCTCACGGCTGAGGAAGCCTTGAAACTCTACCAGAAGCGTTGGTCCGTGGAGGTCGATAACTTGAATCTCAAAGAAGTCCTTGGTCTCGGTGACTTCCGTTTGCAATCCTTTGAAGCCATTCAGAAGTGGTTTGCGGTGGTGACCTTGGCGATCAATTACCTGCAATACACCGCCATGCTCGCCTATCGTCCCAAGCAGCTACTTCCCTCCCTAGC
The DNA here is from genome assembly GCA_963718215.1 of uncultured Chloroflexia bacterium. Lineage (GTDB taxonomy): Bacteria > Chloroflexota > Anaerolineae > Anaerolineales > Villigracilaceae > Defluviilinea. The sequence goes on from CAVQYK010000015.1 coordinate 166,463, forward strand.
CGAGTGCAAACGGCAGCATCAACAGGCGCATGTGGATGGTTTGCTGCGCCGTTTGGTGGCCGAGATCAAGAAGAAGCCGCAGCGGGTGGAGGCCATCCTGCAAGCCTATCTGCCCTTGTATGCGGCGGGCACCTGAACAGGGACGGAAGCATTCCTGTTTTCGGTGATCGGGAAGACAACCGATGGTCTTCTCGCCTTTTTGCTTCCCTGAGCAAGTCAGGATCTGTCGTATTTTGGTTCGTTTTTTAAGGTTCGGCGCCAACCTTTGGCGAAACTACAGTCAAGTATAAGATCGCCTGGATTAGTAGCAACATGAAAAATCCTATGGAGCAAGCGTGTGGGTTTTGGTGTAATGAAGACATCTGTTTCATCAGGAATGATTTTGACAATTTCTTTTTTGGCTTCTTGAGTGTTTCCTACTTCTTGGTGAAACCAAATTGTTTGAGGAACAACACCTTCTTGAACTTCTGATAAAAATCTTTTTATACGCGGAACGTTATTTCCTGCTTTTCCCCACCAGATCCTACTGTCTTTGTTCAGTTCTTCAAAGGTCTCCTTTGAAACTCTCCAATACATGCCCTTGGGAGGACCTGCAATTATTCTTCCAGAAGGCGCAGTGATTGAATAAGTGCCTTGGCTATAGTAATTACGTGCTGACATATCACTTGATGACCAAACTCCGCGTGGGTCGTTATCTGGATTGGTATAACGCTTGTCGTGTTGTTCAGTTCTCGTCAAGAGATTTCGTTCCCAGGAGACTGAACTCTTAGCGTAGAGCCAATACATAGTCATGACTTTCAGATAAATGTCTAGCTGAACTTTTTCGGAGAAAACATTTTTTGCCAGATGACACAGGTAATAAAATTGGATTGACCAAATATCTCATCCATGATTGAACGAGCATGATGAATCTCGTTATCATCAATGCTCATCCACAAACTGCCGTCTTCGCGTAACATTTGGTGTAACAAGACCAAACGTGGATACATCATGGACAGCCACTTGTCGTGGCGGAAAGGTCTTCGGCTTCGCCGCCCACCACTTTGCCCAACCATGCCTTCTTATTTCAAGGCTGTTGACGTTGTCGTTATATACCCAGCCTTCATTGCCCGTGTTGTAGGGCGGGTCAATGTAAATGCACTTCACCTGTCCCGCGTAGTAGGGGAGCAGGGCTTTCAAGGCTTCGAGATTGTCACCTTGTACAAGCAAATTACCCAAATCATCGCCCACGGAGTACTTGTCAATGGGCTTGAGCAGGCGGAAAGGTACTTCCTTGTGATGGTTTACGACAGCGTCTTTACCAATCCAATGGAGGGTGGGCATGAGGTATGAGGTCTCCCGTGAGGCCAATTGTAACAAAATTAAATAAAAACCCGCCGAAACTTGCGGCGGGTTCGGGATACTCACTTACTTTGTGAAGTATGCAAGTAGTCCGAGCTAGGACAATCCTGATTATCTCAAGGATTGTGTTGAGAGTGTATTCGTAGAGAAGTGGTAGTTGCTCATCTGTATATTGAGCGTGCAGGAAGGGTAATGCCCAGTGTATAAACTGGATGGAAGGGTTGAGGAGGGGGATGGAGATCACCAGCAGTAGTACAAGGATTGAAACTTTTCCGATGGTGAGTTTGGGTGTGTGTGTCGGCGAAACTTTCTGCTTGCGTTTGAGCGAAGGCTTCGACGAGTGGGTTTGGATGGGTTTGGAGGGGGACTTTGAGGACTTTGTTTTCTCGTACTCAAAGCTTGCAAGTAAACTTCTGAAACTAAACTTCACAGTTTCAGTATCTCTGCAATGGCAAGTGGGGGAGGGGTGGCGGGGCTTCTTGACCATTGCAGTCCTTCTCATTCTGTCACAAGGACTGCGTTGAGCAAGGAGCTTTTGAAGTTGCTAACATTGTTTTCTCCTTGACTTGTATTCACTGCGCGACGGTATGGACACAATGCATTGGGCTTTACATTTCAACCTCCTTTTTTGGGTGTGCGGCAAACAAGATGGACTATTCACAATGTTAAAGAGCGGCTGGCATGATGCTTGCCGTAATCCATTCCCATTTTAGCATGATCTCACCGTCACAGATGCCGCGTGTAACCTTTTGCTTGGAAAGGCACTTGCTTGTAATGGCTGACGACGGCGTATTTGCCGATTCCTGCGGAGGGTGGGCATGAGCTATAAGGTTTCCTGTGCGATCAATTGTAACAAATATAAGTGAAAACCCGCCGAGAATTGCGGCGGGTAAACGGCTTGTCAACAATCTTTCCTTTGCTACATTCTATAAACCTTTACATTTCTACTTCTTAAGGCGTGGCCGTGGCAGTAGCATTAGTATCTCCATTGTCGCTTCCGGCGATTACAGTTGGACCAAACCAAAATACTGCCCCCAAAAATATTACGTAGAAACCCGACTGCAAATGCGGTTTGGCCCTTCTTGATAAGTTCCAGGATTATTTCAAGAAATTTTTCCCAGGTTGACAACTCCTGTTTCTTGGGTTTTTCAGGTAATTTTATCCACCCAATATCAGCGAGAAACTTAATTACTATGATTAGGGCACCCACAATTACCAATGCAAGACCAACAACCTCATTCGGTTTCATTGACTAAGATCCTTTCTCGTTGCTTTTTACTGTTTTTTTGTAACTGTTATCTCCCGTACAAATCAGACAACAGTACTCCATATTTATAGCATACAACAAAATCTTCCCAATTACAAGAAGGAATTTTGATAAGTACCTGCAAACGTGCCTGTCGGACAAGGCTAACCAGTGAGTTTATTCCAGACGTTATCTCCTTCCCAAAGAAGGCAAACTCGATGATCTCTGGGGAGAACCATGCCCACAGGTTGAGCGTTAGGATGGGGACGCCCGCCGCCAGAAAGAGCCACTCGCCGAGGGAGTTGATCCCGTAATCCGCGGGGTGCAAAAAAGAGTTTGTCCGTCAGCAGGGTGAGCGGGAGCAGGATTCCAACGGCAACACGAAAGGTTTTCATATAATGACTATAGGTCGATCTGTGGCGTGGAACAGGTCAATTGCATTGCGAATGGACAGGTGGTTTTGCCCTTCCATCCCAGTTGCCCCTACGGAGCAGCCAGGAGATGCGCATCAGTTGGGCAAGAGATGCGCATCAATCGGGTAAGAGATGCGCATAAGTCAGGCAAAAGATGCGCATCAATCGGGCTAATAATACGCCTAGAATACGGGGTTGTGCTTATCATAAATGACAAAAGACCGCCGATTTTCGGCCTAACATCCTCCAATTCGCCCTTTCCCGCCCGCGCCCCGCAAATTTCAGTAAATCACAGATTTGATTGACAAGAGGGGCAACTTTGGTAAAAGGTTAGGTGCCAACCAAAACCGAACCAAAGGAGCCCCCCGACATGATACACCCATGCGAGCTAAAGGCGAAAGATGTACATGCCTATACCGCCAGAGTGCTCAAGGAGCATTTGAATATTGATGCCAAGGGCTATTGCTGCCATACCGACATGATTATCGACATTCTGCTCAAGGCAAGCGCCGAGTGCAGTAGCGTGGAAGCCGTGTGCGCTGATTTGACGGATACAGCCGACAGTAACACGGTTCGAGAATATATCAACCAGGCGCTGACTGCCAAAGCGTTACGCAAACAAGAAGAACGAGCCAATGCAGCCTTGGCCGAGTGCATTCCAAGCGCAGTAGAGCGCGAGCATGTGGAAATGGCCATAGATTTTCACGATGAGCCTTTCTACGGCAAGCAAAAGGATACTCGCAAACTGACTTGCTCAGGACAGGCGAAGAAAGGGACGACCCATTTCGTGAGAATCGCCACCGCCTACATCATTTGGCGGCAAGTTCGTCTGACCTTGGCAGTCCGCTATGTCTTGCCCGAAGAAGACAACTTAGAAACACTCAAAATTCTCTTGGAACGCTTGAAAACGCTTGGTTTTTCGGCCAAAATCCTTTACTTGGACAAAGGATTTGCCTCCACAGGAATTGTGAACTATCTGACCAACCAGAAACAACCAGCCATTATTGCCAATCCCATCCGCGGGAAAAAAGGCGGCACGCGCGCTCTGTGTCGAGGACGCTCTAGCTACAAAACCTTGTACACCTTTACGGATGGCACGCAAGCGATGATTGCCATGAAGGCCTCTCTCGTTCCAGATCACAGCGGCAAACGACGCCGAAAATGGTTGTCTTTTATCGTCATTGGGCTGGATTGGTCGGTGGATAAAATTCACGATGAATATCGGCGACGATTTGGCGTGGAATGCAGTTATCGTTTGCTACGTCGCATTCGCGCGACGACGACTTCCCGCAATCCCGTCTTACGATTCTTCCTGTTGAGTGTTGGCCTCATCTTAGTCAATGCTTGGGTCTTTCTCCGTTGGGAGTTTGCACGCCTGATGGCGCGAGGACCTCGTCGGGTGGATGAACCTCGTTTTCGGTTTTATCGCTTTTCTAGGTTTCTGGTTCGCACCATCGAATCGCTCTATGGTACCATTTCCGCTATCCAGACCTTTCAATCACCTCAATCTGTGATTTACTGAATTTCCTTATAGTCAGTGCCTCATTTCCTTATAGCAGGTGACTCGATCCCTATAAGGAAAAATAAATTTCCGTAGAGCAAACGGCCCAATTGCTGTAAAGAAAAGAAAATTTCCTTGCAGCGAACCTCCCGTTTCCTTATAGCGGGCGACCCATTTCCTTATAGCGAATCGCTGGTTTGCTTATAGCGGGTAACTCATTTGCTTATGGCAAACCTCCCATCTCCTTGTTGCAAGTGACTCACTTGCTTATAGCAAATACCGGTTTGCTTATTGCAAGTGACTCGTTTGCTCATAGCGGATTCGAATGGAGGACTTTGAAGGCGGCAGGACCGGTCGTCAAGCGGTTGAACCGCCCGCACTCTTTGGGCGGCACTTTACAAAAAAGTTAGGCGTTTAATTTCCTTATTGCAAACCCTTAAAACTAACAGGATCGCAAACCACGGATCTTGACACAATTGTATAATGCCGTCAACGTCAAGCCCAAAACGGCGATTGCGAGTGGCCAGCGCAATAACCGGGGACGGCACGACAAACAAAAATTTTAAACAGAAAAGGATATAGTAAAAATGTCAAAACCTATCAAGGCAGTCAATGCCTACCGCCCTCGCATCGCGCAGGGCAACACCGTCCAGAAGGCGGAGTTCATCCGCTTCATCTCACGCGCCACCACCCTGCTGGAAGGCACGGTCGGTAACGTCTTGACCGAAACCCGCGACCAGATCATCGCCTTCTGCCGCATGGGGCGCGCCGTCAAACTGGACGGACTGGGGATCTTCACCCCCGGCGTCGATATCGACGGTCTGCTGAGCATCAACTTCCGCCCCGACCCCGCCCTGGGCTCCGGGATGAACATCCCCGGCACCTTCACCGGTACCATCCTCAACCGCGAGCACATCGGCATGACGCTCGCGCAGTTCGTCCAGATGTGGAACGACCGCCACCCCGAGGAACCGATCACCTTCTCAGAGAACTAAAAAGTCACCACTCCCACACAAAACGGAGACTGTCCACAAGGCAGTCTCCGTTTTTGTATTTTTTCTCTTCCGTACAAATGTCGTTGCGAGTGGCGCTTTCTTTGCTCCCTGCGCCGTCCCCGGCGCAGGATAGGGTTTACGGGTGCATACTACCCGCGCCGCCGGGGACGGCGGGCGAGCTAACGATCTATGGCAACGGTACGAACTGCGCCAGGTAGGCGCGCGCCAATTCGATATCCAGGCGGTAGGTCACATCGGTGGCGCGGCAGGTGATATCCCCCGTCACTGTGACCGAGACGACCATGTTCGTATCGCCCAAAAAGTGCGGTCCGCCCAAATCGCCATAGCAGGTGCCGCCGTCGCCCGTGGAGGGGTTCATCGAGATCCTCAGCCAGCCTTTGTTGAGCGCGTTATACGTGCCGGTGGCAAAGCGGCGCTTGCCTTCCCAATACAGGGGATGCGGTCCCCGGTCTTGTCGTCGCGGACGGTTCCGTATCCGACCGCCACGAAAGGCTGGTCCTTCAACGCGCCCGCCGCCTTCAACTCATCCAGCAGGCCCGCGGTCGGCAGGACAGCCGGGACGATGTCGGTGATCGGCTCGTCCAGCACCACCACCGCCACGTCGTTCAGGTTGGCATTGTCGTGTCCGTAATTGGGGTTGATGTAATACGTGCCGCGATGGATGGCCGACCCTCCGATCACATACTCCGTATCGAAGGTGACGTACACGCCATTGGGGTCGATCCCTGCGCCAGGCATCCAGTTGACGCAGTGCGCGGCGGTCAGGAAAACCGTGGGCGATATCAGGGTGCCGCTGCAAACAATATCAACGGGACCGTCGGGATAGGGCCATGCAACGAGCAGCGCGCCTACGTTTGGGTGCCGCTCGCCGTCCAGCTCCCCGAAGGTGATCGCCAGGGCGGGCGATACCGCCAAAAGCGCCGCGAGGAACACCGTGAGAAGAACAGGGAATTTATGTTTCATGTCAGCATCTCCTTTTTGAATTGGCATTATCACTATACCCCTTTGGAGATTCAAATACAAGCGGGAGTTCCGACCTTCGGACAGGAGTACGGACAAAAGGCTCTTAGCCACGGATTTACCCTTCGGGCACGATGTCACGAATTCTCACGGAAAAACAAAGAAAAATCAGTGCAAATCTGTGTCAATCCGTGGCAAAAAAGAAAATGTCCGACCTTCGGACAGGAGTACGGACAAAAGGCTGTTAGCCACGGATTTACCCTTCGGGCACGATGTCACGAATTCTCACGGAAAAACAAAGAAAAATCAGTGCAAATCTGTGTCAATCCGTGGCAAAAAGAAAATGTCCGAACTTTCGTCTGAACATCGGGGAGTTTGGACCCATTCCGTCCAAACCGAAGCATGGCAGTACTCCACAACTTCCCCGGCAGTCATCTGAGGTCCTGGTCCACCTCAAAGGCGCTATTTGTGCCGTCCCTGGTGCAGGGATGCGACCCTGCGTAGTTCCAGTACTCCACCAACCTAAAGTTGAAAGGTTGAATACGAGTATTTCTCATATTTTTTACCCTACAGTTTTATCTTGTTCGAGTACTAGATCTTTCGGATGTTCTTCGGGTTGAAGACCGAGATCAAAGACATCCCGCCTCCAGGCGCAGTCTGCGCCTCCGCGTCCAATTCCACCCAATAGAAACTGCGGTGCCCGGAGTACGGGTCGATGCGCACGACCGTCCCGCTGAACCAATCGTCCCTGCCCCAGTTCTTTGCGTTGAGAAAGACCTGCACCCGGTCGCCGATCTGGATCTCGTCTGCCATGCCGTTTCTACTTGCGGCTTCTTCCGAACAGGATCAACCCGATGCCGATGACGATGCTGATCGCGCCGTTATCGCCCATTGCGGATCGCCCGTCATGAAACTACCGGGCAGGATGTTAATTCCCTGCAGGACCAGACCCGCCGCCCAGGATCAGCAAGCCGCCAATAATATATAATACGATTTTCATGTGGATCTCTCCTCCGGTTTGCGATGATATAATACCCACGTCATAACTTCGCCGTTTTTTGAGGCAGCAGGCTCAAGCTGTGACCGCGGCGGTATACATCCCTGATGCTGCGCCTCTTTCTGGGCTTACGCCTGCTCCCGTCCGAAAACCGACTCCACGCCTGCGGATTTCCTTTCGCGTGATATAATAGAACACCCGTTCAACATTAAAATTTGTCACTCTGAGGGCGCTCAGCCCGAAGAGTCTCTATTGGAAGAAAAGAGACCCTTCGCGGCTCAGGGTGACATGAACAACCATGGAATTCAAACTTCAGCCCCCTTTCAACCGATGGGCGACCAGCCCGAAGCCATCCGCGACTTGTGGACGGCGTGAACAACGGAATGAAGCACCAGGTCCTGCTCGGCGCCACCGGCACCGGCAAGACGTTTACGATCGCCTCCGTCATCCAGCAGGTGCAGAAGCCCGCCCTGATCATGGCGCACAACAAGACCCTGGCCGCGCAGTTGTATGCCGAGTTCAAGGAGTTCTTCCCGGAGAACGCGGTCTCATATTTCGTTTCCTACTACGATTACTATCAGCCTGAGGCCTATGTTCCCCGCCACGATCTGTACATCGAAAAAGAGACCGAGATCAACGAGGAGATCGAACGCCTGCGCCTGGCCGCCACGACCGCCCTGGTCTCGCGGCGGGATGTGATCATCGTGGCGTCGGTTTCGTGCATTTACGGTTTGGGCACCCCGGAGGAGTTCGGCAAGGGGACGGTGACTCTCAAAGTGGGTGAGATGTATCGCCGCAATGCCCTGCTCCGCCAGTTGATGGAGGCGCAGTATCAGCGCAACGACATGGAGCTGCGCACCGGCACGTTCCGCGTGCGCGGCGACACGCTGGAGATCATCCCCGCCTATGAAGATAAGAATGGCTACCGCATCACATTCTTCGGTGACGAAGTGGAACGCATCATGCAGTTCAACCCGGTGACTGGTGAGGTATTCGATGAGCCAGAGGAGATCTCGATCTTCCCTGCCAAGCAATACCTGACCGACGCCGACAAGCTGAAGGATGCCATCGCGAACATCGAAACCGAATTGGAGGAACGCTTGAAGTTCTTCAAGGAGACCGGCAAGCTGCTCGAAGCGCAGCGCCTCGAACAGCGCACCCGCTACGACCTGGAGATGCTGAAGGAAGTGGGCTACTGCTCCGGCATCGAGAACTATTCCCGCCACCTCGACCGGCGTGCGCCGGGCACGCATCCGTGGACGATGATCGATTTCCTGCCCAGCGATTACCTGCTGGTCATCGACGAGAGTCCACATGACCGTTCCGCAGATCCGCGGCATGTACAACGGCGACCGCTCCCGCAAAGAGACCCTGGTCGAATACGGCTTCCGCCTGCCGAGCGCCATGGACAACCGCCCGCTGAAGTTCGATGAGTTCGAAGAGGTGATGGGCAGCACGATCTACACGTCCGCCACGCCCGGTCCGTACGAGATGGGCAAGGCGGACCAGGTCGTCGAGCAGATCATCCGCCCGACGGGACTGGTCGATCCCGAAGTGGAGGTGCGCCCGACCAAGGGTCAGGTGGACGATCTGGTCGGAGAGATCCGGCAGCGGGTCGAAAGGGGTGAGCGTGTCCTGGTCACCACGCTGACGAAGCGCATGTCGGAAGACCTGGCCGAGTATCTGATGGAACTGGGGATGAAGGTCCATTACCTGCACTCGGAAGTGGAGACGCTCGAGCGGGTCGGCATCCTGCGTGACCTGCGCCTGGGCGTGTTCGATGTGATGGTGGGCATCAACCTTCTGCGCGAAGGTCTGGACCTGCCGGAGGTTTCGCTGGTGGCGATCCTGGATGCGGACAAGGAAGGATTTCTGCGCTCGGACACGGCGCTCATCCAGACGATCGGGCGCGCTGCGCGTCACATCAACGGGCGGGTGATCATGTATGCCGACCGCATGACCAACTCGATGAAGCTCGCCATCGACGAGACCAACCGCCGCCGTGCCAAGCAGGTCAAATACAACCAGGAGCACGGCATCGTCCCGGTCAGCATCCACAAGGCGATCCACGACCTGACCGAGGAATTCTCGCAGAAGGCGGTGGCGGAAATGAGGGGCGAGTATAAGACCGCTCCCAGGCGACATGCCGCGCAACGAATTGCAGAAGATCATCCACGAGATGGAAAAGCAGATGAAGGA
>CAVQYK010000016.1:0-212683 GCA_963718215.1 uncultured Chloroflexia bacterium
CCGAGTTGAAGTTTGCCGGTTTTGACGGATCGTGATCAAGGGCAAGTCGCCGAAGCCGGTCTACCTGGCGATCGTTGACGGCAAGTATGAACTGCGGGAGCGGCGCACTTGATGGGCAAACTGACGGGGGAGGTGGACGATATCATCCACAAGGAAATTGATCCGAAGGCTGAAATTTTGCAGTATGGCATGGGAGCAGAGAACGGCGTGTTATTCTCGTCGCTGGTATCCATGTCCAACCGCCACAATGGACGCACGGGCATGGGGCTGGTGATGGCTTCCAAGACCTCAAGGCGGTGGTTGTGCGCGGAACGAAGAAAGTGCAGGTTGCCGATCAGAAGGCTCTGACCGAACTAAATCGCATTGGTCCCAAGGCTCTTCCTGAGAACGGCGACATGGACGGGCTTGCCAAATTTGGTACGGCGGTCGTCGTCCTGTTCAACAACACCATTGGCACCCTGCCGACCCGCAACTATAACGAGGACAGTTCGAGGGGTGCGAGCCCATCAGCGGTGAAAAGATGGCGGAGACCATTTTGAAGGAACGCGATACCTGTTATGCCTGCGTGGTGAAGTGCAAGCGCGTGGTGGAGATCAAGGATGGCGCCTACAAGGTGGATCCGCGCTACGGCGGTCCCGAGTATGAGACGCTTGGCACATTCGGCTCCTATTGCGGCATCGACGATCTGGCGGCAGTCTCGCTGGCGAATCAGATCTGTAACGAATACGCAGTTGATACGATTGCCTGCGGCGCGACAATCGCCTTTGCGATGGAGTGCTACGAAAAAGGCATCATCACAAAGGAGCAGACTGGCGGCCTTGAACTCAGGTTTGGCGATGCGGATGTGATGCTCAAGGTGCTCGACCAGATAGTGAAGAACGAAGGTCCGTTGGGTAAAGTGCTTGTCACAGGGTTCGGAGCGCGCCGCAAAGAATTGGGGCAACGGCGCGGACGAATGCCTCATCACGGTCAAGGGAGCGGAAGCTCCCGCGCACATGCCGCAAGCCAAACGTTCACTGGGCCTCATCTACGCGGTCAACCCGTTCGGCGCGGATCACCAGTCCTCCGAGCATGACCCGTACTACGAAGAAGGCATCGGCGACTTCAATCTCGACCGCCTCAAGCAGATCGGTCTCGGCTCGCCGCAGCCCGCCTACAGCCTGACCGAGGAAAAAGTCCGCTTTGCGTATGAGACCGAGGTCTTCTATTCGATGCTCGACTCGGCTGAACTCTGTCAGTTCGTTTGGGGTCCCACCTGGACGCTCTACGATGGCAAACAGACCGCTGAGATGATCAACGCGGTCACAGGCTGGGATATGACCGTGGAAGAATTGATGGAAGTCGGCTATCGGCGCCTGAACCTCTTCCGCGTGTTCAATGCCCGCGAGGGACTTGGGCGCAAGGATGACAAACTGCCGAAGAAGTTCTTCAAAGAATTGAAGGGAACTGGTCCCACCGCAGGCTTCGCTCTAACTCACGAGGAAATTGATTCAGCGATAGATCACTATTACAAGCTGGCAGGCTGGACCGCCGATGGCACACCCACCCCGCGACCCTCAAGAAACACGATATCGAGTGGGCGGCGGAATACCTTCCATAAATGGTAATTGGTCAATTCTCTAGTTGCAACTCGTTCAACATCCCCGCCAAATTACCAATTACCACTCACTAATTACCTTCCTGTCATGAAAGGAATTCCATGACCAGAAAACACACTCTACTACCGAAAACTTCCCCCACATGACCCCCGCCTACTCGCGGATCTTCAATTTTGTCGCAGACCGCGCGGAAGGCTCCTACATCTACACGGACGATGGGCGTAAATTCCTCGATTTCACCTGTGGCATCGGGGTGACGAATACCGGTCACTGCCACCCGAAAGTTGTGGAAGCGATCCGTGCGCAGGCAGGGAACTTCATCCACGCCCAGGCGAACATCGTCATCCACAAGCCGATGCTGCAACTCATCGAAGAACTGCGGAAGATCACGCCGCCTTCCATCGACTCGTATTACTTTGCCAACTCAGGCGCGGAGGCGCTGGAGAACGCGGTCAAGATCGCGCGCGTGGCAACCGGCAGGCAGAACGTCATTGTATTCAGCGGTTCCTTCCACGGACGCTCCTCTGGCACGATGGCGTTGACCACCTCCAAGACCGTGTATCGGGCGGGGTTTGGTCCGCTGCCTTCAGGGGTGTATGTGGCGCCGTTCCCGTATGCCTTCCGCCTCAAGATGACCGAAGCCGAGGCGTCCGCGTATGCGCTGGAACAACTCGAATATCTGCTTGCGTCGCAGACAGCCCCAAAGGAGACCGCGGCTATTTTGGTCGAAACAGTTCTCGGCGAGGGAGGATACGTTGTCCCCCCGAAGTCCTTCATGAAGGGACTGCGCGAGATCTGCGACCGTCACAAGATCATGCTGATCTTCGATGAAGTCCAATCGGGGTTTGGGCGCACGGGGAAGTGGTTCGCCTTCGAGCATTTCGAAGTGGTCCCCGACATCATCACCGCCGCCAAGGGGATCGCCTCCGGCATGCCGCTCTCGGGTGTCTTCACCAGCACCGACATCATGCTGAAACTGGATGTCGGCTCCATCGGCGGGACATATGGCGGCAACGCGATCGCCTGCGCCGCGGCGGTGGGGACCATCCGCGCGATGCGTGAGGAGAACATGCTGGAGAATGCCGCCGAACGCGGCATCCAGTTGATGACCGGATTGCGAAAATTGCAGGAGGAGTACTCGCAGATCGGCGACGTGCGTGGCAAGGGCTTGATGGTCGGCACCGAATTCGTGGTGGACGGACGCGCCGACAAAGCCAAACCGCTCGTCAAGGAGATCATCCACAAGGCGGAGGAGAAAGGCTTGCTCCTGCTCTCGTGCGGCACCTACGACAACACCCTGCGCTGGATCCCGCCGTTGAATGTGACATCCGAACAGATCAATGATGGGCTGAAGATTTTCAGTGAAGCGTTGAAGGAAACTGATTAAGTGAATTCAAAGGTCATAGGTCTGAATCGTCGAACGTCCGACCTTTGGCCTTTGACCTGATAACAAACATCATGACCCCCACCCTCAACCGAACAAACCTCATACAGCTTCTCGAAAAGGAAGAGCAACTCTTCCACAAAACGCATCCCAAGTCCTACGAACTCTACCAGCGGGCGCGCAAATCGCTTCAAGGCGGCGTGCCGATGCTGTGGATGATCCGCTGGGCGGGATCGTTCCCTGTCTTCGTCAAAGAGGCGAAGGGAGCGCATTTCACCGATGTGGACGGCAACTCGTACCTCGACCTCTGCCTTGGTGACACCGGTGCGATGACCGGTCACAGCCCTGCTGTGACCGTCGCCGCCATCAACGAGCAGATCCAAAAAGGTATCACGCTCATGCTCCCGTACGAGGACGTCATCTGGGTTGGCGAGGAACTCCAGCGCCGCTTCGGTCTCCCGTACTGGCAGTTCGCCCTCACTGCCACCGACGCGAACCGCTTCGTCCTGCGCATGGCTCGCATGATCACCGGGCGTCCCAAAGTGCTGGTCTTCAACTATTGCTATCACGGCTCGGTGGACGAGTCCTTCATCGTCCTCGACGAGGAAGGCACGCCCATCTCCCGCCCGAATAACATGGGTCCGCAGGTCGACCCGCGCGAGACTACCAAGGTCATCGAGTTCAACGACATCGCCGCCCTCGAAACCGCCCTCTCCGCCCGCGACGTCGCCGCCGTCCTGGCCGAGCCTGCCATGACCAACATCGGCATCATCCACCCCGACCCCGGCTACCACGACGCGCTGCGGGAGATTACGAAAAAATACGGGACCTACCTCATCATTGACGAGACTCATACCATCTGCACGGGTCCCGGCGGATACACCGCCTCATTCGGACTTCAGCCTGATTTCCTGACCCTCGGCAAGCCCATCGCTGGAGGCGTTCCCGCCGCTGTCTACGGCTTCACCGAGGAAGTGAACCGGAAGTTCATCGAAAAACTTGACGTGGACGATGCTGACGTGGGTGGCATCGGCGGGACATTGGCTGGCAACGCCCTGTCCATTGCGGCGATGAAAGCCACCCTGCAAAACGTGCTGACGGACGAGTTCTACGCCAAAGCTACGAGGTTGCAGGAACAGTTCACGGCGGGGGTCGAGGCGGTCATCCAGGAGTTCAACCTGCCGTGGATCGTCAAACGTCTCGGCAACCGCTCCGAATATTGGTTCAAACCGACGCCTCCCCGAAACGGAGGCGAAGCCGCCGCCGCAATCGACCACGAACTGGACCGCTACATGCACCTCTTTGCCCTCAACCGCGGCATCCTCATGACTCCCTTCCACAACATGGCGTTGATCTCGCCTGAAACCACGCATGAGGATGTGGAATATCATACAAAAGTGTTCCGGGAAGCGGTGCAGTCTCTCTTTGGGAAGCCATAAGTGATGTATAATGTGATGTATAGCCATAGGAGCGAAATATGTCACAAATGGTTCGCAAGCAAATCTACATCCAAAAAAGCCAGGAAGAACGCCTGAAACGGGCTGCCGAAACCCGCGGGGTCAGTGAAGCGGAGATCATCCGCCGTGCGCTGGATATTGAACTAAAACGGGCTGGATATCGCCTGGCGTATGATGACAAAGCTTTCGCCAGGTTTCTTGCATTTATGGAAGAATTGGACAAACGCCCTCCTGTTCCCCGTCGAAAACGTGATTGGACGCGTGAAGATCTGTATGAAGAACGCATGAAACGCTATGACCGAAATTCTGATTGACACAAATATCCTTGTCTATGCTTTCGACCCTGCGGAACCTGAAAAACGAGGGATAGCCAGGAATGTTCTTGGGCGTTTGCAGGTGGAAAACGCGGGATGTTTTAGTGCCCAATGTATTGCAGAATTTGTCCATGCAGTCCGAAGAGGGCAAGCCCTCTTTTGACGTATTCTGAAGCATCGGAACAAGCCGAGGTTTTCCTGGCTTCGTTTCCAGTTTTCCCTTTGACGCCCATGGTTATCATCAATGCTATCAGGGCTGTTGGGGATCATCAACTTGCTTATTACGACGCTCAAATCTGGGCCTGTGCCCACCTGAATCAAATCCCCTTGATTTTCAGCGAAGATTTTTCAGATGGACAAACAATCGAAGGTGTCCGATTCGTGAATCCATTTGCTGAGAACTTCGACTTGGAGAAATGGCTATGACTCAAATCTGGCGTGTAAACGTGCGCGAGCAAACCCTGAAACTGGAAGCTGTCCCCGAAACCTGGTCCCGCCTCGGCGGGCGCGGACTTATTGCCCGCATCCTGCTCGACGAGGTGGATGCAAAGTGTGATCCGTTGGGGGCTGAGAACAAACTCATCTTCGCGCCTGGCTTGCTCGTCGGGCACATGCTCTCGTCAACGGACCGTATTTCCGTGGGCGGCAAATCCCCGCTGACAGGCGGCATCAAGGAAGCCAACGCGGGCGGGCGGACCGGTCTGCACATGGCGATGATGGGCATCCACGCCCTTATCATCGAAAGTCAGCCGCAGGATGACGGTTTTTGGGTCTTGCACCTGTCATTGAACGGCGCAAAGTGGGAAAAAGCCGATGATTTGACCGGTTTAGGCGTCTATGCCGCTGCGCCGAAGTTGATCGAAAAATTTGGCGATAAGGTTGCTGTCGCTTTGATCGGCCCCGGCGGCGAAATGAAGATGAAGTCCGCGGGCATCCAGAACATTGACAAGGACAAGATCCCCTCCCGCATTGCGGCGCGCGGCGGACTGGGCGCGGTCATGGGGTCGAAGGGATTGAAGGCCATCGTGTTCGATAATGCCGGTGGGCAGAAGCCGTCCCTCGCGCGTCCTGAAGCGTTCAAAGTCGCCCAAAAGGATTACACCAAGTCGGTCATGGAGCATCCGCAATCCATCACCTACCGCGATTACGGCACTGCCGCCATGGCACAGATGACCCAGCGTTTTGCCGCCCTACCGACGAAGAATTTTTCACAGGGGACGTTCGACCATGTGGACAGCATCAGCGGCGAGCAATTGCGCGAGTTCACGTTGACGCGCGGCAAACCGTCCGACCCGTCGCATGCCTGCATGGCGGGATGCACGATCAAATGCTCGAACGTCTTTGGCGGGGAGGATGGCAGGATCATCGTCTCACCGCTTGAATACGAGACCATTGGGCTGATGGGCAGCAACCTCGATATTGACTCGCTCGATTTAATCGGACGGTTGAACTGGCACGTCAACGACCTGGGTTTGGACTCCATCGAGGTCGGCGCGGCACTCGGTGTTGCAGCGGATGCGGGTTTGATGGAATGGGGAAGTGAGAAAGGCGCACAGAAATTGCTCGACGAGATCCGCAACGGCACGGAGTTGGGACATGTCCTTGGCGACGGTGCGACCACAGCTGGGAAAAAGTATGGCATTGAGCGTGTTCCCGCCGTGAAGGGACAAGCCATGTCCGCTTATGAGCCGCGCTCCATCAAAGGTACGGGCGTCACCTATGCCACCACTCCGCAAGGCGCGGACCACACCTGCGGCTTGACCATCCGCGCGCAGATCAATCATCTCGACCCGAACGTGCAAAAGGATGTGTCGTTGAACGCACAGTTGAATATGGCGGGCTATGACACGCTGGGTGCCTGTATCTTTGCAGGATTCGGTTACGCCGCCACCCCGGATGGCGTGGTGAAGCGGCTATTGTCCGCGCGCTATGGCTGGGATGACCTGCCCGATAATGTTTTGCAGGCGCTGGGAAAAGAAACCATCAAGATGGAGCGCGAGTTCAACCGCCAGGCAGGGTTTACTGAAGAGGATGACCGCCTGCCCAAATGGATGACGAAGGAAGCCATCCCCGAAAACGGTGCGGTGTTCGATGTGAACGAGGAAGTGCTCGATCACATTTTTGATGGGATAGAGTAAAAAAATCTCCGAGTTCTTTAAGAACTCGGAGATTTGGTTTAATTGAGCCACCGATCGGATTTGAACCGATGACCTGCCGATTACGAATTGGCTGCACTACCAGCTGTGCTACGGTGGCTTGTCTTGTAGCGGCGGGGATTATAAAGGATTACAATGTTTCACGCAAGTTTCAGGTCGTTCATGTCGTCTGAACCACGGTGAAACCAATGTTACGAATCGCAATGATCTCCTATCACACCTGTCCGTTGGCGACGCTCGGCGGCAAGGATACGGGCGGGATGAACGTCTACGTCCGCGAACTCACGCGTCAGCTTGGCAAGATGGGCATCCACGTGGACGTGTTCACGCGTTCGCAGGATGACCATGTGCCGCATGTCCTGCATGAGTTGGGATACGGCAACCGCGTCGTCCACGTGCCTGCGGGACCTGAAACCCCGCTCCCGAAGCAGGAACTGGCGAATTACATCCCTGAATTTGTGGAAGGCGTAGACGCCTTTGCAAAGGAAAAAGGCATCAAGTACGACATCATCCACAGCCATTACTGGATGAGCGGCATTGCCGCCGGTTCCCTTTCGGACCTGTGGCCGGGTACGCCCATCATTCACATGTTCCACACGTTGGGCGAGATGAAGAACCGCATCGCCCGTTCGGAGGCGGAACGCGAAGGCGAGTATCGGATCAATGGGGAGAAACAGGTCCTCCGTCGTGTGAACCGGGTGGTCGTCGCCACACTGGCGGAATTGACACAGTTACGGTTCCTGTATAAGGCGGATTCGTCCAAAATGGTCGTCATCCCGCCGGGCGTGGATTTGGGGCACTTTTATCCGATCCCGTCCGACGAGGCAAAGTTGTACGTGGGCCTCAAGCCTGAAGACCGCATGGTGCTTTTTGTAGGGCGCATCGAACCGCTCAAAGGTGTGGATACGCTCATCCATGCGATGTGCTGTTTGAATTTGAAGGATGCAAGCCGTCCCGTGCACCTGGCGATTATCGGCGGTGACCCGTCTGCCAGCCGTGAAATGATGACGGTGGAGATGAAGCGTTTGCAGGCTTTGTGCGACGAACTGGCTTTGGGGCAGACAGTCGTGTTCCTGGGCAAGCGCGACCAGGATAAGCTGCCTTATTTTTACTCTGCCGCGGAGGTGCTGGTGATGCCCTCGCATTACGAGTCGTTCGGCATGGTGGCGCTCGAGGCGATGGCTTGCGGGACGCCTGTGATCGCTTCGGAGGTGGGCGGGCTGGCGTATCTGGTGCGCGACGGCGAGACAGGGTTCACGATCCCTGCCGAGGAGCCCGATACGTTGTGCGAGAAGCTGACCTGGCTTTTGAACGACCAGGATCTTCACGCACGGATGAGCGGTCAGGCTGCCAAGGATGCGCAGGATTATGCCTGGGAGAAGATCGCAAGTCAGATTGTGGATGAGTACAGGAAACTGGTGAAATAGCCCTTTTTATCCCCATTTGAGGATGATGATACCCGCCAGAAGGCGCAAGACTGCAAACAGTATCAATGCAGGGACCAGCCCCATCATGTCTGCGATGGCCGGTCCGCCGAGCGAGCCGATCAAAACGGCGGCATTCAGGACAACGTTGTACCAGGCGAGATGGGGCGGCCTGTCGCTGGCGGGGATGTGTTCAAGCATGTAGTTGGCGAACGCGCCGTTGACGAATGCAAAAACCAGTCCGCCGAACAGGGAGATACCGTAGTATTGCCAGACCTCACTGGAATATGCCAGTAAGAATGGATACACCGCCAGCCCGACGACGCCCCAGCCGGTGACGTTCTTATTCCCGATGCGTTGTACGAACTTTCCCAGTTGGGTCGAGCCGAGCAGGACGGCAAGGTAGAACAAAGCGGTTCCAATGCCGATGTGGTCATCTTTCAGGTTGAGGTAGTTGACAAAGTAAAGCGGAAAGAGGGGAAGAGCCAGGTATTGTGCCAGGTGGAATCCGCCGAGCGCCAGCAGAACTCTTTTGAACCCGGTCCTCCAAATGTCCATGCGGAGGGAGGCGAGAACGTTACGGGGCGATATAGCCTCTTTGAGCGAGTCAGGTTTGGGGATGGAGGGAAGCGACGGTGAGTCGGTTTGCTGTGGACGGACGAAGTAGAGGTGGAAACTGCTCATCGCCGCGCCAAAAGCTCCGATCCCAAAAACGATCTGATACCCGACTGGGAAATCGACATTGTCGAGGATGACGCCGCTAATGATGGACGTGACCATGAACATGACAGAGAGCATGATGTTGCGGATGCCAGCCACATGAGCGCGGAAGCGGTCCGGGACTGCTTCAGCGAAGAGGGCGTTGAAGCCGACGCCGAGCGGCGTGAGGGGAATCGCCATCAGGAAGGTCAGGACGATAATGGCAATGACCTGTGCGCGTTCATCCAGGAACCATGGCAGGAAGATGAACGCCAAAAACCCGACGCGGTAGACGACCGACGTCCAGAAGATGGCGCGGTTCGTGTTCTGGGTCTGGAGCCAGCGGCCTGCGGGAATGGCAAGCAGGAGGCTGACGACTGCCGACATGGCGCCGATCAACCCGATCTGGAAGCCTGTTGCGCCGATGCGTGCGGCGTAGATGTTGAGAAAATTGATGGCGGAGCCGCTGAGGACACCGTACCAGCCGATGTCGAGGTAGAGGTGCAGAAAATTGGGACGGTATTCGGGCGGGACCGCTGTCTGGCGGAATAGTCTATTAAGCATGGCGGATGCGATTATATTCGCGTTTGATGATGTAAAATAGTGTCCAGTTTGAATTTTGAAGAAGGAAAGAGTGTGGAATGACTGCTGAACGATTACAGAAGATCCTTGCGCAGGCGGGATACGGCTCCCGCCGCGCCTGTGAGGACTATATCTCTGCGGGACGAGTGCGCGTCAACGGGAAACTGGCCGAGCTCGGTCAAAAAGCCGATGCGGCAACGGACAAGATCACTGTGGATGGAAAACCGATCGCGGCGGCTGAAGCGCTGGTTTACATCGCGTTGCACAAGCCGCGCAATGTGTTGTCCACGGTGGAGGCGGAGATGGGGGATGGTCGCAGGACGGTGCTTGACCTCGTGGATGTACCGGGTCATATCCACCCGGTGGGACGGCTCGATTTCGAAAGCGAGGGGCTGGTCTTGATGACCAATGACGGCGAACTGACCAACCTGCTCACACATCCGCGTTATGGTCACGAGAAGGAATATCGCGTCCTGCTTGCAAGGCGTCCGGACCAGGAGCAGCTTGAGGCGTGGAGAAGAGGCGTAGTCCTGGAAGACGGGCACAAGACCGCCGCGGTGGAAGTCCGTTTTGAGGAGACGCAGGGGAAGGGCGCCTGGGTGCGGGTCATCATGAGGGAGGGGCGCAAACGGCAGATCCGCGAGACGTGCAAACAACTGGGACTGCCGGTCGTCCGCATCGTACGGGTCCGTATCGGGACCTTGCGCCTGGGCAATCTCAGGCCGCGCCAATGGCGGTATTTGACAATCACTGAGATCACTGAGCTAAAAAGTGGCGAGATGGCAAATAGGAAGAACCGCCGTTAGGCGGTTCTTCTCTTGTGTTATGGCGCTTAACTCTGGCGGATATCCCAGAACTTCTTGACAACATCCTTCAAGGCTGACCGGATCTCGTCCTGCTTGACGCCTGCCACTTTGAAGGTCAGTACCTTGGTGGCGGCATCTTCCCCGGAGAAAAACCCAAACGAAACGAAGTTGCCGCCCGCGTTTGCAATGGCTTTGGTGACCTTGGCAAGTTCCCCGGGTTTGTCTTCAACGGTTGCGGTAACACGGATGCCCTTGTCGCGGGCGCCCATTAATTCAAGAAAGACCTTGAACAGGTCGGTCTCGGTGATCATGCCGACCACCTTGTCTGAGTCCACAACAGGCAAGCCGCCGATCTTTTTATCTGCCATGATGCGCGCGGCCCCCTCAATGGGCGTGTCCCTGCTGACCGTGATCACTTTTTTGCTCATGACATCCTTAATCTTGACCTTGCTGATCAGGTAGTTCATTTCCCAGATGCTCAGGGTGGTGGCAGAGGAAGGGGCTGCATTCAGCAAATCCCTTTCAGAAACAATTCCGACGAGCTTGCCGTTCTTCATGACAGGCGCGCGGCGGATATGTTCCTTTTTGAACATTGCCAATACTTCGTTGATGGGGGCGTCCGGGGATACCGATATAACGGGACGGGACATTCTGTCGCCAACAAACATGTTTACCTCCTGTGGTAAATGCGGAACCATTCATCCGCTGATAGTGAAATTTACTGCAATGGAATTATACAACGGGTTAGATCAGCTTGCGTCACCAAATCGGAGTGATTTAGGTCACTTTGCGGCAAACTCCTTGATCACGCGCGCCATGTGCATGGCATGTTTAAGATACAGGTCGATGCGGATGTTCTCGTTGGGCGCATGGGCGCGGGTGTCGGGATAGCCCAATCCCGCCGTGGCGACCGGGAGTCCGAGGTCATGCACGAAAGGATAATTCGGACCGGAACCTCCCACCATCGGGACGAGCTGCATCGGCTCCTCATAGACCTCTTCCGACGCCTGGACCACGGTTCGGACGAAGGGGTCGTCTGGATCCGTCCGAGCGGCCGGT
Source organism: uncultured Chloroflexia bacterium (assembly GCA_963718215.1). Classification (GTDB taxonomy): domain Bacteria; phylum Chloroflexota; class Anaerolineae; order Anaerolineales; family Villigracilaceae; genus Defluviilinea. Next base: position 11,480 of record CAVQYK010000016.1, read on the forward strand.
TCGCCACCCAGATATTTGATCTGCACATCTTCGAAGCCGTGCGCGTCGAGGTGGGCGCGCAGTTTTTTGAGGATGTCCTCAGGCTTCTGGTCAGGGACGAGGCGGAAATCCACCTTGGCGGAGGCAAACGCAGGCTGGACCGTCTTCGAGCCGGGTCCCTGGTAGCCGCTGGTCAGTCCGCAGATGGTGCAGGTGGGGGTGAAGACCTCCTCCATCTTGAGGTCGGTGCCGCCGGTCAGCCCTTTGATGAATTCCTTCACGCCGTAGCGGGATTTGTATTCCTCAGCCACGTCGGGCAGGGCGTCAAAAAGTTCGCGGTCGCGTTCGGTCGGTTGGACAATGTCGTCGTAGAAGCCGGGGATGCGGATGCGTTCGTCGGGTCCTTTCAGTGTGGACAAAGCCCAAACGAGACGCCACGCAGCATTCGGGAAGATCGAACCGCCCAGTCCCGAGTGGACGTCAATGCCGAGCGATTTGACCGAGAGTTCCACGTAGCAGATGCCGCGCAGTCCGAGGTATTGCATGGGGACGCCGCGGTGGTCCACGCCGCCAAACTCCCAGATGCAGGCGTCGGCGGCGAGTTTTTCCTTGTGGTCGCGGATGAACTCGTGCAGGTGGACGCTGGCGGTCTCCTCCTCGCCTTCGATGATGAACTTGACGTTGCAGGGCAGGTCGCCGTCCGTGGCAAGGATCGCGTCGATGGCATACAGGCGCGAAACGATGTGCCCCTTGTCGTCGCTGATACCGCGTCCGTACATCTTGCCGTCGCGGATGACCGGCTCGAAGGGCGGCGACTCCCACAGTTCGAGCGGCTCGGGCGGCTGGACGTCGTAGTGATTGTAGAAGAGCAGCGTTTTGTCGCCCTTGCCTTTTCTCTCGGCAAAAACGACTGGCGCGCCTTCCGTGTCCATGATCTCGGCGGTGAAGCCGCGCGCGCGGAGCATGTCCGCAACAAGGCTGGCGCACTCCTTCAAGCCGATGCCCTGCGCGCTGATGCTGGGTTGTGCCACCAGTGTGCCAAGCTCTGCGAGGCTTTTGTCGAGGTTCTTTTCAAGGTACGTATCGATCGTTTTGTATTCAGACATGGTTCCTCCTTTGGACAGTGTTTCGAAATTCTTTTTAACCATTTGCTACCGTACAAATGCTCATATTTCACCGCGAAGCCCGCTAAGAACGCAAAGAAAGCCTATGAAACTTAGCGCTCTTCGCGCTTTTTACGGTAAGAATCTTGAATCGTACAAAAATTGGCGTTCATCCGCGTTTATCTGTGGTTTTAAGATTTTCTCTTATTGCATGAGACTTTCGATCCAGCCGAGCGAGTAATGTCCCGCCACGGCAAAAAGCGTCATTTTGATGATCTGCCCGACCCACGTGAAGATCAAAAAGGTCCTGAGCGGCATTTTGGCGATGCCCGCCGCGATGCCTGCGATGTCGAAGAACGGATTGGGAATGGCTGACAAAACAAGGATCGCCCAGCCGCCGTACTTCTCCACCCAGGGATGGAAGCGGTTGTAAATATCTGTCTTTTCGACGACGGCTTGTCCGCTGAAGCCTGCCAGATAGCCGGAGAGTTCGCCGAGCGCGCCGCCGGTCCCTGCCGCGAGCCCGACCCACAGCGGGTTGAACACGGCTCCCATCGCGTAAATGATGGCGACACCCGGCGCAGGCAGGAGCACGGTCGCGTTCGCCATGAGCGCGATCAGGAAAATGCCCGCGTAGCCGAACTGCTCGAACTCCTCCACGCGGTCGCGGATGCTGTAGATGTACACCGTGATGCCGATCACCGCCAGCAATGCCAGCGCGCGGAGCAGGTTGGTCTGCAGGGATGCTTTCGGTTTTTCGGACTGGATGGGGATGGAAACCGGCACCGCCGCTTCGACCTGGTCAACAGGAACAGGCTGGGACGCCGCTTTGCGGACGCTTCTCTTCGCGCGGGCGGCTGGTCCTTGAACCCGGGCATTTTCCTCCGCCTTGACCCGGGTCCCCTTCGGGACGCGTGAAGAGCGCGCAGGAGACTTGACTTCCGCTCTCTGCGCGCTCTTTGTTTTTTTTACCGCTTCCTTCTTATTCGCTTTCTTCGATGGTGACACGGGTGATCTTCACTGCCGGGGCATTGCGGTTGTTGGGGTCGCGCGGCGGGATGGACATGAGCACGTCGAGTCCCTCCACGACCTGGCCGAAGACGCTGTGACGGTTGTCGAGGTGCGGGGTGGGACCGTGCGTAATGAAGAACTGTGAACCGTTGGTGCCGGGTCCCGCGTTCGCCATGGAGAGCACGCCGCGTTTGTCGTGTCTCAGGCTGGGATGGAACTCGTCGCCGAATTTGTAGCCGGGTCCGCCCATGCCGGTGCCCGTCGGGTCGCCGCCCTGCGCCATGAAATTGGCGATCACACGGTGAAAAATGACGCCGTCGTAGAAGCCTTCACGGCAAAGGAAGACAAAACTGTTGACCGTATTGGGGGTTTTGTCGGCGAACAGTTCAATGACCAGGGTGCCTTTGTCGGTCTCCATGTGCGCTTTGTACTTTTTCTTCGGGTCGATCTGCATTGCGGGCGGGGTGCTCCATTGTTTGGGCATGAGGGTTCTCCTTGAGTGATGTTATGGGTAGGGGCACAGCGGATTACTTTCGGGCTTGAATCTTCGACCGAATCGCTGTGCCCCTACGAAGAATTATTTCAACAATGCTTCGATGCGGGCGACGACCATGTCCAGCGCGGCGGTATTGTGTCCGCCTTCGGGGATGATGACATCGGCGTAGCGCTTGGACGGTTCGACAAATTCCATGTGCATCGGGCGGACGGTGGATTGGTATTGTTTGATGACGGATTCGGTGGTGCGTCCGCGTTCGGTGATGTCGCGTTCGAGGCGGCGGATGAAGCGCAGGTCGGAGTCGGTATCCACGAAGATCTTCACGTCGAACATTTCGCGCAGGGCGGATTCGGTGAAAATGAGTATGCCCTCCACGAGGATGACCATGCGCGGCTGGACGGTGTAGGTCTGGCTGGTGCGGCTATGGGTGGAGAAGTCGTAGATCGGGACCTCGACAGGCTTCCCGTCACGGAGTGAGGCGATATGCTGGATCAGGAGTTCGGTTTCGAGCGAGTTGGGATGGTCGAAGTTGACCTGTATACGCTGTACGGGAGGCAGTCCGCTGAGGTCTTTGTAGTAGGAATCATGCTGGAGGAAGGCGATTCGGTCAGGACCGACCCGTTGCAGGATCTCCTGTGCGACCGTTGTCTTGCCCGAGCCTGACCCGCCTGCGATCCCGATGACCAATGGGGCTGGATGTTTCATACTTGAATTATACCCGCAATGAAAAGCCCTCTCCGTCGGGAGGGGGCGGGGATTCCTCCATGCCTGCCATGCAGGTGAGACCGAGCATGGTGTTGTCCTTTTGCACAAGTTCTGCGGGCATGCAGGAAGTACTGTCCATTACAACCGCAATTTTTGACATGTTTTCTCCTTAAATTGAGATGAAAGTTACCATTTCAGGCTTTGTCTTAAACCCATTGCATAATACGAGGATGCGAATTGTTGGGTATAATACTTCGGTAGTATATTTGCTTTGATATTTTCATCGAGGAGCCAACTTTGGCGTTTAACCCGATTAACTGGCTGTTAGGCCTGTTTTCACTGGATATCGCGATCGACCTGGGGACCGCAAACACGCTCGTCAATGTGCGCGGCAAGGGGATTGTCATCAACGAACCATCCTGGGTGACCATTGATAAGCGATTGCGCCAGCCACTTGCCATTGGCCTGGAGGCCAAGGCGATGATGGGGCGGACTCCTGCCAATGTTGCCGTCATCCGTCCGTTGCGCGACGGCGTTATCTCGGAATTCGACATTACCCAGATCATGCTTGAGTATTTCATCGGCAGGGTGCATGAACAGAGCGTTGTGCCGTTGCCGCGTCCACGCGTGGTGGTGGGGATCCCCACCGGTGTGACCGAGGTCGAGAAGCGGGCAGTGTATGACGCGGTCATGGCTTCGGGGGCGCGGTCGGCTTTCATGATCGAGGAACCGATCGCGGCGGCGTTGGGAGCCGGTCTTCCCATCACGGATATTCGCGGGAGCATGGTTGTGGATATCGGGGGCGGGACGACCGAAGTGGCTGTGCTGTCCATGAGCGGCGTTGTTGCATCCCGCTCGTTACGCGTGGCTGGCGATGAAATGGATCAGGACATCGTCCAGTATTTGAGGAATAAATACAACCTGCTGGTGGGGGAAGGGATCGCCGAGCAGGTCAAGATGAAGATCGGCTGCGCGTATCCGCTTCATCCCGAGACGACGATGGAAGTACGCGGTCGTAACCTTGTGACGGGCTTACCCGAAAGCATCGAGATCTCCTCCATTGAAATGCGCGAGGCATTGTCCGGGTCGGTGCAGGTGATCGTGGATACGATCCGCGATGCCTTGGACGAGGTGCCGCCGGAGATCGTGGCGGACTTGATGGATGTCGGTATTTGTCTTGCGGGCGGCGGCGGGTTGTTGCAAGGGCTGGCGGAGCGTTTGACAGATGAATTGAAACTGCGTGTGTGGGTGGCGGAGGATCCGCTCACATGCGTCGCCCGCGGCGCAGGCATGGTGTTCGAAGATTTTGATCGTCTGAGCCGCTATCTGGTCGGTTTGGAACGCGGCAGTACGCGCCACAGTCTTTAATGGATGTCCCGCCAGTATCGGCGGTCATATTGCACACTAACATTTAGTATGAGGAATCAATTTTCACGCACAATACAGACAACGATCATATTTCTGGTCGTGGGGGGCGTGATGGCGCTTGCATTGGGTGGTTATTTCAGCAGTGCGTCGAATGTTTTCACCGATTCGTTGGTTAATGTCCAGTTCTGGTTCTCATCAAGGTTCATAGCCTTGCAGGATTTTTTTACCGCGCCACGGGATGTTACTTCACTGCGCCAGCAGAACACCGAATTGCAGAATGAGGTTGCCGAATTACAGGCGCAGGTCATCCAGTTGCAGCAACAAGTAGGTGAAACGCAGGTACTTGCCGCCCTGGTTGATTTTGCCCAGGCGCGGACCGAAAATACATATAAGGGTGCGGCAGTGATCGGGCGTGATCCCAGCCCATTCCTGCATTATGTGATTATCAATGTCGGGTCGAATGACGGGATCCTGCGCGGGATGCCGGTTGTGACCGATCAGGGCTTGGTGGGCCGTGTGGACGGTGTCATTGCGGATGCCGCTCGAGTCCAACTGATCACTGATCCGGCTTCGAGTGTCAACGTCCGTCTCCAGAACGCCGAGGAGGAAGGCGCTCTTGTCGGCTCAGTGACCGGGGATGTGATCCTTCAGTTGATCCCGCAGGATGCCGTAGTGGAGACCGGCGATCTCGTGTTGACCTCCGGGCTGGGCGGCGGGTATCCTCCCGACCTGATCGTTGGTCAGGTGGTCAATATCCGCTCGAGGGATTTTGATCTTTTCCAGCAGGCGACCATTCAGCCTGTTGTGGATTTCAACCGCCTGCAGATCGTTCTGGTCATTGTCAATTTCAAGTCGGTGGATATCACCCCCCTCCTGCCTTCCCCATAAGAATGCGTAATCTGATAGCAGTCCCTGTGATTATTTTGGCTGTGATCCTGCAGTCGGCTGTGGTCAGCCGCCTGACGCTGCTCTCCGGCTTCGGTGATCTGCCTCTTGTGATGCTGGCTGCCTGGGCGTTGCAGGACCAGGTCGATTCAGCCTGGCATTGGGCGATTGCAACTGGCATCGTTGTGGGCTTTATCTCGGGGATCAACTGGCTGGTCTTTGTGATCGGGTATGTGGCTGTTGTGGCACTGGCCAAGGTCCTGCGGATGCGCGTCTGGCAGGCTCCCCTGCTTGCCATGTTCAGTGTCACCTTTTTGGGGACGATCCTCATGGCAGTGCTTACCCTGGGCGTTTTGCGCCTATCCGGAGTGTCCATCCCTCTACAGGATGCCTTTGGCTTGCTGACCTTGCCGGGCGTCCTGCTTAATTTATTGTTGGCGATTCCAGTGTACGCGGTCATGCGTGACCTCGCGCACTGGGCTTATCCTTCCCTGGAGGCAGAATGAGTTCAGGTACGACGAACAGGTATCAGGTTCCGATGTGGCGTGTATTGATCGTATACGGTGTGATGTTTGCGTTCATTGGTGCGATCCTGTTCAGGTTGATTAATTTACAGGTCATCACCACTGATACATGGAAGGGGCAGGCGGTTGACAATTACACATTGACCATCAGCGACCCCGCCCCGCGCGGAATAATCTTCGACCGAAACGGCTATATTCTGGCTCGCAATGTCGCATCGTACAATGTTGTGATCACGCCTGCCGGCCTTCCCGATGACGATGCCGACGTTCAACGCATCTATCGCGAGATCTCCACGTTGACCGGTGTGCCCGCCGGCGGACCTGTCACAGATGAAACATTGGAATTTACCAAGCTGTTTTCCGCCTGTCTGCCGGGCCCGACGATTGCTGACATGGTTGCATTGGGCGCCTCGCTGGCGCCGTACACCCCTGTAAAGGTCTCCTGTAACATCAGTGAGGAACTTGCACGCGTTATCGGTGAAAAATCGGTGGATTGGCCCGGCGTTTCCGTTGAGATCGAACCCATACGGGATTACCCGACCGGATCGTTGACCGCCAATGTCGTTGGATTTCTGGGTCCCATCCCCGCGATTCTTCAGGATGCCTATGAGGAACGCGGCTTTGTCGTCAACCGCGATAAAGTTGGATACTCCGGCGTGGAAGCGTCGCTGGATGATATCCTGATCGGGACAAATGGACTGCGGGTCGTGCAAAGGGATGTGGCCGGCGAGGTGCTTCGCAATCTTGAGCCGCCCGACCCGTCAACCCCTGGCAATAATGTGGTGCTGACGATCGATTCCCGTTTGCAGAAAGCCGCCGAAACCGCACTCTTGGATGAGATCAACATTTGGAACACATTCCTGGGTACCCTGCGCATTTCGAGCGGAGTGGTGATCGCCATGAACCCGAAGACCGGCGAGATCCTTGCCATGGTCACGTATCCGACCTATGAGAATAACCGCATGGCGCGCTTCATCCCTGGATATTATTATGAACAACTTAGCCAGGATCCGCGCCGTCCGTTGGTGAATAACGCAATTTCCGCTGAATTGGCGCCAGGCTCGGTCTATAAACTGACCACTGCCACCGGCGCCTATAATGAGAACGTTATCGAACTTGGGCGAGATTGTGCAGACGCCCGGACGGCTCACGCTGTGTGAAAGGTTTTTGCCGACCGATCCGTGTATCGAAGGCGTGAACGTACGCCCGTTCGTGGATTGGATCTACGAGCGCAATGGCGTGATCAATGAAGCAGGCTTTGGCGCACTGGATTTTTATCGCTGCATTGCCTATTCGAGCAATGTCTGTTTTTATAAACTAGGCGGTGGATTTGAGGGTGAGATCGAGGAGGGGCTTGGCATCTTCCGCCTGGGTGAGTATGCCCGCGCCCTGGGATACGGCGAACGCTCGGGGATTCAACTGCCAGGCGAGGAGAATGGTCTTGTCCCATCGCCGCAATGGAAACGCATCAACACGGGCGAGAACTGGTCCACCGGCGACACGTATATCGCCAGCGTGGGACAAGGCTATGTGCTGGGGACACCGTTACAGGTCCTGATGTCTGGTGCGACAATCGCCAATCGCGGCAAGTTAATGCAGCCCACTGTTGTCCGCGAGGTGCAGGACGATGAAGGCAGGGTCATTCCGATGTGGTTCGACCCGGAAACGTTCTCGTTGTACGAAGTCCGTCAGGTGGTTGACCGCGAGGGTGTGGCCAGAAACATGTGGGTCAATCCCGTGGATCCCGCCGACTCGCATTTATCCCCCCCGGAAGGCAGTTATCAGATCTCGCCTTTTGTATCAAACATGAAATGGGATATCACCCAGGATCCGCTGATCCAGGAATGGAGCTGCGAGGCTGGGTACTGCGACCCCACAGGCATCATGAAAACTGTCGACCCGGAATCGGTGGAGGCTGTGCGAACCGGCACGCGCATGGCGGTTACAGAACAGCCGCTTGGCACCCTCTACCGTGTGTTCAATGAATTGTTTCCTCTGGATGTGGCTGTTGCAGGCAAGACCGGTACCGCTGAATACTGTGATGACGTTGCAAGCGCCGCCAATCGCTGTCAGTTCGGCGCATGGCCCACCCATGCATGGACGCTTGCCTATGCTCCCTACGACGATCCGGAGATCATCGTGATCGCTTTTGCATATAACGGCGGCGAAGGTGGGTCGGTGGCGGCGCCGATCGTGGCCCGCGTCCTGCAGGCTTATTTTGAGTTGAAGTCCATAGATATCGCACAAAGCGGCGGCGGATAGAGGCCTGCCGGGGACTTCATGCTATAATTTTGCGGATGTTTCACGATCATGAATGAGATGAATTCACTGCTTCAGATCAAAGGTTTGCGTGACGGACTTCTCGTCTCGTTGGACGACGCGCCATGGGATGTGCAGTTGGCTGCACTGATGTCGCGCGTGGACGCACAACCCTCCTTTTTTCATGGTGCGCGCCTCGCCCTGGACGTTGCGAGTCAGGTATTGAAGGTTGACGACCTTGTAAGTTTACGGGACCAGCTTTCAGAGCGCGGCATCTCCCTCTGGGCGGTGATCAGCGAATCGCCCACCACAGAGCATACTTCCCAGTTGCTCGGACTTGCCACGCGTATCTCCAAACCGAGACCGGAAGAGTCGCGGAAATTCGCGGTGGAAGACCTGGGGGAAGAAACTGCGCTTTTCCTTGACCGTACCCTTCGCTCCGGCACGCGCATCGAATTTGGCGGTCATGTTGTGGTTCTGGGTGACGTTAACCCCGGCGCAGAGATCGTGGCTGAAGGTAACGTTATAATCTGGGGACGCCTGCGCGGCATGGTCCATGCAGGTTCGAAGGGCAACCGCAAGTCCGTCATCTGCGCCCTTGATTTCTCCCCCATGCAGTTGCGCATTGCGGATGTAGCATCGGCGGCGATGAACCCGCAGACACAATCGAGACCGCAGATCGCCCGCATCAACGAATTTGGTACTTTACAGGCTGAGAACTGGTCACCCGGCTAGTTGACGCCCATCCCGATCACAGGAAAACAATTATGCCTGCACAAGTTATCACAGTTACATCTGGAAAGGGTGGAGTTGGAAAAACCACCGCTGTTGCGAACCTTGCGGTCGCGTTGGCGTCCAATGGCTCGAAGGTGGTCTGTATTGACGGAGATATCGGCCTCCGCAACCTGGATGTGATCCTGGGACTCGAGAACCGCATTGTGTACGATATTGTGGATGTGATCGAGGGGCGTTGCCGCTTGAAGCAGGCAATGATCAAGGATAAGAAACTGCCCAATCTCTACCTCATCCCTGCCGCGCAAACGCGCGACAAGAACGCGGTCTCTGCCAGCGACATGAATCGTCTGGCTAAGGATCTACGTTCTGAGTGTGATTTCGTCCTGATCAACTCTCCGGCGGGCATCGAGCGCGGTTTCAAAAACGCCATCGCTCCGGCGGACCGCGTCCTTGTGGTGACCAACCCCGAGATCAGTGCGGTGCGTGATGCGGACCGGGTCATCGGTATCCTGGAGGCAGAGGACAAAGGTCCCGGCGCGCTGATCATCAATCGCTTGAATCCGGCCATGGTGAAACGGCAGGAGATGCTATCGGCGGACGATGTCCTCGATCTTCTGGCTGTCGAATTGATCGGCATTGTTCCCGAGGATGAAGGCGTCCTGATCGGTTCCAATCGGGGAGCGCCGGTTGCGCTGGATCCAAAGAGCAGGGCCGGGCAGGCCTTCCGCAACATCGCCCGGCGGCTCAAAGGCGAGGACGTCCCGTTTCTTGACCTGGAGAGCAGCGGCAGCCTTTGGGAACGCATCCAGCGGTTGGCGGGGAGGAGGTAATCATGATGTCATTTTTCGACAAACTCTTCGGCAGGAAAAACAGCGCCGACAGCGCCAAGGAGCGCCTGCAGCTTGTTCTCGTCCACGACCGTACGGATCTGACCCCGGCCGAGCTTGAATCGCTTCGAGACGATCTGGTCGCCACCGTCAGCCGCCACGTCGATATAGACGTGACCTCCATGCAATTTGGCGTGGAGCATGACGGTCGTTTGCAGAGACTGGTTGCCGATATCCCGATCAAGAGCGCCTCCCGTCGCAAGCGCGCGTCAAGGAAGCCCAAAGCCAAATAAGCAGGTTTATGCTTCGTGATATCTCGTGGCGTTATTTTGATTTCTGGCTGCTGGGTGCCGTGGTGCTTGCCACCGCCTTCGGTACGACCATGATCCGTTCGGCAGTTGCGGGGAATGAAGAGCTCCTGCCGCTCATCAACCGCCAGATCTATTTCGCGCTCGCAGGGCTTGTCCTGATCTTTATCGTCGCGGCTATTGACTATCGCCTTTGGATAGCGATCTATAGGCCGATCTTTATCGTCATGAGCATTCTGCTGTTCTCCCTGTTCCTGAGCGCGCAGGCAGTTTTTGGTGCGGCCCGCTGGTTCCAGGTGGGCGTGTTGTTCGTCCAGCCGACGGAGTTTGCGAAGATCGCCGCCATTCTCCTGCTGGCTCGTTACTTCGACAAGACCCAGCATCAACCCCGTGATCTGCGCTGGATCCTGGTTGCGTTTCTTTGGGTGATGGGACTTGCCATCTGGATCCTGCTGCAGCCCAACCTGAGCAACGTGGTCGTGCTGATGGTCATCCTGGTGTCCCTGCTCTGGTTCAACGGGATGCAGTTGAAGCATATCGCTTTGTTCGGAGGAATCGGTTTCCTTCTCATTGGAACCATCGTTGTTCTATCCGTTGCCGGCGTGGACATTCCCTTCCTGCAGGACTATCAACAGCAGCGCATCGTTAACTTCCTGCTGCCTGAAGAGGAGGCGACCTTCGGTGCAACCTATAATGTTCAGCAGGCGCTGATTGCCATCGGTTCCGGGGGACTGTTCGGTCTGGGATACGGTCACGGCACCCAGACCCAACTACGCTTCCTGAAGGTGCGCCATACTGACTTCATCTTTTCGGCCATATCGGAGGAATTTGGTCTGGTTGGCGCATTATTTGTCATCGTCATCATTGTTCTCGTCATTTGGAGATGTCTGCGCGCGGCACAGAAAGCGCGCGATGTCGCCGGGATGACGATTGCCTACGGCGTGGCAACCCTGATCTTCTTTCAGGGGATGGTCAACATAGGTGTTAACCTGAACATTGTGCCAGTCTCCGGCCTGCCCCTGCCGTTCATCAGCTACGGCGGCAGCGGTCTGACATCATTGATGCTCGGTATCGGTCTTGTGGAAAGCGTGGCAATGCGCTATAAGCAACTTGATTTCTAATTGGAGGATTTTCAATCTTGAAACCTGCACGTACTCGCGTCGCCCCATCACCGACTGGGCATATGCACATCGCTACTGCGCGTGTTGCACTATATTGTTATTTACTCTCGAAGAAAACTGGCGGGCAATTTATCCTGCGTATCGAAGATACCGATGTTCAGCGTACCGTCCCCGGTTCTGAGCAGGAGCTTATGGACGGTCTCCGCTGGTTGGGTTTGGACTATGACGAAGGTCCTGATATTGGCGGTGCGTATGGCCCATATCGCCAGACAGATCGCCGCGAGATCTATCAGACTCATGTACGAACACTTGTGAATGATGGTCACGCCTTTCCGTGTTTTTGTACCCCCGAACGTTTGGAGCAGGTACGGCAGGATCAGCAGAAGCGGAAAGAGAATCCACATTACGATGGGACTTGTCGCACGATAGCCCCGCAGGAATCCGCAAGACGGATCGCCGGCGGCGAAAAATATGTTGTGCGGTTCAAAATGCCGCGTGAAGGCACAACGGTTGCGCGCGACCATCTGCGTGGCGATATTGTCACCGAGAACGCACAACTCAACGATTACGTCTTGTTGAAGTCGGATGGTCTGCCCACGTATCATCTTGCGGCTGTGGTGGACGATCACGAAATGGGCATCACGCATGTCCTGCGCGGCGCTGAGTGGCTGGGTACGTTCCCGCTGCATGTGCAGATCTATCGTGCTTTCGGGTGGGACGAGCCGGTTTGGGTACATCTCTCCCTGTTTCTCAAGCCGAGTGGCAAGGGCAAACTCAGCAAGCGCGACACGTCCATTGCAATGAAGGATGGTTATTCGGTCTTCATCAAGGACATGAACGAACTGGGGTATACGCCCGAAGGCGTCCTGAACTGGATCGCTTTGATGGGTTGGGGCGTCGCGGAAGACGATGTGATGACTCTTGACCAGATGGTGGAGCGGTTCAGCATCGACAATCTGACTCCATCACCCGCGGCGGTCAACTTCCAGAAACTGGACCATTTCAACGGGACTCACATCCGCCTCCTGACGACCGAGGACCTGTCAGCCAGGATCAAGCCTTATTTTGTCGCTGCAGGTTTGGACGTCCCGAATGAGACGCTGCTCAAGGTGACACCGTTGATCCGCGAGAGGCTCGTCACGCTGGACGATTGTCTCACGTTTGCCAGTTTCTTCTTCCATGAGGATGTGCAACCGAATCCCGAGGATTTGATCGCCAAGGGGTTGGATGCGAGGCAGTCCGCGGAGATCGCGCGCAAGACCTACGAGATTTTGTCGGGATTGACAGAAATAACACACGCAATCGCCGAGCCGCCCATGCGCGCTTACGTGGAAGGGAGCGGACTGAACGCCGGGCAGGTCTTTGGCATATTGCGGGTCGCGGTGACTGGGCAAAGGGTCAGCCCGCCGTTGTTCGAGTTGATGGAGATCATCGGGCGCGAAAAAGTGATGGAGCGGCTGAAAAAAGCTGTTGAAATGCTGGAAAAGATGTGAAAAGAAAACCGCCCGCTCGAATGAGTGGGCGGTTCTTGGTTAGAGGGACTTGCGTGTCTTGCGGGGGATGCGCCTCCCTTTGCGGGGGGCCGTTTTCCTGCGTGGGGTTGCCCAGCGTTCGTATTTCCGCCACAGCCTGCGGGAGATCTCGCCTGTCATGGTGGCGATGCGTTCCTCGTTCTTCTCGCTGATGTTCATCCCTTTGCGTGTAAGCACCCAGTCGAAGATCAGGTGTTGGACCTCATGGGCAACCAGCTCATGTGCCATGGGGGAGAAGTTCAGCTCGCTCAGGTAGATGTAGCCGAACAGACCCTGCCTTTGCTTTCGGGTTTCCGCCGCAATGTAGTAGGCATGGCACTGGTTCTTGCGCTTGAAGTGGGCGGGATTTTTAGCAACGTGGATATTGACCCATTGCTTATTGTCGTTAAAGTAGACCCGAAATGCTGGTTTTGACATGGTGGGCGCCTTATATTGGGATGGAGGTGCGGGCATTATATAACCAACGATTTTAGGGTGTGGGATTTTTTAACATTGCGGAGGATATTTTAAGATTTGCGTCAGGTTGCAGTCGGATTCGGGTAGTTGACCAGACAAATCCGCGTTTTGCGTGTAGGCAGCATGAGCTAATGCTGGGAGCGGAGCCTTCCATTCAAATCATTGTCTGTCAAATTGAAAAACGCCTCCGCGCTTAACCGGGTCTTGATCCTCGATCTACGATCCTTCGCCTTCCTCCAGGTTCCACAACTCGCGCATTTCGGGGCTGGATGCAAGCAACTCGCCCAATGTACCCTCGGATTCGACCTTTCCATCCTTGAGAACGACGATGTGATCAGCGCGGCGGAGGAGAGGGCGGCGGTGGGAGACGACGAGACAGGTTTTTTCTTCTTCGGACTCGAATATACGCTCCCATAGTTGGCGCTCGGTCTCCACATCCAGCGCGCTGGAGAGGTCGTCGAAAACGAGCAGTTCGGGTTCGCGGATGAACATGCGCGCCGCGGCTGTCCGTTGCGCCTGCCCGCCGGAGAGTTTGACGCCTCTCGCGCCGACCATCGTTTCCAGGTCGTCGTCGAGTTGCTCAAGATCGCGGTCCATGACGGCTAGTTTGGCGGCTTTATAAATTTCATTGTCGCTGCGATCCAGGCCGAGCAGGATGTTGTTCCGCAAGGTGTTGCTGAACAGGCGCGGGACTTGTGCAGTGTAGGCGCAGCGCGGCGGAACGAAGAAGCTGCCGGGGGTTGTGACAACCTGTCCATTCCAGCGCATCTCGCCGGAATCCACGGGGAGCAGACCAAGCAAGGCGCGCAGGAGAGTTGTCTTGCCGGAGCCGATGCGGCCTGTGATGACGGTCAGCGAGCCGCGCTTGAGTTTGAGAGAAATGTCCTCGATGCCGTTGGTCGAATCGGGGTAGCGATAGGTCAGATGGTCAGCAGCCAGTTCGCTCAGTCGGTCTGAAGCGGATTTTGCCGGGTAGGTCACCTCGGGGAGCGGTCCATCCAGCTCCACTTTGCTGTGTTCGACGAGCGCGTTCAGCGGGGCATTTTCCATCAGGCGGTACATGCGTTTGACCGAGACGTCGAGTTGTTTATAGCGCGCCCACAGCATGCCGCCGAAGGTCGTGAGGTCGCTCATGCTTTGCAGGAGGTAAACAAAGAGCGAAAAATCGCCGAGTGTGAAGTTGCCCGTGCGCATGGATTGACCGACGAGCACCAGGATGACGCCCGTGCCGATGGTGGATGTATTGCGGTAGATGGAGCCAAGGACTTCGTCGAACAGTTTTTCGCGGACGGTCAGGACGCGCCTTTCATCGTTCAACTTGTGGAAGTGCCGAACAACATTCTGCTCCGCTGTCGCCACTTTGACCGCCTGCACCGCTCCGAAAAATTCGCCGATGAAACCGGTGACCTTGCCGGCAGCCTGACGCGATGCCCGGCGGTAATGTTCGATCCGTCCCGTTGCGATGTTGGCTACGATGCCGACAATGACCAGGGGAATGAGCGCCATGACAGTGACCGACGGGCTGATGCGGGTCATCAAGACGATGGAGACACCGATGATAATGAAGCCGACCAGGATGTCGTTGACAAGGATGACGAAGAGGGGAATCTGGTCCACGTCCGTTTTGAAGCGGCTGACAGCCTCGCCGGGTGAGTCCGGGAGTTGTGATGCGCCGGGCCGTTTGAGGATGTGCTGCAGCAGGTTTTTTCGCAGTAATGTGTTCATCTCGGCAAAGATCGGCACATCGGCGTAGTAAAAGCCGTAGCTTGCCAGCACTCGTCCAAGCCAGGTGGCGATGAAGAAGGCTACAACCGACCAAATGCCAAAAGTGAGGGACGATTTGCCGGCAAGCATGTCGAAGAACGCTTTGAGGATGAGTGCAGGCGCGACCTGAAAGCAAAAGCGGATGAGCGCGACGCTGAGAAAATCCACGATCCACAGCCACGTGCGGAAGCGGACCATCTCCCAGATGACCTTCCAGGCAGGCAGGGCGGGGACGTTGAGTTCGTTGGAGTTGAGGGTCGATTCAGTCATGATAAGTATCCAAATTGGTGGTTGAGTAGAGCGAGTGGTTTTCTCGCTCGTATCGAAACCGCTACTAAGTGGAGTTCTTCTTGTTATTTGGTGGTTTCGATACGCCCTCAGCTGTCACTTCGGGCTACTCAACCACCGAGGTTTCTTACGCGAGCACTTCCTCCATGCCGGTTTGCAGGAGTTGATAAAAGCGCGATGTTGTATCCGATGCTAATTTCACACGATTGCCATATTCGGTGGTGTTGCCTTTTTCGATGATCAGCACATCGTCCGCGCGGTGCAGGGTGTGAAGTTTATGGGCGATGATGATGGCAGTGCGGTTCCTTAGCAACTTGTCCATTGCATGTTCAAGTTTTTGCTCGGTGGCTGGATCGAGGCGGGAGGAGGCTTCGTCCAGGATGATGAGACCCGGGTTTTTCAGGAAGACCCGCGTGAACGCCAGCAATTGCGCCTCCCCCGCGGAGAGTGACCTGGATCCCGTTTCGAGTTCCGAGTCCAGGCCTTTGGGCAGGGAGCGGAACCAGTCGCCGAGTTCCAATTCTTCGAGCGCGGCGATGATCCTTTCGTCGGGCATCGAACGGTCGAAGAAGGTCAGGTTGTCGCGGATGGACGCCCTGAACAGTTGCACATCCTGTGTGACGATGGCGATGTTGCGGCGTAACGAATCGAGGCTGGTTTCGCGGACATCCAGTTTGTTGACCTTAACGCTCCCGGCGTTGACGTCGTACAGGCGGAAGATCAAGCGTCCGATGGTCGTTTTTCCGCTTCCGGTGCGGCCAAGGAGTCCGAGCACGGAACCAGGTTTGAGGTCGAAGGAGAGGCGGGTGAGCACGGAGTCGGAACCGTTATACGCGAAGGTCACATCCTCGAACGTCAGGGCGAGCGGGTGTGCGTCAATCTCCAATCCCGCTTCATTCTTAACCTCAGGCTTGAGCGCGCGGAATTCGGTCAACCGTTCCACGCAGGCGCCGATGGTCTGGAAACTCTCGATCTCATGCGTCATCGCCCAGAATGGTTCTTCAAGCAGGTTAAGATAATGCACAAAGAGATAGACCGTGCCGATGGTGACCGCACCCGCCGTGAAGAGCAGGTAGCCGCTGGCGACCGCGAGCAATGTGCCGAGGGTGAGGGCTAGCACCATCGAATTCTCGATGATCCAGCGCTTGAAGTGTGCCTTGCGACTGTGCGTGAAGATCTCTTTTTGGTGGCGGAACAACTCGCGGATTGAAAAATCCACCGCGCCACTCGAGCGGATGTCTTCGGTGCCTGAGAGTTGTTCTTCGATGAAGCCGAAATACTGCGCCTCCGCTTCGCGGCGGGCTTTTTGGTGCGGAACAGCGATGTCCTTCACTTTGCCAAGGATGGCGAGCGTGAGGATGGAGAAGACCGTGAAGCCAATTCCCACGCGCCAATCTTCGAGGAACAGTGCAACGAGGATGCCGACGAGCAGAAGTCCGTTGGCGATGAGATTAAGCGCAAATTGCGAGAAGAAGGTTGCCAATTCGGTCACATCGCCGTCAATGCGCTCGATGAGCTCGCCGGGCGTGTGGTCGTTGTGGAAGCGCATATCCAGGTGGATGGCATGCTCCGCCAATTCGGCGCGCAGGGCGTTGGTGGCCGTCCATGCGACGTTTTCGCCGAGATAGGTCACGCCGATCGCCACACCCTGTTGGATGAGCGCGATGCTGATGAACGCCACGGCTGTCCATGTGAGGGTGGATAGCGCCTCGCCTGCCAGCGCGGAATCAATAAAACGGCGCATGATCTGCGGCGCAATGATGCGGAGACCAATACTCCCGAAGAGCATGGCGGCGAGCAGGATGAACCGTCCCTTTTGCGGGCGGATATGGTCGGAGAGCAGGTTCCAGTAGGATTTGAATGAGATGTTCATGAATAAGGTTCCAGGTTGTCAGGTTGAGGGTGGATCGTCCATTGTCGGAATGCCAACAAAAAAGCCACGATGCGAAGCGCACCGTGGCTGAAAGGACACAGGATTTGACCTAAAATTGGTCAATAGGCGCACTTCGATAAAGAGTGAATGTACCGTCACGTTTTGTCGTCAGATGCAAGAACATTTGAAGCGCGCCTCCTTTCTTGGGGATTTTACTTACCTTCCGCAGTTTACATGATGGATTGAGGGATTGTCAAGGTGTGAACAAAGATAACTTTGCTGATTATCTCGGCTTCTGATCAATCGGTATCGAATACGCAGGGACATTAATGCCCGAAATGGAGATCGTCATCTCTTTGGCTTTGATGTTCGCCTCAGGCGGGATCATATCCATGGCGTCCCTGGTGATGAGCACTTCCCTTGCCGCGGCAACATCCTCTCCGAGTTTCGATGCGCGGTTCACCGCGTCGCCGAAGCAGTCTTCGCCCTGAATGACCAGTATCTTCCCGTAATCTATTCCGCACGAGATGTAGATGTCCAGGTCATCGGATGTCATCAGGTTGGAGGCTTCGAAGGCGTGTTGCATTGCCAGCGCCGCGTTGACCGCCGCGAGCGGATCGGGGAAGATCGCAAAACAATTATCCGCTTCATACTTGATCATGCTTCCGCCGTACGATTTGACGATCGGCTCCGTGGTCTTTTGCATGCGCTTGACCATTGATAGATAATGGACGATCCCGTACTTGCGCGTGAGCATCGAGAACCCGGACATGTCCAGGATGAAAACAGCACGCTCCATGCCGTACTCCTGCCAGAGTTCAGTTTCGATGCGTTTTCGCACCTCAAGGTCTTCGGCTTGCGAAAAATTTAGGAGCAATTCCTGGAATTTTCTGGCAGGTTCGGTCGTCATGGCTGCCTAACGGCTTTTCTTTTCGATCTTCGCCCAGGAGTCTTTGAGTGTTACTGTGCGGTTGAAGACAAGCTTGTCAGGACGCGAGTCGAGGTCGAGACAGAAGTAACCGGTGCGTTCGAACTGGATATTGTCGCCCAACTTTGCGTCAACGAGAGATGGTTCCACAAAGGCGTTCTCGATCACCTGAAGCGAATTGGGATTTAGGATATCTTCCGCTTCGGCATCGTCCGGGCGTTCGACGGTGAACAATTGCTCGTACAACCGCACTTCCGCAGGGATGGCATGCTCCGCCGACACCCAGTGGATGGTGGATTTGACCTTGCGCCCATCGGGCGCTTCGCCGCCTCGGGACGCCGGGTCATATGTACAATGGACCTCCATTACCTCCCCGGCCTCGTTCTTGACCACGTGCGTACACTTGATCAAATAGGCATACCGCAGGCGGACCTCGTTACCGGGGTAAAGACGATAATATTTCGGCGGCGGCGTCTCGCGGAAATCGTCCTGCTCGATGTAGAGCACCTTCGAGAACGGGACTTTACGCGTCCCTGCGGACGGGTCTTCCGGGTTGTTGACCGCTTCCATCTCCTCGGTCTGCCCTTCGGGATAGTTGTCGATGACCAATTTGAGCGGATTCAACACCGCCATGCGGCGTTGGGCATGTTTGTTCAGGTCGTCGCGGATGACCGCTTCGAACTGCGCCATCTCGACCCAGCTGTCGTTGCGCGTCTCACCTGTGCCTGTAATGAAGTTGATAATGGCTTGCGGTGTCACGCCGCGGCGGCGCAGTCCGCGCAGGGTGGTCAGGCGCGGATCGTCCCAGCCGCGCACCACGCCGGTCTCCACCAGTTTGCGGAGTTTGCGTTTGCTCATCATGGCGTAGGTCAGGTTGAGGCGCGAGAACTCGATCTGACGGCTGGGGAAGGCTTCCAGTTTCTCGAGGAACCACTCGTAGAGCGGCCGATGGATGATGTACTCGTTGGAGCACAGCGAATGGGTGACGCCCTCCATCGAGTCGTTCTGTCCGTGCGACCAGTCGTACATGGGGTAGATGTGCCACTTGTCGCCGGTGCGGTGGTGATGGGCGTTCATAATGCGGTACATGACCGGATCGCGCAGGAGAATGTTGGGGTGAGCCATGTCAATTTTGGCGCGCAGGATGCGGCTTCCTTCGAGGAATTCGCCGTTCTTCATCCGTTCGAGCAGGTCCAAGTTTTCCGCCACCGAGCGGTTCCGATAGGGTGAATCAATTCCCGGCTTAAGGGCAGATTCGGTCTCGCTCCACTTTGTCCCTTTTGGAAGGGTGCCGCGTCGTTCGCTCATCTCCTCCTGCGTCTGGTCGTCCACATAAGCCAGTCCCATTTTGACGAGGCGCACTGCCCATTCATAAAGCAGGTCGAAGTAATCTGAGGCGAAGGTCACCTTTGCCCATTTAATTCCCAGCCAGGAGGCGTCGTCTTCGATGGCATCCACAAACTCGGTCTCTTCCTTGGATGGGTTGGTGTCGTCGAAACGCAAATACAACTCGCCGCCGAACTCCTGCGCGGTGAAATAGTCGATCAGGAACGCTTTGACATGCCCAATATGCAGATAGCCGTTCGGCTCAGGCGGCAGGCGCGTGCGGACGTAGTTGAAGCGTCCAGTTTTCAGGTCTTCGGCAACGGCTTCGCGGATGAACGCGGGGATTCGACTGATGGTTTCTTCTGTCATTCTTCCTCGGGGATCAATTGGATGACTGTATTATAACAAAGCGCGGGATATGTCTTATAATCTGCCTTGGAGGCAGATATGAGCGAATCGAACAACAATCAGGAAAAATACTTCGGTGCGTACTTCGACCGCGACAGCGTCCTTCGCATCTCACGCTGGGCGGATGTGGCTGCCTGGATCGTTTTGACGATTTATGTGCTGTCATGGCTGTTCTCGCTGCTCTTATTCATATCACAATTCACCAGCGGTCTTTTCTTTGACAAAGGCATGACCTTTCTGAACGCGTTCAGCATCTTCAAGCCTTATTTTCTCGAACCGTTGCCCGGCGTATTCTACTTCTTTGGCTTGCAGGGAGTTTCGAAGGCATTGCTCATCATGCTCGATATGGAAGATAATTCCCGCCGTGTCGCCCGCAAATAAAACGGCTTGCCCGCTCACGCATGGCGTGATACAATACCGCCCGCTGGAATAGCAACTGGGGGCTCATCCACTGGGAGAACGGCTGACTCTGGATCAGCTGGTAGACATATTGGGGAGTGGTGAAATGGCATCACATCACGCTCTGGACGTGAGGTTTGAGGTTCGAATCCTTGCTCCCCAGCTAAAAACACCCTGAATTTGGGGTGTTTTTTTTATTTTTAGCCGAAAAATCGATGTAAAAAGAGCCCTCGTTGTATGAGGGCTCTTTTGGTACAGCTAACCGTGTTACTCGTTTTGTAGGTCGGTGCTTGTTCGCTCATGGTGTCATTATCTCCATTCCATCATGAGCGATTTTTGCACTTTGAAAAGTGCCCCCAAGGGGACTCGAACCCCTGTTTGAGCCTTGAGAGGGCTCCGTCCTGGGCCACTAGACGATGGGGGCGTCTGGTGTTTTGAACGGGCGGGATTGTAACACTGCGAATTGGATACGTCAATTGAGGATCATTTCGGTCCAAGCCGATATACGTCACCTTGTTTGCTGGTGAAGAGCAGTTCAAGATCCGCTTTGGATGCCAGTTGTTCGGGCGTGAGGACGTATTCCTTGAAACCCAACTCCTTCATCCAGATCACATAACCCGCACCGTCGTTTCCGGGCCAGTCTGGATAGTTCAATAGTACTTCCTCAGGGTCCGGCGGCTCCGGGCTGACGGGTCCCTGCGGGAGTTTCAGGATGGTATGACGCGTGTACAGCCAGGCGACCGGTTCATAGTTGCTGTAGACCTTGTCTTCGGGAGAAATGGAGAGCGACTTCACGAATTCCCGAATTCCTGATTCGTTCTGGGCGCGGGTGTTGTACAGGTTGTATTCACTGGTTTCCCCGTTGTAATATGCATTCCGAACGGTTTTCTGGATATTGTTGAGCGGATATGCCAGCCAGATGACGAAAAAGATCACGACCACAGTCTGTACTGTCCTGGCTGGAAATCGGTGCAGGTAGAACGGCATTAACTCCCGGACGGTCATGAAACCGATCGCCGTGAGCGACGGCAGGATGATGATGTGGATACGGTCCATGAAGGGCCAGCGCACTTCAGAGTAACTGACATTGAAGATCAACACGTTCACATAAAAGAAGAGAAATATCAGGCTGGGAAGAAACTCTGGACTTGTGATCTTCCTCCCCCAGTTTTTCCAGTCCGCGATCCGGTTGCCGGTCAGAAAAACAACCAAAAGCAGGGTGATGATCAGCCATTCGGGGATCCGGTCCGTGATGCTGTAAGGGACGAA
This sequence comes from uncultured Chloroflexia bacterium, assembly GCA_963718215.1. Lineage (GTDB taxonomy): Bacteria > Chloroflexota > Anaerolineae > Anaerolineales > Villigracilaceae > Defluviilinea. The sequence goes on from CAVQYK010000016.1 coordinate 33,044, forward strand.
CCAATGAACTGCTTTTTCGATGGTCGTGTCCAGATTGCCCAGTGGGTTGGGTGGCAGGCGGGTGCCGAATAAGATGCCCGTTTGCAGATAGTTGTGGAAGTAAACCCAAAGTAAGGTTGGAAGGCTTGTCAGAAAGCCAAAGACCCCTGCCTGAAGAATCCCCTTGAGCCATTCTTTGCGATACACAAACAGAATGATCAGCGAAGCCGTAAGGATGTGAGCGAGTCCCGCATAGCGAAGCAAAGGTGATATGGTGCACAACCCGCCAAGAACCAATCCATTTGTCCGAGACGGGTCCCTCATAAAGTCGGTGGCAGCGATCAAAAAGGCGATTGTCAACGCAAGGAACAACAGATCCGAAAGAATGTTCGATGCCATGCGAAGTAATGAGACCGAAGTAACAAATATTCCGCTGCCGATATACGCGTACAAAACGTTTTCCGGGAATAGCTTGCGAAAGAACCTTCCCGCAAGCCAGATCGTCAAGCCGAATGTCAGGATATTGAGATACTGCGCAACTGCGAACACATCTGCCCGCGTGATCCAGCCAATGCCTGCGACGACGATCGAATACAAGGGCGGGAACTGGGTCAATGGCACACCGAGGTACTCGGTGAAACCTTTTCCGTTGATCAAGTTTTCAGCGGTGGATAAGTACCTTGCCCCGTCGGTTGCGAGCCCCGCGCCGTAACGAAATGTGACGATGAACGCAAAGAACATTCCGAGCAGTGAAATGCCCAGCAGGTACAGCCTGAAAGCCCGTTCCTGTTTCATGTGTGCGGATTTTATCACGGCACCAAAAAGATAACGATCTCGCCCGGTCCGTGCACCCCGATGGTGTGCGACATTTCGATATCGCCCGTGCGCGATGGACCCGTGATGAAGACTGCGGATTTTGTCTCACGCGTCAGATGGATTGCGTTTTCGAGCGACGGATAAATGTCTGACTCGTGCAGGATCGCCAGATGGACCTCCGGCAACAGGGATGCAAATAACTTGCCGCCCTCTCCATCCGCCTCCAAAACGGACCCGGTATCTGCCAGCCCGCAAATGGCCTTTGTTATTCCGACTCGGGCCTCTGCGTCACGTTCGCGGCTGAGGGTGATGCCCGCTTTTTGCAATGCTTCTTCGTCCAACACACCTGGCTCGAGATGGATGTGACCGACATTTCGCGCTTGAAGAAATTCAATGACTTTGCCCGTCATTTCGTTTTCTGTCGTTCGGACGACCTTCCCGTCGACCCGGGTCAATTCTTCAATGAACTGTTCGGTTTTATGGATTGCAGGAGCCTGCTCCTGTGACGGCTTGGTTTCTGAAAAAACCACGGCTTTTTTCAAACCTTGATTCTTTGACGGCAAGCTGTCGGATTCCATAAATCTCTCGCGGAATGTTTTGCCTGCAAATCTCGGCAGATCCTTGCTGTAGCCCCAGCCAGTGAACGCCGGCAGGCGGACATGGTTGCTGAAGGGGGAGAGGATGTGAGTTCCCAGCGAGGCGAATTTCTGGGAGAGAGTGAACAACCTCGGGTGGGATGCGATGCGGCTGTATATCTGCAGGAAAAGCCTGGATGTGGGGGAGATCCGTTTTGCATCCTGTGTGCCGGGCGCCTGTCCCGCGCGGACTCGAGTCAAAAGTTTTGGGAGGTCAATATCCACAGGGCAGGCATCCTTGCAGGCTCCGCATAGGGACGAGGCTTGGGCGAGCGGGACGAACTCGCTTCCGAAGAGTCCCGCCGAAATAACCGAGCCGATCGGACCGGAGTAGACACTGTTGTAGGCGTGACCGCCGATCTCGCGGAACACAGGGCAGGCGTTGAGGCACGCGCCGCACCGGATGCAGTAAAGCGACTCTTTGAGCGCCGAGTTGCGCAGTTGCGTGCGCCCATTGTCCAGGATGACGATGTGGCGCTGCTGGTTGTCGAGCGGTTTGTGAATGAGTTGCGTGTAGACGCTGAGTTTTTGTCCCGTTGCCGAGCGGGGGAGGAGCGAGAGCATGACTGCCAGGTCGTCGAAATTGCGGAGGAGGCGTTCCATGCCCATGAGCGCAATGTGGATCGGCGGCAGGGATGTGACCATGCGTCCATTGCCTTCGTTGGTGACGAGGCAGATGCCGCCCGTCTCCGCCACACCGAAGTTGACGCCGCTCAAACCGACATCGGCGGTGAGGAACACTTCGCGCAGGACTTTGCGGGCGGTGTTTGTGAGTGTGGGAATGTCTTCCGTATAGGGGATCCCGAGCTTTTCGTGGAACAGTTTGCCGACGTCGTTGCGGCGTAAATGGATGGCAGGGGTAATGATGTGGGCGGGCTTTTCGTTCCGCAATTGGACGATGTATTCGCCGAGGTCGGTTTCAACGACCCGCATGCCCTGTGCTTCGAGCGCCTGGTTGAGGTCGATCTCCTCCGAGACCATGGATTTGGATTTGGCGACCAAGTTTATGTAAGAGCGGCTGGCCATCCGCCCCTGCAATCTCAATGATCGTTTTTATCGCCTCATCCGCATCCCTCGCCCGATGTACCACCATTCCGTTTTGCGTTGCGTTTTTGATGAATTGCCCAAGATATGTGTCGAGGTGCTCGATGACCTCTGCACGGATGGCATGTGCGCGCTGACGTCGTTCCTGCCAATCAGGCAGGGATGCCAATGCATTGATACGCCCGGTCACGCGACGTTCGGCGTTGGCGTCCAGGGCGGCCTGGAGCGGTTCGTTTGCAATCGCTTTTCGGATGCGCTGTCTAAATTCGGTTGCGCTCATGGTTTCCCTCGTTGCTTTAGTCCGATATAGAGACCGCGGCCGTCCAACCCCTTTTTGTCGTGAACCACTCTCAAACCTGCTGCGGCGAACGCGCCCAAGTATTCTTCATGTGAAAACAAACCCAATTCATGAATCTCTGTGTAATGTTTGATGCCCTTGGGCGTGCCGATCAGGTATTGAAATTCGATCAGGGATACTTTCCGACTTTGTCCGCTGTGACTCATGCGGATGATCTTCAGGTCGGGTTTGTCGACTTTTAGGATACTCACGCGTCCGCGGTACCATTGCTCGGGCGTGAACCAGGGCTCGACCAGTAAAATCCCGCCTGGAAGAAGATGCCTGCCCATGTTCCTGATGGCTTTGTACAATTTGGATTTGGTCTTCGTATAACCGATGGAACTGAACAGGCACGTGATAATGTCAAATTGACGACCCAGGTCGAAACTCGTCATGTCGCCCTGGTGAAAACGGATCATTGGGTGTTTCTTGCGGGCAACGGACAGCATCTGCGGGTCAAGGTCGAGACCTTCCACTTTGTAATGCCTGTTGAGATAGCCTGCGTGGATACCTGTCCCGCAGGCTACATCCAGAAGCAGATTGCCTGCGGTTTTTCCATACTTTTGAATGAACTTATGGACTTTCCCCGTTTCAGCGGCATAATCCTTGCCCATGGAACCATAGATCTCATCGTAGTATTGTGCAGATTTCGAAAACATGACTTCCTCCTGCCCGCTAGCGGTTGTTTAGCACTTCTGCGATGTGAACCACCCTTTGCTTTTTCCTCTGCCTGTGCAGACCGCCCGCAATGTGCATGCGACAGCCCGCCTCGGTCACGACCAAAGTGGGGGACTCTGTCTTTTCCAGGTTGTCTATTTTTCGCTTCAGCCACTCTGCAGAAAGTTCGGGATGCTCCATCGAGAAGATCCCGCCAAAGCCGCAACATTCTTCAGCGTTGGGTAGTTCCACAACTGTTGCGCCGCTGACGTTTGCCAGCAGGGCGCGCGGCTGGCGGTCAATGTTCATGCCGCGCAGGGTGTGACAGGACGGATGATAGGTGAGCACCCCATCCCAGCGTGCGCCGAGGTCGGTCACGCCAAGTTTGTCCACGAGATACTCGGTGAATTCATATACGCGCGAAGCCAGGTATTGCGCGCGCGGCAGCCAGACTGGGTCGTTTGCAAATAGTTCTGCATATCCGTGCTTGATCATATGAGCGCACGAACCCGAGGGGATAACGATATCGCCTGTTGTTTTCTCAAAAACACGGATCGTATGTTCCGCAATTGGACGAGCCTCTGCACGCAATCCGGCGTTGAAGTTCGGCTGTCCGCAGCAGGTTTGGCCGGGCGGGAATTGCACGTCAATGCCGAGGCGGCGGAGAATCTCCACTACTGCCTCGCCAGATTGCGGGTAGAATGAATCGACTAGACACGTCACAAATAATTGTACGGTTGTCATAAAGTAATTCTAATCCAAATAAAAAATTGGGGTATCATTATGCAGCTATGAATAATTTCCGCACTCAATCCCCTTCTTTTGACCTTCCCAAAAAGCTGATTCGTCTTGGCGAACTGGTCTATAACCTGTGGTGGACGTGGCAGCCTGAAGCCGCGCGCCTGTACTCGCAATTGGACCGTGCCATGTGGGAGCGCTTGAATCATAATCCCATCCGCATGCTGCGCGAGATCAAGCGCGCCCGTCTTAACGAAGTCGTCAAAGACAAGGAATACATGGCTTCATACCGGCGTGTCTTTGAGAATTTTGATTCGTACATGTCGCAACAGGATACGTGGACGCATCAGACCCGGCCGAAACTTGCTTCGAATCCCATAGCCTACTTCTCCATGGAATTTGGTCTGCACGAAACCCTCCCGATCTACTCAGGCGGTCTTGGCGTACTGGCAGGTGACCATCTGAAGGAGGCCAGTGACCTGGGTCTGCCATTGATGGGAGTCGGATTTCATGTATGCGCAGGGATATTTCTCCCAGCGCATCAGCGAAGACGGCTGGCAGGAAGCCCTGAACAATCCGTTGATCTTCGACGACCTTCCGGTGAATTTGGTCCTGCAGGATGGCAAACCGGTCACCGTTGAGGTTGAATTCCCTGACCGGAAGATCGCTTTGCACGTTTGGGAGGTGCGCGTGGGGCGCATCCCCCTGTATCTGCTCGATTTTAACGTGGAAGGCAACTCAGAACTCCGACCGGCTGCTGACAGCCCGCTTGTATTGGTCTGACCTTGACCGCCGCATCATGCAGGAGGTGTTACTCGGCATCGGCGGAGTCCGCATGTTACGGGCGCTTGGCTCCAACCCGACGGTCTGGCACATGAACGAAGGGCATGCCGCCTTCCTGACGCTCGAACGCGCCCGTGAATTGATCGAAGACGGCGATTCGTTCGAGGTCGCCATCAAAAAGACGCGCGGACAGAACGTCTTCACCACGCATACGCCTGTCCCTGCGGGAAATGATGAATTCCCGCTCTGGCTCATGGACAAATACCTTGCGGCGATCTGGCCCCAGCTCGAGTTGACCCGTGAGCAATTCTACGACCTGGCACGCCACGAACAACCCCATGGCGAGACGTTCAGTATGGGCATACTTGCCTTGCGATCTTCGGAAGGCCGTAATGCCGTCTCTGAACTGCATGGGCATGTTTCGCGCGATATGTGGCACTTCCTGTGGAAGGATGGGAGCGTTGAGAATGTTCCCATCATGCACGTTACGAACGGCGTCCATACTGCGAATTGGATGGCGCGTCGCCTGCGCATGTTGCTTGACCTTCACTTTGGCGAGGGCTGGATGGAGCGGCTGGATGAGGCGAAATTATGGGAAAAACTGGATACGCTTCCGGGTCAGGCTTTGTGGGAAGTACACCAGCATCTCAAACGTAAATTGAATTTCTACCTGCGCGAACGCGTCCGTGACCGCTGGACGGTTGGCGGTTTCCACCCGGTGCAGGTCGTGTCGGCGGGGGTCATGCTCAACCCCTATGTCCTGACGATCGGTTTCGCCCGCCGTTTTGCAACCTATAAACGTGCCAGCCTGATCCTTTCAGATGTGGAACGCTTGCTGCATGTCATCAACCGCCCGAACATGCCGGTGCAGATCATATTTGCAGGCAAGGCACATCCTGCTGATGAACCTGGCAAGCAACTCATCCAGAAGATCTATCGCACGGTCAAACGCGCTGAAACGGGCGGACGCCTGGTTTTCGTTGAAGATTATGACATGAACCTTGCTCGTTACCTGGTTCAGGGAGTGGATGTATGGCTCAACACGCCCCGTCGTCCGCTGGAAGCCAGCGGCACATCCGGTATGAAGGCGGGCTTGAATGGCGCGTTGAACTTCTCCATTCTGGATGGCTGGTGGCGCGAAGCCTATAACGGTAAAAACGGCTGGTCCATTGGCGAGGATAAGAATACAGAGGTAACCGATGCGCAGGATCACGCCGATGCACAGGATCTGTATGACAAACTTGAGAACGAGATCATCCCCACGTTCTACGAACGGGATATTAACAATGTACCGATGGAATGGGTGGAGCTTATGAAGGAATCCATCAAGACCGTCACGCCGCAGTTCTCGACCCGCCGTATGGTCAAGGAATATGTGGAGAGGTTGTATTCGAAGGCATTGGAATAATAAATCGTAGGGGCGGGGTTTCCCCGCCTGGGGTGGGAGGGATGACCCTGCCCCTACGGAGAAAACATGTTCCCCGAGATCACTGTTGCCCAACTTTCCGAGAAACTGAAATCCGAAGACAAATTTATCCTGCTCGATGTGCGTGAGCTTTCAGAGTTGAATTACGCCAAATTGGCGGATAGCAGGCTCGAGGTCACACCCATGAGCCGGCTGGCGCGGGAAGGGACGGCTGCATTGTCTGAATCCGCCCTGTCGCAGGACGCGACCATTTATGTGATGTGTCATCACGGCAACCGTAGTATGCAGGTCACTGCCTGGCTCGCACAACAGGGATGGAGGAACGTCTTCAATGTGCGGGGCGGAATCGACGAGTACGCTCGCAGGGTGGACCAGTCGGTGGGTTTTTATTAAAACCGTAGGGGCACGTAGGGCACAGCATGCTGTGCCCCTACGATTATTTCCCGAACACGAATTCCCCATTCTTATAGAACAACGTGCCATCCACATGGATCTCCGAGTCTGTGCGCAGGTCGCAGATCATGTCCCAGTGGATCGCGGATTTGTTGTGCGAACCCGTTTCCGGGTATCCCGCGCCGAGCGCCATGTGGAATGTCCCGCCGATCTTTTCGTCGAACAGGATATTGCCGGTGAATTTGTTGATATCGTAGTTGGTACCGATGGCAAATTCGCCCAGATAGCGCGAACCGTCGTCCGACTCGAGCATCTTGATCAGGTAATCTTCGTTCTTTTCGGCTGTCGCCCGTTCCACGCGTCCGCGGTTGAAGGTGAGTTCCGCGCCTTCCACGGCCACGCCGCCATAAATAGCGGGGTATGTGAACCTTACCCAGCCGTTGACCGAGTCCTCGACGGGGCCAGTGTAAATTTCACCGTCGGGCATGTTGTACACGCCGGTCGAGTTCATGAACTTGCGGCCTTTGATCGAAAGGGAAAGATCCACGTTCGGTCCGCGCAAAGTGACGATGTCCTTGCCTGCCAGGAAATCGATCGCCTTCTGCTGACCCGCCGCCGTGCTGTTCCAATAAGCGATGGGGTCATCTTCATTCGCGTGGACGGCATTGAAGACAAAATCCTCGTACTCCTTCAAGCTCATGCCCGCTTCCTGAGCGAACCCATCGGTGGGATACAGCGTCGTCACCCACTTGAACACGCCTTCCGCGCCGCGCCGCATTTGGGAGGCAGTGATCGCACTGATTGCCTTGCCGCGCCGCTGTGACTTGACCGGGTCCAGGCTGGAGGTCGCACGCGTATTTGTCGCGGAATGGATGCGGATGCGGCTCTCGAACTGGTCGTAGGCGACCTTGTAAAAAGTTGGGACGAAGTCGAGTTGGGTGTCTTTCGCATAGGTGACGTACAGGTCATCCTGCACGAAAGGCACCATTCCGGGGAAACCGATCATCGGGTGCGGATGACCGCCCTTTTCGAGGATTTGAACATATAGCTCACGGACGAGAGGCTCAGCAGCGGTGGTTGCCTCGATCAGGACGCGGTCACCGGGCACGATGCGTGCCGAGTGCTCAACCAGTACTTTTGCAAATTTTTGAACACGTGAATCAGTCACGAATTGCTCCTTAATGCACAATTTCCGAAATTATATCACCCTCCGCGATGGGGTCATTTATCTTTTGGAATTGCGACTTTTGTCACGTGAAATTTTCCCGAAAACGGATAAGATAAGTGTGAATTGGTTTATTTGAAGGAGCGACCATGACCGTTTTATCGACCAAACCGACAACCGCCTGGGCGGAAGTGGACGAACAGGGACGCCTCATCCTCCCGCCCGAAGTTGCCCGCCAATACGGGCTGAATCCCGGCTCGAAGGTCCGCCTCGACGAAGGGCACAATTTTGTCCGCATGCATCGCCCGGTGACACACCTCACCAAGGTCTACATCGAGCCGACCGTCGCCTGCAACCTCGACTGTATCACCTGCTTCCGCAACGCCTGGGACCAGCCCATCGGCAGGATGACCGAGGAGACCTTCGAAAACATCCTCAACGGCCTCAAACAAATGGACCCGATTCCCGACGTCTATTTTGGGGGGATTGGTGAGCCGCTTTTTCACGTCAAGACCATCGAATGGATTCGGCGCATCAAGCAGGAACTCGGTGTTAAGGTCGAGCTCATCACCAACGGCACGATCCTGACCGAGAAAAAATCGCGCGAACTCATCGACGCCGGGCTGGATATTTTGTGGGTCTCGCTCGACGGCGCCACCCCTGAAGGCTTTGCCGATGTGCGCCTTGGCGCGGAATTGCCCAACATTGTCGCCAACCTGGAGCGTTTTGTAAAGATGCGCGCGCCCGGGCATTATCCCACCCCAGAGATCGGGATCGCCTTTGTCGCCATGAAACGCAACATCGCCGACCTGCCAAAGGTCATCAAGATCGGAAAATCCCTGCGCGCCACATATTTTTCGGTCAGCAACCTCCAACCCGCCACGGAAGACATGCAAGCCGACCGCCTCTATGACCGCGTCACCCGCAACATTGCCTATCTAAACGCCCCGCATCTTCCGCGCCTCAGCCTGCCCAAGCTGGACTTTGACGAATCAACCCGCGATGCCATTTTCGAGATCTTCAACAGCGGTTTGAACATCAGTTACGCGGGCAACAACTGGGGCGGCGCCAATGACGTCTGCAACTTCGTCGAAAGCGGCACCATGTCCATTGCATGGACGGGGGATGTCAGTCCCTGCTGGCCGCTGATGCACACCCACACGAGTTACCTGCACGGCAAACCGCGCCTCTCGAAAAAGCACGTCATTGGCAATGTGCAGGAAAGGTCGTTGCAGGAAATCTGGCTGGATCCCGAATACCTTGCCTATCGGGAACGTCTGCACAATTTTGGCTTTGCCCCTTGTACTTTCTGCGGCGGCTGTGACCTCTCCGAAACAAACGAAGAAGACTGCCTCGGCAACGACATTGCCCCCGTCTGCGGCGGATGTCTATGGGCGCAAGGTATCATCCAGTGCCCATGAATGCCACGGCGTGAATCTCCTCGTGCCCCGGAAAGCCCCGGGGCATTTTTGTTCTCAAAAAACCGGGCCTTGCGGGTAAAATATCCATGCCAAAGGTGTTCTTGTAAGTATCGTTCTGAGGATTTGGAGGTGCTCATGATGGAAGTGATGCTTATGCGAGTCGAATTTTTACGCTACATTGCGTCCGATCGTCGGGCAGAAGACGGTCGAGTTGTCCCTGCCAAAGGGTACGACCGCCATCCAGCTGGTGTATAAATTTGTGGATGATTATCCCGCCATGCGCAAGGAACTGCTGGATGAGAACGGCAATTTCCTGCCTCATATGAAGTTCTTTGTCAATGGGCGCGAGGCGGTCTACCTGCCTGACAAATTCGATACCGAAATGAAACCCGAAGACAAAATTGACATCTTCCCACCGGTGGGTGGCGGTTAATGCAGACCATTGTCCGCGAGATGCGCGGGATTCCGTATTTTCTGCTCAAGGAGTATTTGCAGGAGATGGGCGGGACGCTGGTGGACGATGATTTTATCCGTGCGGAGGGGTGGAGCGTACGCCTGGAGCGCATGGAGCCGTTCCGCATTGGGTCGCTTTCGGTGGGGCAGACGCGCCTGACGATCGAGATCGAGGATCATTTGGTGGATGGGTTTCTGGCGCAGTTTGGAAAGAAGACGCTTCGAGCGGGGGGGTAGTATTGGGAAATTGGTGATCGGCGGCTGGAAGGCGAAGGCAAGGGTAAAGTTGGGGGAAACGGAAGCAGGCCCGAAGTCCAGAATGAGGCGGATGAATCAAAAAAACGACGCGTCGGTTGAGACGCGTCGTTTTTTTGTTGATGTCCGCCCGATGAACTAGATGACTTCCAGTTCCTTGAGTTTGGCTTCGGGCACAACGCCGTTCACCCATCCGCGCTTCTCGTAGTACTCTTCGAGCATCTTGTCGAGTTCGCAGACTTGGCCCTCAGAGCCGGGCTGATCCGACGGTTCCTCGAGGAAGCGCTTGGGAAGGTAGTCACTGCCTTCCTTGAAGCCGTTGAGGTTGTTGTAATGGCGTTCGAGGTTATAAATGCGTTCGCCGGTCTTTAGCACATCATCGGCGGTGAAGGGCACGCCGGTCATGGCGGAGTACTGCTGGGCGTATTCCTCCGCGCCCATGGCGAAGGCGCTGAATTTGCATAGGTCCATGCTGTCGGAGAAGGCATGCACGTCCTGGAAAATCTTGACGAGTTCGCCCTTGCCCTTCCATTCGAGCGGGTCCACTTTGAGGGAGTTGAACGGCATGACGCCGAGTTCGGCGGCGGGGGTGTAGGCGCGCAGGTGGCAGGCGCCGCGGTTGGAGGTGGCATAGCCCATGCCCATGCCCTTGAGTCCGCGCGGGTCGTAGGCAGGGATGCCCTGTCCTTTGACGGTCATGGCGAGTTCCGGGTGACCGAAATGCTTGGCGACCGCATCCGCACCGTCGGCGAGGATATTGCCGAAGCCTTCGCGCCTGGCAATCATTTCAGCAGCTTTGGTCATGCCGTCGGGGTCTCCCCAGCCCAGCTTTCCAGAGCCGTTGGTGTAGCCTTTTTCGCTCGCTTCCATCCAGACGGAGAGCGGGTGACCGGTTTCGATGGCATCAATTCCGAAGTCGTTGCACAGGTCGATCATCTTTGCGGCGAGGCGCGCATCAGGGTTGCCGCAATTTGCGCCCACGGACCAGCAGGGTTCATATTCTACTGATTCCATGCGCAGTCCCTTGTACGGGCCGTCCTTGATCTCGACTTCCTTCTTGCAGGCGACGGGGCAGGCGTGACAGGTGGGATTGTCCACGAGGATGTTGGCATTGACCCATTCACCGCTCAAGAGTTCGGCTTTGTCACCATAGCCGGTAAGCTGGCTGTTCTTGGTGGGATAGGCGCCGATTGAGTTGGTGATGTTCGTCAACACGTTGGTGCCATAGACGGAGAGTCCGCCCTTGCGCGGGCTGGTGATGTTCTCCTCCGCCATGATGTTCTTGAGGGCGCGTTCGTGCGCGGGTTTCCAGACATCACGGTCTGCGGCTTTGACGATCTTCTTCTCTGCCTTGATAACGATGGCTTTCAGGTTCTTGGAGCCGCCCACACAGCCTGTGCCGCCGCGTCCGCTGGCGCGGTCATCTTCATTGATCCAGCAGGCAAATTTGACCAGGTTCTCGCCTCCGGGACCGATGGCGATCACGGTCAAGTCCTTCTCGCCATATTTTTCCTTGAAATGTTTCATGGTATCGTGAACGCCTTTTCCCCATACTTCAGAAGCGTCGAGCAGTTCTAACTGTCCATCGTGGATGTAAGCGTAGGTCGGTTTGGGCGCCTTGCCCTTGAAGACCAGTCCGTCATAGCCAGCCCAGCGCAACCGGGCGGCAGACCAGCCTCCATGGTGGGAATCGGTGACCGTTCCGGTCAGAGGTGATTTGGTGACGACTGCCATGCGCCCGCTCATGTTGGCTTCCGAGCCGGTCAAGGGGCCGTTCATGAAACACAGGATGTTATCCGGTGAGAGCGGGTCCACTTGCGGGCCATTGTCATAGACAAACCTCACGCCAACACCGCGTGCCCCAATATATTTGAGCTTATATTCCTCGGGAATTGGTTTGAATTCCGTTTTGCCCGTGGTCAGGTCAACCCAGGCAACTTTATCTGCGTAACCTCCAAGTGCCATGCCGTGCCTCCTTGTTCAAGATATGTGAAAATAAACAGCTCGCGCTGTTTCTGCTACAGACAGCATAGCATTTCAAAAAATGAATGTCAATAATTAAGGTTTTCCTTAATCGTAAAGGTGACATTTATCATCATTGCATTCATTCATGACCACAAGTTGAGATGCGTTATACTACCTTGAACTCAAAAAGAGACCCATACTCATGAAACAACTCCTTCAAAACATCAAAACTGGAAAGTCCTCAGTGGAGGACGTTCCCATGCCCACCCCTCGGGAGGGCCATGGCTCTTGTAAAGATCGAATCCAGCCTCGTGTCGGCGGGGACCGAGCGCATGATCGTCGAATTTGCCGAAAAAACCCTGGTTGGCAAGGCGCGTTCCCGTCCTGACCTTGTCAGGCAAGTCCTCGATAAAGCCAAACGGGAAGGGCTGGTTCCCACCGTGCAGGCCGCTTTCAACCGCCTCGACCAGCCGATGGCGCTCGGGTATTCCTCGGCAGGTACGGTTTTCGCGCTTGGGAAGAACACATCAGGCCTGAAGGTCGGTCAACGCGTGGCGTGCGCGGGCGCGAATTACGCCGTCCATGCCGAATATAACGTTGTGCCGCGCAATCTCATCACGCCGCTCCCGAAGAACGTGGATTTTGAGTCTGCCGCCTTTACCACCCTCGGCGCCATTGCCATGCACGGATTCCGCCTTGCCGAGCCTCAATTGGGCGAAACCGTCGCTGTGATCGGGATGGGGCTGTTGGGACTCCTGACCGCCCAGATCGCGGCCGCCGCAGGATGCCATGTCCTTGGCGTGGACATTGACCCTGCCCGCCTCAAACTCGCTTCCTCCCTCGGACTTGAGGCTGTTTCCCGCAAGCAAGCCGTTGATTCCGCCCAGGCTTTCACTGCCAACCGCGGCTTCGACGTGATCCTCATATGCGCCGATACAAAATCCAATGACCCGGTGGAACTTGCCGGCGTCATCGCCCGCGACCGGGCGCGCGTCGTTGCCACAGGGGCGGTTGGGTTGAGTTTCCCGCGCAAGGTGTACTACGAGAAAGAGATCTCTTTCATCAACTCGCGCTCCTACGGACCGGGACGTTACGATGTCAATTACGAAGAGAACGGTGTGGATTACCCCATCGGCTACGTGCGCTGGACGGAGGGGCGGAACTTCGAGTCCGTGCTCGACCTGATGGCAAGTGGAAAACTTCAGGTCAAGCCGCTCATCACACACCGATTCCCCATCGAGCAGGCGGCGCAGGCATATGAGGTCATTACGGGGAAAACAAAGGAAAAGTTCCTCGGTGTGGTTTTGACATACCCGGAAGGAAAGAAGAAAGATGAAACAAAAGTAGTCTTTCCTCTTTCCTCTTTCAAAGGATCAGATACTGTAAAACTGGGTGTCCTTGGTGCCGGTCTTTTCGCTAACGCCATGCTTTTGCCTGCCATCAAAAAAGCCGGTGATATTGAACTGGTTGGCATCGCCTCAGCCGGCGGATTGCACGCCCAGCACTCCGGAAAAAAATTCGGCTTCCAGTATGCCGCCTCATCCGAGGAAGAGATCCTCAACGACCCGAAGATTAACACTGTTGCCATCCTCACCCGCCACGACTCTCATGCAGATCTGGTCGTCAAAGCCTTGAAAGCCGGGAAGCACGTCTTCGTGGAAAAACCGTTGGCGATTAATGCAAATCAGCTTTCGGCGATCAGCAAACAGCTAAAAGCGAATAGCCAATCGCTATTAACAGTAGGTTTCAACCGGCGCTTTGCACCGCTTTCCCAGAAACTTGCAGAATTCTATGCAAATCGGACGGAACCTCTCCACGTTCATTATCGCATCAATGCCGGGTACATTCCCCTCAACCACTGGACCCAGGACCCTGCGATCGGCGGCGGACGCATCATCGGCGAAGGCTGTCATTTCATTGACCTGATCACCTTCCTCGTCGGTGACTCTCCCGTCTCTGTGACCGCGTACGCCCTGCCGGACGGCGGCAAATACCGCGAGGACAACGTCTCCATGACCTTTACCTTCCCGGACGGCTCCATCGGTGTGGTGGACTATCTTGCCAACGGCGACAAATCCTTCCCGAAGGAACGCGTCGAGGTCTTTTGCGGGGGAGGGGTGGCAGTGTTGGACGATTTCGTTTCGCTGCAAACAGTCCGTGATGGCAGGAAGAGCGCCGCACGCGGGGCGCAGGACAAGGGTCATGTGAGTGAATGGAAAGCCTTCGTCAAATCCATTCGCGAAGGCGGCGAATCGCCAATCCCCTACGAACAACTCATCGGCGTGACCAAAGCCACGTTCGCGGCTGTGGAGTCGTTAAGAACAACTCAAACCATCAAAATCTAGAATTACATACCCATGACACACACCTCCTTTGCCACCACCACCCGTGGACTTGACCGCTCCCTGCCTCCCATGCGGCTGTACGAAAAAGCCAAACGACTCGGCATCTGGAACCCGTCTGACATTGACCTCACAAAGGACAAATTCGACTGGGCGGCGCTCCAACCCGACGAAAAGGACCTGATCCTGCGCCTGCTGGCGATGTTCGTTGCGGGCGAAGAAGCTGTCACGCTCGATCTGCTGCCGCTCATTCAGATCATTGCCAAAGAGGGACGCGTCGAAGAGGAAATGTTTCTCACAACCTTTCTCTTCGAAGAAGCCAAACACACTGATTTGTTTCGGCGTTTTCTCGATGATGTTGCCGATTTAAATGCGGATCTGACCAGATACCACACGGACAACTACCGGTACATCTTCTACGACGCCCTGCCTGCGGCTCTCTCCGCCCTGGAAGCTGATCCCTCGCCCTCAGCCCAGATCCGCGCCTCGGTGACGTACAACATGATCGTCGAAGGCGTCCTTGCAGAGACTGGCTATCACGCCTTTTTCGCCATGCTCGAACGCAACGACTTGATGCCCGGGCTTCGCAAGGGCATTTCCCTGCTCAAGCAGGACGAGTCGCGTCATATTGCCTATGGCGTGTACCTGCTATCCCGTCTCGTTGCGGAGCACCCTAACGAGTGGGACACGCTCGACGCGCAGATGAACAACCTGCTCCCGTTTGCCATCGGCGTGATCGGCGATGCCTTTGCCGCGTACGAGGTGGTCCCGTTCGGGTTGGTGGAGGATGATTTCGTGAACTACGCCATGAGTCAGTTCACGAAGCGCTTCGAGCGGTTGGAAAAGGCACGCGGCGCAGGTTTGGACGAGGTCAACCGCGTGGCGCGAGAGACGGAGGAGTCGTAAAGTCATGCGGACCCGCGCCGGCATCATCCTGGTCGAAAACGACAAGGTCGCGCTGATCGAACGTCACCGCGCGGGACTGGACTATTACGTCTTCCCGGGCGGCGGCGTGGACGAAGGCGAGACGCCCGAGCAGGCCGCGGTCCGTGAGGCGATGGAAGAGTTGGGGGTGGATGTGAGGATCAAACAGAAAGTTGCGGTGCTTCATTTTGATCTGAGCACCCAGGTCTATTTTCTTGTGGAGAGGATCAGCGGCGAGTTTGGGAGCGGCACCGGCGAGGAATTCACCGACTCCGACCCGGACAACCCCGAAGAGGGCGTTTACATCCCGATCTGGATGCCGATCGATGAACTGCCGCTGCACGAGAAGGTCTTCCCTGAAAGCGTGGCAAAATTGCTCTTGAATGCGCAGACAGCCGGATGGTCAGATGAGGCGGTTGTTATTGTCGAGAGATCAAGATAGAATATTAAAATCCGGGACAATGCGAGGCATGTCCCGGATTTTAAATATTCGTAGAGGTATTTCCCTGTTGCATCTCTCACCAATCGCCTGCGTACTGGATTGTGATGTGTTTTCGCGATCTTCTCGATCCGCACCCGGCGCAGTTCCACCAATTGGCGGATGTGCAGATTGTCATGCGCCACCCACGAAGTGAACATGTCGCCGGCGGTCATCGATCCCCACCTGGACTTGTAGCGCGTCTTCCAATCCGCGCTTTCCAGGCTTTTCAGCCACTTCAGTGACTTCGCCCGCTCGCGGAAAAATTTGGCTTTCATCTGCTGAAAGTCCTGCTCGTTGTACTTCCGTAGTTTTACCCATGCCTGCGGAGCGATCGGGTGCCACTCCTCATGCTGGCGGTGCAGGATAAAGTCCAGGTGTTCGCGGAAATCCTCGCGTTCCTCATCGTACAAGTGACATGCGACCTCGAGGATCGACCACGTTCCCCGGCTGGGCTTGAACATCGCATCTTCCTGCGTAATTCCCGCCAGCAATGCCCGGATCATCTCTGTGCTGTTGACGAGTTCCTGATAGAGGGTCTTGAATTCCATCTTTCCTCTTTCATCGAGCGAATCGAAAAACGTTAATCGTCAATCGTCAATCGTAAATTGCCCTACGATCCTCAAGATGTCGAACCCCTCCGCAAACGGGACCTCCGCCAGCGCGCCGTGCCTCACCATGATGGAGCGCGTCAACTCAGCATTGAAATAGTATCGGTCGCGGTAGGTCTCGTATTTGGATAAGGCCTCGATCTTCTTGTTCACGTCCTCTTCGGTAACTTCAACGAGAAAGTGTGGGAAAAAGCCATACGACGAACGGACAACGTCGAAGCCGAGCACTGTAATTCCGCGAAAAGCGCGCAGGGCTTCATCGGTCATTGTGAGGTGGTCCTGGTGGACATCCTGCCGTGAGTGGACAAAGATCAGGTCGGGTTTAAAGTCCCTGCGGAGTTTGAGGAAGTATTCGAGGATCTCCTGGCGCGAATCGGGAAAGACCCTCGTGTTGAACGGACCGAGGATAATCTTTTCCTCAGGAACCCCCAAAACCTCCATTGCTTCAAAATGTTCACCCTTCACGTTCTTCAGGTCGGGGTTTTTCTGGTTGTCGGAGAGTGTGACGCACAGGACATCGGTCTGTTTGACGATGTGATGCAACAGGGCGCCGCATCCCAACTCGATATCGTCTGGGTGCGCGCCAAGGAAAAGGACTCGTTTGCCGAAGAAGTTCATTTTATCTCCCCGTCATTGCGAGGGCGCACTTTGCCCGAAGCAATCTCTCCGCTTGCTCAGGGATTGCTGCGTCGTCTTGCCCCTCGCAATAACGGAATATTGTCTATTTGGTCGGCAAGATCCCGCCGACGACCTTGGTCATGACCAGTTTGCCGTCGCGATTGAACCAGCGTGTAGCCACATCGGTGATCTTGCCGATCAGAGCCTCGTACTCTTCCTTGCCGTTGAACATGGACGTCCACAGTTTGCGGTCCTCGCTCAGGGAGGCGCGGACGTACTCGATGAATGGCGCAACTTCGGGGAAGGTGATGGGGTTTTCGAAGGTCAACAGTTCGGTTTTGGCGAATTTGCCCTCGATGGTCCTGTAGATCTCGCCCTTGAAGCGCGAGGAACCGGGCATGGGCGGGATGGGCTGGCTGGTCGCCTCCTTGATGATCTCGTAGAACATCTGCTTGTTCTCGGGCAGGGGACCGGTCACGAAAAGCCGTCCGCTGGGTTTCAAGACGCGGTGCGCCTCACCAAATGTAAAGTCCAGGTTGGAGGCGTAGTAGATGGCGAAGGCGCTGGAGAGCAGGTCGAATGTGTTGTCGTCATATGGGAAGCGCTTGTTGAAATCCATGAATCCGAATTTGACGTTCGAGTCGCCCCGTTCCGCGAGTTTTTCGCGCGCCTTGCCCAGCAATTCCTCCGAAAAGTCGGTGCCGGTGACGTCGGCCTGGCGGTTGGTGTAGTCGCTGTAGAGGAAGCACTGTTTTCCCGCGCCGCAACCGACGTCGAGGATCTTCATGTCGGCGGTGGGTTGGAGCACCTCGGTGTTCCACTGGTCAATGTTACGCGTGCCGTAGGTTTCGTGAATGCGGATGCGTGTCAGAAGGTCATTGCTGGTTTCCTGGTAATTAATTTCCATGTTTCTCTCCTTGGTCGTTGGTGTTCGGATTATACCAAACACCAATTCAAAATTCAATAAATGAATTTTGAATTAAGAAAAATCACCGCCGGGGTCTCCGGCGGCGATTCCTACTTGAGCAGGGCGTTCACTTCCGCTTCGATGGCTTCACAGACCCTCGGGATCGCATCCCTGACCGCGTCGCTCATCTCCGCGCCCATTTCCAGTTCCCCGGCGGTGATCCCGACAACGCGGATCCTGGGGCGATTATTCATCAGTTGACTGCCCAGTTTGAGCGTCTCTGCCACGCCCCAGCCGTGCGCTGATCTTGCGTCGGATGTGAACGCCGCCAGTTCTTCCTCGTCCAGGCGGTGGATCGTGCCCGGCGGGTGCGAACTCTGGACGGCATCCACCAGGAGCGCCGCGTCGACATCGTTCAGCACATCCAACAGGGCGAGACCGGGCAACTCGCCCGCCTCCACCCGGACCTCGAGCCTGCCTGCCGTTTCAGGGAACTTTTCCCGCCACTGACGGACCGCCTCCAACCCGGCGGCATCGTCCCCGCGCAGGCTTTGCCCGATGCCGATCACCGCGACTTTGGTCACTTCTCTTCGATCTTCAGCTTCAGGAAGTGAGTCGCGCACGAGATGCACGGGTCGTACGAGCGCACGAGGTGCTCGGCGGTGAGGACAGCCTCGGCTTCAGGCATTTTGACGATCCTCGGGGTGAGCGCGAACAGGTCGGCTTCGATGCGCGGCAGGTTCTGCGCGGTGGGCGGGGTGATCTTGGCGAACTGGATCATGCCGTTGCCGTCGATCTTGTAGCGGTGATACAGCAGTCCGCGCGGCGCCTCGGTCGCGCCTGCGCCCTCGCCTTCCCTGAGCTTCAACTCGACGTGCGCGGGTCCGCTCGGCTTGTATTCCTTGACCAACTGAATGGCTTCCTCGTAGAAGTGGACCAACTCGATGGCGCGCGCGATCAGGGATTTGTACGGGTTCCTGAGCGGCAGTTGGATTCCCGATTTTTTCAAAGCCTGTTTCGCATTCGGCAGGAGTTGTTCGTGGTTCAGGTTCAGGCGCGCCAGCGGACCGACGAGGTAGGTATTGTTGTCCACGGTGCGGCTGTGCAGGGCGTTGGAGTGCCTGACATGTTCTTCGATGTATCCATTTTCATACTCTGCGATCGAAAGTTTCCTTCCGTTCGAGGAGAGAACGTCACCTTCGATCACGCCGTACTCGTCGGGGTGATGAAGGGCTACGAATTCGTAGTCAATTTCAAGGTAGGGGTAGGGAAGCGTGAGCGCGAATTTGACGGTATCCAGCGCGGCGTTCAGTCCCCATTCCAGATCGGGGAGCAAAGCCTTGATCGCCTTCTCGTCGGGCCATGAGTAAAATCCGCCGACGCACACGTTGACGGGGTGGACGGAGCGTCCGCCGATGGCTTTGAGGAGGTCGTTGCCGATCTTCTTGAGCCGCAGGGCATTCCTGACGACTTCCGGCGCCTCCGCCGCCAGTTCCAGCGCGGATTGTTTGCCAAGCATGTCGGGAGCCTGAAGCAGGTAGATGTGCAGGGCATGGCTTTCGATGTACTCGCCGCAGTACATCAACCGGCGCAGGGCGCGCACCTGCGGGGAGACCTTGATGCCCAGCGCGTTCTCGAGCGCATAGGCGGAACTCATTTGATAGGCAACCGGGCAGATGCCGCAGATGCGGGCGGTGATGTCGGGCACTTCCTGGAGGAAGCGGTCCTTGAGGAAGCCCTCAAAGAAACGCGGCGGTTCGTAAATGTCGAGACGGATCTCGACCGCTTTGCCGTTTTCCAAGCCGATGTATAAACCGCCTTCGCCTTCCACACGCGCCAGGGCGGGAACTTCTATGTTTTTCATTTTGCCTCCTTGCTTGTGGCGAGGATGTCGTCAGCGATGGTGCGGAAGGTTGGGGCGTATCCGCTGATGCCGCGGAAGAGGCGGGCAGTCTCCCCGGGGTAGCGTTCCATCTTGAGGAGCATCGACGCCATCGATTTGGGGTTCACGTCGCGGGCGGGACCGAAACAGCCATAGCAGCCTCGTCCCATGGCGGGACAGATCGCGCCGCACCCCGCCTGGGTGGCGGGTCCGATGCAGGGAATACCCTTGTCCACGATGACGCAGGTGGTGCCGCGCCGTTTGCATTCCAGGCAGACGGAATAGGGCGGAAGGTTGGGGCGGCGGTTGTTGAGCAGGGCAATGATGACCTCCAGCACCTGCGCCTTGTTGACCGGGCATCCCCAGAGTTCCAGGTCCACTACGATATGTTCGGCGATCGGTGTGGCTGTTTGCAGGTAATGCAAATACTCGGGATGGTCGTACACCACGCTGGCATACTCTTCTGCGTTGGCAAAATTCCGCAATGCCTGGACGCCGCCTGCGGTGGCGCAGGTTCCCAGGGCAATGACGGTTTTGGCCTGGGCGCGGACCTCCTTGATGCGTTCGATCTCATGCGGTGTTGTGACCGAACCTTCGACCAGCGCGATATCGTACGGTCCGGGGCGCTGCGCGCGGGTGGCTTCGAGGAAGTAGGCGATGTCAATGGTGTCTGCCAGTTCGAGCAGTTCGTCTTCCATGTTGAGGATCGAAAGCTGGCATCCGTCACAGGATGAGAATTTGTAAACGGCAACAGTTGGTTTTTTGGTGGTCATTAGAACTCCTCGACGTTGAAGAACGACTGCAGTTGGTCGAAACGAAATACGGGGCCGTCCTTGCAGATGAAGTAGGGTCCCATCTGACAGTGACCGCAGGAGCCTTGTCCGCATTTCATGTTGCGTTCCAGCGAGACAAAAATATTCTCGGGTGCAACACGCCGCGCCATCGCTTCGAAGATGACGAAACGGATCATGATCTCAGGTCCGCAGGTCAGGACGGTGGTCCGGCGCGAGTCGATGCGGAACTGGTAGAACCACATCGGGACCACGCCGACGCGTCCGTTCCAATTTGGGTCGCCGCGATCCACGGTGATCTCCACGTCAATCCCCGCCTTCCGCCACTCGTCATATTCGTACGGGAACATCAGGTCGCCGGAGGTCCTGGCTCCGTACAGCAGTGTGACCTTTCCGTATTTTTCGCGGTTTCGGATGATGTGATAAAGCGCCGGGCGGAGGGGAGGAAGCCCGATGCCGCCGCAGGCGATGAACACATCCTTGCCCTCGATGTCTTTCATGGGCCAGTAGGTCCCAAACGGACCGCGCAGACCGACGATGTTCCCAACTTTCAAACGGCTGATCTCGCGCGTCACATTGCCCACAAAGCGGACAGTATGCCCGATCTTTTCGTGGTCTTCGGGGTCGGAGCTGATGGAAATGGCGGATTCGCCAAACCCGGGCAGGTAGAGCATGTTGAATTGTCCCGGTTCGAAGCGGAAGGCTTCCTGTTCGGCAGGGTCTGTAAACCGAAGCCAGTATGTGGAGATGCCGTCCGCTTCTGGAGTGATCGCCGTGATCTCCGCCCAATGCGGGTTGAGCAGGAGGTCGGTGTGCGGTTTCACACCAACAGTTTCAGGCGCAAGCGTGGTCATCGTTTCACCTCATTTCGCAGGGCGGCGACCTCTTCCGTGATGTCGATTTCAGCCGGGCACCAGGTGATACAGCGTCCGCAACCGACACATCCCAGCGTTCCATACTGTTGTTTCCAGGTGCCAAGTTTGTGGGAAAGCCATTGGCGGTAGCGTGAGTAGATCGTGGGGCGCGTGTTGCCGCCTGCCTGGTGGGAGTAGCCGGGATTGAAGCACGAGTCCCACATGCGGGCGCGTTTGGCGGTCTTGCCGTCCAGGCTCATTTCATCTGTCGCATCCCAGCAAAAGCAGGTTGGGCAGACCTGGGTGCAACTTGCGCAACTCAGGCATCGTTTCCCAACCTCGTTCCAGTAGGGATGATCCAGGTTGTCGAGGATTAGCCCGGGCAGGTCGGTCGTGTCCAATTTTCGGCGCATTTGCTGTTCGGCATGGTTCAGTTTGTGTTCGACATTGGTGAGGACGTACCCGCTCGCATCTTCGAATGGGATGCCCGTCATCAGTCTCCGCGCCAGTTCCGAACCGATCGTCAGCACAAACACATCGTCAAGTTCGGTCAGGTTCAGGTCGAACTCCTCTTTGACGCGCGGTCCGGTCCCCATTGAGGTGCAGAAACACGTCTCAGCCGGGTGGGTGCAGTTGACCGAGATGATAAAGACCCGCCTTCGCCGGTCGCGATAGACCGGGTCGGTGAAATCGGGTCTCATGAAGATCTCGTCCTGTATCTGGATCGCGCTCAACTCACAAGCGCGCACGCCGATAAAGGCGTATTTGGGCGCTTCCACCTCACCCGAAACTGTCTCCCAACCCTTTCCATTTTTCCTCAGCTCGAACAATTCAACGCGCGGCGGGAAAAGGAACTGCTTCCACGAGTGGGCGCCGGGGATGATGTCGAAGTAGCGCGCGTGTTTTTCGCGGATCAGGCGGAAATGCCCGGGCTTCTGTTCGGTGACATACCCTTGCGGCATATCCTCAAGGCTGTCGATCTGCTCATAGACGAGCGACTCGTTCTTCACCCGCGAACCAATCGGCACGTATCCCTCCTCCTTCAAGCGTGACAACAGAAAATTGAACGCCGGCTTTTCGATGGTAATGGTGCTCCCGACCTCCAGGAGATGGTCATTTGCCATTTTTTACCTCCAGTGAAGCAAACATGTCGAGCATTTGCAGGCGGGTGACCAGCAACCGGCTGGCGACGATGTTCGCAAGCCTGCGCATGACGACATATCCCAGATCATGATCCTCGTCGCATACCTGGCGCAATTTCTCGGAGTGGATGGCAATTACCGATCCCTCGACCACAGCGACGGCACCGGCAGTCCGTTTGCGGACGATCGGGATCACGCTTGACCAGCCGAACACATCCCAAGGCTCGGCTGTATAGATCCGCACCTTGCCTTGATGGGGGATGAACATGTCAAGCGCAACACGCCCCTCCACGACGATATACAGGTAGTCTTCCGCATCCCCTTCGCGGAACAGGACTTCGCCCGCCCGGACATGCCTCAAGCGGGAAATTTCGGATATCTTTTGCAGGTGTACAGGGTCAAGTTCCTGAAACCAGGGGATTTTCTGAAATTCCCTGATCACCTCATCTTTGGTTTCCATGGTCGGCTCCTTATGACTGATGGGTAAGAAAATACTATTAAAATTGTATCAAAATTCACAAACCGTGCTAGTGCGTTCCTTCCTTATCCCTTTGGTTGCTTGTCATACTGAATGGTTTCGGCAAATATGCTACAATGCTGGGCAATTCAACCGGAGATCATCTATGAAGAGAGTCATACCACCCGTCAAAGGGACACGCGAGTTTTACCCCGAGCAAATGGCGCTCCGGAATTTCATCTATGACAAGGTACGCGCGGCTTCGCAGGCGTTCGGCTACCAGGAATGGGACGCGCCGTTCATCGAGGCGATTGAACTGTACGCGGCGAAGTCGGGCGAGGAACTGGTCAACAAGCAGTCATTTGTGTTCGAAGATCGCGGCGGGGACAAGGTGGCGCTCCGCCCGGAACTGACGCCGAGCCTGGCGCGCCTGATCGCGGCGAAGCAGGGTGAGCTGACCTTCCCGGTGCGCTGGTGGTCCTTCGGTCCGTTCTGGCGCTACGAACAGCCGCAAAAGGGACGTTCACGCGAATTTTTTCAGTGGAATATTGACATGCTGGGAGTCAACTCGCCGGAAGCGGATGCAGAACTGATCGCGGTCGGCGCGACATTCCTGCGCTCGGTCGAACTCAGCCCGGAGCGGGCTCTCATCTATGTGAATAACCGCCGCCTGATGGATTCTGAATTCGACGCGCTGGGCATCGTGCAGGAGAAGCGGCTGGATGTTTCCAATCTGGTTGACCGCCGCACGAAAATGGAACCCGCCAAATGGGACGCGTACGCGCTCGAACTTGGTCTGACGCAGGCACAACTGGACGGCTTGAAGGATATTCTCGGTAACTTTGACCTGTGGAAGAAGAACGATGAGTTGACCCGTCTCTTTGCGGCGCTGGAAGCCTTGGGCGTGAAAGAGTACGTCAAATTCGACCCGAACATTATGCGCGGGCTTTTATACTACACCGGTACAGTCTTTGAGGCATTCGATACCAGCGGCTCGTTGAAGCGCGCCATCTTTGGCGGCGGTCGCTACGATAACCTGCTGGCCGATGTCGGCGGACAACCTCTCTCCGGCGTCGGCTTTGCAATGGGGGATGTGGTCATCGGCATCATCTTGCAGGAGGCGGGACTTGTCCCTGAGTTCCAGCCCAGCCCAGCCCAGGTGCTGGTCACGGTGTTCGATGAGAAGCTCTGGCTCGAATCATATAAATTGGGCGCCGAACTGCGCAATACAGGGTTGAGCGTGATGGTGTTCCCAGAGCCTGCCAAACTGCCGAAACAGTTCAAATTTGCTGACAAGATGAAGATGAAAGTCGCCGTAACCATCGGTCCCGAGGAGGCGGAAAAAGGTCTGGTGGCAGTGAAAAACCTCTCGAATGGTGAGCAGGTCATTGTCACGCGTGAGGCGGTGGTTGAATTCATTAAAGCAATGGTTCGTTGACCGGTTGTTTTTTGCAGTAGATCTGGTCGACAGGAATGAGTTTTTGTGTATGAAATTGAGTGAAATCATTAAACATGCCAAGGGGACGGTCCTCAATCCAGGTATTAGGATCCATGATTATGAGGTCATTGGCGGTTGCGGAGCGGATCTGATGAGCGATGTGCTGGCTTCGGTGAAACCGGGCGCGGTACTCCTGACGGGTCTTTGCAATCCCCAGGTGGTCCGCACGGCGCAGATGGCGGATGTTTGCGCGATCGTGTTTTTGCGCGGCAAACAGCCGTCCCCGGAGATCGTCGAGCTGGCGACCAGCGAGAACATTCCCCTGATCTCGAGTGAAATGGGTATGTTCGAATTATGCGGCAGGTTGTACAAGGCAGGTTTGCACAGTTTCGAGACGAATATGGATGATACCCATGAGTAACACGATCCAGGAACTCTATGGACGCAAGGGGCGAAATATCACCGACCGCGACGCACAGGAGATCACACGCGTTGAGGAACTTTCCTACGACCTGAAAATCTATGAGGTCATGACGCGCGATGTCAAAAGCCTGACGCCTGACGATACCATGCAGTCCGTGGTTGACCTGTTGCGTCAGAACCGCATCTCCGGCGCGCCGATCATGGACGGCGATTCGTTGGTGGGGATCGTCAGCCAGGAAGACCTGATGCGCGCCCTTGCCGCCGACGACAAAGACGCCCCTCTCCACAAGTACATGTCGAAGAACGTCATCACCGTCAAGTCTTATGAGCCGGTGGTCAAGGCGCTCGAAACCTTCGCCCGCACGCGGGTTGGACGCCTGCCGGTGGTTGATGAGAACGACAAACTCGTGGGTATGATCACAAAAGGGGATATTACGCGCGGTGTGCTGACCGCCATCCGGCGGGATTACAAGGAGGAGGAGATCCGTCGTTACCGCGCCAGTCATCTCTTTCAGGACATCGTCTCGGACCGCACCAGCCTGATCCTGCGCTACAAGATCAAGCCGGGGGATTTCGTCAACGGCGGACAGGCTTCCAGTCATATCAAGCGGGCGTTGTTGCGGCTCGGCGCGCCTCCACAATTGGCCCGTCAGTGCGGGATCGCGGTCTACGAAGCGGAGATTAACCTGATCATCCATTCGACAAACGGTGGCGTTCTGCGCGTGCAGGTGGAGCCGCACCGCATCCTCATGCAGACCTCCGACGACGGACCGGGGATCCCGGATGTGAAGCAGGCGCTCACGCCGGGCTGGTCCACGGCCTCGCCTCTGGCGCGTAGTATGGGGTTCGGCGCCGGGATGGGGCTGGTCAACATTCGGCGCTGTGTGGATAAGATGGATCTTGACTCCACAGTTGGCAAGGGCACCAAATTGTTGATGGAAATTCACCTGCGACCCGATGAAAAATTCAAGGCGCCTCCGGGTGCTTCGGAAACTCCCAGTGTGTAACGAGGTAATGCCATGACTCTGCAAGACGTAATTGCCAGATTGAACTTGACTGTTTTGACTTCGCCGCAGGATTTCACTGCGGTCACTCCCAAAGGTGGGTATGCCTCTGATTTGTTGAGTTGTGTCGTGGCGGGAGCACAGCCCGGCAACCTTTGGATCACGCTTCAGGCGCACATGAACGTGGTGGCGGTGGCGGCTCTGCGGGAAGTCTCTGCGGTGATCATCACCGAGAATGCCCAGCCCGATGCGGATGTGGTCGGGAAAGCCAACGAGCAGGGCGTGGTGTTGCTCGCGACTACCCTGCCAAGCTACGAAGTAGCGGGAATAGTTTGGGAAATGGGAATTCGGTAAATGAAGAGACCATCCCGCAGGTTTATGGAGATGAATGTGATTATCTCCCAAACCCTGCGGGGCGTTTGACGTATGCCTACCTATCGCGCTGAGTTGCACGTCCATACCGTCCTCTCGCCCTGCGCGGGCGTGGAGATGATCCCGCCTGTGATTGTGGAGGAGGCGCTCAAGTGCGGCATTAATTTGATCGCCATCACCGATCATAATGCCACGGCGAATATCGGCGCGGTGATGGAAGCGGCGAGAGGCACGGGGCTGACCGTCCTGCCGGGGATGGAGTTGCAGACGCGGGAAGAGGTCCACGTGTTGTGTTTGTTTGATGGTCTGGATCAGGCTCAGGCGTGGCAAAGAGCCGTCGATGACCGCTATCCGGACCTGCTTAATGATGAGGAAAAAGTCGGCGAGCAGTACATCGTCGATGCCACGGGGAATTACATCCGCAGTGAGCCACGCATGTTGATCGCCAATGTGGAAATGTCGCTCCAGGAGGCAGTTGCAGGCGTCAACGTGTTAGGCGGGCTGGTCATCCCGGCGCATGTGGAACGGCGCGCCTACGGGTTGCTGGCCGTGCTGGGATTTGCGCCGCCCATCTTCGATGCGATGGAAGTTTCGCGCCACACTACAGTGGCGGACGCGCAGCGGCTCTTTCCTGACCTTGGGCAGATTCCAGTCATCCAAAGCGGGGATGTACACCATCGGGACGGTTTCCTGGGCCTTATGGAGTTCGAGTTGCAAGCGCCGACTGTGGCGGAAATTAAGATGGCGCTCGGCGGGGTGGGGGGACGGACAATGCGGTTTCTTCTCCCAGGTTAGTTCGGTTTTCCAATTCCTGGCACCTGACAATTGTCATAAAAGTCTGTGACATCCATTTGTTGACGGTTTGCCGTGGTGGGGGCTATACTATTCACAATATCGTGAATAATTTCACAATATTGTGAATATAATCACATGGAGAGCCCCAATGACTGAAGCTGTTGCCACGAAACCCGAGATATGCGAAAACAAGCAGGCTTTGCTGGATGAGATCATCGTTACGCACCGTGATCGCCCCGGCGCGATGATGGTCATTTTGAACGAGATCCAGAAGCAGGCCGGGTATGTGTCCGAACCGATGCAGAAATATGTGGCAAAGAAACTGCGGGTGCCGGTCGGGGCGGTGCATGGGGTGGTGACGTTTTATTCTTTTTTCACCACACAGCCGCGCGGAAAACATACGCTCAAGTTCTGCATGGGGACGGCGTGCTACGTGGGCGGCGTCCCGCAGTTGATGGAAAAAGCCAAACAATTGACTGGAACCGAGATCGGTAAGACCACCGCCGACGGACAATTGACCATGGAAGTCTGCCGTTGTGTGGGAGCGTGTTCCCAGGCGCCCGTCGTGACCGTGGACGAGGAAGTGGTCGGCAAGATCAAACCGAACAAGTTCCAGCAGTTGGTCAAGAAACTACTCGACAGCAAATAAGGGTTTGCACGACCATGAAGGAAATTGCCCTGCACCTGCTCGACCTGGCTGAGAACAGTATCAGCGCGAATGCCAAAGCGATTCGCATCGATGTGTTCGAGGATTTCCGTGCGAACCGCCTGTCTGCCAGCGTGGAAGACGACGGCGACGGCATGACCGAGAACGTGGTGAAGCAGGTGACCGATCCATTCTACACCAGCCGCACCGAGCGCAAGGTCGGGTTGGGAATCCCCCTGCTGAAGGCGAGCGCAGAGGCGTGTCAGGGCGGGATGCGGATTTCGTCCCGGCCAGGTTTCGGGACGAAAGTCGAGGCGAACTTCCAGCACTCGCACATCGACCGCATGCCGCTGGGCGACCTGCCGTCCACGTTCCTGACGCTCCTGCTGGCGCACCCGGAAGTCCATTGGGTGTTCACATACGAATTCAATCCACCTTACAAAGGCGCCACGCGAAAGTTCGAATTCGACGACCAGCCCGTGAAGGAAACGCTCGATGGTTTTCCTCTCACACATCCGGATGTGATCGCTTTCATCCGTTCATCCTTCGAAGAAGGAATCGCGCAGGCGCGCAATTAACAGGAGGCACAAATGCCAACCGTAAAGTCACTCGAAGACCTCAAACGGATCCGCGAAGAAGCGTTGAAGAAGCGCGAGATCAAGACCGGCGCAAGCCGCGTGCAGATTATTGTCGGCATGGGTACGCCGGGCATCGCTGCCGGTGCGCGGGATACGCTCAAGGAATTCCTGAGTTTTATCGAAGAAAAAGGACTGACCGACGTGTCCATTCGTCAGACCGGCAGTTTCGGCCTCGATGCGATGCAACCGGTGGTGAAGGTCATAATCGGTGACGCCGCGCCGGTGACATACGGCAGGGTCACGCCGTATGCGGCGCGTCAGATCATGGAATTGCACGTCCAGCGCGGCAAGGTCGTCGAAGCCAACCTCATTCCCGCAGAGGCGAAATGAAATTCTTCCGTTCTCATGTTTTGGTATCGGTCGATCCGCAGTGCATGGAGATGGGCGCGCGCGAGATCGTGGAAGCGCTCAACACCGAACTGGCTGATTGGAAACTCGCCGACGAAGTGCAGATCCTCGAAACCTCACGCATCGGCGACCCCGCCCGCTTCGGTCCGGACCTGGTCGTTTACCCCGAAAATGTGCATTATGCCAGCCTGACAGTGGACGACATCCCCTACCTCGTCGAAGAGCATTTCCTCAAGGGACGCATAGTCGAGAAGTTCCGCGCGCAGGAAACGCTCATCGTTGACGAAGAACTCGGCGCCCCGAAAGCGAAGGAAGTCCGCGTTGTTCTGCGCAACTGCGGCAAGATCGACCCGCACAACATCGAAGACTACATCGCCGAGGACGGTTATCGCGCCCTCGCCAATGTATTGTCTGGCTTGACGCCCGAACAGGTCATCGACGAGGTCATGCGCTCCGGCCTGCGCGGACGCGGCGGCGCAGGCTTCCCTGCCGCGCGCAAATGGCAACTATGCCGCCAGGTCCCTGACAACCCCAAGTACCTCACCTGCAACGCCGATGAAGGTGACCCCGGCGCATTCATGAACCGCCGCGTACTCGAAAGCGACCCGCACTCCGTGGTCGAAGGCATGATCATCGCCGCCTACGCCATCGGTGCAAGCATGGGCTACGTCTACTGCCGCGCGGAATATCCGATCGCGGTCGCGAATCTCAACATTGCCATCGAACAGGCGCGCGAGTTCGGCTTCCTTGGTAACAACATCTTTGGCACCGATTTATCCTTTGATCTGGAAGTCCGCATGGGGGCGGGTGCCTTCGTCTGCGGTGAAGAGACCGCGCTGATCGCCTCCATCGAAGGGCGGCGAGGTGAGCCGCGTCCGCGACCTCCATTCCCGGCGGTCAAGGGCGTCTGGGGCAAACCGACCAACAACAATAACGTCGAAACCTATGCCGTTGTCCCGCAGATCCTCCTCCGCGGCGCGGACTGGTACTCGGCGATGGGCACCGAGAAGAGCAAAGGCACCAAGACCTTCGCCATCGCAGGTGACATAGTCCACACTGGATTGATCGAAGTCCCATTCGGCTTGAGCCTGCGCGAAGTGATCTTCGACGTCGGCGGCGGCATCAAGGACGGCAAGCAGTTCAAAGCCATTCAAACGGGTGGACCGATGGGCGGCTGTCTCGTGGAAGAGCATCTCGACCTGCCGCTCGATTACGAAGCCCTGACCGCCGCAGGTTCGATGATGGGCTCGGGCGGACTCATCATCATGGACAACGAGACTTGCATGGTGGATATCGCCCGCTTCTTCATGGAATTCACGCAGGAAGAATCCTGCGGCAAATGCCCGCCCTGTCGTGTGGGCACCCGCCGCATTCTCGACATCCTCGAAAAGATCTGCAACGGCAAAGGCACGCTCGCTGATATCGACCGGCTCGAACTGCTCTGCGACGAAGTGATGAAGAGCTCGTTGTGCGGGCTCGGCCAAGGCGCGCCGAACCCCGTGGTCAGCACACTTAGGCATTTCCGTGACGAGTACATTGCCCACGTGGTCGAGAAGCGCTGTCCCGCCAAAGTCTGCCGCGCGCTGATCAACTTTAAGATCGAGTCCGCCTGCACGGGCTGCATGGTCTGCGCCCGCCACTGTCCCGTCGAAGCCATTCACGGCGAGAAGCGCCAGTTGCACGTGATTGACGATAAAACCTGCATCCGCTGCGGCATCTGTGTTCAGGTTTGCAATTTCAACGCTGTCGCGGTTCTTTCTTAGAGGCAACATGGTCAACATCACCATCAACGGAAAACAAATCGAAGCCGCCGACGGCACCACCGTCCTGAACGCCGCCCGTCAGAACGGCATCAAAATTCCCACACTCTGTGATCATCCGCACCTCACCCCCTACGGCGGATGCCGACTGTGCATGGTCGAAGTCAAAGACATGCGTGTGCCGATCGCCGCCTGCACCCTGCCTGCCGCGAATGGCATGATCATCGAGACCGACACGCCCGCACTCAAGAAATCGCGCAACATGGTGCTCTCCCTGCTGTTCAGCGAGCGCAATCACTTCTGCCCGTTCTGCCAGGTAAGCGGCGGCGACTGCGAACTGCAAAATGCCGCCTACGTCGAAGAGATGACTCACTGGCCCATGCAGCCGCAATGGACGAACTTCCCCGTCGATACCAGTCACCCGTTCTTCATTCTCGATAACAACCGTTGCATCCTGTGCCGGCGCTGCATCCGCGCCTGCGCCGAGATGTCGGGCAGCTTCACCCTCAGCGTGGAGGAGCGCGGCGCGGCGACCATCGTCGTCGCCGACACCAACGTTCCGCTTGGCGAAAGCACCTGTGTCTCGTGCGGTTCGTGTGTGCAGGTCTGCCCCACGGGCGCGCTCATCGACCGCCAGAGCGCGTATCTCGGTAACGAGAAACACCTCACGGTCACGCGCACCGTCTGCCGCGCATGCTCCCTGGGTTGCGGAATTCTGGTCCACACCCGCGACAACCACATCGTAAAAATCACCGGGGATTGGGACGCCCCCAACGCCGGGACGTTGTGCAAATCCGGTCGCTTTTTGCCGCTGGATGAAGAGCGGACGCGCCTCACGACTCCCTTCAAGCGGGTCGCTGGTCAATTGACCGCCACCACCTGGGAAGATGCCCTCACGGCACTCGCCGAGAAATTCTCCGCTTCGAAGGGCAATCTGGCCGCCATTACCTCCACTCGCTTGTCAGTCGAAGCGCTGTCGGCGTTCAAATCCCTGTTCGCGGATGGACTCAAATCCAGGATGGTCACCTCCATCGAAGAGGGACGCCCCTCCGCATTGCAGGCGAAGTATGCGGACGAGGTTGGTGCTCCCATCGAAGGGAAGCTGACTACATTACGAACTGCGGACTGTGTACTGCTTGTCGGCGCGGATCTCTCAGAAACGCACGAAGTCGCGGGCTTTTATATCAAGCGCAACCTGCCCAAAGGGACGCACCTCATCGTCATCGATCCGCACGAAAACGGCATGGACGATCTGGCGAATATCAACCTCAAGCCCAAAGTCGGCACCGACACCGCCGTTCTCAACGCATTGGAATCCGCCGTGGTGAAAGAGGGTCTCGCACGCGGAACTGTGGATGAAAACGTCGTTTCACTCAAAGCCGCGCTCGAACTTTGCGAACTGAACGCCGAGGAAGTCACCGACGCGGCGCGGATGCTGGCGGAAGCCGTTGCGCCGATCATCGTATACGGCAAGGGCGTCACTGCCGCGGGCAACCCTGGTGTCATGGATGCGCTTATGCGGCTGGCAAAGGTCATCGGCGCGAGTGACGCGGAGCGCAAGGGATTGCTCTCGGTCAAGGGCGAAGCGAACAGTCTCGCCGCGGCGCTGCTTGGGTTGGATGAGCAGTTCGAAGTCCAGAAAGAGGCGGTCTTTGTCGCGTTGGGCGATGACTTCGTCTCGAAGCGCCTCGTCGCGAAATTGGAGAAGGTCCCGTATCTGGTTGTCCAGGCCAGCTATGGATCAGCATTGACCGAACGCGCGGACCTTGTCCTGCCTGTGAGCATCTGGGCGGAGGAGACGGGACACACGCTGAACGCCGAAGGCCGCCTGCAATTTGCCGAGGCTGCCGTGACCGCGCCCGAGGGTGTCCGCTCGAACGTGGATGTGTTGAAAGAGGTCGCCCGCACTTTGGGCGTGACCGTGAATGACGATTGGCGCGCTGCCTTGACGAAACGCACGAGCGTTGTGGAATTAGAGATGTAGTAACGACTGAAGTCGTTACTACGAGGAGCAACAAATGACGAAACCCAAGATCTCTTCCGATTGGATGGCTGGCTGTTCGGGATGCCACATGTCATTACTGGATATTGACGAGCGCCTGCTCGAGATCGCGCAACTTGCCGACATCCGTGCAACGCCCATCACCGACTTGAAGGAGCCTGACGAAAGCGGCGTGGACGTGGGCATTCTCGAAGGCGGCATCAATAACTCGTCGAACGAGGAGGTGGCTCATCGGATGCGCTCGCGTTGCAAGGTGTTGGTGGCGTTCGGTGACTGCGCCGTGTTCGGCGGCGTGCCTGCTCTGCGCAATATGTGCGGGACGCAGGAGGCGTTGCAACGCGCCTATGTGGATGCCGAAAGCAACGACGACCAGGGCTTCATCCCCAGCGACCCCGAACTGGCGGTGATGAGCAACGTCCGAGCCCTGCATGAAGTGGTGGATGTGGACCTGCATGTGCCTGGCTGCCCGCCCGACCCCGATGTCATTTACTACGTATTGAAAGAACTCGCCGAAGGCAGAATGCCCGAGATGAAGGATGAGAAATTGCACTGGCATTAGTTCAGTGAGTAGTAATGAGTTATCGGTGGACAGTTTTACTGATAACTGATTACCGATCACTGATTACTGTTATCGAACGACCGCTGAATATTGGAGACACCCATGACCCAAAAAATCACCATCGAACCCGTTACCCGTATCGAAGGACACGCCAAGGTCACCATCCACTTGAAGGATGATGGCGCAGTGGAGCACGCGTATTTACACATCAACGAATTCCGCGGCTTCGAAAAATTCTGCGAAGGTCGCCCGTATTTCGAAATGCCGTCCATCACGCCGCGCATCTGCGGGATTTGTCCCGTCAGTCATCACCTCGCCGCCGCCAAAGGCTGCTGATGAACTACAGGGAAGTCCTGCGCCGCGACCCGCTAATCTGTCTGCGTGAACTCATGCACATGGGACAGGTCATCCAGAGTCATGGCATGCACTTCTTCGAATTGTCGGGACCTGACCTGTTGCTGGGCTTCGATGCCGACCCTGCGCTCCGCAATGTGATCGGGCTGGCAGGCTCGGCGCCTGAGATCGCGCTCAAAGCGGTGGGACTGCGCCGCTTTGGGCAGGAGATCATCCGCACGCTTGGCGGGCGTCGCATCCACCCGAACTTTGCCGTGGCGGGCGGTGTCAACAAGGCGTTGCAGGCGGGCGAACGCGAGAGCATCCGCGCGGGCATCGACTCGGCGCTGGAAGCAGCGCAACTCGGCGTGCGCATTATGAAAGATTGGGCGCAACGCAACATGGACGATATCAACAAGTTCGCGGTGTTGCAGAGCGGCTACATGAGCATTGTCAACGCCGACGACAGTCTCAACCTCTACGACGGCGACATCCGCCTCGTGGACCGCAACGGCGACCTGCTTGAAAAATTCCCTGGCAGCGATTATCTCGACTACATCGCCGAACACGTGGAGAACTGGTCATACCTCAAGTTCCCGTACTACAAGAAACTCGGCTTCCCGAATGGCGTTTATCGTGTCGGTCCGCTGGGGCGCATGAACGCGGTCACGCACATCGGGACGCCGCTTGCCAACGAGGAGCATACACTATTCAAGGCGCTCAACATGGGCAACCCCGTCGAGCAGACGTTGTACTTCCACTATGCGCGCATGATCGAAGTCATCTTCTGCATCGAGCGCGTCGGCCAACTACTCGATGACCCCGATATTCTCAGCACCGATATCCTCAATACGAAAAAAGATTACAAGGGTGAAGGCATCGGCATTCTCGAAGCGCCGCGCGGCACGCTCTTCCATCACTACAAAGCGGACGAGACGGGCAAGCTCACCGCGGTCAACCTCATCGTTGCCACGGGTCACAACAACTGGGCGATGACCGAAGCCGTCGATAGTGTCGCAAAGACGTATATCACGGGCGGCACTGTCAGAGAGGGCATGCTCAATCGTGTCGAAGCCGCTGTTCGGGCACATGATCCGTGCCTGTCGTGTTCCACGCATGCCGTCGGGCAGATGCCCATCCAGATCGAAGTGTTGGATCCGCGGGGTGAAGCCCTGCAAACCATCACGCGCGAGTAGCGCGAGACGCTTACACTACACCGCCCCGAAGGTTTGAACGGCTTACCATGATGGCTTGAGGAAACCTTCGGGACGTTTGAAAGATGACACCATGACCACCCTCTTCATCGGCTACGGAAACCCAGACAGACAGGACGACGGCGTCGCCTGGCACGTGCTCGCGGGAGTCGCGACTCAACTCGGGCTGGAGCCTCCGTCCGCATGGGAAGAGCCGCTTCCTTCCACGCTTGAGGCTGATTTCGCTTTCCATTTGCAGTTGACTCCCGAACTCGCCGAAGACCTCACCGCCTACGACCGAGTCTGTTTTGTAGATGCGCACACAGGGAAAATTCCATCGAATGTGCAAGTCGTGGACATTGTCCCTGAATACCAAACCTCCCCGTTCACACATCACCTCACGCCCGAAATGCTGCTCTCGGTGAGCCACGAACTCTACAACAAAACGCCCGAAGCGATCCTGGTCTCGGTGCGGGGGTATGCATTTGGCTTTGAGACCGACCTCTCACCCATGACCGCCATGCTCGTCACCGAAGCCGTCGAGCGGACACTCGGCTGGTATATGGCGGAGGAATTTTCATAAGCGAAACGGGGAGTAATTCCAAATCTGAAACCCTGCAGGCTCGAAACGGTGTAATTTTGGTCATTCCGGCACAGTGAACACAAACAAAGGCCGTTGCATTCTTCCCAAATGCCGCAGAATCCGACCCAAAGCGCAGTTTTGCCGAGATTCGAACTTTAGATTTGGAATTGCTGGAAACGGTGGGGATTGTTGATTTAAGTGCGATGATACAATCCACCGAAAGGAGAACTATGGACGTCACACTTCAATCTGTCACTGCGGCAAATTGGCGGGCGCTCATCAAGTTGAAAGTGCGCGGGGACCAAAACCACTTTGTGGCATCGAACTTGTATTCCATTGCCGAAGCCCAGTTTGGGTGGGAGGAGGAAGGTCGTTGGGATTTCCATCCGTTTGGCGCGTACGTGAATGACACGCCTGTCGGGTTTGTCATGTACTGCTTCAATTTCAACCATCCCCGTTTCCAGGCTTTTATCATGCGCCTGATGGTGGATGAACGGTTTCAAGGCAAAGGGTATGGTCGCGCGATCATGCAGCAGGTTTTGGATGTTTTTCGCGAAAACGAACAAGTCAAAAATGTGGGCATCAGCTATGAGCCTCACAACGAAAGCGCGCGGAAGTTGTATGCCAGCCTGGGTTTCGTGGAGCCCAGTGAAATGCTGGAGGATGAGACCCTGGCGGTATTGAGCCTGCGCTGATTTATGGTAAAATTTTGTCCGCTTCATATACGGAGCCTGTAGCTCAATGGCAGAGCGCCACACTGTGGATGTGGATGTTGTGGGTTCGAAACCCATCAGGCTCCCTGAAAAGTCTCCCTCGCGGAGGCTTTTTTCTTATGGATAGTTGTCCCATCGAGGGATGATATGGTCTCCCCGGGTTCCGAAAACCCACACAGTCCCCTTGCGGGATCAGGCTCCCTGAAAAGTCTCCTTCGCGGAGGCTTTTTTCTTCTGGATGGTTGTCCCATCGAGGGATGATATAGGTTCGTCCCCTTTTGGGATGCTTCGCGAAAACCCACAGAGTCCCCTTGCGGGATCAGGCTCCCACCGAGACCTCCGAGGTTTTTTAGACCTCGGAGGTCTTTTTCTTTCAAAACTGACCAATGGGCATCTTGAATTTCGTTGTACAATTGCCACATGTCCCAAACTATCAACGTTCTTTTTCTCGCCGCAGAGGCGGAACCATTTGTAAAAGTCGGCGGGTTGGGTGATGTGGCAGGAACCCTGCCGCGTGCCTTGCGTGCGCTCTCCAACGATGAACTGACAGTCGACGTCCGCCTTGTCCTGCCGATGCACACGGTCATCAAGCAGGAGGGGATGAAGCCGTTGGGGATCTATTCGATTCCGCGCGGCAAGACCGAGGTCCAGGTGGAGGCGTTCGAAGGGTCGCTGGACGGCATGCCCGTCTACTTCATCAACGGCGACCCGATCCGCGCCAGCGGTACCGTCTACTCATCCAATAACAAACTCGATGCTGAAAAATACGTCTTCTTTGCGCTCGCCGCGCTCGAGTTGCCGCGTCAGATCAATTGGACCCCGAACATCCTCCACGCGAACGACTGGCACACCGCGATCGCCGCCTATGGAAACCTCGTGAAGCGCTGGGAGGACAGGAAGAACCGCATCGCCTCGATGATCACGATCCACAACCTGCCGTTCCTGGGACCCGACGTGAAGGACATCCTCGAGGAGTATGGTTTGCCGCTCGCCAACACCGACCTGCCCGACTGGGCGCGCGTCATGCCGATGCCGCTCGGGCTGTGGGCGTCGGACATGATCGTCGCCGTCTCCCCGACCTATGCGGACGAGATCCTGCACGAGGAATTTGGAAGCGGCTTGCAGGAGTTCTTCAGAAATCGGACCGACTCCATCTACGGCATTCTCAACGGACTGGACATCGCTTCATTCGACCCGCAAACTGATCCCGTCATATCGACCTGCTTCAGCGCTGACGATTTATCCGCCCGCCGGCAGAACAAATCCGCCCTGCAGGAAAAGCTCGGTCTGCCCGTGGTGGACGACGTGCCCCTGCTTGGCATGGTCTCCCGCATGGACGAAGCCAAAGGCATTGACATCGCTCTCAAAGGCTTGAAGATGCTCAGCAAACAGAAATGGCAGCTGGTCATATTGGGAGCGGGCAATCCGAAGATCGAGGAGCAGGCGAAGAAACTCCAGGAACTGCTCCCGGACCGGGTGCGCGTGGAGACGCGTTACGACGCCAAACTTGCCCGCCAGATCTACGCCGGGTCGGATATTTTCCTCATGCCCTCGCGCTACGAACCGTGCGGCATCTCGCAAATGATCGCCATGCGCTACGGAAGCGTCCCGCTGGTCCGTGCCGTGGGCGGACTGCACGACACGGTCACAGACAGCGAAACTGGTTTCGTCTTCGTGGATAAGAAGGTCAAATCGTTCAATGACACGCTCAAGCGGGCGCTCCAGGTCTTTCCCGACCGTGAGCGTTGGGCGAACCTGCAAAAAGCGGGCATGGCGCAGGATTTCGCCTGGACCCGCTCCGCGCAAAAGTACATTGAATTGTATAAAAAACTCATTGAAAGCGTCAAAACACCGGTCACCGGTGAAACATATCCAACGCGCCCGGTCGCTCCTGTGCGGAAAGTCCGCGAGGAGAAGAACGGGAACGGGGAGGTTTAAATGAAAACTCGGGCAGTCATTCTGGCAGGCGGAGAAGGCTCGCGGCTCGGCGTCCTAACGGCAAAACGCGCGAAACCGGCGGTCCCATTTGCAGGGAAGTATAGAATTATCGATTTTCCTTTGTCAAACTGTGTCAATTCGGGCATCATCGACGTGATGATCCTCGCCCAGTACCGCCCGCAGTCCCTGATCGAGCACGTCGGCTCGGGTGCTCCCTGGGACCTGAACCGCGACTTTACGGGCGGCGTCAAGATCCTCTCGCCGTACAAAGCCCGCAACGAATCCGACTGGTTCGAAGGCACCGCGGATGCCGTCCAGCAGACGTTTACCTTCATCAAGAAGGATAATCCCGATTACGTCCTTATTTTGTCGGGCGATCACATCTACACCATGGACTACGACCCGATGATCACCTTCCACATCCAGTCACAGGCGGACCTGACCATGGGGGTGATCGAAGTTCCGATCGCGGAAGCATCCCGCTTTGGCGTCCTGAGCGTGGATGACAATGACAGGGTCACTTCCTTTGTGGAAAAACCAGCCGAGCCTCCCTCGAACCTGGCAAACATGGGTGTGTATCTCTTCAAGCGTGAAGTGCTCGATAAAGTCCTCTGGGAAGACCATTCCCGTAAACGGTCGTCCCACGACTTTGGCAAAGACATCATCCCCCGCATGCTCCGATCCAAGGCGAGGATCTTTGCTTTCTCCTACACAGGCTACTGGATGGACGTGGGGACGGTTGCGTCCTACTGGCAGGCAAACATGGACCTGCTCTCCCCGTCGCCTCCGCTCAAACTCTACAACCGCGACTGGGTCATTCACACCCGCACCGAGGAACGCCCGCCAGCCCGCCTGCCGGGCACTGCAAAGATCTTTGCCAGCATGCTCTGTGACGGTTGCTTCATCGAGGAAGGCGCAACGGTGGAAAGCTGCGTGCTGGCACCGGGGGCGATCGTCCGCGCCGGGGCGGTGGTGCGCGAATCCGTCCTCGGCGTTGACAGCGTTGTCGAGAGCGGGGCAGTCGTCGAACGCGCCGTGCTCGATAAACGCTCCACGGTCCGGCACGGTGCGCGCGTAGGCTGGGGCGTCAGGGACCAGAATATCCAGATCGCGCTGGTCGGCAAGAACAGCGAGGTCCCGGCGGGATTCACCATCGAACCCACCGCCGAGGTCGGTACGGATGTCATCGCCTCGGATTACGACGACAAGACCATTCTGCGGGCGGGAGAGACCATAAAAACACGGAGATTGGCAAATGAAATTTGAGCGTTCAGGCGGTATCCTTCTTCATCCAACCAGCCTGCCAGGTCCCTACGGTATCGGCGACCTCGGTCCGCAGGCATATCGCTTCGTGGACTGGCTCGCCTCCACCGGCTGCAAACTCTGGCAGGTGCTTCCCCTCGGTCCCCACCGGCTACGGCGATTCACCGTATCAGTGTTTTTCGGCGTTTCGCGGGGAATCCGTACCTCATCAGCTTTGACGCCTTGATCGAAGACGGACTGCTGACAAAGGACGATTTTGCGGACATGCCGACCTTCGACGCCTCACGCGTGGACTTCGGCCTGCTCATCCCGTGGAAGCTTGGTCTTCTGCAAAAGGCTTTTTCCCGCTTTTCGACCGCAACTGAAGCCTTGGTCAAGGAATATAAAAAATTCTGCAAACAAAACGCATCCTGGCTGGACGATTATGCCCTGTTCATGTCCATCAAGGAGGCGAACGGCGGCGGCGCCTGGAACGAATGGAGCGAGGACCTCCGCAAGCGCAAACCTTCCGCCATGAAAAAGGCGCGGACGGAACACGCTGAAAGCATCCAGCGGTATTCTTTCTACCAGTTCATCTTCTTCCGCCAGTGGAACAAACTGCGCGCCTACGCCAACGAACGCGGCATCAAGATCATCGGCGACATCCCCATCTTCATCGCCTACGACAGCGCCGACGCCTGGGCGAACGCCGAACTCTTTTTCCTCGGCGAAGACAGCCAGCCGACGGTCGTGGCGGGCGTCCCGCCGGATTACTTCTCAGCGACCGGACAATTGTGGGGCAATCCGCTCTACCGCTGGAAAGTCCACAAACAGACCGGCTACGCCTGGTGGCTGGAGCGTTTCCGCTCGGTCTTGAGCCTCGTGGACATCGTCCGCGTGGACCACTTCCGCGGCTTTGCCGGGTACTGGGAGGTGAAGTTCGGTCAAGCCACCGCCGAGAAGGGACGCTGGGTCAAGGGTCCTGGCGCGGACTTCTTCAGAGCCATGAACAAAGGCTTGCTGGCAGACAAAGATGCGCGGCTTCCCATCATCGCCGAAGACCTGGGCGTGATCACGCCAGATGTCGAAAAACTGCGCGACGATTTCAACCTGCCGGGGATGCGAATCCTGCAATTCGGGTTTGACAAGGCGAAGAATCCCTTCCTGCCGCATAACTACATCCCCAATTGCGTTGCATATACCGGCTCGCACGACAACGACACGGCGCTTGGCTGGTACATTTCCGCCCCGGGACACGAGAGGGATTTTGCCCGCCGCTACCTGCGCGTGGACGGAAGCGACTTCGCCTGGGACCTCATCCGCGGGATCTGGTCTTCGGTTGCGGTCTTTGCCGTGACCCCGATGCAGGATGCCCTGAGCCTCGGCACCGAGGCGCGCATGAACTTCCCCTCGAAACTGGGCGGCAACTGGGAATGGCGCATGCGCGAGGAAGACATGAGCGCCGAAATTGCCGCCAAATTCAAGGAGCTGAACGAGTTGTACCTGAGGTGATCGAGAACCAAGAACGTCCCAAAGTTTGAGTTTTGGGACGTTTTTACTTGTAATAGCGTGTAGCCAAACTGGAGTGTGATAATACTGACCTGCTGAATTGTGTTCGCCTTATATCAACCAAAAACGGACGGTTGCCTGAATGCGCCGTCCGTTTGTTATCCTACTGCAAGACCGGTTTGTCCCTCTCCGTCAAATTGACCACGATCGCGTTGCTCGCCCGGACCAAATTCTCGGGCGTGATCATGATCTCCTCGCCCCATTGACCGGCTCCCGTGCCGAGGATGGGTTCGTTGATGAGAGTCGCTTCGAGGAAGGTGCGGAATCCGTCCGGCTGCCAGCCAAAGGCGGGGATCGAGCCGATGACGTAGCCGGTGGTCGCTTTCACCACCTCGGGGTCCGCCATTTTGATGTTGCGTGAGCCGATCGCCTTCTTGAGATTCCCCGAAATGGCGTTCTGGTCCGCGCCCAGCATGACGAGCACGCACTCGCCCGTGTCCACCACTTGAAAGATCAGCGTCTTCACTGCCTGGCGTTCAGGGAAGCCGAGCACTTGCGCAACATTCGCCGCGCCCTTTTCGGTTTCGGGCGAAAAACTCCGCCGTTCGTAGGGGATGTTCCGTTCGTCAAGATAGGCGTGGGCAGGGAGTTCCATTTTTCAGATGATTCCTTTTTTCGTCGGATGATTTCACGACAGGACAGTCACTGTTCCATCGAGCGCAATACAGACCGCATCTCCGCTCTTTAGTTTTGCAAAATCCGATTCTTCAAGCGCCACCAGCGGCAGGGGCAAATTGTACAATTCGCCGGCAACGACAGACGCCAGCGCAAAGAAGAAATCTGTATCGGTCGTGATGATGGCGGCGGGAGCGGTCTTTGCGCGGATCGCCTCCAGCAGAACCGCCGTCGTCGTGGAAGACCCGCGCGTGAACGGGACTGCAAATATCTTCCCGGCGGCAACCGCGCCGGACAGCATATGGCGGCGGTCGATGATCTCGCCGGTTTTCCAGTCGTACCCTCCCCAAAAGGAGAGCGGCTCGCGGCTGACCAGGGCTTCCCCCTGCGCTTCTCCGGGAATGATGACCTTGCCTCGCAGGATCAACTCGTCCATGCGGATTCCTCCCGAAGGATATGTCCCGCCACTGCCGAGCGAACGCAATCATCCAGACTTCCGAAGCTGATCTGTTTTCCCAGCAGCCCCGGAGAATAATAAGCGAACTTTG
The DNA here is from genome assembly GCA_963718215.1 of uncultured Chloroflexia bacterium. GTDB lineage: Bacteria > Chloroflexota > Anaerolineae > Anaerolineales > Villigracilaceae > Defluviilinea. The sequence goes on from CAVQYK010000016.1 coordinate 74,836, forward strand.
CCGAATTGGTCATCAGGTACTTGATCTCGGCGGGCAGCATGGGCGAAGTGAGAATGCAGGTGTCCACGGTGAGTTGGGCACCGAAAGCCTCCAAATCCTCGAGGAAACCTGCCTTTTGCGCCAATTGAGTCATGGCGCGGCTGGACGTGACCAGAAACTTTACAGCAGGGTGTTTTTTCCTGCCCCGGATCAATGGCGCGAGTTGTGCGAATTCCGCCAGCGAAAAATGAGGGCTGCCCAACACCACCATGTGAAGTTCGCTGCTGTCGGCGTGGGTCAATTCCCTGCGGGATCCCCTCAATTCATCCATTGTGATGTTGATCGTCTGTACCGGACGTTTTCCCTGAAATGCGGCCTCCCATGTGGCGGCTTCCGGTGTGACGCCAATCATGTGGAACAAGGCAACGCCTCCCGATGACGCCGCGCCTGCGCCCAACGCCTTGAGTTGATCCTCGCTGGGAGTCATTTCCATCCCTTCGATTACGGGGATCTTGTCCAGGGATAGTTTCCCGATCAGGTTGCCCAGCACGGGATAAAAATCATCGCGTTCCTGCAGGGATGCTGGAATGTCCACGAGCCGGAAGAGAATTTGCCCTGCGCGGTTTTCTGTCAGGTGCAATCCAATGGCTGGGGCGCGCCCCGTGATGGCGCAGCAAATGTCGAACAGGTCGGGGTATCGCTCGGTCCGCGCCCCGATCACCGAGTTTGCGAACACGATCGCATTCGACTCGCCCCATGCGATCTGTTGACCAAACGACGGTTTTGTTTCCATCTGGTAGGGCGCGCATGTCCATGTGGGGATCGTCCCCATGCTTTGATAGGCGACCATCTGCCGGTGTGCCTGCCTCGCCCATTCGGATGGGACCGCCCATTCCTTCCAGTGATGTTCGTCAAGCCCGCTGACATTCAGCGTGGTGGGCACGGAAACTTTTGCACCAAGGCTTGCCAGCCGTTCTGCAAATTCCAGCCCGGCGTCGCCAATATACACTGTGCTGTCGATGTGCGCGCCGCTGATGCTCAACAACTCCTTTGCGCCTGCCACCTCCGCCATGCGCACGAGGATGGACATCGCCATTTTCGTCGCGGGTCCGTGCTCGCCGCGTAACATTTCATGGTCTCTGGTGGATAAGTGAAATTGTCATGCTTGCTTTGTGTTCCTGGGTTGTCTGGCGACGAGGTAGATCCCTGCCAGAATGGTCAGCCCGCCGGCCACCACCGACGCTTCGGGTATTTCATTGAGAATGATGTACGCAAGGAATGCCGAACCGATCGGTTCCGCCAGCGTGGTGACCGCCACCAGCGTCGCAGATAATCGCTTCAGCAGCCAATTATATGTGGAGTGCCCGATCAGTTGCGGCACCGCCGCCAGCAGGAAGATCCAGCCGTAGGTCGCGGGTGCATACCCGAACGGCAACTGACCCGCCGCGAGCATGATGACGATCAGCGCCGCCGCCGCCATGCCGTACACGAGGAAAATATACGGGATGAGCGACATCCCCACCCGCAGTTTCCGCCCGATGATGAGGTACCCCGTCACCGCCCACGCGCCCGCCAACGCCAGGAAGTTGCCCCACACCGCGCGCCCTGTCGAGGATCTGACCCAGTTCCGGGCATTGGAGTCCGTTCTGGGTGACGCACGCGTCGGACAACCCGATCACTGCCCCGCCCAAAATAGCCAGTCCCAACCCGAGGATTGCGGCGCGCGTCAACTTCTCGTTCAACAGCATCGGCGACAGCAGCGCCACCCACAGCGGACCGGTGGACACGAAAACGACCGAACTCGCCACCGAGGTGTACTCGAGCGAGGAGATCCATGTCGCAAAATGGACAGCGAGGAACAAGCCTGAAACGGCCCCCAGAGTGAGTTGTTTGCGTGTAAGGCTTTGTAATTCGACGTGATGGTGCGTCAATGCGAGGGGGGCAAGCAGGAGCGTGGCGAACGTCAGCCGTAGGGCGGCGATGACGAGCGAAGGCGCCCCGCCAGTCTGGGCGAAGCGGATAAAGATCGAGGCGGTGGAAACAGCCAGTATCGCGATCAGCAGGCTGAAGGGAAGGAGGATGCGGGCGCGTTGCTCGGTCATCCGCTGATTTTACCCGCCTTCCGTCCACTGGGAAGATTAGCCTGTGCCTTGTTCCATGCGCGGGGTACGGCGGTATTCGGGGCGGTGACCGCTGAACAGCGTGCTGAGCCGGTCTGCCATTTCCTCGAGGGCGAAGGTCTCCGGGTGTTCGAGGACAGTTTGCAGGGAGGTCAGATGTTCGATGAGTTCCTGCATCTGTGCGCGGAATTGGTCGAGGGTCTCAGGTGTTGCGCTTTCACGCAGGTTGTTCGTGACCTCGTGCGCCTTGTCCACGGCTTGCATGGCATTATGGATGTATTCGATCATCAGGTCCCAGTCCGTCATGGTGGTACACTCCTTTCCGGAACCATCCTGTTCCATGAATAGCGTAGCACGAAATCGTTTGACTTGCATTAGATTTAACGGAAGCGTCCCGAAGGCTCTGCACCTTCGGGACGCTTTTCATAGGTTGCGAGGTGGATTTTTACGGCAGGGGCGGTGTGTTCTCGGCAAAGTATTCGTGGTTGTCAGCGTTATTGACCGCGTCGTTGGGCGCGTCTATTGCCAGTTGTTTGGCGCCGGTCTGCCCGTAGACAAAGTCATCGGTGCCAGCCACCACGTTGAAGTGGCTCATCTCGTGGATGAGCGTGCCAGCCTTGGAGTCGGTGCCCGTCAGCGGCGCCTGCCAGAAGACCTTGCAAAGGTAAATGACGTATGGCTTGTCGGGGTAGACGTAGGCATAATATGGCTGTTTGCATTTGCAGTCGAAGGTGACCGGGGCGTTGTCCATGGCGTCGGAGATGGCGGTGAAATGGGACCTGGCGGTGTTGTAGCGCGTGACGTCGAATAGACCGAACCAGGTGACGTAGCGCGGTCCTGTCAGGCCGCTGAGCAGGTAGTTTTCTGCGCCGGATGCGTACGTTTTGGCTTCGTTACGGGCAGAGAGGAGCAGGGTCTGCTGGTCGGTGGTGCAGGCGTTGAAGGTGGTGCTGCCGCTGGGAGGCGGAGTTGGCGTGGGGGTCGGGGCGGGTTTTTTATCGGTGCGGCCATCCGCCTTGAAGCTGATCTTTTCGGAGGTCAGGAAATCCTTGACCTTGAAAAAATTGCCTTTCTCGTTAAAGATGTTGTAGTTCGCAACCGCGTATGTCACCTCGTATTGACCCGAAACGGAGAGGTCATAAAACTCTCCCAGGTTGACAACGCTTGTGATGCTTTCCCCTGCTTTGAGAGAGATGTAATCTCTTCCCGTTGCTGCAGGACGTTTGTAGATGGCGCCGGTATAGGCGACCGGTTCCCCGTCCCGCAGGAGGAAGAAGAGCGGTTCTTCCAGACCATTTACCGGCGTGAACCATCTGAGGACCCGGACCGTGTGTTTGGTCGGGTTCGAGATGGTCACCGAGACGAGCACATCCTGCGTTGCATCGAACTCGCCCTGCGCCACGCTCAACGTGACAGCAGGACCGTCCTTGGGGGCGGCACTGACGACCGATGTGATCATCAGGGCGGCGAGCAAGACGAGCATGAACACCCTGGACTGTACCTTGCTTCTATTCATTTTTCTCTCCTTGTACTGGTGATATGAAACATAGTAGCAAATTGAACGGTCAGAGTCAAGCGGGAGTTTGTTACACTGGGTTCATTCATCGGAGCATCAGGCGGATGTAAAAAGGACTGTTCCCCTTGGGACCGCCAAGTGGAAAATGGATATTTTTCTTGACACCTCCCCCCTGACGGGCTACAATTTTTTGGACGGAATTCGTTCAAGTCTGCCTGGGGGCAGATCAACCCAATCAAAGGAGAGAAAAATGGCTTTTGAACTACCAAAACTTCCCTACGCTTACGATGCTCTTGAACCGTATATCGACGCGCGCACAATGGAGATCCACCACACCAAACATCATCAAACCTACATCACCAACCTTAATGGCGCCGTGGAAAAGACCCCTGAACTGGCTGGCAAATCACTCGAGCAACTGCTCGGTGACCTAAGCGCAGTCCCTGAGGCTGTCCGTGGTGTAGTCCGCAACCACGGCGGCGGGACCCTCAATCACAACCTGTTTTGGGAGATCATGGGACCGAAGGCCGGTGGCGCTCCCAGCGGGGAACTGGCTAAAGCGGTCAATTCAGCCTTCGGGTCGTTCGAGGCGTTCAAGGATGAGTTCACCAAATCCGCCATCGGGCGCTTCGGCTCCGGTTGGGCATGGCTGGTCAAGAAGGGGAGCGGCCTGGCAGTCGTCTCCACCGCCAACCAGGATAATCCGCTGTCCGACGGCATGACCCCCATCCTTGGCATTGACGTCTGGGAACATGCCTACTATCTCAACTACCAGAACCGCCGACCGGATTATGTTGCCGCCTGGTGGAACGTTGTCAACTGGGATGTGGTCGCCGAAAAGTTCGGCAAATAGTTTTCCGCCTCGTCCGGTTTGTGACAAAGTACACCTTGCCCGAAAAATGAAGCAAGATATAATAAGCGCATCTAGTCAATTCACAATCCCAAAAGGAGATGCTCCATGACTCACATAATCACCAGTTTGTGCATTCGCGACCGTGGCTGTATCGAAGTCTGCCCCGTGGAATGTATGGTCCCTGGCCCCGTCAACGAATGGCCCTGGATCTACATTGACCCCGATACCTGCATCGACTGCGGCGCCTGCGTGCCCGAATGCCCCTATGCCGCCATCTTCCCCGAAGATGAAGTTCCCTCGGCGTACACCGCCAAGGGCGGCGAGTACATCAGCCGTCTTGGTCTGACCGGTCACTACGAAGGCACCAACCACCACGGCAAACAGGTCGTCCTCGACACCGTCAAGCAGCTCGAAGCCGGCGAGGTCGTTGACCTTACACCGGATATCCAGCCGAACTACGAGTTCTTCAAGAGCGGTCCCGGTTACGGCGCAAAAGATACCGACGACGGGGCGTAACAAACAGTAAAAAAAGAGCCAGGTGCAAAGCCTGGCTCTTTTTTTACGGATTCATCGCATCGATCAATAATTCGCGCCCGATCCGCCCTGCCTCCCCTGGATTGTTCTCCTCCAGCAGAACAACGACCGCCAGGGACGATGCCTGCCAACTCGGGAAGTGTCCCGCCGATAAACCAGGTGACAGAAGACTCACCGCCCTGCGCCTGCCTGACGTACGACCAGTAATTATTTCCATCTTCGACAAAGGATAAAGCCGCATCTGCCGCAGCGGAGGGCTGGCTCGCCTCGATGGGCATTCCCATCGCTGGGAGCACCACCCAGCCATCGTTGGGCGTGTTCACTGCCACCGCAATGCGCGGCGCTGGAAGGATGCCTCCATTGCTCAACGCGGCGGACGCCAGCACCATCTGCAAAGGTGACACATAGAAGTCGTCAGAGTCGCTGGTTGACGATGCTGTGTCCATTCTTAGCTCAGGTGCGCGAAGAAATCCAAAGGCTTCGTGCACAACCTGCCATTGTGCCTGGCTGAGACTGGCATTGTTGAACATCGCCACCGCAAACGGATTTAACGCCGAATCGGTTGGGTAGATCCCTTGCGCCGCGCGGTTGATCAGAGGCTTTTGCGGGTCTGCAAGCAGGTCGGCGGCAGTCTCGCTTAATTGATTGGCATCGAAAGTGGGGTGCGACGACATGGCTAGGATCTCCCCGCTCTTCGCATCGAGCAGGATGACCGCGCCTTCCCGGCCGTTCATCATCTCGTCCGCGCGGGATTGCAGGTAAAGGTCAATGCTCAGGCGTACGTCCAATCCAGTAGGGGACGTGCCATAGAGCAGGTGATTCAGCCAGATGGTCGAGGCCGGGTTTCCCTCCAATCCGCGCAGATACCCATCCAGTACTGCCTCAAGACCAGCCTGCCCATACGTTGGCTCATCATACCCGACGATTGGGGCAAGGTCCGGGTAGATGTAGTCCCGGGTAAATGAACCCGTCTCGCCGCTGGTGACCGTGATCGGGGAGTTGGAACGGTCCAGGATGGTGCCGCGCGGCACATATCTTGCTTCCACGATTCGGCGCAGGTTGTCGGGTCTCAATAGCAGGTCCGGTCCGCGCAGGACAGCCCACCATCCCGTCGCCAGGGCGGCCGCGAACAAGCCGAGCAGTAGAACGCCATTGATGGCAAGATATGGTGTCGGTTTTTCCAGAGGGGCGGGCTCTTCGTCCATGTGGTTGCTGATCAGGAGCAGGATCAGCAGGGTAACGAACGATGTCAGCAGGGATGACCCGCCGTATGAGACAAAGGGGAGCGTGACGCCGGTCAATGGCAGGAGGCGGATGTTGCCCCCAATGATCAGGATGGCTTGAACCCCAAAGTAGGCCGAAATGCCGCCCGCGAGCAGTCTCTTGAAGAGGTCAGGGGCGCGGAGTGCGATGCGTATGCCTCGGGTGACAAGAATGCCAAAGAGGGCGAGCAAGCCGAAAGTCCCGAAAAGACCCGTTTCCTCCGCAATTGCCGTATAAATAAAGTCGGAGATGGCAACCGGCACGAAGCCCGGGCTTCCCAGCCCGAGTCCGCGTCCTTCGACGCCGCCATTGGCGATCGCGATCAGCGACTGAATGACCTGATACGAGCCGCCCTGCGGGTCGTTCCAGGGATTGAGCCAGGTTTCGATGCGGACCTGCACGATTCCAACAAAATAATAGCCTGCAATGACCACGAAGATCAGCCCCAGCACGCTGATGAGCACGACCGTCCTGCGGTTTGTCGCGAAATATGCGATGATGGTATACAGCGCCAGAAAAATGGACGCGGTGCCGAGGTCGCGTTGCACCAGCAGGAGCAGGATGACAATGCCGCCCAATATCAACGTTGGGTAGAGAATGTGAATGGTCCTCAGCCGATAGGGGAGTTTGTCCGAAAAATAGGCGGCAAGGTAGACGATCAGCAAAAGCTTCAGCGGTTCAGACGGCTGGAAGTAGACGTCGCAACATCCAAGCCACAAACGCGGACCGAAACCGCTTGGATTGGTCCCAAATATAAGTGTCAGGGCTGTAAGACCCAGACCGCCGATAAGCAATAGATATTTATACCGCTGCAAAAATTTGAGCGACTGGAGCCGCATCCCGGCGATGAATACAACCATGCTGAGGATGAACCAAAGCGCCTGGCGCGCGCCGAAACCCGCATCCAGCCTCCAAATGGTCAACATGCCCCAGCCGCTGAGAAGCGCGGCAGCGGGGAAAAGGTAGGGGTCGGCATCGGGCAGGTGTTTTTTGAAGCCCCAATGGATGCGCAGGACAAATCCGCCCCAGACGATCAGCGCGAGCCAGTGCAGCCAAAGAAGGTTTGTGTCCCATGTGCGTTCACGGACAGTTGGTGATAAGGTGTTGATGATCGCTTGCAGGATAAGAAATCCCCCCGCGATCTTCAACAGGTTTCCCTGAATTTCCCTGTTCATTGTATTGGCGCTACATGTATTTGCCGACGAGCAGGTCCAGCTTTTGGAGCGTCTCAGGCGGGATGGCTTCTCTGTGTGTGATCATGGCGGTTGCAAGGGCATGCCCGCAGTCACATGGCCGTTCATGTTTCAAGTTCCTGGCGAGGATGCGGACTGCCTCCTGCGCAAGTTGTGTGTTCTTGTTCAGCGTCTGGATGACCATTTCAACTGTCACAGGCGCTTCACTGACGTGCCAGACATCGTAATCGGTGACGTGCGCCATGGTCGCATAGCAGATCTCCGCCTCACGGGCGAGAAAAGCTTCCGGAGAGGCGGTCATGCCGATGATGGACATGCCCCACGCGCGATAGGTGTTGGATTCCGCCCTGGTGGAGAATCTTGGACCTTCGATCGTGATGAAACTCCCGCCGCGATGAACTGCGCCTCCTGCCTCCCTGACGGCTGATTCCAGTTGCCCGGAGAGGTCGTCACAGAAAGGGTCTGCCACACCGACATGCGCCACGAATCCATCGCCGAAGAACGTTCGGACGCGTTTGTGTGTGTTGTCGTAGATCTGGTCGGGGATCACAATCTGGCCGGGCGCCAGCTCCTGCTTCAGGGAACCGCAGGCGCTGATGCTGACGATCCTTTGCACGCCCAACGACTTTAGCGCGTAAATATTGGCTTGATATGGCACATCGCTCGGTGAAATGTGGTGTCCGATGCCATGCCTTGCCAGGAATGCGACCTGTATACCCTCAAGATCGCCAGTGACAATGGGCGCGCTGGTCTTCCCGAACGGGGTATCGATCTGCAGTTCCTTTGCGTTTTGGAGTCCTTGCATGGAATACAGACCCGAACCGCCAATGATCGCCATGACAGTTTGTTCGGTCATTTTGGACCTCCGATCACGCTTTGAATATTCTGGGGAGATTTGTCGTCGAGCAGGTCAATACGGATCGAAAAGATCGTATTCCCGCATTTGAACTGGTCGCCGGTAATGATCACGGTGGGGACGATGATCCTGTCCTTGTTGATGAACGTCCCGTTGGTGGAGCCAAGGTCCTCCAGCCACCACTGACCGTGATGGAAGGAGATACGGGCATGACTGGAGGAGAGCGCTTCATCCGGCAGGGAAATATCGCATTGCTGCCCGCGCCCGATCACGATCTCCGGTTGCCAGAAATTGAATTTGAATTCCCTGCTGTTTTCCATTATGGCATCCACATGGATGCCAGGTTTTTTTTGCGAGGAGAGTATGGTGCCTTGTTGCCTGAGTTCCTGCCAGAGCGTTTGCATCACCCGCCAAAGGAATACATAGAGGACGATGGCAAGCCCGATCCGCAAAACAAGCACGACTATCGCGGTCATTTATGTGATTTTTTTTCTTTCAGTTTGCCGGTCCTGATGTCAACAGTTTCCTGCTCGAGGGTTGCGGTCGGCCGTTCGCTGGCGCTTGGGTCGTTGAACGGTGAAGTGTCCATGATGTCGGGGCGCGGTGGAGGATTATCCTGGCCGAAGATCAAGGCCACCCCCGCCAGCGAGATCACGTCTCCCGGATAGAGGACGGTCTGGCTGGTGCGTTGTCCATTGACGAATGTGCCGCCGGTGGAATTCAGGTCGAAGAGGACATACCGTCCATTGATGGCACGCAATTGTGCGTGGTTGCGTGAGATGCGCGGGTCGTCAATGACAAGGTGGTTCTCCAGCCTGCGGCCCACATTCACAACCGGATCCTTCAAGGGATGCACTTTAACACCTTCGACGATCAGGAAGGCATTTTCAGGAAGCGCCTCTGAATTTTTGGCGTCTTTTTCTGAATCGATGATCATGCCTTTTGTGTCCTCCACTGGTTCAAGTTTATGGGAAGCGATCACAGCGACATCCCGCTCGGAAAACGTCTCATCCGTCGTGATCGTGATGGTCGGCTGGGATGCGAATCTCAGACCTACGTCCCTGACTGCTGCACTGATGACATTCTTGAGCGCGTCCATCACGCGCGGTTCCCGCCACCTGGGGGCGGAATCGGGGGCAAGGATCAGCGTAAAGGTGTTCGGGGCGATGGAGCCGTTTTCCTTTTGCTCAACGATGTTTTGTTTAAGGGCCAGGGTCAATTTTTGAATGATCCTGTCCTCGGTTGACACCCCCGGCAGGACCGCCATGATCTGGTCCTCGAAGAGCGATTGAATTCTGGCTTCCAGTTGGTCGAGTTTCACATTCATAGTATGTCTGCCTGCGCAGTGTTCGATATTATAGGTGCGAGGGGGCAAAACCGCAAGAAAAACATGCTTGCAGTTTCAAATCTATAATTTTTGCCTGCAATTTGGGCAGACTGTTTCATTTTTCGTGATGACGAACCCGCAATTGGGACAGGTGGAGGGGTGCACATCTCCGAGAGGGGCGCCGCAGGCAATACAGGCCCCCTCCCCGAGCGGGTTGGCGGTCTTGCAGTACTCGCAAATTACCCTCTGGAACCGTTCGGAGAGTTCGCGTGATACGCCCAGCGCCGCCGCGGCGCGTTCGATGGTTCTCAGGACCTTTTCCTGTAATTGCAGGTTTTCGATGTCCTGCGCCAGGTCGTCGAGCCGCCCCAACAGGCTGAACGGATTGCGGAGTGCGGCAAAAGCGGTTCTCCCCAGGCTTGCGGCGACCCCCAGCCAGGCTTGCTGACCGATATCGATCATGACCCCATCCTCGCTTTTCTGGATCGATACGGTCAAGGCGGTTTGACCGCCAGACTGTGATCCCCAGCGTGTAACAATTTGGACGGCAAGTTTATCTGCCTGCCCGACAGTCTGGGCGTGCAGGTTGCCGCGATTGAACTCAGCCATCAGGGCCTGGGCAATATCGGTGGGTTTGATGTTCCCGTGCAGGATTCGGCGTTCCATTTTTTAGATTATAATCCTTTTACAAGCGGCGACGAAGTGTCGTCGTATTTCATGTATATCATTGTATACGTTATGAAACAGATTTGGTTTAAGTTCCTCGAGACGATGCTCATTGGATTCGCCGTCAGCCTGGTGGCGCTCTGTGCGCCGGGGCAGGTTTGGGCGCATGGGGAAGCGCAGGCGCAGTCCGGTGTGGTGGCAACTGTCACTTATAGCGAGCCGATCAATGTGCGCGGCGGTCCCAGCACGGTCTATTATCCAATAGTCGGCAGGGTCTCGCCAGGGGACGTCCTGCCTGCGCTTGGTGTATCCCCGGGACGTGAGTGGGTGCAGGTCTCTTATCCCGAAGCGCCGGGCGGGGTGGGATGGTTGTACGCGGCTTACGTGACGATCTCGGGCGGCGAATTGAAGATCGTGGAACCGCCTCCAACCCAGACCCCGGTTGCGACCGCCACCATCAACCCCACCTTCGCTGCGGCCTTTTTTTTCCAGCCGACAGCCACGCGCATACCGACTTTCACGCCTCCGCCGCCTCTGACGATACCACAATTCACGGATGGTGAGGCGTTGCGCCCCGCCGGTCTTGCTCCCGGCACGATCGCAGTCAGCCTGTTTGCAATTGCCATCCTTGTGTTTTTGATCTCTTTTGCACTTAATAGGCGTTAAATTCCATGTCTGTGAAGTGGAAATCCGCTCTATATGCCATCCTGATGTTCGGATTGATCCTTTTGGGGCTCTTCAATCCGGGGTATGCTGTCGTTTCTGCTCAACAACCTACAGGTTCCGTGCCGACTGTGACAGGTACGCCCTCTGGTCCCACGGTCCAGGTTGACCCCAGCCTCGATTATATTGACGTCCACGCAGGCCCCAGTTCCTTTGACTATCCAAGGATCGGCATCCTGCTGGCAAATGAGGTGGCGCCGGCGATCGGGCGCGCCCGCGACAGGCTGGAGTGGATCCAGATCCGTTACCTCGGCGTGCCCGGCTCCACGGGCTGGGTGTACGGTCTTTATGTGAAACTTTCGCCCGGTGCCTTCCTTCCGCTTGTGGATATCCCGCCCACGCCCACCCCCGTTTCGACGCCAACCATTAATCCGACCCTGGAAGCCGCTTTTATCGGGCAACAGACGCCGACCCGCCTGCCGACGTTCACGCCTCCTCCGCCCCTTGAAGTGCCCTCGTTCAATGAGCCGAACGCCACCGGTGCAGCAGGGGTACCTGCCGGATTGTTGATCCTCAGCATCGGTCTCTTCGGGTTCTTCGGGGCAGTGATCTCCTACCTGCGCGGCAGATGATGCCCTGCTTGCAACAAAAAACTCACTCCAGGATCGAGTGAGTTTTTTAGTTTAATGTATGGAAATGTCAGTTATTGCAGGCGCAGGAACCGCCGCCGCAACCACAAGAGTCGCCACCGCCGCCGCTTCCACAGGCACATCCGCCTTCACCGTGGCTGTGACCTTTCGCCATCGGGCTGTCCACGGCGAAACCGGCACCGCGCACCGGGTCATTGATGAAGTCGATGCTGGCGCCGCGCAGGTAGTCGATGGACAACTCGTCCACCACAACCTTGACCCCGTGCGCCTCGAACGAGGTGTCCACTTCACGGATATTGTTGTCAAGCGCCATGCCGAAGTTCATGCCACAGCATCCGCCGCCCGCCACGTAGACGCGCAGGGCATACCCTTCCAATTTCCGCTCAGAAAGGATGTTTTTCACCGCGTCGGCTGCGGCTGTTGTCAGCAGTATGGTTGTGTTGGCTTCCGTGACTGCCTGTGTGTTGATCTCTTCCAGCATGTTTGCTCCTTTGGGACTAAATTGGACTTATCTTATCAAAATCATAGCTGTATGTCAACTGGAACATTATAGTTTTGTTAATGCTTGACACATCCCTATCCCACCTGTACAATCCCCCTGCTGACCGGGCGGAAGCCCTAAAAACCATTTCCTCGGGAGGAATTACCCCAATATGTATGCCATGCAAGGACTTACCCAACTGGAGGCGGTCGCGATCTGGGCTGTGTTTGGCGTTGCCATTCTCGGTCTTCTTTACGCGGTCTTTCTTCGTTCCCAGATCCTGCGCGAAGACAAAGGCACTGAAAAAATGCAGGAAGTCTGGGGCTGGATCAAGGATGGCGCGAATGCTTATCTGCAGAAGCAGCTGCGTTCCATCCTGCCGTTGATCGCTGTTCTCACTGTTGCGCTTTTCTTTTCTGTTTACATTGTTCCCCCAACCCCTGAAGCGATCGAATGGCATTGTACTGCCGTCCAGAAGGCGGGTCCCGCTGAGGAGGCGGTCAATGCCTGTGTCGCGTCCATGACACCCACTGGAAACCAGGCAGCCTATAACCAGGTGCAATTGCTCATCGGCCTGGCGCGCGCATTTGCGTTTGTGATGGGCGCGGGCTTCTCGCTGGCGGTCGGCCAGATCGGCATGCGCATGGCGGTCGAAGCCAATGTCCGTGTCGCCTCAGCTTCCAAACGTTCGTTTGGTGACGCACTTCGAATTGCTTATCGTGCAGGCACGATCACGGGGATGTTAACAGACGGTCTTGGTTTGCTTGGCGGAACCGTCATCTTCATCATTCTGGGTATTGCCGCACCCGATGCCTTACTCGGCTTTGGCTTCGGTGGAACTCTGCTGGCATTGTTCATGCGGGTGGGCGGTGGCATCTTCACGAAGGCGGCAGATGTCGGCGCTGATTTGGTCGGGAAGGTGGAAGCAGGCATCCCTGAGGATGACCCGAGGAATCCTGCTGTAGTGGCCGACCTCGTCGGTGATAACGTCGGCGACTGTGCGGGTATGGCCGCGGACATCTTCGAATCCTATGAAGTTACGATCGTTTCGGGACTGATCCTTGGTCTGGCGCTCTGGCACATTACGGGCCGCCTTGAGTGGATCATCTTCCCGTTGATCGTGCGCGGCATCGGTGTACTTTCATCCATCATCGGCACATACTTCGTGCGCGCTGGCGCAACAGGCAAAAGCGAGGATGCCATGAAGGCCATCTTCAGCGGCTTTCTGACCTCTGCGGCCATCTCAGCTGTTTTGTTCTTTGCCGCCGGCTGGCTTTACATGAAAGATTCAATGGTGGATTATGGCGGCTGGTGGCGCATGCCTGCGGCGGTGGGTGTCGGCGTATTGCTTGCCATTTTGATCGACCGCCTGACCGAATATTTCACCGGTACCCATGCGGCACCTGTCAACGACATCAAGAAGGCGGCGGATACCGGACCTGCAACGTTGATTTTGAACGGTATATCAGTTGGCTTTGAGTTCGTCTGTCTGGTCTGTGGTTGTGATTGCGTTGACGATTGTTGCGTCGATCTTCATCTTTGGAACCATCGATTTCGCCCAGTTCATGCCCGCCAGCGAGATCGGCGCGGCACGCGCCACCTTCATCCTTTATGGCGTGGCGATGACCGGCATTGGTATGCTTACGCTTACCGGTAACAATGTGGCAATGGACTCCTTCGGCCCGATCGCAGATAATGCGAATGGCATCGGTGAAATGTCCTGGTCTGGCAAGACCGATAAGGCCACCAAGGCCGCTCAGCAGATCATGGCCGACCTTGATGCGGTGGGGAACACCACCAAGGCGATTACCAAGGGTGTGGCCATTGGTTCCGCGGTGATCGCGGCTGTTTCGTTGTTCGGTTCGTTCCTTGTGGACGTTTCACGTGCCCAAAACTCCCTGGGCATCCCCCTTGCCGAACAGATCCAGTCCATCGGCATCCGGGTGGATATTCCCCAGACCTTTGTAGGAATGTTGATCGGCGGTGCGCTGCCCTGGCTATTCTCCTCGTTCGCGATTCAGGCTGTGACGCGCGCCGCCTCCTTGATCGTGTTGGAGGTCCGTCGCCAGTTCAAATTCGGCGTATTGGAGGGCAAGGTCAAGCCCGATTACAGACAGGCTGTGGAAATTTCTACATCCGCCGCCCAAAAGGAATTGGTTTCGCTGGCCTTACTCGGTATTGTGACCCCGATCTTTGTCGGTTTGACCCTGCAGGTGGAAGCGCTCGGCGGTTTTCTGGCGGGCATCATCGTCTCCGGGCAATTGCTGGCGGTGTTCCTCAACAACTCCGGCGGCGCCTGGGACAATGCCAAGAAGTTGATCGAAGACGAACCCAGGGATCCCAAGAAGAACCTTGGCAAAGGCTCCGAACGCCACAAGGCGGGCGTGGTGGGCGATACGGTCGGCGATCCCTTCAAGGATACAGCCGGTCCCGCACTCAACCCGATGATCAAAGTTGTCAATCTCGTCGCTGTGATCATTTCGCCGATCGTGGTGCAATACTCGAGCCCGGACCTTTCCATCGGCAGTAAAATTGGAGTTTGGATTGTCGCTCTTATTTTGCTTGGTGTACTTGCCTGGGCGGTGATGCGCTCGAAGGCTCCCGCTCCTTCGATGACAGAGATGAAACCTGCAGGTAAGAGCGGAAAAAAGTAACTGGTAAGGCAGAAAAAGATTTTGATACACGGCCTGTCCGCTTGACAGGCCGTGTATTTATTACAGGGAACAAGAATCAAAAGTACAAGCTATTTCTTCGAAAATTTTTTCTGCCACTCGAACAATTTGTTGAGCGCTTCGATGGGGGAGAGGCTGTTCACGTCAATCTCTTTCAACTCATCCAGCAATGGACTGGTCTCAGGGAATAACGCCACTTGTTGTGCGGCATGCGGATTGATCCGCATCGCCCGCCCCGACGACTTCTCCAGTTCAGCCATGATCTCGTTCGCTCGCTGGATGACCGGCGCGGGCAGTCCCGCCAGTTGCGCCACATGGATGCCGTATGACTTGTCCGCGCCGCCGGGCACGATCTTGTGCAGGAACACCACCTTGTTATCCGCTTCGCTTACAGCCACGTTGTAATTTCGCACGCCGGGCAGTAGCTCAGCCAGTTGAGTCAACTCATGGTAATGGGTTGCGAACAAGGTTTTTGCGCGCAAATGTGGATGGTTGTGAATGAACTCGATAATGCCCCACGCAATGGACAAGCCATCATACGTTGAAGTGCCGCGCCCGATCTCGTCCAATATCAACAGCGAGCGCGATGTGGCGTGATGCAAAATGTTCGCGGCTTCGATCATCTCCACCATGAACGTGGATTGCCCGGCGTGGATCTCATCCTGCGCGCCGATGCGGGTGAAGATGCGATCCACGAGCCCGATCCGCGCCGAATCCGCCGGCACGAACGAGCCGATCTGCGCCATGAGGGCGATCAACGCCGTCTGCCGCAGATATGTGGATTTCCCCGACATGTTCGGTCCCGTAATGACGCGCACGATCTCGCCTTTTTCAAAGATGACATCGTTCGGGATATAGCGTTCGCCCTTAAGCAGCTGCTCCACAACGGGATGACGCCCATCGCGGATCTCCAACTCGCTTCCATCATGGACCTCGGGCCTGCAATAGCCTCCCAAAGCCGCCACCTCCGCCAAAGCGGACAGCACATCCAGTTCCGCCAACGCCCGAGCCGTAACCAGCAAATTGAACGCGGACTTTGACAGTGTCGCGCAAACTTCCTTGAACAGCCGCAACTCGATCTCGCGGATGCGATCTTCGGCATTCAGCACGAGTGTCTCGTACTCCTTCATCTCCGGCGTGATGAACCGCTCTGCATTGACCAGCGTCTGCTTGCGGATGTAGTGTTCGGGTGCCCGGTCTGCCGCGCCGCGTGAGATCTCGATGTAGTATCCGAAAACCTTGTTGTACCCAACCTTGAGCGTCTTGATGCCCGTCTTCTCGCGTTCGACCGATTCCAGGTTGGCGATCCAGTCGCGGGCGTGTTTTGAGGCGTCGATGACCGAATCCAGTTCCTGCGAATATCCCGCGCGGATGATGCCCGTGTTCTGCAACGTTGACGGCGGGTCATCGTCTATCGCAGACTGCAACAGGGACAAGTTCCTCATTTGCAGGTGAAAGCCTTGGAAGTGTAGCGTCACTTCCTGCGCACTTCGATAATTTCAGGCAACCGAGAAAGCGTATCGCGCATGGCGACCAAGTCGCTCGGCTGTGCCTGTCCCGCCATCACGCGGTTGACCAGCCTTTCCAGGTCTGCCAGCGGTTTCAGCACGTTGCGGATCTCGGCTCGCTTCATGCCGTTGTCGAAGAAATGCTGGACACCCTCCTGCCTGCGCTGAATCTTGTCCACACTGAGCAACGGCTGGCTGACCCATTGGTGCATCAGGCGTTTGCCCATCGGCGTGACGGTGCGGTCAAGCGTGCCGAGCAGGGAGCCTTTCCGTTCGCCGCGCAGGGTTTCCTCCAGTTCGAGGTTGCGGCGCGTGGACGCGTCGAGGGTCATGAACTCGTGGATGCTGTAGGAACGCAGACTGGTGAGAAGCCGCAACGAATTAGGCTGTGTCTCTTTCAGGTATTGCAGGATCGCCCCCGCCGAACGGATGGCAAGGCTGTGACCTTTGATGCCAAACCCTTCCAGCGTGGATGCGTTGAAATGCGCAAGCAAGGTCTCTTCGCATTTGCCGGGTTCGAACTTCCAGGCGGGATAGGGGGTCAAGTGACCTTGTATGCCGTCGTTCAGGGTTTGGTTGTCGGGCAGGAGGATCTCGGCGGGATGCAAGCGCGTCAATTCGGCGCGCACGGCCTCCAGCGGCAGTTCGGTGACGGCAAATTCTCCAGTGGTGATGTCGGCATAGGAAACAGAAGCAGACTTCTCGTCCAGAATGACCGAAGCAAGGTAGTTGTTCGAGTCGCCGGGCAGGAGTCCCGGTTCGGTCACAGTCCCCGGAGTGACGACCCGTACCACCTTGCGCGGGACGAGTCCCTTGATGGGCGTGTCTCCCATCTGTTCGCAGATGGCGACGTGGTAGCCCTTTTCGATGAGGCGGGCAAGGTAATTGTCCACCGCGTGATAAGGGATGCCTGCCAGGGGGACGCGCACGCCCTTGCCGATGGGGCGTGAGGTCAGGACGATGTCAAGTTCGCGCGCGGTGATCTCGGCGTCCTCGTCGAAGGTTTCGTAGAAATCCCCGAGCCGAAAGAACAGGATCGTGTTCGGGTGTTCGCGTTTGATATCGAGGTATTGTTGTCGGCTGGGGGTGATGTCGTCTTTGGGCATGGGTTGATTCTATGGGCAAGCCGGGAATTGGGCAAGGTTGGGGCGGTTGCAAAACCAGTTTCACAAAGTACAATTGGGCGAACGACACTACTTTGGAGGCTGCAATGAAGATGCGGAATGAAAACAAAACTGGTTTTCTGGGGACCTACTTTGACCGCGATGCGGTGATCAAGCTGGCGCGTCTGGCGGGGATATTGGGCTGGGTTTTCCTCGGGTTCTATGTATACATGACCCTGATCGCCGTCGTCCAATACATGACCTTCGTTCTCAGCGGAGCCATTGCCTTCGAGACAATGCCCTTTATCGACCGCCTGTCCATTCCCAACTCGTTCATCCAGCAATTGATACCGGGTGTGGTGTATTTCATCCTGATGAGGGCGGTTGAACAGATCCTGTTGATCTTCCTCGATGTGGAGGATAATTCCCGCCGGGCGGCGCGGACGCAGTCTGGAAATTGACGAAACCTGTCATGGCATCCCCGCACCGTTGTATAATTTACCCGCTGAATTGGCACATTAAAGCATCGCCGAACGCATTGCGTTTGACGTGAAATTTCTCATCATGGAGTGACAATGTATAAACTTGTATTGGTCCGTCACGGACAAAGCGTATGGAACCTCGAAAACCGTTTCACAGGGTGGACGGATGTCGGTCTCACCGACCTGGGCAGGGCGGAGGCTCTCGAAGCGGGGAAATTGTTGAAGCAGGAAGGCTATGTCTTCGATGTGGCGTTCACTTCCGTATTGCGGCGCGCCGTCCAGACCCTGTGGATCGTCCTGCAGGAAATGAACCTCGAGTGGATCCCCGTCACGAACGCGTGGCAGTTGAACGAACGCCACTACGGCAACCTGCAGGGCTTGAACAAGGCGGAGATGGCTGAAAAGTTCGGCGAGGCGCAGGTGAAGGTCTGGAGACGCAGTTATGACGTGCCGCCCCCGCCATTGGAGTTGACGGATGAACGTCATCCCAAATTCGACCCGCGCTACGCTTCCCTGACTCCCGAACAACTGCCCGCCACCGAGTCGCTTAAGATCACGCTGGAACGTGTCCTCCCTTACTGGCATTCGACGCTGGTTCCCACCATCCAATCCGGCAAACGCGTCATCGTCGCCGCACATGGGAACAGCATCCGCGCGATGGTGAAGTACCTTGATAATATTTCAGAGGCGGATATCACCGAGTTGAACATCCCCACCGGTCTGCCGCTTGTGTATGAACTTGATGCAGAGATGAAACCGCTCAAGAGTTACTACCTCGGCGACCCGGAAGAAGCCGCCAGGAAAGCCGCGGCGGTGGCGAACCAGGGCAAGGCGAAATAATATGGAATGCGGGAGCTCGCTCCTGCAAATACGCCAGCAAGCTGGTTGATTCCAATACAAAAAACGGACAGTCACTCGACTGTCCGTTTTTGAGTCTCATTTGGCTGCGGCGAGCGCCTCTTTGATCTGTTGCATGTGTGCGGTGATGTGGAAATTCGGCTGAAGCAGGCCAAAACCGAAGCGGTAATAACTGCCTGCGTTCTCTGTGAATTCCGCGGGGATCAACTCGGTGTAGGCGAGGACCTCCTCCACGGTGCGGCGAAGCGTGTACAACATCATCTTGATGGACGGGTTGGCTTTTACCGTCGCCTCAACCTGGGCGGTGACATTGGTCCCGAAGCCGTCCGTGGTGATCTCGTAACCGTCTATCAGGCTGGTGAGGAAGAGGGAATTGAACCGTTCGCCGTGGATGAGGTGGGCAACGACTTCCAACGCGCTCCATTCGCCGGGCGCCGGGCGTTTCATCGCCTGTTCATCGGTGTAATTTTCGAAACATCTTTCCAATTTCGTCAGCGCAGGTTCGTAGATCTCGCGCGCCTGCCTTGCCAGTTCAACCGGGTCAAACGGGACCTTGGGCATGGGGCGTTTGCTGAGCTCCATTTTCACCGTCTTCTTTTCCGCTCCGCGATAGAAAACCACCTCAACCTTGTCGCCGCCCTTTTTCCCGGCGATGGCGCTGGGCAGGCTGTTGGCATCGTTGCGGATGGGGTGTCCCGCCATTTCGACGAGTACATCGTCCTTTTGCAAACCCGCCCGTTTGGCGCCCATGCCGTCCACGACATCGTCGAGCCGCATCCCTTCGCGGACCGGGACTCCCAGCGCCTTTGCCTGTTCCTCCGTGAAATCGCCGGGGACGATGCCCAGCATGGGGCGGTTGGCGATGCGCAGGTCAAGGCCGGTTTCCAGCACAGACTTGAGGTTTTCGAGACTGTCTACCCAATTCTCGCGGAAGGCCTCTGCCGTTTCTGTCCATGACGGGTCATCGGGCACTTCATGCGCGAGGCTGACGAGGCTGCCGCCGTCCTTTTCGGTAACGGTGACAGTCACCTCGGTCGGGGCGGGATCGATGCTCGAGAACCAGCGGAATTTGACCCGTTTGTTTCTCATCCAATTCGAGGTAATGGCCGCTCGAGTAGAAATCCCCGCGCCACCACAGGTACATGCGCCCGCGCGGACGCGGATCGACGGTGGCTACATCGCATAGCCACTCGCGCAGGGAGGTGGAATTGGTAAAGGCGCGGTAGGCAAATTTGACAGGGGTTTTGACAAAGGTTTCGACGGTTATGGTTTTCATACAACTCCTTCTTGAGTAGGCGATCTAACCATTTATAAATGACTACGGGGGAATTACACCCTACTGGAGGAGGAAAATAAAGACTGCAGATCAGCAATTTGCGGCTTATCTGACTGGGAGATGTTACTTGCCCGCCGTCCAGGTCATGGTGACGGCGCTGGTCGTGACGGTTACGGATCCAGGGTGCTGTTCGGGCTCTTGTTGGCGAGCCGCGCTTTTTTTGTGTGAGCAATACGATTGGCAATGGTCGTATTCCAAAGGTCAAGGCGGTTCTGCTCGACGGTGAAACCGTCAAATTGCGCATCCGAGATCGTGGAGGTAAGCTGACCATTACTCACGCCCAGGTCGAGGTGAAAGGAGAGCGTGTCCGTTTTGGACGGGTCGTTCAGGCGCTCGCGGGTTCCTGCGGATGTGGACGATTGGCGATGGTCGTATTCCAAAGGTCAAGGCGGTTCTGCTCGACGGTGAAACCGTCAAATTGCGCATACGAGATCGTGGAGGTCAATTGACCATCCTTCACGCTCAGGTCGATGCGGAACGAGAGCGTGTCCGTTTTGCTCGAGTCATTCAGTCGTTCCCGTGAACCCAGGATTTCCCGATTGGAGCGAGACGGTCAATTCCTGATGAGCGGGTCTGCAATGGACGCGCTGATCGCCTCCTGCAGTTCCTGCTGGGTGATGACGGTTTCCACGTCCACGGAGCCGTCATCATTGCGGGTGACGTTCCTCTGGCAGGCGTTGAGGAGCAGGGCCAAGACGAGCAATGAGAAATATAGGAGCTCATCATGCGGGTGAAGTCCTCTGGCAGGCGTTGAGGAGCAGGGTAAGGGCGAGCAATAAAGCCGGATAATTTTTGTGCGGTTTTCATGTTTTCTCCTTTGTTATGGAGAAAGTATAAATGGGACTTGTAAAACGGTTACGATGCGGGTGTAAATTTCCTGTAAATCCTTTTTGCCGGTATAATCTGACTATCCTCCGGAGCCCAGGGAGATATTATGCCCGAATTCCGCAAACTTCTATATTCTTATAAGTGTGCGGTTTTCATGTTTTCTCCTTTGTTATGGAGAAAGTATAAATGGGACTTGTAAAACGGTTACGATTGGGTTATAATCTCTGTAAATCTTTTTTGCCGTATAATTTGACTATTCTCCTAACCTGGGGAACCATTATGCCCGAACCCCGCAAACTCCGCGTCTTTCTCTGCCATGCATCGCAGAAAAAAAGTCGGATGTTTTTATGACATCCGACTTTCATTTTACTTTCCTAACCTTGCCCGCTCATCTTCAACAACACTCTCCTCCAACTTTTTGAAAAGTGGACCCGGTTGATTCAGTTTCTGCCCAGGCTTCAATTCGCTGGGTTTCCATTGCAATTCCATCAACCCCACGATATCTCAATCCATTATGCGTGCCGAGCGAGTCCTGTATCTCTTCGATGTATTGCTCGCCGAACAGCGGAGTCTCGTACCCGAAGAAGCCGTGCAGTCTCTCGCACGTGAACGGCAGGAAGGGGGAGAACAGCACCTTGAGCGAGTCGATGGCTTTGAGCGCGGTGTAGACCGTCAGTGCGGCGGCGTCTTTGTCCTTTTTGATGGCTGTCCAGGGCGCGTTGACGTCGAGATACACGTTGACCGCGGTGGCAAGTTTCATCGCTTCGCCGACGGCGGAACGCAGGCGCACGGCTTCGAGTTCCGCGCCCACAGCGTTAAATCCGTTTTCGATGGTGGCGAGCAGGTCGAGGTCCGCGGGGCGAAGCGTAAGCGGGATCAACGTCGGGCACATGTCCATCCCAATTCTTATAACAGAACGCCAGCACACGGTTTGCAAGGTTGCCCCACGTCGCCACCAGTTCATTATTGTTGCGCGCCACGAACTCAGCCCAATCCCAATCGCTGTCCTTCGCTTCAGGCATGTTGACCGTCAGGTAGTAGCGCAGAGCATCGGCGTCATACCGCGTCAGTGCGTCGTTTCCCCAGACCGCCCAATTACGCGAACCGCTGATCTTCTTCCCTTCGAGGTTCATGAACTGATTGGCGGGCACATCGAATGGCAGCGTGAGCGGGGTTTCCTCGCCCGCGAAGATGTCCATGAACGCGCTGCCAGCGCCCATGAGCTGTGCGGGCCACAGGGACGTGTGGAAGAAGATGTTGTCCTTGCCGATGAAGTAGAACTGACGCGCTTCGGGATTTGCCCACCACTCGCGCCACGCTTCATTCTCCCGACCCTTCGACTGCGGGTCTCGATTTGACTTTTCTTCCGCTGACGATTCTTCGCTCGACCCTCCGCTCACATCGTCCCGATGTTCTTGCGGGAGGGTGCTCCACTCGATCGCGGCGGAGAGGTAGCCGATGACCGCTTCGAACCACACGTAGAGCTTTTTCGTCTCCCAACCCGCCTCGTCCACCGGGACAGGGATGCCCCAATCAAGGTCGCGCGTGATCGGGCGCGGCTTGAGTCCCTCGGCTTCGATCTTGCCCAGCGACTCGCCAAGGACAGTATCGCGCATGTAGCCGGCGCGGTCTTTCAGGAACTTCTTGACATCGGGTTCGAGTTTCGAGAGGTCAAGGTAGAAATGTTCGGTTTCGCGTAATTCGAGCGCGCCGTCGCCGGTTTTGGCGCGCGGATTGAGCAGTTTCTCGGGTTCGAGCACGTTGCCGCAATTATCGCATTGATCGGAGCGTGCGCCTTCGAAACCGCAGATGTAACAGGTCCCTTCGACGTAACGGTCAGGCAGGAACTTCTTTGCAGAGGGGGAGTACCATTGCTTGCTGAACTGCTTGAACATAAATCCGTTTCTCAGCAAGGCAAGGAAGATGGACTGCGAGACCTTGAAGTGATTCTCGGTATGCGTTGTCGTGAACAGGTCGTATGTGATGCCAAATCCCTTGAATAATTCAAGGAATCCGTCGTGATACTTCTTGTACACTTCCTCGACGGGTTTGCCCTCCTTGTCCGCGGCGATGACGACAGGGGTCCCGTGCGAGTCCGTACCGCTGACCATGAGGACTTTGTTTCCTTTCAGGCGGTGGTAGCGCGCGACGATGTCACCGGGCAGGTGCGAGCCGGTGATGTTCCCAACGTGGATCTCTGCGTTGGCGTAGGGCCAGGCAATGGCGATAAGTATGTTTTCGCTCATGTGGATATTCCTTGTTTGGTTCAAAATTGTAAGACGATAGACCGTGGACGATGGACGATAAGACACGGTAATGGTCTGCGGTCTATTGTCCATGGTCGCCGGAGGCACGCAAACAAAAAGGCTGTCCGCAATGTGGACAGCCCGTGTTTTACAGGTACGACAAAACTAACGTGCCATCCAGACGCGACTTGACATCTCCATGCTTTGCATGGCCATGGTTATTGTCACCATTGGGCGAGCCGGTCTATTTTGCATGGGCGCAATTTTAGGCTGTGGGGCAGGGTTTGTCAATAGAATGGTGCAACGTGTGTTTTTCTACAACAACAAAACTGTCAAAGCGACAGCCACCCCCGCCGCACTGCATGCGAAATTGACCCAGTCGTTATCCAGCCATTTCCAGCCGCGGATGTGGATGGTCTGTGTACCGCAGGTGTGGAGCGGGTGCTTCTCGGTCTCTTTTTGGTCGGTTGGGCAGTAGTACATCGCCTGGACTGTCGCGCCGAGGAGCGAGTCGAAGAGGGAGCCTGCCAATCCTGCCAGGGAGATCAGGGGCAGGAGCGACCAGTTGTCCAGCAAACCAGGCGGCGGGCAGGGCGATGACGGCAGCACCCAACAGCGAGGCAAGAGTCCCAAAGAGGGAGACCCCGCCCGAGGTCCCTTTTTCGACGCGCTTTCCCAGGTCCGTGATCATGCGCGGTGGAGTCGGGTTCAGAACTCCCAGTTCGGTCGCCCAGGTGTCCGCGTTGACCGCCGCCAAGCGCCGCGGCGAATCCCACCCAGCCGACGCTTGAATTCGGGATAAAGGGCATGGACCAACACGAAAGCCGTTGCCAGCCCGCCGTTGCCAAAGACCTGACCGGCGTCGCGTTCGTGTCCCTTTGAGAATTTTTCATCCAGTCCCTGCTTGCGTTTTTTGAACAAGCGACTCAGCGCCGAAGACGTGATGAAGAAGGTGAGAAGTAATGTTGCCCATGCCAGGCCTCCGAACCCAAAGACAACTGTTCCGACGAATGTTGCGGCAATTGCCCCGCCCTGGTTGAGGCTGTGAGCGCGGTACGCAAGATATGCGATGATGATCGCGAGGATAAAACCGATGAGGGGTTGCATTAGATGGGTGTGGTGACGAGGAACAGAACCGCCAATAAAAATAACACTGCGCAGATTGTGCCTGCGATCCAGACGACAAAAGCAAGCGGCCGATGGGTTTCCCGCGGATAAAAGTACAAGCCCGTACTGATGCCGACCACGTACATGAAACCACTAATCAGCGGGAGCAGGATCAATTGAGACGACGCAACGACCTCGTCGGGCACGCCAAGTGCATCGAACCCGAACGGGACCTGCGACAGTGACGGGATCAGCATCCCAACCCAAACGATGAGACCAAGATTGAGGAACAATCCGCTCATCCACAGAAAACGCGCAACGGGACTCTCCCATGCCCTCGTGATGATGAAGGACGGGTAAACGGAAACCGGCTCTGCAGGGGTCAGGCTTCCCAATTCGATGGCGCGTGCAAAAGTTTGCACCATTGCGGCTGGGTTTTCAGGTGAGATCGCAAAGACGCGTTTCGACGTGGCGATCAATATCAATTTTTTCGTGTCGGACGCAATGAATTCCACCAGTCCAAGTTCGGGATGGCGGCGCGTGCCGAGCACGGCGCCGGGCAATCGGAACGCTGGCAGTGCCAGCGGACGCGTCAGATCGGATACGGGGCGCACCCATTCGATGTCTGTCAACGGAATATCCTCCACGCGCAGACCCCACAACACGGCGAGACTGTCGCGGTCGATATAATAGTCCGCGCGCTGGAGGGCATACGCACGGTAGCCAAGAATGGGGATCGGTGCGAATGCGATCAGGGCGGTGAGCAGATATGTGACGTAGGCAGGTCCGACCTGGGCGCTGCGGAGGTTCGAGAATCCCCACGTGGATATGGCTGCAAGCGCCAGGATAATGATCACATGCAGAATAAAGCCGCTTCGTTTGGCAGGAGGGAAATGTCCGACTTTGGGGTTGTTCATAATTGCGACTGTAGGGGCGGGGTCACCCCGCTCCTACAAAATCAATTCAAAATGGATTTTATCTTCACAACGATCTCGTCAACCAGCACAAGCTGGTTCTCTTTTGCACTTCGATGTTTCAATTCTACCATTCCCACTTTCAAGCCCTTTTCTCCCACCGTCACTCGGAGCGGACAACCGATCAAATCCGCGTCGTTGAATTTAACCCCTGCACGTTCATCACGGTCGTCGAACAGAACAGAAATGCCCGCGTTCTGCAACCTGCCATAGACATCTTCAGCCCTGCCGCGGGTGTCCAATTCCTTGCCGGGAACATCCATCAAATACACATCGAACGGTGCGGCGGGATGGGGGAGTGTCAGCCCTTTATCGTCGTGATGGGTTTCGGCAAGGGCGAGGAGAATATTCTCAAAATGATATTCCTTGCGGGCAGCCAAAATGATTGCAGGTAAAACTGAAAGTGGATTCCCGCAATTGATACAAGGATCGCCCGCTTTTGCCTGAATCAAATCCGCAACGATATCGGCTGAATAATCACGCCCGTAATTGGTGTTTTTGAGATGCCAACCCGCATCATTTGCCCCCGCAACCAGATTTCTCGACTCAGGGATCAGATCGTCCACGACGATCAACGCCTCTTTCAGCCCGACGGCAGATGCGTACCCCACCGCCGCCCCTGCGCTGACAATTTCTTCCATCGTCGCCGCGCGGACATCGCCAACCTGCGCCTTTAGTTTTGCCTCGCTGAGCTGCATGTCTCCGCGCACGACGACGAAGACAAATCTTCCGTCACTGACGCGTGTGTACATTAAAGCCTTGGCGGTCTGTTCTTTGGGAACGCCCAGAAAATTCGCCAACGACTCGATGGTGTTGCAATCGGGGGTCAAGACCTTTTCGAGGGGGAGTGGTGAGTCATGACTCGCCCCTACGGGTTTCGCAAACTGTGCAAGTTCCATTCGTTCGGTGTACCCGCAGGAGGGACAATGAGCAACTTCGATATCTCCCGATGCAATAGGGAAGAATAACTCATTATCATTGCCGATTGTTGCCAAAGAAATGAGCGACCTATCCGAAAGTTCGCGCACATGATCAAGCGCATGTTGACCGAGTTTCGTCGGGACGTTTTCCCGCGTCAGATAGCCCGCGCGGACGAGATAGGAAAATCCCTCCGTGCGGGCGTTGTTGGGGGCTTCACGCTGGGTTTGGATGTCAAGTTCGCGGTATTTCATACACAGATTCACAGGGGCGGCCAACTGGTCGCCCCTGCGTGGGTTACCCTTCGGTCTTTTTCTTTTTTGGAGCTTTTTGTGTCAGTTCCGCCGCTGGCGGTACAACGATCACCGTCGACGCGATGGATTCAGCCTGGGCGGCCTCGGACTGCGTCGTCTCGGTGGCAGGCCCAAGGTCAAGCTCGACCGTTTCTTCCATCCGAATTTGACCACGCAGGAACGCGCCTTCCTCTGTCACGAATGCGGTCGTGACCACATCCCCCCATACACGACCCGAGCCTCGGATTTCCAGTTTCTGGGTCGTGATGTTGCCGCGCACCGCACCCGCCACAATGACCGTGTTGGCGCGCACGTTCTGGCAGGTGACGCGCCCCGTTTCGCCGACGACGAGCATGCCGCGCAGGGCGATCTCGCCTTCGAACGCGCCCTCGATGCGGACGCCGCCTGAGCCGTTGATGGAGCCGTGCCAGATGACACCTGATCCAAGCACAGACGTAATGCGTTCGACAGCTTGGACAGGTTGTTGGGTTTCCTTCGCGATGGGGGTGGTGTTGCGTTTGAACATGGGTTGATTTTACCGTTAAACAAACCTGCTGGTTGAGTAGCCGTGAGCGTTCTTCGCGAAGGGCATATCGAAACCAGCAGATATCAAGTTTTGCTTTGGTGAATGATGGTCTCGATATGTGGCGCCGTTGTATTGCGCCACTATCGACCATCGAGTTGAAGATTACTCGCTCTTCTCTTCCTTTTTCTCTCCGACCTGTACGCCCATGATGTTGAAACCCGAATCGATGTATATCACTTCGCCAGTGACTTTTGTGGAAAGGTTCGACCCCAGAAACACCGCCATATTGCCGACATCTTCAATGGTCACATTCTCGCGCATCGGGGACATATCTGCAAAATGTTTATACATGTCACGGAAGCCACCCACGCCAGCCGCCGCCAGTGTGCGGATCGGCCCGGCTGAGATCGCGTTTACGCGGATCTTCTGCGGACCCAGGTCATAAGCCAGATAACGCGTGGACGATTCCAATGCGGCTTTTGCAACACCCATCACGTTGTAATGCGGGGCAACCTTTGTCGCACCCGAGCCATAGGTCAGGCACATGATCGAAGCGCCGGGGTTTAGGATCGGCAGAAAGGCATTTGTCAACGCCACGAAAGAGAACACGGAAATATCCATCGCGTTCTTGAACCCATCACGGCTGGTCTGATAATACGGCCGGCTCAACTCTTCACGGCCTGCGAACGCGATCGAGTGCACCAAAATATCGATCTTCCCGAAATGTTTTGCGGCGCTCTCGGCCACTCGCGCGATCTGGTCGTCCTTTGTCACGTCACATTCTTCGACCCACTTGCAATCGGCCTTTTCCGCAAGCGGCTTCACGCGCCGTTCGAGCATCTCGCCCGCGTAACTGATGCCAATGTTCGCTCCCTCGCGCTTGAACGCCTGGATGATGCCCCACGCAATGGACTTGTCATTTGCCAGACCAAAAACCAATGCATTCTTACCATCAAGTAATCCCATTGTTCCTCCATACCGTCATTGCGATCTTCGAGAAGCAATCCCAGATTGGGTGGGAGATTGCTTCGTCAAAAAGCGGCTCGCAATGACATGATCTGTGACCAAAAACCGCCACGGTTTGGATTTCCACGGTTCAGGCACATTATTTAAACCCACACGTGGGCATTTCGTCACGAGCGAATCTGGGACCTGGACACCCGCTTCGATCCATAGACCTGAGCCTGATTCCGTCAGATCGACCGTATTCTCCCCTTTGCCAATCCCCATCGCCTGACAAAGTTTGCCTGGTCCGAACGTATCCCGCCCCTGACGCCTCGCGGACATGACCTCCGCACCCTCGATCGGCTGGATCGCCCGGATCAACACTGCTGCAGGGAAGCCTTCCTGCTCTGTGACCGTGTTCAGCATCCAGTGATTCCCATACGTGAAATAGACATACGCATGCCCGGGTTCTCCATACATGACCTGTGTGCGCGGAGTCCGTCCCGCCTTGGCATGGCATCCCAGGTCCGTTTCGCCGATGTAGCCTTCGGTTTCGGTGATGAGACCCACCAACTTCACGCCATCCAGAATCCGAACCAGGCGCGCGCCGATCAGTCCGCGGGCGACGGTCAATGTGGGGCGGTTGTAAAAATCTCGCGGAAGAATATTCATGATTTCAAGGTTGGAAAGTTGGCAGGTACAAGTTGGAACGTTTAAACCTTCAAACCTGTCAGTGTCACTTAAATCGATTATCCCTCTTCATCGTCAACCGTAGCCCTTCCTCCAGTTTGATGGACGGATGGTAGTTTAATTTCTCTTTTGCCAGGGATATATCCGCGCGCATGTGTGAGACGCCGCCGGAGGTTTGGGCGTTGTAGATGACTTCGGTTTTGCTGCCTGTCACCTCGAGCACGGACTTGATCAGGTCGCGGACGCTGGTTTCTGTGCCGGAGCCGACGTTGATGACCAGCCCATTGATATTCGGCGCGGTCGCCGCGGCAACCAGGGCGCTGACCACATCGTCCACGTAGACGTAATCGCGGGTTTGATTCCCGTCCCCGTGTGCGACCAAGGTCCCGCCGCGTAGGGCTTGTTTCAGGTAATGCGGCACCACGGGCGGATGCGAGGCGGGCAGGTGTTGACCCGGTCCGTAGGCGTTGAAGATCCGCAGGCTGACCGTTTCGATCCCCCACAAGCCGCCAATGGTGCGGACGTAGTATTCCGCCGCGAGTTTGGAGACGGCATACGGCGAACGCGGGTTGGGGGTGAGAGTCTCTTTCAGCGGTTGATCGGCCAAATCGCCGTATACAGCCCCGGACGACGCGAGAACGACGCGGCGCACGCCGACATCCCGCATGGCTTCCATGAGCGCCACAGTCCCGCCGACGTTGACGTTGTTGTAGTCGCGCGGATAGAGCACGGACTCGGGCACCGAGACGCGCGCCGCGAGGTGATAGACGACATCCACCTCCTGGAGCAGGGTCCACAACTTGGGGCGGTCGCTGACGTCGCCGCGCGTAAAATGGACATCGGGCGCGAGCGCCTGCGGATCGCCCGTGGAGAGATCGTCCAGCCCGCGGACCTGGTGTCCTTCGCGGGCGAGATGGTTGGCAAGCGAAGAGCCGAGGAAACCCGCGGCTCCGGTGATGAGGAAGTTCATGGTTGGTTGGGATTATAGCACTTGGCGTTATGTCGTTGCGAACCTTCGGGAAGCAATCTCCCGCACAGTAGATCGCCAACATAGTCGGGGATTGCTTTGCTCCGCTCGCAACACCGCACCTGCGGTGGGTGCAGGTGTGACATATTGTTTTTTCATTGACTTATTCCCGTTACCCTGTTACTATTGGCGCAGTAGGATAACGGTAAGTTACGTTGGTTAGAAGAACAGCCACAGCTCACGGTTTCAATCCGTGGGTTGTTTTGTTTTATCCTCCGATGGAACGACCAAGACGCCTAAAATCTTTTTATTGCCATAGGAGGCAAAACATGTCTGAAAGAATAGTTGGTACGGTCAAATGGTTCAACGGTGACAAGGGCTTCGGCTTCATCGAACGCGAAGGCGGCAAGGACGTTTTCGTCCATTTCTCCGCCATCCAGGGCGATGGTTTCCGCAACCTGACCGAAGGCCAGAAGGTCGAGTTCAATGTTGAACAAGGCCCCAAGGGCCCGCAGGCCAGCAACGTCACACTGAGCAATTAGTTGACAAAAAAAGGAGCCCCGCGATTTCGCGGGGCTCCTTTTTGATTCGCAATGATGAATTATTTTCTGAGAAAACCTTTTACTTCATCAATGGTGTAGGGCGGTTTTTGTTTGTGTAAGATAGCATGGCAGTTTGGGCAAATGGGGCGTAGATCATTGATTGGGTCTATTTTGTATGTTTCACCAACTTCAGATATTTGTTTTAGGTGATGGACATGGACAAAATCTTTTCCAACTTCTCCGTAAACCTCGAAAAAATCGAAACCACAAATTGAGCATCTTGCTCCGTAATGACTTATGCACTGTCTCCGTGCTTCTGGATTTCTTTCATAAGCATTTACTGTTACTTTACGAACCGCGCCTTCATAGATTTCTTCCTGTATTTGGTCAACTTCTTCTGGGAATGTAAAATCAATTGAATTTCGGAAGTTGCTCCAGAGAATTTCAAGTTCTGCGGCAACACTTTCTGGAATGTGGACGCCAGACATTTGTGTATCCCAGTGCATTTCTGAAAATGATTGCTCGTCGAGTAATTCTCTATCTAATATAGGTTCTATGTCTGGATTGAGAAGAGTGTCTAGCTTTACTTTTACAAAATTGGAAGTCTCGCCTTTACTTGCCCTCTCGTAATCCCAATGAGTGTCTTCATAGGAACCGCGAACGATATAGCCCGATCCAATTATCCCTTTCGGTTTTTTGCCAAGTTTTATCAGGAAAACCCTATCGCCTTTTTGTGGACGCTTAGATTTGCCACAACTCCAACGTATAGGGTCACTTCTTCCTTCCTTGACAGCCTTTGACGTTTCTGGGAGATCATCCCATTCCGACCGTATTGGTTTCCAGGCAAGAAGATACGTTTTCATGACGTAAATTATAACGAAAACCCGCCTTACAGCGAGACGGGTTTCCAATTTACCAATTACTTCTTTCTCCTCGGCGCCAGGCGGTTCTTCCCAAACCTCGTCGGCGTGGGAGCGGGGCGCGGGGGGCGAGGGGCACCACGGCCTCTTGCATCGGAACCAGACCTCGGCGGGGCGGGAAGCGTGTAGTCGAAATCTTCGAAAGTGATCTTCTCGATCGGTCCTTTCATGATGCGTTCGAGTTGTCGGACCATGTCATTGTCTTCGGGTGTGACGAGCGTGAACGCGTCGCCGGTGCGCTGGGCGCGTCCCGTGCGCCCGATGCGGTGGATGTAGGCATCGGCGGTGTCGGGCATGTCGAAGTTGATGACGTGCGAGATGCTGTCAATGTCGAGACCGCGCGCCGCGATGTCGGTGGCGACCATGATGCGGAAATGTCCCGTTTTGAAACCGTGCAGAGCCTGCTCACGCTGTCCCTGCGTGCGGTTGCTGTGCAGGCTCGTGACGCGATGTCCCGCGTGCGCGATCTGGCGCGCGATCTTGTCCGCGCGGTGTTTGGTGCGGGTGAAGATGAGCACTGAATTGGTGGAGGTCTGTTTGAGCAGTTTCAACAGCAGACCTGATTTCAAATGTTGCGGCACGGGATACAGCGCATGCGACACCGTGACTGCGGGTTTGCTGATGCCCATGGCGATCTTTTGCGGTTCCACAAGCGAGTGTGAGGCAAGTTGTTCCACCTCTGCGGGGAAGGTTGCCGAGAATAACATGGTCTGCCTGCGCTCGGGCACTGCTTTGATAATGCGCTTCACATCAGGCAGAAAACCCATGTCGAACATGCGGTCGGCTTCATCGAGCACCAGCACCTCGATGCGTTCCATTTTTGCATGTCTTTGTTGGATGAGGTCCAGCAGGCGGCCCGGGCACGCCACCAGGATTTCCACACCCTGACGCAATGCCTTGATCTGACGGTCGGCTCCGACTCCCCCGTAGATGGTTGCGCTCCTCAGCCCGGTCCCCACCGACAGCGCGTGGAACACCTGGTGAATTTGCTCCGCGAGTTCGCGCGTCGGTGTGACGATGAGCGCGCGCGGCTGACCGCGTGGACCATCGAGCAGCTTGTTGAGAATGGGGAGGACGAACGCGGCTGTCTTGCCTGTGCCTGTCTGTGCCGTACCGATGATGTCCCGTCCACGCAGCGCAGCGGGGATCGCCGCCTCCTGGATTGGCGTCGCGGTCTCATAGCCCGCGTTCTTGACTCCCTGCATCAGGCGGGAATCCAAATTAAATTGTTCGAAGTTCAAAACTTTTTCCTGTTCTTCAGAAGTCGTGCACTTGTAAAGATTGAGTTTCCCTCAGTCGAAAACAGCGTTGGACTGCTGATATAGATTATTAGTAAGTGGATTATACACCAGGAATCATATATCCCCGCTGGTTGAGTAGTGGCGCCTCGCGCCACGTATCGAAACCAGAAATAAGCAGAACGGCTTTGTGTAGTGGTGGTTTCGATACGGGCGAGAACGAGCACTCGCCCTACTCAACCACCGAGGCTGTTATTAACTGCCCACTGCCTCCCGCCTTCTGGACTTCCGCCTGCCGATGGCTAAACCCCTCCCAAATCTCCTGCGGATAAATGATATGGTTCGTCCCGGGCAGTTGTTCCATGGCGAGACCCGTATTCAGGTCGATCCCGACCTGCTGATACGCCTTGTACGCCAATTGACTGCAATAGAATGCCTCTTCCGTTTCTGCATTCAGGAAGTTCAGGTTATACGGTTTGCCGACCTGCGCCAGTGCATACGCCGCCACCGTCTGCCGCATCTGATGCTCTTCGTCCTCTGCAGAGTTCGAGTCCGTCGAGGGGAGAAGCGACTCCGTAAAAAGTGTCAAACAGAAGTCCGCGCCGACGCGCCATGCGTTCGGTGTTCCATTGCCTGTCGAAGACGGTGAATTTGATCACGCCGCGCGCGCCCGCCTCCACACAGCGTCCCACAGGACCGGTGTACATCGCCACGTGGTCCACATCTCCAGGCACGAGCCGCCCGACGAGCCGCCAGAACTCACCAGGCAGGATATCGGGCTTGCCGTTCATTGTGCAGATGATATCGCCCGTCTGTAAAGTTATTCCTTCGATCTGATACGTATAAATCATTTTCACTCCGTACTCATTATACGGACTTTTCCTCGTTTCGTTTCACCAAAAAATCCATCTGATGCGCAATGTATACCAATTCGCCACGTTCGATCTGTGTATGGCGTTCTTTCAGCCAGCCTACAAACGCCTCGGCATCAAGTTCTGCATGACCCGTCAGCGACTCCTCAAAGAAATGCAAAATGAAATGCAGGAAATACGCTTCGTCATCGGGATACCTGCCGTTTATCGCATACACCACCCAATCCGACGCGCCTGCCGCAAGGATCTCCGCACCTGCGCCCCGCAAATGCCCGAACAGATGGCGCCCGCTTCGGCTGTCTCCGCCCGTTGCCCGCCTGTCCATCGTCTCGTGATACAACCGCTCGATCTGCGCATCCAACCCCGCATCGATCGTCGGCTCGAACGTCGTCACGCCGTCGAAGTTGACCGTCAGCCATGCCAGATCCCTTTGTCAGCGATAACAACTTCGGTCAATGACTCGGGCATCGGCAGCAGATCCAAAAACGCATGCGCGATCAACAGGTCCGCAGGCTCTTTATTTTTCTGGATGAAATCGAAGACGTCCGCCTGCTCCAGTTGGACTTTGATATCGTGAGCCTCGTCGAACAATCGGATGCTGCTTCCGCTTCTCTCCACGCTCAAACCTGCCTGCTCCGCCCAAACCTTCACCCACTCTGACGCGTATTCGATATTCTCCGCCATCTCATCCACCAGCACAACCTCGGCTTGACGAATGACATCCCACCGCACCAGCCGCTTCAGCATCGTCCCGATCCCCGCCCCGACCTCGATGATGCGGAATCGGCTCTTGTGGCAAGTTCGCCCTCAACGCGGACAACACATCCTTGTTCAGCGCTCGATCATCCACGCTTTGTTTGGAGAGGAGATAGTGAGGAAATGAATATTCCATAAGCATCATCCGCGCTGAGCGGAGCGCAGCGTAGTCGAAGCGCCCGCCATTTGATGTAAAAATTCCCGTATTCCCCCCGCCGTCTCCTCCCACCTCGGCTGGGACTTGTACTTTTTCACTGCATTCAAAGACAATCTTGTCAACGATTCACGCTTATTTGCCAATTCATCAAGGATCCTCGCCAGTGTCACATCATCATCCGGCTTTATCAAATATCCATCCTCGCCATGCGTAATCACCTCGCCTGCCGCTCCTGCCGTTGTCCCGATCGCGGGCAGACCAAATCCCATCCCTTCGAGATACACGATCCCAAAGCCCTCATAACTTGACGGTACGACGAGGATGTGCGCATTCCTGAACTTTTCGGCGAGCGGTTCCTTGTCGAGTGTGCCGTGGAAAGTGACCATAGACGATAGACCATTGACCGTGACAAACCTTCGCATTTCCTCTGCATATTTCGGCTCGGCGCTCAAACCTCCGACCACCTCCACCCTGACCTTCGACCTTTGACTTTTGACTGCATTGAGCAGTATATGCAATCCCTTTCGATAGATCACATTTCCTAAAAACAAAATTTGCAATTCGCCGATTTTTGCCCGCCTTCAGAATCTCTTCCTCCGAAATCACCTTGTCGCTAAACCTATCCGTCGGCGGATAGGCAACAATGGACGGTTTACCATCCCCGATCATGCCATGAACTACTCCCTGCGTCGTTTTTGAGTTGAAGATGAACCCATCCACACTTTGCAGGTATTTCCTTTCGAAGATGCGATACAGGTCATTCTGCCACTTCGGTCGCAACTCCGAGCACCGCAGATGATGTACGAGTGAAACGATCGGATATGGATGTTTTCCCCGATTTGCCCAGATCAGGGACGGATGGTTGAGTTCATCCTGAATAAGGACATCGAAGGGTTGGTTGTTTGGGGATTGCTTCCCGAAGGTCGCAATGACAGATGGAGTTGGGAGGCGGAAGTGAAGGTTATCGGTCAGGTGGGAGGCGTAATTCCTCCACGGCAGGGAGATGATCTCCACCGTGTCACCCTGTCCGCGCAGGTACTCCACCAGCTTGCGGTCATACAAATACCCGCCGCTGACTGTCTCCAGCGAGCCGTAAATGATCAGCCCAATCTTCATGCTTCGACGTTCGACCTTTGACGTTCGACTTTATACGCTGCCCATGCCAACTCGTTCTCCCACAGCACCACTTTCACTGTTGAGATATTCGCCGCCTTGATGCGTTCGCTCAGCGATGTCGCCAAAATCCGCGCGAAATGCTCAATGGACGGGTTCAAGCCTGCAAACTCGGGCTTGTCATTCAACATTTGCTCCTTGTAGTAGTCCACGATCTCGTCGAGATGTTTCTCCACGTCCACGATGTCCACGAGATAGCCGTGCTGGTCGAGTTCCCTGCCTTCGAGTCGCAGTTCAAGGACGTAGTGATGTGAGTTGGGGGAATTCTCAGGCCCCCAGTCGCCTCCGATGAGGAAATGTCTGGCGATGAAATCTCTTCTGACTCCAAGTGTGTACATGACGGCTCCGTTATTTGTTGTTGGCTTTCAATGCAGACGGACTTGCACTCGATGCTACCTGGGTAAACACATCCTTATCCGCAAGGACTATGAGAGTGTCACCTTCCAGTAGTTCTATCCCGCCGCTGGGCATGATGAATTCCTTGTTGCGGGCGATCAGGATGATCAGGAATTCGGCAGGCAGACCCAATTCGACGATGGTCTTGCCGGCAAATGGGGAACCAGGCTGAATGGGAAGTTCCTTGAATTCGTTCTTGAATCCGCTTATGGGTGTGAATTCGATGGGGTAGATCGGTTTTTTCTCGATGGGGGCATCCACTTTGAGCCATTTGGCAACGTAGGGCAGGGACGCCCCCTGCAGGAGGGCAGACGTCAAAACGACGAAGAAAACGATATTGAAGATCGCATCAGCCTCGGGTAGTCCAGCAAGAAGCGGATAGGTTGCAAGGATGATCGGCACTGCACCGCGCAATCCCACCCATGAGATGAAGGCCTTCTCCCGCAGGTCGAATTTGGAGAACACCAGGCTGAGAAAAATGCTGATCGGTCTTGCAAGGAAGATCAGTGCGGCTGCAGCAAGCAGACCGGTTCCAATCAGGGGAATGATCCGTGAAGGAAAGACCAGCAGGCCAAGCGTCAGGAACATGGCGATCTGCATCAGCCACGCCATGCCGTTGTGAAAGCGAAGCAGACTGCGGCGATGGACGAAATCCTGGTGACCTGCCGCAATGCCTGCCAGGTAGACCGCCAGGAAGCCGTTGCCGCTTGCCGCGGTGGTCAGACTGTAGGTGAGGAACACCATGGCCAGGGTTAGGACAGGGTACAACCCCTCAAAACCCAGATGCAGACGGTTGGCAAGGAATACGATCACCTTGCCGAAGATATAGCCCATCGCAATGCCCACGACGATCTGGAGGACGAAAGATACAACCAGGTCGCTGACTTGAAAAGAAGGCTGGGTCAGGAGTTGAATCAGACCAACGGTAAGAAAAACCGCCATTGGATCGTTGCTTCCCGATTCGAGCTCGAGCAGGGGGGCCAGCTTCCCCTTCAATCCAAGACTCTTGGAACGTAAAATCGAAAATACCGCCGCCGCATCTGTGGAGGAGACGATCGCACCGAGCAGGAGACCCTCCAGGAGGCTAAATCCAAGCAGGACTTGCGCGATCAA
The DNA here is from genome assembly GCA_963718215.1 of uncultured Chloroflexia bacterium. Lineage (GTDB taxonomy): Bacteria > Chloroflexota > Anaerolineae > Anaerolineales > Villigracilaceae > Defluviilinea. The sequence goes on from CAVQYK010000016.1 coordinate 111,557, forward strand.
TCCGACAGCCAGCGCTGTTATCAACACGCCCAACGTGGAAAGTATGACACCTTCCTTCAATACTGGGCGGATATCCTTCCATTCGGTCTCCAGTCCGCCTGCAAACAGGATCAGGTTCAAGGCGACAATACCGATAAATTGCGACAGTGCCGCATCATCGAAATAGATTCCTCCAGGACCGTCCGACCCGGCCAGCATCCCCAACGCCAGGAATAAGAGCAGTGCCGGGATGCCAAAGCGATCCGAGATCTTGCTGGCGAAAACGCTCAGCAAAAGCAGGCTGGCAACAACGGCAAGAAGTAATTCAATGGACAAGTTCAAAAGAAATTCTCCAGTTGCGGTTTCTAATTCGGTTCTACGGCACGCATAACGTGACGCCCGTTCTCCTTTGTGACCAGCATGGCGAAACCGAACGCGTCGATTCGCGTGCAAAGCTCCAGGTCTGAATACGGGAAGCCTGTTTCCTTCGGGTCGAGGTGCATTAGCGCGTCGCGCGACCTGAACACGCGCTCAATGAATGGGGCAGAATCGGGTCGTTCGCCTAGGAGCGAAGCCTCAAAGTACTCGGCACAGGCAAGGTCTTCGTCGCCTCCGTCAACTCCATATTGACCCGTAATGACAAAGGTTACGATTGCAGGTGATAACTTTTGAAGGTAATGTATCGTTGCACCGGCAACGACAAAACTCGCTGCGAGCATCGTCTCTGCCTTCACGCTTCGGACAATTCCCTTGGTCCCTGCGCCCGTGCTCTGCACGATAACCCTGCCACCTAAATCCAATTCCTTTGTTTGAGTGGGGGAATTGCCGAAGTCGAATCCTTGGGGCGGAAGTCCGCTCACTTCGCCAGCCGCCAGCGAATTGGTCGTTTCGGCTTTGAATTTCAACGCCTCTTCCACGCCACCGACCGGATAGATCTCCGTTGCCCCTCGTGAAAAGGCATATGCCGCGTTCGAGAAAGCACGCAGGACATCGATAACCACGACAACGCCCGCCGCTTCATGGCAGGTTTCAAGATTGGTGTAATGGAATTTCATCTGTCATTGCGAGCCCCGAGCCTTAAACGGCGAGTGGCGGAGCAATCTCCTGATAATGATTTTACGCTTTGTATTCAAACAATACCTGCATCGTCTCTTGCGGATTCTCATCCAGCAATTGATACGCCTTCTCCGCCTCCTCGATGGGGAAGCGGTGTGTGATCCACTTCTGCGGCTGGATCCTCCGCAGCGCCTCCCACGCGACCCCGAACCTGCGCGCCTTGTCCCAGCGCCCGCTCAACGCTGGAGCAATCGTGCTGACTTGTGACGAAATCAATTGGATACGCGATCGATGAAATATGCCGCCAAGGTCGATTGGCGCTTTCTTTTCTCCATACCAAGAGCCGATGACAATCCGTCCGCTGAAGGCTGTCAATGCAATGGCGTCGTTCAGTATGGAGGGGGAACCGCTGAGTTCAAAGGTCAGGTCGAAGTTTTGTGTGTAGGCAAGATGGTTTATAGGTGGTGCCTCAGGGGCTGGTGAGGCTAATGATGTCGAATTGATTTGCGTGTAGCCAGGAGTGAGATTGGATGAGTGATTCAAGGTGTGTCTATTTGGATTTTCTCTCAACACCTCTGGGTCAAACGAATCATTCGCCCCAATTTCCAGCGAAGCTTTCCGTCGCAACGCATAACGGTCCGAAGTGACCAACGACGCCAGTGGAAACTCCCTGAGCAATGAAGTCGTGAGCAACCCGATCACGCCCTGTCCCAATACCAACACACGCTCTCCAAGGATCGGCGCGGCATCCTGGACCAGGTTCACAGCGGTCTCCATGTTGGGGAGGAAGGAACAGGCTTCGGCGGGGAGGGAGGCGGGGGCGACGATCAAGGAGGAAGGATTGCAGATAAAGGCTGAGGTGTGCGGAGCAAATCCAAAAACAAGTTTTCCCAACAACGCCTTGTCTACTTGCTTGCCTGTCTCTTTAATTATGCCCACATTCGCGTACCCGTATGCCAGCGGATACTTCAAATCGCTGCTCAGGTTGTCGTGTGAATCGGTGACACGTGGAAACTGCCCGCGATAGACGAGCATCTCCGTCCCCGCACTGATGGCAGAGCATTGTGTCTCCACCAACACTTCATCGTCCTTCAGGGTCGGCAGTTCATATTTCAAAATCTCGACTCGATGTGGTGCGGTGAAAAATAGAGTGCGCGACTTCATGCTTGAATTTTATCTTTAAATCCGCGCCCTGCAAGCAGCAATCCAATACCGCCGTTCAAAATATCACGGGCGCGCATGAGCAATGTCAAACTGATCGCGGCAGATGCAGGCTGACCGAACGCGCCGAGCGCGAACACCTGGCTTGCCTCCAGCGCACCCAGCCCGCCCGGTAATGGCATCAGGAACGCGACCTGCATGGCGGTCAACGCGGCGAAAATCTGCACAGCATTGATCTGCATGCCGAGGAATGACACCATCAAATAATACTCAACGGCGATCCCCAGGATCGAAAGCAGGGAAAAACCGATGGCAAGGAACATCGCCTGCAAATGTTTTCGACAAAAAGCCGATGCCATTCGTTCTGCAACAACGATCAGACGTATGCTTGGATGGTCCTTTTGGATGAAAGGCTGGCGGAGCAGGATTTTGGAAAGGGGCGCCATGCCGTTATAGAGCAGGATGATGTGGACGATGGGCCATGTCAGCAAAACCGCCAGCCCGATCAGACTTAAATTGAGCCTGATCCCGTTTCCTGACACCAATCCCACCCTGACGATTGCCCACGCGCCAATGCCGATCAGGATGAAGTTCACGAGAAACTCTAGCAGTTTGTCCATGATCACCACAGACGTGGCGCGTGCATAGGACAGTCCGTGATTACGTTGCAGGTATAGCACCTGTAGAGGCTCGCCTCCCACCTGCGGACCTGGCGTGAAGTAACTCAACCCGAACACGGACAGGCGATAGCCTACGAGCGGTAAGAACGGTATGGATGGGTTCTCTGCACGGACAATGATCCACCAGCGCGCTGCCATACAGACAATGACCAGAACATTAATGGTTAGAATGAGCCCAATCTGCCAGATTTCCAGTTGCTTAAGCGTTTGCAGTATCTCAGTCAATGGCGCGTTGCGCAGGGCGAAGTAAAGCAGGCCAGCGAGAACCAGAAGCCAAATCGAACGCGACAACCATTTGCGTTGGGTCAAAGGGCTGATACTCCCTTACCTTTGGGTTTACTTTCGATCAATTCCACCATTCGTTCAACTACAACCTGGTGGATTGCCTGAGAATCGGTGGAACCGACTTCGTCCACGGTGATCGGTCTGGCAAACTGCACATGGACTGTGGTCGGTCTGGCGTTGCGTGTGACCATGGCAAGGAGCTGCAATGCCGCGGCAAGTTTCTCGCGTTCGGCGCGTGTGCGCTTGAAACGCGTCAGCCAGTGACGGGCGGTCCGCTCCCAGATGACCCCGCTCACCAGAACGGGAACGATCTTCACGTCACGTGCAAACCGGGCGAAAACGCCGGCGGAGTCTGTCCATTTGGAGAGGGAGTCCAGTGCGCCGGGGTAAACCAACGGATCGGGTTCAATGCTCCCAGCTGGAAAGGTCAGGGCGGAACCGCCATTCCGCAAATGCGCGGATGCCCCTCGCACGGCGCGCATCCGCTCGTTCGCGTCGTCGCTGATGTAGAAAAGGTCTCTTGTCACGTTGACGAGTGATGCCAAAAAAGGACGGTGCAGGGCGATGATCTTCAGGTCGCTTCGGTCGATGGCGGCAAAGAGGCTGATCGTATCCGCCATGCCGGGGTGGTTGGAGAGAAAGAGAGCGGGACCTGTGAGCGGGATGTGTTCGCGTCCATGTACGCGGACATCCTGAACATACAGCCTCTGCATGATCGTCTGCGAGGCTTCGGCAAGGCTGGTCTGCCCGATCAGGTTGTCGAAATCCATCATTTGACGTGCGAACTTGTGAGCCGGGCTGACGAACGCGCGCCGAACCAGCGCGGCAAGCAGCGGCATGTCCTGCCAGCCGAAGGAGGCGACAAGGTCGTCGAGGTTGATTTGCGTGAGGATATCAAGTTGGGTGGACATGGATTATAGAGTCAGGGAACTTGCTCCTGTAATATCGGCGGCAAGCCGCCTGAGTCCAAAGTCACTCCTGTTCCATCGTGAATTTCAATGGGTAGCCTGCGTTACTTGCTTCGAAGTGTGCTCGTTGTATCCGCTTCTCCGCCTCGGACTTGGAGAGGGTTTGCACATACGCCGTCCCGTAGTAATGCGCCGCGAACATGATCTCTGCGGCTCGGTCGTTGGCGAGATAAAAGACGGTTTTAAGAACCTGCACGACAAAATCCATTGGCGTGACGTGGTCGTTGTGGATGATGACGCGGTAGAGCGGCTCGAGTTCGGTCTCGGTCTCTTCGATGATCTCGATTTCAGGGAGGATTTGCAGTTTCATGGGGCTGTTGGAAGGCTTACCACTCGTCCGCAAGTTGTGACATTTCCTTGTCGGTGAGTTCGATATCCGCCGCCGCGAAGTTTTCCCTGGATGTGTTGCGGGTTGAACGACATGGGTATCGTAATGACGCGCGGCTGCATGACGAGCCATGCCAGCGCGATCTGAGAAGGCGTGGCGGAGTGTGCCTCTGCGATTGGTTCAACGTTCTGTTGACGCGCATGCTCCTGAATTTGACAGGCGAATAAGCCGTGACAGAATGTCGTTTTGCTGGCAGTATTCGATCACGCCATTCGCCACGTAGGATTTATCAGGCAGTCGGTAAGGGACCTGGTTCGTGATGATCGGCGTTTCAGAGAGTTCCTGTGCGCGCTTGAGCCATTTGAGATTGAAATTGCTCACACCCAGGTGTTTCACCTTGCCATCACGCACAAGTTTGTTCAAGGCGGGGAAGGCTTCATCGAGTTTGGAAATGGAACGTGGCGGCCAGTGGATGAGGTACAGGTCAATGTAATCCATTTTGAGATGGCGCAGGGAGTTCTCGCACGATTTGAGCACCTCGTTATAAGCGAGATGCTCGGGCGAGACCTTGGTTGTGATGAACACGTCCTCGCGCTTCTTTCCCGACTCGCGGACCGCCCTGCCGACCAGTTCCTCGCAGTGCCCGTCGGCATAATATTCGGCGGTGTCGAAATGGGTGTAACCAATTTCGAGCGCAGAGCGAAGCGCGGTCATCGAAGCGGTGTCAAGTTTCGGGTCGGGGGATGTCCCGCCGCCGATGCTCCAGGTGCCAAATCCGATCTTGGGGAGGCTCACGCCGTGGATGGTTTCGTATTTCATGTCTCAATTGTACAACAAGAAAAAAACCCGCCTCTTGCGAAACGGGTAACTGGTCACTGCATACTGATCACTTTCCTACGCCGGCACTTTCTGCGCCGCTTCGAAGCCTCTCTTCAGCGCCTCATAATTCTTTGGCAGAAGATGTTTGTGTCTTGCCGGCAAATGACCTTCCAACGCCTTCTCGACATCCTTGATCGTGATCTCCGGTAATGCCGTCAGCAACGCTCCGACCGCGACCATGTTCATCAACTTCTTGTCGCCGAGCTCTTCGGCGATCTCGTTACACGGCACAAGGATGACGTTAATGTCCGTCCGCTTTGCGCCGCGGTCCACCATGGATTGGTTGACGATCAGGGTCCCGCCGGGGGCGAGTAGCTCTTCGTACTTGTCGAAGGATGGCAGGTTCAAGGCAATTGCCAGCGGCGGATTCTTCACAAGCGGCGAACCAATCTCGTCGTCCGCGATGATGACCGTGCAGTTCGCTGTCCCGCCGCGCATTTCGGGACCGTAGGAGGGGATCCAGGTGACTTGCTTGCCGGTATCCATGGCGGCATATGCCAGCACTTGTCCGCCAAACAGAACGCCTTGTCCGCCAAAGCCTGCGATAATGATTTCTTTTTGCATAGTAGTCCTCCGTCATTGCGACCTGCGGGAAGCAATCTCCAACTTTGCGAGAAGATTGCTTCGCTTCGCTCGCAATGACATCTTATATTTTCACCTGCGCCACACCCGCCGCGACCTTGTAATCGCCAAGCGGATACGCCGGGACCATGTGCTCTTCCACGAACTTCAGGGAAGCGACCGGGGTCATACCCCAGTTGGTGGGACACGTAGACAGCAGCTCGACCATCGAGAAACCAAGTCCGCGTGCCTGGGTCTCGAACGCCATGCGGATGGCTTTCTTTGCAAGGCGGATGTTCTTTGGGTCATGCAATGACCGGCGCACGATATAACCCGCGCCGTCCAGCGTGGCAAGCATCTCTGCCATGCGGATGGGAAAGCCCTGCGTTTCCACGTCACGGCCGAGGGGGGATGAGGTCGTCTTCATCCCAGGCAGGGTGGTGGGAGCCATCTGCCCGCCGGTCATGCCGAAGTTGGCGTTGTTGATGAAAACGACGGTGATGTTCTCGCCGCGTGCCGCAGCGTGGACGATCTCGCCCATGCCGATCGAAGCCAGGTCGCCGTCGCCCTGGTAGGTGAAGACAATTCGGTCCGGCAGGACGCGCTTGATGCCCGTCGCCATGGCAGGCGCGCGTCCGTGCGGGGCCTCCACAAAGTCGGTATCGAAATAATTGTAGGCAAAGACCGAGCATCCCACCGGCGCGACGCCGATGGTCCTGGGGATCAAATTCATCTCTTCCAAAACCTCGGCGATCAGGCGGTGTGCCACCCCGTGCGTACAACCCGGACAATAATGTGTCGGTGTTTCGGTAAAACCTTCGGGACGTTCGTAAACCAGATTATTAGGAGCAGTCATTTTTACCTCTCAAGGACGGATGCCATGCGCGCCTGCCAGGCATCGCGCGGGTCACTGTCAGTTGACCATTGTCCTGCCGCGATGCGATGGATCTCAGACAGGATCTCGTCGGGGAACGGGACTACGCCGCCCGTGCGTCCGTAAAATTCGACGGGGACGCGTCCTCGTACTGCGAGGCGGACATCATCGAACATCTGCCCCATGTTCATCTCGGTGACCAGGAAGCCGCTCACGCGTCCCGCCAGTTGCTCAATCGCCTGATACGGATACGGGCTGACGGTGACCGGGCGCAACAAGCCGACCTTGATCCCCTCTGCCCGAGCCGTGCGGACCGCCGAAAGCGCCACGCGTCCCGCCGTGCCAAAGCCAACCACGACGAACTCAGCGTCATCGAGGAAGTATTCCTTGTACCGCACCTCGTTGGCCTGCACTTCCTGCCAGCGTTTGCCGAGCCGGAAGTTGGCAACCTCCTCGGCGGGCGGATCAATATAAATCGAGGAAAGGATGCGCCGCTCGCGGTTGATCGCGCCGTTTGTCGCCCACTCAAAGTTCCGGTCCACGATCGGCTTCATTTCGGGCATCTCGGCCGGTTCCATCATCTGGCCGATGGAGCCGTCCAGGATGACCATGCAGATCATGCGATATTTCTCGGCAAGGTCGAATGAAAGACCCGTCAGGTCGATGGCTTCCTGTACCGAGGCAGGCGCCAGCACGATGCGCGGATAATCGCCGTGTCCGCCGCCATGGACAGCCTGGTTGTAGTCCGATTGCGCCGGAGCGATATTGCCAAGACCGGGTCCGCCGCGCATCACGTTGACCAGCACTGCCGGGACTTCCGTTCCCGCGATGTAGGACAACCCTTCCATCATCAGGCTCACGCCCGGGCTGGAGGAGGTGGACATGACGCGCGCGCCTGTGCATGCCGCGCCGTACACCATATTGATCGCGCCGAGTTCAGACTCGGCTTGCACGAAGGCGCGTCCCAGTTCGGGCATGCGCCGCGAGAGATATTCCAGGATCTCGGTCTGCGGGGTGATGGGATAGCCAAAGTAGGCCTGCAATCCCGCCCGCACCGCCGCTTCCGCGATGGCTTCATTGCCTTTCCATAGTTCTTTGGGCATTTGTTTCTCCGTAAAAATATGTAAGGGCGTAGTATTGTGCTACGCCCCTACGGTTGTGGGAACTGATTTTGTAACTTCGCGATACACCGTGATTGCGGCATCCGGGCAGACCAGCGCGCAGATGGCGCACCCCGTGCATCCGTCCTTGAACGTGTGCGCGGGGTGGTATCCCTTGGGGGTAAGCCGCGACATGTCCAGTTCCATCACCCCTTGCGGGCATGCGCTCAGGCATAATTCGCAACCTTTACAGTAGGTATCACTGACTTCGATCCAACCTTTGGCAGGCATTGGCACTCCTTTTTCTTATTCGAGAAGTTTGACAATAATTAGCGGAATACTCCGCCACCCTGATTATGGCTTCTAATTCCCTTTGGGTGTAGTAACAAGCGTCATACGATGGAGTGTACAAAAATCATCCGTTTTGAAGGTGGTAGAATCGCCTCAAAGTGTATGGGCACAGCAGAACGGCAAAAGATGTGGTCGTTCAACTCTTCCGCTGTGCCCCTACGGAGGACAAAATGACCAATATTGTCATCGTGGACGCGATCCGCACGCCGGTCGGCGCTTTGGGAGGGATTCTTGCTTCGGTTCGCCCGGACGATATGGCTGCTCTCGTGATCAAGGAAATTGTTCAACGCTCGAGCCTTGACCCCGCACTCGTCGAGGAGGTGTTCCTCGGTTGCGCAAACCAGGCTGGGGAGGATAACCGCAACGTGGCGCGCATGGCGTCCCTGCTGGCCGGTCTGCCCGTGGAAGTGGGCGGCGTGACCGTGAACCGTCTGTGCGCCTCGGGTTTGAACGCCATTAACCAGGCGGCGCGGGCGATCAAGGCTGGCGAAGGGGATGTGTACATCGCGGGAGGGGTCGAATCCATGAGCCGCGCGCCGTACTCGCTTCCCAAAGCGGAAGCCGGGTACTCGTTCGGCAACCTGACCGCCTACGACACGGCTCTGGGCTGGCGTTATCCGAACCCCAAAATGAAGGAAATGCACGGCACGGACTCGATGGGCGAGACCGCTGAGAACATTGCGAAGGAGCGTCCACACATCACGCGCGAGAAACAGGACGCTTTCGCGTTGCGGAGTCATCAACTTGCCCTTGCCGCCATCGACTCGGGGCGCTTCAAGGAAGAGATCATGCCTGTGGGCATCCCGCAGAAGAAGGGCGATCCGAAGATCGTGGACACGGACGAGCGTCCGCGCCGCGACACGACGCTGGAGTCGCTGGCGAAACTCAAGCCAGCCTTTGCCAAAGAGGGCGGAACCGTAACGGCGGGAAATTCGTCTGGGTTGAATGATGGAGCCGCCGCTCTGCTCGTCATGAGCGAGGACAGGGCGAAGTCGCTTGGGCTGAAGCCGTTGGCTCCGGGTCGTTGCATCAGCCTCGGCCGGGGTTCCGCCGCGTGTGATGGGACTGGGTCCCGTGCCCGCGACGAGGAAAGCGCTCCAGCGGGCAGGTCTGCAAATGAAGGATATCGGTCTCGTGGAATTGAACGAGGCATTCGCTGTCCAGTCGCTGGCAGTGATGGAAGACCTGGACGTTAATCCCGAGATCGTCAATGTCAACGGCGGCGCGATCGCCATCGGGCATCCGCTGGGATGTTCGGGCGCGCGGCTGATGACAACCCTTGTCCACGAAATGCGTCTGCGCGGAAATGTGAAGTATGGACTGGCAACTCTGTGCGTCGGCGTCGGTCAGGGTGAGGCGACGATCGTTGAATATCTTGGTTGAAGGTCACAGGTTGAAAGTCGAACGTCTGATCTTTGACCTTCAGCCCTGAGGTACATGTATGAAACGTTGGCTTTCTTTCCTCTTTCTTATTTCGTTGATACTAAGCGCTTGCGCATCCTCCTCCCCCACCCCTGCGCCTTATTCTCCCGACACCCCTTCGCCCGCGATAATTGACGCACCGCTCATTGAATCGCCATCGCTGATTTCCGTCCGATTCGTCAATTCACTGGATGGCTGGGGCGTGACCGAGACCCAGATCGTCCGCACAAATGACGGGGGGATCACCTGGTACAACGTCGCACCGCCAGGCCTGACAGAGACGGGTTACAGCGTGTATGTGTCCTTCCTGGATGCCGCTCATGCATGGGTGCAGGTGCCTGATCCAAATAACTATCCGCATGGCGGTACGCTTTATCGAACCGCGGATGGCGGGCTTTCCTGGACCTCTGCCAATGTTCCGTTCAGTAGTGGCGATATCCGTTTCCTCGATGCGAATAATGGCTGGGCACTTGCCGGTCTTGGCGTGGGCGCCGGGTCGAACGCGGTCGCTGTTTTTCAGACCACAGACGGCGGCGCGACATGGACGCAAAAATATCACCAACGACCCCAACCTCGCGAATGCAGGCGATTCGCTTCCGCTTGGCGGTTTGAAGGCAGGGATCGCTCCCGTAAACATGCAAACCGCATATGTATACGGCGTCACGTATTCCTCGGGTACGCCTTATCTTTTCCGCACAGATGACGGCGGGGCGAACTGGAGTCAGGTATCCCTGCCTTTGCCGCCCGGCGCCGAGAATTTCGAACTGGGGATCGATCAGGGGCAGATGAAATTTGTTTCACCCAACGACGGTTTCATCGCCATGCGCCTGACAGGCAGCACTTATCAACTGGCGGTCTACATCACACGCGATGCGGGAAACACGTGGACGCTTACGCCGACACTCCTGCCTGAAGGCGGCTCAGCGGATTTTCTGTCAGCGGAGGAGGCGGTCATTTATAACGGGAACCAGTTCTACGTCACGCGGGACGCGGCGCGCACCTGGAACATCATCCCGCCCGATGTGAAGTTTGGCGAGGTCTTCGCTGGCATGGACTTCGTCGATCCCATGACCGGTTGGGTCGTCACGTTTGACCCGGCAGGCAGCCGCTCGCTGTATCGAACTGGAGATGGAGGTGTCAACATGGTTTCCCGTGGTTCCTTGATTTTGATCTTGATGGTTGGCCTGGTGCTGGCGTCATGTCGAAGTTTCGATCCGGTCTCACCGACGCCTGATACTGTCCTCGAGCCAACCGCCCAGCCCGAAACCCCGACACCTGCGCCCGATTACGTGACCCGCATCCGCAACGCGGAATACCAGCTCGGTTTGACGGACGGTTTGCGTATCGTGCAGTTGACCGACGGCTGGTTCGAACAGGGAACGTCCGGGGGTGAGGATTATATTTCGGTGAATGTGACCGATTTCACGGCGCGCGGCGACTTGAACGGCGACGGCTTCGATGAATATGCGGCAATGATCGCCGAGAACTACGGCGGGACGGGCACTTTTGTTTTTCTGGCTGTCTTTGCCGATGTGGAAGGGAAGCTCAAGTATCAAGCCTCGGTTCTGGTGGATGACCGCCCATTGTTGAACGAGCTCTCCATCGAGAACGGGGAGGTCTTTCTGGATGTCACGACCCACAGATCGGACGAGCCGATGTGCTGTCCGACTTTGCAGACCGCCCGGCATTACAGGCTGATCAACAATCAGTTGGACATGACGGATTACGTAACGTTCACGCCGGACGGCAGACCGCGCACGATCACGATCGAATCTCCCGCCGACGGGAGTGAAGTATTCAGTTCTGTGCCGATCAAAGGGAATGTGGCGATCGCGCCGTTCGAGAACAACCTTGTGTACCGCATTTACGACCTGGGCGGCGTGGAACTTGCCATCGGTTCGATCACAGTCACAGCACCCGACCTGGGAGCGCCCGGCGCCTTCGACGAGACCATCCTGCTCGGAAACATTCTTTCCGGGGCGGTGATCCGCATTGAGGTGCAGGATGTCAGCGCGGAGGATGGGTCGCTTATTGCGATGGATTCGGTGGAACTCGTCGTGAAGTAGGCCATTTGCGGATAAAATTGGGGCATGCCAAAGGAGAAATATTACGTCGTATGGAAGGGACGCAGGACCGGCATCTTCACCACGTGGGTGGAGTGCGAGAAGCAGGTGAAGGGGTTTGCCGGGGCGGAGTTCAAGGCGTTTGATTCGCTCAAGGAGGCAGAGGCAGCCCTCGGGTCCAGGTATGAGGCGTACAAGGGGAAGTCGTCCTCTCACGGGATGTGGAAGGAAGCCAGCGTCAAACCGATCCTGCCCTCCATCTGCGTGGACGCGGCGTGCAGTGGGTCGCCGGGCAGGATGGAATATCGAGGTGTCTTCCTGGACTCGGGAAAGGAATTCTTTCACATCGGACCTTTCCCGGATGGGACGAACAACGTGGGGGAATTTCTGGCGATCGTTCACGCCCTGACCTGGCAGTTGAAGCACGAGGAGGAACTGCCCGTTTACTCCGACTCGGAGAACGCCATCTCGTGGGTGTACACGGGCGAGTGCAGGACGCAACTCAGGCATACCCCGCGAAACGCCCTGATCTTCGCCTTGATCCGAAGCTCTGAAAATTGGCTGGCGGAAAACGAATTGCGCGACGACGCGGTCCTGAAATGGGACACCGACCTGTGGGGCGAGAACCCCGCGGATTTTGGAAGGAAGTGAAAAAATGAAAACAGCCCTGCTCGTCATTGACATTCAAAAGGATTATTTCCCCGGCGGGAAGTTTCCGCTCGTGAACCCGGAAGAAGCCGCGAAGAAGGCGTACATGCTGCTTCAATGTTTCCGCGAGCATGGCGGACATCACATCCACATCCAGCATATTTCGCTGAAACCTGATGCGGCCTTCTTCATCAAAGGCGACAGCGGCTCGGACATTCACGACTCTGGTTGCCCATTTCGAGGATGAGCCGATCGTGTACAAACATTATCCGAATTCCTTCCGCGAGACGAACCTGCTGGAAATGCTCAAGGCATGGGAAGTGGAGCGTGTAGTCATCTGCGGCATGATGACCCACATGTGTGTGGACGCCACCGCCCGCGCCGCGGCTGACCTCGGCTTTCAAGTCATCATCGCGGAGGATGCCTGCGCCACCCGCGACCTGGAGTACGACGACACGACCATTCCTGCGGACTTGGTGCACAAGTCATTTCTCGCCGCGCTCAAATCCTATGGAAAAGTGATGAAATCGGAAGAAATTCTCGCGCTGCTGGCGGGGGAGCAGGTGAAATAATACACTGGCACCGTCATTGCGAGGCGACGCGAAGCAATCGTCCCCAACATCGAAGGAGATGCTTCGCTCCTTGCAATCGCTCGCAACGAATCGGAGATCTTATGACCACCCTCGACCCCGAACGACAAAGACTTGCCAAACAATATGCCCGCATCCGCCGCCGCTTGTGGCTGGTGGACAACGCCTTCAGCGCCGTCTACGCCCTCGCCTGGCTGTTCCTCGGCTGGGCGGTCGCGCTCCGCGAGCGGCTGACCACGCTGACGACCAACGAATGGCTCCTCGTCCCTGCCTTCGTGGCGGTCTTCGGCGGGATTTCCTTCCTCGTCAACCTTCCCCTCAGTTTTTACAGCGGATTCATCCTCCCGCACCGATTTGGACAGTCCAACCAGACGCTCAAAGACTGGATCGTGGACCGTCTCAAGGGAATGGCGGTCGGGGCTCCCCTCGGCCTGCTCCTGCTCGAATTGCTGTATCTCGCCCTGCGCGCCACCGGCGACCTGTGGTGGCTGTGGGCGGCAGGCGGGATGCTGGTCTTCACTGTTCTGCTTTCCAACCTTGCGCCGATCCTGATCGCGCCGCTGTTCAACAAATACATCCCGCTCGGCGACGAACACAAGGAATTGGAAAACCGCCTGTTGGCGCTTGCCGCACGCGCCAACACGAAAGTGCGCGGCGTCTTCAAGTTCGACATGTCGCGGCGGACGAAATCCGCCAATGCCGCCTTGACCGGCATCGGCAACACGCGCCGCATCGTGCTGGGAGATACGCTCGTCAACGAATTCTCCACGGACGAGGTCGAAACCGTCCTTGCCCACGAGTTGGGACACCACGTCAACCGCGACATCCCGTTGTTGATCACGATGGGAACGGTTGGCACGACAACTGGATTGTATCTCGCGTCGCTTGGGTTGAACTGGGCGATTGGCTATTTCGGCTTTACGGGCGTGGCGGACGTGGCGGCGTTCCCTGCGCTGATGTTGATCCTGGGCGCGTACGGGCTGGTCACCATGCCGCTCGAGAACGCTGTCTCCCGCTGGAGGGAGAGGAAGGCTGACGACTACGCGTTGCAAGCCACGGGTAAGGGTGAAGCGTTCGCGTCCGCTTTTACGCGGCTGGCAAATCAAAACCTCGGGGAGGTCGATCCTGAAAAATGGGTGGTCTTCCTGTTCTATTCACATCCCCCGCTGGGCGAGCGCATCGCAAAAGCGCAGAACTGGCGCTCGGGCTGACCCTACTCCCCCTGCATCCAGGCTTTTCGCCTCACCAGGATCGGGATCAGGACGATCATCGAGATGACCCCGCCCATGACCACGATCCCGTCAGTGGAACCGACCTCGGAACGGTCCTCCTCGGCCTGCGGGGAGGGGGTGGTTTGAAGGAAATATGCCGCCGTGGTCGAGTAACTTGAACCGTACGTTCTTGCAGTGTAGGTGACCGCTGCGCTGAAGAGCGCAATCATGATACTGATGGACAGGACGACAGCCGGACGGAAATATCTTTTCATAGGCGGGCAAAGTATAACATGCGCCGCGCACCTCGTATGTACTTGACCGTTCTTTTGCAGTATAATCGCCCCGTTGCTGGCGGGGTTCAGCAACTTGAGGAGATGAGTTGAACTGTCCGGGTTCATGGTTTCATTTCATTAATAACTCGTCCTGATCGCTTCCTTGATGGTGGTCGGGACGAGTCCGTTGTTTGTCATAAGCACGTGACTGTAAATTTTATTGTCATCTTATCGGTTTTGGGGACCTCAGAACGTATAATTTGGGTTTGATTTAGTATAATTTCGTATGACTTTTCAAGAACATATCTTGTTACAGGAGAATGCATGGTCAAGAAATTATTTGAGTGGGTGATAAGCCCGATGGGGCGGATCGCCGTGGTCATCGCAGGGATGTTCGTGTTCAGCCTGGCCGCCTTTGGCATTTATCAGACCCAGCAAAACCCCAATCCCCAGCCGATCCAATTCCCGCATAACCTGCATGTCGGTTTTGGGATCCAATGTTTGTACTGCCATCCGGGTGCCTCAAGCGGAGCGTCTTCCGGCCTGCCGACGATCAACAAGTGCTGGGGGTGTCACCAGCAGATCGCAAAAACCAACACTAGTGCAAAATTGAAACCCCTGCTCGACGCAATGACGAATGGCGAGAATTTTGTCTGGGCGCCAGTTGCAAAAGTAGCTGAATTTGTGCATTTCAACCATCGTCCGCACATCGCGGCGGGACTGAACTGTGAGAACTGCCACGGCGATATGAGCAAGGTGGAAATCGCCGAGAACCCCCAGGTGATGAACATGGGCTGGTGTTTGACCTGCCATCAGGAACGGGCGGGTGACGATGTTGAAAAACTCAACAAACTCACCGACTGCGGTACCTGTCATTATTAATCCGGGTGAAAAAGGAAGAAATTATGAGCAAACAGATTTCCCGGCGTGATTTTCTCAAACTGGCTACTGCAGGCGCGGCGACCACGGCAGTCCTGACCGGTTGCGGTCCCACTTCGCGTTATGTGGACCGTGAACCGTACGCAAAAATGCCCGAGTACACCTACAACGGTTTGAGCACCTATTACGCCACTACCTGCCGCGAATGCGCCGCGGCTTGCGGACTCGTCGTCCGCACCATGCAGGGACGCGCCATCAAAGTGGAGGGAAATGCCAACAACCCCGTCAACCTAGGCAAGACCTGCGCACGCGGACAGGCGACCTTGCAGGGTCTGTACAACCCCGACCGTATCGAAAACCCGACACGGGCAAGGCCGCGGCCCTCAACTCTGCGAAAGATACTCTGGAATGGGATGCCGCCATCCAGATCGTCTCTGACGCACTGAAGAACACCGACCCGTCCGAGATCGCCTTCCTGATGGGTATGGCTCCCGATCACCTCTTCGACCTGGTCTCTGACCTCGCAAAAGCCATCGGCGCGCCCGCCCCGCTCCGTTTTGGGGCGCTCGGCATGTTCGAAGCCCGTGCCACCCTGAGCAAGGCGGCGGAAAACCTGCTTCGGCAAATCCGCCATGCCGTTCTTCGACCTCGAGAACGCAGATGTCGTCCTTTCGTTCGGCGCCAACTTCCTCGAGACCTGGCTCTCGCCCGTCGCCTTCACCCGCGGATTTGCGAAAATGCGCCGCGGAAATCCCGAACGGCGCGGATACTTCGTCCATTTTGAGCCTCGGATGTCCCAAACCGCCTCCAAAGCGGACCTGTGGGTTCCGCTTCGCCCCGGGACCGAGGGATTGGTCGCGCTTGCAATCGGCAAACTCGTCGCTGAAGCAAAAGGCGGCGCCATCCCGACCGCCTTCTCCTCCGTTGACCCGCTTGCTGTCGCCGAGGAATCCGGCGTGGAGTTGGCTTTGCTCCAACAGGTTGCCCAGGTATTCGTCAACGCGCACCATCCGCTTGCCATCCCCGGCGGCGCGGCGCTCGGTCAAAGCAATGGGCTTGCCACCGCTGAATCGGTCCTGGCGTTGAACGCCCAGATGGGCAATTTTGGTCTGCCCGGCGGTGTGTTCGTCTCCCCGCTTGCCCCGGCGCAGAATGAGTATCACCGCCCTGCCAGCGCGCAGGAAATGACCGATTTCATCGCTAAAATGAATAATGGCGGCGTGAAAGTATTATTCATTCACGGCATCAATCCTGTCTTCGAACTGCCGAAACATCTCGGTTTCGCGGAGGCGCTTGAGTCGGTTCCGCAGGTCATTTCGTTTGCCACCTTCCCCGATGAGACTGCCCTTGCCGCCGATTACATCTTTCCCGACCACCACGGGCTGGAGTCGTGGGGCTACCAGCGGGCGGTTGTCTCGGCGAAACCGATCCTTTCGGGGGCGCAACCGGTGGTCGCTCCCTACTTCAATACCCGCTCCACTGCGGACGTGTTTCTCGCCGCCGCTCCCGAATCCCTGCCCTTTGCGGACGAGGTAGCCTTCATCCAGAACAAGTTGGCGAGATCTGGTCGGCGAGGAAGGCTTCTTCATTGCCCCGGAGATCAACTCCTTTACCGCCTACTTCCAACAGCACGGCGGCTGGTGGACCGTGGACCCGGCGTTGTCAACGCCTTCTCCAGCCTCCGCGCTTGCGAAACAATTGAACCCTGGCACTGCGGAATTTGCAGGCGAAGGCGAATTCTTCTTCCTGCCGTTCGTTTCGCCGACGCTTGGTGAGGCTGGAGCCAACAAGCCCTGGCTGCAGGAACTGGCCGACCCGACCACGACGGTCATGTGGAATACCTGGGTGGAGATGAACCCCGAGACCGCCCACGAGCTTGGTTTCGATAACGACGATGTTGTGGAGATCGTGAGCGAGGCCGGGAGCGTGAAAGCGCCGGTTTATTTGTACCCAGCCATCCGTCCGGATGTGATCGCCATGCCCTTCGGGCAGGGTCACACCGCCTACGGTCAGTTTGCGGCGGGGCGGGGCGTGAATCCCGCCGATGTCCTGGGCGTCCACTTCAACGAGGCGGGCGACCTGGCGTTTGCGGGCATGAAGGTTGAAGTGAGGAAGACCGGCGAAAAACAGTATCTGTCCCGCCTGGAGAGCCGCATCGGCGTGTACGGCGAAGGACTGGAAAAGGAATAGAGGAGCGATTCTTATGAATGTAGATCTGAATAAACTTCACGCGAAGGGTGCGCTCGCCGAAGAGGCGGAAGGCAAGTGGGGCATGGTCATCGATATGGACCTTTGCACGGGCTGTCAGGCATGCGTCGCCGCCTGCGCGATGGAGAACAACATTGCCTACGTCGGCGAGGTGGACTCGGGCTACGGGCGTTCGATGCACTGGATCCGCACGGAACGCTTCTGGGAGGGCGAGTATCCCGAAGTGAAAATGTCCGCCTACCAGCCGATGCTCTGCCAGCAATGCGGAAAGGCTCCCTGTGAGCCGGTCTGCCCGTTGTTCGCCACGGTTCACAGCATGCCGGAGCAGATCAACCTGCAGGTATACAACCGCTGTGTGGGGACGCGTTACTGCGCGAACAACTGCCCGTACCAGGTGCGATCCTTCAACTGGCGTGACTACCAGGATAATCGTGAACGCCCTGAGATTACGATCCTTGCCAATCAGTTCAACCCCGATGTGACCGTCCGCCGTCGCGGCGTGATGGAGAAATGCACGTTCTGCATCCAGCGCATCCACAAGGCGCAGGACAAGGCAAAATCTGAAGGGCGCGAAGTGGAAGACGGTGAGTTCACCACTGCCTGCGCGCAAGCCTGCCCTGCCAGCGCCATCACCTTTGGGCGCATCGACCATCCTGAAAGCCTGGCGGCGCAGCTTGCCCGCTCGCCCCGCGCTGAATATCATCTCGAGGAATTGGGCGCATTGCCTCGCGTGACCTATCTCAAGGAAGGGTAGACCATGGCTGATAACAAGAATCATACAGGGCACGAACACAAGTCGCACGAGGAGCACCTGCGCGAACAGCACCTGATGCTCGACCCGATGCCGCGCGGCAAGATGAACGAGATGGTCATGGAAGCCATGCACACCACCTCGTGGAAGTTCTGGGTGGTCTTCGGCCTGCTGGCGGCGTTCGTCGCCTACGCCCTGTTCTACAAATGGGGCGTGATGATCCTCGAAGGTCTGGGCGTGGCAGGTGTCAACCGCCCGTCCTATTGGGGTATCTTCCTCGTCAACACCGTGTTCTGGATCGGCATCAGCCACGCGGGGACGTTCATCTCCGCCATCCTGCGCGTATTCAAGGCGGAGTTCCGCCGTCCATTCACGCGCGCGGCGGAATTGATGACCACCTTTGGCCTGGTGCAGGCCGGTTTCAGCATCTTCATGCACATGGGACGTGTCTGGCTTTCGTACTGGATGATGCCCATCCCCAACCAGCGGCAGTTGTGGCCCAACTTCCACTCGCCTCTATCCTGGGACCTGCTGGCGATCACCACCTACCTGCTCTCCTCCACGATGTACCTCTTCCTGCCGCTCATCCCTGATTTGGCGATGGCGCGCGACCGCACTCCCGACGGCACATGGCAGAAGGTTTTCTACCGCACTCTTGCGCTTGGTTTCCGCGGTACCGAAGGCGAATGGGCGCACCTGCGCAACGGCTTGAACATCTTTGCCTTTGCGATCATCCCGGTCATGTTCTCCGTCCACACCATCGTCTCCTGGGACTTTGCCATGGCAACCCGCCCCGGCTGGAGTTCCACCATCTTCGGTCCCTACTTTGTTGTCGGCGCTCTGCACTCCGGCATGGGAGCGGTCGTGATGGTGCTTGCAGTTGTGCGCGGTACCATGAAGAACATGAAATATTTCATTCGCCCGGAACATTTTGAAGCCATCGGCAAATTGATGCTCATCATCTCCATGACGTGGGCTTATTTCTTCTTCAACGATTACATCGTGCAATGGTATGGCGGCGACAAATGGACAAAAGAACTGCTCCACTGGCATGAAGCCGGTCCCATGGGCTGGATGTGGTTTGCCATGTTGATTTTCAATGTGGCGGTCCCCTGGGCAACCCTTTGGAACAAAAAGTGGCGTTCAACACCCTGGATCCTGTTCATTGTCGGCTTGTTGATCAACTTCGGCATGTGGTTCGAACGCTACATCATCGTCCCGATCTCACTGACCATCAACCGCATGCCGTTCACCTGGCGCATGTATGAGCCGGGCATCGAGGTCTGGCTGGGACTTGGCACGGTTGCCTTCTTCATCCTGCTGTACATGGGCGCATCCAAGTTGATCCCGCTCATCCCGGTTTGGGAAGTGCAGGAAGGCCAGATGGCGCACTCCGTCCGCAAGTTCGGACGCGAGACGGTTGTCACGGTCAGCGATTTGGAATAGGAGTCAAGCCATGACTGAAGAAAAATCCATCCTGGCGGTCTTTTCGGACCTCGCGCCTGCCGCCGACGCCATCGAGCAGTTGCGCCTCCTGGGCGTACACGACGATTGCATGAACGTCATCTCTGGCATTCCCGTAACGGAGGCCATGCTCGGGCGTCCCAGTCAGTGGACGAACGTCCCGCGGCTTGCGATGGGCGGGGCTGGCGGCGGCATGCTCCTGGGCATTTTCCTGGCGTTCATCACCCCGAACATGTACACCATCTCGGTCGGCGGACAGCCTTTTGCGCCTGTCCCTCCGGCGGTGGTCGTGATCTTCGAAATGACCATGCTCGGCATGCTACTCTCGACCTTCCTTGGCGTGTTCCTGGATAGTTACTTCCCGTCCTACCGCCCGATGAAGTATGTGCCCGAGATCAGCGACGGCAAGATCGCCATCCTGATCGAGTGCCCGCCGCCCGACGAGCAGAAAGTCGTTGATGTTTTGAAGAAACTAGGCGCTGAATCAGTGAAGGAAGCAGAGGCGCAGCACCTATGAGGCTTTTCAAACAATTATTCTTCGTGATGATGGCTGTCGGCTTGTTGGGCAGCATCCTGATGTTGTTCACCTACGATGTCATCAAGGTGGAGTGGCCCTCCTTTATGGAGCTCCAGCCCTCCTTCCGCCCGATGGAAAACCCGCTTCCGATCCCCGAACGGTCGATTCCCATCGAGGGACCTGTGGCCATCCCGAACCTGGGCGCGCCTGAAAACCCTGTCGAAGCGGATGAAACGTCCCTTGTGCGCGGTGCGCAACTGTATGCCATCCATTGCCAGATGTGCCATGGTCCCGCCGGCGAAGGGAACGGACCGATCGCCCCGTTCCTGGTCAATTTCAAGCCCGCCAACCTGACCCTGCCCGTTGTGCAGGACAAAAGCGACGGCGCGCTCTTCCTGACCGTAACCAACGGTGTGACGGACCGCATGCCCGCCCTCAACGAGAACCTGAACGTCCGCGAACGTTGGGATGTGATCAACTTCATCCGCACACTTAAAGCAGCGCAATAGGGGAGGAGCGATCCATGAATGATGTTCGAAAAATGATCTACGGAACCATTATTGGTTTCTTCCTGATGCTGGGACTGTGGTTCAGCATCGTCTACATTTCCTCCTGCGGGTTGACCTTTACCTGCAACCGCGGTGCCCCGCTGGTGGACCGCACCCCGGTTCCCACCCTGATCCCTGCCACGATGCCTGCCCGGGTTGCGGGCGGCGACGCGACCTTCAACAAATGCCAGGTCGCGGCGGTGGACCTGATCGGCGCGTGGGTGACCGCAGGCGTCCCTGAGACCGACAAATTTGGGTTCACGGATGTCAACGGTCAGGATTGCGAAGCGGTCTTTGGGAGGGACGTCCTGCCGCTGTTCATTGAATCCAATTTATGGTACCCGGGTTCACTGTCCTGCTCTTCCTGCCACCAATCCAACCTGACGGTTGCCCTCCAGAATATGGATCTGAGCAGTTATGCCGGCATCCTGGCTGGCTCGGGCCGCGCCAATGGCGAACCCAAGGGCAAGGACATCCTCGGCGGCGGTGTTTGGGAGGAATCCCTGCTGTACCAGATGGTCTACGCGCCGAACGGCACTTCCCTGATCAACCGTCAGATCATGCCGCTGGGGCGTACAGCGGCCGTACCGGATAATGGACCGTTGATCTTTGCGGGCAGAATTATCCCGGTCGAAGGGACCGCAGACGCATCTGCGACACCTTCCCCGTAAGAATCAAAAAGGACTGGCCTTTGAGCCAGTCCTTTTTTTGAATTACAACCAGGCCCAGAGCATCCACAAGCCGATCATTGTCAGGCCGATAAGGAACCTTGCGGCGAACGCCCAGCCCCATCCGATCATGTAAGCCTTGGTGGATTTGATGGCTTCATCGCGGTTCTTAAGCCTGTTCAACTCGGCAAGGAACAATCCCGCCGGAGCAGCGACAAGACCTACCAGCGGCGTGAAGAAGATGCTGACCACGATACCTGCCGCAAACGCCAGCAGTATGGAACTCCACGGGATGAACTGGTCGCGCATTTTTGCCGCAATAATCAGGTTGTCCACGATATTGCCGACGATCATCAGGAGCGTGATGATCGCAAAGGCAAACCAGTCCCAGCCGGTCATTTTGTCCGCCGCGCCCTGAATGAGCGCATAGACCAGGGTCGCGAGCCACATGACCGTCAACCCTGGGAATACCGGCACGATCAATCCCACCAGCCCGACCAGGAGGGCAAAAAGGGTGAGGGTCTCAAGCGCAACTTGAAAGAAGAATGTAAGCCAATCGGGCATCATGGTTCCTTTGGTTGAGACTTCGGAAGTCTTGAAGACTTCCGAAGTCTGTTTTATTACGGTCTGATTACATCTACGTTGCCCATCCACGGACGTAGCACTTCCGGCACCACGATCGAACCGTCAGCCTGCTGGTTGTTCTCCATGACCGCGATCAGCGTGCGCGGGAGTCCCAGCCCTGAGCCGTTCAAGGTGTGGACGAAACGTGCCTTGCCGCCGTCGGCAGGGCGATACTTTATATTCGCACGACGAGCCTGAAAGTCGCGCACATTCGAGACCGACGATACTTCCAGCCACTCGTTGCAGCCTGCCGCCCAGACCTCGATATCGTAGGTGATGGCTGAACCGAAACCAATGTCGCCGGTGCAGAGCTGTTTCACCCGGTAGGGCAGACCGAGCGCGGCGCAGGTCGCTTCGGCGTCCTCGCGCATCTTCTCGAGCAGGGCATCCGACTCCTCGGGCTTGGCGTACATGTACATCTCGACCTTGTCGAACTGGTGTCCGCGTTTGATGCCGCGCACATCACGCCCGGCGCTCATCTTCTCGCGGCGGAAACATGGCGTGTAGCCAGTGTAGAGCAGGGGTAGTTGCGCCTCGTCAAGGATCTCGTCCATGTGCATCCCGGTCAGCGGCACCTCGGCGGTCGGCACGAAGTACAGTTCCTCCTCGTGGTCTTTGTACAGGTTGTCGGCAAACTTGGGCAGTTGTCCCGCGCCGTACACCGTGTCATATTTCACCATGAAGGGCAGGTACTTTTCCGTGTAACCCTGCCGGATGTGCAGGTCGAGCATGAAGGCGATCAGGGCGCGTTGCAGGCGCGCGCCGGGTCCGCTTAAGACATAGAAGCGTGAGCCGGTGATCTTCGTGCCGCGCTCGAAATCGATGACCCCCAGCGCGGGACCCAGATCCCAGTGGGCTTTCGGTTCAAAATCAAATTCGGGGAGTTGACCCACGGTACGCAGGACGACATTTTCCTCTTCGGATGCGCCTACCGGCGTCCGTTCATCCGGGACGTTGGGCAGGGAACTGGTCAATGTGGTCAATTCCGCCTCGACGTCTGCCACTTCCTTATCCAGCGCGGAGATCTTGTCCCCGACCTCGCGCATGGCGGCGATCTTCTTCTCGCGCTCCGCCGCGTCCTTCATTTTGCCGATCTCTTTCGAGACGGCGTTGCGCTCTGCTTTCAACTGCTCCACTTCCGTGAGCAGGGAACGGCGTTTTTCGTCCAGTTTGAGGATGTCGTCCACCGGGGAGACGTCCATCTGGCGGTTCCTGAGCGACGTGCGGATCAGGTCGGGGTTCTCGCGGATCAAGTTTATGTCTAACATTTTGCACCTCCGTGTGCGGGAATGGAATACGCCCCCGGTCCATTTGCAGGACGAGGGGGCGTCTCGTGGTGCCACCTGCTTTTGTCACGCGCTCGCGTGACCTCGGAGTGCGCGGTAACGGGCGCTCACGTCTTCCTTACAATAGCAGCTTACTGTCGGCGGCGTATTCCTGCGGAAGCGACTCGGTGAAGGGGATTTCGCATGTCTGCCCGGTTGCCTCGCATCGGCCGGCAACTTTCTGGACGGTTGGACAGGTACTTGTCTTCACGCTGTCTTATAGGGCGTGATTATACACTCCTGGGAGGATGTGTCAAGTTGGGAGGCGGGGAAAGGATTCGGGGGTGTGACAGCATCATTGTGTGGAGGCAGGTTTCGGTCAATTTCGAGGCGGTGCTTTTCATCCGATAAAACAAGTTGTGGTATATTTTGACCAGGAGCAATCACTATGAACGAGCGTATCCTTATCATCGAAGATGACCAGCAGATCTTGAAACTGCTTCAACGCGGTTTGTCGTACGAAGGCTATACCGTGGACACTGCAACCGACGGGCGCATGGGGTTGATCGTTGCGCGCGACCACACGCCTGACCTTGTGGTTTTGGACTGGATGTTGCCCGGCATGGACGGCTTGGAAGTATGCCATCGCCTGCGCACCGGCGGCTCGATCCCCATTTTGATGTTGACGGCAAAGGATACCGTGCAGGACCGCATTCAGGGGCTCGATGCGGGCGCGGACGATTACATGATCAAGCCGTTCAACCTGGACGAATTGCTTGCGCGCGTGCGTGCCTTGTTGCGACGTACACAGCCCGAGCGTATTCCTGTTTTGAAGTTTGCAGACCTGTCACTGGATACGGGTTCGCGACAGGCTTCACGCGGCGACCGTACCATTTCATTGACCGCCAAGGAATATGAGCTGCTTGAGTTATTCCTGCGGCATCCGAAACAGGTTTTGACGCGCGAAGTGATCTTTGACCGTGTTTGGGGGTATGACTTTGGCGGCGAGAGCAACGTACTCGAGGTCTATATCCGTTACCTGCGCCAAAAGCTGGAGGGCGAAGGGGAGATACGCCTGATCCATACCGTGCGCGGGGTTGGGTATGTTTTGCGCGAAAATCCGTGATTCTGGCGTGTAGACCTGTCACTCGTAAATCTGAAGTTGCAAATCTAAAATCGTAAATTGCAAATCGTAAATCGAAAATTGGAATGTCCCTTACCCAGCGCCTGACACTTCTGTACTCGTTGCTCTTGGGCGGAATTTTATTGATCTTTGGCGCGGCTGTATTTTTGCTTGTCAATACCGTCCTGCTCAGCCAGGTGGATGACGGGCTAGATGCAATGGCCAGGGAGATCATCACATTGTCCGGTGCAACCAGCCTGAAAGAGGTAAGGTTTGGAGAGATCCCTGCCAACATGGATTCAAACATCAGTGTGCAGGTCTGGGGGTTGAACGATAAGTTGCAGGACGGTTTTGGTCCGTTGGGGAGATCGGAATGGGCTCATGGACCCTGCCAATATGCGGACGAACCAGCCTCGATTTCGTGAAGTGGCTTCAGACGGACGATTACTGCGCGTCCTGTCGATCCCGTTGGGCTACGCGGGCGATCAGATCGCGGTGATGCAGGTGGCTGTGCCATTGGATTCCATTGAGTCGGCGCGCACATATCTGTTGTATGTTTTGTTCGTGATCTGGCTGTATGGCGTGATCATTGTCGGCTTTGCCCTGTACCTCACACTTGGACAGGCGCTCGAGCCGCTCAAGTCCATCGTCGAGACAGCGGAGCAGATCAACCGCGCGGATGACCTTTCACGGCGCATCCCGCTTCAGGGCGTGGAAGAGGACGAGATCGGAAGCCTGATCCAAACCTTCAACAAAACGCTCGAACGGCTTGAGGTGCTTTTTACATCACAACAGCGTTTTCTGGCGGATGTCAGCCACGAATTGCGGACGCCCCTGACCGTCATCAAGGGCAATGTGGACCTGATGCGCCGTATGAAGCAGCTCGATGCCGAGTCGCTTGACAGCATTGACCAGGAGGCTGGTCGCCTTACCCGCCTGGTCGGCGGTCTGTTGATGCTGGCACAGGCGGAGTCCGGCAAACTTCCGCTCAATTTCCGTCCCGTCGAACTGGATCTTCTGGTCACGGAGGTCTTTCAGGAAATGCACATCATTGCGGGCGGCAGGGTGCGTGTGCATCTCAACGAGATCGACCAGTTACAGGTCAACGGTGACCGCGACCGCCTGAAGCAGGTCCTGATCAATCTGGTTGCCAATGCGATCCAATACACGCCACAGGGCGGGGACGTTTTCCTGAGCGTTGCGAAAGTGGGGGACCAGGCACGCATCATCTGTCGGGACACCGGTCCTGGCATCCCCGCCGAGGACCTGCCCCACATCTTCGAGCGTTTCTACCGTGCCGAAAAATCGCGCACGCGCGGCAAATCCACCGGGTTCGGTCTCGGTCTTTCCATTACCAAATGGATCGTGGAACATCACAATGGCCGCATAGACGTGGACTCGAAAGAGGGACAGGGCACCACATTTGCGATCTGGCTGCCGCTACTCAATCCCTAGCCTTTGACTTGCCTGCCTGCATAAGCCAGCCCCATATTTCCGATACCATTCATCCAGTTTTGCACTGGAGGTCGCCCCGCTGCGCGCGTCCTCGTAGATGGGCGCGCCGTAATAGACGTATCTCAGCGTTTGAGCAGACCATGTCCACTCGCCGCGTGAGATGACGCCGATGCCGCCGTTGTATCCCGCCAGCGCCAGACGGACATTTCCGCGGGCTGTATCCATTGAACGAGCGAGATAATTCGTCCCGCGCAGGGCGTTCGTATTCGTCTCGAAGGGATTCTCGCCAGTGTGAAAGTGAAAGGGCATCACCTGAAAGAGACCCATGGCGCCGGCGCTGGAACGTGCGAAAGGGTCCCCGCAGGATTCAATTTGCATGACAACCGCGACCAGGTTCGGGTCCAGGGATGAAGCGCCTGCCCATCGCAGGATGTCGTCCGCCCAGTATTGGACCTCCCGCGTGAAGATGGGGGAGAGTTGGCTTGTCGATGCATTAGAGATTGTTTGCGATGAAGCAGCCGCAGATGTCACGATCGGTGTGTTCAAGGCAAGTGCTGTGATCAGGCAGGTGATGAGAATGATGGCAAATAGGGGAAGGGAGTAAAGAGACAAACAGCCGCTTCCGTCCTGGGTTGCGGCTGTCTGCCGGTTATCTTGTGTGGAAGTGCGAGCGCGGGGCATAAGTAGGTTCCTCAAATTGGGTTTGGAAACCCGAGCTCGAAAAGAGTTCGGAATTGTGGATTACCGGGGCAAGCCCCGGGAGATCAGGCGTCGAAGGTGCGGTCACCCAGGTTGTGATAGGTCGGCTCCGGGCGGGTAAATGATTTCTGCTGGGCGGGCTGTTGTGGTGCCGAAGCGTAAGGCGTGGAGGTTTGAACAGGCCGGTTGATGCTCGAAGCAGGCCGCAGTACGGGCTGTTGAGGCGGGGCGATAGGTCTGCTGTGGCGCAGGGCGCGGGTTGTTGTTATAGGAGCGGCGGTCTCCCGTGGTGAACAGACGATCCCCGGCGGTGGAGAACGTGCCGATCAGCAGGATGCGGATGAGAAGGATCATTGCGGCAACAAAGATCGGCACGACCTTTGCCATTGTGCCCGCGTTGACCACGGCATTCCCGCTTGCGCTCGTGTGGTTGACGATGGCAACCGAGACTCCCCACCACGTGAGGACAGCATTCATGGCGGCAGCCAATAGCCATGCGCCGAACAGATACCAGACCTCGACCGGCTCGTCGCTTCCCTGTTCGGGAGTGAAAATGCGGGCGATCCCTGCAAAGTCAATGCCGCAGAAAGCAATGGCAAGGATGGTTGCCCAGCGCACGCCGCCGAAGGAAAGTTCGCCAATAATGTCGAGCAGGGCAAAACGCGTGGCGTTGAAGTTCGAAACCTCGAATGCGATCAGCGCACCGATGATCATCATGCCCCAGGCGGCGCCCCGGTTCAAACGCCGTCCGCGTGTCAGGTCACGGAACAAGGCAGACAGACCCATCCCTGAATTTCTACGATAGACAGTCATTTCGACCTCCTTTGTCGAATCTGTGACAACTGGGAAGGAGTATAGAACAAGTGTTCTAAATTGTCAAGCGAAAAAAAACAACCCGATGGCTTCGAAACCATCGGGTTGTTCGGTCATCAGCCGTTCAGGCAATTCTTTTACGGTCGCTTGTGCGCAGTGCTTTTGCGATCTGGGCAGCCAATCGGGCATTGTTCAACAGCAATGCCAGGTTGGCTTTCATGGACTTCCCTTTGGTCAATTCAGTGATTCGCTCAAGCAGGAAAGGGGTCAATTCCTTGCCGTGGACACCTTGATCGCGGGCTTCACGATTTGCCTGTTCGATCAACGGCTCCATCTCCTTGTTTGGGATTGCATCCCGTTCCGGAACCGGATTCGCCACTAAAACAGCGCTCTGCAATCCCGCATCCCAGTGCGTTTTGGCAAAATCGACAATATCCTGCGGATTATCAAGGTTTTCCGTAACTCCAAGTCCGCTTTTGCGGGAATAGAACGCAGGGAAATCGTCCGTGCCGTAGCCGATCACCGGCACACTCATCGTTTCGAGGTACTCGAGAGTCGCGGGCAGGTCCAGGATAGCTTTTGCCCCCGCGCAGACGACGATCATGGGGATGGTCGCCAGCGCCTGCAGGTCAGCTGAGATATCGAATGGCGCATCCCGATGCACGCCGCCGATCCCGCCCGTGGCAAAGACGTGGATGCCGGCATGTTTGCAGGCGAGCATGGTCCCGGCGACGGTTGTCCCGCCGCAGGCTTCATTGGTGATGACCGTCGCAAAATCCCGCGGACCCACCTTGTACGGATCCTTTTCGTTTGCCAGCCTTTCCAATTCGGCGTCGTTCATCCCAACATGGAGTGTGCCGTCGAGAAAACCAATGGTGGCAGGCGTGGCACCCTCCTCCCGCACCGCATCCTCCATGTCGTGTGCCAGTTGCAGGTTCTGCGGGCGGGGGAGTCCGTGTGTGAGGACGGTCGATTCGAGCGCGACGATGGGACCATTCCGCCTCATTGCGTTTACGATATTGTGTGATTTATGGAATTTGATCATGTTTTATTAACTTCCAGCCCAATGGGCGATTAGGTTATCTATATATTTGATTGCATCCAGGATGTTCTGGGAGACGGATTTATCTTTGCTCATGACGTCTGCCGCTTCTTGAAGTAGTTTTCTGTACTCAAGGAGCAACGCCTGCACATTATGATCGTGTTCAGTATCTTTTGCGCCTGTGCGGATGGTCTCAAAAGCATCGAGCGGGACTTTTTGAATCAGATCGGTCGTTTTTTCGACCATCTCCAGTTGCCCCAGCCTTTTTATTTCTTCCGGGTCGTCATTTTTCATGTTTTCCTGTGAGAGAAGCCATGCCTTTGTGTGTTTTTCCGGGACGACTTTTACCATCGATTCCCATGTACCGACGCCGATCCAGTGCAATTCCACGCCGTTATCGTGTGCCTTGTCGGTGAAATCTACTGCAAATTCTGCGAACAGGTCCTTGACCTTGTAACGTGCTTGAAAGTCGGGTGGTGATTTTTTCCCTTGTGGTTTTGCCTCATCAGGTTGGGCTAACTCCTGCATCTCCCTTAGAATGGTTTCCTCGCGTTTTTCACTCTTTTCGATTTCCGGCATACCAATACTCGCCAAATACTCAGTCAGGTTGCGCTGGCTCATAAAATTGCCCAGGCGGGATCGAATAAGTCCAACCATGTTGTTGATCCAGGAAAATTCAAATGTGGACGGGTTGGGCTTTTCAGGGGTCACGCGAGAGGCGGCCTTGTATACGATCTGTTCCACGGCTTCCCTGCTGAACGGATATGGGTATTCCTTGGACGGTTCCGGGTTATTTCCGCGAAAGATACTGAACATCAGATGCACGTCCGTGGCTTTAACGGGAATACCGTCACGGCTCCTGCTTTTGACAGCTTTTGACTTGTTGTCATCTTGGTCACGCAGTTCCACATAATGATCCCGGATATCAAGCGCTTGACGAAACCGCTCGAAGCCATCCAGGGTTGCCTTTCCGCCCGTTTCTTTACCGGTTGGTCCGATAATGTGTGGTGTGCCATCTGCCCGTTCAAATAACGCAACCGAGTCCAGTTCCACCACCACTTTGCCGGGTCCGCCGATCTGAAAGACCGGCGAATCCCTGCTCTCATCTGCAATCTCGCCATGCTTGATCTGGATTGTTTCATCGCTGCCGGATAAAGCCACACTGCCGATAAAACGCCGTGCCACACCGACATCCGGCAGTTCGAATACGTCCACAAGGTACATGGCGGCGGATTGGAGCGCAATAAAGAATGGCGCAAGGAATACTGGCAGGTATTGCAGGATTCTCGCATCCAGGATCACATCTCGCAGAAAGAAGAGGAAGCCATTTATGGCGGCCCTTAATTGTTCCGGGGTGCTTGTCGTGCTTAACGCAGCAGTAAGAATGTTACCTATATGTCTCGCCCATTCAGAAAGCGGATAATATAAAAGGCTGACGGCAAATCCGCTGATGATGAACAAAATGGCAAGATAAGAGGAACGTCTCTGTGCTTTTTCCGGGCGCAGGTCGAACAACCTGCTCAACAATGTATCTCTCAGGCGGGTGGAAAGTTCCCCGAACAGGCGTTGTTCCTTTTGCAGGGCGGTTTCATTTGAGGGAGCGGTCATTCGTTCTCCTCGACCCAGCGCAGAATGTCTTCCAGGGTCAATTGGCCCTCGCTCATATTTTTGCGTATCTGGTCATTATTGGTGATGATTTTGTTCGTCCGCATAAGCAAGACCTTGAGAGACTCCTTGACATCTTTGGGTTTTTTACGGAGCAGGTCATTACTGAGCAGGTCGGCATATTGGTGGATGGCTTTTTCCTGCGCAACGGTTTTTGCAATGTTCTGTCGACGTTCGATTTGTTTTTTCTCCGCCTCGGCATTCTTCAGCCATGAGGCAGACCATTTTTCGATGATCTTGTCCTCAATGTTCATCTGCAATCTGATGTTGCTGACACCCACCGAACGGACTGTGATCCCTCTTTTTTTGAGAAGTTGATATTCTGGACTATCCTTGTATCCCTGGCCTCGAACACCTTGGTCGTCGAGAACCGCCACTTCCGGGTTCTTTAACCGCGCATTGATCATTTCATTGATCACCTGCAATCCCGTCCCTTTGGTCGGTTCGTTTTTCTCTGGCGGCTTGGGTTTAGCATTCCTAAAGGATGTGGGCTTGCTCGTTTTTCCTTCCTTTGGTGCGCCTTCAAGCCATCGGATCGACTTTGACAGGATCACATTGACTTCGCGGAGAAGCCGTGCGAGACGGTCTTCCATGGTTGTCTGGCTCGCAGTCACCTGAACAGGCTGGCTAAGCGGGTCGATCTCTTCATCGGTGGGTTGAGGCGGGATGGGCGGCGTGGAAGGGATGGGCAGTTCGGCATTGAACAGATCATCCAGCGTGAACTTGGATGCATATTCGCGCCAGACGTCCACGGCTAGTGACGCGGGGAGTTCATTCCACGCGACTCTTCGGCGGATCCTCTCGGAATCCATATGCGGATTAACCCCTTCCCCCAGGATCGCCCGACGGATGGCATCCTTGTCTTTTTCTTCGTTTTCTTTTGCCTTTCTGGTAGTCCCGGTTCGATAACCGAACCTTGAGCCTGGTTCACCTGCCTTGGGGAAGCCTGTATCCACCCGGAACGAGATCGATATGGTTGGAACAACCTCGATGCCGTCACGCGTCCATGCGCTGACCATTTTTCGGAGATCTTGAATTCGCCTATACTCCTCATCGCTTTGTCCATCGGTTTTTTCGGCGAACGGATCTTCGTCATCCTTGAGCCCAAGGGATTGAGTTTGTATGTGCAGGTCAATCGTACCGGCAATCGATTCGCCCTTTTCAATGAAATGAACACCAGGACCCAGTATCTGTTTAATTGCAACAGGTGTACGAGTGACTGCCGCGCTGGCAGAATCGAGCCAGACAACGCCAGGACCCTTTTTCATCCGTTCGCCGGAGTGTTCCTTGATCTCACCGTTCTTAATGAACAGCGCCGGACCGTGCATCCCGAAAAGATCAATTAACAAGCGGCTGAAAACCTTCTGGCGGTCGCCAAAGGTCTGTACCGGCAGGACGAATTGGGCAAAGAAAGCCATCCAGAGTATCAGAAGGATCGGAAAAACACAAATCAAGTCGAATAATATGGCCGGCAGGCTGGCCTGTACCCCGCCCATGCGCCAGATCTGGAATCCGTAAGCAACCAGCAATATGAGCAACCATGTGACAATGTAAACCCATGGTCTCTTGGTGAGAGGTGTATTATCCATAGATATAAATTTTATATCAAAACCCCCATATAGCCAACAACCCATCGGTAAGTATCTTTGGAGAAAATGGAAAGATTTGCTATCTGTACTGTTTTATATCATAGTCCCAGTCGCGAGCGATTTTCTCCAGCAATTCCACGCGGCTTGCGCCTGGTTCGAATTCTTTTTCCAAATCCACTAGTTGCTCAATGACCTCGAAAGAACCAATTCTTTTCAGAAGCTCCTCATACGCCTTCCTCTCCCTGTCTGTGATCGGGGTGGGAATTGGGCTGTAGACACTGTGAGATGGAGTCAGGGTCTTGTACAGATAAAACAGCGTGGCGACCAATGTGGGAGGGATCCTGAGTTTGTGAAGTTTTAAATATTCGAGCCTGTTCGCAAGATCCCTGTGATATTTTTCCAGGAAGGGTCTGTTACTATCAAGTGCCTTGTGGTGAAATCGGTCGCCAGACGCTTCGGTGGTGGGATGAGAATTATCAAGGGAATTATCAATTCTCAGGTGCAATGAAGTCCTGGCCAGATTGCGACAGTTCTCAAGTTGGGCCAGGCACCCTGCGTATTCCTTGGCTTTTCGGTATTTGCTTTCCTCTTCAAATTGCGCGATCAGTTTCTTTATTATGGCGTATGCGGTGTCCCATGCCCTCTGTGCCCGTTCGTGATTCCCGCTCTCAAAGTGAAAGATACCAAAAAGCCACTCCCCAAGAGCCTCATTTAGCGGAAACCCCTGGATTTGAAAACCCTGGATGGCAGTTGACAGGGCAATATTTGCCTGCTTATGGTTTTTTTGCAGGAAATGTGCTATGGAAAGATAAAGCCTGTAAAACGGTTCACGGTCGCCGCGAAAATCCTTAATACGCTGAAGGTCACTCTTTATTTCTTCAATGAATATAGGCAGATTTTGCTGTCCATCAAGCAGTTTGATGGTTTTTTCCGCAGTTGCGGAATCGGATGGATCCTTATCGGTGAGGCTTTGAAGGATGACTGCTATATACTGTTTCATTTTGTCGCCTGTGAACGGACGAGATGCACCATACTAGAACCGTTCTCCAAGCAGTTTTCGGATCCTTTCGAGCACTGCCAGGGATTTTTTGCCACCAATGGACGGATAATCGGATCGTCAAGTCCCTGATCAAGAATGCCCGACAAGGAAAGTATCAGGGGTTCCGTTAGATCTTTTGGGTCTACGTTTTCCAGCCGTTTCATGATGGTCATCAACATGGTCCGCTGTGACTCGGCGTGTGTCAGTTCGCGGGCACGGATGCGTTCCGCCTCTGCGCGACTGTTCCTTTGGGCAGCGATTTTCTGCCTGATACTTTCCCAGTACTTTATTCGCAGCTCCCTGACCCTGTGCGGGACCTCTATTTGCGTGATCTGCAGGTTCAATACCCTCACGCCATTTTTTTGCATTTTCGAACGTATTTCACCCGTCACCTTATCGGATATTTCACGTGAGAGGATCTGCTCCATATCTTCCGCCGGATCGTTGTTCTGGTGGATTGAATTCGCGTGATTTTCCATCTGTGGAGAGAGGAACAATTCATCCAGGGAGTGACCGGCAACAAAAGCAATGATGGCGCCGGTGATATTTCCCCAAACGCCTTCAAGCCAAGCGACTTCCTGTAATTTGGAATCGCTCAATCGTACCGCTGTGAACTCTACCGCCGATTTAACAGCATCTGCATCAAAAGGATATCTAAATTTGGATGAATTCAAAGTGGCAGCTGTATTGGCATCAATTTGGACTTCTGCCCTGATCGTGAGTTTTATGCGAATACCGTCCTTTGTCCAGGGTTCGATGGTACCTTCCCTGGTCTGGGGTCTCAGGTCAACCACCTCTTTGATCTTTTCATACCGCTCTAATAGTGGCATCGGTGCGCCGGGTCCCACCACGCGGGAAAATTTATTGCCGCGTTCAAGATATAGAGCAACCCCATCATATATGACCAGAGTGGCGGGACCTCCAAACCAGCGTGTCCAGTGGTTCTCCGCCAATTCCGCTTCACGGATAACAACAAATGGATATTTCAGGAGGGTATTGAGCGGAGGTGGAAATGGGGGTACGCCTAATAATTTTCGCAGGATAAGCGGGGTGATTTTTTCATCCGCAGGCGGTTGGTAGACCGCGGATACAAGATCCCTGCCCTGTTTGAGTATGAAAAGAAGCCATGCGAATACGATGACGGCAGGGAGAAAAATCACGGCATACATTTTGAAGAGGCTCAAATAAAATGAGAACTCGCTTGTTATTCCGGTAAACCAGCCATCATATTGGATGGCAGCATACAAGACCGCGTATAGCGTCGCAAGAGTGGCCACAAAAAAGACAGGGAAAATGAATAGAAAGATCCTGCGGAGATCCTGCCAGCGGCTCTCTGATACGGAGTATTGTTCCTGCCAATTGGCGTGTTCGATTCTCATTCACTGCCCTCCGTCCGGTTGTACATCAGGAACTCCTTGATGCTCTCGATCCGTTGTTTTGATTCGGCGATATCCAGGCCGGGTTGTTTCTTGATGTATTCCTCAAGAGCATGGACGAAATATTGCGCGATGACATGGCGCGGCAGGTCTTCATGGATTTCACGGGCCTTGGCTACGCTTTCGGCTATTGCACTCAGCAGGACCGATTTTGAATATGCGTGAGCCTTTTCGATTTCCTCCCGATAGATGATCTCAATATCGGCATTTGCTTCGGTGATCCGTTGTTCCCAATAGGAACTCCAGGTTTTGATATTCTGCAGGAAGATCTTGTCATCCTCCTTGATTTCGTAATTTACGATCCGGATAGCAAACAATCTTATGCCGACCTCCGCCAGCTTTGGGGCAAGCGAGCTTTTCAAGTTGTCCGCCATTTCATCCAGCGCACTGACACCCAGGCCATCTCGTTGCGGACGCCACAGTTCGTCCAAACTCCGTTCAGAAACCACCTGGCGGGTGGTGTGTTCGATCTGTTTTACAACCCAATCGTCCCAGTGAAACTCTGGACTTTCCTCATCACTTTTGAGTGAGTTGTTAACACCGGATGTTCCCAACGCTGAACGGACCCTGCCGCTTGAATAGGGGAAACTGCCCTCTGGCCGGTCGATGTCAAATCTTTTGCCGGTGGAATGCCTGAGTTTTGCATATTCAGCCCTGGACCAATTCTCGTTGTCCATCGCGAAAGCGGCGAAAACAACGGCTGGCACCTGCATGCCGTCCCTTGTCACAGTATCGACAACACTCACGCGTAGCTGTTTGCGCAGGTCAACCAACGCCACCGGTGCCTCGTATTGTTTTGTGAACGTAAGCCCCGGTCCCTCAACCCTGTTAAATTCAATACCCTTGGATATACCTGCCACTTGGTGCGACCAGGTCCAAACGATGCCCGGTTTACCAATGTCCCGCCGCGTATCGCCGGGAATCCTTTTATGATAGTTCCGTCCGGCTTTCGCCTCCGCCACCCAGACAGGATGCTGAAGACCAAGCAAATAGATGAGAAACGCTCGAAATTTTTGCCATGCCTCCTCCCTGCTTTCCGGATCTGAAGCCGGAAGAATGATCTGGGCAACCCTGTACGTGATATATATTGAAATGAAAAAAAGGGGGATGGAAATAACCATGATGCCGACCCAGCGCTGGTATGCCCAGCCAAACAGGAAGGTCGTCAATACGGAAAGGATAAAAAGCACCCCCCTCCAACCGCTGGTTTCATAAGTCGATGAATACCAAAGGACAGTGATTATTCCGTAGACAAGGATCCATCGGAATGTAGTCGTGTATGTTTCTGCGCCAATAAAACCTGCTACGAATGCGGGAAGAAAGTATATAACCCCGACAAGAACGCCGGCCTCCAATACTGCAAATATCCCCAAATAAATGCCTTTGCCAAGCCCGTCCTTCAGGATTCTTTTTCGTGTATACAATAAAACCACGATAAAAGCCAATACCCCCATAGTTATGGGGGCGACCTTGTCCATTATTGCGTTGATGCCAATGGAAACTGAATTTGTGAACTCAACAAAATCCATGTGTTTAGCCATTCCCAGTTTTCAGCATTTCAATATTGCCTCCACTGTAAATTTAGTATATAACTAAAGTCTGCTTTGTCAAGTTATGGAAATCACGATTTCTAATGATGACATTTTCCGTCGAATTTCACTGCCACACCATTTCTTCGAAGGATTCCCTTACATCTCCCCGTAAACTTGTCGAGACAAGTCGCCGCATGGGTATTGACCGGGTGGTGGTCACCGATCACAATACGATCGCTGGAGCGTTGGCGGCTCAAAAACTGGACCCGGAACTGGTCATCGTGGGCGAGGAGATCATGACCACCCGTGGGGAGATCCTCGCCGCGTTCGTGACGGAGGAGGTGCCCCCGTTTCTATCCCCGCAGGAGACGATTCGGCGTTTGAAGGAGCAAGGCGCGTTCATCAGCGTGTCGCACCCGTTCGACAGGCTGCGGAATGGCGCCTGGCAGGAGGAAGACCTTCTCGAAATTCTCCCTCAGGTGGATGCGATCGAGGTGTTCAACTCGCGGTGCATCGACCCGAAGTTCAATCAGGACGCGCGGGAATTCGCAGAAAAACATGATGTCGCAGGAACGGTCGGGTCGGACGCGCACGCGGCGTTCGAGTTGGGGAGAAGCCTCCTTTTGCTGGAGCAGTTCGAGGGTCCGGATGGGATGCGGAAGGTCATCCGAAGGGGTATCCCCAAAACGCGGTTGTCGTCACCGTGGGTGCATCTGGCATCGCGCTACGCAGTCATGTACAAGGCGTTCACCAAGTCTTGACATGGATTTTCAGGCGTGATAACCTTGCGTGCGCTTGCACGGGACGTGGCG
This sequence comes from uncultured Chloroflexia bacterium, assembly GCA_963718215.1. Lineage (GTDB taxonomy): Bacteria > Chloroflexota > Anaerolineae > Anaerolineales > Villigracilaceae > Defluviilinea. The sequence continues at coordinate 148,117 of CAVQYK010000016.1, forward strand.
CCACGGCACCATGCACGGGCAAAAATTTTTCTAAGCAGGAGATTTGAAAGATGTCAGAACGTATTGTCGGAACCGTGAAGTGGTTCAATGCCACCAAGGGCTATGGGTTCATCGGTCGTGAAGAGGGCGAGGATGTGTTCGTGCACTTCAGCGCCATTCAGTCGGATGGATACCGCAAGTTGGTAGCCGAGCAGAAAGTGGAGTTTTCCGTTGAGGATGGCCCCAAAGGTTTGCAAGCCGCCAATGTTGTGCCCATCTCGTAAGACATAGCCTGCGGCTTAAGTTTTGCGAACCGAACAGGGTTGCCGTGAGGCAGCCCTGTTTTTTTTGATGTTTCCGTGTTTCCAGCACTGGGTGGAGAAATTGTGAAGGAGAATCGACATGACTTAATGATGACTTTCGTCCTGTGAGTTCGGCCTATAATGATTACGCAGTAACTTTTCCCCTCATAAAACGACGGTTAATGGAATGGCATTTTTTGGACTTTTTAAGCGCGATTCGAATAAACACACGGTTCTCGCATCGGGATATGTGGTTCCGGACCCCGCGCGTTGTGTGCAATGCGGGATCTGTACCTACAATTGCCCGATAAGTATCGACGTGCGCGCGCACGTATGGCGCGATGAACCAGTCGCCCATAGCCAGTGCCTGACGTGCGGGGAGTGCGTGATACGATGTCCGCGCGGGGTGTTGAGGTTCGAGCGAACCGATCTGTTCGCGCGGGGGGAGTCATGAGGTACGTCGTCATCGGATGCGGTGTGGCCGGGCTGGCGGCGGTCGAGGCGATCCGGTCCCTGGATGTTGCGGGACAGGTCACGATGATCAGCGATGACCCGCACGGATATTACTCGCGGCCCGGACTGGCCTACTACCTGACGGGGGAGGTGCACGACAAGGCGTTGTACCCACAAACTGCGGAAGACTACCGCAAGTTGAACTTCAGTTATGTCAAAGGGGAGGTGCGCGAAATCAACCGTGAAAGCCGCACCCTGACGCTCGATGCGCAAGATTCGATCCAATATGACCGCCTGTTGATCGCGGTGGGCGCGCAGGCTTTGCCCCTGCAAGTCCCGGGGGCAGCGCTCGAAGGCATCCTCAAGCTGGACCACATGGAGGACGCCAAGCAGATCCTGAAACTGGCGCGGCGCGGGAAGACAGCCGTGGTGGTGGGGGGCGGGATCACTGCGCTTGAACTGGCCGAGGGACTTGCCGCGCGCGGCGTGAAAGTCCATTACCTGCTCAGGGGAGACCGATACTGGAGCAACGTGCTCGACGAACGGGAATCGAAGATCGTGGAAGGCCGCCTCGAGGAGGACGGGGTGAAGTTGACCCATCACGCCGAGGTCATCGAGGTGTTGGGACGGAACAATCGCGTGACCGGCGTCCGCCTTTTGGACGGGAAAACCCTGCGATGCGACCTGGTGGCGTATGCGATCGGGATTCAGGCGCGGACCGGGCTGGCGAAGCAGGCCGGGCTGGCGGTCGACCGCGGCATCCTTGTCAATGAATATTTGCAGACCAACGATCCCCTCGTCTATGCGGCCGGGGACGTGGCGCAGGTCTATGACCCAGCCTTGAAAAGATCCGTGCTGGACAGTTTATGGAGTCCCGCACGGCAGCAAGGTTTTGCGGCCGGCCTGAACATGGCCGGGCAAAAAAGGGAGTACGTCAAGACGGTCCCCTTCAATGTGACGCGGCTGGCCGGGTTGACGACCACCATCATCGGCACGGTGGGGCGCGGGAAGGATGACGACCTCGTGGGTATCGCGCGCGGCGATAGTGAGACCTGGCGCCAGTCAGCGGGCGGTATGGAGGCGCAGGGTGGGTTTGACGTCAACCGCGTGCGCCTGCTGGTTGGCGAAAGGACTTTGCTGGGTGCCATTGTCATGGGCGACCAGCAACTCTCCTTCCCACTGGAACAGATCATCGCCGGGAAAATGGATATTTCGTCGATACGGGAACGACTGCTTGCGCCGAATGCAAAGGTGGGCGAGGCGATCGCTGAGTTCTGGGCGGGCGCGAAGGCGCAATAAAGCTGTGAGGATTCTCCCCACCGTGGCCTGGGGGCCGGGCGGGAGTGTGCGGAGGGCGTATGCTTCGAGGGAACCGGGAACTTTTGCTGGCGTTTCTTTTCATGGTCCTGATTACGGGAATCTATGGGCTGTTCGTCGTGCTGACGCGCGAAGTCCCGCCAGCCGGCGAGTTGTTCGGTCACGGCATCGGGATTTTCGGTTTTGTCCTGATGTTGATGACGGAGACGTTGTACAGCCTGCGGAAGCGGAGCCGCAGTATGAAGTGGGGCAGGATGTCCGGCTGGCTTCAGTTCCACATTTTCACTGGGTTGGTGGGGCCGTACATGGTTTTGCTTCATACTTCATGGAAGTTCAACGGGCTGGCAGGCGCAACCACCTTCCTGACCGTCATCATCGTCGTCAGTGGGTTCATTGGCCGCTATATATTTACACGCATCCCGCGCACGATGGAGGGGCTGGAGATCGAGGGTACGCTTTCACAGTCCGCGCTTCAGCAGGCGCGGCGGTTGATGGCGCTCTGGTACACGGTCCACATTCCCATCGGCATGGCGTTGTTCGTATTCGCCTTCGTTCATATCGGCGAGGCGTTGTATTACGCCACCTTCCTGAAATAGGTCCGGAGGAAGAATGAGAAGCAATCGTTTGGGATGTCTGTCGGGGACAGGGATCGTCGCCGCGCTGGTCACGGCGTTTGTCATCGTGGGGTACTTGTCTATGCCCAGGGCGGGGTGATGTTCAGCCCCGGGTCCGTTGAACGCGCAGGACAGGGGAGATGCTCGGCGGCGTGACCTCCCACGCGGCGACGGGCGGGAACTGTGAAGCCTGTCATACCGCGCCGTGGACTTCCGCGCACATGGAGGATCGTTGTGTGGACTGCCACGGAAACATCGCTGTCCAGATGCGGGATGTGGCGACGATGCACGGCTCGATGCTGACCGATCAGCCGGATCTGCGTTGCCGCTTTTGCCACCCCGAACACCGCGGACCGGACGCCCCGCTCACGGAACTGGGTGAACTGTCGTTCCCGCACGAGGTGGTGGGATTTTCGATGCGCGGGCACCAGTTCAAGGTCACGCAGGAGGCGTTCGTTTGTTCTGACTGTCACGCCGGTGACATCTCCAAATTCAACCCGCAGACCTGTGACACTTGTCATCGTCAAATGGATATGGGCTTCATGACCGCCCACACATTATCCTTTGGCTCAGCCTGCCTGGATTGTCACGACGGTGTGGACAGCCTTGTTACCGATTTCGATCACAACAAGTTCTCGTTCAAACTTGTTGGCAGGCATGTTGGGCTCGAATGTGTGAAATGCCATACGGACGCGCGCAGGCTGGGCGATTTTGCGGTGACGATGCAGGATTGCACTTCCTGTCACCGCAAGGACGAGCCGCACCAGGGACGGTACGGGTTCAATTGCGGAGCCTGCCACGGCGAAAGCGGCTGGACCCCGGCCAAGTTCGACCACTCCCTGTCGAACTTCAAACTCGAAGGTGGCCACGCAGAGGCGGCCTGCGAGTCGTGTCATCAGGACAATGTCTTTGTCGGTACCCCTACGGACTGCTTCTCCTGTCACCAGAACGAAGACGAGCATGGCGGCCGATTCGGCACAGACTGTTCAGTTTGCCATAACCCTTCCAGTTGGGAGGACGCCACCTTTGATCACAACCTGAGCAAGTTCCCGCTGACAGGACGTCATGCTGCGCTGGTATGTGAGCAATGCCACACCACTGGTCAGTTTGCGGGGTTATCCACAGCCTGTTCGAGTTGTCACGGCGACCCGGTCTTTCACGCGGGGATGTTTGGGCTGGATTGCGCGGCCTGTCACTCAACGCAGAACTGGTTTGCGCCCTACAACGGTCCGCACCCGGGCATCGCTGATGAAGGCGGGAGCGGTGTCAATCACGGCGGCGCCTCGTGCAGGGAGTGTCACAACCCAACGTTGCACAGTTTTACCTGTCTCGCCTGCCATGACAGCAATAATCCCGATGGCGATGGAGGGGGCGATGGCGGTGGTGATGATTAGGCTATAAAAAATGCTCCCCGTCATCCTACGACGGGGAGCTCGTTTTGGCCTGCTTAAGGCTTGCCGCCTCCACCCGAACCATTATCATTCGAATTAGTTCCTCCCGAGCCGTTATTGTTCGCTCCACCGGAGTCGTTTGTGTTGCTGCCCGGGTCCGGGTTCGGACCGCCCGTATCAGTGTTTGGTCCGCCTGGATCTGCATTCGGACCACCGGGATCAGTGTTCGGTTGACCGCTCTGGTCTCCATTGCCATTCTGTACGGGCGGGGTCAATTCATCGTCCTGTCCGTATTGGAAGTTGTTCTGTACCTGGTGGCGGAACTCTTCATGGTCTGTCAGGCCGTCTTCCACCAGCCTCAAGCGCTCCTGGAGCATTGTGCGGGTCTGGGTTTGGAGCTGTAATTGGTCCTGGGATTGAAGTTGCAGTTTATCTTGTGCTTGGATCTGCAGTTGTTCCATATCACGGTCGCGGTCGCGCAGGCGGTCGCGCATCTGCAACAAGGTGCGCTCGAGCGCGGGATCATCCATGTTCACGCAGAGTTGTAAGGCCTGCTGGATGTGCTGTTCGAGGCGCAGTCTTACCTGATCGGGGATCGGTTCACCGGCTTCGGACAAGCGCGTCATTTCCTGGATGCGGATCTGCGCCAGTTCCATCAGGCGGTCAACCTTTTCCTCCTGGTTGTATCGGAACTGCAGGCTGAGGTCCTCGGTCCATGTCTTCACTGCATAAAGCGGTTCATTGGGCAGGTCATCCTGCGCCGCGCTTACGGCTGCGCCTCCGCCGAATAACAAACCAGCAATGACAAGCATCGAGAGTAACACGTTCATGGCATATCGCTCCTTTCTGAAAATTGAAATCCACCCTTTCTGACGTGGGAGCTCATGCGCAGATACTGCCCTGCTCAAAAATTGAGCGCGTCCGCGCGAAGCCAGTTGCGGATTACGCGGCGGTACAGACTTGATCTCATCAAGCCGTTGATTTACAACCAATTCCAATTCGTGTTGGTCTTTCATGTTAACTCTTTTCTGCCAATAACTTATACAAACTCTTCAAGGCGCGGTGCTGGATGGACTTGACGGCTCCAACAGGTTTCGTCAATACCCGCGCAATTTCCTCATTGCTCCACTCTTCTAGATATTTCAACGAGATGACCTGCTGTTGGTCGGGCGTCAGACTGCGGATCGCTTTGCGCACCTGCTTCTGACGGATGTTTTTCTCCGCTTCCTCCTCAGGGAAATCTGCTTCGCTTCGAAGGGCATCGCTCAACTCGACGGTTTCCTTGTTGTTCCGGTATAGGTCCACGATCCAGTTGTGGGCGATTCGGTACAAATACGCCTGGAGGTTGTCGCGCGGACCGCGCCGCTCCTGCAAGGACTTCAGGAAGCGCGCGAAGGTATCGGCTACGCAATCCTCTGCCAGTGACACGTCTCCGAGCAGGCGCATGGAATAGCGGTAGATGCCCGGGCTGTAGGTATCGTAAATTTCCGCCAGGGCTTGGGTTTCAAGACGGGAGGCGCGTTGCAGGAGATTCTGCTCATCAGACACTGGATTTCTCATCTTTTATGACGTAAATCCAGCGTACCAGATACTGTCTCAGCAAAGGTGAAGAAATTTTGTGGAAAAAGTTAAGAGCGGAGGACGGGCGCTTTTAAGCAGAATCAAGCCCGCGTCCAGAAAGAGACGCGGGCTTTTCGTCCAAATCAGGTCTGATTTATTCAGTCACCGGGACGGGGGAGTTATTGTGGTTGTCCTCAATATTCATGATGGCGGGGACAAAGAATGCAATAACCGTCATGAGAATGCAGACCACCCCGCCGAAAACGTACCAGAACCTGATCCCCAACGCGTCCGAGATGGGACCCGCGATCAGCAGGCTGAGCGGCATCATGGCTGTGGCGCCAGCCCCGAGCAGGGAAAAGACGCGCCCTTGCATATCGGGGGCGACAGTGGATTGCATGATCGCCATCAGGGGGCCGTTGGCAAATACCTGCGTGAAACCGATCACGAATTGGGCGGCAAGGAGCAGGTAGAACATGTTCGCAGGGACGAAGCCGGTGAGAATGACGCCCAGTCCGATGCCGATAATGCCGCTGAAGGAGGTGACGATGCGGCGTTTGAATCCGCCCCAGATGCTGAGCAGGACGCCGCCCACGATCACACCGACGCCGAAAACTGATTCGACCCAGCCGAGCTCTGCCGCGCCGCCGTTGAACACTTTGGTGACAACAAGCGGGAGCAGGGAGGAAGCTGGAACGAGCAGGAAGTTGAGGATCATTGCCAGGATGATGATGCCCAGCAACCCCTTCCATTTGACGACGTAGGCGAAGCCTTCGCGCAGGTCGTGGGAATAGGATGTCTTTGCGATCTCGCCGCTGGCTTGCAGGGCGTGGCGGGCAGGCTGCGGGATGGGGATGAAGAACAGGGGCAGGATGGCGAGGAGAGCCGTGCCGACGTCGATCAGCAGGACGTTTTGCGTGGAGAACAGTTCGATGAGCAGGGCGCCGAGCGGAGGGGCGAAGATGCTGAGCAAGCCTTGCAGGGTCTGGTTGGCGCCAGCGACACGCGCCAGGTGTTTGTCGGGAACCATGAGGGAGGTGGAGGCGGTCATGGCTGGACCGTGGAACGCCCCGCCCAGGGAGCGGATCGCAGCAATGGCATAAATATGCCAGATCTGGACCTGGTCCGAGGCGAACAGGTAGAACAGGAGAAGCGTGGCGAGCGCAATGGACGTATCCGCCACGATCATAATGATGCGACGGCTCCAGCGGTCCACGAGGGCGCCGGCAAAGGGACCAAGGACGATTTGCGGCAGTAGCGCCACCAAAGTTGCCGTCGCCAGCACGGTGGCGGAGCCGGTCTCGCGGGTCAGCCACCAGACGAGGGCGAACTGTACGAGCGCCGAACCAAACAGGGAGAAGGCTTGACCCGTCCAGATGGTGAAGAAGCGCGGCGCCCAATTTTGCGGGAGGGATTTCTCGGTGTCGCTGGTCATTATTTCATCCTGTCTGCCAGCGCGGCTTTGACCGCGTCGGACGCCTGAAAGATGCCGCGCACCTGAATGGATTCGATCACATCGAGAGCCAGTTCAGGGGTGATGTCATTGGCGAGGTGCAGGAGCCCCACTACGGTCCATTTGACCTTTTCACCTTTTTGTTTGTATTTCTCAAGATCCTTACGATCAAAAACCAATACGCCGATCACGTATGAATTACGTGTGACCGATTGCTGGATCTCAAGGTTGTGCTTGTCCAACTGTGACCGTATCGCCGTGCGGATAAAGTCCGTGCGGTTCGAATACAGCCCTTCCTGGACGAGCAAGTCCACCTTGCCCAAGTCCACGGCGCTCATGTTGATGGTGATTTTTTCGGTATCTGCCATTGCCATCTCCTTACCATCCATATGGATGGTACATGGATGATTTTATGCAGAATTCCACTTTTTGTCAAGGGAAAATGGCAAGAAGCTGTCAGCCAAAAGCTGATCGCTAATAGCTAACCGCTAAAAGCGAACAGCTACCTGAACGGACACACATCCGCAGGCACATAGATGTGACTTTGCCAGCCGTGATAATCGCTCCCCAGCGGAATCAGAATCTCAGGATGCTCCACCGCGTATTGGATCGCCGCCGCGCAGCCATCGTACATCTTCTGTGTGGACTGGTACGCATTCCCAGAACGCGGACGCCATCTCCACGTAGGGAGCGGCATAGGGATCACTGCCAAAGGTCTCGTAGAGGGATTGGTACGTGGACGCGGCTTCTGCCTCCCGTCCCTGCACGAGGTGGAGGAGCAGGATGCGGTAGTAGGCGTAGGCGGCGAGGCGAGGGTATTCGGCGGGGGCTTCGGTTGGCGGTGTGGACGGGGTTGGAGTGGGATTTTGGAAATGATTCCGAATTATTTCGTCGGTGAAAAGTTTTTTGTCGGCAGACCACCAATCTAAGTTTCCCGCGAAGATTGCATCTTGATACAATTTTAGAGCGGTTTCGGTATTCCCGTACAAAGTTTCTCTGTCAGCGTCTTGGATTGCTTGAAATCGATATTGTGGGATATCGAAGAATTCGTAGAATTCCTCATAAGTACCTCCATTCCAGCCATATATTTTTGTCTTGTAACGCCATGGATTTAGTTCATCTTCACAACATATACCAGGAGCGCCTCCTCGAAATATGAACTCGCTTAGTCCATCTCCATTCCAGTCAATGATTTCGTATTGGAATCCTCCATCTATACCAAGATGCCCGATACTTGAAAATTCTGAGCCATTCCATTCTTGAAGCCCTATGTCTGCTCCAGCATTGCTCATAAAAAAGTTGTCCAATATTTCTGGAATTCCATTTTTGTTCAGATCATCAAGAATTCGATAACTTGCAAGTCCACCTTTTTCATATGCAAGAAAATATTGTCCGCTTTGACAAGTAAAAATAAGCAAACCAGGGTATTTAATTATTATGTCCGGAATCCCGTCATTTGTAAGATCCTGCAAGACCCCTAAGACCACTTCTCCTCGCCCATACTTCTGATTTACCTGTTGGATTAAATTATTCGCATCTCCACCTTTATTTAGGAAATCCAGTATAGTAGGGGCAACCTCATTGGTGTCAGGTACATAATCAGGTTTTTCATTCAAGACCAAATTTACCTGTGAGTTTATTTGATGGACACTTCCCTGCGGAGCAGGCGTTACAGTAACAATGGTCGAAACATCGAATGTCGGTGCGAAGGTTGGGATCTTAGGAAGGGCAGTGGGTGTAGTGGGTCTTGGAGTATGCGACGGAATCAGGGTTTTAGTCGGACCAGGCGTATGAGTTGAGCGGCGCGTTGGCATCAATGTGGCTTCGACAGTTGAGTTGGTCTCATCAGTTACGGGCTGGGGTTGCCCACATGCGGAGAGCGTCAGTCCAAGAACGAAGAGCAGGGAGAGAAGTTTTTTCATCGTCCACCTCGTTGAAAGGAATTATACTTCAGAAGCCCTGGTGGTCGAGTAGCGGCGTGAACGCGCCACATATCGAAACCACCAATAAGCAGAGGAATTTATGTTAGTGGTGGTTTCGATATGGCTGCTCTCGCACGACTTGAACGTCTCGATGCTGTCTCGACCACCGAATATGAATGGAATAAAAATGACCCAACCCACCTTCTCCTCCCGCCGTTCGCCCGTCTATGGCCGCGATGGCATCGTCGCCACGTCCCAGCCGCTCGCCACCGCCGCGGGTCTCGAAATCCTTGCAAAGGGTGGCAATGCCGCCGACGCCGCCGTCGCTGCGGGCGCCGCGCTCAACGTGACCGAACCCACCTCCACGGGATCGGCGGGGACATGTTCGCCCTCTACTATTCTGCGGATACGGGAGGGGTGACCGCCCTCAATGGATCGGGGCGCGCTCCTGCCGCCCTGACGCTGGATCGGCTAAAGAAGGAAGGACTTCCTCGCTGAATCATTGCCTCCGTTCCATGCCCACACAGTGACTGTCCCTGGCGCATGCGCGGGCTGGTGCGACCTCATCGCAAAGCATGGATCGCTCTCGATGGGCGACATCCTTGCGCCTGCCATCCGACTCGCCAGTGACGGATTCCCCGTCGCGCCGCTCACATCCTATTTCTGGGGACGCGGCGCAGCGCGTCAACTTGCCTCCGCCCCGAACGGACGCGAACTCACCATCGACGGACGCGGACCGAAAGCAGGCGAGATCTTCCGCAACCCAGGCTTGGCGCGCACGTTCGAGACCGTCGCGCGCGGAGGGGCGTCAGCGTTTTATCAGGGTCATGTCGCTGAATCAATTGTCAGTGTATTGAAAGAGGCGGGCGGATGTATGACGATGGATGATCTCGCCTCGCATGTGTCCACGTGGGAGGAGCCGATCTCCGTCACGTATCGCGGACTGCGCGTCTACGAATGTCCGCCCAACGGACAGGGCATCACGGCGCTCATCGCCTTGAACCTGCTCGAAGGCTTTGACCTTCCGTCGCTTGAAACGTTATCCGCCGAAAAGATGCACCTGATGATCGAAGCCATGCGGCTGGCGTTCGCGGATGCGAGTTGGTACGTCGCCGACCCGAAGTTTTCGAACGTGCCGATCAAGGAATTGCTGTCGAAGGAATATGCCGACCGAACGCCGCAAATTGATCGACCCGCAGCGCGCGACCGTTGACCAGAAACGCGGCACGCCTGTGGCATCGTCGAACACCGTGTACCTGAGCGTTGCGGACAAATGGGGCAATGCCTGCTCGTTCATCAACAGCAACTACATGGGCTTCGGCACGGGCATCGTCCCCAAAGGCTGGGGCTTCACCCTGCAAAACCGCGGACACAACTTCAGCCTCGACCCGAACCACCCCAACTGCCTTGCCCCGCGCAAGCGACCGTATCACACGATCATTCCTGCCATGGTAACTCGCGCTGAGCGGACGTCTGAGCGAGCAAGCGGAGACGAAGACCGCAGACGAAGCGCAGATAACCAGAGAAACCCTCTACGCCTCCTACGGCGTCATGGGCGGATTCATGCAGCCGCAGGGACACGTGCAGGTCCTCTCCGCCCTGCACGACGCGGGACTTGACCCTCAATCCGCCCTCGACCTGCCGCGCTTCTGCATCGACGTGGATGAAGCGGGCGGTCGCGTTGCCATCGAGGAAGGCATGCCAAAAGGGACACTGGATGCCCTGCAAAAGATGGGACATCCAGTGTATGAGGTCACAGGTTATGAACGCGCCTTGTTCGGCAGGGGACAGGTGATTCTGCGCGACCCAGAGACAGGCGTGTTGTGTGGCGGGAGCGATCCGCGCGCGGATGGGTACGCGGGTGTTCTGGCGTGAACTGCGCTGCGACGCCAATTTGACCATGATGACCACCTCGATCACTTCGTAGACTGCGGCAATCGCCAACGTAGGGTGCAAAACAATGAATGGTGATGGTCGGGAAGGCTTGTCTTTCCCCTGTATTTCAGGGTTGGATGATTTGCGACGATGCTGGTCGTATAATGAGGTCATCTTTCCACAAGGAGATTTCGATGCCAGAACAGCAAGTCCTCTATTTGTCACGCGCCGATGTAGAAACGGTGAACCTGCCGATGAGGGAAATTATCGCATTGCTCGAAGAAGCATTCAGGGAAAAAGGAAACGGAAAAGTGGAGATGCCGCCCAAGCCCGGCATCCACACCATGCCCGACGCCTTCATTCATGCCATGCCTGCTTACATCCCATCCATGCGTTCGGCGGGCATCAAGTGGGTGAGCGGCTACCCGGAGAATTTCAAACGCGGACTGCCTTATATCACCGGCCTGCTCGTGCTCAACGATGTGGAGACCGGCGTCCCTTATGCTGTCATGGACTGCACATGGATCACAGCCATGCGCACCGGCGCCGCGTCGGCTTTGTCAGCGAAGTACCTCGCCCGTCCTGAGTCCGGCTCGGTGGGCATCCTTGCCTGCGGCGTGCAGGGACGCACGAATTTGGAGGCGCTTGCCTGCCTTTTCCCAGTCCGGCGCGTGTTCGCCTACGACATCCTTGCGGATGTGCAGGAGAAGTTCATCGCCGAGATGCAGGCAAAGTTCGGATTTGAGATCGTCGGTGTGAAGCAGCCGAAACAGGCTGTGGTCGAATCAGACCTGGTGGTCACCTCCGGTCCTATTCTGAAACATCCCATCCCATCCATCGAAAAGGACTGGCTGAGGCTCGGTGCCTACGGTTCTGCGGTGGACTTTGATTCTTATTGGAGCGGCGCGGCGCTCGCCCAAATGGACCTGATCAGCACGGATGACCATGCCCAATTCCAGTACTACAAGTCGGTCGGCTACTTCCAACAGACCCCGGCTCCCTATGCGGACCTCGGGGAACTGGTTGCCGGTCTGAGACCCGGCCGTAGGGACGAAAAGGAGCGCACGCTCGCGATCAACCTCGGCCTGGCCATGGACGATATGGCGGTCGCTCCAGAGATCTACCGCCGCGCTAGAGAGAAGGGATTGGGAACCTGGCTTCCATTGTAGGTTTCAGGGTGCAGACAGCGGCCAGGCAGATGCAAACTCTGATCTGACCGCTGTCTGCTGTGATTACGACTCCATCTCTCCAAACCAGCCCTTGCGCACCATCCACTTGACGAGTTCGAGCACGGGCGAAATGGTTAGCGAGAGGACGAAGATAATCACCCAGTCTATCAGCGGAAGGCTGAACGTGTTGAACGGCTCATGCAAGGCAGGGACGTACACGATCAAAACCAGCAGCACGGCTTCCCACAGAATGGCGGTGTTCAGCCACTTGTTCTCGAATGGACGGTTGAACACTGAATGACGGTCGGAGCGGAAATTGTAGGCTTTGAAGAACTGCACCAATACCAGCGAGACAAAGGTCATGGTCATTGCCTGCTCCTGGCTGCGACCTGAGTTCATCGCCCAGATGAACAAGCCCCAGGTTGATGAGCGTGGACCAAAGTCCGCCCGCGACCATCAGCGAAATCACAGGTCGGGTGAAGATGCCCGTGCGCGGGTTGCGCGGCTTGCGTTTCATCAAATCCTTCTCGGCAGGGTCAATCGAGAGCGCCAGCGCGGGCAAACCGTCTGTGGCGAGGTTGACGTAGAGGATTTGTACGGCGGTCAACGGCAGGGGCAAACCAAGCAAGGCGGAACCAGCCATCAGACCGATCTCGCCGATATTCGACGAGAGAAGGTACATCAAATACTTCTTGATGTTGCCGAACACGCCGCGCCCTTCCTCCACCGCCGCGACGATGGATGCGAAGTTGTCATCGGTCAGGGTCATGGCGGCGGCTTCCTTGGTCACGTCCGTGCCCGTAATGCCCATCGCGATGCCGATGTCCGCTTTCTTGAGGGCGGGGGCATCGTTCACGCCGTCGCCGGTCATGGCGACGATATGTTCGTTCGCCTGGAGCGCCGTCACCACACGCAGTTTGTGAGCGGGAGAGACGCGCGCGTACACGTCGATGGTTTCCACTTGGCGTTTGAAATCTTCATCGGAGATGTCGTCGAGTTCCGCGCCGGTGACCACGCGTCCGTTTTTCAGCAAGCCCAGTTCGCGCGCCACGGCTTGGGCGGTGAGGGGATGGTCGCCTGTGATCATTACTGGTCGAATGCCCGCGCTTTCACAGACCGCAATGGCTTCCTTTACTTCGGGGCGCGGCGGGTCGATCATGCCAGCCAGCCCGAGGAAGGTCATGCCCGTTTGGGCAGATTCAAGCACCGCGTCCGGTTTTGAGGCGATGGCGAGCACGCGCAATGCCCGGCTCGCAAAACTCTGCGCGGCGTCCAGCACTTGCGCCCGAGTCGCGTCATCCAATTTTTTCACACCGCTCGGGGTCAGGATCGAATCGCAGTTCTCCAAAATGATCTCGGGGGCGCCTTTGGTGTACGCTACTGCACCCTTCCCGTTTTTGTGGAGGGTGGTCATGCGCTTGGATTCGGATGTGAACGGGATCTCCTGCACGCGCGGGTAGGACGTGTCCAGCGCTTCTTTCTTAAGCCCCGCCTTGGCTGCTGCGACGACAAGCGCTCCTTCCGTTGGATCGCCTTTGATGTCCCAGTCGCTGACCGAACCGTTGTCCCCATTTTTGACGAAGTCTCGCATCCGACGCCAGCGTCGCGGCGGTGAGCATTTGTTTCAGTTCATCGTTGGGTTCGGCTTTTGTCCCGCCGTTGGTGGAGAAATGACCTTCAGGCGCATACCCCGATCCGCTCACATCGAAGACCTGACCCGCAACGTAAATTTTTCGCACGGTCATCTCATCCTTGGTGAGCGTGCCCGTTTTGTCGGAACAGATCACGGATGTGCTTCCAAGCGTCTCGACCGCAGGCAGGCGGCGGATGAGCGCATTGCGCTTGACCATCTTTTGCACGCCGATGGCAAGCGAGATGGTCACGACGGCGGGCAGGGCTTCCGGCACAACCGCCACCGCCAGCGCAATGCCGAAGATGAGCATTTCGATGAAGGGTTGTCCGCGCAGGAGACCGAGCGCAACGATGATGGCAACCACGACGAACGCGGCGCGCGCCAGCACCGACCCGACCTTATCGAGATTTTGCTGCAATGGCGTCCTGCTGCTTTCGACGGTTTGCAGAAGCTGTGCGATCTTGCCGAACTCGGTCTGCATGCCGGTCGCAACGACCAGGGCGCGTCCGCGCCCATAGGTGGCGGCGGTCCCAGCGTAGACCATGTTCTTGCGGTCGCCCACAGGCATCTCTTCCGATCGAAGCGGGGCGGTGTGTTTTTCCACAGGCACCGATTCACCCGTCAACGCCGCTTCCTCGATCTGTAAATTTACCGACTCGATCAATCGCCCGTCGGCAGGGATACGGTCGCCCGTGTGCAGGATGACCACATCGCCGGGCACCACATCGCGCGCTGGCACTTTCACCTCCTGCCCATCGCGTACCACGGTGGCGGTCGGCGCCGCCATTTGCCGCAGTGCGTCGATGGCGCGTTCGGCGCGGTATTCCTGCACGAAGCCAAGTCCCACAGCGAACAATACGATCACCGCAATGACGATGGACTCGACGCCATGCCCGAGAAAGAACGAAATGGCGGTCGCGCCGAGCAGGATGAGGATGAGCACGTTCTTGAACTGCTCGAGCAGGATCTCCCAGGGCGAGACGCGATGCGCGGCCTGGATCTCGTTCGGCCCATACTTTGCGAGACGTGCCTCCGCCTCTTTCTGGCTTAGGCCTGATTCACCACTATCGAGTTGGGCAAACGCCTGGTCTGTGCTCCTGGTGTGCCAGTAATGATTTTGTTCCATGACTAAAATTGTGCTCCCTATTGATTTTTATCTTCTTTTCTTGGTATGGCTGACTTGAACATGAAATGATTGAACAGCAGGATGGGAGCCGCCACAACAAGCAGTGCCAGCACTGCCAGAATATCCAGCCCGAGCAGGAGGATCTCCTCGAACCAGATAACAATGGACGTGCCTCCCGCTCCCGTGGCAAGGGCGGGCTTCCAATATTTCCGCAGTGCGGATGTCGCATTGGTGGACATGGGAATACTCCTTTCTGTTTGGCGCCAAATCAGATATGGGGCGGTGATAAATAAAAAGACCACCGCCTTGAAGGCGATGGTCTTGCGCTTTGTTCCAGGCAACCGGTGGCGCTCTGCGCCACGTATTGACGACTGCCAGACCCGAAACCAATTCGGGGGCTACTCCCCATCGGAGTAACCAGAGTTTACAGCGGAACCGTACCTGTGTCAATTACAAAATTGAAATCTGGCGCTCAAATGTATCCTTCCGCTTTCAATATCCCGCCAAATGCCTGATCTCCGTCCGCGATGGCTTTTTCCTTCCAATCTTTCGCTTCAGGGTTGAAGAGTTCTTCGAATCCGTGTTTGGCTTTGGCAAGCAGTTTTTCATTCCCGGTGCCGTGCCAGTAGGCGCGGTTCTCGTGCACCATCACGCGCGGACTTTGGAACAGGCCGTACATTGTATTTCCCAATGTGCCGAATTCGATATGCCGTGGCGAAGAATTGCTTTTCGGGGAATTCATTCTTCCACAAGCAAGTACTCGTAGTCCACCATGTCGCCGCGGATGGCGTAGAACTCGTCGGCGGTGGCGGCAACTACCAGCGGATAGTTGAAGCGGCTGACGAAATATTCCGACGTGCCTTTGTCGAATGCCGAGTTGACCAAACTCATCTGGTAGCGCGGACCGTAGCCGGTGTGCATATCAAGGTGCAGGATCTGGTCGTAGGTGGACATCATCTGCTTGTAGAGGTCCATCAGGGTTTGCGTTTCTTCAGGGCGTTTCGTCCCGCCGTAATACA
This sequence comes from uncultured Chloroflexia bacterium, assembly GCA_963718215.1. Lineage (GTDB taxonomy): Bacteria > Chloroflexota > Anaerolineae > Anaerolineales > Villigracilaceae > Defluviilinea. The sequence continues at coordinate 163,930 of CAVQYK010000016.1, forward strand.
GACCTTTGGGATCGCGGTATTGTCCGAGCAACAATGCATAGCGGAAGTTTTTCATGCCCATGCGTGCGATGTGCCAGAACAACTGGAGCGTGTAGCCAATGTTGTCTAAGAGCAGGTTTGTGATCTTTGTGCCGGGATTCAAGAACCTGGCGATCTTGTCGTACTCCGGGTTGAAGGTTTGGGTCGTGGCCGACATTGTATAAGAAGGTGCGGTTGAGGTCGATGTTGTCCTTGTTGCCGCGGCGGTGATGTTTCATGCCCCACGGATTGATGGCGTGGACGAGCAATATGCCCGTGGTGCGCGGGTCAAGTTTCGGCATGTACTTCTCGATGAAGAGTTGCATCATCGCCGAGCCGACGTAGCCTTCCACGCCATGTTCGCCGGTGGTCAGGATGAAAACCTTTTGGTTGCCTTCAAGCGGTTCCGAATAGATCCAGTCAATGGTCAGGTCTTCGTCACCGGAGAGTTTGTGCTGGAATAATTTTGCCTTCGGCCACATGGATTGGACGACGGAAAGGTTGTTTCGAAAACGCTCGCGCGATGCTTCATAGGTTTCGGGGAAAAGGGATTGGATTTGAGTCATGGTTGCTCACTTTTTCTTAACCGCAAAGACGCAAAGAACGCGAAGATTTAAAAAGATTTTCTTGGCGACCTTCGCGTCTTCGCGGTGAAAAATTATTGATACGGCTGGAGTTGGTATTCAGTATATTCCGTCTCGCAGGCGTGACCGCGTCCGATCCACGATTTGAGCGTCTCCACCTGGACGATGATGCTGAAGACGGTCTGCGTCTCGAGTCCATGCTTGCAAATGGACGTGGGGTACCCGGCGTGGTCCGCCAGCAGTGTGCGGAAAAGTTCGGGGGTCAGTTTGCCGTAATTCTGGCGGAGCAGGTAGTCGGCCCGGTTGTGGCGAATGATCGAGTTGGCGATCACGCCTCGGTCCCGTTCGAAGCGGCGCATGGACGGGGCAACATAATGGTTGGCGTGCGCCATCACATCGTCCGCGATATAGATCGCTTCGAGGTCCGTTGCCGAGCCTTCCATCGAGTAGACCTCGCCGCTCCCATCCGCAAGGACGTTGTTGTAACTGGAGGCGCGGGTCGGGAGCAGGCAATGCGTCATGGCTTCGCTCAGGGTGCGCGATCCCAGAATGGCGCGGACGACAAGCAGGCGCGGCACGCCGGGACGGACGTCGTTGCTGTCGAGCTGGTTGCCGGTCAGACTGATCTTCGCGGCGTTGTATCCCGCGCTGACGGCGATTCCGCCCACCGAGACGCCGAGGTACTCCGGCTCGCTTCCCGCCTGGACCTTGAGCAGGACCAGCATCGACTCGGTTTTCGGCAGGAGATCGTTCGTGTGCGCGACAGGGTGGAGCCGTCGGCGGTGGCTTTGCCGCGCGCTGCCATGTCGGTGCATCCGTGCCAGGCAAACTTTCCCACAATTCCTCGCACATGGTGAGAAAGACCTCGTCGAAAGACACCTCCGCACCTTCGGCGATGCCTTCCAGTTCCTCGATGTATTGCGGATAGACCGCGCGGCTGTGCGCGAGGTAGACCCTGCTCTGGTTGAGCATGGCCTCCCAGGTGACGCCGGGCGGCAATTCATCCCGCAGACCCGCGAACATGGACTGGATCCGTTCCTTGCATTGTTCGCCGATCTGCCGGCCGACTTCGCGGTACGTTCCGCGCGCTTCAATGAGGGGGAGGGGGGTGTTGGGCATGGATTCCTTTATCGGTTCCGAGGATTTTCATCGTCCTTGTCCCACAACATGGGATTGGCTTCGATGTAATCGGTTTTGTTCTGCAGGTCTTTTTCATCACGGATGATGTGTTCCCTTCGACATAGCTCTAGCGTTGCCAGAATTTTGTGATTGCCTTGTCAGTCTCGATGCGGTTCATGCTCTTTGTGGATTCGATATTTGAAATACGCCACGATTTGTCCCAATGTCGGTTTCCGTAGGGGCGGGATCGTCCCCGCCACTGGTTAGAGGTTCCATTGATGTTTTCATTCAAGATATTCTTGTTTGGGTTGTCACGGGGCGACCGATTGACGTCGCCCCTACGTAAGTCGATTATCCAAATTATCCCATGCACATGATTTGGCATGATGACATACGCGCCTAATTCCACATTTTGGAAATGGTTCAGGCAATGGCATACCACCATTCTCTGAACGATTTTGCCGTACTCGTTCAAAGTCATTTCTCCTTTGACAATCTCCCCAAACAAACAATCTCGCTGCTGCACCACGATCGTCACGTAATACGCCTCTTCGGATGAATAATCAAATCCCTTCAAGCGGATGGATCGACGGTGATGCTTTTGCGGGTCGAATTTGGATTTCATGTTTTATGTCTGAGGGGCAGGGTCCCTGCCATTCGCATTCCAAAGTTTTTTTGGGCGTACGGGACAGTTGCGCTCGCCCCTACGGAATGAATCACATCAGGAATATTCGGCTGCCAGGCATCGTAGTGATGTTTGCACAGCCAGCGGTAATCGCCGGTGTAGGTGGCGACGCGGTGCAGGCCGAGTTTGGCTTGGGTGGGGTCGACTTCGTTCAGGAAGCGGTGCAGCGCGAGGATGCCGGAGCGTTCGGGTTCGCTGAGCATTTTGCCCGGAGACATGCCGCGGTCGGAAGTTTCGATTTTGGCAGGTAGTTTGCCAATGATGGCGCTCGCCAAACTCAATTGGTCGGCGATGCCCCATGTTTCGGTGGTCTTGGGACCAAAGAAGGTATTGATGGCGGGCGCGGCGATGGGCGCAACGGTCGAGAGCACTTTCAAGGCGAAATTGGCATACGGCGCGATTTTACAACCCATTCTTGCGGATAGTCAATTGGGTAAACGCCCTTGCCCGACTCGATGACAGGATGCTGGCAGCCTTCCGCCTCGCACCAGAGTTGAAGTTCCAGCGGACGCGAAAAGAGTTGTTTGAGCGAAAACCCGGTCTCTCGCGTTCGGAACGTGAACAGACGCGGACCGTTTTTGGCTTCGTCGGCAATGGCGTTCATTATAGCCATGAAGTAATTGGCAATGCGGCTTTCCCAGCCAACAAGGCGATTCTCAATGGCTTGCAACTGCTTTTCAATTGCGGGTGTCTTCGAAACCAAACAACAACTCAGCGATGGATAACTGCAAGAACACTCCTGACAGCGGACAGTGGAATCGCCTTCGCGAGGAATTGGCGCAATGCCTGAATTTTGAAGCGTCCCTTGCAAGGCTGATCATTGACGATTTCAGGGCAGGGAACCGTGAAGCCGATAGCGGCCTTCCAAGCCGGGCCAGTTGTCGGTGATGAGTTTTTGCAAGCGTGTGCTGGAGCACGTTCATGAAGTATTCAGGCCAATCCGCCTGGGCATAGACATGGAATTCACGCCCGCGTTTTTCCAGCATGGCTTGGCCGTGCGGCGCGTGACTCAGGAACATGCCTTTTTGCCAGTGCAGGTGATGATGCATTGCCTTGCTCGACGGAATAATCATGCGTGCGGACGATCATCCACGGGACAAGGCCGGGCGGGTCTTCTTCCATGGCGCAGATCATGGCGATGCGGCGCAGGTTGTCGGGCGGATTCTCTTCAGGCAGCCAGGGAAGTTCGGGGCGGACTTGCGGCACGTGTTGGGCGACGAGACTGGCTTTGCGCTCATCGGGCAGGCGATAGGAAACGTCGTACTTTTCCATCAGGCGCAGGAAGAAGGGATAGAGGGCGGGGTCGTAGCGCGGTTCATCTTTGAAGGGATGGTCATGCCAGACCTGAGTCAAATGCTCATCGGGCAGGATGCCTTCGGCGTCCTGCGGTGGCGCGGTCTTCGAGCACGAAGCCGATGGCTTTGGTCAGCCATTCGGGTTTGAGGATGACGTCGTCGCGCAGTTTTTCGTCGTCAGAGTAGTGGACGATGTAGCCGAGGTCGTGCATGAGGTGGGCGAGGGTCTCGGTGTCGATTCCGCTCAAGCCGCGTGCGGCGCAGACTCCGCTAAAGGTCGTCGAAAGAGATGCGCGGTTCGGGGCGGGCGAGCAGTTCGTCGCGGGCGGCTTTCCAGTCGCGGTTGAAGCGCATCCCCATTTGTTCGAGTTTTGCGGCGTGTTCGGCGATGACCTTTTTCAACTCGGCGATGCCGACCATCTCGCCCGTGGTTTCGTCGGGGACGAGGCTGTCCACTTCGTGAAAGCCGACGATCATGTCGCCGTATTGCTGTTTGAAGACGGGCTGGTCGATGCGCGCGATGCGCTCGCCCGTTTTGCAGTGCGTGGAGACGATGATGACGCGCGCGTCGTCGCCGACCCGCAGGCGGATCATGTTCAGCCAGTCTTCCACCTGACCCTGCTGGACGCCGCGGCGCGGCTCCCAGACCAGCAGGTAGAGCGAACGGCGGCTGAAGAAGAACTGGTGCGTGACGCGGTAGACATCCTGCCCGCCGAAATCCCAGGCGTTGAGTTGGATCTCGACGCCGTCTTTGGCGGGGTGCGGCAGTTTCAGGCCATGAATATCAATTTCGACCCCGTGCGTGGTGGGTTCGTGTCCTCGGTGCACCGTCCTGCCTTCGCCCTTCAACGCTTTGAGCAGGGTGGTCTTGCCGACGTTGCCTTCGCCGACCAGCACCAGTTTGGCTTCGTAGAGCGGCTCGGCGTTTTGTTCGAGACTGCGGAGGTATGCAGAGTGGTTCATAGTTCCAGTACCTTACAAGCGTCGTATGCGCTTTGCAGGGCGGGGTTGAGGGGGTTGTCGTCGAGGTCGAGTTCTTCCAAATGCTCAAGTTGGGCGAGGGAAGGAGGGAAGATCGGTGAGTCTGATTATCTGTAAGTAGAATCAGTTCTGAATTTAGTCTAAGTTCGATAATCCAATCTGGTAATGATTGATCATCTAGATTGCACTAGTCCAATTTCACTAAATCTCTAGATTCAGTTAAATTCTGATGTAATTCAGCAATTGCATGGTACAATATCGTATTTGGCATATATTCTCAGTCATTTGCCAATGCGTAAGTTCCTTGAATGTCAATTGAGAGTTGTCTAAGCGAGTCTGGCAGTGATAGTCAGTTGGTTATTGCAAAGATCCAGTTCTGTCAACTGTGTGAGTTGTCCCAGCGAGTCTGGCAGATGTCAGTTGGTTGTTGGAGAGATCCAGTTCTGTCAACTGCGTGAGTTGTCCTAGCGAGTCTGGCAGGGCCGTCAGTTGGTTGTTGGAGAGATTCAGTCTGTCAACTGCGTGAGTTGTCCCAGCGAGTTTGGCAGTGCGGTCAGTTGGTTGTTGGAGAGATCCAGTGATGTCAACTGCGTGAGTTGTCACGCAGCAGTTGAGGTTGATTCTGGCAATTCGGTCAGATCTTCATATTGCTGGTTAGGATCAAGTTCCGTTGCGCCTCGATTTCAGCGGCTTGTTGCGATTTTCTTTTCTGCTTCGCGATATGCTTCGTCTCGCGCCATAAGAATGTGCCTTTCTGATTGCTGTGAAGAGCTGACTAGCCGACTAGACAACCAGCCGACTACAAGACGATCAGGCAGTCCGACCAGTGACTAGCCCTGCTTTTCCTTCCAGATCCTGTAATTATTCATGATCTGCTCGATATGACCCGGAATATGCGCGGAGTAAATGTCGAGCCAGTTATCGAACGTGTACGGTTCCCTGTATTCGGGGTGCATGGCGATGTGCTCGAAGACGTCGTCGGGTTGGGCTTTCAACAACAGGTAGGTGGTCTTGCGCGCCAGGCGGACCATGTCCAGCGCATCCTGCACGCCCTGGGTGTGATACTTCAACGTGACCGCCCAGGCATCCTGGTCGTATGCCATCAGCGTACCGCCCGGCTCGACGATCAACATGCGGGCGCGTAAGGCCGCGTTGGTTTCCAAGTCCGCGAGGTGGAGGATGACTTCGTGGATGCTCCATTCTGTCGGCGCGGGTCTGAACTTCCACATCCTGCGCGGGATGTCCTTGAGAACTTCCACGAGCATGTCAAAGCCCTGGCCGTAGAGTTTGATCTTTTCGTGGCGTTCTACCTTGGTCATTTAGTCTCCTGGTCGCATGGTCGCGATGTCATTTTGCTGGTTTGGACTTTCGTAAGTAGGCGATGAAGGCATTGATGGATTTCTTGGTTGTTGTTGCCATGTCGTACACCTGCTGAAAATCCTGCTGGCTGATGTATTTTCGATCGAGAGCAAGATAAATTTCGGATTGAACCTCGCTGGCGGAGCGCCGCGCATATTAGAGGAAGTGGATGAACTCACCGTCTGAGCCGTCATCAAATCCTTCGGCGATATTGTGCATGATCGAACCGACCGCTCCCTGAACCTGGTCACGCAGGCGATAGTCCTTGGCGAAACCGCCTTTTTCGGTCAGGTCGTAGACGAGATTAGCCAATTCCCGAGCCTGTTGCCATGCGCGAATATCCTCGAATTTCTCTATCTTCATTGTTCGCCTCCTGCCATTGTGCGACTACCCAACTATGCGACCATCCGACTACTGACTATTCGATCTCCACCGCCATCGCCACCGCCTCGCCGCCGCCCAAACACAGCGACGCGATGCCGCGCTTCAGTCCGCGGTCTTGCAGGGCGTAGAGCAGGGTCGTCAGCACGCGCGCACCGCTGGCGCCGAGCGGATGTCCCAGTGCGATCGCGCCGCCGTTGACGTTGACCTTGTCCCAGTCCCAGCCCTGGTCGGCGAGGGCGTAGCCGTCCGCCAGCACCTGCGCGGCGAAGGCTTCGTTGAGTTCGATCAAGTCCACATCGGCGAGCGTCCATCCGATCTGCTTCAACAACTTGGGCATCGCATAGGCGGGCGCGGCAAACAGATATTTCGGCTCGACCGCCGCCTGTGCATATCCCACGATGCGCGCCATCGGCTTGAGTCCGTTTTTCTCGGCGTAGGCGCGCGACGCGACCACCACCGCCGCGCCGCCGTCGCTCATTTGGGACGCGTTGCCGGGGCTGACCCTGCCGTCCGCTTTGAAGGCGGGCTTGAGTTTGGACAACGCCTCCAGCGTCGTTTCCTTTCGCGGACCTTCGTCCTGCGTCACCTCTGTCACCGCGCCTTTGCGTCCCGCGATTTGGACGGGGACGATCTCAGCGTTGAACTTCCCTGCTTCTTGAGCCGCGACGGCCTTCTCGTGGGAGCGAAGCGCAAACTGGTCCATCGCCTCACGCGTGACCTCGTACTCGTCCGCGATGAATTCAGCCGCCATCCCCATCCCCCAATTCTCGAACGGATCCCACAAACCGTCGTTGAGCAGGGCATCGGTCAGCGCCTGATTGCCGAACTTCAACTCGCCCGAGCGACCAGCGACCAGATACGGCGCCCGGCTCATGGACTCAAATCCGCCTGCCACGAACAGATCGGCATCGCCTGCCCTGATGGCTTGTGCCGCCATCATCGCCGACTTGAGGCTCGACCCGCAGACCTTGTTGACCGTGGTCGCCCCGACCGTCGCCGGAACCCCGGCATGGATGCTCGATTGACGCGCCGGAGCCTGTCCCTCGCCCGCCTGAACGACATTGCCCATGATGACTTCTTCGATCTCTTCGGGATTGATGCCTGCCCGTTCCACCGCGGCTTTGACCGCGATCGCCCCCAACTGCGTGGCGGGAAGACTTGCCAGCGAACCCTGAAACTTTCCAATTGGCGTACGCGCCGCACTCAAAATGACAGCTTCGTTTTCCTTGCTCATGGGAGTCCTCCGGTGATAAAAATCCTGCTTTGACTTTTTTTATCCTGGCCAGTTTCAGGGCGTCTTGAGATTTTTGACATAAATTCCAAAGGTGGGACTGAAAAACTGCACCTTGTCCCCGTTTTTTCGTAAAAGCCCCTTTATGAAAAGCAACCTTTCCACTGGCGGGGCGATTTTGTCAAATCCGCCTTTTGCAAAAGCCAGCAACGCCTCCTGTTCCGCCGAGAATCGATTCCATATCTTGCGGCATTCCTCCACAATGGAAGGCTGTCGGCTGATCCACTCCTGCCAGCCAGGCGCTTCAATGTATGGATTGGCATTGGGCGTCTCGATCAGGATGCTGATGCTCGCTGAGATCGTAGCGGGATGTCCGCCGGAGGTTTCGAATATTTTTGTCCGCTGATCCAGGCTGAGGGGGTGGTCGCGGCGCGTTTCCAACTGCTGGATCATGCTCATTGCGTCTGCATAGGAGTAGGGGGTCAAGCCAATGCGGTTTCGGGAGAGGAGTTGTAGAAGCTTTCGTTGTCGATGGCGGGACGCAGGCGGTCAGGTTGTTTGCGCAGGAATAAACCGAAGGATACGCGATTTTTATTCGCATCGCGGACGGCGCGCAGTTGCAGGAATAGATCCCGCGGCATGGTTTCGTAGGTTTCGTCGAATTCGTCGAACAGAAAACAGATTTTCAGGTCCAGTACATGATAAAGCCTGATGCCCGCCATTTCGAAGAACCTGAGCGCAAGGGTGATGGTCCCGTTTTTCGATGATGCTTGAATCAAGTTGTGCAATTTCCACTCTGAGGTTGTCAAGAACGTCGAGGTTGTCTTTGTTGGCGTGGTCGTTGACTTCCAGCAGGAGCGAACTGAGCAGGAGTTCGTAGAACGCCCAGATTTCGTTTTTCACCGCCAGGCGGTTCAGGTCCACGCGCACCAGCCAGTTCTTTTTTGCCTTTTCGTGCAGATAGTGTTCTTGCACGTCGTTGCGCATGAGGAAGTCCAGCAGACGGGTCTTTCCCATGCTTGCGGCGCCGATCAGGTGAAACGACTCCGTGCTTAGGACATATTTGAAAAACGGGAAAGGATTTCCTGCCGGGATCCAGGGGATGTTGCGGTCCGATCTCAAGCATATTTCCTCCTTGCTCACATAAGTTTGTATTTCCATTTTGGCGGGGGCCAGGGCTCATCCCAGTGCTCCAATCGGTGACAGAAGACGCTTGCCAGGAGCAGGGCACGGGTCTGGCGTATGCGGGTTTTATCGCTGTGATTGATTGTAGCACGGAAGATCATGTTGAAAAGCAGCCCCAGCAGGTACTGGCGGGCATCGGTCAGCGTGGTACATTGCCTTGCAAGCGATCTTAACAATGAAATGGTGCGAAGCGCCTTCTGGACAGGCGCTTCCATGGACTGAATTTCATTCTCATCCAGCGGCTTGATTTCCTCCTGCCCGGGAATGAGAATGGCTATTTTGGCATCAGGTATGAAATTATTTCCCCGGCCTCGAGCCGGTTGAGGATATCCGACTCCAGTTCAATGAAATCCTGAAGTACATGTCCTTCTCCGCTCCGTTCGAAGTCGATCACCCAGGCATTCTTCCTGCTGTCGATCAGGAGATTGTCGCCGTGCAGGTCGCCATGGGTGACAGCCTCATACGTCAAGTCGACGATGCTGAGATCGCCCGCTTCGTTCTCAACGATATTCCGTTTTGAACCACTCAATGGGTTCAGGCAGTCCCAGGCTTTTCTGGATGTCCACAGCCTGCTGGAGAGGTTTGGGTGAGAATGTTTCAACGTGTTTTTCATACCAATTTCCCCATGCCTTTCCATATAAATTGAAGAGGGAAACATTTTCCCGCAATTGTCTTCTTTCATAACTTTTTGACCATAGCACTGTGAAAAAGGATGTCAGGCATTCCCCGATGTCTTCGATGGGATGCTCCTCGTAATAACGTGAAAAGGTCTTTACATCGAAGTCGCCGATGTAAGAATACAAGGCTCCGCCGATATCCCATAGAAGTGCATGACGTTCCAGTTTTGCAATGAAATTCCCGCCGACTTTTCTGCCGATATATTTCTCGTACCGGTTGACTTCTTCCTTGATTTTTTCGGCTCGCGCCAGCTTGACCACAACCGGTTCGTAGTCTTCTTCGTATACCCGTAGCACAATGGACTGGGGTCTGGGAACAGTCGATACCTGTGAATAGGTCAGGCTTGAATCCAGTTTTTCAAGTTTCAGAACTTCGATGCTCCCGGGAACAATTGGGCAAAGATATCGGCAATCTGGTCGCGGTATTCCTTTTGCAGGGATCTGCTGAATGTGTTTTTGGCGATGCCTTCCAGGATTTCGGGCGGGTTGATCTGCAGTCCGCGTTTTGCGGCACAGACCTTCCCCGCCTCCGCATCCAATATCTGTTTTCTTTTTTCAGGGGCATCAGACTTGCTAAGAAATGGGATGTCCTTGTACTTTTCCAGCATTTCCCGCAGGATCTTCTGGTTTTGAAATCCGCTCAATACAATGGACCTGATGGGGCGAATTCCCTCTGCCAGTTTCAATCCGCTGTAATCGTCTTCATCGTAGTCGTCGGTCAGGCGCAGGTCGATCAGCGCCAGGATACAGCGAGACTTTTTTGCTTTTTCCAGTGCATCGACAAAGAGCGCATTTCCCTCGCCGAAAGCCAGTATGGGTTCATATCCCCAATATTTCAACAGCGCTTCATAGAGTTCCGCAACCGCTGATCATTGTCAACCATGAGGATCCGCGGTTTTGGATCGATATTGTTGATCTGTGTATTGTTCATGTTGTCAGCTCAGCTTCTCCGCTCATGAAACTTGCCACCGGAAAACGGATAGAGAAAGTGGCGCCTTGTCCCCTTTTCTGCGATACGAGGCTGATCCTTCCATGCATATCCTCCACCATCTGGCGGACGAGGAGCAGACCATAACCGCCCCTTCCCTTGGTGGTGACGGGGCGCTGGAACAGGGATAACCTCACGTCATTACTGATTCCGGTCCGGAGTCCGGAACAGGATTTCCACGGCGCTGTTCGCGAGGAGGTGCGTGCTAACGCTCAATTTCTTGACCGTCGAATTGCTCATTGCACGAGCGGCATTCCTCACCAATTGGCGAAGGACATGCTGGAGCGCCGTCGGGTTGACGAGGATGTAGGCATCCAAAGCTGCGAAGTCGAAATCGAGTGTCAGGTTTTGCTGGCTTACAAGGCTGGTCAGTTGGCGCTCGAGGAATGGGTCGAGTTTGATGACCTGAGGCGGCTGGTCGCTCCAGGGACCGACGCTGGAAAGAACCGAGGCGCTTTCTTCGATCTTGGTTGCATACTCGCGGAGTGTGGAGCCTTCCTCCAATTGGTCCCGTATCATGTATGCCCAATTGCGTATCTGCCCGACTTCATTGTTGATCTCGTGGGCGATATCCGCCGCCCAGGCGGTTTGAGCGGCAACAGTGGTGCGGAAAGCGAGTTCTTCACTTTGCTGGGCGCGCTCGATTGCCACATTCAATTGCTGGGCGACCGTCTTTACAAAATCCTCGTCCGCTTCTTTGAAGGCGTTCAGTTCGTTGCGTTCGAGCACAAGCACCCCAAGCAGTTCATTCTTCGTGCTCATGAGGCCGACGCAGAGTTCGGATTGGATCGCCTTGCTAAGGGGGACATAGTCTGGGTCGGCGTACACGTCTCCGATGTTCTCGCAGGCTGTTTGTCTGGAATGAAGCGCTTTCCTTGCCACCCGGCAGGCAATGGACTTACCGTCCAGGGGAAAGATATCCTGTTTCCGATATTCCTTGTTCTCGATCTTGTAGTATTTGAGGGTGGCTGGGGCAAACTGCAAACTATTCTCGTCGTGTTGGTACAGCAGGACGCATAAACGGTTTTTTTCAAATACCTTGTGCAATATCTGAATGATGGACTTCATCGTCTTTTCGAGATCAAGACCCAGTCCCACTGTTTCAGCGATTTCCTTGGCGATCGTGATCTGCTGGCGTTGGCTTCGTGAGTTTGATATGGCAACTCCTGCCAGGCTAGCAAAGGAGAGCGCCTGTTGCTGTTCCAAATTTGAAAACTTCTGTGGCTGACGGTAGTCGAGGTAGAGCAGTCCAAGCGGCTTTTCATCCTCCTTGCTATGAATGGCGGCGCCAATCAATGCCTTGACCCCTTCGCTCTTGATGAAGTGGTGATCTGAAATATTCAATTGTCTGTTTACTGGATTTTTTCGATCATCAATGTCACGGATTACCAGGGTGTTCTTCTTGAGCACATGTCGTGAGATGCCGCCAAAATGGGATGTCTCTTCAATTACTTGACTAAGTGGATTATTCAGGGCGCCGGCAAATCCCATGTTCGTTACGTCAAGACGGTGGGGGTCGCCCTCGAGAAGCGGCAGGATGATCACCCAGTCGGCATTGGTAAACACCTTGGCTGTTCTGCAAATGTTGCCAAGCGTTTCTTTAAGAGATTGATCTTTGGCACCTCCCAGGATCTCATAATTGGCTTTGAGCAGGCTGGTACTTTTCTCCTGTTCCTGATAGATTTCATAAACGAGCCCGGCGTTATCCAGGACGTTTTGCAGGCGGTCAATGGAGCGGTCTTTTAGTGGCTCGTGGTTGTGTTTGTTGTCCGCGATGACCGCGCCAAGTACGCGCCTGCCAGCCCTCAGCGGCAGGACCGCGCAAGCGGACAGGGAGAATCTCTGCGTGATCTCCCCCGGCAATTTGGAGAAAAGGTCCTTTTCCTGTACCACCTGCCATGCCTGCTTTTCGATCACCTCGCGGAGCGCAGTCCCACTGGCTGTGGAAAGGTCAATATGGATATTCCCGACCAGGGTCTCGAATGGCGTGCGACGGACTTTTCTGTCTTTCAGGTCCTTCAGGAAGCGGTCGAAATCATATTTCCGATCCTCATCCTTTTCCCAGTCCCGTCTTGCATCTTCTTCCACTTCGGTGCCCACCCCCATGCGGCCATCGAGTTTGCGGAGATTTTCCTCGCTAAGGAACAGCAACGCCCGATTGAATCCAAGCCCAAAACTGGATGTGGCGATCGTCAGGAGGGTTAGCCAGAAATTATCCTCGCTTTCCTGCACAATGCGGAGCATTTCGGTGCTGGCTCTTTGCAGGATCTGCATTCGATGGGAATCCTGCCTTTCAGCCTCTGCGAGGCGGCTGATCTGGATCGCTCCCGCCACCTGGTTGGTAACTGACAATAATATACGCTTGTCGCGCTCAAAATACTCGCTGGCTTGTGTGCTGTACTGACTGACAATAATACCGCCGATCGTTTTTTCCTCCACACGCAGCGGCACCCCCAGCAGGCTGGAGGGCAGAACTTCGTTGATGGTTATCCGTTGGCTCCGAACGAACGCATCCAGTCCCGGCTGGGAGAGCAGGAGTTCCTTGCGGGATGTCAGCAGATATTCTTCAACACCGTTCCCCATGGTGCGGGTGACGCCCTGACGGCGCTTCCCCTTTTCATAGAGTAGATGGAAGTTGAGTTCCTTGGTCTCCTCATTCAGCAGGAAGACCGAGAAATTCGAGACGTCCATCAGTGTGCCGATCTGCCTGCGGATCTCCTCCAGCAGGTCGTTCAGGTTCACGGAGGCGGCTTTGGTCGTGATCTGTCTGCCAATTGTCTGGATGATGGACAATTCCTGCAAGAGCAGTTGTTCACCGCCGTGCAGGCTGGCGCGGTTCAAGGTCACTGAAACCTGCCGGGCAAACAGGTTCAATAACGAACGTTCATGCTCGCTGAGAGTTCTCTTCTCTTGGTCGAAATCCAACAGCAGGTAGCCTGCCAGCTTTTTACCACGCCGGATCGGCAGGATCGTTGCCTCCAGGGCTGGCAGGCGAAAATCGTACATTTCCATCGCCTCAACTGCCTTTCCCAAATGCAAGTCCCGGATTGTGATGGCATTACTTTCCCTGGTTGCTTTCCGCAGGTCGAACCAATCCAGGAGCGGGAAAAGTCCGCCTTCAAACTGGGGAATACTGCCTTTTCCGGCGCAGGCTATGCCAATGAAGAGATTCTCCTTGTTTGCATCCTGCTGGGTGGGCACCCAGAACAGGTGCGCGCGCTTGAACCCCAGTTTGAGCGCGTGATTTACGATGATGTTTGCAGTGTCATGAAAGTTGTCCTGTTCCATGGCGACTTCCATGACCCTGGTTAACTGTTTTTGCCAGCCATGCTCCATGCGTGTTTTTCGCCATTCCCGCAGGGCATCAATCAGGTATAACAATTCCTCGTTGTCGTACGGCTTGGCAAGGTATCGGAATGCCCCGGCTTTGTAGGCGTTCAGTCCGCTGACACTGTCCCCATACCCGGTGAAGATGATGGTTTCAGTCTCAGGGCTGATTCTTTTGAATTCCTTCATGACCTCAATTCCGTTCTCGCCGTCCGCGAGTAGCAGGTCGATCAGGAAGGCTTCGAACGGCTTTCCATCCTGCACCGAAGCGATCACCCTGTCTGTTGCATCTTTTACCGTGATAAATGCTTCAGCCTTATTATCTGAATTCGATTCAATGACCAGTTTCACAAACTGGGCACTGGATGGCTCGTCATCCAATATGAGAACTCTGCACATCGAAGCCTCTTTTACAGGTGGTAGGGGATCTCCAGTGCGAATGTAGTGCCGCTCAGGATATGACTTTTCTCCACGTAAATGTGCCCGCCGATCTCCTCCATTAGGTTCTGGGAGATGTAGAGACCAATTCCGCTTCCATCCTGACGTGTGGTGTAGCCAGCCTCGAAAATCTTATCCCATAGGACGGCGTGGATACCCGGCCCGTTGTCCTCGACCTTGAGCTTGAAAAATTGTTTGCCGCCTTTGTCGTACGGCGGTTCGATCTGTACATGCACCCAGCCGCCCATTTCGGGGTGCAGTTCGGCAATCTGCTGTACTGCGTTGAGCAGGACATTCAAAAGAACCTGCTCCATTGCCGCAGCCTGGCTTTTGATCACGAGCAGTTGTTCTGGTTTCAAAAAGTTGATCTTGACCTGCGACTGGCTGCTGATGTCGCGCATGAAATGGATGGTCTCCTCGACAATTTCGTCCACGCGCAGCACCTCGTTTTTGCTTTTTGCCGCAATACGTCCAAACATGCGTGTCGTGTTGATGATCTTGCGGGCATTGCTTTGGATCTCTCCCAATTCCTGCAGGATCTGTACCTGGTCCAGTTCAGGCAGAGATGCGCTTTCCTTTTTCTTTTCGATTTTTTTCAGTTTTCTTTGCAGTTCTTCGAGCCGGGAATGCAGGGGTCCCACGAGGTTATTGATCTCGTGCACCATGCCGCGCGTGAGATGACCGATCAGGGCGGACCGCTGGATCAATATGGCCCGTTCATTAAAGTTTTCCTGGTTGAGGGATGTCCCAATTGCCAGCGCTGTCGCCTCTGCATACATCTTTTGCTCCTGGCTGACCTGGTGTGGATGGCTGTTCAGGGCAAAGAGCGCGAAATCATTGGTAATCTGGGAGACGATCGGGATGCCGACGCAGGCTCGTAGATCAGGATACAGCTCAAGGAGATACCGGAAGCGGTCCCTGTGCGCTTGCACATCCTTCATGGTCAACAAGCCCTGGTCCTCCGCCACATCCCTCACGGGGCTGTATATGAGTTGTGGAATGGCGGAGGTATCTAATTCGAAACTTGTCGCCCGAGGTCTCGCGGATGGATACCTGGCGGTGATTCCGGTCTAGGGCAAAAAGGATGACAAGATCGTAACCTAGATAACCTCGCAGCCGGTCGAGCGCATTTTTGTGCAGGGCCATCGGGCGCGGACTGGGAGTTTGTTTTGCGGCGGACTTTGCAGGTTCCTGAAGCATACCCTCGTTATTCTGTTCTGTTTGCCGGATGTTTTCCTTTTTGATGATAGTGATCAGGTCTTCGGGCATGATGGGCTTGATCAAAAGTTCAGCATTCCGTTGTTGAAGCTCGCCAAGCCTCTCCATCACCTTTTCTGCCTGCCCCCAGTCGGTGGTAATGACCACGCGAATCTGGGACCACCTCTCAAGGATTATGGATGCCAATCTCATGCCGTCCATCTTTGGCAAACCGACATCCACGAGGGCTATCTCGGGAGTGGTTTTTTCCAGGAACAGAAGTGCATCTTCCGCGTTTGCCGCCACATCCACCTGCTGACCCAGATGGCGCAGCCAACTCGTAATGTTGAGCGATTGGTCCGGCACATCCTCCACGACCAGGAAATGCTTTTTCTTTGTTTTTTCCTTCAAAAGCAGATTTACCTCATGGTCGGTGAGGATCTGCCTGATGGCAGGCTGGGTGGTTTCGGCAGGCTCAGGGGGTTGACGTGTTGACTCTGGAAACCCAAGGTCGAGTTTTCTGTCCTTGTATTTGATATCCTGAATGTTGACATATACCCGGTCACCAGGCCAGAAAAGATCGATTGGCGACGACTTGACCCAGTTGGGGAGCCGTGAGCGGTGTAGCAGCCCGGTTACGCCGGATGCGACCTCGACAAAGATACCAAAACCCAGAATACCTGTTACGACCCCCTCATACACTTTTCCTTTTTCAAGTATCTTGGGGATATTGTCCCACGGGTCGCTCTCCGCCAGCCTCAGGCTGAATTCCCTGAACTGGTCTTTTTTCTTCGAGAGGGTGATCGCCATGCCGTTCCAGCCCACCGGATAATTCTGTTTCCAATTGGCAGCCCGATCGGCATCCCACGAGATCTCGCGTACGCGTACGATACCATATTGACCATCTCTGGTTTCCACACCAAGACCAATAGGGAGATGGTTAACCACCCTTATACCAATTCGATCCTGCAACTCAGATTTCATGGAAGCCCTTTTTAATCGGATGTGCCTGCGAACCGCAGTTCCGGGAATCCGTTTTCCGGCGGTGAATAAGGGATGCGCATCACGGAAAATACCTCTTCCATGTCTGCGATCTCAGAAAGGCGCGGCACGGTCAGGTAACTGTTGGCGCGGATGAAGTCCAAATTCTCCAGCTTTTTCTGCCATATCGCCTGCTCTTCGGTCTGCCGGCTGGAGCACATGGTATCCGGGGGAGGATTGTCCGTCAGGACTTCAGGGTTAATGAAGTACCCAATATTCGAAACACATTTTCATCGATCTGGTCTGAAGATGCCACCTGTGCCTGCAATTGGAAGAATTTTTTCCAGGGATGGATGCGTCGTTCCTTGTATTTGTTGTTCCACTCTTTCAATGCGGAAAGCGTGGGATGATCCATGATTTCGTCCTTGAAACTATCGACCCGGTTTGCATTTTCCAGGACCAGCAGCCGCTCCCTTTCAAACAGGACCGATGAGCGCATGATCATGTTCAGAACGATCGGTTGTGGAGACATGGCTAGAAGCCGCCAGACCTGTTCATGCGCGCGCGGACTGGATTGCCATAACCCCTGTAACATTGGCGATCTGGTTGCCGCGCGCAAGGGAACTTCCATGCGACGGATCTGGGCGATGTGCAGGTTCTCCGTCTCTTCCAGAATATCGCTGCCGGTAACCCGCTTATATTCCTCCCTGTCTGTCGCTTTCAAGGTGTAATCATATGGGAAGGTCGAGCTCAATTCGCGATGGTAAGCCAGTCCCTTCTGGATGGCTTCCGTCTCGCTTCGGCCGTGGACTTTGCGATAACTGCGACTAGAAGAGCCTCTCCCGGGCGGGAGATAAATCGAAATGCCAGGGTGCGCTGGTCGGGGCTTTCCATACCCCATTCGTTCTGTATTGAATATTGGGATGTTAGGAAAAGTTTCTGGCGTTCCAACGCCTCGTCGAAAAGCGCCTGGGCATTAAATCCCCATTTCATTTTCGCCCAATCTTGATGCGGACGAATTCCCACCTGAAAGGCAAATACCGCCTGCCAGGCGAATTCAGAAGAACCTGGACCAGCCAGGTTATCCTGATCCTGGTATTGTTTGATGTCGATCCATGGGCTTGACATTTCAGATGACCGAGTCAGGATCATTTACGATCCAGCCAATGTAGAAGCGTATCCGTCAGTTTGTCCAGTTTTTTTGCTCCATTAACCGCTTCTTCACCTTTATTTGAATGTTTCTCGTGTTGGTCGGTCTCATCAACGTGCAGGACATTGTCACTGCTGAGTGCCTGCAAAAGTTCCTTGATGATCTCGACCTCGCGGGGATCTTTGGGATAGTTTGAAGAAAATGACCTCGATACAGCGCTCAACGCCCTCTGCATCCTCTCCTGGCGGTATTGGAGTTCGGCTTTTGCCCGTTCCAATTCCATGTTCTTTAAAGCCATTTTCTGGGTGATGTCGTTCTGAACTGCCGCCGCTTCTGTCTTTATTCTCAGGATTTCGGCATCCTGCCTCACGACCTTCTTTTCCAGTTCCTGCTTCTGTTTGAGGAGTTCGTTTTCTGTGGTGTTCTGTCTTTGTTGGATCTGGAAATTTTCCCTGATCTCCATCAATTTGGGATCGCCAGTTTTTTCCTCAAGGGCAATATCAGCGATGAAGAAGAGTTTGGAAAGTTGATGGCGGGTATGGTGCTTTTCCTTGATATATCGAGAAATAGCTCCGTCATCTATCCGCCGCATGATGCCGTCTCCCAATAGTTCATCGTAGGTGTGAGAGCGGATATATTCCTGCAGGTCTGCTTTGATAAATGAGGTGAGGGATTCAACCGGTTGCTCAACTTCCACGGCTTTCAAGGGGTCTGCCACCCTGTAGTTGATGATGAGTTCAAGGGATACCTGCGCCCCATCGGTTGTGGTCTCTGATACTTTAGGGATGACCGCCTGGCGGTGTTCCTTTACGATGTAGTGGATAACATACCAGCCGGAGGGCAGCGGATGATTGATGCCGCCCTTGAGAAGGATGGGTTTTCCGTCGGGCGCAATGGCAATGGCATAGAGTTTGGGCGTCAGGTTGACATAAATGGCATTTGTCAGCCAGCCGACCTTTCTCATGAACCCCGGGGAAAGGATTTCGTTGGCAGAGAAATTGATCTGTGGCGGGAGTTTTCGCCTGCCGAAGTACTCGACAACCGGGATGAAGATTTCATTTACTTCATTACTCATATATCCTCCAATCAGATCAACCAAGCATTGTCTCTGCCAGTAGGGCAGATTATTTGATCCCAGCCACTTTCAAGCCATCCTCAAGGATCGCCTTGACCTTCTCTTCGTGCATCGTTTCGCAATACACGCGCATGATCGGCTCCGTGCCGCTGAATCGGATGAGCAGCCAGCCGCCATCCTCCAGTTTGAACTGGAAGCCGTCCACGGTGACGAGTTCGGTCACTTTCAAGCCGCCAAGCGTTGCGGGTTTCGCATCCAGGATCATCTTCTCGCGGGTGGCGCGGTCGCCGCTGAAGGGGGTGTCCACGCGGTCGTAGAAGTGTTCACCGACCTTGTCGAAGAGCATTTTGAGCAGTTCGGTCGGTTTCTTGCCAGTGCGCACCATGAAATCGAGGAAATACAGACCTGCCAGGATGCCGTCACGTTCGGGCACGTTGTTGCGGAAGGCGTACCCGCCGCTCTCCTCGCCGCCGATGAGCGCGTCTGTTTCCATCATCTTGGGCGCCACGTATTTGAATCCCACGCCGGTTTCATACACGGGGACGTTGTACAGTTTGCCGAGTTTGTTGAGCATGTTGGTCGTCGAAAGCGTCTTGACAATAGCGCCGCGTTCGCCGCGCGCGTCGAGCAGGTACAGTGCCAGCAGGGCATACACCCGCAACTGGTTGATGAACTCGCCGTTCTCGTCGCCGATGCCGCAGCGATCCGCGTCGCCGTCTGTGATGAGCAACACATCCGCCTTGTTCTCGACCGTTGCCTTCAAGCCCACGTCAATGTTCGGGCGGATGGGTTCCGGGCGCTTCATTTCGGGGAACGACGGGTTGCGCGTGTTGTGGATCTCGATGATCTTGGTCTTGCCGCCGCCGATCAGGTTGGTGAACCAGCCCGCGCCGTTGCCCCACATCGCATCCACCACCACGGTAAAGCCAGCATCCTTGATCTTTTGCACGTCCACCAGTTTCTTGAGGTTCTCCGAATATGCCTCGGACGCATCGAAGTAGATGACTTTCCTGTCGCGCGTCGCGTCACGGAAGTCCATGCGCTTCGTCTCCTCGACCGAGTCCGGGATCAGCGCTTCGATCCTGTTCAACCCGTCGGGGTCTATCGCTCCGCCGTTCGCGTCGCGGACCTTGAATCCGTTGTCGGTGGGGGGGTTGTGGGAGGCGGTAATGTTGACCGCACCGCAGGCCTTTTTATTCACCACCGCAAACGCAATGACAGGAGTTGGTGTGGCATCTTCGGTGATGTAGACGTTCAAGCCGTTCGCGGCAAGCACTTCTGCTGTTGCCGCGGCGAAATTTTCAGAGTGGAACCGTTTATCGTAGCCGACCACCACCCACCTCCCTGCAAAACCCTGTTCGAGCAGGTAGGTGGCAAATCCCTGCGCCGCGCGCCGGACATTGTCGAATGTGTAATCTTCCGCTATGACCCCGCGCCAGCCGTCCGTGCCGAATTTGATCTTGTATGCCATATGTCCAACTCCCATTGTAGTGTGATGAGGTGATTATAACTCCGAAAAAAAGGACTCTGAGGATGTTCCCAGAGTCCTTTGGTTATTATGGGGTGGGGATCGCGCCCGGTGTCGGCGTCGAGGTGGCCTCCGGTAGGGGTGTGGAGGCAGGCTCAGGTGTCATTGTAGGAAGCGCCTTGCCCGTCATCAGGATCTGCCACGCGATCTCAAGGTCGCCCGAAGCGACGACCGGGAATTGGGGCAGGTTGCCCAGCGCCAGGTCCAGCCGTTCGACCGCCTGTGCCTGTGCCTCATCGGGAGCTGCCGTCTGCAACTCCGCCAGCAGGTCCCGCGCAGACTCGACATCCTCCCTTGCCAGGCCAAAGTTGCTTTGGGCGAGGTACAAGCGGGCGCGGGCGATCGTGTCCAGGACGCGCGTCATCATGACTTCCCGTTTCAGGGCAAGGAGATTTTGGTCATTGCTCTCCTGCAACTCTGTTTCGAGCGCGGCTTGCATCTGCTCCAGTTTCGCGAGCGAGGCAGTGTGTGCATCCAGAGACTGTTTGATTTCGTCCATGCGCGCATCGGAGTCCATTATTTGGCTATTGACCTCGGTGAGTTGGCTGTTGACTTCGCTCAACTGGTCGTTGATCTCTTCCAATTGGGTCCGCAGGACTTCGATCTGGCTCTCAAGTTCGGCCACGCGCGCGGAATTCTGTTCCACAGGCGCCACAAATCTCTCATTGATAAGCGGGGCGCCATAATAGATGGCAGCGCCGACCCCGCCGATGACGAGGACGATCAGGATCAGTCTTAACAGCGCCCTCACGAACCATAGAAATGCCTGTCCCAGCCGCGAACCGGAATTGGATTTTGGCTCTGCCGGCGGCTTTTCCTCCCTGGGAGGGCTTTTCTCGAGCCGGGTTTCCTCTTGAGGCTCTGGTTGTTCGACAGGGATGAGCGCCTGTTCCGCCGGGGCAATTTCCGCCTTCTCGAAGGAAGCCTGTACGCGGGCAAGCAGGTTTTTTCCCATGCCATGCACTTTCAGGCAATCCTCCACGGAGTTGAAGGGACGCGCCGCGATCAGATTTTCCGCCAGGGACTGGGGTATGCCGGGGATCATTGTCAGTGAATCCGCGCTTGCTGTGTTCAGGTATTGCAGAAAATCGCTCATTGAACCGCCTGTATGGATTGTTGAATATTCTGGTTGGTGGTGATGATTGGATTATATCAAAATAAAAAACTCCGAGACATATAATCTCGGAGTTCGATCTGCTAATCTTCCGCCAGCCACTTTTCGCTTGACACCTGCCACACCCTGTACAGTTGTCTTGCTGACGTGATTTTTCGTTGCGGCGTCCCTGATCTTAATATTCGCAGTCATGTAGTCTCCTTATCGCCGAATTATGCACGCGGTTCTTCGGTGAAGTCTCGACAAATTTGTTTGGTGCGCCTATACTAAGCCCATTACGTTTACCAATTAATGAGGGCAGCATGACCAAACATATGGTTGTAGTGGCTGGCAATATCGGCGTGGGGAAAACATCCCTGACCGAGCGGATCGGTTCACGTTTGAGCTGGTGGACCGGTTACGAGTCGGTGACCGACAATCCATATCTGGCGGATTTTTACGGGGACATGCGCATGTGGGCATTCCATTTGCAGGTCTTCTTTTTGGGGCATCGTGCCGATCAGTACCTTGAGGCGGTACGCGATCCGCGTTCCGCGATCCTCGACCGAAGCATATTTGAGGATTTTCATATTTTTGCGCGGGCGCTGCATCACATGGGCGACCTTTCAGAGCGCGACCACCTTGCCTATCGCCGTCTGTTCGAGATCGTCGTGCAGGGACTCCCGCGTCCGAACCTGTTGATCTATCTCAAGGCGCCGGTGAACGTCTTGATGGACCGGATCCGCCGCCGCGCGCGAAACATCGAAACGGGCATTTCGCCTGAGTATCTTTCCCTGCTCAATTTTTCTATGACGAATGGCTGGGCGCGTTCGACCAGTGCCCGGTTCTCACCATTCGGACCGACGACCTGGATTTCGTCCATCAGCAAAGGCACTTGGAGACGGTCGTCGAGCGCATTCAGGATAAATTGGCAGGCAAGGAAGAGGTCGAATTCTAGTACTCAAACAAGATAAAACTGTATGGTAAAAAATATGAGAAATACTCTTATTCAACCTTTCAACTTTAGGTTGTTGGAGTACTAGGAGATAAGATGACGGCAATTGAACGAAGCGGGGGAATTGTCAGGAAGCAACCGGTCCGGTTGACGCGTCTCCAGCAGGAGGCGCGCGTTGGTTGGTTGTTCTTATCCCCGTGGATCATTGGTTTTGTGCTCTTGAAAGCCCTGCCGATCCTGGCGGCGCTGGTTTTTTCGTTGACCGATTTCAAGATGCTACGCCCTGAAGCGGTGAAGTTCATCGGTCTCGAGAATTACGTGCGTTTTTTTGAGGATACGCAGGCTGGCGCCTTTTTGTTCGGTTCGCTCGGGTATTTTCTGTTGACGGTGCCGCTTGAGATGATCGTGGCGCTTGTCCTGGCGGCGATTTTCACAAGTCCGCGATTAAACAAGAATATCCTGCGCACGCTGGTCTTCATGACCAGCATCATCCCGTCCGCCTCGATCTTCTTCATTTTTCTGGGCTCGCTCGAATATGCCGACCGCTTGATCTTCACGCCCATGAACCTGCCTCCCATTGACGGGTTTGGATTGCTCATGCCCTTCATAGCTCTTTGGAGCATCGGCCCCGGCTTTCTGATCATTTTCAGCGCGATGGAGAGCGTGCCCAATGAGATTAACGAGTCAGCCCGCGTGGACGGGGCGGGTCCGTTTGCGAGGTTTGTCTACATCACCCTGCCGATGATCTCTCCCGCCATATTCTTTACGCTGGTCATCAACCTGACCGGCGCGTTCGGCGGGGCTGTCCTGTTGGACCGCGGATACATTTTGAACTACAGCCTTTCGCCCATCGAGGGATATATCAATTCTGTGATGTTCTCGCAAACCGACCTGGGGTATGCAAGCGCGATCGCCTGGGTCACATTTCTGGCAATGATGACGCTGACGGTCTTTTTGTTCCGTTCTTCAAGACGCTGGGTGTACTTCCCTGAGGATGATGAAGATGAAAACATCTAGGCGCGGAAGCGACCACTCCACCCTGACGCTGAAGATCTGGGATTTCACTGGGACGGCTCTGCTCAACTTCTTCATGTTCCTGTTCATTGCCGCCTATCTATCCCCGCTTCCGTTCATGGTGATCGCATCCTTTACCCCCCGCGACCAATTCCTGGATGCGAATGCGCCGATCCTGCCTTCCGAGCGGGTGAGATTCAATTACGAGGGGAAGGACCTGGTCGTGTACAGTGTACCGACCGAGGATGGTGAAAAGCATTGGGCGTTGTATAAACCATCAAGACAGTCCAGCGAATTTATCGATCCCGAGAACCCGTCGGCAGGACCCATTCTCTGGGAGGGGAATTGGCGCTCGCTCAGGGCGGTCTACCGCTTCAGCCCCACCCTTGAAAACTTTGAAGCATTCCTTGGGCTTTCGAAACTACCGCTCCTGTTCAAGAACACCATCCTGGTGGCGGTCATCAGCGAGGTCGGTGTCCTGCTCTCGTCCATTGCTGTGGCGTATGGGTTTTCCCGCTTCCGCATCCCGGGCATCAAGTATATTTTCTTCCTGTTGATCGCGACGATCATGATACCGGGTAATATCACTCTGGTGCCGACCTACTACCTTTACAGCGGCCATGTACTGGATTGGATCGGCACCTGGCTTCCCCTGATCGTCCCGCATTTCTTCGGGAACGCCATCCTGATCTTCCTCCTGCGCCAGAACTTCAAGAGCATCCCGCGCGACCTGGATGAGGCTGCCATGCTGGACGGGGCGGGTCCATTGCGGATCCTGATTTCCGTCATTTTGCCGCAATCCATCCCGGCGGTGACCACGGTCGCGTTGCTGCACTTCTTTTATATCTGGAACGAGACGCGCAATGCAAGCCTGTACCTGGGCATTTCCCCCAACCTGCAGACCATCTCCTTTGGAATTCAGCGCACCCAGACCTTTTTCTTCACGCCTGAGGCGCTCATGGTCGGTGCACTGGTCGTTATGATCGTACCGGTCATCATATTGTTCCTGGCCCAACGCCTGTTCATGCAGGATATGATCGTTACGCAGATCGAGAAGTAAAAGATGAGATCAACCCGCATCATCCTATCCCTTTGGCTGGCTTGGGTCCTGATCGTGATCGGTTTTCAGTCATGGGCGACAGCCCGCGTCTCATTGGTGTACCCCGACCGCGCCCAGACCTGGACGGAGGAATTTACCGGGGTGGGCTACCAGGAAGGTCATATCTACCTGCTCGAGCCCTTCATGAACAACCAGGCTGCCTGGGACTCGGAGTATTACCTTGCCATAGCGCTTGGCGGATACGATAATCCCGACTCCCCACATCTCACCCCGGCCGGGTCCAGACCGTGGTCCGGGACCATCAGGTGAGTCAATCGGGCTCGAGTTTCTCCCAAAGCATTTCGTTGAGTCACGCGTTCTTCCCGTTCTATCCGTTGATGATGCGGATCTTTTACTACCCCTTGCAGGTCCTTGGATTGAATCAGATTGCCACCGGGACCCTTGCCGGGGTCGTTGTCTCGGCGTTGGGGACTCTGCTCGGGATGCTGGCGTTGTTCGATCTGACACGCGACAGCCTTGGGGAGGAAGGAGCGCTTCGCGCGGTCTTTTACCTGATCATATTCCCGACCGGCTTTTTTCTCATCCAGGTCTACACCGAGGGGTTGTTCGTCGGGTTGGCGTTTGGCTGTCTTGCAATGATCCGACGCAAATACTGGCTTGCCGCGGCGATCCTGGGAGTCGGCGCCACGCTGACTCGCGCGGTGGGCCTCCTCCTGATCGTGCCCATGTTGATGACATGGATGCGCACGGCTGAATGGATGGACCTGGACATGGAATGGCGGCAGATCTTCCACCGGGGAGTTCCTCTGCGGCCGCTGTATCACTTCCTGCTGGCGCTTTCGCCCCTGATCGCTTTTTTGATGTGGAGGTTCTCCTACCTCGGGCTGGCGTTCGATTACATTGAGGCAAATTACTTTGGGCGTGGATTCCTTTCATTGGGCTATGCTTATTATGCCTGGCGGGAGGCGTTCAGTTCCATGCTGGATTTGACAAACCTGCAGCATTCCGCCTATTACTTCACAGAATTTTTGGGGCTCGTCATCGGGATCATTGCATGCAGTGTGTGCATCAGAAAGTACCCCGAGATCGGGTGGTTCAGCCTGCTGGTCCTCATTGTTTCGTGGGGCAGCGGGCCCGCCCAGGGCATCCATCGCTACATCCTGGGGGCGCCTGCTGTTTTTATTATGTTGGCGCAATGGGGAGAAAACCCCGTCTTTGACCGTGCCTGGACGATCCTCAGCATCCTGCTGATGGGTTTTCTGTCCGTGTTATTTGCATTCAACATGTGGGTGGCGTAGAATATCCTTTCATCGTGTAAAATAGACTGGTTCGACACCCCTGATCGAGAAAGAAACAAATGACCGTAAATCTGCTCGCTCAAATCCCCTTTTTTACTGATCTTCCCCCGGGAGAACTGGACCGTTTGATGGCTGAATTGGATGTTGTCAACCTGCCGTCAGGTGAAATCCTGTTCCGGGAGGGTGACCCGGGGGAACACCTGTATGTCGTGATGAAGGGCGAACTTGAGATATTAATGGCGCCCAATACGAAAAATGAATTGATCCTCAATGTTCTGCATGAGGGCGAGTATCTTGGTGAGATGAGTCTCATCCAGCCGGGCGGCCACCGCACAGCCAGCGCCCGTGCGCGCGGGGATGTCGTTGCGCTGAGCATGAGCCGCACGCAGTTCAAGGACCTGTTAAAACGCCATCCATACCTGGCGAACGCGATGGTTCGGGTGCTCAGCCAGCGCCTGGACAATACGAACGTTGCCACTTTCCGTGATCTCACCGAGAAGAACCGCCAGCTGCAACAGGCGTACGATGAATTGAAGGCTGCCCAGGAGCAGTTGATCGAAAAAGAGCGCATGGAGAAGGAACTCCAGGTTGCGGCGCATATTCAGATGTCCATCCTGCCCGATGTTTTGCCGTCGGTGGAGGGATATGATTTCGGGGGCAGGATCCTGCCTGCCCGTCAGGTGGGAGGCGATTTTTACGATGTCTTCAATCTCGGCGATGGCAAGTTTGGCGTCCTGATCGGCGATGTAGCCGACAAAGGCGTACCGTCTGCGATCTTCATGGCGCGGGCGCATGCGTTGATCATTGCCGAAGCGGACAAGGTCACTGATCCGGGGGATGTCCTGCGGATGGTGAACGGGCACATCACGCAGTTTGAAAAATCCACGCAGTTTGTCACGGCATTGTTCGGGATCCTGGATACTGCCACCGGTGAGTTCAAGTATGCGCGTGCGGGACATGAACCGCCGCTTCTGCTGAACGCAAAAGGCGAAGTACACCGCCTGCCGCACAAACCGGGCATGGCGCTGGGGCTGTGGGAAAATATCGTTCTCGATGAGAACAGCCTTGTCCTGCCCAAGGGATCCTGCCTCATGATGTTCACCGATGGGATGACGGACTGTCGCAATCCAAAAGGCGAACCGTTCGGGTTGGAGCGCATCAAGACCACGCTTAAGAATTTGAAGGGCAACACTGCGCAAAAGGGATGCGACCAGTTGTTCGAGACCCTGATGGAATATCAGAACGGTTCCAAGCAGGATGACGATGTCACGCTGGTTGCAATCCGCGTGAAATAATATAGAGACCTGGTAATAGCCAGGTCTCTTTTATGTCAGGGTGGGTATTGACTTATGCCCTGTCTAATGCCTGCCGCAGGTCTGCGATCAGATCATCCTTGTTCTCGATGCCGACGGACAGTCGTACAAGCGACGGGTCAACATCCAGCTGTGAACCTGCCACGGAGAGATGGGTCATCGCGGCAGGCACCTCGATCAGCGATTCGACGCCTCCAAGCGACTCCGCCAGCGTGAACACCTTCGTCGCCTCCACCATGCGGACGGCTGATTCACGTCCGCCTTTGATGAGGAAGGAGATCATGCCGCCTCCGTTCTTCATCTGATGTTTTGCGACCTTGTATTGCGGATGGCTCTCGTGAAAGGGGTAGATGAGTTTTTCCACTTTTGGATGTTTTTCCAGAAATTCGACTATAGCGCTCGCATTTTCGTAGTGCCTGTCCATGCGGAGGGGCAGGGTTTTGATGCCGCGCAGGACGAGGAAGGAGTCCATCGGTCCGATCACGGCGCCGACCGCGTTTTGCAGGAAGTACAATTTATCGGCGAGTTCCCTGTCCCTGACGATGACCGCGCCGCCGACCACGTCCGAGTGACCGCCAAGGTATTTGGTCATCGAGTGGACGACGATGTCCGCGCCGAGTTCGAGCGGACGTTGCAGGTAGGGGGTGGCGAAGGTGTTGTCCACGACGAGCAGGGGATTGTTGGGGTGTGCATGGACGACCTCCGCCACCGCGCGGATGTCGGTGATGCGGAGCAGTGGATTGGTCGGTGTCTCCAGCCAGACGAGGCGCGTGGAGGGGGTCAAGGCGTCAGCTACGGATTCAGGATCGGTGGTGTCGGCAAATGTAAAGTCAAGTTTGAAGCGGCGCAGAACCTTGTCAAAGAGGCGGAACGTGCCGCCGTAGACGTCGTTGCCTGCCAGTACGTGCGAGTCTGCATCCAATAAACGAAGAACGGTGTCGGTGGCGGCAAGTCCCGAGGCGAAAGCCAATCCGAAATTCGCCGCCTTCGAGCGCGGCGAGACAATCCTGCAAAGCCTTGCGCGTGGGATTCGATGTCCGTGAGTACTCATATCCCTGGCGCGGCCTGCCGACGCCGTCCTGCATGTAAGTGGAGGTGAGATAGACAGGCGTCATGACCGCGCCGTTGTTGGGGTCGGGTTCCTGCCCGGCGTGGATGGCGAGAGTTTCGAATTTCATTCCGTCTCCTTGTATATTTTTCAGGGTTGATGTTGTCTGATAAGCGCTTTCAAATTCGATTATAAGAGGAAACATGACAAAAACCATTCTGGCAGTTCTTGCCCATCCCGATGACGAGTCTTTTGGGTTGGGCGGCACGCTTGCCCTGTATGCCCAAAGGGGATACGACACCTATTACGTCTGCGCCACGCGCGGCGAGGCAGGTTCGGCGGACGAGGAACATCTTAAAGGCTATAAAGACACCGCTGAAATGCGCACCGACGAACTCATGCGCGCGGCGAAGGTTTTGGGGTTGAAGGAGGTCTTCTTCCTCGGCTACCGCGATTCGGGCATGCCCGGCATGGATGCGAACAAACATCCCGAAGCGCAGATCAACCATCCGATCGAGGAAGTGGCGGGGCGCGTCGTCCGATATATTCGGGAACTCAAGCCGGAGGTCGTCCTGACCTTCGACCCGATCGGCGGATACAAGCATCCCGACCACATCCACATCCAGCGGGCGACAACGCTCGCCTTCGAACGGGCGGATGACGCCTCCTTCCACCCCGAGGCTGGATCCCCTTTCAAACCGCACGCCCTGTACTATCACGTTTTCCCGCGCTGGTTCCTCAAGTGGATGACGCGCCTGATGCCTCTGTTCGGCAAGGACCCGCGCAAGTGGGGACGCAACGGTGATATTGACCTGACCGACCTCATCGCGGATTTCCCTGTCCATGTGAGCGTGGACATCCGCCCGGTGGCGGAGGTGAAGCGCAAGGCTGGGGAACAGCACGCCTCCCAGGGCGGGATCCAGATGCGGCGCGGACTGATGGGATTCATAACCAAGGTCTTCGGCGAGCGGGAGGATTACATGCGCGCCTATCCGCCCGTTAACAAAGGTTTCCGCAAAGAGCGCGATTTATTCGAGGGCATTTGACCCGTCCATGACCGCGATCGAATACTCCCGCGCCTCCGAAGCGACCGCGCTCTGCAAGGCATGCGGCCTGTGTTGCACGGGCCATTTGTTCTCCTGGGTGCGCGTGAAGGCCGTCGAGTTTACGCCGCTCGAACGCCTGGGCCTGCCCGTGATCCGCTCCGACCCGCGCCAGCGCGGCTTTACCCAGCCCTGCCCGATGTGGAACGGCGCCTGCACGATCTACAACTCGCCGCATTATCCGCGCGGATGCAATTCGTACAAATGCATACTGCTCAGGGAATTGCTCGATGAAAGCGTTTCGCTCCCGAAGGCGTTGCGGCTCGTAAAGCGCGCGAAGGAAAAGGTGCGCTCGGTCGAGGCTTTGTTGCCGCCATCTACTCAAGCCTCTTTCCGCGAGCGGATGGTGGAACAGATCGAGCGTGCAGACGGCGGCCGGTCACCCGCCAGCGAGGCTGAGTTTCAGTCGGCGGCCGGCGAGTTGCTGGAATATTTCGATAAAACTTTTGGGGTGAACGATTTTCTGGCAACGCCAGGTTCTCCGCGTTAAGGTTTCGAAGAAAGCGCGTCGAAGAATCCCCTCAGATCATTCAGTCGGGCAGTCGCCAGGTTGGGCAGGATCAAGTCGGCGGCAGAGACTCTTGAAGGGGGACCCAGGCCGAGGGTCCAAAAACCGCCCGCACGAGCGGCTTCGATCCCCGCGGCGGCATCCTCCACCACCACACATTCAAACGGCCGCAACCCCAGTTGGGCGGCAGCATGCAGAAATAGATCGGGGGCGGGCTTTTGCCGCTCGACACTGTTTCCATCCGATACGGCATCCAGGAGCGGGGCGATTCCCAGCCGTTCGATGACCTCCTGCGCATTCCTGCTGGCTGATCCCAGCACCGACTTCAACCCCGCTCTACGGATCTCTTGGAGCAGTTCCCGCGCGCCTGGCAGGACATCTGAAGGGGAAACCTCGCGGATGAACTCGAGGTAGTACCCGTTTTTCCGTTCCATGAATTCCTGCAATTCCGCCTCCGGATACTTCCGACCCTTGAGCATCAGCAGCAGCAGACTCGCGGCGCGGGATTCCCCGCAGGGCTTCGTTCTGTTCACGCGTAAATGGGATACCCAATTCGTCCGCGAGGCGTTTCCAGCCGCGGTAGTGATATTCGGCGGTGTCGGTCAGGACGCCATCCAGGTCGAAGATAAACGCTTGGATGCTCATGGCTTTTCCATCAAAGCCCTGCGGACAGGGCGGGGTCAGTTGTTTTCAAGCCGGATGACATATTCCTGGCCGCGCAGGGAAAGTCGGAAGGTCAGGCTTTTCCATTGTTGCGGCAGGCGCGGCCGGGTTTCGAAGCGGCCGTCGGTGTGAATGCGCAATCCGCCAAAACCGAAGACGACCGCCTGCCAGGTGCCGCCCGCCGACGCGGCATGGATGCCGTCCCCGGCATTGCCGCGTACATCGCGCAGGTCGGCGCGCGCCGCGCGCAGGAAGTGTTCGTACGCCGCCTCGATATCGCCCATTTGGCAGGCTACGATGGCCTGGATGGACGGTCCCAGCGAGGAGCCGTAGGTGTGATCTGTGCGCGGGGTGTAGTACTCGTAATTCGAGCGGACCTGGTCGTCGGGGTATTCCCCGTGCAGAAGATATTGCACCATCAAGACGTCCGGTTGTTTTAGAACCTGGTAATGGTTCGCCGCCTCAATGCCGAAGATCTCGTGCATCGATTTCGTGCGCGGCTCGTAGTCGTTCAGGTCGACATCCTTGAGGGCGAAAAAGCCGTCGAACTGCTCGATCAAGCCGTCAGGGCGGACGTTGAACGTGATCCTTTCCGCAATATCCCGCCATTTCGACAGCCGATCCGGGGTCAAGCGCATGGCGCGAACCAGTTCCTCCGCGCGTTGAGGCCAGGCCTTTTCCAGCCATTCTAGCAGGCGGAGAGCGGTCTGGATGTTCCATTGCGCCAGCCGGTTGGTATAGGCATTGTTATTGACATGGTCGTGATACTCGTCGGGACCGATCACGTCGCTATAGGTGTAGACTCCGCGGTCAGCCTGCCATTCGGCGCGCGAGACGTAAAACAGGGAGGTCTCGAGTATGATCTCGATGCCGCGCTCTGCCAGCCAGTCGTCGTCACCGGTGGCCTGCCAGTACTGCCAGATGGCGTAGGCTACGTCGGCGGAGATGTGAATCGCCAGGTCCCCGGTCCAGACGCGGGCGAGTTTCTTTTTGTCGTGGAAATCGGGCACCCAGGTCGGCGTGACCTCCTCGCCCGTATCGGCGCTTTCCCAGGCGTACCATGCACCTTCATATCCCGCCGTGCGGGCTTTCTCGCGGGCGGCCGGCAGGGTCAGGTGGCGGTAATCGAGCAGGTTGCGGGCGATAATCGGATCGGTGTAGGTGAAGACCGGAAGCATGAAGATCTCGGTATCCCAAAAGGCGTGCCCTCGGTAACCAAAGCCGGAAAGGGTCTTTGCGCCGATGTTGACGCGGTTGTCATGGCGAGGGGCGGCGATGAACAACTGGAACAGGCTGAAGCGGACGGCGATCTGGGCTTCATCGTCTCCCTCGATTTCGACGTCACAGCGCTTCCACTGCTGACCCCAGGCCTGCCTCTGCGCCTCGAGAGCCTCCTCCCAACTTTGGGGTTTGGCGGCATGTCCCAGCGCCTGTGCCATCGGTTCGGTGGTGTCGCGTGTGGTGGTCACGCCGACGAATTTGGTCACGGTCACCTTCTCCCCATCGCGCACCTTGTAGACTTGTCTCAGGGTAGGGATGGTTTCCACATCCCAGAAATCAGGCTGAGGCGAGTCCGAACCGCACAACCGCATGGCGAGCGCCAGTCCGATGTTGCTTTTGCGGGTGCGGGTCAGCATGCAGACGGTGTTGCGGTCATCCCTCTTCTGTGTGACATGTTGCCAATGGGCGACGCCCTCGTTGTCCATGTTCCCGTTCAATGCGGCGCGGATCTCCACCACGCCGTCGAATTCGGCGGTCACCTGACAGCGCAGGGCAAGCAGGTGCTCGTCGGCCAACGAGGCGAAGCGCTCGAACTGGATGGTGGCTGTATTTCCATTGGGCGAGCGCCAACGGACAGCGCGCGTTAGAACGCCACTGTACATGTCCAATTCGCGTTGATAGGACAGGATGGTCCCGTAAGAGAGGGAGAAGCACTCCCCGTTGAGGAATACCTGCATCGAGAGCCAATCGGGGGCATTGGCGAGTTCGGTTATCACCACCGGTACGTCGTCGAAAACGCCGTGGACGAAGGTTGCCCTGCGGTCGCCGGGGAAGCCCTCCTCGAACGCTCCGCGGGTGGAGAGGTAGCCATTCCCGATCGTGAAAATGGTTTCCTTGTGGTGTTGGGAAGCGGGGATGAAGGTGTTTTCAGTGAGTTTCCACATAGGTTTGACGGGTCAGTAGGTGAAGATGGTTTTCAGCCAGCGAGACGGACCGTTAGGTCAGCCCTCTTTCGAGCCGGTGGATGCGATACTCCGGATGAAGTAGCGCTGGAAGACAAAGAAGATGATGAGCATGGGCAGGGTGTTGAATAACGATCCGGCCAGCACGACGGAATAGAGCGTGTAGTATTCACCGCGGAACCATTGCAGGCCGATGGGCAGTGTGAAGAGTTCCGGCGAGCGCAATACGAGCAGGGGCCACATGAAATTGTTCCACGCGCCCTGGAAAGTCAGCAGGCCGAGGGTGAGGAGTTGGGTCTGGCTGATCGGCAGGACGATGCGGAAGAAAGTGCTCCAGCGCCCGGAACCGTCCATCATGGCAGCCTCCTCCAGTTCTTTCGGGAAGGACTTGTAGAACTGGGTCATCATGAAGACACCGAAGGCGTCTGCTATACCGGGCAGGATGACACCCATGGGATTGTCGATCAGGTTGAACCCGGTGGGGATGGTCAGGTCGCCGAGGTGGATTCCGCCGCGGATCAGGCCTGGTCCGATGATTAGAAAGGAGGGGATGAGCGTCACAACCCCCGGCATCATCATCGAGACCAGGAGCAGGTTGAACAGGAGTTTCTTGAGCGGGAACTCGATGCGGGCAAATGCATAGCCAGCCATCGCGCAGAAGAGGACGCGCAACAAAGTCACAGCGATGGAGATGTTGATGCTGTTTACCACCCAGCGGGGAAACAGATCGAAGGTCTCCAGGATGGTCCGGTAGTTTTCGGTCGTGAACGGTTGGGGAAGCCAGATCGGAGGCGTGTAGGCATCCGCGACGGGTTTGAGCGAGAAAACGAGGGTGAAATAGAGCGGCGCAAGCGAGAGCAGGGCCCAGAAGATCAGGATTGCATAGAAGAGAACCCGGCCAGCCCGGGAGGCAGTAACAGCCCAGGCATTGTTGCGCGCATTGGGGACGGTTGTAATGGTTGACATGTGCGGTTTCCTTCCTATCGTTCAGCCGTGGGAGCCAGACCCCTCGATGATGCGGCGCTGGAGCAGGGTGAATCCAAGGATGATCAAGGTCAGCACCACCGCCAGGGCGGAAGCCTGTCCCATTTTGATTGTCGTGTCGCGGAATGCCCATTTGTAGATGAGGTAGGTTACCGTCGTCGTGCTGTCCAACGGTCCGCCGGCAGTCATGACAAAGATCTGGTCGAAAACCTGGAAGCAACCGATGATGCCGACCGTGACCACAAAAAAAATGACCGGCCTGAGCATGGGTATGGTGATGTAGAAGAATTTTTGGATCGCGTTTGCCCCGTCGATTTCGGAGGCTTCGTAGATGGAGGCTGAAATGTCCTGCAAGCCGGCCAGGAAGATCAACATCAGCGTGCCGCTGGTGGTGAAGATGTTCATACCCATGATCACGTAGAAGGCAGTCTTCGGTTCGTCCAGCCAGTTGACCGTCAGGTGGGTGATCTGGTTGAAGATTCCCTGCGGGGCGAAGATCCAGATGAAAATGAGGGAAATGACGACTGAGGAGGTGACCGAGGGCAGGTAGAAGATCGTCCTGAAAATGCGCTGGAAGCGAAGTTTCTGGTCCATTGCAAAGGCGAGGATCAGGCTCAGGATGGTCTGAAGCGGGACGACGATGAGGACGTATTTGAAGGTGTTGGGCAGGGCTTTGGTCAGGAACAGGTCGTCGACGATGACGCGCTGGTATCCCTCCAGCCCCCACCATTGCGGCGGTTTGAGCAGGTTGTAACTGGTAAAGGAGAGATAAACGGCGTATCCAAGCGAGACGATACTGAAGATCGTGAAGATGACCAGCCAGGGGGATATGAACAGGTAGCCGGTCAACGCCTCGGAGAATTTTCGGCGGCTGGA
This sequence comes from uncultured Chloroflexia bacterium, assembly GCA_963718215.1. Taxonomy (GTDB): domain Bacteria; phylum Chloroflexota; class Anaerolineae; order Anaerolineales; family Villigracilaceae; genus Defluviilinea. Next base: position 198,230 of record CAVQYK010000016.1, read on the forward strand.
ACCACGATTCATTGGGACCTCCGGTTTGAGGGGGACGGGCTGTCCCGCAGGACAGCCCGTCCAGGAATGACGCAGGCTGGGCGGGTCTTTCCCCGCCCGGGCCGGATTCTATTTCATTGCGGTGCGGATGGCCTCTGCCGCCTGTTTCAGGGAATCGCCGACCGGCTGGTCCTCCTTGAAGATACGCTCGATGGCCTTGCCCATCTGGTCGTTCACATCAGACCCGACTGCGCCCCAGAAGAAGGGTTGGGCGCCGTTGAAGGATCCGTTGAAGATCGCCGCAGAATTGGGGTTGTTCTTCAGGTAGTCGCTGTTTTGCAGGGACTGACGTGAGGGCAGGGCGAACCCGCTCTCGAGGACGGTTGCCTGGCTGGCTTCGCTGGTCAGGAACTCGACGACCTTCCACGAAGCGTCCGGGTTCTTGGTATTGGCCGAAATGCCCCAGGCGACCGTGAAGATGAGGTTGCCCTCTCCGCCGGGCCCGGCGGGCGGCATGACGACGCCGTACTTGACGCCGGGGAACTGGTCGCGCAGGTAGGGGATTAACCAGCCGCCTTCATAGACCATGGCGCACTGTCCCTTGCCGAACAGGGTTCCCTGCCAGCCCTCGCCGAGGTCGGACGGGATGGCCCCAATCCCTTCCTTGCGGAAGGAGGTATAGAAGTCAGCCGCGCCGATGGCTGCGTCGCTATCGAATGTGGTGTCTTTGAAATCGCTTGTCATGACCGAGCCGCCATTTTGGAACACAAAGGCGGGGAAGCGACCGGGGTCAGCCGGGGTGCAGAAGCCGTAGACCGGTTTGGTGGAGTCGCTGGTGTCGGTGAGTTTGGCGGAGGCCTCCTTGAGGTTGTCCCAGGTCCAGTCGTCGGTCGGGTATTCCAGACCGGCCTTGTCGAAAAGGTCTTTGTTGTAGAACATGCCCAGCGTGTTGAAGTCCTTGGGGATGCCATAAGTCTTGCCGTCGAAGGTAAACGCGTCGATGAGCGTAGGGATGAAGTCCTCGCGGCTGGTGCCAGTGGATGCCATCAGGTCGTCCACGGGAAGCAGGACGTCGTTGGTGGCGAATTCGAGCCACCAGAAGATGTCCACGTAGTAGATATCGGGTTCCGTGCCGGACGCGACCGAGGTCAGCAGGGCCTGCTTGTAGTCGCCGGTGATCGGTTCATACTTGACGAGGATGTCAGGATTCTCCACCGAAAATCTATAGAGCAGGGATTCGAGCAGGGCGGTCTCGGAGGGGCTGGATGCCCAGCCGGAAAGCCGCACGACCGTTTTTTCGGCTGGGACCTCGACGATCTCTTGGACCGTGACAGTTTCCTTGACGGTCTCCACGACCGTTTCCGGGGTGGCTGGCGCGCCGCAGGCGGTGATCAGCGCGGCCAGGATGACCAGGAAGGAAACAACTTTGAAGATTGGTTTCATCTTAATTCTCCTTTTGGAATGAGTGGTGTCAGGCAGGTTATACATTTTTTAGAATCCATGGTAAAAGTAAGCGCCCTGGTTTTGGATAAGCGAGTTTCACCTCCTTTACGGTTGTGAAGTTCGGGGGAGAAGCGCATGACGCCCGGAAAAGTGACCTGCGCTACTCAACAATTGTCCGAGCCGGGGTCTTTCTATGTGGAGGCTCGTACGATTAATCTCGGCGAAAGCAATACCTGCGACTCGGCAGGCTGGCGGCCAGCCATGAGGGTGACCAGCATTTCTACACATTTATGACCGGCTTCACGAATGGGTTGGCGCACCGTTGTAAGCGGGGGGAACAGGTATTGCGACATGGGGGCGTCATCGAAGCCGACGACCGCGAATTCACGCCTGACGTCCAATCCACGTTCGCGCACCAGGTCCAGAGCGCCGATCGCCATGGTGTCGTTCAGTGCGACGACAGCCGTGGGGCGTTCTGCTTCCGGCAGGTCCAGCAGGGCGGCGGCGGCCAGCCGCCCAAATTCGAACGTGCCTTCGCCGCGGCGAATCCAGTCTGGATTAACCGTCAGCCCGGCCGACTGCATGGTCTGGAAGTAGCCTTTCAGGCGTTCGTTGCCGACCCGCGAGTTGTCCGGCCAGGCGATGGCGGCGATCCGCCGATGGCCGCGTTCGATAAGGTGCTCTGTCGCCTGATGAAGCCCACTGACGCCGTCCACGTCGACGAAGGGGAATTCCATTTCAGGGTTGGAGCGTCCAAATGCGACAAAGGGGAATTTCCGTTCGAGCAGGAAACCGATGCGTGGATCGTCGTAGTTCACGCTGGAGAGCACGAAGCCGTCCACGCGCCCGGTGTCGATCAACTCGCGGTAATCATGCACCTGTTCCTGTCCCTCGCGGAAGGGGAAAGGCAGGAGGTGGTAATGGGCCGCCTCGGCCTCGCGCACCATGCTCGACAGGAATTGATCGAGGATATGATTGACTTGATCCGGGGAGGTTTGGATCCACGAGTAACCGATCATGAAGCTCCGTTTGACGCGCATATTTCGCGCGATTTGATTGGGCCGATAGCCCAGGTCTTGAACCGCATCCATGATTCGCTGGTGGGTTTCGGGCGAAACCTGCAATTGGCCATTCAAGACCTTCGAAACGGTCTGATAACTTACGCCTGCGTGGGAAGCAACAGCCTTTAGGGTGATTTGTTGAGACATGTGAAGTATTAGGGAGCTAGGCGAACGTTCGCGCGAACGTTCGCCTCTATATTACAGCAGAATCATTCATCTTGTCAAGTGTTTTTTTGAAAATTGGCGGATGTCGACACGGATCGTGGAAATCGGGCTTGATTGACGTCTACTGTCAGGCAGCCGGACACAAACTGAAACAAGTGCGACCGGCGCTTCATCTCAATTGCGGGCCTCTTCTTCAGGTCCCGCTCCCGGCGGGTTTGCGGATCGAATAAATGAAAAACGGCAGGTTGTCCCCCTCGTATTCATCCACTTGCCTCTCGAAGGTCATCCCGATCCGTTCTGCAACCCCCTGGGATGCGGCGTTTTCAGGGTCAATCAGACAGATCAGGCGGGAAAGTCCCAATTTGCCAAAGCCATACTCCAAAATGCCCTTTGCCGCTTCAGTTGCCAGCCCTTGGTGCCAGAAGGCTTTATCCAGCAGGTAGGCGATCTCCACTTCATATTGCCCTTCGATCGTCCACGGAAGCAGGCCGCAGCGGCCGATGAACCGGCCGCTTTCCTTATGGATGGTCCCCCACAGTCCCAGTTCGGGATGTCTGGGATGACCGTGCATGTGCCACTCCAATTCCTCTTTTGTATCTTCGTAGTTCAAAACACCTTCGGGGAAGTACCGCCGAATTTCGGGATCTTGATATAAAGCAAATAACTCGTCGAGGTCGTCCATGACGAGGTGGCGGAGGATGAGCCGTTCTGTTTCAAGAATGATTGCCATTTAATTCCTTCTTCCTTGGATTGATGATGGAGTACATGCGTAGATCGCATGGTTTATTCCGCCAAACCTGGTAAGCGCGAAGCACACCTTCGAACTGCATTCCGCTCTTCTCAAGCACTCGCGCCGATGCCAGATTCTCGGGCAGGAGGACGGCTTCGATCCGCACCAAATCCATCTTCTCAAATCCAAATTGAATGAGCGCCTGCACGGCTTCGGTGGCATAACCCTGTCCCCAATACGCGCGGGCGATGGTGTAGCCCATTTCAACACGGCGATGAGCGCGATGCGGGATGCTGGTGTTGATAATGCCGATCAATTTTTTGTCGGCTCGATGCTCGATGCCCCAGGCGCCAAAACCGTCCTTTTCGTATTCCTCGAGGAACTCATTCAGGTTCTCGCGGGCTTCGTCAAAGGATTTGTAATGCTCCCAGGGGGTATAGTGGTCGATCTGCGGGTCAGATGCGTATTCATGGAGGTCGTTCAGGTCGGTGGGACGCAAATCGCGCAGGATCAGCCGCGGGGTGGAAAGAACCGGAAAAGGAGTAAAGAGGGTTTTGAGATCCATTTAATGGGGTACTTGGGATTTCTGGCTTGGTGTTCTCCAAACCGCGATGAGAAGAGAAATCGGATAACTTTGGTTGAGTTTACACCCTTTTTGTCATTCAACAAGTCCGGAACCATACTCAGGAGGGACGTGCGATGGGAACATTCAGGCTGGTTTGCACGTTTATGGAGGAAGCGAAAAGCGTGCTAAAATCCATCAAACTACGCCTATGACAATTCCTTCCTCACCCACAGCCCGTCGTTTTGACATCCCGCGTATTTTTGCGGTGTTATTTCGCCCTCGTGCGGCGTTCACAGAAATGGTATCCGAGACCCGCGCCTCGTGGTCCACGCCCATGCTAGTCTTGACCATCACAGCAATTCTGGCTGTGGTTGTGAGCGGCTACCTGAGGAGCTCGCGCCGCCATGATGGGGGAGGTCACCCTGCCGCCCGACTGGCAGTGGTGGACGCCCGAAATGCAGAACGATTTCATGGTGGCGCAACAAGCCCAGCAGGGACCCGTTTTCATGTACATCATGCCTTTGGTTGGCTCTCTCACAGGGTTGTGGCTGGGCTGGCTGGTATTTGCCGGCCTGTTGCACCTCGGTTCTACGCTCCTGGGCGGACGCGGTTCCATGCAGAACGCCTTGAACGTTGTCGCCTGGGCGAGCCTCCCGTTTGCGATACGAGACGTCCTGCGGATGGTTTTCATGGGAGTCGTCGGGCATACCATTACCAGCCCGGGACTGGCTGGGTTTGCCTCCGGTTCGGGCTTTCTTGCACAACTTCTTGCGCGGGTGGACATTTTCCTTCTCTGGAACATCATCCTGCTTGTGATCGGCTTTGCAATTGCGGATAGCCTGCCGCGCGGCAAATCGTTCGCAAACGTCTTTATCGTCTACGTGCTTGTGCTCCTTGCACAGGCAGGTCTTGCTTCGCTGATATCCAACCTCGGCGGAGCAGCCATTCAGCGTCCGTTCTTCTAGTACTCGAACAAGATATAACTGTAGGGTAAAAAATATGAGAATTACTCGTATTCAACCTTTCAACTTTACGTTGTTGGAGTACTAGGATATATGACCGAACCCTTTATCCGTATCAGCGGCTCTGAAAAAACACTACCAGATGGGCGGCACAACTGTCCGCGCGCTCGATGGTGTGGATCTTGACATCCTGCCGCATACCTTCACCGTCGTGATGGGTCCCTCCGGCTCGGGCAAAAGCACCCTGCTCTACCTGCTTGGCGGACTGGACCGCGCCACTTCCGGCGAGATCTGGGTGGACGGGCATTCCCTGAACGAGGTGGATGAAAATTCACTGGCGCTCTTTCGCCGTCGGACGATTGGGTTCGTCTTCCAATCCTTCAACCTCATCCCCAGCATGACCGCCCAACAGAACGTCGCGTTTCCCATGCAGTTCGCTGGGTTGAACCCCTCACAGCGTGACGCAAAAGCGAACGACCTCCTCTCGCAGGTCGGGTTGGGTGACCGCACCTCCCACCGTCCCACCGAACTCTCCGGCGGACAGCAACAGCGCGTCGCCATCGCCCGGGCGCTGGTCAATGACCCGAAACTGATCCTCGCCGACGAACCGACCGGCAACCTTGACACTTCCAGCGGCGCGGCGGTGATGCAGCTGCTTTCCGACCTGCATCGCTCCGGGAGGACCGTGCTGGTCGTCTCGCACGACGCGCGCATGACGCGTTTTTCGACACAAAATATCTACCTGCTCGATGGGCGCGTGGTGAGTGAAGCGGAGTATCTATCCGCCGCGCTGGAAGTCGCTGCGCCTTCGTAGGCGTTGCTCAAGCAATTTTGGAGAAACATGAAAATCAGACTTATCCGCATCCTTTCCCTGTCGCTTATGGTGGCCTTTGTAGCGGCGCTCTCCCCGATCCGGGTGTACGCGGCTGATTTGTTGTCGATAACCCCTGGTACGGTCACAAATAATGTCAATAACACAATTACTGTGAAGGGTACCGGTTTCGATAACACTGCCATTGTCCTGCTGGATGGATCGGCATTAAGTACAACTTTCGTTGACGCGGAAACCTTGACGGCGTTGGTGCCTGCCGGGCTGGCGGCCGGTTCCTACACTGTTACCGTCTCCCTCTCCGGCGGACCTGCCAATGGTTTTGCAGTTTTGAACGTTAATGCTCCTCCTCCCACAGCGACGACCGCCCCCCTGCCCTTTGCGCGTCCGCAGTTTGCGGTCTACACCTCGAAGCTGGTGGGCAAGGTACAGCAGAACGGCGAGGTGACCCTGAAAGTGGTCATGGAAAATGTCGGTCCGCAGTCCACTGCCTTTAACACCCAGGCGACATTTTCCTCTGCCAGCCTGACCCCCACAAAGACCGGTGGTATTGCCATTGTCGGCAATGTTGCCTACGACCAGGAAGTGGGGGTTGACCAGACGTTTCTGGTTTCATCCCAGATCTATGGACAGAGCATCATCGTCGTGGATATGACGCTCACCTACTACGACAGCCAGGGGACCAGTTATTCCGACAAGTTCACGCTGTCCATCCCGGTCAGCGGGACGGTTTCGAGTGGCGGTGTTGCGGCTGCCACTGCCACGCCGACGGGCGTAAAAAGCTCGCAGTTGGTCATCACCGGCTATGCATCCAGCGTTGACCTGTTGCAGCCCGGCGCGCGATTTGACCTGAGTATGACGGTGGAGAACGTTGGTAATGCCAATGCCCAGCGCATCACCATGATCGTCGGCGGCGGTTCCAGCGGCGGAGGAGGCGGTGGGACGCCTCAACCGGGCGGGGTGTCGGGCGGAGGCGGCGACTTCGCGAACTTTGCCCCGGTCGGCGCCTCGAACGTGCAGTCGCTGGGCGACCTCAAGGCAGGGGAGGGGGTCCAGGCTGTTCAAAGCCTGATCGTCAATGTCTCCACGAACCCGGGCGCGTACCCTGTGCGGATCAGCTTCTCCTACCTGAACGATAAGAACGAGGTCATCAATGACGAACAGGTCATCACCCTGCTCGTGTACAGCCTGCCGAACGTGGATGTGAGTTTCTACCGCCCGCCCGACCCCTTCTTTGCCGGTCGAGCCGGGCATGCTGCCTCTTCAAGTTGTCAACCTCGGCCGGCGTCTGTCTGTGCTTGGGAACATCAAGATCGAGGCGGAGGGCGCCACGGTCGAGAACGGCACCAGCCTGGTCGGCTCGCTCGACGCGGGCGGTTACTTCACGCTGGATGCCACGTTGTTTCCCGAACAGCCCGGCACGGTCACGCTCGATATCACCATTGATTATGTTGACGATTTCAACCAGCCTCGCACGCTCACCCGTACCCTTGACGTGGAAGTGATGGAAGCGTTTGTTGACCCGTCGCTTGATCCGTCCATAAACGGCGGCGGTGGCGGAGGCGGTGACATGGGCGATGGCGGGTTCCCGGTGATGGGCGAGGAGACTTTCTGGCAGAAAGCCTGGCGCTTCATCCTTGGACTGTTTGGGCTGGATAGCTCCGCCCCGACCGTGACCGACCCGGGTGTGATGCCCGCTGACGGCGAGTCGATACCCGTACAGCCCATCCCCGGCAAAGGCGGCTAGACTTGCGTTTCATTGACCTGCTCCGCCTCATCTTCGGGAACCTGAGCCGCCGCAAAGCGCGCGTGGCGTTGACCGCCATCGGCGTGGTCATCGGCACGGCGGCGGTGGTGATCCTTGTTTCGCTGGCGATCGGTTTGCAGAGGAACGCCAACGAACAACTGTACGGCATCGGCGACCTGACGCAGATCCAGGTCAGCCCGACGTATGGCGAAGGTCCGGTCATGGTATCCGGCGGGGGCGGGGGAGGCGGCACAGGGAATCCCACCCAGACGAAACTGCTCACCAACCTTGCCCTGGACGAATTGCGCGCCATCCCCGGCGTCGAGTGGGTCATTCCGCGTGAATTTTTGTGGGCCGGCGGCATGGTCAAATACCAGAAGCTGGAAGGCTGGGCGAACATCATCGGCGTGGATGTGGATGACCTTGCCGATTTTGGACTGGAAGCGACCCAGGGCGACACCGCGCTTGGGCGCACCACGATCGTCGTGGGTCCGATGGTCGCCAATAATTTCTACGACCCCCGCCCGCGTCCCGGTGCGGAGCCGCCCACTCCGCCCGACCTGTACGACCAGCAGGTGCAGTTCATCGTCTCGAAGTGGGACTCGCAGGGCAATGAGACGCGCAAGACCATCAGCCTGCGTGTGGCGGGAGTGCTCAAGGAGACGCGCGGCGAATCGGACTGGACGGTCTACATGCCGCTCGACCAGGTCAAGGCATTGAACGAGTGGACGCAGAACCGCCGCATCAACTACAACAAGGACGGCTACGGCATGGCGGTGGTCAAGGTGGCGGACGTGGATCAGGTCATCGCCATCACCGACCAGATCACCGAGATGGGCTATCAGGCGTTCACGCCGCAGGCATTCGTGCAGGGCATCAACAATTTCTACGTCATCCTGCAGGTCATCTTCGGCGGGGTGGGCGCCATCGCCCTGCTGGTCGCCGCCATCGGCATTGCGAACACGATGGCCATGTCCATTCTCGAGCGCACGCGTGAGATCGGTCTGATGAAGGCGGTCGGAGCGACCAACCGCGATGTGCTGGCGATCTTCCTCGGCGAGGCATCCGGCATCGGCTTCATCGGCGGACTCGGCGGCGTCATCATCGGCTGGCTGGCGGGACAGGGTATCAACGTGATCGCCATTGTGTACCTTGCCAACCAGGCGGGGCAACAGGGAGGCATGCCGCCGAGTGTTGCCGTGTACACGCCTCTGTGGCTGCCGATATTTGCGCTGGTCTTCTCCACACTGATCGGGATGCTTTCCGGTCTGTATCCCGCCCTGCGCGCCGCGACCATGATCCCCGTCATCGCGCTCAAATACGAATAGGATTTGTCATTTCGAAGGAGCGGAGCGACTGACATTGAACCCGTAGGGTAGAAATCTTCTGCAAACCAGGCAAAAGATTTCTCGTGGAGCGAACGCCACTCGAAATGACAATGCTTTGGACGCCCCCCCGCTTCTTCCTCCCTGTATTTTGTCCCTTCAAAATAAAATTCCCATATCTGGCGCTTGACTTTTTAGAACGAGTGTTCTACAATGTCGAGTAACGTTATCCGATTTTCGCCAAAAAGGAGAGTGCAATGTCCAAGCGTAATGTTGTCCATGTTGAGGTCCCTGCCGTGGATGTGGAAGCGGCAGGCAGGTTCTACCAGGAGTTGTTCGGCTGGAAACTCCAGCATGTGCCCGAGATGAACTACACCATGTGGGAGGACGGAAGCGGCTCGGGCGGCGGCTTCCCGCAGGTCTCGGAAGAAAATCCCGCCGGGCAGGTGCTTGTGTATATTGACAGTGACGACATCGAAGCCGACCTGAAGAAGGTGGAAAAACTGGGTGGTAAAGTGCTTGTACCCAAAAGGGAAATCCCGGGCCAGGGCTGGATGGGAATCTTCCAGGATCCCACAGGGAACGTGCTGGCGCTCTATACCAGCATGAGCCCTGATTTCAATAAATAGGGGAGCAGAGATGGACGCAAGGTTCCCCGCCTTCCATCCGAACCCCTCCAAACAGGGTATTCGCATCGAAAAGACGAAATATGAGTTGATGCGCGACGCCATTCTTGAAGTTTTGAAGATGCGCGGTCCCACCACCTTCATGAAATTGAACATGGCGGTCGAGGAGAAGCTCAAGGGCAGGTTCGAAGGCTCGATCCCCTGGTATTTCGTGACCGTAAAACTCGACCTGGAAGCGCGCGGGGAAATCCGCCGCGTCCCCAAATCCAAGCCGCAGATGATCGAAATCGTCTGAAAATGGCGTCCCGAAGCGGGCACACAGCCTTCGGGACGTTTCTTTTACGGGGGTAAAATCAGCGCATGTCCCTGCACCCCGACTTCATCAACGAACTTCGCAAACATTTCACGGGGGATATCCGCCTCGACACCGCCTCGCGGATTCTCTACAGCACCGACGCTTCGATGTACCAGATCGAGCCGCTCGGCGTCGCCATCCCCAAAACACAGGATGACCTGCACTCCGCGGTGGAACTTGCCGCCAAATACAAGGTGCCCATACTGCCGCGCGGTGCAGGTTCGTCCCTGGGCGGGCAGGCGATCGGACACGCCCTGATCCTGGATTGCTCCCGCTGGCTGGACTCCATCCTTGACATCGATCCTGACTCCCGGACCGCCGACCGTCGAACCGGGCGTCGTTCTCGCGGACCTGAACACTGCCGCCGCCCAATTCGGCCTGACCTTCGGTCCCGACCCTGCCTCCGCCGAGCGCGCCACGATGGGCGGTGTGATCGGCAACAACGCCACGGGCGCGCATTCCATCCTTTACGGCATGAGCGCGGACCACGTCCTCTCCGCCGACGTCATTCTGGGCGACGGGATGCTCGAGACATGGGATGCAAGCGGGAGGTCGAAGTTGGCTCCCGTTGTGCGTGATATTCAAGAAAACCACGCCGAAGCCATCAGACAGAACTTCCCCAGAACCTGGCGCAACTCGTCGGGCTATCGCCTGAACTACCTCCTGCCGTGGAGCCCTTCCATCCCATCCCAATGGGATTTGAATGATTACGGTATGCCCTCCTCGGTCTATCGTCCTCGGTCTACGGTCAATTTGGCACCCTTATTGGCTGGCAGTGAAGGGACCTCGCCGTCATGCGCCGCGCCACGGTCAACCTGGTGCCGAAGCCGAAGCATACGGTGCTGGGCGTGTTGTCCTATGCGAGCATCGCCGAAGCCTGCGACGATGTCCCGCGCCTGTTGGAGTTTAAGCCTAGCGCCATCGAGTTGATCCCCCGCATGATATTGGAATTGGCAAGGAGCGTGCCTGCGTATGCGCGTCAGATGGGATGGATTGCGGGTGACCCTGTCAGCGGTGCTGGTCGTTGAGTTCAGCGGGGACCAGCCGTCGGCGTTGAAGGCTTGGTTGAGCGTTGTCGAAACGAAGCGGTTCGTGGTCTTGGTGAACATGCTGGTCGAGTAGCCCGAGGCGATAGCCGAGGGCATATCAGGCCGGAGTGAACTCCTGACCATCGCCGAATCCAGGGAAGAGCAGGCGCGGGTGTGGAACGTCCGCAAGATGGGGCTGGGCATCCTGGATTCACGTCCGCAGGCGGCAAGGCCTGCCGCATTCATCGAAGATTGCGCCATCCCTGTCGAACATCTGGGTGAGTTCGTGCGCGAGGTGGAACGGATCATGTCTGCGCATGGCACGCAGGGCGGCATCTATGCCCATGCGTCGGCGGGCTGTTTGCACATCCGACCGATCTTGAACTTGCAGACGGGTGAAGGCGTGCGGGCGCTGCGGAGCATCTCCGAGCAGGTCTTCGCGTTGACCATGCGGCTGGGCGGCTCGATGAGCAGTGAACACGGCGATGGCATCGTCTCAGGGGAATGGATCGAGCGGACGTACGGCAGGGAGGTGACCGATGCCATGCGCCTGTTGAAACGCGCCGCCGACCCCGATAACCTGCTGAACCCAGGCAAACTCTTCGATGCGCCGCCGATGGATACGCACCTGCGTTACGGCGAGGGGTATCAGGCTCAGGCGTGGAAACCGTCCCTGCACTTCGAGCACGAGCGCGGACTGGCGGGCGCCATCGAGCATTGCAACGGGCAGGGCGTGTGCAGAAAACTTGCCCTGAGCGGACGCGAAGGGACGACAGGTGTGATGTGCCCGTCGTTCCAGGCGACACGCGAGGAGCAGAACTCGACACGCGGCAGGGCAAATTTACTAAGGGCGATGATCGCTGTTAGCAATCAGCAATTAGCGGTTAGCGGTCAGCGCGCGGAGGTGATGGATGCTGTTCACCAGGCTCTTGATCTTTGTTTAGCCTGCAAGGGCTGCAAAGCCGAGTGCCCGAGCGGCGTGGACATGGCAAAGCTGAAGTACGAGTTCGAGAACGAGTATTACAAGTCGCATCGCCGCCCATTGCGCGATTATCTGTTCGGGTATTTCGACCTCACCGCGCGGCTGGCGTCCGCGTTTGCGCCGCTGACGAATGCGGTGATGGGTGTACCGCTGTTCAAGAATGCAATTGCAAAGGCATTGAGCATCACGGAGAGGCGTCCGTTCCCGAAGTTTACGACGCGTAGGGCGAAAGCGTTCACCACAGAGAGCACTGAGAACACAGAGAAGAGCAGGATTTTGTTTTTATCCGATCCGTTTGGGCGCTACGTGGAGCCCGAGGTGGAACAGGCGGCGTTCGACGTGCTGGCGGCTTGCGGATGCGACGTCCGCGTTCTGCCTGTCGTTGGCGCGGGGGCATCGTTGCTCTCGAAGGGGTTTGTGGACGCGGCGAAGCGTCACGCCGCGAAAGTGCTGGATGCGCTGGAACAAGCCGACCCGACGCGCGAAGCGGTCATCCTCGGACTCGAGCCTCCCGATATCTATTGCCTGAAGAATGATTATTTCGATCTGCTGCCCGAGCGGAGGGAAGAGATCGCCTCCCTCGCCGCCCGAACCTGGCTCCTGGACGAATACCTGGTCCGTTCTGACGGCTTTCGTAATTTGCGTGTAGGCAGATTGGAGAACTCCATACAGTCGCCAAGAGAGGAGGAGATTGTGTCGCCACGGCGCCACGGCGACGCTTCGTCGGACTATCGGCCTCCTCGCAATGACAGGATCCTCTTCCAACCGCATTGCCATCAGCGGGCGCAGGGACCTTCAGCGGACGGACTGCCGAGCGGGACGAGACGCCACCGTGGAGATGTTGAAACTGTGCGGCTACGATGTGGAAGTGCTGGACACGGGCTGTTGCGGCATGGCAGGGACGTTCGGCTACGAAGCCGGGCATTATGAGCTTTCGATGCAGGTGGGGGAGTTGAAGCTGTTTCCGATACTTCGAAAATCAAAAGTCGAGGGTCTAAAATCGAAAATCGCAGGGAGCGGCGCGGCTTGTCGGATGCAGATCGGGCAAGGGGCGGGAGTTGAGGCGTTGCATCCGATCGTGCTGGTGGCGCAGGCGTTGGTTGGGGCGGGCTATGTCTAGCAGGCTGTCGGAGAGCGTGATAATTAACCGGTGAGTGAGTTTGGCGGCGGAGAAAATGGCAAAAAAGCGGTCAAAGAAGCAAAAATTCAAGTCGCATTGTCTGTCAAACCGTGCAACAGGCGCACTAATAGAGTGAGTGTGCCAGGAAGAGTGTGTGCATTCGCTTCAAATTAAAGGCCAAGCACACAAGACACCATTCTCCGGCAGCGTTTGCCAGGCCACGCAAAGAAAATTGACGAAAACCAAGCACTTCTTTGATAATGCCAATGACTGGCTCAATGGTGCATTTTCGTAAGCGATAAATTTCCTTGCCAATCTCGGTAGCCAATTTGTAGGCCATTTTCTCTTTTGGACTGGCCTCAGCAGGGGGCTCGGCAGGTACTGTTCCGAGCAAGATATCAACAGTTTTGTAGTGTGGTTCTTGGCCAGTTGCGATGTATGGCTCGATGTTGCGTTGCTCAAGCGCAAGGATGTTATGTTCACTGAAAAAGCCATTATCCAACGCTGCGCCTTCCGGCTGCCCAAGTTTTGGAGATAAGGCGTCCAGGGTAGGTTCTGCTTCGCGTTTGTCGTTTGGATGATTGGAGAGTGATGTGGCCACAATCAACATCGTATCCTGGGTCACAGCCACCTGAGCGTTGTAATGCTGGTCATACCCATTATTGGTGCTGTTCTTCATAATTCGTAGATCTGGGTCGGTGAAATTGTATTGGTCTTTCTCGTTCGGCCCTGCTTTAGGCGGTTCCGGTGGCTTGCCGCGCGGTTTTTTGCCTTGCTTTTTGGCCTTTTCCTCACGCACTTTCATCTTGGCGTCGTATTCTGCCTTGTCCTGCTCATAGCGTTCTTTCGCGCGCGCTTCCAGAACAGCTTTGGCATTTGCCAGGTTTTCCAAACGCGCTTTTCGAAACGCGATTTCGTCTTCAATGACCAACCCTTCCGGGAGGGTTGTTTCTCCCTGGTCTGCCTGTTCGCCCAGTTCAAATAACTGCTTCACTTCGGTTTGCAATTGCTTTTCCAGTTCAATCAGGCGACCATAACTCACCGCTTTGCTTTTGGACGCATCCGCATGAATTTTGCTCCCATCCAGGCTCAGGTTGCCTACCTTCAATATCCCGGCCAGTTTTGCCAGCAGCAAAATCTCAACAAACAACCCTTGCAACTCAGGCAAAAACGTCTTCCGAAAATGGGCAATCGTGTCATGGTCGGGGTGTAGTCCTCCAGCCACATAGCGATAGCCCAGGTCTTCATAGGTCGCTTTTTCGATTTTCCGCGAACTAAACTTGCCGGTTGCATACCCATAAAACAACAGGGAGAGCAAAACCGATGGCGCTATGGCTACCCCGCCAACCGCTTTATAGCGCTGATAGATTGGCCCCAGGTCTAATTGGGCGACAACATCCACAACGAAGCGCGCCAAGTGATTCGCTGGAAGTGCTTCTCCAAGGCGAATTGGTGTGTTCGCCGTCGTTTCGTAATCTGCTTGTTTGAATTTTCGGCTCATGTTTTCAGTTTACCAAATTACCTCGGTTCTCCGACA
>CAVQYK010000017.1:0-415855 GCA_963718215.1 uncultured Chloroflexia bacterium
GCCGTGGTGGCTGGCTGGATGAAGTGGTCGTCTCGGTCGTTACGTCCGATGCGGCTGTGACCCAGATCCAGGCTGGCGCGATCGACATCTACGCCTCCGGTCTGTCCTCGGCGAGCCTGCCCGAGATCGAATCCGCCGGTTTGGCATATTCCAAGCAGAATGGTCTCTTCTATGAATTGACCTATAACCCGGTCGGCCCCACCTTTGAAGGAACAGGCAAACTCAACCCGTTCTCGGTTGCCAAGGTCCGTGAAGCGATGAACTGGCTGGTTGACCGCGAATACATCAACCAGGAAGTCTATGCGGGCGGCGCGCTGGCGAAGTTCTTCCCCGTCACCACCCAGTTCCCGGATTATGCCGACCTGGCTGATGTGGTCCGCCAGTACGAATCCAAGTATGCCTACAGCCCCGAGAAGGCCAATGAGGCCATCACCGCTGAGATGGAAGCCCTTGGTGCCACGCTCGTGGACGGCAAGTGGAACTACAACGGCGAGCCCGTTGTCATCATCCTCTTGATCCGCACCGACAGCGACCGCACCCGCGTGCCGATCGGCGACTATGTTGCCAACCAGCTCGAGACCATTGGCTTCACCACTGACCGCCAGTACAAGACCTCGTCCGAAGCCTCCCCGATCTGGGTGCAGGGCAACCCGGCGGATGGTCTCTTCCACATCTACACCGGCGCCTGGAGCGCCACCATCATCGACCGCGACCAGGGCGATAACTTCCAGTTCTATGACACACCCTCCAGCGCCTACTCGTTCTCCCCGTTGTGGCAGGCGTATGTGATCGACGAGGAATATGCCGAGATCGCTGACGATCTGGCTTTCAACCGCTATTCGACCCTGGAAGACCGCCGCGCATCTTTTATTGCGGCAATTGAAAAGTCATTCCAGTATTCCTTCCGCACCTGGTTGATCGACGGCAAGAACTTTGCGCCGTATCGTGATGGCGTTGAAGTGACCTACGACCTGGCTGCCGGCGTTGACGGCGCCCAGATCGCTTCCTACACGCTGCGCCTCTCCGACCAGGAAGGCGGCACGGTCAAGTGGGGCCAGCCCGACCTGTTCGTTGACCCCTGGAACCCGATCGCCGGCTCCAACTGGGCGTTCGACAATTCTGTCATCCGCTTTACCCGAGGTGCTGGCCTGATGGCTGACCCGCATACAGGCTTGTACATGCCGCTACGCATCGAAAGCGCTGAGGTAACGGTTGTGGAAGGCTTGCCTGTGGGCAAGACCCTCGACTGGGTCTCCCTCGACTTCGCCCCTGAGATCACCGTTCCCGCCGATGCCTTTATTAACTGGGATCCCGCAACGCAGACCTTTGTCCCCGCGGGCGAGGGCGTGACTGCCCAGGTCAAGAGCGTTGTGACCTACCCGGCTGATGTGTACGATGTTAAGTGGCACGACGGCAGCAACTTCTCCGTCGCCGACATGGTGATGGGCATGATCATGACCTTTGATCCTGGCACCGAAGGCTCCGCCATCTTCGATGAATCGCAGGCGAGCAACCTTGAGTCCTTCAAGTCCGTCTTCAAGGGCTTCAAGATCGTCTCCACCGACCCGCTCGTGGTCGAATACTATAGCGATGGCTTCCAGCTCGATGCAGAAGTCAACGTGACCACCCTGTGGCCCAACTATACTTACGGTGCTGACCACCCGTGGCACTTGATTGCGATCGGCAACCTTGCCGATGCCGCCGGTGAACTGGCGTACTCGGCTGATAAAGCCGATGCCGCCCAGATCGAATGGATGAGCTTCATCGGTGGTCCGAGCCTCGAGATCCTCAAGGCAAAACTCGACCAGTCTGCCGCCGAGTCCCTGGTCCCGTACGCCGCCACCCTAGGCCAGTACATCACGGCTGAAGAAGCCGCCGCCCGTTACGCCAATCTTGCGGCCTGGTACGATGCGCACGGTCATTTCTGGGTTGGTTCCGGTCCGTATTACCTCGATCAGGCTTTCCTGGTCGAGAAGACCGCCACCCTCAAGCAGTTCGCGGACTATCCTGATCTCTCCGACCGCTGGTCTGGCTACGGCGAACCCAAGGTTGCCGAGGTTGAGATCGACGGCGCCGGACAGGTTGCCATTGGCGCTGAGGCGACCTTCGATGTCTTTGTGACCTTTGGCGGCGATGCGTATCCGGCTGACGAGATCAAGCTGGTCAAGTACCTGCTCTACGACGCCACAGGCGCGGTCGTGAGCGTTGGTGAAGCGACAGCCGTGGCCGATGGCCAGTACTCCGTGGTCATCCCGGCTGAAGTAACAGCCACCCTCGCGGCAGGTGCGAACAAGATCGAGATCGCTGTGGTGCCTCTCCCGGTCGCCATTCCGACCTTTGAGTCATTCGAGTTCGTTACCGCGCCCTAGTGATACTGTTGTAAAACGATAAAAATAGGGGCAAGGGCTCCAAGCCCTTGCCCCTATTCCTAACTTTGTGAGGTAAGCATGGCGACTGTAACCGATACCCAGCAAACGCCCCGGACGGTTGTTCGAAAGGCGTCCACAAGTACCGCGGTGCGCATCGTGCAATATTCCCTGATACGGCTGGTGACCCTGTTCGCTACCATCGTCGTCGGCATCTACTTGACGATCACGATCGCCAATATGGGCGGGTATGTTGACGAGATCATGCGTGGTGAGATCCGCGAGCGGATCACCATGCAGGTGGTGATGAGCCCGGCCAACAAAAACCTGGACCCGGATGTGCGTAATAAACTGGTTTTGGATGAGATCGCCCAGGAGGAAAAGCGCATCGGGCTGGACCAGCCAATGGCGATCCGTACTTTCCGTTACCTGTCCAATGCCCTGGTGCTGGACCTGGGCCGCGCCATGAACATGACCAGCGACACCGGCTCCAGAACGGTGCGCCTGATCATCCTTGAACGCCTGCCTGCCACGCTGCTGTTGATGGGGACATCGAACCTTTTCCTGTTCTTCTTTGGGATCTTCGCCGCATTATCCCTTTCCAGGCACTATGGAAGTTTCTGGGATAAATTTGTGGTTGCGCTTTCCCCCACCTCGGCGGTCCCACCCTGGTTTTACGGGATCTTCTTTATTTTGATCTTTGCCGCCGTGTTGAAGGTCCTTCCATTTGGCGGCATGGTGTCCGCCCCTCCGCCCGACAACAGGATCGAGTACGGGTTGAGCGTCCTCAAGCACTTGATCCTGCCCGGTTCGGCGCTCGTCATTAGCGCCTTCTTCTATACCATCTATAACTGGCGCACCTTCTTCCTGATCTATTCCAGCGAGGACTATGTGGATATGGCAAAAGCCAAGGGCCTGACCTCGCGCGACATCGAACGCAGTTACATCCTGCGTCCCACCCTTCCGACCATCATCACGAGCTTTGCCCTGATGTTGATCGGCTTGTGGACGGGTGCGATCATTACCGAGACCGTCTTCCTGTGGCCGGGCCTGGGGCGCACCCTGTTCCGCGCCATCGGCTTGTATGACATCCCTGTGATCGTTGGTTCTACCATCATCTACGCCTACCTGCTGGCGTTCACGGTCTTTCTCCTGGACTTTATCTATGCCCTTGTGGATCCGCGGGTAAAAATCGGCGGTAGTACATAGGAATCAAGCATGAACTCATTCAAAAGAAACCTTCAGGAAATCCTAAAATACCCGTCTGCTGTTGCCGGCTCCCTGATCATCCTGGCGCTGATCGTTGTTGCGGGCATCGTGCTTGCGACCATCCCCTACCAGGAGGCCATCCGCTTATGGCGCGGCGGTGAAGAGATCTGGTATGCCAACCCTCAATTTGCCCCGCCCACCTGGATCAACTATTTCCGGGAGGAAAAGCTGCCGGTCTCCTTTTCGATGAAAAGCGTCGAGGCAGATGGTGAATCGGTGGTTTCGACGTTCGAACAGGTTGATGAAAACACATCCAGGACCAATATCACCTACACCTTTGATTTCCAGGCGGATGTGGTCCCGCAGGAGATGTCGCTTTATTTCACCTCCACCTATGAAGCCAAACAACCGTTTGTGTCCATTTATTGGATCACGCCGGATGGCAGGGAACTTCGGGTCGGTGATTTCGGCGTGGAAAAAAGGATGACATACCGCATCTCCCAGGACGAGAAGCTGAAACGCCGCCTGGGCGGGGTTATTCCCATGAACGGGCTGTTCGCGGATCCTGCCTCCGAGGCGGGCGCCCCGTTGAAAGGGACCTATCAACTCGTCATTAACGGGATTTCCTTTGAGCCCAACTCCACTTTGGAGGCGGAATACGTGTTCTTTGGACAGGTATTCGGGCTGGCTGGCACCGACCATCAACGCCGTGATCTCACGCTGCCACTCCTGTATGGCGTTCCGATCGCCCTCGCCTTCGGGCTCCTGGCGGCCCTCGGGACCTCCGTTATGACCATGATCATTGCGGCGGTGGGTGCCTGGTACGGCGGCTGGGTGGATGAATTGATCCAGCGCATTACGGAGGTCAACCTTGTATTGCCCTTCCTTTCCATTCTGATCATGGTGGGCACCTTTTACTCGCGCAGTATCTGGGTGATTCTGGGTGTTACTGTCCTGCTGAGCATTTTCACCGGCGGCATCAAGGGCTACCGCGCGATCTTCCTGCAGGTGAAGGAGTCGCCCTACATTGAGGCGGCGCGGGCTTACGGCTCGAGTGATGCGCGGGTAATCTTTAGGTATCTCATCCCGCGCATGATCCCGCTCCTGCTGCCCGGCCTCGTGAATGCAGTTCCCGCCTTTGTGTTCCTTGAGGCATCCCTTGCCGTCCTCGGCCTGGGTGACCCGGTCCTGCCGACCTGGGGCAAGATCATCAATGACGCGAATTCGAACGCCGCCCTGTACAAGGGACTTTATTACTGGGTGCTGGAACCCGCCGTATTGCTAATGATCACCGGCCTGGGTTTTGCCATGCTGGGTTTTGCACTGGACCGCATTTTCAATCCCCGTTTGCGAGGTATATAGTTTATGTTGAATGAGACACTGTTGCGTGTTGAAGACCTGGTCCTGCATTTCAAAACCCAAAAAGGCAGCGTTCGTGCGGTGGATGGCGTCTTTTTCAACCTGGCACACAAGGAAGCGGTTGTCATTCTTGGTGAATCCGGCTGCGGTAAAAGCTCCCTGGCGAAGGCCATCCTGCGGTTGCTGCCCCGCAATATAGAACGGTATGATGGGCGGATCTATCTTGACGGTGACGATACGATGGCGATGGACGACGAAAGCTATCGCCAGAACATCCGCTGGGTGCGCATGTCCCTGGTTCCCCAGGCTGCCATGAACTCACTTAACCCCGTTCTGAAGGTGGGGGACCAGATCGCGGAACCCATGATCATCCATCATGGTGTGAAGAAGGAGGAAGCCCTCGTCCAGGCGGCCAAGATGTTCCAGCATGTGGGCGTCCCGGTCGACTTTTTGGATCGTTATGCCTTCGAGTTGAGCGGCGGCATGCGCCAGCGTGTTGCCATTGCCATGGCGTTGGTCACGGCACCCGACCTGGTGATCCTGGACGAACCGACCTCCGCCCTGGACGTGCTGACACAGGCGAACATCTTCAACGTTCTCAAGCGCCTTAAGCAGGAACTCGAGGTCAGTTTTGTGTTAATTACACATGACATTGCCACCTCCAGCGAACTGGCCGATCGTGTGGCTGTGATGTATGCCGGCCAGATCGTGGAAGTGAGCGACGCTCACCGCTTCTTTGCAGAACCGTTACATCCCTACTCGCGCATGTTGATGGCAAGTGTGCCGCGCTTGCGCGCCAATGTGGAACCTCAGTTCATTACCGGGCAGCCGCCCAGCCTGCTGGATCCGCCAAAAGGTTGTCGCTTTGCAGATCGCTGCCCGCGGCGCTTCGAAAAATGCTCTGAAGAACCGCCAACCGCAAATGTAGATGGGATTCAGGTCAAGTGCTGGCTTTACACATCCTAGTACTCGAACAAGATAAAACTGCAGGATAAAAAATATGAGAAATCCTCGTATTCAACCTTTCAATTTTAGGTTGTTGGAGTACTAGTTTGTGCGGGATAACATTCGAAACGAGGTCCAGGAAATGACAGACAAACAAAGAGATGTGCTTCTCTCCATTCAGGATTTGCACGTATGGTTCGAACTGCGCCGTTTTGGCTTTGGTCATGCAGGCTATGTCAAGGCGGTGGACGGGGTGACGTTTGACCTGCATTATGGCGAGACCATTGCGATCGTGGGCGAGAGCGGCTGCGGCAAATCGAGCCTGATGAAGACGATCCTTGGGTTGAACAAGCCGACAAAGGGCAAGGTGACCTTTGAAGACCTGAACGTCGGTTTGCTCGGCGGTGAAGCGCTTCGCAGGTACCGTTCACACATCGGATACGTTCAGCAGGATCCGTTTGGCGCGCTGGCTCCGTTCATGAACGTCCAGCAGATCCTTGAAGAACCCCTGCGCATCAACGGTATAAGGGATTCTGCCGAGCGCGAAAGCCGCGTCCGCAAGGTCATGGAGGAGGTGAAACTAACGCCTGTGGATGATTTCCTCCACAAGTTCCCTCACATGCTCAGCGGCGGCCAGCAGCAGCGTGTGGTGATTGCCCGCGCCATCATCCTTGAACCGAAACTGGTGGTGGCGGACGAACCCGTTTCCATGCTGGATGCATCCGTGCGTGTGGAGATCCTGAAACTGTTGCGCGGCCTGCAGGAAAAATACCACCTGGCTGTGATCTACATCACCCATGACCTTTCCACCGTGCGATATTTCTCCGAGCGTGTATTTGTGATGTATGCGGGCAATATTGTGGAAAAGGCACCCGTTAACTCCCTTGTCCATAACCCAAAGCACCCCTATACTGAAGCCTTGATGGACGCGACCTCCGACCCTGATGCGAACAACGCTCTACAATACCGCGAACTCCCTCCGGGAGAACCGCCCAGCCTTGTCAATCCTCCCAGTGGTTGTCGTTTCCATCCCCGCTGTCCGAAACGGATCGAAGGACTGTGTGAGGTGGAGGAACCGTATGACCTCGCGGCTGACGATCATCTGGTTGCCTGCTGGCTTTATAAATAATGCTTAATCATCCTGAACGACTGCTGGCGATCGCAGTCTTTCTTCTCTTGTTCGGTTGCGTCACCCCGTTCCTGATGGTATCGCAGGTTTTGGAGTCCACCTTCTTTTTGAATTTCCTTTCCTTCGGCGCGTCGGTGTCGGGGTTGTTCCTGGGTATCATTGGGATCGCAATGCAACGTGTCAGGTCCAAAAAAAGGGAAGAAGAGAATTACTACGAGTGAATTGAATCTCGAAACTGCATCAAATGCGCTGCACGGATCGACCTGATCGGGAACGTGCGGCGCGTTTGATTTATCGGTTCCATGATCTTTCCGGCCCGTTTGTCGACAGCTCCGCACCCTACTGGGGTATTGCTGCGGGGAATACCGCAGGGTGGTTTTTTCTCCCCTTTTCGATATGTTAATGTCCTACTGGGCTACGCTGATTGACTAGCCTTGATTATTAGGTATAATACCGTCTGTTTGGTTCCATGGAACCATATGATTCGATACTCCCAGCCACAAAAGGAATCCGACAATGCCCGATACCATTCTTGATGTACAAGGGCTTGAGACTGTATTTAAAACCCCGGATGGATTTGTCCACGCGGTCAATGGCGTTTCGTTCGACTTAAAGGAGGGGGAGACACTGGGTGTTGTCGGTGAAAGCGGATGCGGCAAAAGTGTCACCATGCTTTCCGTGCTGGGTTTGATCCCGAATCCCCCCGGAAAGGTGGTTGCAGGTTCTGCCAGGTTTCTCGGTCAGGACCTGTTGAAAATGTCGAGCGATGAAATTCGCGCCATCCGCGGCGCGCAGATCAGCATGGTCTTCCAGGACCCGATGACCTCGCTCAACCCGGTGCTGACGGTGGGCAGGCAGATGACCGAACCTCTGATGTTGCATCTCGGCATGGGAAAAAAACAGGCGGAGGATCGTGCAGCCGAGTTGCTTGAAATGGTGGGTATTCCCAAGGCGAAGGATAGACTCTATGATTATCCCCATCAATTTTCCGGCGGCATGCGCCAGCGTGTGATGATCGCGATGTCGCTTTCCTGCTCGCCGCAGTTGTTGATCGCGGATGAGCCGACCACCGCCCTGGACGTCACCATCCAGGCGCAGATCACGGACCTGGTCAAGCGCCTGCGCGAGGAACTGGGCATGGCGATCATCTGGATCACCCACGACCTCGGTGTGGTGGCCGGCCTGGCACAGCGCGTTATGGTCATGTATGGGGGCTATATCATCGAGGAGGCGGCGGTCAAGGAATTGTACGCAAACCCGTCCCACCCCTATACCATCGGTCTGATCCACAGTCTGCCGCGCGTGGATGCGGGCGGGCAGGGACGGTTGTATTCCATCGAAGGCGTGCCGCCCCTGTTGCTGGAGAAGCCCAAGCATTGTCCGTTCGCGCCCCGCTGCAAGTGGGCGATGGAACGCTGCTGGAATGAGAACCCTGTCCTTGAAATGGTTGCGCCCGAGCACCGCGTGGCCTGCTGGGTGGATGTAAATAAAGAGGGAATGCGCTGATATGACCGAAAACAATGTCCTCCTCCGTGTTGATAATCTTGTCAAGCATTTCCCGATCATGCGCGGGCTCTTTCAGAAACAGGTCGGCGCTGTGCGCGCTGTGGACGATATTTCCTTCGAAGTGAAGCGCGGCGAGACCCTCGGGCTGGTGGGTGAGTCGGGCTGTGGAAAATCCACGGCCGGGCGCACGATCCTGCAGTTGTACCGCGCCACCTCAGGCAGTGTAAATTTCGATGGGGTGGAACTGACCACGCTCAAGGGAGAGGAACTCCGCAAGATGCGCCGCAAGATGCAGATGATCTTCCAGGACCCGTATGCAAGCCTGAACCCGCGCATGACGGTGGGAGAGATCATCCGCGAGCCTCTGCTGGTGCACAACATTGCCAGCGAGTCGGATGCAAACGACCATGTCAAACGGCTGCTTGAACTGGTGCGCATGAACCCGGCTTTTTCGACGCGCTACCCGCATGAGTTTTCGGGCGGCCAGCGCCAGCGTATCGGTGTCGCCCGCGCCCTGGCCTTGCAGCCTTCACTGATCATCTGTGATGAACCGATCTCTGCGCTGGATGTTTCCATTCAGGCGCAGGTGGTGAACCTGCTTGAGGAACTGCAGGAACAATTCGGTCTGACGTACCTGTTCATCGCGCACGACCTTTCGATGGTGCGTCACATCAGCGACCGTGTAGCTGTCATGTACCTGGGGGTGGTGGTCGAATTGGCGGCCCGCGACGAACTGTATAACAATCCCCTGCATCCGTATGCCAAGGCATTGTTATCGGCGGTGCCCGTCCCGGACCCGGTGGTGGAAGTCACCCGTCAACGCACGATCCTGGTGGGCGATGTACCTTCCCCGGCCAACCCGCCCTCGGGATGCCGTTTCCGCACCCGTTGTCCGATCGCAGAGGCGAAATGTGCCGAGTCGCGGCCTGAATTCCGTGAAGTGAAACCAGGCCACTTTGTGGCCTGTCATTTGGTTTCCTAGTGAATACTGTCATCCTCGGCGGAGCCGGGGATCCCCGCGATCGTTGCAGGGATCTTTCGCTCCCGAAAGGGTGGCATGACAAATATATTGAAAGGAGGTGGTCGCCAGCCCGCCCGCAATAGACCGTTCCACCCAATGTTCGTATCGTTAAATCAAACCTATGAATTACGTGAGGAGAAGAAATATGCGTAAATTGTTCGCTTTACTGAGCCTGCTGGTCGTATCCAGCATGGTTCTCGCGGCTTGCGGCGGCGGTGAAGAACCCGCCCAGCCGCAGACAGTCATCCAGACTGTCATCGTTGAAGGCACCCCCCAGGTGGTCGAAGTGACTGTCGCACCGCCAATGGAAGAGAAGGAAGCCGTCCTGCGCGTCAACACCGGTACCTACCCCGATGTGATCGACCCGCAGAAATCATCCTTCGTCAACGAGATCGGCCACCTGAATAAATTCTACATGGGCCTGTCCACGCTGAACGAAAAACTCGAGACCGTGCCCGGCGCCGCCTCATCCTGGGAATTCAATGACGATGCCACCCAGCTGGTCTTCACGCTCAAGCCGGGCCTGCTCTACAGCGACGGCTCCGTCCTGAATGCCAAGCGCTTCGAGTTTGCCTTCCAGCGCAATATCGACCCCGCCACCGCGGGCGAATACGCCTCCATCACCGATGAGATCCTCGGCGCTCCCGAATGGCGTGCCGCCGATACCGCCGCGGCCGACTACGATCCCGAGGCCTTCAAGGCTGCCCTGGGCGTCAAAGCCTCGCATGCCGACGGCTCCGACTGCGCCGACTATGAAGACACCGCCTGCGACACCCTGACCCTGACCTTCTCGAAACCCGCCCCCTACTTCGCGACCATCGCGGGCATCTGGGTCGGTTATCCCGCCAAGGAAGAGAATATTGCTGAAGGCGGCGAGATCTGGTGGACCAGTGCCAAGTTCCAGGTCGGTAATGGCCCGTTCATCTGGCAGAGTGTCGATCCCTTTGTCAAATCCGTGTTCGTTCCGAATCCCAACTACGTGGGCGGCTCCATCCCCACCTACCGCCTCGAGTATAGCTACATCACCGACAGCGCAGTAGCGTTCGCAGCCTACCAGAACAACGAATTCGATGTCATTGCCTCCGTGGCGGAAGACCTGCCGGTCATCGATGCCGATGCCGACCTGACCGCCCAGCACGTGACCTATGCCGGTTCCTGCACGGTCGGGTACAAGTTCAGCCTGCACCCCACCTGGAATGGCAACCCCAACCCCTTCACCGACAAGAAGGTCCGCGAAGCCTTTGCCCTCGCCTGGGATGCCGAAAGCTATTCCCGCGACGTGGATGGCGCGCTCTCATCCCCGACCTGGACCTGGATTCCCCCGGATATCCTGGATATGACCCCGAAGCCTCCCCCATCACCTATGATGTGGAAGCTGCCAAGGCCGCTCTTGCCGCCGCCGGTGAAGACTTCAACTCCCCCGAGAAATTGAACGCCCTCGGCCTCAAGTTGACCTACTCCGACTCGGCCCGCAACCGCCAGCGCCACGAGTGGGTTGCCGCCCTTTACAAGGCCAACCTCGGCGTCGACCTGATCCTCGACCCGGTCGAACCCACCACCTACACCGCCCTCCAGAAGGATGCCGACACCCACCCGCTCATGCTCCGCGCTGGCTGGTGCGCCGACTACCCGGATCCCCAGAACTGGCTGAGCGTCTACTGGCGCTCCGACACCACCTTCGCCTCCCGCCCGGGCTACAAGAACGAACAGTTCGATGCCCTGGTCAACGAAGGGGATGTGACGACCGATCCCGCCAAGCGTGCTGAACTGTACAAGGAAGCCCAGCGCCTCCTGCTCAGCGACATCCCTGCCGCCTTCGGTTACAACTCCCTCAACCACTATCTCGTCAAGCCGTGGGTCAAGGGTTACCTGACCACCCCGCAGGACAACCTGTTCCCCGGCGACCAGGTTCCCGGTGCCATTACCATTGACACCTCGATGATCCCGTAACCCGGAATCTGTTGAAGTGAACCAACAGGGCTGGGAGGCGCAAGCCTCCCAGCCCAATCACCGACCCTACGCTTATGCCATTCTGAGCGAAGTGAAGAATCCCCGCAAAATTCTTTGTTGCGCTTAGGCTGGCATGGGAAATCAAATTCCAAAGTGAGTTAACAATGACCACATACCTGATAAGAAGATTGCTTTGGTTGATACCGGTTCTGTTCACGGTTTCACTGGTGACTTTCGTCATCATGCGCAGCGCCCCGGGCGGCCCGTGGGATACCAGTTCTGAACGGCGGCAGGTGGACGCTTCGACCGAGAAATCCCTGGCGGCGTATTACGGCCTGGACAAGCCCATGTGGCGGCAGTTTATAGCCTATGTGATCGGCGATACCAACA
Source organism: uncultured Chloroflexia bacterium (assembly GCA_963718215.1). Taxonomy (GTDB): domain Bacteria; phylum Chloroflexota; class Anaerolineae; order Anaerolineales; family Villigracilaceae; genus Defluviilinea. The sequence continues at coordinate 11,876 of CAVQYK010000017.1, forward strand.
GCCAGACACAGGAATACGTCTGCGGCATGATCTGCGGCAACCTCGGCCCGTCCTACCGCCAGCGCGGCCGCACTGTGCAGAACATCCTGTTCAGCCCGGCGGAGGACAAGCCCATCTGGGAAAGCCGCTTCGGCTATTCCATGCGGCTTGGGCTGATGGCGCTTTCGATGGCGGTTTTCATTGGCATTCCCCTGGGTGTGATCGCTGCGCTTAAGCAGAACACCCTGGCGGACTACACGGCGCTGTTCATCGCCACCAGCGGCATCTCGGTGCCCAGTTTTGTGCTGGCGATCTTCCTGATCATCATTTTTGCCTCCCGCCTGCATTGGATCGATATCGTTGTGGATGATTGGACCCAGGTCAAATACTGGTTCATGCCCATGGCAGTATTGGGGTTTGGCACCATGGCATACACTGCCCGCCTGACCCGTTCGGCCATGCTGGAAGTGATGCGGCAGGACTACGTCCGCACGGCGCGCGCCAAGGGATTGGCGGAGCGGGTCGTGATATCCATCCATATGCTCAAGAATGCCTTGATCCCAGTGATCACCATTCTGGGTCCTGCGTTGGCAGGCCTGGTGACCGGTTCGTTCATCATCGAGACGATGTTCAGTTTTCCCGGCATGGGCCGCGCCTACGTGCAGGCCATCAGCCAGCGCGATTACTCCATGATCATGGGTACGACGGTGATCTACGCGCTTCTTGTTGCGGTTGCCAACCTGAGTGTGGACATTGTTTACGTCTTTGTTGACCCGCGCATCCGCCTGGAAGAATAAGGAGACCCCAATGGCCACCCCTCAAGCTGTATCTGCCAACAAGGCAGTCGACCTCAATGATGTATTCCGCCCCAGCAAGAGCCTGGGACAGGAAGCCTGGTCGCGCCTGATCCGCAACAAGGCTTCCGTTTTTGGCATGATCATCATTGCCATCTTTATTTTCCTGGCGGCATTTGCCGGCGTGGTCTCTCCCAAGGATCCGTTGGAGATCAACGGCGGAAAGCGTTTTTTGCCGCCTCCATTCGACCAGGGTGTCACCAATATCCAGGCGGAACCCGAATTTATGCTGGGAACCGACGGCCTTGGACGCGATGTCCTTAGCCGCACGATCTATGGCGCGCGCGTCTCCATGGTGGTTGGGTTCCTGCCGACCGCGATCATCATGTTGTTGGGCGCCTCCGTTGGGATGCTTGCAGGATATGTGGGCGGGCGGGTCGATAACATCCTCATGCGTCTCACAGATGTGATCTACGCCTTCCCCGATCTCCTGTTCTTCATCATCGTCATGGTCGCCCTGCGCGATACCTTCATCGGTCAGTTTATGAACGGTCTGGTCCTGTTGTTTGCCGCGCTCGCCATTGTCAACTGGGTGGGTGTGGCGCGCCTTGTGCGCGGACAGGTGCTGTCCATCAAGCAAAAGGAATACATCGAGGCGGCGCGCTGCATTGGCGTGAAGGATATCCGCATTATGACCCGTCACATCCTGCCGAACAGCCTGGGTCCGTTGATCGTGTGGGCGGCGTTCTCCATCCCCGGCTTGATCATCACCGAAGCCATCCTGGGGTATCTGGGTGTGGGGCTGCGCCCGTCCACGGACAGCGCCGATTTCTTCATCACGAGTTGGGGCGCGCTTATGCTGGATGGCCAGTCTGCCATCAACTCCCAGCCCTATATCCTGCTCGCGCCCGCCATTTGTGTTGCGCTGGTGGTGATGGCCTTCACCTTCCTCGGCGACGGTCTTCGTGACGCGCTCGATCCCCGTATGCGCGGCACACAGTAGTACATTTCCATTCGATTAGCGATAGGATTCAGGTGCCGCCTGAATCCTATCTTTTTCGGATGGGAACATGCTGCGATCCTGTCCTATGGTAATCCTAAGTTCATGAGAGGAAGAATCTTGCGGAAGTTTTTTTCGATACTGAGCCTGCTGGTGCTTGTCAGCATGCTCGTTGCCGCCTGTGGCGGTAGCCCGACTGCAAGTGAGTCGGAATCTCCTGCCCTCACTGTACCGATCGTCCCCGGCGAAGCTGCGCCGGACACAAAGTCAGCGGACCCTGCCACATTCGTGCAGGTTATCTTTGGGGAACCGGAAACGCTCGACCCGGCTCTCGGGTACGATACCGCCAGTAATGAGATCATCCAGAACGTATACGAGCCGCTGGTCTTCTATGATGGCATTCATACTGACAAGTTTGTGCCCAGGCTGGCTGAGTCGTGGGAGATTTCGGATGATGGCAGGGTCTACATGTTCAAGATCCGCAGCGGAGTGACGTTCCATGAAGGCCAGGAGCTGACCGCGGAAGATGTTGCCTACTCCTTTCAGCGCGGTTTGCTCTTCGGAGGCAGGAGCGGCCCGCAGTGGATGTTGGCTGAGCCGTTCTTCGGCATCGGCATGGACGATATAACCTGCCTCGTGGACGGTTGCGCATCCGCCGATGATCGCGAGGCCTTGAGTGCCAATGACCCTGCCGCGCTCGCCGCCGCCTGTGAACAGGTCAAGTCCGTGATCTCTGCAGACGAGTCTGCCGGGACGGTCACCATGGTCCTGGCACAGCCCTGGGGGCCGTTCATCCCCACCATCGCCCAGACCTGGGGCTCCATCATGGACAAGGATTGGACCGTCACCCATGGCGGCTGGGACGGCTCGTGCGCTACCTGGCAGAACTATTATGCCGAACCCTCCGAGAGCAACCCGTTCTCCAGCATCGCGAACGGCACGGGTCCCTTCCAGCTTGGTGAATGGAAGGTCGGTGAAGAACTCGTCATGGTCCGCAACGGTGACTACTGGCGCGAACCTGCCAGACTTGAACGTATAGTCATCAAATACGTGAATGAATGGGGGACCCGCTTCGCCATGATGCAGGCCGGTGAGGCCGATGTCGTGGCTGTCCCCGCAGAGAACAGGTCCCAGATGGATGCGTCGGTGGGGGAACGCTGTGAGTTCGCACCTGACGCGAACCAATACAAACCCTGCGAAGTGGTGGACAACTCCCTGCCATATCGGCTGTATATCGGTCGCCCGGGCATCAACCGCACGGATATATTCCTGAACTTCAACGTTGCAGAAGGTTCGAATTATGTGGGTTCGGGGCAGTTGGACGGCAACGGCATCCCGCGCAATTTCTTCTCCGATGTCCACATCCGCCGTGCCTTTGCCTATTGTTTCGACTGGGATGTATACATCAGTGACGTTTTCGACGGGGAGGCGGTGCAGTCGCCCGTGGTGCCGCTGGCCGGCATGCCCGGTTACCAGGCTGACATGCCCGTTTATGCCTACGACCCCGGCAAGTGCGAGGAGGAATTCAAGCTTGCCGACCTCGATAACGACGGCACACCGGCGGGGAACGATCCCGAAGGTGATGTATGGACGACTGGTTTCCGCCTGCAAGCACTGTATAATCAGGGAAATACCAGCCGCCAGACCATCGCTGATATCCTTGCGAACAATATTGCCTCGATCAACAACCTGTTCGTGATCGAAACGGTCGGCCTGCCGTGGCCGACCTTCCTGCGCACGATCCGCAACCGCCAGGCTCCCTACTTTGTGAGCGACTGGAGCGAGGATATCCACGACCCTCACAACTGGTACGTTCCTTATTTGATCGGTACCTATGCCCTCAACCAAAGCCTGCCGGACGATCTCACGGACCAGTTCAGGACCCTGATCAATCAAGGTGTGGCGGAGACCGATCCTGAGGTGCGCCAGGCGGTTTACGAACAACTCAATCAGATCTTCCATGACCAGGCTCCCACCATCCTGCTCGCAGTGGCTACCAGCCATACTTTCGAACAACGCTGGGTCAGGGGCACCATCCTGAACCCGATCCACCCTGGTTATTATTTTTACCCGATGTACAAAGAGTGAACCAAAGGAAGACGCATGATGAAACCACGATCCGTTCATATCCTGATCTTGTTGACACTGGCGCTTTCCGCCTGTGCACCGCAGGTGACCGATATCCCGGTCGTCCCGGCCGTGCCCACGGGAACGACAGCGCCTCTCCCCACGCCGACGCCTGCCCCGCGTTCCCTGACGGTCTGTCTCGGCCAGGAGCCGACCACGCTGTACCCGTATGGCGGCTTGAACGCCGCCGCGCGCAGTGTGCTCTCCGCCGTCTACGATGGGCCGATGGATGTAGTGGCATATGGATATGAAGCGGTCATCCTTGAAAAGATCCCCAACCTTGAGGATGGCGATGCGCAGGTCAGTCCGCTGACCGTGCGGGCGGGTGATCTCGTGGTGGATTCAAGCGGCGCGGTCGTATCCCTCGACGCCGGCGTCCGCGTCCGCCCGAGCGGTTGCCGCAGTGACGGATGTGCGATCAATTATGACGGCTCCAGCCAGCTTCAAATGGACCAGATGGTCGTCACCTTCACCATGCTCGAAGGACTGACCTGGTCGGACGGTGAGCCCCTCACGGCGGACGATTCTGTCTTCTCGTTCAGCCTCGCCTCCAGCGACGATACGCCCGTCAGCAAATTCCTGTTCGACCGCACGCAGATCTACGAGGCCGCAGACGAAGTGACCCTGCAATGGTGGGGACGGCCCGGTTACATTGACGCCGACTACTACACCAATTTTTGGATGCCCCTGCCTCAGCACAAGTGGAGCGAGTTTTCCCCGGCTGAACTGCTGCAGGTGGATGTGTCCTCGCGTGCCCCGCTTGGCTGGGGACCGTACATCGTCCAGGAGTGGACGCCCGGCGAAAACATTCATCTCGTCAAGAACCTGAACTACTTCCGCTCCGAAAGCGGACTTCCCAAATTCGACGAGTTGACCTTCCTATTCATGCCTGACGCGAACGCCGCCATAACCGCCCTCGTGGACGGCACCTGTGATGTGCTCGACCCGTCCATCAACCTGGATGGGCAGGTCTCCCTGCTCCAGCAGATGCAGACCGACGGGCAGGCGCAATTGCTCACCGCGCAGACCGACACCATGGAATGGCTCGGTTTTGGCATCCAGCATGTTTCCTACGACAACGGCTTCAACTCCACCGGCTTGAACCCCGACCGCCCCGACCTCTTTGGCGATGTGCGCGTGCGCAAGGCGGTCGCCTTTTGTCTAGACCGCCAGAAGGTTGTGGATACCGTCCTTTTCGGGCTCTCCAGGGTGCCGGATAGCTACCTGCCCTTCGACCATCCGCTCCACAACGGCAACCTGCAGACCTATGAATACAATCCTGCTTCGGGACGCGAGATCCTCGAACAGGTTGGCTGGATCGATCACGATAACAACCCGTCCACGCCGCGCCAGTCGTTGGGTGTCACACGGGTCCCGAACGGCACGCCATTGACGCTCAACTACTACACGACCTCTGCAACACAGCGCAGGCAGGTGGTGGAGATATTCACCCAATCGCTCGCGGAATGCGGCATCAGCTTGAACCCGGTCTATTACACCGCCTCCGATTTTTATGCGCAGGGACCCGCCGGTCCGCTCTTTGGGCGCCGGTTCGACCTCGCGCAGTACTCCATTAGCGTCAATACGTTTGAACCGCAATGCAGCTGGTTCACGACAGACCAGACCCCGAAGGAATCCAACAACTGGGTCGGCACCAATATCAGCGGCTTTTCCAATCCCGATTTCGATTCCGCCTGCGAAGAGGCGCTCCAGGTTTTGCCGAACGAGCCGGGGTACACATCCCACCAGCAGGCTCAGGCGTTCTTCGCTTTTGAACTCCCCTCCATCCCGCTTTACATGCGCCTCAAGGTTGCCGCAACCCGCAACGATTTTTGCGGATTCACGCTTGACCCCTCCTCCACCTACGCGCTGGCAGGCATCGAATCGTTCGATTATGGGACGGAATGTGAATAGGATGGTCTTCGCTTCATCCCGCCCCGATGCCTGATTCAGATCAACCGACATTCACCTCGCTGGCAGCCTGGCCTGTCGTCCATTGCCTGACAAAATATTTGCTATAATGACTGCATTCCTGAGAAAGGGAGCATCCACTGATGAATAACGGTAAACCTTTGCTGGAAGTCAAAGGACTGAAAACATATTTCTACACCGAGGACGGCATTGTCCGCGCCGTGGACGGCGTGGATTTTGAAGTCTATCCCGGGGAGGTGCTGGGTCTGGTGGGTGAATCAGGATGCGGGAAGAGCGTCACGTCGCTTTCCATCATGCGCCTGATCTCCAAACCCGGACGGGTGGATGCGGGCGAGATCCTGCTGGACGGTGAGGACCTCCTGAAATTTCCCGAAAATGAAATGATCAAGGTGCGCGGCAATCGCATCTCCATGATCTTCCAACAGCCGCAGACCGCCCTGAACCCTGTGTTCAAGGTCGGTGACCAACTGGCAGAGGTCCTCGATGTACACCAGGACCTCGGAAGGGAAGCTGGCTGGAAACGCTCCATCGAACTGCTCAAAATGGTCGGCGTGCCGGACCCCGAACGCCGCGTCGAAGCGTATCCGCATGAATTATCGGGCGGCATGGCACAACGCGTCATGATCGCCATGGCACTGGCATGTGTGCCCGAACTCCTGATCGCGGACGAACCCACCACCGCCCTGGACGTGACCATCCAGGCGCAGATCCTCGACCTGATCCGTGACATGCGCAAGGAGATGAACACCTCGGTCATCCTGATCACCCATGACCTGGGCGTGGTGGCCGAGATGGCGGAACGCGTGGCGGTCATGTACGCGGGCGAGATCGTCGAACAGACCGACGTCAACACGCTCTTCGACGAACCCATGCATCCCTATACCCAGGGCTTGATCAACTCCATCCCCGTCCTCGGAGAGATCAAGGAACGTCTCGCTGTCATCCCCGGTTCCGTCCCCAACCTCGTGAACCTGCCGCCCGGCTGCCGTTTTGCGCCGCGCTGTCCGGCCCGTATGAAACACAATCTCACCATTTGTACGGAACTGAAACCCGAACTGGATGAGGCCAAGATGGGACACAAGGTGCGGTGCTGGTTGTACCAGAGAGCGGAGGGACACACCCCTCCCTTAAATGCCGGGTAGTCATCCCCTATTGGAGCATGAGAATGCCAGAAAATAATGATCATAAAGGGGAGACCCTTGTAGAAGTAAAGAACCTCGTCAAATACTTTCCAGTGCGTGCCGGACTGCTCCAGCGCGTAGTGAACCAGGTCAAGGCTGTGGATGACGTTTCCTTCTTTGTACGGAAGGGCGAGACGCTGGGGCTGGTGGGGGAATCGGGCTGTGGAAAGACCACGGTTGGGCGCACCATGCTCCGCCTGATCGAGCCGACCTCAGGCTCGGTGGTGGTGGATGGACAGGATGTTTTCTCCCTAAAGCCGCGCGAACTGAAGGCAGCCCGCCGCGAGATGCAGATCATCTTTCAAGACCCGTACGCCTCGCTCGACCCGCGTGTGCCGATCGGTGAATCGATCATGGAGGGGCTGCACATTCACAGTGTCGGGACCCCCAAGGAACGCGTCGAGATCATGCTTGAGACCCTCGCGAAGGTGGGGCTTGAGGATTATCATGCCCGCCGCTATCCCCACGAATTCTCCGGCGGTCAACGTCAGCGTATCGGTATTGCGCGCGCGCTGGCGTTGCGCCCCCGTTTCATCATTTGTGACGAGCCGGTCTCTGCGTTGGATGTTTCGATCCAGTCGCAGGTCTTGAACATCCTGAAGGACCTCCAGCAGGAGTTCGGCCTCACCTATCTGTTCATCGCGCACAACCTGTCGGTGGTCGAGCATGTCTCGGATCGCGTGGCTGTGATGTACCTCGGCAAGATGGTCGAATTGACCACGCGCGAGGAATTGTTCCGCAATCCACTGCACCCCTATACCAAGGCTTTGATGTCTGCGATCCCGGTTCCCAACCCGCGCATGAAGAGACAGCGCGTGATCCTCAAAGGCGATGTGCCAAGCCCGCTCAACCCTCCGAAGGGATGCCGCTTCCACCCGCGTTGTCCGGTGGCGATGGAGAGATGCTCGCAGGAGGAACCTGTGTTCCGGGAGGCTGCTCCTGAACATTGGGTGGCCTGCTGGCTTGTGGAATAGAACAGGGCTGGGAACGTATGACCGTACCGTGTATCCTTCTTGTTGACGACCAGCGCGATATTGTCCGCCTGCTCCATTCGACCCTGCAAACGCTGGGGCATAAGATGGACATTGTCGATGCGCCATCCGGCGAGGAGGCGTTGCTCGAGGCTTCCCGCCGCAAGGTGGACCTGTTGGTGGCGGACTACCTCCTGCCCGGCATCTCCGGCGTGGAGTTGATGCGCAAGATCAAGGTCCGCAACCCGGACTTGCGGGTGATCTTCATCACCGGCATGACGGAACGCAAGGCGCGCGACGAGATGTTGAACACAGGGGCGATCGCCATTTTTGATAAACCCATCCCGCTGGCCGATTTTTTGGATGCAGTGGAGCGCGGTCTCGGTCTGGTGCGCACCATCTTCCCCATGGAGACCGCCAAGGAGACCGAGGAGCACCGCCAGTCGCTTTCAGAGGTGCTGGGCGGGTTCCGCCAGAAGATCAAGGCGGATGCCGTCTTCCTGATCAACGACCGTGGACGCGTCCTTGCGCGGGCGGGCGACCTGTACGACAGCAGTATGGAGGTCTCCCTGCTGGCGGCGCTCATGGGGATCTATTCCGCCGCTTTCAAGGTCTCGCGCATCATCCGCCAGGAACGCCCGGATAATTTCCATGTCTTCCGCGGCGGCGATCATGACCTGATCCTGATCCCTGTGGATGGTTTGCATGCGTTGCTGCTGGCCGGCAGGGGGCTTGCCAACTCGGACAGGATCCTTCAAACCGTTAACGGCATGTTGTTCGTGCGCGGCGACCTGGAGAATATTTTGAAGTCGCTCGGGGTGGTGCCTGCGGAAACGGGTGCAGAACCAGCCGTCCCTGAGGAGGAAGCGGTTGAACCTCCGATGTTCGTCCCGGTGCAGGAGGAGGAACCCGAGCCGGAAGTGGACGTCGAGGCGCTATTCGCGGCCGCCGGCAGGAAAAAATCGGTCCGGGATGTGGATGCATTCTGGGACGACGCGGTCGAAAAGGCGGGGAATATCCCGATCACGCCTGATGTGATCACGTTTGCAGATGCTCAAAAACTCGGCTTGAAACCCGGTGAGGCGCCCATCAAGACAACGGGTCCCCTGCGTTCCACCGCTCCACTGAAGAAGAAATAATCCTGTTTCTTATGATAAAATAACGTCCGCATTGGGGCATGGTGCAATGGCAGCACACCGGCCTTTGGAGCCGTGGATCTTGGTTCGAATCCAGGTGCCCCAGCTTTTCCCGCTCCAGCGGGGCTGATTTCCGAACAGGCTTCGCAGATGTGGGAGCCTGTTTTTATTTTCCCTCACCGAAGGGTGAGGGCATTCGGAGATGTTATGAAGATCACCGCAGTTTTATTGGCGGCGGGTCAGGGAACCCGCATGAAATCGGACCTGCCGAAGGTTTTGCATCCGTTGTGCGGCAAGCCGATGCTGTGGCATGTGCTCGAGGCGCTGAAGGAGGTGACCACCGAACCGCCCGTGGTCGTTATTGGGCATGGCGCGGAGGCGGTGACGAAGTACCTCGGCGATTCAGCCCGTACGGTCCTGCAGGAGCCGCAACTTGGCACGGGACACGCCGCGATGCAGGCGGAATCCCTGCTCAAGGGCAGAACGGACATGGTCATCGTGACGTATGCCGACATGCCCCTCCTGGGCGGCGAGACCTTCAATCAACTCGTGGAGACGCAACGCCTCAATTCCGGCCCGTTGAGCCTGCTGACCGTCCGAGCAGACGACCCGCGTGGCTTCGGCCGCATCGTCCGAAAACCCGACGGGACGGTGGAGGCAATCGTCGAGGAATACGTCGCCACGACCGAACAGCAAAAGATCAAGGAACTGAACGTCGGCGCGTACTGTTTCAATGCCGAATGGCTGTGGGACGCATTGAAGCGTATCGAGAAGAACCCCAAAAAGGGCGAATATTACTTGACGGATATCGTTGAAATTGCAGTAAAGGATGGTTTACCTGTACAGGCAGTGATGCATGATGACTTTGTCGAAACCATCGGCATCAACACGCGCGTCCATCTCGGCGAAGCGGAAGCCGCCATGCGGACGCGCATCAACCGTGGGCACATGCTGAGCGGCGTCAGCATGATGGACCCTGCCTCTACGTACATTGAAGCAGGCGTGCAGATCGGCAGGGACACAACCATCCTGCCGAACACCTACATCCATGGGAAGACCGTCATCGGCGAAAGGAACGTGATCGGACCAAACACCATCATCCGCGACACAATCATCGGCAATGGGTGCAGGATCCTCGCCTCCGTTATGGAAGGCGCGGTGCTGGAAGATGACGTGGAGATGGGTCCGTTCGCCCGTTTGCGGAAGGGCGCGCACTTGAAGAGTCACGTCCACATGGGGAACTTTGGCGAGGTCAAGGATTCGACCCTCCACGAAGGCGTCAAGATGGGACATTTCTCCTATATCGGCAACGCGGACATTGGTGCAAACACCAACATCGGCGCTGGGACGATCACCTGTAATTACGATGGCGAGAAGAAACACCCAACCACCATCGGAGAGGATGTGTTCATCGGCTCGGACACCATGCTGGTCGCCCCGTTAACCCTGGGCGACGGCGCTCGTACGGGCGCCGGTGCCGTGGTCACGAAGAACGTGCCGGAGGATACGCTTGTCGTCGGCATGCCGGCGCGCGCGATTCGAAAGTTGGAGCGAAAAAACAAGAAAATATAGCCACAGAGTCATGCGGATGTGGAGGATAAAAAAACTCCGTGTCTCCTTGACTCAGTGGCGGACAGGTTTTTCATGACCCTCACAAAACAGGAAAAACAAGCCCTCGTTGACCTTGCCAACACCGCCCGCCAGCGCGCCTATGCCCCGTATTCGAACTATCCTGTCGGTTCGGCGCTTCGCACGAGGTCCGGGCGCATCTTTACCGGTGTGAACGTGGAGAACGCCGCGTATCCGCAGACCATGTGCGCCGAGCGGATCGCCATCTTCAAGGCGGTTTCCGAGGGTGAGACCGATTTTGAGGTCATCACGGTTGTGACCGATAACGGCGGTTCACCCTGTGGCGGCTGCCGTCAGGTCATGGCGGAGTTCGGTCTGGACACCATCGTCATCCTGGCGGACAAGAAGGGGAAGATCGTCGAAGAGACGACCGTCCGTGACCTGTTGCCGGGCGCTTTCACACCGGAGAAGTTGAAACCGTAGGGGCGAGGTCGTCTCACCCCAAATCGGCCGGGGATACCCCGCCCCTTCACCTGCCATGCCCGAGACCAAATTCCGTTCGTTCCGTGTGGATGCCGTTGTGCTTCGTCACAGCGATTACGGCGAAGCCGACCGCCTATTGACGCTGTTCACGCGTCAACAGGGCAAAACGCGCGCCATCGCAAAAGGCGCGCGCAAGATCGCCTCGCGCAAGGCGGGACACATCGAGCCGTTCACATACGTCAAATTGCAGCTTGCCCAGGGGCGCGACATGTTCATCGTAACCCAAGCCGACACCGTGGATGCCTACCTGTCCCTGCGCGAGGACCTCATTCTCACGAGCCATGCCTCCTATGTGTTGGAATTGCTTGACCGTTTTTCCTCTGAGGACGGGACGGAAAATTCAGCCCTCTTCCGTCTTTTGACGGATACGCTCTCCCGCCTCGCGTCAAATTCAGATATCTGGCTGGTCGTCCGTTACTACGAGATGCGCCTGCTCGACCATCTGGGTTTTCGCCCGCAGCTCTTCGAATGCGCCAACTGTGGGCGCCAGATCAGACCCGAAGACCAATTCTTTTCGTTCAGCGCGGGCGGTGTGATCTGTCCGCGCTGTGCGCAGGGATTGAAACACCTTCACACTGTGTCAGTGGAAACACTGAAATATCTGCGCCACTTCCAGCGTTCGAGCTACGCGGATGCATCGCGTGCGCGGCCCACTCCCGAGGTTCAGGGCGAGGCGGAAAGTCTCATGCAGGGGTATTTCACCTATTTACTCGAACGCGAGTTGAACACACCGGGCTTCCTGAAAAAGATCAGGGAGTAGGCATCCGTTTTCCCCAATTTAGAACAAAAACCCATGCGACCAAAAGGACGATCGGCTTCAGGATCCGCCATAACAGGATCTGGAACCATCGCCATTTTAACGAATAGATGATGTAAGTAATGATCCAGCGGGCAATGAGCGTCTGACCAAGTGCGCTTCGCATCACCCGACGCTTGAATCCACGAAATGAAAATTCGCCCCGCCGAATCGACCCGCTGATCTCGCGCGCCGCGAGGTTGCCGTATCCCAATGCGATGCTGATGCCCTCGCCGAAGATCGGGTCCGCGCCGACGGCGTCGCCCACCAGCAGAACGCGCGGCACGGACATCCTGTTCCCCGGGCTGAACCAGCGGATGGGATGTCCTTTGATCTCGTAGTCGTTCAGGTCAAAGCCGAGGCGTCGCATCTCCTCTGCAAGCGGCTCTTTCAGTTGCGGACGTTTTCCATCAGCAAGGATGTTCGTATCGTAAATTCCCCAACATCGCATGGCTTCACCCTTGACCTGAGTGGGGAAGTCCCAGATGTAGCCGGCGATATTATTGGGAACAGGGGAGAATTCGAAGTACGCGACCCCCTCCCGTCCTCCCTCATCCCGCCGCGGCGGGGTGGGGGAGGTGCCCGCAGGGCGGTGGGGGCGGGTAATCACCTCCAACACCCTCGCAGTGTATACAGGGTCCTTGGGGAAGATACAACGGCGTGTCATGCCGTTCGAGCCGTCTGCACCGACGACGATCTGGGCATGGAATGTCTCCTGATCGGTTTCGACGAGCACTCCGTCAGGTTTGGGCGCGATGTTTTTGACCGTGATCCCCTCGCGGATCTCAATGCCCGCCTCACGCACTTTTGTCGCCAGCCAGTTGTCGAACTCATCGCGGCGGATAATGCGCAGGGCATGCCGCTTTGCCATGCGGATGGTTGAGCCCTTTTGATTCAAAGTCGAAGTGGATGTTGTCGGCGAAGACGTGCGGGACTTCATTCACGTCGAGGCCGAGGCGTTCGAGCAGGATCTCGGCGTCGAGGGTGAGTTCCCCGGCGCAGAGTTTGAGGCGCGGGTAATGTTCCTTTTCGAGGAGCAGGATTCGGTGAGTCAGATGCGGAGCAGTCCGCTGTAAATGCAAGGCAGTGGAGAGTCCGCTGGGACCTCCGCCGATGATGAGTATGTCACGGTCCATCAAGGATTAAGCGTACGCGCCCGTCCAGGTTTCGAAGCGGCGTTCGTCGTGTTCGTCCTCCATGTAGAAGGTGGTGTAGCTGAGGGCTTTGTAGGGGACGAACTTTTTCTCGGTGGGGTCTTTTCGGGCGAGGTCGAAGTAGGTGTGCCAGGTGCCGGAGTTGAAGTAGATCTGGTTGCCGCCATGCTCGTCGTAATCGAGGGGGATGGTTTCCTGGTGGTGGGTATGCCCGTAGAGGATGTAGCGCGCTGTGTCGTCCTGGAAGGCGGGTTCTTTCAGGGCGAATTTGGTGAAGGAACCGTCGCCGCCGAACAGCCGCCGGTTTTGCAGTCGGTAGATCAGTTTGTCGAGGGTGTCGAGGGAGATCAGTTTGGAGACCTTGATCGCCGCCTGCATTTTGTCGACGATGTCGATGCGGAAGGGGATGTCCTTGCTCCTGACGAACTTGAGGTCGATGAACTTGTCCGAAAGGTTGTCCCATATCTTTTTGAGGGCGCGTTCGTCCATACCTGTAATCAGGTGCTCGTTGGAGAGCCTTTTGATCTGCCCGGAGATCCACAGCGGGGTCGCCAGCGCCGGGCGGACGTTGGTGATGTGGCGCAGGTTGTTCACGATCTCGACGTCCAGGTCGGGTTTGCGTTTGAGCTCCTCCGGGTAGCGGTTGCAGACTTCCATGGTGAAGGCGTCGCCGAGGGTGGCGTGGTCGCGACCGCGCTTGGCGATTGAAGTTGAAGGGATCGTAATAGTCACCGTGACGGCAAAAGACCTTGTACTGCCGGAAGAGTCTCTCGATTTCCGGCGCTTCATCCTGCTGCCAATCGGTGGAGGCGTGGATCTTCCGCAGGTCATAGGGGAATGGGGTGGGCGGGTTGCTCAAACCCATCGCCTCGATCAGTTCGCGGCGGATGCGGTCGAAGGCTTCGCCCGGCAGGTGATAGTACCAGTCATGGTTGCCGGTCATGTAGTGGAAGCGTACCCTGAGCGGGATCTTGCTCTGGCTGGTTGTATCCCGGTTCCCATCCTCACTCGAAGGGTCGAACACAATGGTCTCCCCGTTCGCCAGTCTCCGCAGGACATCAAGGGCTTCCCGGTTGTGCTCGATGATGGCTTGCGTCACTTCGAGCAGTTTGGGTGCAAACAACGGATGCGACGGGTCACTCCATGGGCGGACATAGTCCGCGTCTCCCTCCTCCGTGATGCGGATGTGTTTTTTCCCATCCACCTCGACGTATTGCTCCTGTCCCTTCGGCGGGAACAGCCATTTCGTCGAATGAAGCGGGTCGATGATGTCGCCCATCAGGATGACATCCAGCTCCTCGATCGGGCGATATTTGCCGCGCCGCATGGACGCAAAGTGGGCGTCCTGGCGCAGGCGCTTGGCAAACAGGTAGAACGCGCTGACGGGGATGGATGCGGCGGTCGTGCCGTCGCCCAGGTGCAGGTCACTGATGATGACAAGCATGTCGCTCTCCTTCTGATGGGTCGGATGTCGTCGTCCTTATTATAGTCCGAACGGGGAGCGGTTCGCTTCTTAACTGGAGGCTGGTCCTGCCTTTAAACCTGTTCCCCCTTCCGAACTGGGAAGGGGGAAGAAAGGAGGGGATTTGGGCTCCGGTAATTTTGGATTCAGTCTGCCGCGGCGGTGGCCGGGACGGGCTTCGGCTTTCCGCGCCAGAAAAACACCCAGTACATGAAAACAGCGATCGTGTAGAGGATGATCGTCCCGATGAACGGAGGACCAAATCCGTATTTGACCTGAAGCCAGCCGCTGATGGTGGGACTGAACGCCCAGCCGAAGTTCCAGGCCATGCTGGTCAGGCTGGCGACGGTCGCCCGCGCGGACGGGTCCACGTGCTCCATGATGAAGGTCTGGTAGACGGGCGAACTCATGTTCATCAGCGCGACGCGGATGTAGTAGGTCGCCGCGCCGACCCAGAAGATGGGCGAGAAACCGAGCAGGATCAGGAAGGGGATCGAGAGCGCCTGCGAGATGACCACCAGCTGGATCTTGCCGGTCCGTTCGGCGAGCGGCGGCGCGATCAACAGACCAACGCCCATCGCCAGTGATCCCCAGGCGAACAGGGTGCCGATGACGGGGTCCGGTTGTTCATGCACCACGCGGAAGAAGACGTTCATGAACGGCATGATCAGTCCCGCGCCGATGGAGGTCAGCAGCATGGGCAGGATCAGTTTCGTCAGCAGGAGCGGTTGTTTGGCGGCGTATTGAAATGGGGCAAAAATGGCGCGTTGACTACGCTCCAGTTTCGGGGTCTTGAGGAATATGAGCGGGATGATGGCGATGCCCGCGCCGATGCCCATGATGAGAATGGAATTTCCATACGCCAGGCTGCTGGTGGGGGAGGCGCCCTGAGCCTGTCCCATCCAGGTGGGGAGGTAGCCGCCGATCCAACTGCCGACGGATGCCATCGTCATTTGCAAGCCCTGACCGAAACTGAAAAGGTAGGTGCGTTCTTTTTCGTCGCTGTTTTCCATCAGGAAAGGCGCCATCGTCACACCTGCCAGGCTTTGTGCGATGCCGGAGAGGATGTTCATCGAGTAGAACATCGTCTCTGTCTGCCAGATCGACATGGCAAGGATGGAAACGCTCAACAAGGCGCCCGAAATGAGGAGCGCCCCCTTGCGCCCAAGCGTATCTGCCAGGTAACCCATGGGCAGGGCGGCGAGCAGGGCGACGAAACTGCTGGTTGTGATGAGGTTGCCGAGCAGGGCTTCGTCGAAGCCGAGGCTGAGGACGTAAAAATTGAACAGCAGGCGGAAAACCCCCATCACCGCGCCGGTGATGATGACGTTAAACAGATAGAGCCGGGCATTCGGCTTGAAGGCGCTGATGTGAGAGCCGTATTCGCCAAGCAGGCGCAGCGGGCGAAAGACTGATTTGGGACGGTTCATTTTTTGCTTGGGTTATTCTCAAGAAAGGAGTTCAGGTTTCCAAATATTTTCTCGAGCGCCTGTTTGCGGACGGTGTAGCGGTTCTCCTCATTGGTCAGGGAAAGCTCCACCAGGCTGGCGAGGCGCAGCTCCTTCAGGTGGTGCGTTACTGTCGGCGGGCGGAGTTGCAGGCGGCGCGCAATTTCGGAGGGAGTAAGACTCTCATTGGAAAGGTAGTAGAGGATCTTCAGGCGCGTGGGGTCGGCAAGCGCTTTGAGCGAACGCACCAATGCATCTGGTACGCTCTCGCCAGGGATCACGGACATGTCCGAGGGACGGGCGCCAAAGAGCAGGAGCATGGTGTCTTTATCGAGCTTTTCAAAAAAGATCAGGGGGGTGGTCCAAAAGGCAGGGGCAATGATGAAATGTTTTGCACGGAATTCATCTTCAAGTTTGATGCCCTGGGAAAGTTCGGCAAATAATTCATCAAAACTCAATTTGGAGGCAAGCCCCTGGGCGTTTTCCAAACCAGCCTTGAGGGCGGGTTCGACGCGCTTTTCCTCCTCCTCGAAAAACGCCTGGTAATAAGCCTGTATGGCGGAAAAGTATCCCTCGCCGAGTTCTTCGGGGCGGCTCCACCAGTCCAGACAGCGCTCAATGGCTTCCCGTTTCAACCCGCCATGTTTTTTATTGAACGTTTTGTAGAAATAATCGGTGTCCGCGGTGTTCCATTTCCCCTCAGATGCAACCCGCAGTAGGATTTCGTTGAATTGTTGGTGCTTTTCCTGATCGTTTGGATCGTCATATTCGACATTGTCCCGAACTCTTTGCAGTTCGAGCATCCGTTCGGCAGGCGGGATCTGCCTCAACGCCCAAAGCGCGCTGATCGCATCCTTGGGGGCGGGGATGGTGGTGAGCCATTTAAGCGGGACGCCGGTGATCGGATAGACCTCCTCCAGCAGTTTGCGTTCTGCCGCCGGGATCCGTGAACGGACGCCGGCGGCATAGGATGGGCGGATACCGAAATATTCCGGTTCATGCAGGACGTGCAGGCTGACGAACAGCTCGTAGGCTGTGCCAAAGTCCCAGGTTATGGTGGGGGAGATGAGTTGTTTTTCGGTCAGGATTTCCATGAAATTCCTCGGGTTTTCTCTACAATTCCTGGGCGGATATCAGTTTCCTGCCGATCGAGATCAACGTTTCGCCGGTGCTCTCGTCAATGGTCTCGTTGAAGGGCGGCACGTGCTTGAAGAGCATCCCAAACGCTACCAGCACCTGACCGGTCTGGTGGGTGAAGGGCGTTCGCCTGGTTTGCCTTGTGTTCTCGGCGGTTGTTTGCGACATTTGTTCCAATACCTGATTTGTAGACATGGCTGCTCTCTCCTTGGATAAAACTGTACGCTTAGGCAATTACCTGTGTTAGACCGATGTCTAATTAGATAATAGTCTAACTTAGACAGTTTGTCAAGTCCAAATTTTATGTTTCTTGTTAGCCGAACACCGGGTTGGCGTATAATCACTCAGGTTTTTTGTCGTAAAGGAGATTCCAATGGTTCGAAAAATCCTGGCGTGGACGTTGATCGTGTTCAGTTCCCTGTTCCTCCTCCTGAGCGTTGCGGGCATTATCGCGGCATGGGTCTACAACGAACCCCTGACCCGCGAGGCGGCCTCCCAACTCAAGGGGATTGACGACGAACTGGCGCAGGCGGAGAGTACGCTGGTCTCCACAAAGGTGGAGCTTGACCGCGCCCTGCGCCTCGTGGACGCGGCTCAGACCGCGCTGGAACAACTTGCCGAGCAATCCACCAGCGCGGACAACCTCCTCGACGGCATACAAGATTCATTGGATAACAAACTGCTCCCCGAACTGAAAACGACCCGTGAACGTCTCGCCGCGGCGCGCACCGCCCTGGAGGGGTTACGTTCCCTCATCCTGGGGATTGGTTCCATACCCTTCATTGACCTGCGTTTCCCGGACCAGATCCTGACCGACCTGATCGCTTCCACCGACACCCTTGACGCTGAGATTTCCAATGCAGAGGAAGTGGCGAAACGCGCCTCGACCTTCGTCAGCGATACGTCCTATCTCCTCGGCGGTGACCTGACCGAAACGCGCGACAGCCTGCAAACCTTTCTCGCGGCGGTGGATGAGTATCAGGGAAAAGTATCGGGTTGGCGCACACAGGTTGCGGATTTGCTCGACGCGTTGCCCGACTGGATCGACCGCGCCTCGATCAGCCTGACCATTTTCCTCTTCTGGTTCGGTCTTTCTCAATTCGGCCTGTTCCTGCATGGACGCATGGTCCTGCGCGGAGAGGATCCGCTGGACGTGTTGCGTTCGTAGGTGCTCGCTGGGGGAGTTAAGTACCGCTTGACTTAGAACACTTGTTCTAATAAAATAACCATCCTGTTTTCCTCCCGCATCGGAAGCGGGTTTGTCTGACTTCGTGTTTTGCATGAATCAGGAATGGCTATGGCGAATGAAGCAGTCACCACAAAAAGCGAACATCTTCCTCATCCACGCGCACAGTGACAGGGAAACCGTTCACAAGTTGTACCAGCGTATGGTCAACGATGGATTGAACGTCTGGCTGGACGCGGAACGGCTCCAACCCGGGCAGGATTGGCAGAACGAGATCCGCAACGCGCTCCTGCAATGTGATGCAGTGATCGTCTGTCTTTCGCGTGCGTTCGATGAGAGGAAGGGATATCGTCACGAAGAATTGAAATTGGCGCTTGAAAAGGCAAACTTCCTCCCTGACGATGAGGTTTTTATCATCCCTGTGCGCCTCGAGGAATGTGACATGCCGGAGTCCCTGCGCCGCCTCCACCGCGTGGACCTGTTCAAGGCTGGGGGGTATAAAAGGCTGATTCAGGCGTTGCAGGAACGGGGGTAGTGAGGAAGCGCTTCGTCCCAGACTAGGCTGGACGCCTTCTGCGCATCTTGTGCTCGTACATTGCCCTGTCTGCCCGTGAGAGCAGTTCCTCCATGGTGACGCCCGTGTCGGGGAACACCCGGATGCCTCCCATGCTAAAGGCGATGGCTGGCAGATCTGTTTGAAGGTTGTGTGCATCCACGTTCTTTTGCAGGTGATCCCGCATGCTTTTGACGTCGCTTTCGGTGGCGTCCGCCATCAGGACGACGAACTCATCCCCGCCCAGCCGCCCAATGATGTCCGAGTCGCGGAACGTCCCCGTCAGGATGTTGGCAAAACGGACGATCAACGCATCCCCGGCGGTGTGACCGAGAGTGTCGTTGGTGAGTTTCAAACTGTCGAGGTCGATGTAGAGCAGGCTGAGGGAGTATCCGACGCGGCGGGCAAACTTCAACAGCCCTGTGGCGAGGATCATGAATCCTCGGCGGTTGTTCAGACCGGTAATGCCGTCAGTAAGAGAGAGGTTGCGCAGGCGTTCGTTGGCGTCCTCCAGTTCGGTCACTTTTTCGTACAGTTTATCCGCCAGTACCTGCAGGTGTTCGCGCTGGAGCTGTCCGGTTTGGGGCAGGCGGGTGGCGGCGGCTGGTTTTTTGAGCGAATCATTGACCGCCCGCAGGATCTCGTGCGGTTCGCTGGGTTTTCTGAGAATGTGCTGGATCCCGCTCCCCCGCGCCAGCCTGTGGATTTCCGAATCGTCATAGTTGGCGGTGTGGAAGACGACCGGCACCTTCGCCAACAGGGGCTCGGCACGCAGGCGGCGCACCAGAGTAAACCCGTCCATGCTGGGCATGATGATATCCGAAATGATCAGATCGGGGAGTTCCACCCGGGCCAGTTCCAGTGCTTCCGCCCCGTTGCCTGCTTCCAGTATTCGATGACCAAAATTACCAAGCAGGGCAACGTACGTGCTGCGGTCTGTTGGGTTGGTATCCACGATGAGTATGGTTGCCATTTATGATTCAAGCCTTTGCATTGATTATTAACAGGTATGTTTACCGTATTTTTTGTCCAGACAACCCAGTTTTATGCTGTCCAGAAATGCGGTGCAGCCAAAATCATAGCACAATTCCGCGAACGCCGATGTGCATAAAAGAAAAACTCCTTTCAGTTCAGAAAAGGAGTGTTCCGCTCGTGCATGGCCAAAACAGGGATTATTCCTCTGAAAACGGGAACTGATACAGTAATTCCCAGCGCTCTGACGTCTTCTGGACGGTCCATTCGAAGCGGTTCACGGTGAAAGTGACGCTCTCCCTGGCTCCAAATGCCGGGTCGTTGATGTGGGTCGAGCGGTCTTCGGGCAGATCGACGATCTTGATGTGCGGCAGCCAGTTCTGGGATTTGTAGGGGTAGCTCTCGCACCCCATTTCACAGGCGATCCTGCCGAGTTCGTCATACATGTTCTCCAGGGCTGGGTTTCTTTCCGCCATCAGCCACAACCTGCCCTGCTGGTTGTTCACATTCATCCTGGCAATGTTCTGGACCACAACTTCAAAGGGCTGCATCCTGCTGGCAAATTCCTCCAGGCTTTTTTTCAGGGCGTCAAAATCGTCCACATTGCGGATAGCCTGCACGGTCAGGTGCAGATCGATGATCGGCGTTCCGTCCGTGACCCTGGCCGTTTCCTCGGAAAGCCGGAAAAGGCTGGAATACGCCTCGTTTTCCGGCCTGAGAATGATAAAGGTCGACTTGCCGTTCGTGGTGGACGCTTCCATGCTTTCTATTTCTTTGAGCCGGTTCCTGTAGAGATCCATGTGTGCCTCGACATCGTTCCTTCCGACACCGTAATTCCAGGCCAGCAGGCCGCGGTGCAGGTCGCTTTGCCAGACAGCACGGATCCGTCCTCGAGCTCCTTGATATCGATCTCCGTCGACGCTATCTTGAACTCGTCGCCGGCGCGTTCGGAACGGAATACCAGGAAGCCCTCCTTTTTGGGGAAATGCTTTGCAAGCAGGTTGAAAAACCGTTTCAGGTCCTGGTCTATGGCCGAACTGCCGTAGCGGGCGTTCCCTTCATGCATGTTCAGCATGTCTGTCAGTGCCACACCATGGACAACCCTGTCCTCCAGGTACCATTTGACGCCAAGTCCGTTGAGTGCGCCGGTCAGGTCCTCCTTGGTGACCACGCTTTCCACTATGTTCTGCGTGATCTCGACCTGGTTGACAGCCTGTTGCTTTAGTGTGGCGGGCAAATTCAGTGTATGAATTTTATCCACAAGGCAGGCGTACGGCATATTAAACTCATTCCAACTTTGGTAGCTGTCGTTTTCCTCGATGCGCCTGGGAATCTCGGAATGGCTCTCGATGATGGTCTGCCGGAGCACCACAGGCCTGAACTTTTTTCTCTGTTTTTGGAGTTCGTTCTCGGTTTCGGTCTCCGTCAGCCCCACGCCGTAGTCCCAGGTAAGGAGGGAGTCCAATTCCTGCCTGGAATACAGTCTGGACAACAGACTTTTTATTTCTTTGGGGGTCTTTGTCGTGGAAAATATCCTGAACTCGTCGCTGCCCGGCGACCTGCGTACGAAATCGCCCGTGTCGAGGCTGAAAACGGACATGAACTGGAATGCCAGTTTGCGCAGTTCCGAATCCACCACCAGGGCGCCGTACACCTTGTTAGCCTGCCGCAGGTCGTAGATATCCACCTTTGCCAGCCCCCTAATCTGCTCGGCGGGAATCAACCATTTCCCCGCCCGCGTGTTCAGCGCGTGCGTGATGGAGTCGTAAAGAGCCAGGTTCTTGGCATTCTTGAGAATGCCCGATACGTGCTGTTTCAAATCCTGGATCTGGCTCTCGCTGATCGGCAGTGCCTGAAAAAGATTTTCCAGCTCCTTGAAGGATTGCAGGAAAATCTTCAGTTCGTTATCCATTATCAATTTGGGTTTGGCGTTTTTTGGACAGGGTGATCAGTATCTTCTCGTGGAGTTCCTGGCTTTGCCGGATCTCGTGTTGCATGCCCTGGTGCTGGAAACTGTCGAGTGATTCGTTGGCAAGTATCAGCGCAGTGTCCAGATCCGTATCCGCCTCAAGATGGGCGGATGCCAGACCGAACTGGCCTCTTGCAAGCTCGTCCACCCGCCCGAATTCCTCCGCCGACCGGATCCCCTCCAGGAAGAGGCGTTTTGCCTCTCCGTAGTTTTCCTCCTTCAACTCGACGAAGCCCAGCCCGTTGAGGGCATAACTGATGTGACGGATCGGGTCTTTCCGCGCCGGATCCTGCCACGTCGCCAGTGCTTTTTGGTACCACTCCCGGGCGTTTTTCAGGTTCCCGAGTTCGTACTCAAGGTCGCCGAGACCATATTGCGCGAAACCCATGCTGTAGATGCCGTAATCGTCCCTGGGGAATTCCTCGCTGGTCTTGAGCACATCCATGAGCAGGCTGCGGGAACGGTCGAGGTTGCCAAGACGCAGTTCCACGGTCCCGAGAGACCGTTTGGCGGCGGCGATCAGCAATTTGTCCTCGGTGATGGTCGTCGCCGAGAGCGCCTCCTCCGCCCAGCGCAGCGCCCGCAGGTAGTCGCCCTGGTAAAAGTAGATCCAACTGATGTTGCGGGCGAAGGTGCTGACCGATTTCCAGTCCGAGAGCAGGTCGGCGGCGTTGAGGGCGGCGTGCGCCAGGGTCAGGCGGTCGTACCAGAAGGCGCGTTGCCAGAGCACACTGCCGAACTGCAAGCCGAACTGCACCAGGATCTCGGCGATGTCCCGCGTCCGCTTGGTCAGGGTGGCTGAGGTGGTCTTCTTCTGTATGGATTTGTAGCACCATTGGGCGGCGGCGAGGATGTTGTTGCGGTCGAGCAGGAGTTTGTCGTAGCCGCGCCATTCCTTGAAACTGCCCATCTGCCCGACCATCCTGCCGTAGTATTGGGCGGTCTTCAACTCAGCCTGCTTGATGAACTTGCGGTCGCCGGCGAACTGCGTGCGGATGAAACGCCGCGTCAACGGCAGGATGCTGAAGTAATCCCGGTCCAGATCGTGTTCGGTCAGCGTCAACTGCAGGAGGTCGCTGATGGCGCTCTCGAAGACTTCATCGTCGTCGATGCCGGAGATCTCCTTGAGCGCGTCCCTCGAGACCGCCTCGGGCTGTAACGCCAGGATGAACAGCAGGTTCTTCTCGTTGCCGTCCTTCAGCAGGTTCCAACTGTGGTTGAAGCAGTATTGCAGGATGGGGATGTTCGAATCGAGGTTGAGCTTGTCCAGCACCTGCGTGACCGAATAGCCCAGGACGGCGATCTGCCCTTGCACCCAAAGCAATGCCAGCGGAAACCCGCCGGTCAGGTCAACAAGATGCTTGTTCTGTTCGTTGGTCAGGTGGATGTTCTTCTGCTGGGCGTCCCATTTCAGCAGGGCGTTGCTTTCCTCCTGTGAGAGCCCCTGCAGGCGGATGATCTGCCCTTCGGCGACCCTTTCGCGCGAGGTGACGATCACCTTGAGGGTGATGGGCGACCTGCGCAAAAAGTCGAGGATGTCGTGCTGTTCTTTTCGGGAGAGCGACTCGAAGTTGTCGAGGATGAGAAGCGTGGTACGGCGGGCGAGCAGGTTGTAAGCCCGCCTGATCTGGTCCTGTATGGACAGGTTCCCGATGGTCGGGTTGCCCAGGCTCGTGCCGATCGTGATGAGGATATCCGTCAGCGACTTGGCTTCCGGGATGATCGGTTCAACGCCGTGGAGCGTCAGGACGGACTCCTTGGCGGAGATCCAGACGACAGACTCGAAGAGATCGTTCTCGACACAGCGGTGGCTGACCTCGATGGCGAGCGACGATTTCCCCACCCCGCCGATGCCCTCGATGCCGACGATGAACGTCCTGTTGCTCGGCTGCAGGGATTGCAGGATGGTCTTGATCTCCTCCTCGCGGCCCACAAAGTACGGCCGCCGCGGCAGGTTTGCCAGCAGGGCGGTCTTTTCGCGTTCCTTCCCGCTGGAGGTCATGTTCTCGATCTGTTTGCTGTACCTGGCGATCGCCTCCTTCTCCATCGTAACGCTGTTGATGAGGTGGAGGGGCTGATCGGTGCCGTATTTCGCCAGCATCTCCTCGAGGGTGTAGAGGTTCTTTTTATGAAGCTCGATCATCCTCTCGAGATGCGTGATCTCTTCCTTGTTCATTCTGTGCTCTCTGCCTCGTTTGGAGGGATGACCGTCTTCTTATATACCTTGGAGAGGACCGCTTCCAGCCTCTTGAGCGTATCCAGGACGGAGTTTTCCGCCTCCACCATGTTGTGCACGATGATCGGGGGCACGAGGGCGCTGCCCCATTTCGCGTACTGTTCCCTGGCAAGGTGATAGTTGCGGGAATAGGTTTCCAGCAGCGTCACCAGGTGTTTGACCTCCATTTCATGGCTCTGCCACAAAATTTCGTCAATTTTCGAGGCGGTCAGGTCCTTTTTGATCTCCTCCGCCTTCTCCGGCTCAAGCGGAACGATCTCCTGTTCGGTCTGTTCCGCCTGCGGCTCCTCGGTTTTAGGCGCGTTGGGCTCAGCCTTTCTTCGTTCGCGGCGTTCCTCCAGGATCCTTCGCCCCTCGTCAAAAACGAAGTCAATGGCTTTCAGCAATATCGGGATTTGGATGGCGTCAATCATGATTCCTCCGTTCGTTGCGGATAGTATAGCATAAGGAGGTACCCCAGTACTATACCTGTCAAATCCGTTAATTCGGGCTTTTTGGCCGATTTTGCCTATTTTTCGGCTCCCGGGCGTATAATTTCAAGCGTGGGGAAGGGCTTATGGAACAGGATTTCTTGACAGAGCGGAAACTCATGGTGGCGCGCCAGCTTCGGGGGTACGGGATCAGCGACCGGCGGGTGCTGGAAGCGTTCGAGTCCGTCCCGCGCCATCTCTTTGTCCCCGAAGAATATCGCAACGCGGCGTATGAGGACGGTCCGCTCCCGATCGGGTTCGAGCAGACGATCTCCCAGCCGTACATTGTTGCCTATATGACACAGTTGCTGGGGTTGACCGGCAGGCGAGCGTGTGCTCGAAGTGGGGACGGGGTCCGGCTACCAGGCGGCGATCCTTTCCGCGCTGACGGCTGAGGTGCACACCATCGAGCTGATCCCCGCCCTGGCTGACCGCGCCAAAGCCGTCTTCGAACACCTCGGCATTCGGAACATCTTCCTGCACGTCGGCGACGGCTCGCTGGGCTGGGACGAAGCCGCCCCGTACGACGCCATCCTGGTGACCGCGGCGGGACCGCGCGTGCCGAAGTCCCTGCTGAACCAGCTCGCCGACCGCGGACGGATGGTCCTGCCCGTCGGTGAGCGCGGCGACCAGGTGCTCGAACTGTGGCGGCGGGACGGGGAGACGTTCCCGCACGAGACCCTGCTCCCGGTCGCGTTCGTGCCGCTGCGAGGGAAGGAGGGGGTGTAGAAGCGGCGGGGGAATGGTCATTGGAAGGCGGGCATTGCCAAGGGAGTGATAAGGGAGTGGCAAGGGGATGGTAAGGAGTGCCTATATCCTGACTATCCTGTACTCATCCTGTACTGTTCCTGTACTGATCCTGTAGTATTTCTGTGGGGAAGCTCGATAAATGGTCAACTGCTGGGGGAAAGCCCGCCTGTTTGGTCCTTCCAGCGTTTTTCATGTTCTCTTCTTCGAATTCCGCCCTGTTGTTTGAAGAATTATACGCAACTCCCGGATATCCGTGACCCGTCACGGCGTTTTGTTAAGGCACTGTAAATTGAGGCATGGGGAGGATGAAACCTGAATTGCCAGTAGGGGCGATGCGATCCGCCCCTACCCAGATTTATCCCTGTGCAATCCCTTTGGAAATATAATCGTGACATGAAATTCGACCCGCAAAAACATCATCGTCATAGTATTCGATTGAAGGGATTTGATTATTCGTCCAGCCGGTGCGTATTTCGTGACAATTGTCGCCTGGCGGCGTGAGATGTTGTTCGGGGAAGTGGTGGATGGGGCGGTGGTTTTGAACCGCAATGGACATATTGTCCGCGATGCGTGGTTCGACCTGGTCAATCATTACCGGCATGTGGAATTGGGGGCATTTGTCATCATGCCGAACCATGTGCATGGGATCATTGTGTTGATTGATGATGGTAGGGGCGGGTCTCCTGCATTGGGCAAGACGCATCTGCCCAACGACCTGCATACGGACAAGGATATCCTGCCAATCAACCAGACCCGCCCCTACGTGAAACCCAAACCTCGTCATGGTCTGCCAGAGATCGTCAGGGCATTCAAATCGTTTTCCGCGCGGCGGATCAACCGTCTGCGCCGCACGGACGGAATCCCGGTCTGGCAGCGGAATTATTACGAACATATTATTCGTAACGAACGCGAATGGGAAAACATCCACCGATACATCCAATCCAACCCGTCCATGTGGGCGGAGGATGAGGAAAACCCGAATCGTCAACCGTAGGGGCGGGTCGTCGTAGATACTCGAAGAGTGCGACCTGCACCATTGGCAATGTGTATTCGGTAAATAGGGCGGATCACGATCCGCCCCTACAATTAATTGCCGTATAATTACCCCATCGCGGACATGACACCAGAACCCAAACGCCCATTGAAAGTCTTTCTCTGCCACGCCCACGCGGACCGTGATGCCGTGAAGGCTCTTTACGCCCGCCTGACCAAAGACGGCGTGGACGCATGGCTCGACAAGGAGAAACTCCTCCCAGGACAGGATTGGGAGTTGGAGATCCGCAAAGCTGTCCGCGAAGCGGACGTGGTGGTGGTTTGCCTTTCAAAGCAATTCAATCAGGCGGGGTTTCGACAAAAGGAAGTGCGCCTTGCCCTCGATACCGCCATGGAACAACCCGAAGGCGAGATTTTTATCATCCCTGCACGGTTGGAAGAATGTGACACGCTCGAAAGCCTGAGAAAATGGCATTGGGTGGATTTGTTTGAAGAGGATGGATATGAAATGCTTATGCGTGCATTGCGAGCACGAGCAAATAGAAGTGGAGCAACTTTACAGTTAAAAAAGGGGTGGTTATCAAAAATCTCTTCTCCGTCTTCTACCTCCCAAAAAGGCGCACCAGTTAGTCAATCTGTTGTGAGTGAAAGAGGAGGCGGTCAGCCTGATAAACAAGAAGATACTACGCAAGAAGAGTTGCAACAAGAAATTGATAAACGGGCAAACAATATTAAGCGTTCACTCAAGCGTGAAATTTTTATTTCACGTCTTCGTAATAAGCTCAATCTGTATTTGCTTTACTTCCGCTATTATATTTTTCCTGCGATTTTGTTAATTGCAGTGGTTATTGCAACATTTTATTTGGCGAAACCTTATCTTGAAAATGGTATTCCATCAGCAACAACTCCAACAAGTGAACAACCTGTTTCTCCGCAACCCGGTCCAGCGATAATCGAAACTGAAATCCCAAGTACTGAAGTTGTTGAAACTGTCACTCCAACACCCTTGCCAACCGAAATAACGGATGCCAGAGGTGTGTCAATGGTGCTTGTGCCAGCAGGAGAATTCATGATGGGGAATGACGGTGGACTTCCTGATCAACGTCCCGTTCACTTGGTGAATCTGGATGCTTTTTTGATTGATACATATGAAACAAGTAATGCTTTATATAGAGTCTGTGTTAATGCTGGTGTATGCAGCCCTCCTTATCCTCGAAATGCTTTTGATCTACAACCAGACTGGCCAGTTACATTCGTGAATTGGAATCAGGCAAAAAATTATTGTCAATGGCGTAATGCCAAACTTCCCACTGAAGCTCAATGGGAAAAAGCTGCTCGTGGAACAGATGAGCGTTCTTTTCCATGGGGTGAAGATATCGACTGTACTAAAGCTGCTTTTATGGGCTGTTCAAGATAGCCCTTTTGCGGTAGGTATTTTTGAAAGAGGAACAAGTCCATATGGTGTATATGATATGGCTGGTAATGTATGGGAGTGGGTGGCAGATTGGTATTCAGAAACTTATTACCAGATTTCTCCTGCATCCAACCCTGCAGGACCTACTTCAGGTCAATACGAGTTTTGCGTGGTGGCTCATGGCGTGATGGCGCGTATTACTTACGACGTTTACTATCGCGATACAAACGAGCGTATCAACGATCTTTCTATTGTTGGTTTTCGTTGTGCAAAAGATGCAAATCCATAAGTATAGATAAATGCTCTCGAATCGGAACCAACTTCTCCGTCGCGTGAAACGCAAAAAGATGGATAATGCATGCTGACGCAAAGTCTCCCATTATCCATCTTCCATTAACCATCAGTTATAATCCCCTCCGCACAATCCCAAATCGTAAATCGGAAATACTTGCAAACATCGTAAGTACAGGTGATCGTAAATGAGCAAATCTTCTTTCCAAGAAATCATCCTCAAACTCCAAGACTTCTGGGCATCGCACGGATGCCTGATCACCCAGCCCTACTACACCCAGGTCGGTGCAGGGACGATGAACCCTGCCACCTTCCTGCGCGTGCTCGGACCCGAACCGTGGAACGTGGCGTACGTCGAGCCGTCTGTCCGCCCCGATGACGGGCGTTACGGCGAGAACCCCAACCGCTTCCAAAAGCACACCCAGTATCAGGTCATCCTCAAGCCCGATCCCAGGCAACCCGCAGGAACTCTATCTCGAGTCGCTCAAGGCGCTCGGCATCGACCCGCGCCAGCACGACATCCGCTTTGTGGAGGACAACTGGGAACAGCCCGCCATCTCCGCCTGGGGTTTGGGTTGGGAGGTCTGGCTCGACGGGCAGGAGATCACGCAGTTCACCTACTTCCAGCAGATGGGCGGCGTGACGCTCAACCCCGTCTCGGTCGAGATCACCTACGGGCTCGAACGCATCCTGATCGCGCTCAACAACGCCAAAGCCATCTGGGACGAAGAGTGGGGCGCGGGCGTCACCTACGGCGAGATCATCCGCCGCGAGGAGTTCGAACACTCCAAATATTATTATGAGGTCGCCGATGTCGAGCGCGCCCGCCAGATGTACGATCTCTACTCCGCCGAAGCCGACGCCTGTCTCGCACAGGGTCTGCTCGTCCCCGCGCACGATTACGTCCTCAAGTCCTCGCACACCTTCAACATCCTCGACGCCCGCGGCGCGATCAGCGTTGCCGAACGTCAAGCCTTCTTCAGAAGAATGCGCGAACTTGCGAGACGTGTTGCGGAGGGATATGAGGAGCAGAGGAAAGAACTTGAGTATCCGCTTCTCGAAGGAGAACGCAGAACGTCAGACCGAAGACCAGTCTCAAAGGTATCGTCCACCTTCCACGATCCATCTGCATTTCGTCTTCGAGATCGGCGTTGAAGAATTCCCCGCAAACGACGTCGACACTGCTCACGGACCCTTATCCACCCGCATCCCGACTCTCCTCAATGAACTTCATCTCGACCCATGGCGACGTCCGCATCTTCACGACCCCGAGGCGGCTCGTTGTTTCGATCGACTCTCTCTCCCCAAATCAGCCCGACCGCGAAGACCTCGTCAAAGGTCCGCCCGCGGATAAAGCCTTCGACAAAGACGGCATCGCCTCTGCCCGCTGGCATGGGCTTTGCCAAGAAAAATAATGTAGATACCAAAGACTCTTGAAGTCCGCGAAGAAGGCGGAGGCAAATACGTCTTTGCCGTCGTCAAACAAAAAGGACGCCCGACTCCCGAAGTCTTAGCCGAAGCCTTGCCCAAACTCGTCGAGAGCATCAAGTTCGAAAAGTCCATGCGCTGGAATGACTCTAGGCGTAGCGTTCTCACGTCCCATCCGCTGGTACGTGGCATTGCTCGGTGACATGGTCATCCCGTTTGAATATGCGGGCGTCGTCTCTGGCAACATCTCACGCGGACTGCGCCCCTACGACTCTCCCGAAATCAAAATCCCCTCGGCGGACAAATATTTCGACGTCATCCGCGAAGCAGGGATCGTGCTCGATAAAGAAGAACGCAAAGCCTCCATCGTGGAACAGGTCAACGAAGCCGCGCGTCTCGTCGGCGGCGAAGCCATCATCGAACGATGAGTCTGCTCTGAACGAGGTCACCAACCTCATCGAAATGCCCACCGCGGTCATGGGCGGATTTAATGAAGAATTTCTCTCCCTGCCGCGTGACGTGCTGATCTCGGTGATGAAGAAACATCAGACGATACTTTCCCGTTCGAACGTCAAACGTCAAAGGTCGCGGGTCTCGACGTCCGACGTTCAACGTTCGACGTTGTTGCCACATTTCATCGCAATTAGAAACGGCGACGACATGCGCATTGACATCGTCCGCCAGGGCAACGAACACGTGCTCGGCGCGCGCTTTGCGGATGCGAACTTCTTCGTCCGCGAGGATGTCAAACTCAAACTGGAAGAATATCGCCCCAAACTGTCGAGGTTTGACCTTCCACACCAAACTCGGCTCCATGCTCGATAAATCCGAGCGGATGCTGATGCTCGGCGCGGAAGTGGCGGACCTGCTCCACATCAAGGACGCGGGGACGATCAAGGCTCTGGCGCGCGCGGTCTACCTCGCCAAAGCGGACCTGGTCACACAGATGGTGACGGAGATGACGTCACTGCAGGGCATCATCGGCGGCGAATATGCGTTGCGAAGCGGCGAATCAAAGGAAGTTGCGACCGCGATTAGCGAGCAATATCAGACCGTGCCGCAGTCGAAGGCAGGACTGGTCGTTGCATTGACCGACAGGCTCGACTCGTTGGTCGGTCTCTTCGCGGCGGGACTGGCTCCCACGGGCGCGAAAGACCCGTTCGGTCTGCGCCGCGCCGCCATTGGCATCGTCCAGCCGTTGATCGAGCATGACGCCGATTTCGACCTGGCGGAGGCGGTGAAACGCTCCGCGAAGACCCAGCCCATCAAAGTGACGGACGAAGCGCAGGCGAAGATCCTGGATTTCCTCACCGGACGTTTGTCGGTCGTGTTGAAGGACATGGGCTACAAATACGATGTCGTGGACGCCGTCCTTGCGGCGCAATCCGCCAACCCTGCGGCGTCGGCCCGGGCGGTGAAGCAGCTTCAAGCGTGGGTGGGACGCGAAGATTGGTCCACGATCCTGGCGGGGTACTCGCGCTGTGTCCGCATCACGCGCGATCAGAAGGAAATGTTCAAGATCAAGGAAAAATCCCTGCGCGAGGTGGAGGAGCGGACGCTGTTCGAAGTGTTCAACCTTCAGAATACGACCTTCAACGGCGATGTGGACGCGTTCCTCAGGGTTGTCGTAACGCTCATCCCTTCCATCACCGCCTTCTTCGATAAGATCCTGGTCATGGCTGACGAAAAGGACCTGCGGGAAAATCGCCTGGGCTTGTTGCAAAGGATCGCTGGGCTCTCGAGACGGGGTGGCGGACCTGAGCAAACTGGAAGGCTTTTAGCGAACGGGCGGCTCGAGAGAGCCGCCCGTTTCTTAAGGGGAAATTAGTATTCTCCCAAATCAGACAAGATTGGGTATAATATTTTCATCGTCAAAACGGGGGAAGCGAATGTCAGCCGGTTTGTACATTACGGGTTCATCAAAGCGAACAGATCAACAAGGAGAAAATGCCATGTCCAGATTGAGTACTCGGATCGTTCTTTCGGTGCTGATCAGCCTTGGGGTGATCCTTGCGATATTCAGCAGTGTGCAGGGCGCTTCGTCGAGCAGTGAGATGGGGGTGCGCAATGTCGGCGGCGCGATGGTCAACTTCAACCATGACCGCTTCACCGTCGCTGAAAAGGCGCAGTATCAGGCCCAGCTTGACGCCTTTCATGACTCCCTTGAGAGCGGCAAAGGCGGCGGCTGTGAATCGGAGTTCGAGGAGCAGCCCCGACCTTTAATTGATCTCTCGCAAAAGTCCAAAGCCTAACCACGGAGACACCGAGTCACGGAGTTTGGACTTTTCTTTGTGTCTCCTGTCTCTGTGGTTCAAGCCTCTGTCTGTTCAGAAGAAGCTTATCCGATTGTACGCACGTAGGCTGCTACAGTGAGTTGCCCAGCACGTCAAGCGACGGAAGTCTGGTTCCAATGATCACCGCTCCTTTGTTTTGAATCTTTCAACCGTTCGATTTGCCAAATCCCCAAACCCGTCTATAATTCACCCAGCCAACCGCTCAGAGCCAACAGCCAATCGCTAAACGCTGACAGCTAAAAGCTAACCGCTAATCATGTCCACCATTGATGAGATCAAATCCCGCATCGACATCGTAGACCTCGTCTCAGAGGCTGGTGTCAAACTGCGCCATGCGGGCAAGAACTACACGGGCTTCTGTCCCTTCCACGACAACAAGAAGACGCCCGCCTTCGTGGTCTGGCCCGAGTCTGGGACGTGGCGGTGCTTCGGTCAATGCAACGAGGGCGGCGACATCTTCAAGTTCGTGATGAAGCGCGAGAACCTTGATTTCAAGGAGGCGCTCAACAAACTCGCCGCGCGCGCGGGCGTGGAAGTCCCGCAGTATCACGAAGGAAACGCCGCAACAAAAGGAAGCCTACGACAACCTCCGCAAACTGCTGGAGGACGCGGTCGTTTTCTATCGCAGTCACCTGTTCGCCAACAAGGACATTCTGACCTACCTGCGCGAGAAGCGCGGACTGACCGACGCCACCATCGAGACCTTCGGCCTGGGTTACGCGCCCGCGGGCTACGACAACGCCCTGCGCCACTTTACCGGGCGCGGCTATTCCCGCGAAGACCTGATCGATTCAGGCTTGCTCACCGTCCGCGAAGCCGACCCATCCACCAGCTCCCAATACACCGTCTTTGACCGCTTCCGCCACCGCATCATGATCCCCATCCGCGACGAGAACGGGAAGATGGCGGGATTCGGCGCCCGCATCGTGGACCCGAACGACATCCCGAAGTTCCTCAACTCGCCCGAAACCCCGATCTTTTCAAAGGGACGCCTGCTCTACGGACTGGACCGGGCGCGCAAACCGATCCGCGCCGCCGACCAGGCTGTGATCGTGGAAGGCTATCTCGATGTCATTGCCCTGCACCAGGCGGGCTACGAGAACGTCGTCTCGCCGATGGGCACGGCGTTGACCGAAGACCAGCTGCGCCTGCTCAAGAAGTTCACGCGGCGCATCGTCCTGGCGCTGGACCCGGATGTCGCCGGGCAAAAAGCCGTCCTGCGCGGACTGGACGCGGCGCGCTCCGCCATGGACAAGGAAGGCGAACTCGGTTTCGATGCGCGCGGACTGCTCCGCAACGAGTCACGGTTGCAGGCGGATTTGCGTGTAGCGACCATGCCCGATGACCTTGACCCCGATGAGATCGTCGCGCGCGACAAGGACGAATGGGCGAAATTGATCGAAAATGCCAAGCCCATCGTCACGCACGTGATGGAAACCCTCGCCGCGGGACAAAACATCAATGACCCGAAGGTGAAGAACCAGATCGCGGCGCAAGTCCTGCCGTTGATCGAAGACCTGCCCAACCCGCTGGAACGCGACACCTACCGTCAGTCGCTGGCGCGCATGCTGAAGGTAAATGAAAGCGCGTTGGTCGGCACGCAGGCTCAGGGTCCGCGGGTGAGGCGGCCGAGGGGCACGGTACGAAGGAACGTGCCCAGGAGACGGTCAAGGTTGCCGTGTCGGTCTCGTCCAGCAAAAAGGTCGAGGAGTACGTCATCGGCGTGTTGTTCGCAAAACCCGAGTTGTTGTACCGCCTCGACCGCGCCTTGCAGGAATACGGCTTGACCGCCCTGGACGCGCAGGACTTTGACTATACCGACCATAAACTGCTCTTCGGGCTGATCCGCGAATTGGTGGAGCAGTACAAGACCGAACACCACGATTTTGTGATGGACGCACTGCCCGAATCGCTGGAAGCGCGCTCGGATGAGCTGGTGCAACAGACCGAGAAGCTCGAAAAAAGGGAGGAGAAACTGCTGGAGGAGTTGCTGCGCGGCGTGATCAAACTGCGCCGTGTGGCGGCCGGCGAGAACCTGAACCAGCTGCGCTTTTTGCAGGAGGAGGCGCAAAGTCACGAAGGCGACCTGCGCGCGTCCTCCTACATGGAACTGGTGTTACAGCACACAAGGTTGCTGCGCGAATTGGACGAAGCGTATCGGAAGATGTCGCAGAGGCGGCTGGAGTAACGTAACAGATTCAATTTTTATGCGGCGTCTGGTAGAAAAGGGCTCAATGGCTGTAAAGAAAAAGCGAACCACACCGAAAAAAGAACGCAAACCCAATGTCAAACCGCGTCCGTCCAGCGTGCAGGGGATGCCGTTCGATGACTCCATCCCTGCCGACAATGGCGCAGAGATGAACGGGAACGGCCTGGTTGAACTGGCAATGATGGGGGAGGAGATGGGCGACCCCGATGTGAGCGTCCTTGTGCAGGAACAGGAACTTCTGGAAGAGGAAGAGGAGCTGAATCTCAAGAGTCCCGAGATCGCCGCGGAATTGTCCGAGGACCCTGTGCGGCTGTACCTGCGCGAGATCGGCCAGGTCAAGTTGCTGGATTCCGACAGCGAGTTCCGCCTGGCGACCATGATCGAAGCCAACCGCCTCGTCAACGTCCTGCGCCGGCATCCGCCCCGCAAGGGGCTTACGGCCCCATGTGCGATCTGCCATGCCGTTCTCGCCGAGTTGGAAACCTCGTGGGAGCGCCTGACCGAGGATGCCGACCGTCTCCATCACGACACGCCCGACCTGGGGCTGATGCTGACCGAGGCGCAAGCCTTGCGGGCGGGCTGGGATTCGGATGCCCCTTCCTACCTGCGCGCCTTTCTGGATAACGGCAAATGGGGGACCGACCCGCTGTGGGATGACCTCGCGCGGAAAGCATACTCGGTCTTTCTCAGCCTGTACCTGATCCCGTTCAATTATGCGGCGTGGCTCCTCAGCCATGTCAACCAAAAACACACGCTGCCCAGCCTGCGCACCATGCACAACCACCTTCCGGGCGACGATGAAGTGCTCGAGGAGATCGAACTGGTGAAGAAGCAGGCAAAGGACGCGCACCAGGCGCTCATCCGCGCCAACCTGCGGCTGGTGGTGAGCGTGGCCAAGCGCTACCTCGGGCGCGGCATCAACTTCCTCGACCTGATCCAGGAGGGGAACATCGGCCTCCTGCGGGCGGTCAGCAAGTTCGACCCGCGCCGCGGCTTCAAATTCAGCACCTACGCCACCTGGTGGATCCGCCAGTCCATCAACCGTTCCATCGCCGAGCAGGCGCGCACGATCCGCATCCCGGTGCATCTGTTCGAGTCCATCACGCGGATTTTGCGTGTGCAACGTCAACTCACCCAGGAACTCGGGCGCGACCCGACCACTGAGGAGCTTGCCCTCGAGGTCGGTTACCTGCCCGCCTCCGAAGTGCAAGCCATCCTGCGCGCGCACTCGGAGGAAAAGCCCCTTTCCGCCGATCTGCAGCACAAACTGGAGACCGCCACCCAAAAGATCGACCGCATGCTCCGTTCCGCTGAGGAACCGGTCTCCATCGACGGGCCGGTGGGGGACGAGGAATCCAGTTCGCTGGGCGATTTCATCGAGGACGAGGATGCCCTCTCGCCGATGGATGCCGCCGCGCGCCAGATGCTCCGCGAGCAGATTCGCAGCCGCGCTCACCTCCCTTGCCGACCGCGAACGCGAGGTCATCGAGATGCGCTTCGGTCTTCTGGATGGGCAGGACCATACGCTCGAGGAGGTCAGCCGCTTCTTCGACGTCACGCGCGAACGGATCCGCCAGATCGAGGCGAAGGCATTGCGGAAATTGCGGCATCCTTCGCGCAGCAAGCCGCTGAGGGATTACCTCGGATAACCGCAGGGACACGAGATACCGTGTCCCTGTTTTTTTGCCTGAATTTCTCAATATGACAAATATCACCAATTTTGTGAAAAGAGGCACTTTCACTAGTCCCTGAAAGTCTCTTATGTTATACTTCGCCGAACGTGCGAGAAAGCACAAACTTCGTCCATTAATGGGCGTTTTCCCTGAGAACATCGGGACTTGGTGAGGTGTCAGGATGCTCGAATACGTAGCAATTGCATTGATGATCGCTCTGGCGACGATCATTGCGCTGATCGCGATCGGTTTGGGGTATTTATTTGGACCACGAAAACACTCGGATGTAAAAGCCCAGCCTTATGAGTTGGGGATCAACCCGTTCGGTGAAGGGACGCGGCGCATGCCCATCCGCTTCTATCTGATCGCGGTGCTGTTCATCCTCTTCGATATCGAAGTGGTGTTCTTCCTGCCGTGGGCGGTCACCTTCCGTCAATTGGGCCTTTTCGGCCTGATCGAAATGGTCATTTTCATTGCCATCTTACTGGTTGGGTATTTTTACGCGTGGAAGAAAGGAGCCCTTGAATGGGAGTAGAACAGAAACTCGGCAATATGGGCATCGTGACCACCAAGTTGGAGGATGTGGTCAACTGGTCGCGCACGAACGCGATGTGGCCCATGTTGTTTGGACTTGCCTGCTGCGCCATCGAGATGATGTCGGCGCAGGCTGCGCACTATGATATGAGCCGCTTCGGCATGGAACTGATGCGCGCCAGTCCGCGTCAATCGGACCTGATGATCGTGGCCGGCCGCCTTTCGCGCAAGATGGCGCCCGTGCTCCGCCGCCTGTACGACCAGATGCCCGAGCCCAAGTGGGTGATCGCCATGGGCGACTGCGCCTCGTGCGGCGGTGTGTTCAACAACTATGCCCTTGTGCAGGGCGTGGATGAGATCGTCCCTGTGGATGTGTTCGTGGCGGGTTGTCCGCCGCGCCCCGAGGCGTTGATCCACGGCGTCATGACCCTGTATGAAAAGGTCAAGGGCGAGAAGTTCAAGGATCTGGCAGTGAAATAAGCTCTGGTCGCCGTCCCCGGCGACCAATTTTCGCCGCCGGGGACGGCGGCGGGAGCATTGTTTATGGAAAACAAACTCGAACCAATCGTAAAGGCTTTGCAGGAAAAGTTCAAGGCGACGTATGAAGAGTTCCGCGGCGAGGTGCATGTCTTCGTTACGACGGAACAGATCATCGAAGCGCTGACGTTCCTGCGCGACAAGTATGAATTTGAATTGCTCTCGGCGCTGACCGCCGTCGGATTACTGGCCGCAGACATCGCCGCGCTTCCACGTCATCTATCAACTGACGTCGCTGGCGAAAAATGTCACAGTGCAGTTGAGAGTCCCGGTGGATGGCGACCAGCCCAAGGTCCCGACCGCGACGCGTGTGTATGAGGTGGCGAACTGGCGCGAGCGTGAACTCATGGATATGTTCGGCATCGAGGCGAAGGCCATCCCGATCCGCGCAGGCTTTTATTGCCGGATGATATGGAAGGTCATCCGCTTCGCAAGGATTTCCCGCTCGGCTACGAGGAACCGCAATTCACCTTCAACTTCGAAGAGATCGACCTTCGCAAGCCGTACGCAAAGGAATAGTCATGACCCAGATCGAAGAAGTCCAATACGATCAATATAAACATCTGGTCTCGGAGCGCGCCCTTACCGGCGAAACCATGCTGCTGAACATGGGTCCACAGCATCCGTCCACGCACGGCGTGTCTGCGTCTGCTGCTTGAACTGGATGGCGAGATCGTCGTGAACGCCATCCCCGATATCGGTTTCCTGCACACCGGCATCGAGAAGAACATGGAAGCCAAGACCTATCTCAAAGCCGAAGTGATGACCGACCGCCTCGATTACATGAACACCGTGGGCAACAACCTTGCCTATTGCATGGCGGTGGAAAAACTGGTTGACCTGGATGTGCCGCCGCGCGCGCAAGCCATCCGCGTGATCCTGACCGAGTTGCAGCGCATCGCTTCGCACCTGGTCTGGGTCGGCACATTCGGCCTGGACCTGGCGGCGATGTCCATGTTCCTGTATGCCTTCCGCGAACGCGAAGCAGATCCTCGACATTCTCGAGCTGTGTTCCGGTCAGCGCATGATGACGACCTTCATCCGCCCGGGCGGATTGTGGCGCGATGTGCCGGTGGAATTCGAGACGGCGGTGCGCGATTTCATCAAGATCTTCCCGAAACGCATCGATGAATACGAAGCCTTGTTGACGAAGAACCCGATCCTTCTGGACCGTCTGCTGTGGCGTCGGCAAATTGGACGCCGCCACCGCCCTCCAGCATGGTGTGACCGGTCCGATGCTGCGTGCCTCCGGCGTGAAATGGGACCTGCGCAAAGCCCGTCCGTACATGGGCTATGAGCAATATGACTTCGATGTGCCCGTCCGCCACCGAAGGCGACACGTATGCGCGCTATCTCGTCCGCGTGCAGGAGTTCCGCGAGTCGTTGAAGATCGTGGAGCAGGCGTTGAACAAACTGCCGATGGGACCCGTGCGAAGCGAAAACCGCAAGTTCGTCACGCCGCCGCGTTCGGAGATCGGCGTGAGCATGGAAGCGCTCATCCATCACTTCAAGTTGTGGACGGAGGGCTTCCCCGCCCCGAAGGCGTCTGTCTATAGCGCGATCGAATCGCCGCGCGGTGAGCTGGGCGTCTACCTCGAAGGCGATGGCGGTCCCAAGCCGTACCGCGTCCACTGGCGCACGCCCTCCTTTGATAATTTGTCCGTCGTACCGAAGATCGTCAAGGGACATCTGGTGGCCGACCTGGTTGCCATCCTGGCTTCCACTGACATTGTGCTCGGAGATATTGACCGATGAGCCTGGCTGAAAAATATCCCAAAGAAGTAAAACAGATCCTTGCCAAATATCCGCCGGAGCATAAACGCTCGGCGGTCATGCCGTTGTTATACCTTGCCCAGCGCGAGGAAGGTTACCTGACCAAAGCCGCGATGCAGGATATCGCCAGGATGCTTGACATCACCGAGACGGATGTCGCGGCGATCGTCGGGTTCTACACGCTCTATCACGACAAGAAGGCGGGCAAATACCGCATGCAGGTCTGCACCGACCTGCCCTGTGCCTTGCGCGGCGCCGACCAGTTCATGGAATCGCTGTGCAGTAATCTTGGCATCAAGGTCGGCGAGACGACCGAGGACGGTCTCATCACGCTCGAAGGGGTGATGTGTCTCGCGGCATGTGACAAGGCTCCCATGTTCCAGACCCAGGGACCCGACGGCATCAAATACCACGAGAACATGACCGTGGACAGGACCATGGAATTGATCGCCGTGCTCAAGACACTCCAGAGGGGAGGCGAAATAATGGCACACGTCCTCTTGCGCCATCGTGATATCCCCGATATCAACAAACTCGAGGTCTATAAGAAGAACGGCGGCTTCGAGGCATTCAAGAACGCCGTCACAAAGATGAAGCCCAACGAAGTGACCGATGTGGTCAAGAACTCCGGTCTGCGCGGACGCGGAGGCGCGGGCTTCCCGACCGGCATGAAGTGGGCGTTCATTGACAACAAGAACTGGCCGCATTATGTGGTGGCAAACGCGGATGAGTCCGAGCCGGGCACGTTCAAGGACCGCGAGATCATGGAGAGCAATCCCTTCCAGTTTTTGGAGGGCGTTGCCATCGCCTCCTATGCGGTCGGTGCGAACGCGGCATATGTCTATCTGCGCGGCGAGTTCTGGCAGGTGGCCGCCTTCCTCGATGAAAAGATCGCAGAGATGGAAGAAGCGGGTTACCTCGGCAAGGACCTCTTCGGCACCGATTACTCGCTCAAGATCTACACCCATCTCGGTGCAGGCGCCTACATCTGCGGTGAAGAGACCGCCATGCTTGAATCGCTCGAAGGCAAACGCGGACAGCCGCGCGTGCGTCCGCCGTTCCCGCCTTCGTATGGTCTGTACGGCAAGCCGACCATCGTCAACAACGTCGAAACCCTGACCAACGTCCCGCTCATCCTTGCGAACGGCGCGGACTGGTACAAGTCAATGGGCACCGCCGACAGCGCGGGCGTGAAGATCTTCTCGCTCTCGGGTCGCGTGCGCAAACCCGGCAATTATGAATTGCCCTTCGGCACGACCTTCCGTGAGTTGATCTACACCCACGGCGGCGGTGTGCAGGATTCTCACAAGGTCAAAGCCATCATGCCGGCGGGCGCATCGTCCTCCCTCATTCTTGTGGACGACGACAAGATCCTCGACACCCCGATGGACTATGCCACCGTCCGCACGATTGGCGGTGACCTTGGTTCCGCCTCCGTGATCGTGATGGATGAAACGGTCTCGATCGACTGGCTCATCAACAAGACCATACATTTCTTCCGCCATGAATCGTGCGGCAAATGCACCACCTGCCGCGAAGGTACGTACTGGATGTCGCACCTGACCGAACGCATTCACGAAGGTCACGGCAAAACAGAAGATGTTGACCTGCTGCTGAATGTGGCGAAACAAATGCAGGGCAAATGTCTGTGCGCGCTCGGTGAATTTTCAACGATGGCGGTCGTCACGGGCATTGAACGTTTTAGAAAAGATTTTGACAAAGCGGTGAAAGCATAATGAGTAAACAAGTCACGCTCACGATCGATGGGAAACAGGTCACGGTTCCGGAAGGGACGCTGGTGGCGGATGCCGCCAAGATGATCGGCATCGACATCCCTGTCTTCTGTCATCATCCAAAACTCGAACCGGTCGGCATGTGCCGCATGTGTCTGGTGGAGCTCGGCCGTCCGATGCGCGACCGCGCCACCGGTCAGTTCGTGATGGAGAACGGCGCGCCGAAGATCCAGTTCATGCCCAAGCTTGAAACCGCTTGTACGACCAAAGTCGAGGATGGCCTGGTGGTCCTCACACAGTCTGCCAAGGCAACGGAAGGGCAGAAGGGAACCCTGGAGTTCCTGCTCACCTCGCACCCGCTCGATTGCCCGATCTGCGACAAGGGCGGCGAATGTCCGCTCCAGAACCTGACGATGGCGCACGGTCCCGGCAAGAGCCGCTTCCTCTACGACGAAAAGATGCGTCTCGATAAGATGGTGCCGCTCGGTGAACTGATCTGGCTCGACCAGCGAACGCTGCATCCAATGCGCGCGCTGCATCCGCTTCCAGAGTGAGATCGCGGGCGACTCGGTCATCGGCTTCGATGAGCGC
The DNA here is from genome assembly GCA_963718215.1 of uncultured Chloroflexia bacterium. Lineage (GTDB taxonomy): Bacteria > Chloroflexota > Anaerolineae > Anaerolineales > Villigracilaceae > Defluviilinea. The sequence goes on from CAVQYK010000017.1 coordinate 52,711, forward strand.
GGACGCTCGACCCAGATCGTCTCTTTCTCGGACCCCGGGTTTGATTCGGTTTTCTCGGGCAACACCTCCGACATCTGCCCCGTCGGCGCGTTGACCACCGCGGACTTCCGCTTTGGCGCACGCCCGTGGGAACTGGATGCACAGGCTTCGATCTGTACGCAATGCCCGGTCGGGTGCAACACCACTTTGAACACACGCCGCGAAGCCAAGGCTGGCGGCAGGATCGTGGTCAAGCGCGTGATGCCGCGCCAGAACGAAGAAGTGAACGAGATCTGGATCTGCGACAAAGGACGCTTTGCCTATCACTACGCCGAAGGCAAGACACGCCTCACCAAGCCGCATGATCCGCAAGGATGGCAAATTGACGCGCGCCTCCTGGGATGCCGCCACCAGACTTGCCGCAGAGAACTTCCTCGCGGCGAAGAAGAATTTCGTCATCCTGGCTTCGGGCAGACTCTCCAATGAAGACCTGTTCAATCTGAAGACGCTATCCGAACATTCGGAGGGCAAAGCATACCTTTACTCCCACATGGGCGGCGGTGAATTGACATCGCTGGTCGGTGTGGGGGAGGGGACGAACTTTGCAAAGATGGGCGCGGGCACGACGATTGTCGTGGTTGCCTCCGACCTGTATGAAGAAGCGCCCATCTGGTATCTGCGGGTCAAACAGGCGGCGGAGCGCGGCGCGAACCTGATCGTGTTGAACCCGCGCGAGACCAAACTCGATAGATATGCTTCGTTCGTTGTGCGCTATGCGTACGGTGATGAGGTCGAAGGCGGTCAATGACCTGAGCAGGAAGAGCAAGATCAGCGACTGCGTTCCTGAAATCCGAGAATGCCGTCATCCTGTACGGAAGTGACGGGCTGGGCGTTTCAGGTTCAGCGGCCGTTGCCTCTGCCTGCGCGAAGCTATTGCATGAAAATGAACTTTGTCGGCAAACCCAACAACGGACTGATCGGTGTGTGGGGACGCGCGAACGACCAGGGCGCCTGGGAGATGGGCTTCGAAGTGGAAGAGGATCTCGCAAAGGTTCTCAAGGGCAAGGCGGTTTACATCGTCGGTGCCGACCCGGTGGCGGATGACCCGAAACTGGCGAAGGCGCTCGAAGGCGCAGAGTTCGTCGCTGTGCAGGATGTGATGGAAACCGCAACGACTGAAATTGCGGATGTCGTTCTGCCCGCACAGGCGTTTACCGAACGCGAAGGGACGTTCACTTCCGGTGAACGCCGCGTACAGCGCTTCTATCCCGCCGTCCCCGTGACGGGTGAGGCGAAGGCTGATTTCTCGATCACGTCGCAGATCGCGCGCCACATGGGAGTCGTTCTCGAAGGTACGTCGGTTTCGGCCGTGTTCGATATTCTGGCTGAGTTCGGTGAAGTCGTTCGAAGGTTTGAATTATGCCAAACTTGCGGAAGTGAAACCGCAGTGGCCGATCGTCGGGCGCGGAGACTTGTATTACGGCGGCACGACCTATGAGAACACACAGGGCATGGGCGTACAACTGTCAGCGGCGGCGACGCGCGGGGAAAAAGTGAGCATATCCCGGGTCCAGAAGGAAGCGGTTGCCCGTCCCAAGGAAAATGAATTGCTGGCGGTGCCAGTCACCAAGTTGTATGACCGCGGCACGACCGTCCTGCCCGCCGAGTTGCTGCATGAGCGGATCGGCGACGCGAGCGTTGTCCTGCATCCCGATGCGGCAAAGGAATTGGGCGTGGAGGAGGGTCAGACTGTGAATGTCAGTTTCAACGGCGTGAGCGGCGAGGCGGTTGTGAAGCTGGACGATACGATCTCGGTCGGTGTGGCATTGATCCCGCGTTCGATGGGACTGGCGATCCGCGAACCTGTCCTTGTAAAGGTGAAATAATGTTATCCGATTGGACACTCTGGCTGGAATGGTTTATCAAATCGGTGATCGTGATCCTGGCGTTGTTGACGGGCTTTGCGTATCTCACCTGGTATGAACGCCGGGCACTGGCACGTATTCAGGCGCGCATCGGACCGAATCGCGCGGGACCTCAGGGTCTGCTTCAGCCGATCGCGGACGCGGTCAAGTTGATCTTCAAGGAGGAACTGACACCCGCCAAGGCGGACAAGATCGCTGTTCTTCTGGGCGCCGGTCGTTACGATGGTGCCCTCGATCATCCTTGCGGCGGTCATTCCGTGGGGGACGTCGTTCACGATGTTTGGACGCGAGATCCAACTGCATCTCGCGGATATCAATGTGGGCGTGCTGTATCTGATGTCCATCGCTTCGATCGCAGTGTATGGCATCGTGCTGGCGGGCTGGTCGTCGAACAACAAATATGCGATGCTCGGCGGATTGCGCTCCTCGGCGCAGATGATCTCGTTATGAACTGACGCTGGGGCTTTCGTTCGTGACCTCCATCATCCTGGCGAATTCGATGCGCCTGCGCGACATTGTCGATGCGCAGAAGGGGATGTGGTTCGCGGTCGTCCAGCCGGTGGGCGCGCTGATCTTCTGGATCGCAACGCTGGCGGAAGTGAACCGCGCCCCGTTCGACATGCCGGAGGCCGAACAGGAATTGACCGCCGGTTATCACAGCGAATATTCGGGCATGAAGTTCGCCCTGTTCTTCATGGCGGAATATCAGAAGATGATCGTGATCTGCATGATCGCCGCGACGCTGTACTTCGGCGGTTATCGTGAGTTCGGGTTCTTGAAGGATACCATCTTCAGCGTGGACTACACGTGGACTCTCGGTTCGTGGCAGATCACGAACTGGTTCCTGGGTCCGATCTATCTTTTCCTGAAAGTCGTTGTACTGCTGTTCGGGATGATCTGGGTGCGTGCCTCCTGGCCCCGCATCCGCTATGACCGTCTGATGGCGTTTGGCTGGAAGGTCCTGCTCCCGTTGTCGCTGGCGATTGCCTTCATTACTGCCGCTGGTATTTTGCTGGCGGAGCTGTATGACAACCGCCTGTATTTCTGGGCGATCCCTGTCGTTTCGATACTGGCTGGTTTGTTTACTGTTGCAATGATCTATCGAGAATTGAGGAGAAAAGCATATGAGCGTGCTTGACCCTTTTGTTGAGCTTTTGCGTGGGCTGGGCACCACGCTTCAAGATGATGCTCGAAAAGCCTGTGACATATCAATACCCCGAACAGAAGCGGGAGGTACGTCCGCGCTTCCGCGGGCGGCATGTATTGAAGCGATACGAGAACGGGCTCGAAAAGTGCATTGGATGTTCGCTGTGCGCCGCCGCCTGCCCCGCGGATGCGATCTTCGTGGAAGCCTCCGAGAACACGGACGAGAAACGCTTCTCTCCCGGAGAGCGGTATGCCTCCACCTACGAGATCAACATGCTCCGCTGTATCTACTGCGGCTACTGTGAAGATGCCTGCCCCACCGAGGCGATCGTGCTCGGCGACAACTATGAACTTTCCTTCTATGACCGCCGCTCGGCGATCTACACCAAGGAAAGCCTGCTCGAACCCGTCCCGACCGTGGATATGACCACGCCGCGCAAGGTGGAAGCCGGTGTGTTCACGCGGTCGGTGCCTGAAATGAAAGATCCGCAGGATTAGTGAGAAACAATGTCCTCTGACCTGATACTCTTCCTCATTCTTGCCGTCGTTGCCATTGCCACTGCAATCGGCATGTTGTTGAACCGCAACTCGGTTTATTCCGCGTTGTTCCTCGTGCTGAATTTCATTACGGTGGCGGTCTTCTACCTGTTGCTCGGAGCGCCGTTCATTGCCATGGCGCAGGTCACGGTATATGCAGGCGCCATCATGGTGTTGTTCCTGTTCGTGATCATGCTGCTCGGCGCGGAGAGACTGCGCCGATGCCGCAGGTGTTGCCCTGGCAGAAACCGCTGGCATACGGACTGGCGTTCGTGCTCGCCGCGGAGACGATCTATCTGCTGGTGACGCGCGCCAGGCCCGAAGGGAACATCCTGCCGCCCGACGCAACGGTCAACACCGTGGAAAACCTGCGCCAGGTGGGCATGACGCTGTTCAGCGATTACCTCCTGCCGTTCGAGGTGACATCCATCCTGTTGCTGGTCGCGATGGTCGGTGCCATCACCATCTCGAGAAGAGAGAAAGGCAGGCAGAAATAATGGTCCCTGTTAATTATTACATCATTCTTTCGGCGATCCTGTTCTCCATCGGCGTGGCGGGCGTGCTGTTCCGCCGCAATCCGCTCATCATCTTCATGTCCATTGAGTTGATGTTGAACGCGGCAAACCTTGCCATCGTTGCCTTCAGCAGCGTGCTCAAGTCCTTCAGCGGGCAGATCTTCGTGTTCTTTGTCATCGCGGTCGCTGCGGCGGAGGTTGCCGTGGGCCTGGCGTTGATCGTGGAGATCTTCAAGTCCAAGCGCACGATCGACGTGGACCAGATGAACAGTATGAAGGGATAGGTATGTTCTTAAGCGAAGCAACCCCCTCAGGATTTTTCAATTTGGCGCCGTGGCTGGTGTTTGCGCCGGTCATCGGTTTGCTGATCAATATCATCTTCGGCGGCAGGTTCAGCGAGAAGGTGATCGGCACGGTCGCAAGCCTGGCATCGGGCGCGTCGTTCGTTGTCAGCGTGCTGCTGGCCTGGTCGCTTGCGGCAGGTCACGGCGAGGCGGTGAGCGTGCCCTTCGCTCGAGTGGATCCACATCGGCGGGCTCGAACTCGACTGGGCGTTCCGCGTCGACTACGCTGTCCACCACGATGATGCTGGTCGTCTCGGGCGTCGGGACGCTCATCCACATCTATGCCATCGGATACATGCACGAAGACGTGCGCTTCAAACATGACCTCGGGCGGTTCCGCCGCTTCTTCGTTTTCCTCAACCTGTTCATCGCCATGATGATGATCCTCGTCAGCGGCGACTCGTACCTGATGCTGTTCGTCGGCTGGGAGGGCGTGGGACTGTGCTCCTTCCTGCTGATCGGCTTCTGGTATGACATGGACACGCTCGGGCGACCTTCATGGGCGAACTCGAACGCCGCCAAGAAGGCTTTCATCACCAACCGCATCGGCGATTTCGGATTTCCTCATCGCGGCCTTCATCATGTTCTGGGCGCTGGGCAGTTTACAGTTTGACGAGGTCTTCGAAGCCGCGCAGTCTGCGGCACCCGGCGTGATCGTTGCGATCACGCTGTTCATGCTGATCGGCGTGGCGGGCAAATCGGCGCAGATCCCGCTTTACGTCTGGCTGCCCGACGCGATGGCAGGTCCGACGCCGGTCTCGGCGCTGATCCATGCCGCCACGATGGTGACGGCGGGCGTGTACCTCGTCACCCGTTCGGCTGAACTGTACATGCTCGTGCCGCAGGCGCAATATATCGTGGCGATGACCGGCGCGGTCACCGCGCTCTTCGCCGCGACGATCGCCGTCGGTCAATATGACATCAAGAAGGTGCTGGCGTACTCGACCATCTCCCAGCTTGGTTTCATGGTTGCCGCGGTGGGGATGGGCGCCTTCGTGGCAGGGATGTTCCACCTCGTGACGCATGCCTTCTTCAAGGCTTGCTGTTCCTTTCCGCTGGTTCGGTCATCCTCGGCCTCGAGCGCGGGCATCACCATGCGGACATGGTCACCATAATGATCACGGTAAAGGGAAAAAGAAAGAAGGAAAGAAGAAAGATGGGCATCATGATGCTCACGGGGACGAAGTCTTCGACCCCGGCGACATGCGCAACATGGGCGGGCTTCGCAAGACCATGCCTGTCACGTTCTGGCTGTACATGATCGGGACTCTGGCGCTGGCGGGCATCGTCCCGTTTGCGGGCTTCTGGTCGAAGGATGAGATCCTGCTCGATGCCAGCCTGCATTACCCGGTCGTCTACTGGCATCCTGACCGTTGCCGCCTTCCTCACCGCCTTCTACATGGGACGCCAGATCTGGATGGTCTTCTTCGGGGAAGCCCGCCATGAAGCCGCGGCGCACGCCGAGGAAAGCAAACCGATCATCACCGTCCCGTTGATGGTGCTGGCGGCGCTTTCCCTGCTCGGCGGCGCGCTCAACCTGCCGTTCAAGGGTTTCCATCAACTCGGTCACTGGCTGGAATACACGCTCAAGGAAGTGGAAGCCCTGCCGCTTGACCTTCAGGTTGCCGGCATCTCGACCGTCCTTGCCCTCACCGCCATCGTGATCTCCTGGTTCATCTACGGGCGCAATCCGCTCAAGGCGGGTCAGCCCGACCCGCTTGAAGAAGCCGCTCGGTTTCCTCTTCACCGGCATGGAGAACAAATGGTTCGTGGATGAAGGTTACTTTGCCGTCATCATCAACCCGTTCAAGAAGGCATCCCAATTCCTTGCGGATGTGATCGACTGGCGCTTCTGGCATGACTTGGTGCCACGACACGGTCATTGCCGGGACGTACAACTGGGTGAGCAATATTGCCCTCGACCGTTACGCTGATCAAAAAGGCATCGATGCTTTTGCGAACTGGCTTGGGACGGCAACACAATCTTTATCGGCGACCATGCGCAAGGTCCAGAACGGATTCGTGCGTTCGTACGCGCTGTCCGTATTGGTGGGCGTCGTCCTGATCGTCGGATACCTGATCCTGAAATAAACTCGTAGAAACGAGGATTGAACATGAATTTTTTCCTGCAACCTCTCACTTTGCTGACCTTCTTCCCCCTGGTTGGGGTGGTGGTCCTGCTCTTCATCCCCAGTGACCGAAAGCCTGCCCTGCGCTGGACGGCGCTTGGCACATCCCTGGTCGTGTTTGCCATGTCGCTTTGGGTGCTGGCGCAAGTTCGACGCCTCCAACGTGGACCTGCAACTGGTCGCCAGATACGACTGGATCACGGTCGCCGGCTGGAACATCCAGTACTACCTCGGCGTGGACGGTCTGAGCATCCTGCTCGTCCTGCTGACCGCGTTCCTGACGCCGATCTCGATCCTCTCCACGTGGACCGCGGTCGAGGAGCGCGTCAAGGACTTCATGATCTTCTTCCTCCTGCTGGAAGTGGGCATGATGGGCGTGTTCCTCGCGCAGGACCTGTTCCTGTTCTACATCTTCTGGGAATTCACGCTCGTGCCGATGTACTTCCTGATCGGCATCTGGGGCGGACCGCGCCGCATCTACGCCGCCGTGAAGTTCTTCCTGTACACGATGGCTGGTTCCATCCTGATGCTGCTTGCCATCCTGTGGCTCGGCATCTACGGGCAGACCTTCTCCGTGCCCGACCTGGTCGCACAGGCGAATATCCCCTCGAACATCCAGTGGTGGCTGTTCCTGGCGTTCACCGCCGCGTTCGCCATCAAGGTCCCGATGTGGCCCCTGCACTCGTGGCTGCCCGATGCCCACGTCGAAGCGCCGACCGCCGGTTCCGTCATCCTGGCGGGTGTCCTGCTGAAGATGGGCACCTACGGTTTCGTGCGATTCAACCTTCCCCTGTTCCCTGAAGCGGCTGTCCGCGCCGCCCCGTGGATCGCCCTGTTCGCCACCATCGGCATCATCTACGGTGCGGTGGTCTCCTACGCCCAGAAGGACGTCAAGAAACTGGTCGCGTATTCCTCCGTCAGCCACCTCGGCTTTGTGATGCTCGGTCTCTTCGCGATGAACCCCAAGGCATCGCGGGCGGCATCCTGCAGATGATCAACCACGGTCTCAGCACGGGAGCGTTGTTCCTCCTCGTCGGCATGATCTACGAACAGACCCACACCCGCGAGCTCAAGGTTTACGGCGGTTTGTGGAAGATCACCCCGATCTTCGGCTCGATCATGCTCATCGTGGCGCTCTCCTCGATGGGCCTGCCCGGCTTGAACGGCTTCGTGGGCGAGTTCACCATCCTGCTGGGCGCCTTCGGCTCGCAAGCCATCGGCAACACGGTCTATGCCATCGTCTCGGCGCTCGGTGTCATCATGGCGGCTGTGTATATCCTGTACATGTTCCAGAAAATGTTCCTCGGCCCACAGGGCGAGATCGTGGACGAGGTCAAGAAGCACGGACACGCCATCCGCGACCTCAATCTGCGCGAGATCATCACCGTCCTGCCTCTGCTCATCTTCATCTTCTGGATCGGTCTGTATCCGAAACCCTTCTTCGCCCTCATGGCTCCCGCCGTTGAGAACCTCGTGAAGATGCTGCCCATCCCATAGCAATTGGCAGTTGGCTGTTAGCTTTTAGCCGCCTGCTAATTGCTAATTGCCGACCGCTAATGGCTGAGAGCTAAATGCCATGACGCTAACATCTCAAGATTTTCAAGTACTGACACCCTATATCCTGCTCACCGTCTGGGCATGTATCCTCCTGCTTGTTGACCTCTTCATCCCGAAGGATCGCAAGGGCATCACGGCATCGCTCGCCGCTTTGGGTCTTGCCCTCACCCTGGGTTTCACCATCTCGCAGATCGGCATCGAAGGGACGGGTTTCTTGGGCATGGTCGTGCTCGACGGTTTCTCGACCTTCGTCAACGCCCTGATCCTGGTCAGCGGCATCCTTGGCGTTGCCCTCGCCTATGGCTACGTCAAACGCATGGGCATCGAACGCGGCGAGTATTACACGCTCCTGTTGTTCAGCATCACAGGCATGATGCTCATGGCGCAGGCCGCCGACCTCATCATGGTCTTCATTGCCCTCGAACTGCTCTCCATCCCCTTGTACGTGCTTGCCGCATTTGCCTATCCCAAACCCCAGTCGGAGGAGGCGGGACTCAAATACTTCCTGCTCGGCGCTTTTGCCACTGGATTTGTCGTCTACGGGACCGCCCTTGTCTACGGAGCGACCGGCTCCACCCATCTCTTCACCATCGTCCAATCCGCCTCAAACGGGACCTCGAGCCTGCTCCTGACCATTGGAGCCGCCCTCATCCTGGTTGGATTCGGGTTCAAGATCGCGGCGGTTCCCTTCCACATGTGGACCCCGGACGTGTACCAGGGCGCGCCGACCGCAGTGACCGCCTTCATGTCCTCCGGCGCCAAGATCGCTGGGTTTGCGGCATTGCTCCGCGTGTTTGCCACCGCCTTCCCCTCCATCGCCGTGGACATGACCGACATCCTCTGGGCGCTCTCCGCGTTGACGATGATCGTCGGCAACTTCGTCGCCATCTCGCAGACGGACATCAAGCGCATGCTGGCGTACTCCAGCATCGCCCATGCGGGCTACATCCTCATGGCATTCGTGCCGTACGGGAATCCCGCAGTCCGTGACGTTTCCATCGCGGCGGGTCTGTTCTATCTCGTTGCCTACGTCATCACCAACTTCGGCGCGTGGAGCGTGGTCATTGCCCTCGAAAAACAGGAGGGAAAAGGACTTGCCATCGAGGATTACGCCGGCCTTGGACTCAAACATCCCGCCCTCGCCGCCGCCATGACCGTCTTCATGCTCTCGCTGGTCGGCTTCCCCCCGACGCTCGGTCTGGTGGGCAAGTTCTACCTCTTCCGCGCCGTGCTCTCGGGCGGGTTTACCTGGCTTGCCATCATCGGCGTGGTGACCTCCCTCATCTCCGCATACTACTACCTGCGCGTCGTCGTCACCATGTACATGAAGGACGGCGAACCTGAGATCGAACGCGAAACCTGGCTGGGACTCACCACCGGCGCGACCGCGGTTATCACCGTAGTCGTCAGCCTCGTCCCGCAATTCCTGTTCGCCTGGGCAAGCGAAGCGGTGTTGAAACTTTTCTAGTAAACGCAGACCTCCGAGTTCTCAAAGAACTCGGAGGTCTTTTCTTGGAATTCAAAATGGGACTGTGCTTCATCCGCTGTCCCGTTTTTGGTACTTTACCAGACGCAATTTCCGCAAACGCATGCGTTCTTTAGAATTTTGCCTCTCAATCGCCCTCGAAAATGCCACAGGATCCATTCTCTCGATATGAGTTTCCAAATATTTTCTAATTTCGCTTTTATAAACATTGCCCATCTCTCGCAATACCCAACCAACTGCTGTTTGAACGTAATATCTCTGGTCATCCAGGCAATTTGAAACCAATGGCAAGACTTTCTTTGGCGGTAAGAAAACTGCATTCTTGCCGCTGTAATGAATAAGGCTCACGAGAGAAATGCGCCTCAACCATTCACTTTTCGATTGATTCCATTTTGCCAGTTGCGGATAAACTTCTTCAGGAAGGCTTTCGGCAATTTGTGAATAGATGGCGCTCAACCCATCACTGTGACACCAATTGTCCACACGATCACTCCAATGACAAACCACTGGCCAAAGTATCGGACTAACCTGCCTCCGCACAATTGGAGTGTAAAACTCAAGCGCGGCAAATAACACGTCACCATAAGGGGATGTTTGCCACAGCGTATTCCATACTTCCAGCACTTGTTCTTCCGGCAATTCGTAGAACGAGAAGCCTTGATGGACTTGCCGTCGTAGATCAGGGAATTTAATGCCAAGATGTTTCAGTTGTGAGCCACGATCTTTCTGAACCGCTTTACCAAAAGTTGGATTGCCTATCGCAGTTAATGCTTCTACAACTTCACGGTGATATTTTTGGATTTTTGTGGATTTTGTTTTCATTTTGTGGGCAGGATTATAAGCCTTTCATCGCTAATTCAGTCAGCCATCACCCTGTCATCACTCAACAAGAGGGGAGATGCGTCCCGACGAAAAGCCATCATAATCGGGGTGAGGAGAATTCAAAATCCAAAACGGGACTGGGTTCATCCACAGTCCCGTTTCGGTCTACACATTAAAACTCACCTTCTCCTTCAATACACTCGGCAGTTCAGGGAGTTTGCTCCGTTCGATCAGGAAAGTCGCCAGTTCGGTAATCTCGCGGACGATGTAATACCACAGCTCAATATCCCTCTGGGGCAGCTTGCTCAAATGGTTTTACGGGTTTGCGATAAATCGCATTGCGTTTTGTCGCGCGGAATCCACAATCTTCATAAACACGCGTGGCGCCGCTAATATTCTCGCTATCCGCCCCCAGTGCGGACTCGGTCATGCCGTGCTCCTTTTGCACACGCAAACTGCGGATGATGAGCGCACGTGCAAGCCCGCGCCTTCTCCACGGACGGCGCACACTGATGAATTCAGTGTAACCGCGCTTGCGGTTATATTTTTCGTTTTCTGCCGTGTTGATGAAAGTGCGCACCTGTCCGGCAATTTCATTGGATTCGATGTTCCATGCGATCTGCCAGAGTTCAGGTTGAAAAATGATCTTGTTCTCTCGCCAGCTTTGATAATCCTCCTCTGTAGGTATTGAGTAGCCCCAGTGATCCTGGAAAGCCTCCGTATCTGCCTCCCAAATGGCTCGATGATGCTCCGGTAAAACCGGGCGTACCTCCAGTCCTTCGGGGAGCGGGAAATCCGGAATGTTTTCAAGGTTGGGACGCACCATTTCGATGAAATAGCGTATCGGCTTATAGTTGTTCTTTTCCAGCATTGTCGCATGACCGGCGTTTGAGTCGCTGACAAAAACTTCAAGCAGGCCAGTCTCCATTGTCGAATGTGATTTGGCAAGTGTTTGCATGCGGTTCTCCATCCAATGCAACATGCTTTCGCCAATACCCTTGCGCCGCCACGCAGGGATCAAAAAACCAATCAACCCGTATATGCGTGCACCATTTTCCTCCTGCCGCCAAAAGCCGCGTGAATATCCTACGACTTCAGCGTTTATCTCTGCAAATATCATATCTTGATAGGGGTCGCTATTGACCAGGTGCGAGTATGCGTTGGCAACATCCTCCACCGTGTCGACGCGTTCGATCTTGTCTGCCTCTGCACTGGCAAGGATGACAGCCACCATCTTGGGATAATCCTCAGCGCCGCGAAAATGTCGAAATGAAAGCCCTTTAATTACGGGCGCATTCGCGACATGGATGGAATCGGTTGCATTCATGTGATACTCCTTTTTGGTGATCGTTTATTTCAAATAAGACAATGGTAATTTTATACCTGAAAACTCACCTTTTCCTTCAACACACTTGGCAGTTGGGGGAGTTTGCTCCGCTCGATCAGGAAAGTCGCCAGTTCGGTGACCTCGCGGAAGGCGTAGTGCTGGCTCAACGTCCCTTCGAGGTAGCCTGCGCCGCTCGTGCCACCCGTCCCTGCGCGGATGCCGATCATGCGGCGCACCATCGAGAAGTGACGGTAACGCCAGTTGGAGAGCAGTTCGTCGATCTCGGAGAGCGTGTTCAGCAATTCGAACGGCAGTTGGAAGATGGGCAGGTCGCGGTAGAGCGTGATGAATAACGCGGACTGCATCGCCCGAGGGGAGAGGTCCCCGCGACCGTCGGTGAAGAAGACCCGCTCGAATTCCGCCTGCCTGCCGCCTTCCGTCTCGGACAGACCGCCCAGGTAGACGCTTCGATAGTCCGACCAGAACTTGTCGGCGCTTGCCTCGCTCGCGGATTGGTAATCCGTCCAATAGCGTTCCTCGAAGAACGGCATCCGCTCCAGCCACTTGACGATCAACTGTTTGAGCGTGCTTTCCCCTTCCGCCTGTGTGACCTCCTGCATGTCGCTCTCTGAAAGCGAACCGCGGCGGGTATGCTTGTAATACTCCTTTTTGTGGCGCTCCTCCATCTTCAAGCCAAGCTTGGCTTCGATCAGCCTGAACTGCTTGCTCTGAAAGCCCGAAGCGGGGAGCAGATAATTCCTGAATTCGAGAAAATCGAGCGCGGTCATCGTCTCCAGCACGCTCACTTGCTGGTTCAGCAATTCCAATATCTTCACGATCCGCTTTAACTTGTGGATCACATTGCTCATGTCGGGCGAGTTCTCGTTGATGCGGTCCTGCTCGAAGATGCCGCGTACCAGGTCGAGTTCGAAGATGATCTGCTTGAACCACAATTCATACGCCTGGTGGATGATGATGAACAGCATTTCATCGTTGCCGTCCTCCATCTTTGAAAAACTGCGCGGATGCTGGCTGTTCAGGATCGTATCGAGCGCGATGTAATCGGAATAGTAAAGGTCGTCCATGGTGGCTCCTTTTTGCCCGAGTATAATCGCAACATGCTCAAAGCCCTCATCTTCGACTTCGACGGCCTCATCCTCGACACCGAAACGCCCGAATACCTCGCCTGGCAGGACATCTATCGCGAACAGGGATTCGAACTCCCGCACGAGGAATGGGGCAGGATCATCGGCGGATACGGCCTCTCGGACTTCGACGCGGCGGAACATCTCTCGCGTCTGACTCAGGGACGGCTGGACTCTGCCTCCCTGCGCTCACGTCACCAGCTGGAGAGTTTTTCGGTCATCGAGCGCGCCTCCGTCCTGCCCGGCGTCATGGACATGGTCCACGCCGCGAAACGGCACGGACTTAAACTGGCGATCGCCTCCAGTTCCCCGCACTCCTGGGTGGATGCGCATGCGAAGCGCCTCGGCATTTTCCACTACTTCGACCGGGTCATCTGCGCCGACGATGTGGGCGCTGGCAGGACCAAGCCGAACCCGGATCTCTTTCTGTTGGCGCTGGACCAGTTACAGGTCCAGAAGAATGAGGCGGTCGTCTTCGAGGATTCCCCGAACGGTGTGCTGGCGGCGAGACGGGCGGGCATCTTCGTCGTGGCTGTCCCCAATCCGGTCACAGCCCGGTTGCAGATCGAAGGCGCGAATCTGATCGTGAGATCCTTCTCAGATTTACCTTTCTCAGAGTTGCTGGCTAAAGTACAATGAGTCTGATCGGAGGTTCCCCATGGCAACTCAAAAATTCAAATGGCAGACGCTGACATCAAAATACGCGTTCCCTGAAACGTGGCGCAGTGTGTGGCAGATCGTGAACACGGTCATCCCGTTCTTCGTGTTCTGGTATCTCGCCTATCGGAGCCTGGAGGTGGGGTACTGGCTGACGCTCCTGATGGTGGTGCCCGCGGCGGGGTTCATGGTGCGCATGTTCATCATCTTCCATGACTGCTGTCACGCTTCGTTCTTCAAGGACATGAAGGCGAACAATACGCTCGGTATGATCCTGGGGGTGCTGGTGTTTACGCCCTTCTATGAGTGGCGGCACAGTCATGCGATCCACCATTCGTCGGCGGGCGACCTTGACCGCCGCGGGGTGGGCGACGTGTACACCATGACAGTGGAGGAATACCTGGCGGCGCCGTGGTACAGGAAGGTTGGCTACCGCATCATGCGCAGTCCGATCCTGTTGTTCACGATCAGTTCGTTCCTTGTATTTTCCGTGTTCCATCGTTTCTGGGGACCGGAAGCGGGCAAACGCGAGAAGAACAGCGTGATCTGGACGAACCTGGCTTTGGTTGCGGTCATAGGCGGGCTGATGTACCTGATCGGCTGGAAGGAGTTCCTGCTGGTGGAAGTGCCGATCCTGTTGATCACAACCTCAGCGGGGGTGTGGTTGTTCTATGTGCAGCATAACTTCGAGCCGACCTACTGGGACCGCCACGCGAACTGGGACTTCTTCCGCGCGGGCATGGAGGGCAGTTCGTTCTACAAACTTCCGAAGGTCCTGCAGTGGTTCACGGGCAACATCGGCTTCCATCACATCCATCATCTCAGCCCGAAGATCCCCAACTACAAACTGGAGCAATGCCACAGGGAGAATCCCGAGTTCCAGGTGGAGCCGTTGACGATCCGCAAGAGTTTGAAGTCGCTGTACTTCCGCCTGTGGGATGAGAAGGAACGGATGATGGTGGGGTGGAACGCCTTGAAGAAATACAAGCCCCAGCCTGTGAAGGTCGAGGGGTAGAAACATGAAGAGCCGCCCTTGGGCGGCTCTCTTTTTTCCGAAATGACGGAACCGACTGCCTTTAGAACATCGTTCCGCCGCCGAAATCATCGAAGGCGGAGTCTGCGGCTTTTTGTTCGAAGAACCATACACCGATCCGTCCGCCGCCCTCCACAAAGGTCGGCGACCAGGGTTTCGGCCCGGCATACAGGTTGCAACTGCCAATGGGGACGCCGTTTTTGTAGACGGCCACTGTGCCGTCTGCGACTGCGCGCGCACCAAAGACGTCGCCGCTTGCAAACGTGACGCCTGTGAAGATCGCGCGGCTGACGTAACTCAGGTTGATATCCTTGGTGAAGACTTCGACCCGATTGAGTTGGTGCTGGTAGGCCACTTCGATGAACGAGGCATTCGCATCGTACTGGCTGGCGCCGTTGAACTTCAAGAGCAGGGCTTGAATGGTCGCTGTCGGGCTGACGATCGAAAACCGGAAGAAAGCCTCCTGATTGGCGCTGAACACCGTATTCCAGCGCACACTTCCATCCAACAGGACGCGCGCTTGATTGTTCAGGATGGTGAAGCGGCTCCTTTCGCCAACCCAGGTCGATGCGAGGGCGCCGTTGCGGCGGGTGAAACTATCGAGCACGCCGGTGCGGGCGAAGCCTCCGACAGGGTCGATGTAATACGGGCGCATCATCTCGTTGTCTTCATGCTCGACGATGTGGCAGTGCCAGACGAACTGGCCCGGAGTGACGAACTGCGCCTGGATGCGGGTCACCTCGCCGGGGTAGGCGATGACCGTGTCTTTGAAACCGCTCTCCCATTCCTCGGGTGGACGGGCAGGCCCGGCCAACTGGGTGTCCATTACATGCCCCATCGATTCCATGAAGGTGATGGGTTGCCGGTCTAGGACCTTGAAGATTACCTCATGCACGTGCATGGGATGCGCGTCAGCGGTGTAGTTATAGAATTCCCAAACCTCCGTGTCGCCCACATTCGGCTTCTCGGTGACAGGATCCATCCACATCTGGTGCATGGCCATTCCCATATTGTCCACGGTGCCCAACATCGCCGCGGCGGGGCCATCCCAATACTGGGACATTTCCTCCATCAGCGCCAACGGACGGGTTTGGGTGGCGGTCGGGAGCGGGGCAATCGGCGGGAGTTGCAGGAACATGGGCGGAGTGCTGGGGTCGGCCGAGACAGCCGGGATGACGCGGAACTGCATGATCTGGCCGGTGGAATCCGGGTCGGCGAGATCAAAGTCGAGGCCTGGTTCGCCGCCGCCGAAAGGTTCGTCGGGACCGAGGTTGCCGAGCACATAACTTCCGAGCGGGACGTTTGTGAAGTCCACGATCATGTCGGCACGTTCTGCCAGGCCGAGCAGGAGTTTGTTGCCATGGTTCGCGGTAACGTTGACCGGTGCGGCGAGGAATCCGCCTTCATTGCCGATCTGCCAGACCTCCACGCCAGGGATGTTGCTGAAATCCAGGATGAGGAAGCGGGACTGGCATCCGTTCAGGAAGCGGATGCGGTAGCGGCGCTGTTCCACATTCTGGAAGGGCCAGGTGTTGCCGTTGACCATGACCATGTTGCCGAAGAATTCCGGGTTCCAGATCGGGGAAAGGTCGGTGGCAGGGATGTAACCCGGCAATGCGGCGGTGGCGCCGTCGAAGAATTCGCGCGTATTTGGGTAGAAGAGCGAACCGTCCGCAGTTGAAGGCGCGGTCCTGGATGGCGACCGGGAATTCGTAGTAGGGGGCGACAGGCGGGAAGGGATCCCCCTCCCGAGGCGCGGGTCCTGGCAGGACAGCCGTGGTGTTGGTGCGCGTGTCCAAAACGGCCGCGTCCCCGTCGGGTCCGCCGCGGATGATGTAGAAACCGGCCGGTCCGGCGTATACGTTGAGGCGGGTCATGCCGAGGGCGTGGTCGTGATACCAGATGGTCGAGGCGCGGTTAGCGTTCGGGTATTGGAATGTGGCAAATCCAGGCCCCCAGGCTGAGGCGAACTTTCCGGCCGCCTGCGCCGCAAACGTGTCGTACCACGTTCCGACTGTGGCATACCCTGGGGGGATATTGGCGGCGGCGGGCAGGTACCAGGCTTCGGCGTACCCGTCGCTTTCATCGCCGACACCGACGGCGCCATGCACGTGGGTGACGATGGGTACCGGGCCGGTGTACGGTCCGGGAGTGGAGGCGAACGCTGGACGCGTGTCGCGCCCGGCAGTACCGCCGACCGGGTTCGCCCAATGCAGGGTCTGGTCAACGGGCAGGAGGTGGGGAAGGTAATTGCCTGCCCCATCCTTCAGGTCGTTGATCCATTTGACGCGGACCGGGCGGCCGGCGGTGGCTTCAATCGTCAGGGATGGGGCGTTATGCAACAGCAACCCGCGCCGGCTGGCCGATTTCACCGCGCCATATCCCCAGACTGTGGTGGGGGGCAA
This sequence comes from uncultured Chloroflexia bacterium, assembly GCA_963718215.1. GTDB lineage: Bacteria > Chloroflexota > Anaerolineae > Anaerolineales > Villigracilaceae > Defluviilinea. The sequence continues at coordinate 69,718 of CAVQYK010000017.1, forward strand.
TCCGGCGGGCAGAATCTGTTCGGTGATCTGCTTCATGGAAATTTCGTAATAATCGATGTTCTTTCCGCCCTGCTTGATTACCGCGGCCTTGGGCATGACCGGCGGGATGAGCAGGGGGGTGGCGAACTTCGGAACTGCCAGAGGGTCCAAAGTCCCGCCTGGGATGGCGGCCTGCGCCTTTAGCACAGCCCTGCCGCGATTGGCCGCAAACAGGGATAAGACCCCGGCGCCGCTTAGTTTGAGAAAGTCTCTTCTTGAAACCATGTCATTCTCCTATTGTTTTAAATTATTCGTAGCGTCTTCCATCCTTTATCTGGGTCGGTGTCTCTCACAAAGCCTGTTAATTCCATGCACCTCCTTTTGTAATTTCGCTCTGAAAAATTCACATTAAGTTTGCCTCTCCACTCCTGCCCGTCTGCGGGGAAAGCCCGGAACCTGCGCGATTTTGTCAGGTTCGACCTTCCAGGGGGTGATCCATTCGCAGAATATGTTGATTATTTTTATCTTAATGGAATTTAAAATAAACGCAATCCATTTTCCTCCATCGAAAAGGATTAAATTTGGGATGGTTTTTTCGACAGGAAATTAATCCCAGACTTAATCCTTGAGATCGGATACCATGCCTTGTTGGAGCCTCAGACTTTCCCTTTCGTTCTTAAACGATGAACCGATCCACACAAATGGGACCGGTTTCGCTATTGGCTCCCCAGTGACAATGCCCGAAATGGGCAGAGCGACCATGCTTTATCACTGGATCCTGGCCGTCCAAAGACCTCAGTATTATGATTATTTGTATAAAAATACTTATATAGGTAAATATTATTTGTTATGTCCATAATAGGGTTAAGAAGGAATTTCACCAAGTAACAATTGTCACTTTGACCCCCTGATGATAATAATGCGTGGGTTATGCTCCAAATCACCGGCGGCCTCCGCACTGCCCCAACAAAAAAAGGACCAGTTTTCACCAGTCCTTTGACCGACTTTCCGCTTTCAGAACGATGCAATAGCCTCGTCCACCGTGTCGTGGACCTCGATGAACTGCGTGATGCCTGCGATCCCCAGCATCTCGCGGATGGACGGCATGACTCCCGCAAGTTTGAGATGCCTGCCTCCGTCCGCCGACAGCATTTTGTGGATGACCACCAGCGCCCGGACGCCGATGCTCGTCAGTGATTCGGACGCGCTCAGGTCCACGACCAGGTCGCGTGTTCCGTTCTCATACGCTTTCCTCGCCGCATCCTCCATCAATTTGTAATTCCCAAGGTTGATGCGGTCCTGAATATGAAAAACGGTCACAGGGACGCGTCCCTGCATTTGCGTGACCTTTACCAGATCCATCTCGTCCTCCATATTAATAAAATTATCAACGGTTTGGCAATCATACCGCAAATACCGGCGGATACCTGATCAATCCATGCTGACGGGGACGGCTTCGCCCTCGGTCTTTCGTTCCGTCAGTTCCTTGCGCGGGGTGAAGAGGGTGGCTGTCAGCGCAAGGGCGGCGGCAACGAAGGCGATGAGAAAGACCAGGCTGATGGCATCCGCGATCGCGATGCGCGCGCTTTGATTGATGACCGCCTCGGCGCCGGGCAGGGGATCGAGCAATTGCGAGACCAGATTCGGGTCAAGGCCCGAGGCGCTCAGGTTGGAGGCGAGGCGCGCGCTCAGGGCGGCGCCCATCACGCTCACGCCGAGAGTCCCGCCGATCGAACGGCTGAATTGGATCGTCGAGGTGGCGATGCCGAGTTTTCGCCGTTCGACGGTGGTCTGCACGGCGATCAGCAGCGGCGGGATGGAGAACCCCATGCCGACGCCCATCAATGCCACGAAGGTCATCACCAGGGCGCGGCTGGTTCCCGCGTCCACGCGCGACATGAGGAAAGCGCCGAGCGTGAGCAGGGCTGTGCCAGTGATCGCCAGCCTGCGGTATCCCACCCTCAACAGCAGGCGTGTGCCAATGATGCTCGCGGTGACCCAGCCCAACAGCATCGGCGTGACGGTGATGCCCGCCTGCGTGGCGGACGTGCCGAGCGCCGATTGCACGTACAGTGGTATGAAGGAAACGCTCCCGAACATTGCCCAGCCCGCCAGGACGCCGTGCGAAGTGGCGGTGGCGAACAGCCTTTCACGGAATAACGGCATGGGCAGGATGGGGTCGGCGGCGCGGCTTTCGACCCAAAGCAACAGGACGAACAGGATAATGGATGCCGCGATCAGGATCCAGCTTGCGGAGGAACCGAACGTCAGCCCGAGCAGGAGGGCGATGACGCTGGCGGTGAGCAGCGCCGCGCCGGCGTAATCCACGGCGGGTCTGGCGTGACTTTGAGCCTGGTCCCGCCACGCCAAAGCGACCAGCGCCGCCGCCAGCAGTCCCGGCGGCAGGTTGACGTAGAATACCCAGTGCCACGAGAGTTTGTCCACAATGAATCCGCCCAGGAGAGGTCCCGCAATGGACGAGACGCCCCACACGCCGGAGAAGAATCCCTGCATTTTGGCGCGTTGTTCGAGCGAGAACATCTCGCCGATCAGGATGAAGGCCAGGGGCATGATGCCGCCTGCGCCGAGACCCTGCAGGGCGCGGGCGAAGATGAGTTGGGTCATGGTGCCCGCCTGCCCGCACAGGATGGAACCGCTCAGGAAGAGGACCATCGCAATGACGTACAGTTTGCGGCGTCCGTAGAGATCGGAGAGTTTGCCGTACAGCGGAACGGTGGTGGTGGAGGCGAGCATGTAGGCGGAGAACACCCACGAGTAGTGTTCCAATCCTCCCAGTTGACCGACGATGGTGGGCATGGCGGTGGAGACGACGGTGGACTCCATCGAAGCCAGGAACAGGCTGAGCATGATTCCTACGGTGACAAGGATGATCCGTTTGCGGGACATGAAATCCTTTCAGGGTGGTGCTGTAATGAACTGGGCAATCATACTCCAAAATAAAAGAGACCGGCTCGGAACCGGTCTCGGGGGAGTGGGTAACTTCCAGATCACAATGTTATGTCGTTGCGAGCCCGAGCGACAGCAAGTGGCGAAGCAATCCCCAAATTAGCGGGGAGAGGCGGGCGCTTCTGACGCGGTCCGCTCACTTCCTCCTGGGAAGCCTCGGAATGATGAAGGGGACTTCGCGCTTATATGCCAGGTAGGCTTCGCCAAACCGCTCGGTCAGTTCCTTTTCTTCAAGCAGTTTGAGGTAGAGCACCAGCAGCATGCCAAAACACAGGACGATGCCGATGCCTGCAATGGTGCGGGCATAGATCGCAATCCCCAGATAGGCTGTGACCGTCCCGAGGGTCATCGGGTTGCGGCAGTAGCGGAACGGACCGCCTACCAGCAGTTTCTGGGTGGGCAGCATCGGCAATGGCGTACCGCCTGCCCGTGAAAACTGGTCATAGATCGACCAGAAGGCGAAGAAGAACCCGATGGCCATCAAGAGTCCGCCGAGGATGAGGTTGATCGTGTCGAGATCGAGGGGAGGCAGGCCAAGCCTTCGGTCGAGGGATGCGCCGCCCCTGGCGATCGCAAGCGGAAGCAGGTACAGGAAGAGCACGCCAGCCGGGAGAAGTGCCAGTATTCTTCGGGTCTCCGTCTGCTGCTTTTTCGCCCATTTCGAGTAAAGGGACATGGTCTCGCTCCTTGTTTGTTCGTTCCAATCAATATCATAGTTGAACTCCCCTGCGGATTCATGTGTCATTTGTAATCAAAAACTCCCGCCGACCTTTTGAGGTGGCGGGAGTTTTTTGCTGTTTCTGTTAAGTCCCTTGTGCGGCGATCTCCTGGCCCAGGCGCACCACCTCTTTCGCCAGCAGGTCGAAGTCCTCGAAAGTACTGCGGTGGTTCGAGATCGCGATCCGCAGGCAATATCGTTCACCCAGCGTGGTATAGGAGGGGACAGCGATGCCCTTTTCATGCAACTGCATCAGGATCTCCTTGTTGAGCGCGTTGAGTCCGTCCTCGTCCATGCCGCCCGGGTTGAAGCGGAAGCAGACGATGTCCAAGCCGATGGGCGCCAGCAGTTCCATTTGCGGGTCGCTTTCGACCAGACCGCCGAAGTAACGCGCCTGTTCCACATTGCGGGCGATCATCCTGCCGAAACGGTCGAGTCCATGCTCCTTGATGGACATCCACACTTTCAGCGCACGGAACTGGCGGGAGAGCTGCAATCCGTAGTCGCTGAACCAGATGTGACCGGCGGCAAGTCCGCGGGTTTCATGGGCAAGGTACTCGGGCGTCAGTGAGAAGGTGCCGCGGTGCGCCTTTTCGGAACGGACGATGGCGCAGCCTGCCTCGAAGGGGATGTGCATCCATTTGTGCAGGTCGAGCGCAACCGAGTCCGCCCGTTCGATCCCTCCCAGCCGAGGCCTGACGTTTTCAGCCAGAACCGCCACCGCCCCGATGGCGCCGTCCACATGGAACCATAGCCCTTCCTGCTCGCAAAGATCGGCAATGGCGTTCAGGTCGTCGATGGCGCCGGTGTTGATCGTGCCTGCGTTGCCGATGATGCAGATCGGACGGTGACCGGCTTCACGGTCTGCTTTGATCGTTTGTTTCAGGGCGTCGAGGGCAATGGTGTAGTCGTCCTTCACGGGGATCTTCCGCAGGCTGGCGCTTCCCATCCCCAATAATTCCACCGCCTTCTGGCTGCAACTGTGCACTTCCGCCGAGGCATACACGGTCAACATCTGTGGCGCGGCCTGCATCCCCAACTCACGGACGTTGAATCCCGCCCCGGTATTGCGCGCCACCGCCAGACCGACAAAATTTGCCATCGAACCGCCGCTGACGAGCAAGCCGCTGGCGTCGGCGGGGAAGCCGAGCATTTCCTTGATCCAGTCGATGACCTGCTCTTCGACCAGGTTGGCGACGTGATTCCCGCCGCCAAGATTGGAATTCATCGCCGAGGCCATGAGATCGGCAAGCGCACCGAACACGGTGCCATTGCCCATATACCAGCCCCAGAAGCGCGGATGTGTGGTCCCCATCGGGTAGGGCAGGATGGTTTCCACGAATTCCTGATAGGTGGCCTCCGCACCGGCTGGATCATGCGGGGCGGGGACATCGAACCGTGCGGCGATATCCTCCGGCATCGGCTGCCATACGGGACGTTCCCGCACGGTTTGCAGATGAGTGATCGCATCGTCCACCATGCGGTGGGCAAGCGCCCGCATTTCGTCCCAGTTCTCGGGGTCAAGGGTTTCGTAGGATTGGTCATTGTTCATTCGGGATCTCCTTTAATACTGCCAAACATTGGGTACTTGTAAAAAGATTTATGCATTATACGCTCGGAACCATAAATAAAAAACTCCTGCTTGACCCAAAAAGTCAGACCGGAAGTTTTGTTCAAAGCGCCTCCAATTCGATCAGCAAACCGCCCGCATCAGGCGGATCCTGCGGAGCAGGTAAATGGAGATAAAAGATAGGGTTGTTGTCAGCACGGCAACAAGGGGAATATAGACCAATCCGTGGGAATAATAATCGGGCAGGATCCTTGTGAAGATGCCGTTGAAGATCTCATGGATCAGGTACATCCCGAAACTTGCCTCCGCAACAGCCAGGATGACCTTGTTCGCCTCCAGCCGGGCAGACAGGTTCTTCGCCAAAATGAATACCAGCATGGAGATCAGGAACAGCAGGGGACCCCGTTCCGTGATGATGAAATAATTCTTCAGGATGCCCAGCGAACTGACGGCATAGTAATTGAGTCCCGCCCCGACCGCAACCAGTGCGGCAATGGCGCCCGCGATCCAGCCGTTGTTCAGCCGCATTTTTGGAAAATGGTTGTCGAAGTAATAGCCCGCCACGAAATAGACCATGAACCACGGGAAGATCTTGAACCACTCCATGCCGAGGTGATAGATATTCTCCGCCACGCTTGCGACGGTGTTCAACAGAAAGAACGGGAACGTCAGCCCCAGCAGGATCGCCAGTTCGCGCGCCGTCGGCTTTTCCCCGAGAATGAACTTGTTGATGAACGGCGCGAACACCATCAGGCAGGCGAACATGGACAGGTACCACAGGTGGGGGGCAATGTGCCCGTCCACGATGACCAGCGCTTTCAACGTCCACAGCACGGTCTGGGTATCCATGCCGTCGAGCACATACACGCCCAGATAGACCAGGTTCCAGAACACGATTGGGGGGATCAGCCGCGCCAACCGTTTTTTGTAAAAACCCTCCAGCGTATAAGGCTTGCCAAGCAGTACCGCGCCGGACACCATCACGAACACCGGCACCGCCGATCTCGCCAGAGTTCCCAGAACGTTCGAAAGCCACCACTCGGCGGGTCCCACCTCGCCAAAGCGCCCGTAAAAGTCCGCGATGATGTGGCCGGTGATCACCGCCAGGATCGCAAACACCCGCAGGTAATCCAGCCAGGCTTTTCTCGGGGGTTTTTCGACTGCCTGTAACCGGCGCGGCGACACCCCCAGCGCCGATTCAAACTCCGCCGCAGGCTGGTGCACCTGATACAGGACCGGCCTGCCTGCCTCCCCCACTGGGACGGTGACCTGACCCGCGTCGAATGACCTGCTGGTTGGGATGTCCGCGCTATGCTCTTTTACAGGTTGTGACATAAATTCTGACCTTTTCCACGGCTTCGCCGTGAACGGCTTTCAAACTGCAAACCATCTTGAAAAGCACTTTGGCAAGACGTGGAACTCCCCGAAATGTAACCGGCATATCCCAGCGCATCGTTGCAATTCCGAATTGGCTGTCTGGTGTTGTATCTCCCCCGCAAACAAAAAACTCCCGCCGACCTTTCAAGTCAAGCGGGAGTTACTGAGCACTGTCTACTACTCACTGTTTACTGGTTTTCCCCATACAACCTGAAATGCGCTTGTTTGGCGGCTATTTCGCTTTCATTCGATTGTTACGCGGGTTGTGCTCAACTTCTGCAAGCCCCAACTCCTCCATTAATGGCGGAATGTACATGGCGAAATCGTCCTCGGAAGCCCTTCTTAAGTCCATACCAGCCGCCGATGGGGTTTTTCGGTGAACGCGCCCAATGTTCCACGGTACCAGGTTCCGGTTCCTGCTTCTCGTCCTTGCTTCCCAATTCCATCCAATCCCCATGCTTTTTCAGCATCGCGTGCAGGTCTGCAAGACAGCGATAGTCATAGTGCAGTACTGTCGTGCCAACGGTACAGACGATGATCTCTTTGCCTTCCTTCACATCCACATACATCGCGTAGTCCGATGTGAGTGGGGGGGTCTTCAATTTCCACGGGTTGTCTTTCGTTCGCTTTTCCATTTTGATGCTCCTTTACTTTTTGGATCGCTGGATGGTCTCTGCTTCTTTCTTCAAGTCGGCGGCGAATTTCTCGAACAATTCATCGAAGGAGGGGATCATTCCAGCAAACAGCGGAAAAAGGGGACCGCCAATCTTCTCCGTCATCGAAAAGACTGTGACGTTCCCTGATTTCTCAAGACTGTAGACGCGGTTTCCCATGGCGTCGCCCCAAACCAGCCGTTTTTCCGGCACGAATTCCTTCACCTTCAATTTGAAGACTCTTTTTGCGTCGAGAGTGGACTTGAGTTCGATGGTCGCTCCCTCCCTGATTTCATCCTTGATTGAAATGACCGTGGAATTCCAGCGTGGGTAGTCCGCGGCATGGGTGAGGAGCGCCCACACGATGGCTGGATCAGCCGCAATGGACGCGCTGACCGATGTCTCCCTGCTGAATGTCTTCCGGGTGGTTCTTGCTTTTGCCTGTTGATTCATTTTGTACTCCTTTTTAAGTTAGACGATTGGGAGAATGAAAATGATAGGCAGTTCAGGTTTTTTCTTCGATGTATTTTTCCATTACCTGCCGGTTGTGCTCCAGATGGTGCAGTTGCAATTCCGCCGCCCCGGACCCGAAAGGGTCAAGTTCCTGCAGGATTTTCATCCGCAGATCGAACAATTCATCCCTGCTTTTGGTTTCCGCATCTCTCACCAACTCGAGTTTGATCAGTTCTTCCTGAGCCTTTTGCTTCGGGTTGAAGATTCCGTTCAACTCGGTGCACTGATGGCAGACTCCCTGCTTGTTGATGAGCGAACAGCGACCGTCGAAGATTTCGATCATTTTGTTGCGGCTGACGTGCAAATGGTATTTCACCATGGCTTCGGAGAATTGAAGGATTTGGGCGATTTCTTTTACCTTGAAACTGTACACTTCCTTGAGCAACAAGACGAGATGCCCTTCAAGCGGGAGCGATCTGGAAACGCACGTAAAACAAAACGCGATGTGTTCCCGGATCTCGAAATTTCCCTGCGGCGAGGTCTCTCGAATCTGCATGGCTTCCTGGAGGAAATTTTTGTTGCCCAGCGCTTCTTCCCTGCAAATATCAGTCACGGTTTCGGGCCACCGTTTTTTCGATTTCAGCAAATCCCTGGCAAGGTTCGCCGCAATGCTGAACACCCAGGTCTTCAAAGACAATTCCCCTCGAAAGGTTTTGATCTTCGTACGGGCTTTGATGTACGAATCCTGCACAAGATCCTCAGCGTCCTGCACGCTGGCTGTCATTCTCAGGAGAAAGGATTTCAATTCTCCACGGAACGTTTCAAACTCGATGCTCAATTCATCGTTTGTCATTATGTTTCAAAATGATACCGTTAAATATTGATTACCACTCACTGATTACTGGCTCTCTCCATACAACTTGCGGTGTACCACGCTCAACGCGCGGACCTGCTCGGCGGCGTGATACGACGACCGCACCAGCGGGTTCGACTCCACCCATTGGAAGCCGATCTCCCTGCCGAAGTCGCGCAGTTCGGCGAATTCCTCCATCGTGTAGTAGCGCGAGATGGGCATGTGCTTCTTGCTCGGTTGCAGATACTGACCGATGGTCAGGATGTCCACGCCCCAACTGCGCTGGTCACGCATCACGGCTTTGACCTCATCCATCGTCTCGCCCAACCCGACCATAATGCCAGACTTGGTCAACACTTCGGGGTCGAGTTTCTTGGCGTTGCTCAAAGTCGCCGCCGCCCACTCATAATTATCCTGCGGCTGCACGGTCTTGAACAAGCGCGGCACGGTCTCCACGTTGTGGTTAAGGATCTCCGGGCGGGCGTCCATGACGATCTTCAAGGCTTCGACCGAACCTTTGAAATCGGGGATGAGAACTTCGATGGAGCAACCAGGCAGCAACTCGCGGATTCGTCGGATGACCATCGCAAAGATCGGCGCGCCGCCATCGCGGCGTTCATCGCGGTTCACGGACGTGATGACCGCGTGTTTCAACTCCATTGCCTTGACGGCTTGTGCCACGCGTTCGGCTTCGCCCCAATCCATCAGCGTGGGTTTGCCGTGTTTGACGTCGCAGAAGGCGCAGGTGCGCGTACACACGTCACCGAGCATCAGGAAGGTCGCGGTGCCGCTCCCCCAGCATTCGCCCAAATTCGGGCACATGGCTTCCTCACAGACCGTGTGCAATTCCTTTTTGCGCATCAGTCCGTGCAGCCATTCATAGGTTTCCCCCGAGGGCGCGCGCACCTTGATCCACTCGGGGCGGCGCAACGGGCGGGAATCTGTCTCGGGTTTGACCCGGTCTCTTGTGGGTGTGGCAGGCATAAGGTCCTTTTGATTCGTCATTGCGAGGAGCGTTTTTTGCGACGAAGCAATCTCCAAACCTCATCTGGGATTGCTTACCCTTCGGGCACGTTGTCGCTCCGCTCGCAACACCGCACCTGCGGTGGGTGCAGGTGTGACGGGTGGGTGTCTATTTTATCTTCCGTACTTTCAATCGTAAACCTTTGACTTCGACGACTTCCACCTTGTCGCCCTTACGGATCATGTCGGACTCGGCCGCTGATTCAGCGCTCCACAACTCGGACTGCAACTGGACCTGACCTTCCGCTTCTCGCCAACTGGTGGCTGTTCCCGTTTTTCCGACAAAGGATTCCACCCCCGCACTGACCGGCACCCGCAGGGCGCGCAACGCGAACATGAGAATGGCAAGGAACAATAAGCCGATTGCAAGTCCAGTGCCGATCACCAACGGCACAGACACACGCTGGAAATCGGGCGTGCCCGGCGAGTTGAACAACACCAGCGCGCCGACAATGAACGACGCCACCCCGGCGGTTGTGAGCGCTCCATGCGTTGGCGCTTTGATATCGAGGATGAACAACACGAACGCTGTGACCAAAAAGATGATGCCGAACCAGTTGATGGGGAGGACGCCCATGCCATACACCGCAAGCGTCAGACAGACCACGCCGATGAAACCCGCCACCCAGCCGCCCGGGCTCGAGATCTCGATCAACACCGCCTGCACGCCGATGGCAAGCAGCAGGAAGGCGATGTTCGGGTTGGTGAGCAGGAGCAGGAATTCTTCGATGAAGGTCATCTCGAACGGCTCGGTGGCGGCGCTGGCTGTATCGAGCGTGCGCGGACCGTCGTTCATCTGGACGGTGAAGCCGTCAAGCGATTCAAGCAGGTCGTCAATGTTATCCACGACGAAATCTATCAGGTTCGCCTCGAGTGCTTCGGTCGCTGTGGCGGCTTTTGCATCGTCGATCATTGCTTCGGCAAGGGCGAGCGCTTCCGTCCCACGCGGTGACACAAAGTCGCGTATCGCGGCCTTCGATATTTCCTTCGCTTTTTCCGCCGATGTCGAATCGAGGTTCTCTCCTGAGCCGCTGATGGGGCTGGATGCCCCAATGGACGTCTCAGGCGCCATTGCAGAGGCATGACCCGCCATGGTGATCATCGCTCCTGCGCTCCCAGCCATGGCGTTGCGCGGCGCAACATAAACGACTACTGGCACGTTGCTGGAGCGTATTTCAGAGATGATCTCGATCATTGTATCCAGGCTTCCGCCCGGCGTGTTGAGTTCGATGATCAGCACTTCCGCGTTACGGCGGTCCGCGGCTTCTATGCCGCGTCGGATGTATTCCAGCATCGGCGGCATGATGGGGCCTTCGGCAGTCATCACGATGGCAAGCGGATCGTCGTTTTGGGCGGCAACAGGCTGAAAAATGAGCGAGAATGACGCAAAAATCACCAGAAAAAGGCTGAAAGTTCGGCGAATGAGTTTCATCACTTGTACTCCATGTAACCATCATTATAATGGGTTAGGAGGAATTGCCATGAATACTCAGACGAAGTTAATGACACCGAAAACCATTTATCGGCTGGTACTTGTCCTGATCGTGTTCCCAATGACCCCCATGATCATCTCCGGCGTGTGGAATTGGTGGGAGGCGTGGGCGTATGTGATCATCAGCATCCTGGGATTCATCGTCAGCCGGGCGCTGGCGGCGCGCCGCGACCCGGATATTATCGCTGAACGCGCCCGCTCGATGGAAATGCAGGATGCCAAACCCTGGGATAAGATACTCTCTCCCATGCTGGCTTTCGGCTCACTTCTCATCCTGATCGTTGCAGGCGCGGATAAAGGGTTTGGGTGGTCTACGCCGTTCACGCTCAATACCAAACTGGCGGCTCTGCTTGTGATCATCCTTGGGTTCGCCTTTGGTTCCTGGGCGCTGATCGAAAACAAGTTCTTCTCGGGCGTGGTCCGCATCCAGACAGACCGCGGTCACCATGTCGTCACAACGGGACCCTATCGCTTCGTCCGCCACCCGGGCTATGCCGGCGCCTTGTGGACATATCTCGCCATGCCCATCCTGTTTGACTCGATCTGGGCGTTCATCCCGGCCGTTTTCCTGCTCGGCGTTCTCGTCCTGCGGACCTCGCTGGAAGACCGCACCCTGCAAGCCGAACTGCCCGGTTATGCCGAGTACGCCCAACGGACGCGTTATCGTTTGCTTCCTGGTATTTGGTGAAAAAGCCGCTCCATGTAGAGAACGGCTATTCAAAAGATCTAGAATTGTCCTTCGAGATATTGCTTTGTCCGTTTGTGTTGCGGGTTATTGAAAACTTCCTTTGCAGGACCGGCTTCCACCACTTCGCCCAGATACATATAAATGACATAGTCTGCGAGGCGTTTTGCCTGACGTAATGTATGTGTGACGATCACGGTGGTGTATTGATGTTTCAGGTCGATCAATCTCTGTTCGATGTTCTGTGATGAGATCGGGTCGAGGGCGGAGGTGGGTTCATCGCCGAGGATGATCTCGGGTTCAACGGCCAGGCCACGGGCAAGGCAGAGACGTTGTTGTTGTCCAATGGAAAGGCTGGTTGCAGGTTCGTGCAATCTCTTGTGAACCTCTTCCCATAAGCCTGCAATTTCGAGATAGTGTTGTACAGCGGCTTTATACTCCGAACGATCTTTCTTCAATTTGTGGATATGCATGCCATAGGCAACGTTATCATAAATGGACATGGGTAGTGGCGAAGGACGCTGTGCCAGCAAGCCAAGGACTTTGCGTACCTCTGTCACATCCACATCCTTGTCATAGATGTTTTGACCGTCAACAAGCACTTCGCCTGTGAGGGTCGTATTCTCTGTGAGTTCGAAGAAACGATTAAAGGTTTTCAATAAAGTGGTCTTGCCGCAACCGGACGGTCCCATGATCGTGGTGATCTGATTCTTTGGGATTTCGATGTTGACGTCCTTCAAGGCTTGTTGCTTGCCGTAATAGACATTAAGATTTTTTACCTGAATATGTGCATCCATGAATTCGCTCCGTTATTTGACCGTGTACTTGTTGAGGCGCGACGCCAGCAGGCGTGAGCCGAGACTGACGATCAATACGATAATGGTGAGGATCAGTGCAGCGGCGTATCCACGCTCACGCACTTCGGCGTAAGGCGAGCCAAGTTGAAAGAAGACCGCGAGGGGAAGTGACGCTGTCGGGTTCATCAGCGACGTGGGGATGCGGTCTGTGTAACCTGCAGTAAAGAGGACAGATGCCGCATCGCCGATGCCGCGCCCAAAGGCAAGCAGGATGCCTGTAATGATGCCGGGCAGCATCTGGCGGGTGACGACCTGCATCGCCACCTCGAATTTGGTGGAGCCGAGTGCCAGCGCAGCATGTTCCAGGTCCACGGGCATGCGGCGGATGACTTCATCCATGGCGCGGGTCATGATGGGGAGTTCGACGAGCGCGAGGACAATAATGCCTGCCAGCAGGGAGGCGCGCATTCCAAGCATGATCATCAGGGCAAAACCGAATGCGCCGTAGACGATGGACGGGATGCCCCACAGCACATCCAGTGCAAGGCGGACGTAGTCTCCCCATTTGGAGTCGCCAAGATAGGCTTTGAGGTACAGCGCGATCGGCAGGCTCAACAGGATGGCAAGCAGGGTTCCGCCGGAGGCAAGGTATGCCGAACCGATGATGGCGTTTAGGATTCCGCCTTCCTTACCCATGTAATATCCGCCTTTGGGGATTTGGGAGACCATCGACCATGACAGGGAGGGAAGTCCGCGGGTAATGATCGTCCACAGGATCAGGCCAAGCGCGCCTGCCACGATGAAAAGTGCCACGCGCATGATGGTTTTCATAAAAAATTCGACGAGATGCCGTCGTTCAAGGTGTTTTTTCTTTATGCTCATTTGCGCCTCAGGAATCTTTGTAAAACCAGCGTGGAGAGGATGTTGAAAATAAGAATGACCACCAATAAGACCAGCGCCGCGCCGAGCAGGGCGGCGTCATACAGCGGGATGGACATCATCTCGCCGTAGTTGTTCGCGATCAGCGCGGGGAGGGGGTAGGCCGTGTCGAAGATGGAGGTGGGGATCTTCGGTACATTGCCGACAACCATCAGCACGGCAATGGTCTCGCCCAGGGCGCGCGATGCGCCCAGGACGATCGCAGCAATGATGCCGGGTGTCACCTGTGGAAGGACAATCGTGCGGATGGTCTGCCATTGGGTTGTGCCGAGGGCAAGCGAGGCGTGCCGCAGGTCGTTGGGTACGGTGGCAAAGACCTCAAAGATGACCGAGATGATGAGCGGTGCGATCATCACTGCCAATACAATGCCGCCCGCGAGGATCCCGAACCCGGTCGGCTGGGTGACAGAGAATATCGATATGCTGGATCCAAGCCATCGGTCCGAGAGAGGCGCAAGTACGTCATCCACGAAAGGGACAATGGCGAGCAATCCCCAAACGCCATAGACAACAGGCGGGATGGCGGCGAGCACATCCAAAATGGGCTTGGCGATTGTACGTGTGCGGTTGTGGGCGTATTCCGCAAGATAAATGGAGACCAGTAAACAGGGAGGAACCGCAAGCAGGACGCCGACCGCCGTCACCCACAACGTGCCAAGAATGAACGGAAGGAATCCGAACTGACCATTATTCGGACGCCACACGTCGCCGAATAATAATTCGCCGAAGCTATATGAATTTAAGATGGGATAAGCGCGGATAACAAGCGCCACGGCAATGATGATGATCAACCCAACAGGCACAAGCGTAATGACAAAAAACGTGCGTTGCGCGGCGCGATCCGTTTTGGCACGGGAGGGAGTGGATGGGCGGCTAAGCCGCCCATCCGTTTTTAGTGTAGTGAGTTCGATTTCGCTCATTTCAGTTTCGCAAGAGACTCGGCTTGCTGTTCAGGCGTGAGCGGCACATAACCGGCCGATTCCAAATATTGCTGCCCATCAGTCAATATCCATTCGATAAAGGCAAGTTCGATGCCTTCGGGCTTGCCGAGGGTGGCAAGGTTTTCAAAGCGGGCGGGCGGGGAGGGATAAGTTCCATTCGCCACCGCATTGAACGCATCCTCTTTCACCGTATAAACTTCCTCCACATCGGCTGTGCCATTATCATTGATGTCCATCGGCGGGATGACGATGCCGGGCACGAGGTTGCCGTTGCTCAGATCGAAGATACTGTTGAGATTTCCGAAGCCGATACCCAGCGGGTCTTTGAGCACGGTATCGAGCATGGATGGTTCACCGTTCACACCGATGCCCAACAAATCTTCCTGGGCTGCGCCGCCTGCATACTTCGCCCATTGTTCGGCAGCGCCAGCCGCGTCGGAACGGGTGAAAACGTTGATCGTTTCCGTGATGGACGGGTCGCCGATCGACTTCGCCCCAGGTGGTGATCTCACCGGTGATATAGATCTTGTTGAAGATCTCCTGTGAAATGCCTTTGGCGAGAATTTGATCGGCAACCGGATTTTCCGTGCTGATGATCGGAAAGACCGCGTCTTTTGTGACGGATACCCAGAAAATACCCTGAGCAGTTTCCTCATCCTTGATGGAGCGGGAGATCATGCCGATATCCACTGCGCCGGCGATGGTGTCGGTCATGCCTTTGCCAGCGCCGCCGCCCTGCACATCGAACTGTACATCGGGATGGATCTTCGTGAATTCCTCCGCCCAGACGGTCATCATGGGGTAGAGGGCGAACGCGCCAGAGACCGAGATGGTTCCGCTGAGGGAATTGCTCTGAGGAAACTGAATCAGATTCGAGGGGCGGACGATCCGTCCCGTGGAGCGGAAGAGCACATGCCGTCAGAATAAGTGGAAATGCTGACAATCACGGACAACAGGATAAAGGTCTGTTTTTTCATATTTTGTCTCCAATTTGGTTTATATATTATAAAGTCTATAGTACTAGTAGACTTTTGAGCCAAGAAAAAATGCCCATCTGCAGGGCTTTCTCATTTATTATGGTTGCTTTATGCCCAGTTGCTGACGGACCGTACTTTGCCGTTTGGCTACATCGGCAAGCGAGGTGTTGTCGAGGATATTGGCAATGGCGTTCCGCACATCGCCCATCACCATTCGCAATCCGCAGGTCTGTTCGTCGGGGCAACCACATGGCTCATAGGCCATCTGGCTCACGCATTTGATCGGAGCGACAGGCCCATCCAATGTGCGGAAGATCTGGCCGAGGGTGATCTCGCTGGACGGCCTGGCCAGGTAATACCCGCCGCCGACACCCATCTTGCTGTGGAGCAGCCCTGCATTCTTGAGCGTCAGCAGGATTTGCTCAAGGAACTTCGCCGAGATCTGCTCGCGTTGCGAGATCTCTTTGATCTGCACCATGGGCAGGGGGGCGCCCGGTTCAGGGGTACCCGCCAGCATGATCATTGCCCGAAGGCCGTATTCACCGCGTTTGGAAAGTCTCATAGTCTAATAAGTCTATCAATTCTATAGGCTTTATTGCCCAACTATAATTCAGTGATTGAATTTTGTCAAGCGGATTCGCCCAACTCGACGATTTCCACTTCCCCCAATGCTTTGCGTACATCCTCACTTTTTATGATGATCGCCACATTGCGGACTCCCGAACCGATGGAGATCTCCTCCTCCCTCAAAACGGACGCGTCGAGCAACACCCGCACCTGATTCTTCACCCCAAACGGACTCACCGTCCCGATCCTGTACCCGGTCACTTCCAATACTTCGTCCTCGGTCGCCATCCGCACTCGTGACCGTTTCACCAATTGACGCAGTTTCCTCCAATCCACCTGGTCGCGTCCTGCCATGAGCACCATCACGAACTCGCCCGGTCGCACTTGAAACAGGATACTGCGCACGATCTGTTCCGGTCGCTGGTTTCGGGCGGATGCCGCCTCCTCGAAACTGGTGACAGGCCTCTCGTGTCGAAAGACGCGGTGGGGGATCCCAAGTTGGTCTAAAGCGATGCTGGCGGGAGGTTTATTCATCTATTTTCCTCGCTGACATCGTGCCCGATGGGTAGCGGAGTGAGGGCGTGTTCGTCGCCCGAACAAAGTCGAAGCGATGACTGTCAGCCACAGAGACACGGTGTTGCAGAGATTTTAATGGTTTTCTCCGTGTTCTCTGCGTCTCTGTGGCAAAATTTGTAGTGTAAAATCGTGCCATGTCCAAACTCAAATCACCACTCTCTTTTTTTCTGATTTCCGTAATTCTAATTGGTCTTCTGGCTTTGTTCGGGCCGGAAGAAAAAGAACTCGGCGCCAATGTGCGGGTTGTTTATTTGCACGGCGCGTGGGTGCTGGCGGCGGAAGTGGCATTCCTCGCGGCTGGGATCGCCGGTTTGCTTGCCCTGGTCACAAAACGTGACCCATTGCACAACTGGTCTGCTGCCCTCGGTCGCACAGGCATTTTCTTCTGGGTGACGTATCTTCCGCTTTCGCTATGGGCGATGCAAACCAACTGGAACGGACTCTTCCTTGTCGAGCCGCGCTTCCGCCTCGCCCTGATCTTTGCGGTGACAGGCGTGTTGTTGCAAATTGGCCTATGGCTTATCAATATGAACTGGGTTACCTCGCTCGCGAACGTGATCTTTATAGTTGTCCTGCGTGCCATCTTTGCAGGCGCGGATAACGTCATGCACCCGCCTCCATCGCCGATCTTCAATTCCGGGAATTTCGCCATCATCGGGTTTTTCATCGCGTTGATCCTGCTTTCCCTGCTTGCGGCGTATTTCCTGACGCGGGTGATCTTAATCTTGAACAAACCATCTTCGTGATCTTTAGATACAAAAGAGACCGCCGATAAGGCGGTCTCTTCTTACGGGGATTTTGATTTTAGATAAAGATGATCTGTGCGCCATCGGTCATGTCGATGAAGTCGCTGGCGGTGACTACGCTTTCGATGCAGGGCAGGAAGTCTTCCTTTTTGATGCCGAACATGTCCACGGTCATCTTGCAGCCGTACATCTTGGCGCCGCCATCCGAGAGCATTTGAAGATACTCTCGCACGGGTGGAACGCCAAGTGCCTTCATCTTCATTTTCATGAACCAGCTGGCAAAGGCGGTCATGCCCGGGATGATGCCCATGATGTTCGGGATGCCAAGGTTGCCGGTTGGAAGTCCCATCATGCTCATCTTGAAACTGGTATTGGCGACGGGTGCGATTTCGAGGCGGTCAACACGTTTCTTTGTGACCAGGTCCAGTCCCCAGAATGTGAAAAACAGGGTTACTTCAGCGCCATTGCCAAGCGCCGCCCAGCCCATGATGAGGGCGGGATACGCCATGTCGAGGTCGCCTTTCGAACAAATGAATGCGATCTTGCGGGGTTGGTCAGTCATGATATTCTCCTTTTTACTTATGGATCCTGAAGGTCTGTAGACCTATGGGACCTGGTCTGAATTACACACAACCTTCAGGTTTGCCTAGACCGGCGATCTTCGCAACTTTCTTGGCAGGTCCCTTGGGGAAGAGAGCGAACAGATCCTTGGTGGAGATGCCTGTACCGGTTGTGATCTGGCGCAGGGTGGGGGATTTGCCTGAGGACATTCCGGTGAGGCGGCAGAAATCAATGATCTTCCAGTGATCGGCGGTCAGGGTTTCGA
This sequence comes from uncultured Chloroflexia bacterium, assembly GCA_963718215.1. Lineage (GTDB taxonomy): Bacteria > Chloroflexota > Anaerolineae > Anaerolineales > Villigracilaceae > Defluviilinea. Next base: position 87,857 of record CAVQYK010000017.1, read on the forward strand.
TACCTTCCTGTTTGGCGAGCACTTCAGCGATTTCCTTTGTCCATTGGTTGGGGTCGGTCATGAAACCTTCTTCATTGAAGGCGATTGCAGTGAGGTCGGCTAACATTTTGTTTTCTCCTTGTTTTGAATATTAACGTTATGCGGGAACGGGTTTCTTCCCGCTCATGGACATGTGTGAATGGACTGTGGGAATTTCAATGCCTTTGAGAAGCATGTTCCAGTAGATCCATTTGAAAGCCAGTTTGCCCCAGTGATTGACCCTGCTCTCGCCCAGCAGTGTGAACGGTCCCACCCCTGGTAGTGGGAACGCACCGGGCAGGGGTTCGACATCGTAGTTGAAGTCGATCAGCACTGCTTTATCGAATCCGGTCTCAATGTAGCAATTTGCGTGACCATCGAATTTGGCTGTCATCGCCTGTCCCTTCATGTGGTTTAACATGTTTTCCACCACGATATCGAGCATGAAGTGCGCTACAGAACCCGCTTTGGATGTCGGGGCGTTTCCCGCGTCACCGATGACGAAGATGTTCTGCCATTTATCTGTCTGAAGGGTATGCTTGTTGATGGGAATAAAGTTCAGTGCATCGCCCATGCCCGATCGCTGGATAACTTCCGCACCCTTGTTGAGCGGAATACTGACAAGGACATCGTAAGGCACTTCGATTTCATCATAGGAACGGATTACCTGCTTGTCGTTATCCACTTCCATGAGGTTGAATTCCGGGACGATGGAAATGTTTTTGGTTTTTAGAACACCTGCCAGCATTGTGGCGCAGACCGGTTTGGTGAACGCGCCGGTCAACGGCGTGGCGTAGACCAGTTCCACTTTGTTGCGAATGCCGCGCTTTTGGAAATACCAATCGGCAAGCATGATGAATTCCAGCGGAGCAACAGGACATTTGATGGGCATCTCGGCCACGTTGAGCACCAGCCGTCCGCCCTGCCACGTTTCCAGAAATTGATGCAGTTTCGCCGCGCCGGTTGGTGTGTAAAAATCGAAGATGTTCTTATGCCAGCCCTCGCGCAAGCCAGGTGTCTCATCCGGGCAGATGTTGCATCCAGTGGCGATTACAAGATAATCATAGTTGATGGCTTTACCATTGGTAAGCGAGACCTTGTTCTTATCCGGCTCGATAAGTTCAATATCTCCCAATATCACTTCCACTCGTTTGGGTAATAAGTTCCGCTTTGGCTTGACCACATCGGAGGGGGAGTAGATGCCAAATGGGATGAAGAGGAAACCGGGTTGGTAATAATGGTTCTCGTCCTTATCAACGATGATGATGCGCCACTCTTGCGGGTTCAATTTTTCCGCCATTTTGTTGGCAACCATCGTCCCGCCCGTGCCCGCACCAAGGATCAAGAAAGTTTTCATGAGATTTCTCCTGATAAGTACTTAGTGAAGATCTAAGGGATTGCTTCAACCAGTTCCGCACGCTTTGTCAGCCCGTCGCGCATGACTGCCCGCAGTAGATCCAGCGCCTGGATGAGGCGGTCATCTGCAAGGATGTAAAGTATGTTCGTCCCCTGGCGTTTGGTTGTGACCATGCCGCGCTCGCGTAACACCTTGAGATGGCGCGAGACCAGCGGCTGGGGCATGGTCAACTCGTTGCAAAGTTCCGTCACATTGCGCGGGCTTTGTGATAGGGCGTAGAGGATCATGATGCGGGTTGGATCCGCAAGTCCCGCGCAAATCTCGGCGTGGAGTTGGGTGATCTCGGTTTCCAGATTTGAGTTCATACTTTCTCCTTTATGTTATATACACATATGCATATATATTTGTGAAAATTGTAACAAATATATATATATAAGGGTTAGTTATGACTGTCATGGGAGTCGGGTGATGAAAGTCACAAAACCTGTGGGGCATCCCAACTTTATCCCCGCTCATCCCCATGTCTTTTATGGTATTCTTGCCTGAATTCCATCCAATACCCATGCGACTTCGTTCTCAACTCATCGTTTTCATGTTCCTGCGCACCATCCTGAACACCATGCACAGGATGGTGTATCCGTTTCTGGCGGTCTTCGCACGCGGGCTGGGCGTCGAGATCACGACGCTTTCCTACGTTGTCACTGCGCGTTCGTTCTTCGGCTTGTTCGCCCCTGTCCTTGGTTCCATTGCCGATCATCGCGGACGCAAATTCGGAATGCTTGCAGGCGTGCTCCTGTTCACGATCGGCATGGGTGCGGTCGCGTTTCAACCGAACTTCATCACGTTCAGCATTGCAATCCTGCTTGCCATCCTCGGCAAATATCTCTTCGACCCTGCCATGCAAGCCTACTTCGGCGACCGTATCCCCTACGAACGCCGCGGCACGGCTCTCGCGGTCACAGAGGCGGCGTGGTCGTTGGCGTTCATCGCGGGGGTCCCGCTCATGGGATTTTTCATTGCAGGCTACGGGTGGGATGCTCCGTTCGGCTTATTGGCAGGACTCGGCCTGGTCATGTTCGCGGTCATCTGGTGGATGGTGCCCGCGGGACGCCTCACGCTTCACAGCAGCCGACACACTTCGATCAAACTCAGGGCAAGCCTGATTCAGCGAAAAATATCCGCTCCGTGCTGACGAATATCCCGGCCCTCGCGGCCATTTCCATCGCCTTGTGGGCGAGCGCAGCCAATGAACTGGTCAACCTGATCTTCGGCGTGTGGCTCGAAGATTCATTTGGATTGAAGATCGCCGCGCTGGCGGGCGCCTCCGCCGTGATCGGACTCTCCGAACTCGGCGGGGAGGGACTGGTGGCATTGACCACCGACCGACTCGGCAAACCGCGCGCGCTGGTTCTGGGGCTGACGGGCAACGTGCTTGCCGTCGCTGTTACTGCCGATCGTTGGGCGCACAGAGGTCGGCGCGTTGATCGGGTTATTTCTGTTCTACATCACCTTTGAATACGTGCTGGTGAGCCACATCCCGATGATGACCGAGGTCATGCCCGAGGCGCGCGCCACCCTGTTATCCTTCAACCTGGCAGGGCATTCACTCGGGCGCATGATCGGCGCATTGCTGGCGACTTTCATTTATCAACGGTTCGGGTTTTTCCCAGTTGCGCTGATCGCCGTACTGTTCAATGTGTTTGCCCTGCTGGCCCTCGGCGAATTGACCCAGAAACTCACGATCCTGCCGCGCATTCTTGCGTGGTTTCGCCGTGTGGAAGGAAGTGAAACATGAACGTTCTTATACTGGCCTTGTATGGGGTTAACCTTGCTTTTATTTCTTCTGGCCCTTTTGTGGATCATCATCCCTGCGTTCTACGGACTGCCCTCCAAGCCCACCAAGCCCGACCGAATCCGCAAAGCCTTGCAGTTGGTGAAATTGGAACTCGGTGAAGTCCTCTACGACCTCGGCGCAGGTGACGGACGTGTACTTTTTATCGCGGCTAAGAATTCGGTGCGAAAGCGATCGGCATCGAAGTGGGACCTGTGCAATGCTTGTTGATCTGGCTGCGGATTGTTATGGGTGGCTTGGGAGATCGTGTTCAATCAAGTTGCAGAATTTTTACAAAGCCGACCTGAGCGGTGCAGACGTGGTTTTCATTTACGCGACATCACAAGAGTTGATGAGACTTGCCCCTCATTTGGAGGGACAGATGAAGCCGGGTTCGCGTCTGGTTTCGATCTCGGCTGATTTCCCTGAGTGGGAACCGTCCGTTTTCGATGAGGAAAGTTTGATCTTTGTCTACGAAATGCCGCCCAAACAAGGCAGTCTGACGACGTATCTTTTGAAGAACTCAAAATGAACTTGCGGGGCTATTTGCCCCTGTCCAATCTCAAAAGATACTCCTCCACCAGGTCACCCGCAGGGTTGTTATACCAATCCTCCCGAATGACCTTGAAGCCGTTCTTCTCCAGCACCCTCTTTGAACCGATGTTGTGTTTCGCCACATGCGCAAATAGCGGACGGGTCATGACAACGTCCAAAAACTGCCTCAGCGCCTGTGTGGCAATCCCTTTGCCCCAAAATTCCCTTCCCAGCCAATACCCAACTTCACGCCCTTCTTCCATTTCCCAGCTCACCAAATGCCCCGCCAACTGACCATTGAAGATGATCGCCTTTAGGATGACCTTCTTATCTGCCATGATCTTTGCCCAATGTGCATCGAAAGCTTCCCTGTCCCTTGACGGAAACGCCGCCATCGCACTCGACTCAGGGTCGGCTTGTTGATCGTAGATGACAGGGAGGTCGGATGCGGTCACAGGGCGGAGGATTATGGGCATGTCGTGAGTATAACCGCAAGTTCAAGTCATTTTTTGGTTCATCTGGGTGCTATAATTAAATCAGTGCTCGTTCAAAGCACAGAAAAGGAGAACAATCATGTCATATACGATCGAAGGTTTAATTGCAATGGTGCCGACGAGTTTCCAGGTGGACCAGGCAAAAGGAGTGAACACCTCCGTCCAATTAAATGTGACCGGTTCCCAGGCAGGTCAATGGAATGCCGTGATCAAGGACGGTGCGGTCACCGTCAACAAGGGCGTTAATCCCTCCGCCGAAATTTCGGTTACGGCTGATACGGACGACATCCTGGCTGTGGCGGAAGGCAAACTCGACCCCGCCAAGGCGCTCATGACGGGCAAAGCCAAGGTAAAAGGCGACATGACCGAGATCATGAAACTGTTGCCGTTGTTCAAACGCTGATCGATGGAATTTTACAAAAAGAGGATGCCAGAAAAATGGCGTCCTCTTTTTCTTTGGATGTGGCGTTGTACCCTTTGGGGTATCTGTGGTTAAATAACCCCACTGATCACTGTCCACTGATAACTGGAAACCAAACCATGCTCATCCACTCCTCCTCCCAACTCCTCACCCTCGCCGGCGGACCGCAGCGCGGTCACGCCCTCGGCACGCTTGGCGTCATCGAAGACGGCGCGGTCGTCGTGCGCGATGAAAAGATCGTCGCGGTCGGCACCACGGCGGAACTGCGCGCCTCCTACCCGAATGAACCAACCCTCGACGCGAACCGCTGCGTCGTCATGCCGGGCTTTGTCGACCCGCACACACATGTCATCTGGGGCGGCGATCGTGCAAACGAATTCGAGATGAAGATGGCGGGCAAGCCTTATCTTGAAATTTTAGCTGAAGGCGGCGGGATCATCTCCACGGTCCGTGCGACGCGAACCGCTTCCATCGAGTCGCTCATCGCCCAGACTCGTCCGCGTCTCCTGCGCATGTTCGCGCATGGCACCACCACCGTCGAAGCCAAAACGGGGTATGGCCTGCAAACCGCCACCGAACTCCGCCTGCTCAAAGCCCTGCTCACGCTTGACGACGAGACCCCGCTCGACCTTGCCTTCACCTTCCTCGGCGCGCACGCCATCGCGCCCGAATACAAGGACAACCCGCAGGGCTACACCGATCTCGTGTGCGAGACGATGCTCCCGATGCTCAAAGTGTGGTGGGAGACTCACGCCCCGCGGCTGACTCTGCCATTTGTGGATGTCTTTTGCGAGAACAAAGCCTTCACCCTTGAGCAATCGCGTCAGATCCTGACCCGGGCTGTGTCGCTGGGATTCCCGATCAAGATCCACGCTGACGAATTCGACAACCTGGGAGGCGCGTCGCTGGCAGTTGAGTTGGGCGCCGCCTCCGCAGATCACCTGGTGAAAACCTCGGAAGCCGACATCGCCGCCCTGGGGAGATCCGACACGGTTGCCGTATCTCTGCCGTGTACGCCCTTTGGGCTGGCTGAATGTGATTACACCCCCGCCAAGAAGATCATTGAAGCAGACGGCATCTTCGCCCTTGCCACCGACTGCAACCCCGGCACCACGTGGAACGAGTCCATGCAATTTGTCATTGCCCTTGCCTGCCGTACCATGAAGATCACCCCCGCCCAGGCCATCGCCGCCTCGACCATTAATTCCGCCCATGCCATCCGCCGCGCCGACACCATTGGCTCCATCGAAGTCGGCAAGCAGGCGGACATGCTGATCCTCTCCGTGCCGGATTATCGTCACCTCGGCTATCGCTACGGGACGAATCTCGTCAAACAGGTCATCAAGCGCGGTCAGGTCTATTCGGTGGATGTGGGGTATTACCGCACGGCATAGATTCTTTCACCGCAAAGGCGCGAAGGACGCTAAGTAAAAAAGGAGGAAGAAGCAATGGTGGATATCGAGGCAATTGCGACGGATGTTGTTGATTGTGCAATTAAGGTGCATAAAGCTTTGGGACCCGGATTGTTGGAATCGGCTTATCAACATTGTCATGTTTACGAATTGAAAAAACGCGGTTGGGATGCGGAAACCGAGGTGAAACTTCCTCTGACGTATGAAGATCAGAAGATCGATGTGGGTTACAAAATCGATACGCTCATAAACAAATTGGTTATCGTTGAAAACAAGGCTGTTGAATTGCTTTTACCTGTCCATGAAGCCCAATTGCTCACTTATATGAAATTGACAGGATGTCAACTTGGCTTTCTACTCAACTGGAATGTGCCTCTGATGAAACATGGCATAAAACGATTTGTCCTGAACCTTCCCGGACAGGTTTACCCCAAAAGGTCTTCTCTTCTTAATTCTAAAATCCTTCGCGCTCTTCGTGCCTTCGCGGTTAATACTTTCTTCAGGAGATATTCATGCAAATTGACATCATCGGCGTACCCATTGACCTCGGCGCAGACAGGCGCGGCGTGGACATGGGTCCCAGCGCGATACGGTACGCGCATCTTCACCAGAAGCTCGGCGAGTTGGGATACTCTCACGAAGACGAAGGCAACATCGAAGTGCCCATTCAGGAGATGTGCAATATCACCGACCCAAAACTCAAATACATCGACTGCATCATCCCCATGGGACGGCGTGTGGCGGGCGCGGTGGCAACTTCCATTCAGGGCGGCAGGTTCCCGCTGGTGCTGGGCGGTGACCACAGCCTTTCGGTCGGTTCGATCCGCGGCGCGGCAAAACACAAAAAAATCGGTGTGATCTGGGTGGACGCCCACGCCGACTTCAACACTGCCGAGACGACCCCCTCTGGAAATATTCACGGGATGCCCCTCGCAGCATTATGCGGACTCGGCGACCCGCGCCTGGTCTCACTCTGGGATGAAACGCCTCCGGTCGTTGACCCGGGCCGGGTTGCCATTATCGGGGCACGCGACCTCGACCCGGGCGAAAAACGCAACCTGCGCCAGGCCGGTGTGATGGTGCAAAGCATGGAACAGATCGACCGCATCGGCATGGTCGCCGCGCTCGAAAAAGCCATCCACCGCGTCAGCCGGGATGTGGACGGCATCTATCTCTCGTTCGACATGGATGCGCTCGATCCGCGCCACGCGCCGGGCGTGGGGACCCCGGTCCCTGGCGGCTTGACCTTCCGTGAGGCGCACCTCGCCTGTGAAGTGATCGCAGAAACGGGCAAGTTGATCGGCATGGACATGGTGGAGGTGAATCCCATCCTCGATATTCAGAACCAGACCGCCGTCGACGCGGTACGGTTCATCTGCTCGGCTCTGGGCTCGCGGGTGTGGGACGGGTAGGAAATATCCCGGCATGGGAACAGGTTTGTTGGACGGTAACAGGTTTGTGTTAAGGTTGATGCGGTCTTGTTTATCATCCAGAACGCGACTACAATAGCAGAATGACTACTGCTTATGGTCCCATCCTGATCGTTGAAGATGTCCCGAACGTTTTGGAACTGCTGGAGGTCACCCTGCGTTTCAAAGGTTACGCGGTGATCACGGCGCGCAATGGGGAGGAGGCGCTGGAAGTGATTTCCAAAACGCGCCCGGTCCTGATCATCACAGATATCCTGATGCCCAAAATGGACGGGTATGCGTTCATCCAAAAGTTGCGAGTCAACCCTGAGACGCGCGCCATCCCTGTGGTGTTTCTCTCTGCTACGTATGTCACCCCCGAAGACAAGCAGTTTGCATTGAGTTTGGGAGCGGCGCGTTTCATGGAAAAACCCATTGACACCGAGGACTTCCTGCTGACGGTGGCGGAATTGGTGACCCAACAGCCGTTCACCCAGCCCCAGCCGCTCGATATGGAACGGTTCTATAATGGTTATCGCACGCGTCTGGAGGATAAATTGCGCCACAAGAACTCGCAGATCGCACGTGCGGAACGCCTGCTCCCCACGCTTCCGTCTGACCAAAAGCCGGCGTTCGAGGCGCTGCTTCAACAGTCCATGCGCGACCGTGATGAGATACAGGCTGAACTGTACGATATTTACAATACCATCGAAGAATTAAAGAAATAGATCGTACTCTTTGCCTGACGGTGGGCGAATGCCCATCGTTGGGCTTTAATTTAAGGAACAACCCATGCAACCAACATTGTCATATCTCGAAATGCTTGCCCGCAAGGCTGGCGCGATCCTTCGCGACGGCTACAGCAAGGAACATAAAGTTGATTACAAAGGTGTGATCGACCTTGTCACCGAGGTGGACCATCAGTCGGAGGCTTTCCTCCTGGGCGAGGTGCAGAGGGATTTCCCGTCCCATCACATTTTCTCGGAGGAAAGCGGTGTTATTCACGGGAACAATGAACACGTCTGGTACATCGATCCGTTGGACGGGACGGTGAATTACGCGCACCAGGTTCCCATCTTTTGTGTCTCGATCGCGTATGCTTCCAAAGGGGTTTTGACATTGGGAGCCGTCTATGACCCAATGCGTGATGAAATGTTCCTTGCCGAACGCGAAAAAGGAGCAACGCTTAACGGTCAGGCGCTGCGGGTCTCTTTTACGACTGACTTGCAGAAAAGCCTGCTCGTAACAGGCTTTCCATACGATGCATGGAACACGAAGCAGGATAACTTTGACAACTTCGTGAAATTTGCCAAAATGACGCAAGGGGTGCGCCGGCTTGGTTCCGCCGCACTGGACCTGTGCTACGTGGCGGCAGGTCGTTTTGACGGGTTTTGGGAACTGGCGCTCAAGCCTTGGGATGTCGCGGCAGGCGGTCTGGTCTGTCAGGAAGCGGGCGCGCGCATCACGAATGTCAAGGGGGAGGCGGATTACATCTCTCCTCCGCAGTCTGTTGTCGCAGCAACACCGGGCATCCAGGCAAGGATGTTGGCTGAATTGCAGACCTAGCAGTTCAAAATGTGATTAATTTGTGACAAAAACCAGATGAAAATTCCCATTAAATCGGTACAATAAGAGAAGGTTCATCTGAATCATGTCGCAAACCATCCCGATCAGCAAGACCAAGATCATCGTTCCCAACCGCCGCCCGGAACTGCTCTCCCGACCGCGGTTGTTGGAGGGTCTCAAGTCCCTGCTCGATAACAAGCTTATCCTGCTCTCGGCACCCGCGGGTTACGGCAAGACCTCCCTGTTGATAGACCTGGCGAACCATGTCGGGATGCCGGTCTGCTGGCTGTCAGTGGATCCCCTCGACAGGGACCCCCAAAGATTTATCGCATATTTGATCGCATCACTATCCGAGCGTTTTCCCGGCGTCGGAGCCACTTCGCGCACCCGCCTGAGCCAGTTAAATTCCATGGAACAGGATGCCGAGTCGATTCTGGTCATGCTCACCAATGAGATCTATGACCAGATCGAGGAGGATTTCCTCCTGATCATTGACGATTACCATCTACTGGATGACGTGCCGGTCATCTCTGGTTTGGTCAACCGTTTCCTTGAATTGGTGATGGAAAACTGTCATGTCATTCTCTCCTCGCGCACACTGCCTTCACTGCCGGACGTGACCCTCATGGTTGCGCGCGAACAGGTGGCAGGTCTTAGTCATGTCGAATTGGCGTTCCAACCGGGCGAGGTCCAGGCGTTATACGCGCAGAATCACCACAAGCGTCTCTCGGACGAAACGGCAAAAGAATTCGTCGTGCAAACCGGCGGCTGGATCACGGGCATGGTGCTCTCCAACCTGCCGGGCATGCCTCGGGTTTCAGGTGTGGATACGTTCGCCTATCTTGGCCAGCAGGTACTGTACCAGCAGCCTGAGCATATCCGTGAATTTCTCCTGAGGACCTCCCTGCCGGAGGAATTCAATGCCGAATTTTGCGGGATGATTTTGGGGCCGCTTCATCCCGACCCTCCAAACTGGTACGACCTCATGAGCCTTATCCTGGAGAAGAACCTGTTCGTCCTCCCCCTCGATTCGGACGGTCGCTGGCTCCGCTACCATCCACTCTTCCGCGAGTTTCTCCAGACCCGTTTCAGGGAGGAACGCCCGTACGAAGTCCGCCCTATTCTGGAACGAATGGTCAAAGCCTACGAAAAATTCGGCGAGTGGGAAAAAGCCTACTTCACCTGCCGCCAACTGGATGACCCGGACGCCCTCGCGGATGTGATCGAGAGGGCAGGCACGCCGATGCTTCAGAGCGCGCTTGTCACCTTGGAGGGGTGGATCAACAGCCTGCCGCCGGTGATGCTCCAGACCCGTCCTGGGCTGATTTCATTGCGCGGTCCGATCCTGGCGGTCAAGGGCAACCTGCAAGAATCGAACGTATTGCTGGATAAGGCAGTGTCCATGTATCGGAAGAACAGGTATGTGGAGGGTCTGATCCTTGCCCTGATTCGCCGTGCAAATACATTGCGTTTCAGGGGAGATTATGCTGCATCGCTTGTTGACATACAGGAAGCCCTGCGCCTGTCAGAGTCGGATTCGTCACTTTCAGTTTTATTATGCCGAAGGACTGCGGCTCAAGGGTTTGAACTTGTATCGCTTGGGTGAATCCCGGCAGGCTGTCGAGTCGCTGGAACGTTCCCTGTCACTATATTTCGCGATGAATGAGAAGGCAAGAATACCGATCAGTATTGATGGAAACGGGAATGGTGCATGGTGCGGTTGGGGATATCGATTCTGCCCGGCATTCCTACCAAAAGGCGCTTAAATTAAAACAGGCGGAACGCGATGTCCATGCCCAATCGGAAATATTGAACAATCTGGCAGTCCTCTATCATCAGATTGGTGAATATGAACTTGCCTCTGAAACCTTCGAAGAAGGCCTGGTTTGTGCGCGTAAAAGCCGCAATACTCGGGCGGAATCCCTGCTTTTGACCGGACTAGGCGATCTGTATGTTGAAGTGGAAGAGTTCGAAGCGGCCGCCCAGGCCTATCGGTTGGCCGAAACTGCCACTGGCGATCTTGCCGGCTTCATACGCAACTATCTGGTCATTGCGCGGGGAAATCTTGCGTTGGCGCAGGGGAATCTTGAAGAAGTCAACACGATCCTGAGAAAGAATCGAAAGAAATTCCGCACCAGTCAATCGACATATGAGCGTGGCTTATGGCTGTTGCTCGAAGGCAGATATTTTCTTGCTCAAAAATGAGCCCAAAAAGGCAATTCCACTGTTCAGGGAATGCAGGGAATTGTTTTTACAGGATGGACGTGATCTTGAGTGGCAATCGAGCGTCGATATGGCTTGCAGCCGCCCATTGTCAAGCGCGGGAAACAGATAATGCGAGTGTTCTGATACGGGAGATCCTTGACTGACAAAACAGCACCTGACCATGCCATGTTTGTTGCTCTTCACCAATCGGTAAACTGGTTGAAGGATTTGCAGAACGACCCGATCATTGGTCGCCAATTGAATAGCTATTCTGAAAAGGCTGGGCGTATCAGGGGCAAATTGCCGGTGATCCGCCGGAACTTGCGTCGACATGCCAGTTTTATTCAATCGCCATCCGCCAGCCTTGCAATCCGTGCATTTGGGAATCCGGAGGTCAGTGTTAACGGCAGGTTAGTCCAAATGTCTGACTGGCGTACCCAGTCGGTTCGTGATCTGTTTTTTTATTTCCTGAACCGACAGGAGGCTGTCACTAAGGAACAGGTTGGGGCGATGTTATGGCCCGAAACCCAGAACGTTCAGATGCTGAAGGCGCGTTTCAAGAACGAGATCTACCGTTTACGGCGTGCGGTGGGGCGCGATGCAATTGTTTTTGAGGACGAATATTATCGTTTTAATCATCAAATGGACTATGAGTATGATGTTGATGCATTCGACTCTCACATTGCGCGTGCCCACAAGACTGCCAATATAAATACCCGTATTGAGCATCTCCAAAAAGCCGTGGACCTGGTCCACGGTCCCTATCTTGCCGATGTGGATGCGGAATGGGCAGTCCCTGAACGGGAGAGATTGTGGCAGGTCTATGGGTCTGCCCTGGAAGAACTGGCCTATCTTTACCTGGATACCAACCAGTTGGATAACTGTCTTAGGATCTGCCAGCTGGCGCTCAAACGGGACCGTTTCCATGAGGCGATCTACCAGATCGAGATGCGCGCCCATGCTGTGTTGGGAGATCGTTCTGCGGTTGCGCGGCGGTATCAGGCATGTCGGGGGGCAATGGAAGATCTGGGAATACCGCCCTCCCGGGAGACCGAGCGCATATACCGCGAACTGACAGGTGGGTAACTGATATTTCGACTGGATCGGGGGAATTTTGCATCCTGTTTTGCATCCTGGGTGGGTGTATGATGTGAAGCATCCAAACCAAAGAAAGAGGTGCTTCCATGAAAACCAAACTCAACCAATTTGTCTCCTTTGTCAGCCGGATCGATCGCCGCCACTTGCAATTCGTCTACTTTGCCTTCATGTTTGCCACGATGGTAATTACCAGGGCGCCTTCAGATGGTGGGACCGGTCCAATTTAATGTGATCTATTTTCCACAAGGAAGAAAAAGATGACAATGCTTACACTGGATGCCCGTTCCGCATCATCCTTCGATTATCGAAAGCCTGTCTCGGAACGCTCCGGCCTGCACCGCTTATTCACGGCTGCGATCGTCAACAGCCAGTTCCGCGAAAAACTGCTCAGCGAACCTGAAATGGCGCTGGCAGGCGGGTACCTGGGTCAGACCTTTGCCCTTACCGACCAGGAAAAGACGATCATCAGCAGCGTGCGTGCCAGAGACTTGACCGATTTTGCTCAGAAGGTCAACCAGGCTCTCAAAGCCATCTAACCCTATATTGTCCATCGGTCATGATCTCCTGACTGATGTCGGATTGGGTGACGCGGCGGAATTGGGGACGCAGTGATAAGGGATTCACTGTGCCCCGCGTCCGTCAGTGTTGCCTTCCGTGGAGAGAATCGATTGGATCTGCTTCTGGACATCGAACAAAGGCTCGGGGAACCCCTGCAGGCGTTTGCCGACCTGCTGTTTGTGATGGATAAACACGGGGCAATACTCGAGTGCCGCTTTGGCGATCCATCCATGTATTCTGATTCCTTTGAAAAGACCCGGGAAAAGACCATACAAGATTTTCTGTCATCTGAAGCCGGCGACAGGCTGAGTTTTCACCTTTCTCAAGCCCGGCAGCTTGGGAAAGCCGCTTCTTTTGAATTTCCGTTGACGATGGAAGGCCGCGAGCTCTGGTTTGACGCGCGGCTCGTGAGATCATCAGACTCGAGGTTCATTCTTTCTGCCCGCGATATTACAAAATACAAGCGGACGGAAGGCAGGCTTAAGCGGCAACTCCAGCGCATCAACGCTCTTCGTTCCATTGACTTTGCCATCGCTTCCGGTCTGGACCTGAACCTGCTCCTGTCCATTCTGCTGGATCGCGTCATCGAGACCATGCACGTGGACGCCGCCGCCGTCCTTTTGCTCGACCCGAAATTGAATGAGCTTACGTTCACCTCCGGCAAAGGGTTCCATACGAATATCCTGCAACATACCCGCCTGAAAACCGGACAGGGGTATGCCGGCAAGGTGGCACTGGATCGCCGGATCATCAACATCGCTGATCTCACCAGGAACAAAACGGAATTTGAACGTTCGCCTTTGTTCCCCAGTGAAAAGTTCGTTGTTTACTATGGCGCCCCCCTGATTGCCAAGGGACGGGTGCTGGGTGTGCTTGAAATATTCCACCGTTCGCATCTTCATCCCGACGAAGATTGGATGGATTTCCTGAACATCATCTCCGGTCAAACTGCCATAGCGATTGACAGCGCCATGATGTTCAAGGAACTGCAAAAATCCAACTTTGAATTGAGCATGGCATATAATGCCACCATTGACGCCTGGTCCCGGACTCTCGACCTGCGCGACAGGGACATTGAAGGACATACCCGCCGCGTCACGGACATCACGCTGCGGTTTGCGACGCTTGCAGGAATAAAAGATTCAGACTTGATCCATATCCGGCGCGGCGCGACCTTGCACGATATCGGCAAGGTCGCCATCCCGGATGAGATCCTCTTCAAGCCCGGTCCGCTCGATCAGGATGAGTGGGAGACCATGCGCCAGCATCCGAAATACGCCGTTGACCTGCTCTCACCGATCAAATATCTCGAGCATGCCATGGAGATCCCGCACTGGCATCACGAAAAATGGGACGGCACCGGCTATCCCGATCGGCTTGGCGGGGAGGAGATCCCGTTCTCGGCGAGGCTGTTCGCCTTGGTGGACGTTTACGACGCGCTGACATCCGACCGCCCATATCGCAAGGCATGGTCAAAGCAGGATGCCGTTCAATACATTGAGAACCAGTCCGGCAAACACTTCGACCCGAGACTTGTCCCGGACTTCCTGAACCTGGTCAGCGCAAACGGTTATTGAACGCAACACTTGACCATCATATCCAACTGCGATAGAATACTGCCCTGCCTGCCCTCGTAGCTCAGTGGATTAGAGCGCTTGCTTGCGGAGCAATAGGTCGCGTGTTCGAGTCGCGCCGAGGGCGCCATGTAAATCAGGAGCGGAGAAAAACCGCTCCTTTTTCGTTAAATCACAGTATGATTGGGACAATCATGGCAAAACCACAAATTCTTCTCACGAATGATGATGGCATCCGCTCGCCCGGCTTGTGGGCGCTCGCCGCTTCCCTCTCGGACCTTGGGTATGTGACCGTCACCGCGCCGCGCGAACAATCCTCGGGAATGGGGCGCAGCCTGCCGAATACGTCAGATGGGATCATTCAGTTGGAACAGGTGCAGGTCAACGGTCAGGAATGGAGCGTGTATGCGGTCGGCGGGAGTCCCGCGCAATCTGTCCTGCATGGGGTCTTGGAAGTCCTAAAGTTCAAGCCGGACCTGGTCGTGTCGGGGATCAATTATGGGGAGAACGTCGCTTCGGGTGTGACCATCTCAGGGACGGTGGGTGCGGCGATGGAAGCCGCCTCGCTGGGAATCCCTGCGATGGCTGTCTCGCTGGAGACCGATTCGAAATACCACCTGTCCTATTCCGATGAAGTTGATTTTTCGGTGGCGGCGGGTTTTGCCCGGCATTTTGGCCGTTTATTGCTTGAGAAGAAATTCCCGCTCGATGTGGATCTGCTGAAGGTGGATGTCCCCTGGGGTGCAACGCTCGATACGCCCTGGCAATTGACCCGTGTTTCGCGGGAGAGATACTACATCCCCACGGCTCCTGATCGGACCTCGTGGACGGAACCTGCCACGATCGGTTATCACGCGGCGGGCAGGCTGGAAGATGAACCGCAAGATACCGATGTGTACGTGTTGCGGAAGAAACGCTGGGTATCCGTATCCCCGCTCAGCCTTGACCTGACCTCCCGTGCGGATTTTGGCGAACTGGATAGATTGATGAGGATGGGTTAAACACAGGGCACGAAGAATATTCTTCGTGCCCTGTGTGTTTGAAAGACTTTAATTGAAGTGCGGGCTGAACCTTGCGATCAGTTTTTCTTTTGGCATGAAGCCGGTCACGCGTTCCTTGACCTCGCCGCCCTTCATGAACAACAGGGTGGGGATGCCCATCACGCCGAATTTCATGACGAGATTGGGGTTCTCGTCCGCATCGATCTTTACGACCTTGACCTTGCCGTCCCATTCGCCAGCCAGCTGTTTGACGACCGGGTCGAGCATTTTGCAGGGCTGGCACCAGACCGCGCTGAAATCCACAAGCACAGGTTCAGTCGCGTCCAATACTTCGTTTTGGAAAGTTCCTTCATCTACATGTAATACATCTGCCATATTTGCCTCCGGTTTGATGGATGCATTGTACTGCATGCCTCTTACGTTGACGATGGATATTTCCCATGTTAGAATGCAGTCCGCTTTACGAATGACGGGCGCGTAGCTCAATGGCAGAGCAGCGGCCTTTTAAGCCGTTTGTTGAGGGTTCGATCCCCTCCGCGCTCACAGTAAATCCTCCTTGATTGGAGGATTTTTGTTGCGGGTCCCCACAAGGGGATGGTATTCGATCCGCTTCGCGCCGCGCTCATGGGGTATCCTCCTTCGTGTAGGATTTTTGATATCCATCAATGATATTTTAAGCATACCGTCACTTTCATACCCGAACACACGTGCTATAATAAATTTCGCCCATGTCCTTCGCCCACCTTCACGTCCATACCGAATATTCCCTGCTCGACGGCTTCTCGAACATCAAGAAGCTGGTCAAGCGCGTCAAGGAACTGGATATGCCCGCCGTGGCGATCACCGACCACGGCACCATGTTCGGCGTGATGGATTTCTACAAGGCGGCGACCGAAGCGGGGGTCAAGCCGATCATCGGCGTGGAAGCGTACATGGCGGCGCGCGGGATGACAGACCGAGACTCGAAACTCGACCGTACATCCTCGCACCTGCTCCTGTTGGCGGAAAACGAAACGGGATACAAGAACCTGCTCAAGATCTCCTCCGCCGCGCAGTTGGACGGTTTCTACTACTACCCGCGCATCGATCGGGACTTTTTGGCGGCTCACTCCGAAGGGATCATCTGCACCTCCGGATGCATGTCGGCGGAGATCCCGCGGGCGTTGTTGAATGACAACCCTGAAGAGGCTGTCCGGCGCATGAACTGGTATTACGACGTCTTCGGCAGGGACCGCTTCTTCGTTGAACTTCAACAGCACAACATTAAAGAGATAACCGATCTAAATAAAAAACTGCTCGAGATGGGGGCGCGTTATTCGGCAAATTACATTGCGACCAATGACGTCCATTACATAAATCAGGACGACTCACGCCTGCAGGACATCCTGCTTGCCATCCAGACGAACACCCATCTCTCCAACAAAGACCGCATGCGCATGTCGGATGACTCATATTACCTGCGCACGCCGTCGGAGATGAGCGCACTGTTTGCGGAAGTGCCCGAAGCATTGAGTAATACGCTCCTCATCGCTGAGCGCTGCAATGTTGACCTCAGTTTCAAAAACTATCACCTGCCTGAGTTCCCCGTCCCGGAAGGGTTCACGCCTGAGACGTACCTACGTCACCTGTGCAATGTTGGGGCGGGGATAAGGTACGGGGACCGCTCGGCCAGCCAACAGGTCCAGGATAGACTCGATTACGAGTTGAGCGTCATCCACGAGATGGGATTCGATGCCTACTTCCTGATCGTGTGGGATTTGTGCCGATACGCGAAGGAAAACAATATCTGGTACAACGCGCGCGGCTCGGCGGCGGGATCCATTGTCGCGTATGTCCTTGAAATCGCATTGGTAGACCCGTTGCACCATGACCTGTTGTTCGAGCGCTTTTTGAACCCCGGCCGTATCTCGATGCCCGATATTGATTTGGACTTCCGCGACGACCGCCGCGGCGAGATGCTTGAATATTGCGTGCGGAAATATGGAAACGACAAGGTCGCGCAGATCATTACCTTCGGCACGATGGGCACGAAAGCCGCCCTGCGCGATGTGGCGCGCGTGATGGAAATTCCCCTGCCTGAGGTGGATCGCGTGGCGAAACTGGTGCCGTTCGTTTCGGGGCGCAACACCACAATGGAAGACGCGCTGGCGATCCCTGAATTCAAGGAGATTTACACCAGCCAGCCGCACTTGCGTGAGTTGATCGATACCGCCGCGAAAATGGAAGGGACGGTCCGCAACGCAGGCACTCACGCGGCGGGTGTGGTGATCTCTGACAAGTCCATCGTCGAGTATTTGCCATTGCACCGCCCAACATCCAATTCGGATGAGACACCCATCAAGACGGTTACGCAGTTCGAAATGGGCATTCTCGATTCGCTTGGCATGTTGAAGGTTGATTTTCTCGGGCTGATTACATTGTCCGTGATGGCAAAAGCCTGCGACATGATCGAGAAGCGGCACGGCATCAAATACGATCTGAACAACATCCCGCTTGACGACCCGAAAGCCTTCGAGTTGATGGGCAGCGGGCAAACCGCCGGCGTCTTCCAGGTGGAAGGCGGCGGCATGACGCGCTGGCTCGTCCAGATGAAGCCAAAGTCGCTGGATAACATCATCGCGATGGTGGCGTTGTATCGCCCGGGCCCGATGGCGTTCATCCCCGATTACATTGCGCGTATGCACGGCGAAGCGGAGGTGGAATACCGCCACCCGAAACTCGAGCCGATCTTCAAGGATACCTACGGCATCCCGGTCTACCAGGAACAATTGATGCGCGCCGCGGTGGAACTTGCCGGGTATACTCCATCTGAATCGGATGAGTTGCGCAAGGCGATCTCGAAAAAGAAGCATGAAGAGATCGCGAAGCACCGCAATAAGTTCGTGAATGGTGCGGTCAACCAGGGGATGGACAAGGAGACCGCCGAAGCCATCTACAGCGATTGGGAGGAGTTTGCCCGTTACGGTTTCAATAAGTCTCATGCCGCTGATTACGGCGTGATTGCCGTTGAAACCGCGTTCCTCAAGGCGCATTATCCTGCTGAGTATATGGCGGCGACTCTGACAGCGTCTGCCAGTCAGACCGAAAAAGTCGCTCTGTATGTTGCGGACGCGCGCAGTATGGGCGTGCCCGTGCTTGCTCCCGAGGTCAATGCTTCAGACTGGGATTTTGAGATCGAAGATATGAACTTCGACAGGCGGGCAGCAGCCTCACATCCGCTTCGGTTTCGGCGCGGTGAAGAATGTTGGTCAGGGCGCTGTTGAGTTGATAATCAAAGAGCGCAAGGCCAATGGAAAATTCAAGGACCTGAACGATTTTGCCCGCCGTGTGGATCTGCGCGCCGTTGGCAAGCGTGCGCTCGAGTGCATCATCAAGGTCGGCGCGATGGATAACTTCGGAAACCGCGCCGCATTGCTTGCCTCGCTGGATCGCATCGTTTCCATCAGCAATAACCATTTCCGTGCGGCGGAAGCGGGGCAGATGTCCCTCTTCGGCGAGTCGACCGGCGTGGTGGAAGAGATCACGCTTCCCGATGTCAACAATGTTGACAAGCGCGAGATGCTCGGCTGGGAGCGTGAACTCATCGGTCTTTACATCTCCGATCACCCGCTCACGCCGTATCAATCAACCTTTGCACAGATCGTCAGTTACTTCTCCGGCCAACTCAACGAGGCGCAACACGAAGAGAAAGTGCGCGTTGCTGGTCTTGTCACACATGTCCGTCCGTACATGACCAAGACCAATAAGCCGATGGGCTTTGTCACCCTCGAAGATATCCAGGGAAACATTGATCTTGTCCTCTTCCCGCGTACCTGGGAGAAGACGCGCGAGATGCTTACGGTCGGTCAGATCGTGATCGTCGAAGGCAAAGTGGATACTGGAAGCACACCGCCGAAGATTTTGGTGGACACCGTGCGGACCGAGATCAAGATCCTTGAACCGCTAAAGGACACTTCGACTTTGCTCAGTGCAGGCGCTTCGCCTCCGCTTCGCGGCAAGCCGATACCTGATTCTGAACTTGAGGCCATGTCCCAGCCCAAGCCGGATTCGCACGTCCAAAATCTCAACATCCAGTCCAGGCAACCCAAGCCGATCGTTGCTCCGCAGAAACAACCTGTGATGCAAATCGCTGAAAAGCCGGCGGAATACGCAAAGCCGCAAGCCGCGCCAAAGGTGCAAGAGACATCCAACACAGGCTGGGATGACGATATGCCTCCCCCGCCCGATAACTTTCCCGAGGACTGGGATACGCAGTGGCAGCCGTCGTTCGAGGATGCGGCGATGGCTTCGAAGCCGGAGCCGAAGTTCAAGAAAAAGGAAGATGTCACGCCGCCGCGCGTTCAGTTGGAAGCAGCTCCAGCGGTGTCCCCGGATGTTGACGCGGAGCAGGCTGAGGCGGAGCGCGAAGCGGTGGTCACCTCCCTCAAATCCCTCTACATCCCGCTGGCGAAGGAAGCGGACAAGGACCACCCGCCGAAGCAGATCACGGTGAACCTGCGTTCGTCGGGCAACAAGGAGGAGGACCGCCGCCGCATCAAGACCATCTACGGCACGCTGATCTCGTTCCACGGGCGGGACCGCTTCAGTTTTCAGATCTTCGAGAATGGCGGCAGGCACCTGATCGATTTCCCCAACGATACGACGCGCATCTGCCCCGAACTGCTCCAGCGCCTGCTGAAGTTGATGGGGGAGGAGAGCTGGCGCGTGGAAGAGATTACGTTTCAGTAGGGGCGAAGCATGCTTCGCCCCTACATGTTTCTCACCGCATTACACCTCTCACAATCCTCCCGCTGGCAGAGCAGCGCCAGCGGGTCTTTTTTTATCAGTTCCACAGTCACAGCCAGCAATCGTTTCAACGGGACCGCCTGGATGAACGCGCCGCCGTCCAGGTCCACGCGGCGGGTGTGGGGGTAGATGAATTCTTCAATGACAGTGAAACCGGAGGAGTCGCCGGGGTAACCCGGACATTCCACGATACGCCCGCGCATCACCGCCCAGCGGACGAACTGCCTGCGCCCGGCAAGTTTTTCCCCGTAATGGATGCTGGTGTTGACGGAGTGATCCACGTTGATCAGGATGACCCAGCCGTCCTTTTCCGCCAGTGCGCGGATGGGTGCCAGCGGATCGAACAGGGTTTGGGCGAGCAGGATGTCATCCACGTGGATGCCGCCAAAGGAAAGGATCGGGTGCGCGGTGCGGCGGGCATCCTGCTCTCCGAGCAGGGTCAGCGGCAACAAGCCCATCATTTTGTCCGGCGGCATGGCGGCGTGGAACGGCTCTGCCATTTTGTTGTGGTCCCTGCCGCTTCCATAGGGGATGCCGTTGTTGGGCGGACCGACCCCCGGCGTGACCATCGTTTTGTAGGTGAAGGTCGGCATGACCACGCCGCCGAACGTCTCGCGTATTGCATGGATCAGGGTGCCGGGTCCGCCCTGGATGGTGTCAAATTTCTTCAGGGATGCGTGCACGATGACCGGCTTGCCAGCCAGTCCCAGTTCGCCAAGTGCGTGTTTCAGGTCGGCGAAACCGAGCATTACCTGCCCTTCCATTCCGGCTTGCGTTTTTCAACGAAGGCTTGCATGCCTTCCTTTTGGTCTTCCGTGTTGAACAGGTCGTAGAACGCCTGCTTTTCTTCAGCGAGACCCTCCGTGAGCGACGCGTCGTAAGCGGCGTTGATCATCTTTTTCGCGGCGCGCACAGCCAGCGGGGCGCGTGAGGCGATCTCTTCCGCAAGCTTGAGCGCCTCGTTCAGGTAGTCGCTGACGGGGACGACGCGGTTCACAAGTCCGTGATGGAGCGCCTCCTGCGCCGAGAGGGTGCGGTTGTTGAGGACCATTTCCATGGCGAGGGCTTTGCCCACGGCGTGGGTGAGCCGCTGGGTGCCGCCCGCGCCGGGGATGACGCCGATGGTGATCTCCGGCTGACCGAATTTGGCGGACTCCGAGGCGACGATCATGTCACAGGACAGGGCGATCTCACATCCGCCTCCCAACGCCCAGCCTGACACAGCGGCAATGACCGGTTTCTCCACCGATCGAATCCTGCCAAAGACCGCCACATGGTCAGCCTCCTGCATTTCCCGCGCCGATCTCCCCAACATCTCCTTGATGTCCGCGCCCGCGGCGAAGGCTTTTTCGCTCCCCGTAATGACCATCGCACCGACGGCGTCGTCCGTGTCGAAGGCCTCGAGCGCGTCCATTACTTCGCGCATGAGCTGGTTGTTGAGGGCGTTCATTGCCTGCGGGCGGTTGAGCGTGACGAGACCGACCCGTCCGCGCGTTTCGACCAGTATCATTTCGTAGGGCATGGGTTCCTCCTGCGGTGTGCCATTTTATTTTACATGAGATTATGCTACCATTGAACGAAATTTCACGCCAAAGGAGATCATATGGGTTTTTTACTGATGCTTCACTCCATCCTGCGCTGGGGAATCGTGCTGGTCGGGTTGTTCGCGCTGGTCAAGTTCCTGGTTGGTTTGGTGCGCAAGAGTGAATTCACAAAAATGGACCGCGGACTTTCGGCTGGTTTCAGCGGCTTGATGGATTTGCAGGTGACGCTGGGATTCATCCTCTTCTTCTGGGGCGGGCTGACAGGCGGCGGCTTCCCGATGTTCCGCATCGAACATATGACCGTTATGCTGGTCGCGGCGATCCTGGGACATTTGCCCACCTTTATGAAAAAATCACAGAACAAGTTCGCCGTCGCTCTCACGGCGGTCGTCGGTGCGCTGCTCCTCGTCTTTGTCGGAGTCACCCGCCTGCCCGGCGGCTGGAGCCGCTGACCAGCGGCGGCTAATTCATGAAAAAGTCCCCGGGAATGGGGACTTTTTCATTTTTCACAGAGTTTCAAAGGCTCCTTAAAACGCCTTCGCCGTTTCCGCCATCCTTGGTGGGATTTTTGTCTAGGCGCGGAAGATCCCCAATTCCCCCGCCGGTGCGAATCCGGGGAAGACCGTCCCGACATCGGGGTTGCCGAGCCGCCGGGCGAGCAGTTCACTCAATACCTGGCGGTAGTCGGTGGTGATGGCGAGGTCGGCGCGGTCGTAGAGTTGGTCGTTGTGGAGGCCGGGCCACGCGCCGTAGACCTGTCCGCCGTTGACGCCGCCGCCCAGCGCGAACATGACGTTGCCGTGACCGTGGTCGGTGCCGTAGTCCTCGTTCTGGACGAGTCGCCGCCCGAACTCGCTGATGACGACGACCGAGAGGCGGTCGGTGTAGCCGGTGTCGAGGTCGAGGTAGAAGTTGGCGAGACCGGAGGCGAGGCTGTCCAGTTGGTCGGCGAGGTAACCGCCGTCGCCGTCATTCTGGTACTCGTGGGTGTCCCAGCCGCCGTAGTCCACGGTGGCGACGCGCAGTCCCGCCTCGAGTTTGATCATGCGCGCAACGGTCTTGAGTTGTTGACCCAGCTCGTCGTCGCCGTAGGAGGCGCCGTTGGACGGCTGGTACTCCTGCTCCACCAGCGGGTTGACGATGGCAAGCAACTCGAGCGTGCGTTGTCCGGCGCGGTGCAGGAGCGTCTCGCCGTTGTACATCAGGCGCAGGGCGGCTTGCTGCGAGTTCGAGCAGTCCGTTGTTCCATTGCGAGAACTCGGACGGGTCGTTCAGGTTGACGGTCGGGATGAAATTGAGCAGGGACGAGGGCGCGCCCGAGGTGGAGAGCGCCGGCAGGATCGAGGTGGTCGCCGCCTGCTGCAGATAGCGCGTGATCCAGCCGGAGGTTGTGCTCTTGGAGCCAGGCGTGCCGAGTTCGATGTATTCCATCGCGTCGAAGTGACTGCGCGTGTCGTAGTTCAGTCCCACCGCATGTACGACCGCCATCTTCCCTTGTTGGTAGATGTCATGCAGGGGCGCAAGGGCGGGGTGCAAGCCGAACCGGTCGCTGAGCGGGAGCAGGCCGGTGATCTTGATGTCGGGGCGGGCGGCTTCGTAGTAGCCGCGGTCGTCGCCGTCGAGCGGCGGGACGACATTGAGCGCGTCCCAGCCGCCGCGCAGGAAGACCATCACCAGCGTATCGGACGGGTCGCCTTGTTGCGCGAAAGCGACGTTGGTCAACCGCGCGCCAGCCATCGCGGCGACGGCGGCGGAGCAGCCTTGCAGGAAGTTTCTACGGGTAAGTATGGGGGATGGCATAAATATTATCCTTGTTTCCGTCGCCCAGGACGGGGTTGGCAGTAACTACTTCCATTGAAAATCCGGGCTCATCAGGATCACTTCGACCATTGCGGGCAGGACCCACTTGAGGTGGTCGTCCGATAGTTCCTCCTGCGGACCGTACTCCTGCGCCATGACCGAGATCACAGCCTGACGGTCTGGATCGGACATGGGGCGGTTGAGCAGGCGGGGGATCCAAAAGTCGGCGAGGGATTCGGCGGTGCGGAGGTTTGCCGGGGTTTGCGCCAGGATGTCGGTCCGTATGAAGCGCTGTTTGTCCTCGTCGTCCATCCAGTTCTCCGAGATGGCAACGGCGAAGTTCCAGCGGTACAGCATGGACATCGAGTTTGCCCAGGCTTCCTTGACGTCGGGGTAGCCGTCCGGCGGGCGGCGTTCGAACATCGCCTGTCCCATCATCGAACACATCCACGGGATGCCGCCGGGGATGCGCGTGAAATCGGTGTTGAGGGCGCGCATGGTGGAGATGGCGGCTTCGATGGGGCGTTTGATCTTCGCGCCCCAGGTCTGCGTGAATTCCGGCGAAAGCAGGATGGCTTCGACAACTTTCTTGAGCTGGTCGGGCGCGGCCTGGTTTGCCATGAACACGGCGGCGGCATTTGCCACGACCGACTCCGGCGGATTGTCCGCAATGAGGCGGCGGGCGAGTTTGCGCGAAATGAAACGCGCGGTGCCGGGGTGGTAGGCGAGCAGGTCCAGCACGTCGCGCCCGTCGCGCATGTCCTCCTGGTCGGCGGGGAAGTAGCGCCCGAGCACCAGTTTGTTGAAACGGTCGTGCCAGGGTTTGTAGTACAGGAACCGCCCCGTCTTTTCCACGCCGGTCTCGTACTCGGAAATATCGTCGTCCACGCGCCAGCCGGTGAACGCCCGCGCCGCCTCGTAGACATCGTTGTCCACGTAGCCGATGGCAACCCCGTTCGCATCTTTCTGGACCGTGACCGGGTCACGGACGCCGAGGTAATTTTCCGCGCCGAGGGTGTGCAGTTCGAACAGTTCGCGCGCGAAATTCTCGTTCGGGCCGGCATCGGATGAATTGTTCTGGTTCAGGTAATACAGCATCGAGGGATGGGTCGCCACCGCCTCAAGCATCTGCCGGAAATTGCCGAGCATGTTCCGGCGCAGGGCATCGCGGTTGTACGAAACCAGCAAAGGCACACCATCGTCCTGCCAGAAGTAGATGTTGAAGTGGTTGTGCCAGAAATCCGCCAGCACTTCCATGAGCTGTTTTTTGCTGTACACCGCGCGCAGGAAGGCCGCATCCACCAGTTCGTAGGCGGGTTTGCTGTACCAGTCCCAGTACTCGTCGTCGTTCGAGTCATAGGGGTTGCTGGCGATATGGTCGAAATACAATTCTTCGTGGGTTTTGTGCAGGGTTTCGAAGCCCGCCTCGTTGTACCGCGCTTCGAAATCGCTGTCATCGATGGTATCAGGGTTCAACTGTTGGGCGACATAATTCCGCAGGCGTTCCTCGTCCGTTGCGCCAAGCGCGTTGAAAGCCTCCAGGTCGCCCGGGCGCGGACCATATCCCATGCGGTTCAGCGCGATGATTCCCACCGGGACCGGCGGCAGGACAGGCTGCGGCGGGACACCGGTCGGATCAACGACCGGGAGGGGAGCCGCCCGCGTCGGGTCCGGACCTGGAACCTGCTCCGGCGCACAAGCCGTCACCGCCGCCGACGCACTCGCTGCGCTCGCAAACGCCCCCATTAATCGCAAGAATTCCCTGCGGTTGATTCTGAGTTGAGGTTGTGCCATAAAAGTCTCCTTGATCAGATGCTGAAATGTATCAAATCCAAATTCCCTGCTCAATCACCCATTAGTATACACAAAGCCTGGAGAGCCTCAGGGATTTCCGAAGTCCGGGCCGAACACTTTCCTAAAAGCCTTCATAATTTCCCTGATCGAAGGCAGGGTACACCGCGGTTTTGTGGAAGGTTACAAGAGCGTTGAACCGCAGATTCTCAAGGCGCTTCTAAAAGTGTGGGGGCTTCCGTTGTACATAACCGGGCACTTCCTGATGGCGGCATTCCGGTTGTTTGGTCCGCTTGTGGGCGATCATGGGATCGAACAATATCGAAGGAAACTGGAAGCCGTTGCCCAGGATCGCAACCTTGACCTGTACTACGATGCCCGTTCGGGTGGAAAATAAGCTCGTCTTACATCAATCAGAAACTGACGGTCGCCTTCAAGTTGACCGTCAGTTTTTATTCAACAGCACGCCTGCCAATTCACCCGTCGTTTTCAGTATCATATCCGCCCCTTTTCGCCTCAACTCTGGCTCCTCGCCAAAACCGCACAACACGCCCACCGTCTGAGCACCGGCAGATTTGCCCGCCCGCATGTCCACGGTGGTATCGCCGATCATCAGACATTCCCCGGCTTGTACTCCCATTCGTTGCGCGGCGAGCAGTATCGGGTCCGGGTAGGGTTTCGTGTGTGCGGCGGACTGACCGGTGATAACCGCGTCAAAGTATTTTGCCAGGTCAAATTGTTCCAAAAACCGCATCGTCCCCTTCTCGTCCCGCGCGCTGACAACGGACATGGGATAGCGTCCCTTGAGTTGTCGTAACATCTCGTCCACGCCCGGGATGAGCTGGAACGTTTTGGATGACCGCTTTTGATGGCGCGATAACCAGTCGATCAGGGCGATGATCTCATCGTCCAGACCGATCGTATCCGTGAGACCGAGCAGGGCATTACCCGGCGCCTCCACCCACATCACGAACCGCCGCGCGGTGTGCTCCGGGTCCTTGAACAGGAAGCGCGGGAAGAAGCGGGCAAACTTGCGGGTGTAGACATCGTCAGTGTCGCTGAGGGTGCCGTCCACGTCGAAACAAAGGGCTTTAATGCGGGGAATATCGAGTGCCATGCTCCCATTTTACCTTGACTATACAGGGTATGGGTTGTGCTATACTTCGGATGTTGTAACGATCCATGACACTTCCGCAGAATCCGGACCGAACACGGGCATTACTTGAACTTCTTTATAATGTCAGCCGCGAGCTGGCAACCGCCCTCGACCTACGCACGGTGCTCCAGCGTGTGTTGTATGAGGCCTTGCAGAACGTGGGCGGCGAACGTTGCAGTATCGTCGTTTTGGATGATGCCGGTAAAGCCGTGGATGCCACCATCGTGTATGGCAAGAAAATCCACGAACATACCACCCAGCAGATGCGCGAAACAATGGAACGCGGCCTTGCGGGGTGGGTGATCAAGAATCGCAAGGGCGTTTACGTCCCGGATACGGGCAAGGATGACCGCTGGTTGATGCGCCCGGACGATACAGACCGCCTGGGCTCCAAGTCAGCGATCTGCGTCCCTTTGCTGGCGCGCGAGAAGATGGTGGGGGTGTTGACGCTGGTGCATACCAAACCCAATACATTTTCGACCGAACAACTTGATCTGATGCAAGCCATCGCAGACCAGGCAGGCATTGCCGTGTTGAACGCGCGTCTCTACACCGAGAGCCAGCGCCAGGCGCGCGTCATGACCGCACTGGCGGAGGGCGCGGCCGCCATGAACGCCTCCCTGCGCATGGATGATGTGTACCAGCGGGTGCTCATCCAGGCCATGCAGGCTTTGCAGGTGGAGACGGTGGCGCTGGGCATGATCGAAGGCGAGCATCTGGTCTTTCGTGCGGCGGCGGGGCAGAACGCGGGGAACATACTTGGAAAGACCATCGAATTGGGTATGGGGGTGGCGGGCACGGTCACGCGTGAGGGACGCGGGGTGGTGGTGGCGGACGTCGGCATGGAAAAGAATTTTAACGAGGTGGACAGGCTGGGGGGAGTCGAGATGCGGGCGTTGTTGATCGCGCCGATCCAATCGCAGGGACGCGTCCTGGGCGTGATCGAGGCGATCAACCCGATCTCCAAATCGTTCGACCCGGATGCGTTGCTGGTGATGACGGGCATCGGCGGCCTGGCGGGAACGACCATCCAGAACGCGGAGTTGTTCGAGCGTTTGCAAGCCGCGCACCAACGCTACCGCGACCTGTTCGAAGAGAGCATCGACCCGATCGTCATCACGGATTGGGAGGGGTACATCATCGAAGCCAACCGCCAGGCAAGTTTGTTGAGCGGTTACACGCGCGAAGAATTGCATGGCTTGAGCATCGACCAGTTGCACGAGGTGAACTGGAACAAGACCGGCCTGGAGTTCGAGTTCCTGCGCGGCGACCAGATGGTTTCGTATGAATCGTCCCTGCACAAACAGGACGAAACGCACGTCCCGACGGAGGTGCATGCGCGCCGCGTGGAATTCGATTCGACCAATTCGATCCAGTGGATCCTGCGCGATATCACCGAGCGCAAGGAATTGGACGGCTTGCGCGAAGACCTGACCTCGATGATCTATCACGACCTGCGTTCGCCGCTTGCGAACATCGTCTCGAGTCTGGACGTGATCGCCACCATGTTACCCGAGGAGGAACGCACGACGGTTCTCTCCATCCTGAAAATTGCCGAGAACTCAACCGACCGTATCCAACGCCTGGTCAGTTCCCTGCTCGATGTCAGCCGCCTGGAGTCCGGGCAGCCTGTAGCCGACCAGACGGTCGTGGATGCGTTTGCGTTGGTGCGCAAGACCTTGCAGGATGTGGTGCCTTCCGTCAAGGGACGCAGGCAGACCCTTGTCGAAGACCTGCCCGGGGAACTCCCCTCCATTTGGGTGGACGAGGACATGGCGCGGCGTGTTTTGATCAACCTGGTTGAAAATTCCAGCAAGTATTCGCCGAGCGATGGGACCATCGAGGTCGGCGCGCGGGCGGAGGACGGCTGGGTGCATTTCTGGGTCAAGGACCAGGGGGCGGGTATTCCACCCTCGGAGCAGGACCATATTTTTGACAAGTTCACGCGCATCCGCGGAAAGGGCCAGGTCGGCGGCTTGGGCATCGGACTCGCCTTTTGCCGCCTCGCCGTGCAGGGACATGGCGGGCGTATCTGGGTGGAGAGCGACACCGGCAAAGGCTCGACCTTCCACTTTACCTTCCCGGTGGCAAAAGGGGAGCAGATTGCTTCCAGCGCGGGCGAGGGATAGAACATTAACAGGCAGGAACGAGCCTGTCTTTAGGAGAATTCATTAGATGGATGCCATTGCAAAGAACGTGTATGTCGAAGAACGCTTTCCCGGCGTGACGTTGGGCGTCATCGTCCAGACGCGCGGGTTGATTCAAATCGACGCGCCGCCTGCGCCCGAGGACGGTCGCGCCTGGCGCGCAGCATTGATGGGCATGGGTAATGGACACGAGCGCGTGCTGGTTAACCTCGACTCTCACCCGGACCGCACATTGGGCGTCCGCATGATGGATTGCACCGTCATCGCACATGAACAGACCGCCCGCGCCTTCCAGAACCGCCCGAATACTTTCAAAGCCCAGGGCGACGAGACCGGCGCGAACTGGGAATCGATCCCCGGCTTGGGAAGCGTCCGCTGGGCACCGCCGGAGATCTCCTTCGTGAGCCGCATGTCCCTGCACTGGAGCGACACGCCGGTCATCCTAGAAAGTCACCCCGGCCCCACCGACGGCGCCATCTGGGTCATCCTGCCCGAGGAGAAGGTCGTCTTTGTCGGCGACACCGTCCTCAAGGGACAGCCCCCCTTCCTTGCCCATGCCGACCTGCCTGCCTGGCTTGAATCTCTTGATCTTCTGCAAGGTGCTGATTTCAAGGGATACACGGTCATCAGCGGGCGGGGAGGCGTGCTCACACCGCAAGCCATCAAAACACAGGCAACGTTGCTTAAGTCGATCCATACAAAGATCGAAAAACTCGGGGCAAAACGACCTTCTGCACCGAATATCACCGATAAACTTGCCGACCAGGTATTAAAGGAGTTCAAGGCGCCTGCCGCCAAACAAAAGCAGTATGCCCATCGCCTGCGCTTTGGTCTGCGCAATTACCACGCACGCCATTATCTCGCCTCGTCGCGCAATGCGGTGGACGAATAGTGAATGCCCTGCCTCTTTTTGAAACCACGCGCGGCGACCTGGTTAAGTCAGTTCACTATGGCTGCATTGCCGTTGTAGACTCGAACGGCAAATTGATCGCATCCTACGGCGACCCGCAAACGGTCGCCTTTTTGCGCTCCAGCGCCAAGCCGTTCCAGGCCCTGCCTTTTGTCGAACGCGGCGGCGTGGAGCATTTCAACTTTACGCCGCGCGAACTTGCCATTGCCTGCGCCTCCCACGAGGGCAGCGACCTGCACGTCGAAACCGTTCGGGAGATGCAGAGAAAGGTCGGCATCGAAGAAAGCCATCTGCAATGCGGCTCGCACTACCCCGGCGACGTGCCCGCCTTCAAATCCCTGATCCTCCACGACCAGCTTCCCACGCCGATCCGCAACAACTGCTCCGGTAAACACACCGCCATGCTTGCCCACGCGAAGATGCGCGGACTGCCGCTCGAAAATTATCTGGATATCGACCATCCGATCCAGCAGGACATCCTCGCCTCCTTCGCGGAGATGTGCCTGATCCCGTCCGAGCAGGTCTTCCTCGGCACTGACGGCTGTTCCGCACCCAATTTTGCGGTCCCGTTGTATAACGCTGCGCTCGGCATGTCGCGCTTCTGCGATCCGCACGACCTGCCGGAGAAACGCGCCGAAGCCTGCCGCAGGATCGCCTCCGCCATGACCTCCCACCCCGAAATGGTCAGCGCCGACGGCGAATTCGACTGCGAGTTGATGCGCGCGGGGGAGGGGAAGATCGTCTGTAAGCGCGGCGCGGAGGGCTACCAGATCATCGGCCTCCTGCCTGGCGTATTGGGGAAGGATTCACCCGGCGTGGGGATCGCGTTCAAAGTCTCGGACGGGGATGCCTCACGCCAGGACATGAACCTCGAGTCGAGCGTCCGCGTGCGCCCGGCGGTGACGGTCGAGATTCTGCGTCAGTTGGGTGCCCTGTCTCCGAAGCTGGGACAGGCCCTCGGTCAGTTTGGACCTGTGAAGTCCATCCTGAACCACCGCGGCATCCTGACAGGTCAATCGCGCCCGGTCTTTTCCATCTAGCGTCTCTTTTGAAAGTGTGTTGTAATCCTCTGCCTTCTCACGGATTAAGGCAAGGGTGTTACAATCCACGTCATCAGCGCGAAATAAGATTGAGAGCCCATCATGCCGAGTTCCGGGGACCGAATCCTGCTTGTAGAAGATGATCCGAAGATCAGTGACTTGATCGCCCGCCAAACGCTCAGATCTGTGGGGTATCAGGTGGATGTGGTCTCTGATTCCTCCTCTGCCATCAAAAAGGCGCTCCAGACCCCCCCGGACCTGATCATTGCGAACATAAATCTGCCCGGTTTGAGCACAAAAGACCTGTTGGTTGCCCTTACTTCGCAGGGTGTTGACACCCCGCTGGTTATCGTCGCGAGCAAGGGACAGGAGCATGACATCATCCAGGCATTCCGCCTGGGCGCGGCGGATTACATCCTGTGGCCTGCGCGTGATGCGGAAATATTGTCTGTGGTGGAGCGCGTTTTCAGCAGGGTGAGAAGCGCGCGCGAAAACCAGCGGCTGGATTTGCAGGTCGACGAAATGAACGAGCAGTTACAGCGCAAGGTGCGCGAGCTGACCGCCATCATCAACCTGGGCAAGGCGGTCAGTTCGATCACAGACCAGCGGATTTTGTTCCAAAAGATCGTGGATGGCGCGGTGCAGGTGGCAAATACGAATATTGCCTGGCTCCTTGTCCATGACCAGGGAAACAAGGCGTTCCTTCTTGCCGCCCAGCGCGGCCTGCCCGATGCATGGGCAAAAAAGATGAACTTGCCGCTGGAGGACGGCGTCAGCGCACTGGTGGCTCTCTCCGGTGAAACGCTTGCGATGGATGGCGCTCCGCTCCTCAAGTTCAGGATCGCAAACCTCGGCAAGTCGGTCTGTGTGGTTCCGATCAAGGTGCACCTGGAAGTGATCGGCATGCTGGTTGTCGTGCGCAAGGAGGAGAGGGCGTTCACAAAGACCGAACAGACCCTGCTCGAGGCGGTCGCTGATTATGCTTCGATCTCGCTCGTGAATTCCAGGTTGTTCCGCGCTTTGAATGAATCGGCGCAATCTGTCAGGGAAGTTCAGAAAAGACAAAATGCCGTGTTGGAAAATGTCCGCAGCTCGGTCGTGGAGGAGGTGCGTGCCGCCATCCAGCCGGTGGACCTGTTGCTGACGGAAATGCCCGGCGTTCTGACCAATGACCAAAAGCAGGCACTACAGGCCGCCCGTGCGGCTTTACAGAGATTGTCGAGTGCGGCAGAGAAAACCATGCCGCCCATGTCAATGACACAGAAAACAAAGTAAAATTCCTGTTGAGAACCATGCCCAAAAAAGACCTCATCCTGCTGGCACTGGACGAATCGCACATCTTGAAATTGATGGACCGTGCCTTGCAAGCCGTCAACTATGATACAGCGATCGCCAGTGACATGAAGGCTTTAAGCCGCCTGTTGCAGGAGACCACCCCCGCCCTCCTGATGGTTGCGGAAAGGTTCGACGGGCATGACGGGTTGGTCATTGTCGAGGAATTGCTCGAGCGGTTCCCCACCCTTCCCTTCCTGATGTATACCGAAAAGGTGACGCCCGGGTTTGCCAACCGGGTCTTCCGCCTGGGTATCGGCGGCTACCTTGCCCCGCCTCTCAGGACGGATGACATTCTCGGCATAGTGGAAGGCGCGCTCAACCACGCACACCGCGTCGGTGACTGGCTCCGTCGCGAGGTCAAGCGGACGACCTCCTCGCTCCAGAAACGCGCCCAGATCTCCGAAGCCGAACGTTCCCGGCTGGAAACGGTCATCAACAGCATCCACGACAGCGTGATGATACTGGACGAGGACAACCTCATCCTGCTGGTAAATCCCGCCATGTGTTCGTCGTTCGGGCTGGATGAAAAATCGTCCATCGGCAAACCTGTCTTTGATTTGATCCAACATCCCGACCTGCGCGCCTTGATATCAAATAACGGCAACCATGACCCGCTTGCTCACCATGAGGTCATTTTCCCCGACGGCAGGGTGGCAAGCGCCCAGTTGACAGAGATCCCGGAGATCGGATACGCTGTCACCATGCAGGATATTACCTACCTGAAGGAAGTGGACCGCATCCGCAACGAGGTCGTGCATACGGTTTCCCATGACCTGCGCTCCCCGTTGACATCTGTGATCGGTTATACCGAATTGATCGCACGTGCCGGAACCCTCAATGAGAATCAGCAGGATTTCCTGAAACGCTTACAGGACAGTGTGCAACACATCACCGTGCTGATCAACGACCTGTTGGACCTTGGGAGCATCGAAGCCGGTCTGGACACCCGTCGTGAATGGGTGCAACTGGACGGGCTCCTGCGTTACACTCTCGATATGTTACAGGGACAGATCAGGTCCAGGCACATCAAGGTGCAGACGAATATTGCAGAGTCCCTGCCCGCCTTGCGGGCGAACCCCATCCGCCTGCGCCAGGTGCTCGACAATGTCGTCGGGAATGCCATCAAGTATTCAGGCGACAACGGCGAAGTGAAGATTTCCATCCATGCCGAAGGCGACCAGATCATCCTCCAGGTTTCGGATAACGGCCCTGGCATCCCCATCCCGGACCAGGCCCACATCTTCGACAAATTCTACCGGGGCCACAACATGGATAAACAGGAAGGATCGGGTCTGGGGTTGGCGATTGTCAAGAGCATTGTGGATGCACACCAGGGACGTATATGGGTCGAATCCAACCTCGGGCAGGGGAGCACCTTCTTCATCGTCCTGCCTGTCAACAGCCCACAGATCCCAATCGGCAGGAAGTAAACTCAAACACCCCGCTAAAAACAGGACTTAAGCAATGCCGCCGCCGGGTGATTTGCCCGGCGGCGGCTTTCGCCAAAGGAGGAGACAATGAGGAGCATTTGGAGGTGTCTTTGAGTTGTCTCCAACGTCATAATATCCCACCTGCCCGTAATTAGCCATCGTAAAAAGTAACCGATTGCCGGTGACATTAGGCATTATTCGCAACTTACTCAGCGCACTGCTTTCGACCGAAAAACAGCCCTTTACCCGAATTTTGAGAGGAAAACCCCAATCTTTCGGATCGCATTCTCGGGAGTTTGATACAATTCCACGGTCAGGCGTGAATCGGGATTCCCGCTGATCATCTTCGAGACCTTGCGTCCATCCTGATATAGCGCCAGGACGGGTTTCCCAAGCCCCAGTGCGAAGCCGATCTCATAACCTACTCCGTGCGACGGCACGCTGACTTCCGCGATCAATACATCACATGCGCGGATCCACGCCACGTCGCGTTCATATACCTCGCTGGGATGAATGACCGCCTCCACCGCCCCGACACCTGATTCAGCCAAATGTGCCGTCGGCACCTCATGCCCCGCCTCCGCCAACGCGCCGACAATTGCCTGATACACAAACTCAAATTCGCGTCCGCCGGTGATGGAACAGGCGAAGTAGATGTTCATTTCCCGGGAAGTTTTGAAAGTATGGAATCGCCGCGG
This sequence comes from uncultured Chloroflexia bacterium, assembly GCA_963718215.1. Lineage (GTDB taxonomy): Bacteria > Chloroflexota > Anaerolineae > Anaerolineales > Villigracilaceae > Defluviilinea. The sequence goes on from CAVQYK010000017.1 coordinate 121,971, forward strand.
CGCTTCTTTATCGGTCGCGGGTCGGGGTCGTCAATTCCCGTGCGAAAACTGTCGATCTCCGTGCTCAACCCCATCCAGTCTTTGACGAGGATCACAAAATGCGGGGTTTTATCCTTGAAGAAGAATCTCGAAAGGAACATGCGCAACAGGGTGGGTGAAACAGGATACGATTTCAACTCGAGAATGATGGCTGTCTGGCTGGCAAGCGGTGAAAAAATATCACGCATCCAACCGGACATGCTTTTGGGCGGGAACAGTTGTCGCATTTCCGCTGTCGTGGTTTTGTGGAGTCGTTTGTAGGAGATGTTGACCCGCATGAACGGCGTCACCAGTTTGATGTAGGCGGGGAACGGCTGGATATAAGCGATCTGCCGGATCAGGAGAAAGAAGACACCAATGAGGATTGCCAGCACCCCTATCCCTGCGAAAACCTGCCAGCGCCACGGGATGAACCTGTAAACAGGGTCCGTATATTCACCATACGCCAGCGCGAACATCACCAGACCGATCGCGAACATCGGGGTCCACCAGCGGTTGAGCAGATGCCGATAAACGGTGAGCGGATACTTGTGACCGCCTCGCGCCATGCCGCTACTCTTCGTCATTCATGCGGAGGGACAATCCGCTTCTATTTTCGACTTCAACCTGGTTACCGTTCAACTGCCTGCTCAAAGTGCTGATGGCCTGCGTCAGGTCTTCGCCGCGCAGGCTGAAGGTCACGTCGCCGCGCGTCTTCTCGACGATGCCGCGCACGTTGTCGGTCTGACGCCGCAAGCCGCTGGTGATCGCGTCCGGATAGTCCATCGTCACAAGGACGGAGTAGATATCGTCCATGTGGTTGAGCAGGCGCTCCGCCTCCTGCGAATATCCCGAACGGAGGATGTCCAGGATGCGGCGGCGCAGTTCGCCCACCACCTCTGCCAGCCCGTTGAGATAGGTGGCGTATTCCACACCCAGATCCTCGGGTGTCTGAAGCGCCTGGTTTTGGATCAGGGCACAGGTCACGTTGGCTTCGACGTACTCCTTGAGGGAATCCTGTGTGTAACCAGCGTAGTATAAGTCGGAGTGTTGCCTGAGATCGTTCCTGAGTTTGTCGGCGCGGGACTGGGCTTCCGATAGGTTTGCTTCCATGGTGTCGAACTCGTTGCGGTGCACGGCGCGGATGGCAAGCGAGCAGGCGCGCGTGAGTTGACGCGCCTGCTTGAGCGCTTCGTCCCTGGCAGCGTTACGCTGGTCGAAGTTCTGGCGGATCTGTTCGGCGATCTTTTCCAATTTATGCATGGTGACCTTTGCTCTTTCGGTTTTATTCCTTGGGCGGTTCGGGCGGTTGGAGCCCCTTGAACAGGTTGTCGGCGAGGTTGCTGGCGTGCGGGACATTGATCTCGCCAAACGAAGCTTCATATCGCGCAAGGTTTTCCTGCAGGGCGCGCAGGAGTAGTTTGGCGCTCAGCGGGGTCATGAGAATGCGCGCCTGCACGGTGGATTTGCCCTCCCCCGGCAGGATCTGGGCAAAGTCGATGACGATATCGGCGGGGGAGTGCGCGATGCGCGCCAGGTTGGTGTAGAGCGGCTTGAGTCCTTCCGGGATTTCGATCCTTGGACCCGGCGCCGGCTGTTGGGGTGTTGGAGTATTCATGATTTCAACTTTTTATAAAAAACAGGTCTAATCAAACAGGAACTCCCCGCTTCATTAGACCTGCCCTGAACAGGTTAGAATGGAATATCGTCCTCGGGCGGCATCTCGGCGATTTCGAATCCGCCGCCGCCCTGCATGGGCGCCCCGCCATCTTCACCGCGCGAGGATAAAAATCGGACGGTGCTGGCCGTCACTTCGAAGGAGGCGCCGGCGGAGCCATCCTGCTTGGTCCAGATGCGCGGTCCGCCGGTATTTTTATCGGGGGTCAGGCGGCCCTCCACCAGGACTTTCGAACCCTTCTTCACGTATTGATTGCAGACCTCAGCGGTTTTGCCCCAGGTGGAGATGCGAAACCAGATGGTCTCCTTGACCTGTTCACCGTTGCCTGTGGTGTATTGGCGGTTGGTGGCAACTGAAAAGGACGTGACTGCCTGCCCGGAAGGGGTATAGCGCATTTCGGGGTCTTTACCGACGTTGCCGGCTATGATGATTGTATGATACATGTGGAGAATCTCCTTTGAGGTGAGGTACCCGCCGATCCGCGGCGGGGGATTTGGGCGTAATGAAATTATTTTACTCCAACCTCCCCTGTTCACCTAGAGATTGCCCGGATGAAGTTTGTTACAGAGGTTCCCGCCAAGGTCCCTCGTGGAGTGTAAGAGAAGCGCTCTGCCGTGTCGTCAGAAAACAAACTTGCAAGCCAACCCATTTGTCTGGAGGAGAATTATGTCAAAGGAAACCGCACCGTCCCGTTATCACCCTGTCCATGTTGCCCTGCACTGGCTGATGTTTTTGCTGGTCATCATGATGCTCGGCATTGGGAAGTTCGTCATGCCGGGCGTGCCGGTGGATGACCCGCAGAAGCCGTTCATGTTGCAGGCTCACGCCTATATCGGATTCTTCATCGCGATCCTGCTGGTTGCCCGCATCATTCTGCTCTTCACGACGAAGCGCCCCGCCCCCGCCGACGCCGGGAACGCCTTCCTGAACTTCGTCGCCAGGGCGGTGCATGTGCTGTTCTACGTCCTTTTGCTCGGCATGGTCCTGAGCGGGATGGGTCTTTTCCAGGTGGCAGGCTTGCCCGGATGTGTTCAGCGGCGCCGCCCCCTACCCGGCGGATTTCTCTGTCTACCCGCCGCGCATCGGGCACGGATTGACCTCGACACTCCTGCTTCTGTTGATCGTCCTGCATGTTGGCGCGGCGCTGTATCACCATTTCATCCGCAAGGACAACCTGCTCTCCCGCATGTGGTTCGGGAAAAGGTAAAATCCGAGTTGTGAACTCCGAATTCCGAAGTCGAAAGTCTTCGGAATTTTTTTTCTGGTGGTTCCCGAACGATGTAGTTCTCCAGTACCATTCCCGAATGGCGCGGGAACCTTTGCCATCAGGTCCTCGTCCATCTCGTGCACAACCTGGAGGTGCACGATGAAACTTACGACCAACTCAATCCTTATCATCTTTGGCGTTCTATTCTTTGCAGTCATGGCATGTTTCCCCATTACCATCTTCGCCATGCCGCTGGTCAACCCTCAACAGCCTGAGCCGGTCGACTCGTTTGCCACTGTGCAGGCGATGGTCACACAGACGATCGTTGCCATGACGCAGAACGCGCCCACGCAGACTCCCGTCCCGCCGACGGGGACTCCGCTTCCTCCCACAGCGACGCCTGTCCCGGCGACCAACACGCCTCTTCCCACGGCGACGGCTGTTTCGTACTGTGACTGGGTCACGTTCGTCAAGGACGTTTCCATTCCGGATGGCACCAAATTCTCATCCGGTGATACCTTCACCAAAACCTGGCGTCTGAAGAACCGCGGTACCTGCACATGGACCCCGGACTACATGCTGGTCTTCGCGAGCGGCGACCAGATGGGCGGCACCACCGCAGTCCGTTTGCCCGGCTACGTATCCCCCGGCCAGACCGTGGACGTCTCCGTCACGCTGACGGCTCCCGCCAAACGCGGACATTACGTCGGTTATTGGATGCTCCGCAACCCAGCCGGTACCCTGTTCGGGTTTGGTGACAGCGCCAACAAGGCATTCTATGTGGACATCAATGTGGAAGACCTGCCGCACGGCGAGGTCAGCGGGACCTTCCACTATCCCAGCGAGTTCAACCCGCCGCTGATCCTGTACTTTGAGAACGCAGTCACCGGAGAAGTCATCCAGTTCTCCATCCCCGAGAGCAACCCCACCTACAAGGTCCTGCTCCCGAACGGAACCTACTACGCCTATGCCTGGGCGCCGGACTACAACCTGCAGGGCGCCTATGTCTTCGACAACCTGACGATGAAGCCGTTCGTCGTCAAAGGCGGGCAGCTCACCAGCGGCATCAACCTGACGGACTGGAGCCCCTACCCTCACAGCCGAGGCCAATAAAACAGACAGGCGACTCAACCGAGTCGCCTGTTTTTGTTTCATCACACTTCCAGGGTGTAAAGAATGGTCTCCATCTCCTGCGGGGTCAACCCGCCATGATGACCGTAGAATCCCTGCTCGAACCTATCCTTCTCGTACCACCACACGGACTCGTACCGGTACGGCAATACAATCAGATTCCCAACCCGCTCCCGGAAACGTGGCGATATTTCGGGACCGAAATATCCCTCGGAGATCAGGAACTCGGTTTTGACGACATCGGCTTTGCCCTTCCAGCCGTTTGGCGAGAAAGGACTGGGCTTCATCCAAACTACCTTCCTTGATGTACAGGAACAGGTCACGCGCTGAACCGGCGGGGACGAGGAGTTGTCCGTTGCGGTTGGCGCGGATGAATCGCTCAAATCCCGCAAAGTGGGGATGGATGTTCAGGTAGATGGTCGTTTCGGGGTCCACTTCCGAGGCGCCGTGGTCGGCGGTCATCAGGAATAGGACCCGCTTCCTCCCCTTGAAGATGCGGTCGAAGTAGTGCTCCATCATCAACAAAAAGGTCTCGATCTCCGCCTCGGTCTGCGGCGCGGTCGGACCGTACTCGTGGCAGAGCGCGTCGATCTTGTCGAAGTAGAGGTGCGCGTAGACAGGCTTTTTCGCCTCTTCGATCAGTATCCCCAGGTTGACGAGCGCCTCCGACAGCGTTTTGAACGATTTTTGTTTGGCGCCTTTCATCACCACATTGGCATAGGTGGACGGCGTGTAATCGCGAATCCCAAAGACATACGGCTTGACGCCCAGCTTCTTGAGCGCGGGGTAGAAAACGCCTTGCGGATACACTGCCGCAGGCTTGACGATAGACTTGAGCGTGTCGCGCTCCCTGGTGCCCGAATGGGAGAACAGCAACGGCGCAATGACCGCGTCCACCTGCGGCTCGTAGTAGTACCACTCGTGCACCCCGCTGACACCGACCGGCAGTCCCGTGTGGATCGTCGTCACGTGGGCGGCGGTGGTGGAGGGGAATTGCGAGGTCAGTTTTTCGATGCGTCCGTGGCGGGCGATGCGCTGGATGAACGGCGCATCCTGAAACCGTTCAGAAGAACCGCCAGCCGAACGCATCCACCAGGAACAGGACGACCGCATCATACGCCCCGGAAGCGAATGCCTGCGTAATGCGGCTGGGAATCCCCGCAAACCCGCCTTTGTCATATCGTGGTTTGATGAAAGATGGATTCATTTTTCCATCCCAAGCATGATGCGCACCGCCCGCCTGCCGATCTCCACTGCGAAGTTCGTGCCACGGTCCCACGGGTAGACCTGGCTCATCGAGGCGAAATACAACCCGTCAATGGGCGTTTGGATCGCAGGGATGTTCTTCGAGTGATTCACCAACGGCACAGGCTGGGCATAGTTCGTTTTGTTGACCCAGATCTTCTTCACCCAGTCACGCGAAAACTCCGGGTTGAATTTTTTGAACGCAGGTGTAAACCGTTCCAGCAGCTCATCAGCGCTCATTGAGAAATATCCGTGACCCAGCTCCAGATAATCGCCCGCGTACACGATGTGGTCGCCGCCGAAATGTTCCTTCGAGACGAAGTTCGTGTGCTCCACGAGCGCCAGCATCGGGTAACCCGCCTCCTTGGGCAGGTTGAACCAGTAATAGCCGTCCTTTGAAAGCTGCTGCTTGAGCGACAGCACCATCACAACCGCGCCCATGGATTTCAACCCGAGCAGCCCTCTCAAATAATCTTCGGGAAGGTCGGGACACATCTTCGCCATCAGATTCGGGGATGTGGTGACCAGCACTTTATCGAATGACTCGACAACGCCCCCCGCGTCAATTGACAAGCCTCCAGCCTGGTTCTGCTTAATGAACTTGACGCCCACCCCCAGCCGAATCTCCACTCCCATCCCCCGCAGTTTTTCCGCGAACAGGTCTGCGAACCGTTGAAAGCCGCCTTCGAACGTGCCGAGGCGTGTCGTCCGTGCCTTGATGCGTGCCCACATCCAGGCCATGTTGACATCCCTGAAGAACGGACCGAACTTCCCGACCAGCAGAGGCTTCCACATCTGCTCGTAGACCTGTTTCCCTGCCCATTTCATCATCCACGAGTCGGCGGTCACTTTTTCGAGCGACTTCCAGTCGTTCGTCAGGCGGAGAAAGAGTCCAACGAAGCCAAAGCGGATCTTGTTGAGCCCAAAACCAAGTCCAGGAAAGAGAAGCGCATGCAGGATCGAGTCGAATGGATGCCACTTGTCCTTGTGCAACATCACCGTGTATGGGCGCGGGAAAATGACCTTGTCCATCCATCCCAGTTCCTGGATCAGGCCCAGCATGGAACTGTCCGATTGGAACCAGTGGTGATAGAACTTCTCGACCGACCAATCCCAGTGCGGTTCCTTGAAGCCGCTTGCCAGCCCGCCGACGTATTCCGCAGACTCGAAGATCGTTACCTCGTGCCCCGCTTTTCTCAGGTCGTAGGCGGCTGAAAGACCGGCATATCCCGCGCCAATAATTGCGATTTTCATATCAACTCCAATAACATTACAAGTGACAGTCACCTTAAGGTGACTGTCACTTGTTTTATTTGCTTCGTTTCTCAACTTTTTCAGCAAGGGCTCTTAATTTACCCCACCTCTGACGGACGATGTAGATCATTGCCAGGTTTTGTATCCAGCGCATTTCGCATTGTGGATTCTCGGCGAGCTGCTCAAAGACCTCGATGGCTTTGTCGTCTGTTCGGCGGGATTTGGCATATTCAACCGCGAGTTGCACCAGGTAGGCCTCGCGCTGCCTTTGAAGCTGGGCGGTTTGTGTAAGTTGTTTTCTTGTCTGCCTGACACGCTCGGATACCCTGGCGACGGCTACTTCCAGCTCATCCACGGTGAAAGGCTTGATGAGGTATTCCTGCACACCGATGGACATGGCCGCCCGCAAGGTGGTTGTATCTTTTTCAGCCGAAATGATCACACAGCCCGTATCTGGATGGATCTTCAGGATCTCCCGGTAGGCGGTCAACCCGTCCATTTCAGGCATGTTGATGTCGAGGAAGACGATGTCCGGGTGATGTTCTTTTGCGAGTTGAACAGCCTGTAGTCCGTTCGACGCAATGGCGACCACTTCCAGGTCGTCTATGGTAGCCAGCATGAGGCGGGTATTGCGGCGCGTTTCCTGTACGTCATCGGCGATGAGCACCCTCATTTTCCTGATCGGATGTACTGCGGGTTGCGTCATTTCACACTTCCTTGCAATGAAACTTCCTGTGCCTTGTTATCGTTTCTGCAAGTATAACCGAGTCACGGGTGCATTCCCGTCAGTTTTGAGTGGAAACCGGCGGGTTACACGTCTGATGTTTCGGCCCGGAGCGAGTCGCTCCATTTGATGCCTTCACGGGCGAGGTAATAGGCGCCAAGCAATGTGACCGGAAGCCACAGCGCTACATGAAGTGTGAGCGTGTAGCCGGCCGCTGTGGCCTGGTCTATGTTGTAGGCGGTCAGCACGGCAATGCCGGGCGCATCGAAGGTGCCGATATACCCAGGCGCGGACGGGATGGTGGTCGCAAGGTTTACGATGCCATTCATCAGCATCAGCGCGAAGAACGAGACACTGAAATCGAAGGCGTGCATCACGAACCAGTATTTGCCTGTTTCCAATAGCCAGATGATGACCGAAGTGAAGAATACCATCAACACATTGAACGGAGAGCGGAGCGAAGCCAGCCCATCCAGGAATTTGTTCATGATGCCGATGATCTTTTCGTGCAGGCGGCTGGGAGTGAAGCGCTCGACCATCCACAAGCCGACCTTTGCCGTTCTCTGTGGGAACATCGCCGCAAGCAGGAAAACTCCCAGCGCACCGAGAAAAACTCCCGTACCGATCAACGCCACCTGCTGGATGTTGCCAACGAAGCCGGATGCGCCCGTCAATTTTGCCAGTTCGGGCAGGTTGACAAAGACAAAAGCCAGCATGACCACGCCGTCGAATATGCGCTCGACGATGATGGTTGCCAAGGATGCGGATACAGACACGCCCTCTTTGCGTTTCAGGATGACCGCGCGTAATACTTCCCCGGCGCGGGCGGGGTAGATGTTATTGCCCATATAACCGATGGTTGTAATAGGGAACATGGTCCTGGTGGGGATCTTCTTGATGGGACCGAGAAGGTAATGCCATCTCCATGCGCGTATCCATACGCCGATAAAGTACACCCCGATCCCCGGCAGGAGCCAGATGTAATTCGCATCCTTGACCGCGCCCCAAAATTCGTCCAGTTTCAAGCCGCGCAGAGCCAGCCAGATGAAAAGGATGCTGATCAGCACCCCGAGCCAGAGTTGCCATTTTTTCATGAGGCGATTCTATCACGCCGACCTGACGGGTTCTTGAAAACCATTCAGGTCTTATAATAGGAACATGCGATTGAACCAGCCTGCGCCCGATTTTGAACTGCCCGACCTCGCCGGCAAACTTCACAGATTGAGCGACTATCGCGGCAGGATGGTAATCGTCAATTTTTGGTCGTGCGAGTGTCCGCATTCGGAACGGGCAGATGGTTTGATCATGGAATGGCTCAAGGAATGGGATGAGGAGGTGGAATTGCTCTCGATCGCCGCAAATCGGAACGAATCCGCTCAAAGCGTGGAGAAGGCTTCTCGGAGCCGAGGCCTGCCCAGGGTCATGATCGACGCGGAGCATGTCGTGGCGGACCTCTATGAAGCGTCCACGACTCCGCACGTCTTCCTTATGGATCGGGACGGCATCCTGCGCTATCGCGGCGCGGTGGATGATGTCACCTTCCGCCAAAGGAAAGCCACATGCTTCTTTCTTAAAGAGGCGGTTGACGCTTTGCTCGAGGGGCATCTGCCTGCCCGGACAGAGACTCCCGCCTATGGTTGCACCATCGTGCGTGAAATTTGATAGAATCACACCATGATTGACACGCCTGCAAAAGTTGCTTTCTTGAAGAAGATCCATCTCTTCTATGGCCTTGAGGACGATGAACTCGAAATCATTGCCAATGAGATGGAGGAGGTTTCTGTTCCCAGCGGGGAGGTGGTCTTTGAGCAGGACAGCAAATCTGAAAGTTTTTATTTGATCTATCAGGGAGGCGTTCGCGTCATCCGCAAACACGGGGGCAGGGAAATCCAACTTGCAGTGCTGGTGAAAAACGATTATTTCGGCGAAATGGGATTGATCGCCCGCAGAAAGCGTTCGGGAACGGTGACGACAACAAGCGATACGATACTGCTGATGTTGACGCACAGCGGCTTTGAAAAGGTCTTCAGAAAGACGCCTCAACTCCGTCTGAACATGGATGTGGCAGTGCGGAGCCGCCAGTTGGCGCGCACGCTGCGTTTCAAGTGGCTCAGGCATGATGAAGTGGTCTATTTTCTGGCGCGCAAGCATTCCATTGTGTTACTTGAAATGCTGGTTCTGCCCATGCTGGCACTGGGGCTGCCGCTGGCTTTGTTCTATGGATACCTTACCATCGCGCCGTTCTTCATCGTTGCCTTTGCGGCAGCCATGTCGTTGCTGGCGGTGGCTGGCTGGATCGCCTGGGTCGTCATTGACTGGGGTAACGATTATTACATCGTCACCAATCAACGCGTGGTCTGGCTTGAAAAAGTGATCGGCATCTACGACAGCCGCCAGGAATCGCCCCTCAGCACGATCCTTTCGGTGGGTGTGGAGACCGGTCAGATTCGGCCGCATCCTTGATTACGGCAATGTCATCATCCGTACCTTTGTGGGGAGGATATCGTTCAGCCAGGTCAATCACCCCGAGCAGGCGCAACACATGATCGAAGAATACTGGAATCGGACAAAAGAACGTGCCGCGAGCTTCGAGAAGGATGCGATGAAGAATGCCATCCGCAAACAGTTGGGACTCTCGGTTCCTCCCCCGCCGAAAACTGACATGCCGCCTCCAGCCCCTCCCCAGCCCCAGCCGAAGAGTGTCAACACGATCCTGCGATTTCTGGGGTCGAACAACCTGAAAATGCGGTATGAATTTGGCGATCATGTGGTCTACCACAAACATTGGATCGTGCTTTTTCTGCAGGCATGGATACCGTTTGTGTGTACCTTTGGGCTGCTCCTGCTTCTCATCATTCGGTTATTCCAGATCGCCTTTAATCCTGAGCTGGTATTGTTCTCCTTCCAGAACGGTTTCAGGCCGGAGACCTGGGCAACAATGTTCTTCCTGGCGTTCTTTCCGTTTGCGGGCTGGCTTATCTACCAGGTCATAGACTGGAGCAATGACAGGTTCGAGATCACAGCCGAGCAGATCATTGACGTTGACCGCGCGCCTCTTGGGACCGAGACCCGCAATGCCGCGCAACTGGAAAGCATTTTGGGGACCAATTATGAGCGCCGGGGCATCCTTGGCAATCTGTTCAACTATGGAACGGTCTATATCACGGTGGGCGGGAGCACCATGGCCTTTGAGGATGTGATGGATCCTGCCGCTGTCCAATCGGACATCGACCGCCGCCGCATGGCGCGCTCAGCCAGTCAGGCCGCCGCCAAGGTTGCCGCCGAACGCGACCGCATGGCGGAATGGCTGGTCACCTACCATCGCAACGCCGACCAGTTCAAGGATGAGGAACGGCGGAACCTAAATTCAGAGTAAAATCCAGACTTCGTTCCAGGCGGAGCAGTGGAGTGTGCCGTGCGGACGAAGGACAAATCAATTATTTGCAAAGGTTGAAACCATAGAATGACCCTCCGTAAGATCGTGACACTTCCAGACCCTGTATTACGGCGAAAAGCCCGCGCGATCACAAAATTCGACAAGGACCTCGGTCCCCTGATAGACGACATGGTGGAGACCATGCGTGAAGCGCCGGGAGTCGGTCTTGCCGCTCCGCAGATCGGACTCCCCGAGCGCCTCATCGTGATTGAATACTACGAACGCGAAGAGGATGAAGAGAATGAAGAAGCCCCGAAAAAGGTGTGGGCAATGATCAATCCTGAGATCGTCAAATCATCTGAAGAGATGCTGATGGGCGTGGAAGGTTGTCTGTCCATTCCCGGGTTACTGGGAGAAGTGGAACGCCATGCCGAGGTCCAGGTCAAAGGTTTGAACCGTCACGGCAAGCCGATGAAGATCAAAGCAAAGGGCTGGCTGGCGCGTATTTTCCAGCATGAGATCGACCATCTGAACGGCGTCCTTTTCCCCGACCGCGCGACCCGTGTCTGGCAGCCGAAACAGGAAGTGGAGCAGGATCAGGAATTTTAATGACCTTCATCCGCCGCCTGACATCGTGATGACCTGCCTCGATTGCGACAATTCTGGGTCGAGCATTGGGGCGGTGAAGAGATGGTCACGCGCGGCAATGTTTACCGCCCTGAACAACTGGATGGCTTTGTCATCGAAGATGGCGGTGAGTGGATCGGCCTGCTGACGTTCTTTGTGAAAGACGGTGAATGTGAGGTCACTTCACTGGACAGCCTGCGCGAAGGACAGGGCATCGGTACGGAATTGTTGAACGCAGTCAAGGAAGAGGCGCGGAAACGGAATTGCGAACGCATCTTCCTCATCACAACCAACGACAACCTGCACGCCCTGCGCTTTTACCAGAAACGCGGATTTGAAATGGTCGCCGTCCATCGCGGCTCGGTGAACGAATCGAGAAAGATCAAGCCGACCATCCCGTTGATTGGGTTTGACGGCATCCCGCTCAGGGATGAGATCGAATTGGAAATGATTTTGAATCCGTAGGGGCACAGCGGGACGAATTGTCGTTTGGGCTTTCCAATGTCTCGCTGTGCCCCTACATAACCGTAAATGTATCTCAAACACCTCTCCCTCACCAACTTCCGCAAGTTCACCCGTTTGGATATCGACCTTCCAAAACGGGTGGTATTGCTTACCGGCGGCAACGCACAGGGAAAAACGACCGTCCTGGAAGCGATCTATTTTCTGGCGGCATTCACCTCCTTTCAGACGCATGCGGACCGGCAGATCGTCAACCTGGAGGAGGCAAAAAAGGATTCCCTCACGGTGGCGCGCCTCGTTGCGGAGTATCAGCGCGGGAAGGGCAAACATCGCATCGAGGTGCGCCTGATCCTTGAGCCTGTCGGCGTGTTGAACGGCCAGCGCCTGCGCAAGGAAATTCTGCTCGATGGCGTCAAGAAGCCTGCCAGCGAGATCATCGGTCAATTCAACGCGGTCATTTTCGTCCCGCAGATGTCGCAGATCATCGAAGGCGCACCTGAGGAACGCCGGCGGTATCTCAACCTTGCGCTGGCGCAGTCCGTGCCGGCGTATGCGCGTGTGTTGGGCGAATACAACCAGGCGCTAACCCAGCGTAATGCGTTGCTCAAGGCGTTGAATGAGAATGGGGCGGAAGCAGACCGCGACCAGCTTGAAGTGTGGGATGACGCGTTGAGTCGGCTCGGAGCGCAGATCGTTTTGTGGCGCATCCAGGCCATCCAGCGGATCGAACATCTCGCTTCTCGCGTCCATCACGAACTGACTCACGGAACCGAGATCCTTCGTCTCGCCTATGAGCCTGCTTACGATCCGCTGCCGAAGCCGAGCGGACAGTTGGGTTTGAAAATCGATACAGCCGTTGATCGTTCCGGTTATGAGTTGGATGATATTCAAGAGGGTTTCCGTGAGCGTCTGCGTGACCTGCGCAACGAAGAGGTCGCGCGCGGCGTGACCACGATCGGACCGCACCGCGACGAACTGCGTTTCCTCGCGAATGATTTTGACCTCGGCAATTACGGCTCGCGCGGACAGATCCGTACAGCGTTGCTTTCGCTAAAACTCGCCGAAGTGAATTGGATGAAGGAGCGTTCGGGCGAGTGGCCGGTGATCCTGCTCGATGAAGTCATGGCGGAACTGGACGTGCAGCGCCGCGCGGATCTGTTGAAATACGTCGGTGAAAGCGAACAAGTATTGTTCACCACCACGGATTTGAATTTCTTTGCGCCTGGGTTCGTGGAGAAGGCGGAAGTGTGGAGAGTGGAAAGCGGAAGAGTGGAGAAGTGACGGAAGAAAATCATTATGACCCTATCAGACACTTTCATTCAATCAGCTCTTGAAAAAATAGACTCGCCCGATATCGTCGGCGTTGGCATTGTAGGCAGTTATTCGCGCGGGCAGGAATCAAAATATAGCGATGTGGACTTCGATATCTTCGTCAGCAAACTGCCTGAGAGCGATTACGACCGTTACACCCTGCGCTACTGGGACGGGAAACTCGTCAGCCTGAAATATGCGTTGCTCGACGATGAATTTGCCGCGTTGACGAATCCGAGGCGGGCGATCTGGGCGGTGCCAGGCTTGAGCAGGATGACAGATCGTCCTTGACAAGGATGGTTCGCTGGCTGAATTGCAGAAGATGGCGCAGAAGTTCGATTTCTCCCTGCTCCAACCCGAAGCGGACGAATTCGCGGCTGAAGAGATCATGGGGTGTGCGGAGGAAGTGCATAAAATATTGAGCGGCCTCGCACGCGGACATGAGTCCACAGTGTTGTATGCCACGTGGGGACTGGTGGCGAACATCCTTGAAGCGGTGGCGGTGCAGAGGGGCATCATGATCGTCAGTGAGAACAGATATTTTGACCTGATCCAGGAATCGGTGGGGCGTGACACGAAATGGGTCAGCGCCTTCCGCACGGCCTGGGGACTCGATTCCACATCTTCCCAATACCAATGGCGCGGCGCGGCGGCGTTGATGTTGTATCGTCTCACCGCGGCGATGTTCGAGGGCTTGATCCCTGAAAAACATCGTGAAGTGGTGAAGAACACATTACGGCTTATCAAGGAAGCTGGGTTTGGTATGAAAGCATTGGCACAGCGCGCGATCAAAATCCACGAGCGGTTGCTTGAATTCTATGGCGAGCCGATCTGGCGCAACCCGTTGCCTGCCATTGACGAACTGGTCTCGACCATCCTTTCGCAGAACACGAACGATGTGAACCGTGACCGCGCCTTTGAAGCGTTGCGCGCGAAATTCCCGACCTGGGAAGCGGTCCGCGATGCGAAAGAGAAGGACGTGGTCGAAGCGATCCGCCCTGCGGGATTGGCGAATCAAAAGGGTCCGCGCATTCAGCAGGTGTTGAAAGCCATCACTGAGGAACGCGGGGATTTGGATCTATCTTTTCTCAAAGAAATGTCTGTGGATGATGCACGCGACTGGCTGACGAAATTCAACGGTGTGGGACCGAAGACCGCCGCCATCGTCCTGTGCTTTTCATTGGGGATGCCCGCCTTCCCCGTGGACACCCACATCTACCGCGTGACGGGACGCATCGGACTCCGCCCGGAGCGGATGACCGTCGAACAAGCCCATCCTCATCTGGAAGCTTTATTCCCGCCCAAAACCTATTATGCCGCGCACTTGAACATCATCCGCCTGGGACGCGAGATCTGCACCGCGCGCAAGGCGATGTGTGAGAAGTGTCCGATCCTGAAGTTGTGTGATTATGGAAAAAGTCACCAAGTCAATAGTCATATAGTCTTATAGTTGGTCAGACTCAGAAGACTATGTGGCTATATGACCATCAGACTATCTGACTATCTGTTATCCCCATCCCCTCGAATCTTTCCCCGCTCCAACCGATCATATAACTTGGCGATATTGTATTCCGCGATCTCGTCCAGTGTTAAGTCCAATTCGGTCGCGACCTGCGCGATGTACCACAACACATCCCCAAGTTCGGCTTTGAGCGCTTCGCGAGTCTCCTCGTTGATCTTCCCGTCCTTGTCGCGGAACACTTTCTTGATCTTGCCCGCCACTTCGCCCGCTTCGTTGACAAGTCCCAGCACGGGGTAAATGACAGGATGCCCAATGGCGGGGTAGCCTGCGGTCTTGCGTGATTTGGTTTGGTAGTCGTTGAAGTTCATGAATTAATCTCTCCTGCCAAACCTCTCCACCACTCATCCTTCTCCCCCGGTACAAAGGGAGTGTACAGAGTCAGGCGATCCGCGATCCCTTCATAGCGTTTCTTCAATTCATCAGCCAGTTTGTCTTCTTCCGTCACCAGACAAAACTCGCTCAGCATCTCATCGGTGATGAGCATCGGCATTTCTGCCCATTCGCCTTTCGCCGCGTGGGCGGACAGCGTCTCAGCAACGCCGCTCCAGCCGTGCAAGTCCATGACGGGGCGGTAGGACGGGGTGGAGGCGTAGAACGCGACCTGTGCCCGCGCGAAGTTCATCTCTTCGGGGGTGGTGGCGATGAAGGCGGTGATGGAAACAGCAATGTCTTCGCGTTTGCGGTCATTCTTCTTCGCGCCTTCTTCAATCGCGGGCAATATCACTTCTTTCATATAACGGAGGCTGTGGAATGGATGCGCATGGAATCCTTCGCAGAGTTCACCTGCGAGTTTGGCAAGTCCCGTATTCACGCCTGCAATGTAAATCGGGATGTTCGGATGCTCGATGGCTCCCGCATTGAAGAAGGGAGACATGAGAGTTATTTGTAATACTCCCCGCGATAGTTCAACTTCGTACCGTTCTGCCAGCAATCCCAGAGCGCGCGGATGACTTCGATCTGTTCGCGCAGTTTCTTCACCGGCGACTCGGGCCACGGCTGACCGAATCTCCGCTCGATGTGCGCCTTGACCTGTGTGCCGAGACCCAGAATGAATCGTCCATTGGATTGGGCGGCGAGGTCCCAGGCGGTGTAGGCCATATTGGCAGGAGAACGGGCAAAGGAAACCGCGATAGCCGTCCCGAAGTTAAGACGCGCTGTATGTTCGGCGATCAAGGCGCAGGGCAGGAAGGGGTCGTGTTGAGTTTCCTGAGTCCACAGCGCGTCGAATCCGATCTCCTCCGCGGCTTTGGCGACCGCGGGGACATCTTTCAATCCAAGGATGGGTAGTGCGGCATCGAATTTCATAATTCTCCTTACCGCCAAGCACGCGAAGAGCGCGAAGAATTAAAAAGATTTCTAAGCGACCTTTGCGGTCTTCGCGGTTAATCCAAAAGGTAAGCCATAACCCAATTCGTCGTGGCGTTCAAACCATCCATGTGTGCGCGTTCGTAATTGTGTGACGCGTCGATGCCGGGTCCGATCAATGCCAGCGCCACATCGCCGCCCGCGCGCCAGAACGCTTCGCCGTCCGAGCCATAGAACGTGTACACATCGGTCTTGTACGGGATGCCATGCTTCTCGGCAAGCGCGCGTAACTTGTTGTTCAGGTCAAAGTGATACGGTCCGCCGCCGTCCTTGGTGCACAACGTGACGTTGAACTCATCGGACTCCTGGCCTCTGCCGACGACCGCCATGTCCACGGTGACCAATTCCGCCACATCGGATGGGATTCCCGCCGACGCGCCGTGACCGACCTCCTCATAATTGGAGATGTGGAAGTACACGGTTCTCGCGGGACTTAGACCTGCCTCTGCCATCGACTTGATCGCCGCTACGAGATTTGCCACGCACGCCTTGTCGTCGAGAAACCGCGAGCGAATGAATCCATTTGCCACTTCCACACGCGGATCGAACGCCACGCAATCGCCGATGTTGATCCCCAGTTCGCGCGTTTCTTTTTCGCTTGTCGTCTTCACATCCAATCGGACTTCCATGTGCTCATCGTCACGCGGGGTTTTGCTTCCCTCTGCGCCGTGGACATGTCCCGACGCCGTATCGATCAATACCGAGCCGCGGATCTTCTCTCCCTTCGACGCGAACACCCACACGCCTTCCGTCTCGACGCTGGGCCACTGAATCCCGCCGATGCGACTTAACTTCAGCCTCCCATTGGACTTGATCTCCTTCACCACCGCGCCGAGCGTATCCACATGCGCGGTCAGGGCAACAGGCGGCAGATCGGACTTCACTTCCCATTTGGCAACCAGCGCGCCTTTGCGAGTTCTTGATAGTTCCAATTGTTGTACTGCGAAAATTCTTTTTCCACAAACGAAATCGCGGGTTCCGCAAAGCCAGTGGGGGAGGGGATGTTTAGTAGCTTGACGAGAAAGTCAACGAAGTATTCCTGATCGATGGTTGGTAATGCCATGGTTCTCCTCTTTGTGATTCAAAAGTAATCTGTTGGTCGAGTAGGCGGTGCTTGTTCCGCCGTATCGAGACCACCAAGAACGGGTGAAAATTAAACTTGCAATACTGTGGTCTCGATATGACACTCGCGCAATCGCTCGTGTCTACTCGACCACCTTTTCAAATGCTTTTATCTTCTCCCGCCACTCGTGCGGAATGTTGATCGTCTTCTCTTCTTTGTAATCATACGTTACCATGATCACTTCCCCTTTGGCTAATTCCTTGCCTGTCTTCGCATCGACAATATTCTGTGCCCACGTCATGGACTTGTTCCCCAGTTTTACCGCGTGAACCCCCACTTTGATGTGCTCCCCAAAATACACGGCGCCAGATACGTGATGTGCACGTCCGCCAGGATCACGCCGATCTCCATGAAGGACTGGTCTTTCGTGAACAGTCCCAGTTCGATCATGTAGGCAATGCGTGCCTGCTCGAAATAGGTCAGATGCTTGGCGTTGTTGACATGTCCCTGCGGATCCAGATCCCCGTAACGGACTTCGATGGGATGGTAGAAATTGAAATCGCTCATAGAGGGCGATTATACCGTCTCGCATCTGGAAGGACTTACTCAAAAAGTCGAACGCGTTTACTGGTCAAGAATTACACAGCCATTTACATAGCAAGCTGGATGTTCCCCGTAAGTGAAGATTAGTGTGTTGTCACCGTCAGATGCAATGATTTCTTTAGTAGCTTCATTTGTATTCAAGATAACCGCATCGTCACAAGTCGTACTATACTGTACGGGGAGTGGATCGCAAGAGGTGTAGTCCAAATTACATTCGTATAATGTGTAAGTAAAGGTATCGCAATCTGTAGTCCCGCAATTTCCAAAGTTATGCTTTTTTGATATCTGATAGGTATGCTTTCCAAGTTGAACAGAATACTTTTCATAACTTCGAGGGTTATCGCCGTATGTAAATGCCAACCCCAACTCATAGTCGCCATCTATGACACTTACCTCGTTCTTTTCTTTATCGAAAATTATCTTGTCGACGTACATATCAGTATATGTCCGATATAGGTTTTCACACTTAATGCTCCATTTCTGGCATTTATATAATGTGAAGTTACTAACGGCATCAATACCTTCAATTTCCCAAACCAGGTAGTACCTGTCATTTCCCCAAGTCTTTTGATCTGTCACATCAGGAAAGTAACTTATTGGATAAGCAATGTTTAACGACAATATTGGAAGTGTGGCAATATACAAAAGTATACGCAGGGTTTTATGGTCGTTCGATGGTCTTTGATACAGGTTGAATGCGGTATAACCTGAAAATAACAAAATCATCGGGATATAGAATATTTCACTGCCTAACCAGCCGAACGTTTCAATCATTAAATTTAATAAGAACAAGCCCATAATAAACGCAATTGGTAATATGAAAATCAGCAGGATAATAGAAAAAAACGTATTCCTGCCCAATAACTTTTCCAATACCACGATTATGAGATATATACCAAGAAGCCATATTCCAAATTCAAAATTTTCATCAATGGGGACAGGAAGTTTCACAAACCATAATAAGTAAATCACACTCATACATAGGAAAGGATATTCCAATGCTATCTTTGTAAGTGAAATGAAGAATGCAGTGATTCTTTTCATGCTCAGTGCATTAGGGATGTATCAGGATCCAAATCCCCGTAGCGCGGACTTCGACGGGATGATAGAAATTGAAGTGGGTCATGGCGAGATTATACCTTTGGATACAAAAAGACCTGACAGGCTTTGTAAGACTGTCAGGTCTGCATGGCATACACTATGCGCGTTGGAAATCTTCAATTGCAATAGCGCGCCAAACCATCGCGATTGTAAATGCTGATCCTTCCCTCCGCATCCGTATCGATCAACCCCTGTTCCTTGAACAGCACCATCGCCTGATTGACCCGCTTCCGCGACGCGCCGACCAGGTCTGCGATGTCGCCTTGTGTCAACACAATGCGGATTTTCGTCCCGCCATCTTTTTCATAGCCATATTTCTCGGCAAACGCCAGCAATTGACGTGCCACACGTCCGTTCACATCGAGCGTTGCCAGTGCCTGGATCAACTGGTCAGAGAGACGTACACGGGCCGAGAGGATCTTCACCAAATTCCGCGCCACAGGCGGGAAGTTATCGAGCATGTAGTTGAACGTGGTCTTGTCCATCCACAACATCAGGCTGTTTTCCAATGTCACTGCGCTGGCAGAGCGACCGATACTGTCGATCAGGCTCATCTCGCCGAGCATGTCACCTGCGCCCAATATCGCGATGATTACATCCCGTTCACCCTGCTCGATATGGATCTTCACCGTCCCATGCAGGATGATGAACACCGCCTCACCGGGCTGTTCAATGGTCATCACATTGCGTCCCGCTTCGAATACGCGGCGGTGCGCATGCTGTGCCACCCAGTCCAATTGCGTGGGGGTCAGCCCAACGAACAGCTCAATGTCCGAGAGCAGATTGCGTGTGCTGTCTTTCTTCGTCTCAACCATTCTGAGCATATTTTACTTCCCTTCCCTCTCGCCTATGCGGAGTGTGAGCGATAGCGACTGATAGTCGTAAGCGTCTTGCAACACGATCTCCAGACCTTCATACGCCGCGACCGACTCCGCGAACAGACTCTTGGCTTTCGCCTCCATGCCCGCCAGCATATTGTCAGTGTAGGCAGGGTCGTGATGAAACAGGACCAGCTGTCCCGTCAATGCAGAAGCGGCGACCTCACACGCCATCGTCACCGTCGAGTGACCGTATCCCTGCGTCGAAGGCAGTCCCTCCAATTGTCCCCAGTAATGATCGTCCAGATATTGCGCGTCATGGATCAGCACATCCGCATCCTTCGCGAACTTGACCAGCCGCTTATCCGTGCCGACATAGCCTTCAGTATCCGTCGCGTACACAACTGACTTGCCGCACCACGTGACGCGATAGACGAAGACGCCGCCGGGATGTGCATACGATTTGTGAATGCGGATGACGACCGCCTCATCGCTCAAGCCGACAACGGACTCAGCGACACGGACCCCGCCCTCATCCCAAACAATGACCTGCGACTCGCGCACCGCTTGAATATCCTTCGACGAGGACATATCCCGCAAACTGACCGGGAACGTCTCGGACGATTGGTTGCGCTCCAGCACATTCTTCAGCGACTCATGCGTGCCATCGGGACCATAGATGTGTAGTTTTGCGTTCGGCATGTAGGCGGGGACGAAGAACGGGAATCCCTGTGTGTGGTCGTGATGTAAATGACTGAACAGCAACAGGATTTCGCCTGCCCGCTTTGAGCGAGCCAACTCCCGACCCAACGGTATGATGCCTGTGCCCGCGTCGAGAATGATCGTGCGGTTGCCAGCTTGTATTTCAACACTGGCAGTATTACCGCCATATTTCACCGTCCCCTTGCCCGGCGCAGGATAACTCCCGCGCACACCCCAAAACCTGACTTTCATCTCGTTCGGCATCCTGCACCTCCATGCTTCAGTTTTGTCGCCCTGAGGGAGCGTTAGCGACCGATGGGTCTACTGCTTGCCTTGTCAGAGATTCTTCGCTTCGCTCAGAATGACATCGTCTCTTGATTTCAACTTCCACTTGTATTATCCTCATGCAGGGATTTCTCTCAAGGAAAGTTTTCGCTGGGGAGGTGGGAAATATTTCACAATAACTCCCCTCAGCTTATTTAGAAAATTTGTGCTATACTCCCGTTATGCCCATTATTCGCTCTTCTGATATTGGTACCTATCTCTACTGCCGCCGCGCCTGGTGGTACAAAAAACAGGGCGTCGAGTCCGCAAACCAGTCCGAACTCGCCGCAGGGACTGAACTCCATGCCAAACATGGGCGTCAGGTGCTGGCTTCGTCCATCACACGGACGATCGGGCTGGTCTTGTTGATGATCGCGTTAGTGATGTTAGTGGCGTATTGCACAGCTCGAATTCTGTGAGAAAGGTTGTGAGAAGACATGCACAAAACCGACATCTCAACGTTGATTGCCTACAACTTTTGGGCGGATGACCGTATTCTCACCGCGTGCGAACGCGTATCGCCAGATGAATTTATCCGCGAGATTATGCCAAATCCCGGGTGGAGCAGTCTGCGTGGAATTCTGGTCCATGCACTGGATACGGAGTATGGCTGGCGCTCGGTCCTGCAGGCGCAGGATGCCTCAGAAATATTGGAAGAGGCTGATTTTGCCAATATTTCGGAGTTGAGAACTCGCTGGGAGGCGGAGCGCACCGCTTGGCTGGCGTACGAAGCCGGTTTGAGTGAAGACACCCTGAACAAGAGTTATGGGGACGATCCTAAAACCAGCCTTAAAGTTTGGCAGACGGTTGTTCATGTTGTCAACCATGGGACGCAGCACCGTAGTGAGGCGGCGGCGATTTTGACCGGGTACGGTCAGTCGCCGGGTGAACTCGATTTTGACACGTTTCTAATTGAACACCCCGAACACATCCACAGTTGATTGCTTTCAGGACTCATGCTTTACCTCGCCTTAGCCCTGCTCTTCCTCGCCTTCCTCTTCTTCTGGCAGTCGAACCGCCAGCGAGAAGCCGCCGGTCTGCCCGGCGGACGTGTCATCTACACCGACACGCGCGGTTGGAACAAGTTGGAGAAGCCGCTGTATTCCGCCGTTCTCGATTTGACGGGCAAGCCCGATTACCTCATTGAAAAGGATGGAAAGATCATCCCGGTCGAAGTGAAATCGGGACAAACTCCCGATGCGCCGTACGACTCGCACATCTATCAACTGGCGTCGTATTGTTTGCTGGTCGAAAAGACCTACAATAAACGCCCGCCGTATGGGATCATCCATTACGAAGGCAGGGACTTTGCCGTGGATTACACGCCTCAGTTGGAGGCGTCCCTGCTCGACCTGTTGGCGGAGATGAAAAGGGACGAGCGCAGGAAAGAGATCCCTCGGTCGCATGAGCAGGCGTCCCGTTGTAAAAGATGCGGATTTCGTCAGGTTTGTGATCAAAAGGTGGCGTAGGGGCGGGGTTGTCCCGCCCAGGGCGGCAGGACGCCGCCCCTACACAGGTATAATTGCCTCACCATGTCCGATCCCTTCATCCCCAAACGACCCGTGGTGACAGCCTATCCACGCATGCCCGAAGCCTTTGCGGAGGCGGAGGCGATGTCTGTTTACCTCAAAGAGAAGGGGGCTGGACGCACCTTTCGGCTCGCTCTATGATGAGGACCTGCGCGGGCGCGTGAAGAACCGCGAGTTTGACATGCTCATCATTGCGGGCGGCGACGGGAGCGTCCTGCGGGCGGGACATTTGTGTGCGCCGCTGGGACTGCCGATCCTGGGTGTCAATTTGGGCAGGCTTGGGTTCCTGATCCAGATCGACCGCCAGGAATGGCGCGAGTATTTTGACAGGTTGTTCAACGGCGAGGCGTGGATCGAATACCGTATGATGTTGCACGCAGAACACGTCCGTGCCGGTGACTCGCTGGGGAAGTGGCATGCGCTGAACGAAGTCGTTGTGGGACGCGGGCAGATCCTGCGCCCGGTGCGGCTCTCTGCCTCGGTGGATGGGCGTCACCTCGACGAGTTACGTCACGGATGGGTTGATCGCCTCGACCGCCACCGGTTCGACCGCCTACGCACTGGCGGCGGGCGGACCCATCCTGCCGCCGGAACTGCGCAACATCCTGCTCGTGCCGATCGCCCCGCATCTTTCCGTGGACCGTGCGGTTGTTCTGGCGGAAGGTTCGACGGTGAGCATCCTTGTGCGAGGCGATAACGCTGTCCTGAGCGTGGACGGCCAGCCGTCCGTCACGCTGATGGAGGATGACCGCGTGGATGTCCGCGCCGCGGATGTGACCGCGCAATTTGTCCGCTTTGGGGACCCGGGCTATTTTTATCGAAACCTGACCGCGCACATGAACGAAAACTCTTTGGGATTGCCAAGATGACCGAATCAACAACGAACACACTCTACTGTTACGTACATCCGACCCGCGAAACCGCCCTGCGATGTGCCACCTGCAACCGTCCGATCTGCGCCTCGTGTGCGATCCGCACGCCGACGGGGTATCGCTGCAGGGAATGTGTGAAGGGTCAACAGCAGATCTTCAACACAGCCGAATGGTATGACTACGTCATTGGTTTCGCCGTGGCGGCTGTCCTGTCGGGTATCGCCTCCTTCCTTGTGACTCTCATCGGCGGTATCGGTTTCTTCGGCTGGTTCCTGATTGCCGCAGGTTCACCGACAGCCGCGGCGCTCATCGCCGAAGCGGTGCGGTTCGTCATTCGCAAGCGGCGTTCACGAAACCTGTTCATCACCGTCGCTGCCGGAGTCGTGGTGGGCGCATTGCCGATCCTCCTCTTTCAGATATTTTTCTTCGACCTGTTTGGCGTCATCTTTCAAGTGATCTATCTCCTTATTGCCACACCTGTTGTTTATACGCGCCTGTCTGGAATCCAATTGTTCAGATAATTTTTATGCTCAGAATGCCGTTCCTTCGACAGGCTCCGGCGTTCGTTGGTCGCCGAGGACGGCGACCAGAGCAAGGTGAACCATGCTGACCGAACTCCACATTCAAAACTTTGCGATCATAGATAAACTCGACCTGCGCTTTGGTCCGGGTCTCATCATCCTCACGGGCGAGACGGGCGCGGGCAAGTCCATCATCCTCGACGCCGTGGTCATGCTCATCGGCGGCAAGGCGGATACGACCTACGTCCGCACGGAGTCAGACGCGGCGCTGGTCGAGGGCGTGTTCCAGCTCAAAGGTCCAGAAAAGGAGGCGGTGCACGAGGTCCTGAAGCGCGAAGAGTTGATGGATGATCCCGATTACGTGACCCTGTCCCGCGAGATCCGCAAGGAGGGACGCAGCGTGGCGCGCGTCAACGGGCGGACCGTCGCAGTCTCGCTGTTGAAGGAGATCGGCGCGCTCGTGGTGGACATCCACGGGCAGGCGGAGCATCTCTCGCTGCTCGATTCACGCGCACACCTGGGCCTGCTCGACCGCTTCGCCGAAATTTCGCGTCCCCTCAGCGACTACCGCCAGACCTATCATGCCCTGTTGAACCTGCGCCGCGAGTTGAACGAACTGCGCAAAGCGCAGGCGGACGCCGACCGCAAGATCGAGATGCTGACCTACCAGGCGGAGGAGATCGAAGCCGCGCGCTTGAAGGCGGGCGAGGACGAGGAACTGCGCAAGGAGCGCGACCGGCTGGCGAACGCCGAGTCGCTGGCGCAGAACGCGCAGGAGGCGCTTGCCATTCTCGACGAAGGCTCGCCCGAAATGCCCGCCGCCAGCGACCTGGTCGGGCAGGCGGCGCAGGCGCTGGGCACGCTGGCAAAGCTCGACTCGGCGCAAAACGAACTGGCGACTCAGGCGGAAGTCCTGCTCGATACGATGTCCGAGATCGTCCACAATTTGCGCAATTATCTGGAGAAGATCGAGTTCAATCCGAAGCGGCTGGATGAGGTGGAGGAGCGCCTCGACCTCGATCCATTCACTGACCCGTAAATACGGCGGGAGCATCCCGGCGGTCATTGCCTATGGGGGGGATGCCCGCAAACAGCTCGAGACCATCACCGGCGCGGCGGAGCGCATCGACGAACTCGAACTGGAAGAGGCAAAACTGCTGAACAAACTTGCCCAGCAGGGCGGTTTGTTGAGCGAGAAGCGCCAGTCCGCGGCGGTTTCGATGGCCAAGGGCATCGAAGGGGAATTGGGCGACTTGAGGATGTCATCTGCCAAATTCAAGGTTGATTTTCAAGTCAAGCCTGACCCGAACGGCATTCCCATCGAGAACGGGAACCGCATCGGCTTCGACCAGAACGGATTCGACAAGGTGGAATTCCTCATCGCCCCGAACCCCGGCGAGGGACTCAAACCGCTGGTCAAGATCGCCTCGGGCGGTGAGACCTCGCGCCTGATGCTGGGACTGAAAAACGTGCTGGCACGTGCCGACGAAGTCCCATCCCTGATCTTCGATGAAATTGACCAGGGCATCGGCGGACGCGTTGGGATGACCGTCGGGCAGAAACTGTGGAACCTTTCGCGCTCGCATCAGGTCTTCTGCGTGACGCACCTCCCGCAACTGGCGGTCTTCGGCGACGAGCATTATCAGGTGCAGAAACTGGTCAAAGGCAATCGCACGTTGACGCACGTCGAACGGCTCGACGGCGAGTCGCGCCTGCTCGAACTCTCGCAGATGCTCGGCGAGGTGGGCGAGGGGACTCTGCGGTCCGCGCATGAGTTGATGCAGGTGTCGCGGCAGATGATCAAGGGGAAGTAGATTTCAAGAAATTTCAGCCACGGATTGCACGAATTCTCACGGATAAATAATCAGTGAAAATCGGTGAAATCCGTGGCTGATGATTTAATTTTGCGGCACGGGGGATGCCGCCACATACCTCTTCCCCCTCGCTTTAAGCAGATTACAGTCCGATTGAACTCCACAGGTGGTGCAGCATTGACCGTCGGGACCGATCTCGAGCAGTTTTCCTTTTTTGACCAGCAGGTCGATCATGGATAGCACCGCCGACGGCTGGGCGTTCATGGCGCGGCTGATCTCGGAGAGGCTCAGCCCGTTCTCTTTCGCTTCCAACAACGCAAGGATCTGATTCAGCATGGATGGTTTATCCCAGCCCGAGCAGGCGTCCGCCCTGATAGACGATAAAGGCGGCGATCCACGCGACCGCGGTCTGATAGACGGCAGATGTCACTGCCCAGGAATTTCCGAATTCATGTTTGATCGCGCCGAGCGTGGCGACACACGGCACATACAACAGGACGAACACCAGCAATGCGACCGCGCTCAACGGGGTGAAACTATTCCGCAAGGCAATACTCAAGGCGGTATCCTCGCCTTCTGCCTCTTCATCCATCAGATTGACGCCGGGGATGATGCTCAACAGGATTTTCCCTGATCTGACCGTCGCATCCACGAATCCCTGACCGATGCCGATCAGGTCTTCGCCCAAGAGTTGTTTCCTCGACGATCTGCATTTCCTCACCCCCGAGATAGATCTGGCTCATCGTGCTGACAACGATCTCCTTCGCCATGAAACCGGTCACGAGCGCGCCGCCCGTCTCCCAGTTGCCGAACCCGAGCGGGGCAAAGACCGGCGAGATCGCGCCGCTGAATTTCCCGAAATATGAGTCGCGTTGGTTGGTCACACCCCAGGGAAGGTTCAACAGGAACCACATGACAACCGATGCAAAGAGGATCATCGTCCCTGCCTTGCGGACGAATTCGCGCGTGTTCTCCCACATGTGGATGAGGACGCTCTTCAACGCAGGCTGACGGTAGGGAGGCAGTTCCAGCACGAACGCGGATGTGGCATCCGGCTTGAGGATCGTGCGTGTAAAGACCATCCCTGCGATCATCGCAACGACGATGCCCAGCGCGTACATCGCCCAGATGACCGTCCCTGCGCGCGCGCCGAAGAAGGCGAGACCAAAGACCACATAGACAGGTAGACGCGCCGAGCAGGACATAAGCGGAACGAGCAATGCCGTGAGAACACGGTCGCGGCGGCTGGCGATGGTGCGGGTGGCGTAGATGGCGGGGACAGCGCAGCCAAATCCCAAGATCATCGGGATGAACGATTTGCCGTGCAGACCGACGACGCGCATGAAACGGTCCATGACGAAGGCGGCGCGGGACATGTAGCCCGAGTCTTCGAGCAGGGCGAGGAAGAAGTACAGGATCAACAGTCCCGGGACAAAGACCAGCACGCCGCCAACGCCGGCGACGACGCCGTCAATGAGGAGGGAACGCGTCCACGCGGGAGCAGAGACGAGGTCCAGAAGGAAGCGGAGCCAGTTGGCGATCGGTCCGTTGATGACGGCGTCCGTCCAATCCAGAAAGGGGGAGGAAACGTCGATCACGAGGCGGAAGACGATATACATCACTGCGAAGAAAAAGGGCAGTCCAAGCCATTTGTGCGTGACGATATCGTCGATGCGGTCGGTGAGGGTGATGCGGTCAAGGAGCGGGCGGTGAAGCGACTGGCGCACGACGCCGTTGATGTAGCCGTAGCGGCGGTCAGCGGTGAGCAGGTCGAAGTCGTCGCCAAGCATGGACGCGATGTGTTCCGCGCCTTGTCTGGCGAGCGCGATGACCTGTTCGCCGTTCGGCATGTCTTGCACGCGAGTGATGATTTCCGTATCTGCTTCGAGCAGTTTGAGCGCCAGCCACCGTTTGGGGTAGCGACCCGTGTCGAATTGAATTTCATCGAATGCAGAGATGAGCTTTGCGATCTCGCGTTCGATCTTGCCGCCGTAATCAAGTTTGAAGAGGGATGTTGTGATTGTCATAATACCCGTCTTTTAAACCACGAAGGGTCACGAAGGTACACAAAGGTCTTTAATTTTTCTTCCTTTGTGCCCCTTTGTCTCCTTTGTGGTAAAGGTGTTTTGATATTAATTTGCATTTGCCATCCGCACGGCTTTGTTGATCAGTTGGGAGATGCCTTTGCCCTTGTTCGCCGCCGTTTGTACAACAGGGATGTTTCCAAGCAACTGCGACAGCAGATCCACGTTGATCCTTGCCCCGTCCCTGTGCAGGTCATCGGTCATGTTGAGAGCAAGGACGACAGGCACATCCAGTTCAAGGATCTGTACCGTGAGATACAGGTTGCGTTCAAGGTTGGTCGCATCCACCACGTTGATGACCACGTCAGGACGTTCCTCGATGATGTAATCGCGTGCGATGATCTCTTCGGGCGAATAGGCGGTGAGACTGTACGTGCCGGGCAGGTCGACGATGTTGATCGTTTTGCCGTCAAGTTCAATTTCACCCTCCTTCTTTTCGACGGTCTTGCCGGGCCAGTTGCCCGTGTGCTGGCGCAGACCCGTCAGCGCATTGAAGATGGTGGTCTTGCCTGCGTTGGGATTCCCTGCCAGTGCAATGGTGATGTCAGCCATTGGACGCACCTTCCGCGCCATGCAGCGACACTTCGATGTGCGCGGCTTCCTCTTTTCGCAGGGCAAGGTGATAGCCCTTGATGAAATACTCCACAGGGTCGCCGAGCGGGGCGTGACGTTCGATCAGGATGGTCTCGCCTTTGACGATCCCCATTTCAACGAAACGCCTGCGCAACGCGCTGGTCCCGCCGATGCGTATGATGGTCGCCTTTTGCCCGGGGCGCAGGAGATGTAATTGGGTGGATTCAGACATAGTCACCTATTTGCTTTGTTGGTCGAGTAGTGGCGTTGTTTGTTGGCGTCACGTATCGAGACCAACTTGTAATTGATATGATTTTGCTTATGAGTGGTCTCGATATGCTCCTCGCAAAGCTCGCTTGTCGCTACTCGACCACCGAATTCTCTTTATTTCACGATCACAAACTCCGCCATTGACAGACCCAGCGCCACTTCCCTTCCGTTCCACCGACAACGTGAGCGGACCATCCAGCGGCGCGGCTTCCAATACTTCGAGCGTCTGTCCTGGCAAAATTCTTTTATCCTGCAAATACCTAAGCACGTCAGTCGCCGTCGCGTTGACAGCCGCCACCATCAAGGTTTCGCCCAGAACCGCCTGGGTCAGGGGAACCCCTTCCAGCGGCGTGAACAGACCATTCTCATCGGGGATCGGGTTGCCGCGCGGGCAGACCGTCGGGTTGCCCAAAAAACCAGCCAGCGCCTCGGTCACCTCTGGGGCGGTGGCATGTTCGAGCGAGCAGGCGAATTCATACACCTTTGCCCACTCGATCTTCAAATGGTCATACAGAAAAACTTCCCACAGCCTCTGCCGCCGAATGACACTCGACGCCGCCTCGCGCCCCGTCTTCGTCAGTGTAACGCCTTTATATGGTGTGTGCGTCACCAGTCCCTGGTCACCGAGCCGCCGCATCATCTCGTTCGCCGAGACATGCGTCACGCCCAGGCGTTCGGCAAGGCGGGAGATCGCCACATCGCGGTCGCCCAACTCGGCCATCGCTTTCAGATACATTTCCGTGCTTTCACTCAATTGTGGGAGAGACATAAGGCAAACCTTCTCAAAATGTTATGGTTTACCTTATTATTTCACCCTTCCCCGTTTTGGGACAAGGACTTATGTCACATTTTTACTAGGATGGAAGTACACCGCTTCTCTCCGCCCCGACGCCTGCCAACCGTCCCGAAGGCTTTTCTCAAGGCTCCAGCTTTTTCCCCCAGCCTTCGGGACGTTCTACTTCATTGCCACGCTTCGCGTCAACGGCGGGAGTTTATTCCCCTCACCCCTGTTCGTCACCTCCACCCAAATGGACTGTGACAACTCAAACCCGATGATGTGGTCATTCGGCTTCATCTCCAGGCGGAGCGGTCCCTTGAATGGGGCGCAACTTAGCAAATGGAACGGAGTGCCCGGCACCAGCCCGATCTCGGCGATGTAGCGGAGTTTGTCCATGTCATGGGTGCGGACTCGGCTGACAACGCAGTCAGACCCGGATGGCACATTCACCAATGACTCGTCCTTCACAACGGGCATCACGCCCTCTTTGGTGGGAATCGGCTCTCCGTGCGGACAGCGCGTGGGATGCCCGGCCAGTTCATCCATG
The DNA here is from genome assembly GCA_963718215.1 of uncultured Chloroflexia bacterium. Classification (GTDB taxonomy): domain Bacteria; phylum Chloroflexota; class Anaerolineae; order Anaerolineales; family Villigracilaceae; genus Defluviilinea. The sequence continues at coordinate 151,490 of CAVQYK010000017.1, forward strand.
CGGTCTTCGAGTTCGTCATTGACCCCGCGCTCGAACGTGTCCGACAGCACATGCGCGGACGCCCAGTCATATTTCATGACCTTGACGAGAAATACCTCGGTCAATCTGTGCCGTCGCAGGGACGGCATGGCGATCCTGTTCACCTTCCGCTGTCAGCCTGCACCCCCCGATAGGGTTCGTGGACCAAATATCCGCTTTGGTTGAGGCGCTTGACCATCGTCGAAATTGCCTGGGCGGAGGCATCCACATGCGAACCTAAAAGCGAGAGCGGAACCTGTTGATGATCCTGTTGCAGGCGGTAGATCTCGGCGGCGTAGCGTCGCATGGCGGGGCTGACAGACATGAAACTCCAGAGTTTATGGATTCAGGCGGCTTGCCGCCGATAGGACAGGAGCAAGATCCTGATTCCATACTTGAAAATCATCAACCAGGTTGAAAACTGGTTGCAATCTGATATAGGATAATTTTATTACAAATATCTAGAATATTAGATTGCCCAAAATTATACTATACGGCGAAAACAGCAGGCAAAGCCTATCTGATTTGTCTGTTTTGCAAATTTACTTTCATCGAGGAGACAGATTTACATGTTTCGTAGGACAAAAAACCTCATGTTCGTTTTATTGCTGGCGCTGGTGGTCAGCGCATGCGGCGGCGCGCCAGCCGTCGGCGAGGATTCGGTAGATGCGGGGGAACCAGCCTCCAGTTTAAGTCCCGAAGCGGGCGCCTCAGGCAGACTGGTCATCTATTCGGGTCGCTCCGAGCCGCTCATCCAGCCCGTCATCGAGGCGTTCAAGGCGAAGTATCCGAATGTGGAAGTCCTGCTCAAGGCGGGGAGCAACAGCGAACTGGCGAACGCGCTGATCGAGGAGAAGTCCAACCCGCAGGCGGATGTGTTCATCACGACCGAGTTATTCACGATCCAGTCGTTGGCGCAGGAGGGGATTTTCGCTTCGTATTCCCCGCTGGGGGCTGACCAGTTGCCCCCGGAATTTCGCGGCGCCGATAACGCGTGGACCGGGCTGACCCGCCGCGCGCGCGTCATCATGTACAACAAGGACCTGGTTTCCGAGGCCGAACTGCCAGCCTCGATCTTTGACCTGACCGATCCGAAATGGAAGGGACAGATCGCCGCGGCGGGCTCGACGAATGGCTCGATGCAGGCGCAGATCGCCGCCATGCGTCAGTTGCTGGGCGAGGAGGACACTGAGGCATGGTTGAACGGTCTGCTTGCCAATGAAGTGACGTTCTTCGGCGGTCACACGGATGTGCGCAAGGCGGTGGGGGCGGGCGAGTTCAAACTGGGACTGGTCAATCACTATTACTTCCACCTGCAACTGGCGGAGGGGAGCAATGTCGGGGTCATCTATCCCGACCAGGGCGAGGGACAGGTTGGTTTGTTCACCAATGCGACGGCGGCGGCTGTGGTGAAAGGCGGGAAAAATCTGCCCGCGGCGCAGGCGTTCCTTGATTTTCTCATTTCGGCGGAGGGGCAGAAGTTGTTTGCCGAGCAGAATTACGAGTATCCGCTTCTGACTGGCGTGGCATTAAAGAATGACGTCCAGCCGTTGGACGGCTTCCGCCTGGCGGATGTGGACGTGGTGAAAGCGTCCCTCGATTTCGACGCGACATTCGATTTGATGGAGAAGGTTGGGTTGCCGTAGTCACTATCCGCCATTGCGACCTTCGGGAAGCGAGTGCTTTTCTCGTTGGGTTCGAAATTGCTTCGCTGGTGCGGTCTCGATCACGCGTGGAATTGCTACGTCGCCCACGCTTCGTCTCGTAACACTCGCATCTGCGGTCGGGCAGGTGTGACGGAATGCTACAATTCAGCACTTGAGTAGATTTCGTGGAAACGACACGAGCGACGGCATTTTCTTTTCGTAATATACGAACCCTGTCCATAAGCCCTCGGCTGGCGATCGCCGCGGGGCTGGTGGCGCTTTTTGTTGCGGTTCCGCTGGTTTATATTTTCATCCGTGCCATTGGAGCGGAGCCTGAAGCCTGGGGGAGACTGTTACAAACCCGCCTCTGGAAGTTGTTGAGCAACACGCTCCTGCTCGTCGTCGCGGTGACGGGCGGCGCGCTCCTCCTGGGCGTCAGCATGGCGTGGCTGACCGAACGCACCGACCTGCCCGGTAAAAAGGTCTTCCGCTGGATGCTCGCCATGCCGCTCGCCGTCCCTGCGTACATCGGCGGCATCGTGCACCTTGCTTTGCTCCGTCCGCGCGGCGGGGTGATTCCACAGTTTCTTGAAAGCATCTTCGGTCAATCCGTGCCGACGCCCAGTCCGCTCGGGTTTTGGGGCGCGGCGTTCGTCCTCACGCTGTTCATGTACCCGTACGTCTATCTCCTCAGCGGCGCGGCGTTCCGCACCCTGCACGCCTCGCTCGAGGAAGCCTCGCGTGTCTTCGGGCGGACGCCCATGCAGACCCTCTTCCACGTCACCCTGCCCGCCCTCCGCCCTGGACTGACCGCCGGAGCCTTGCTCGTTGCCCTGGACATTCTCGCCGAATACGGAACTGTGGCTCTGCTTCGCTATGAGACCTTTTCCTCGGCGATCTTCGTCCAGCTTTCGGGTCGCTACGACCGTTCGGCTGCTTCCGTCTTAAGCGGCATTCTCGTCGCCCTGGCAATCCTGATTCTGTGGGGTGAACTCCGTTTGCAGGGTCAGGCGCGCTTCACGCAAATGGAAAGCAACTGGCGTCCCGCGCCGCTCATGGCTTTGGGCAGGTGGCGCGTCCCCTCCTTTTTGCTGGTACTAGGGGTGGTTTCGGCGAGTTTGCTCGTTCCTTTTGGCGTTTTGCTCGTCTGGAGCATCCAGGCCTTCCTCGACCCGCAAACGATGGCGACATTGTTCCGCACAGGCTCTCAGGGATTCGGCAGTTACGTCTGGAACAGTTTGTGGAGTTCGAGCGCGGCGGCGGTGATCGCCGTCACGTTGTCGCTGCCGGTGGCGTTGCTGGTGGTGCGGTATCCGAGCCGCTTTTCGAGATCTATTTCCCGTTTGTGCCAGGTTGGATACGCCATCCCCGGCGTGGTCATCGCGCTCAGCCTGGTGCTGTTGGTGAATCGATTCCTGCCGTTCCTGTATGCGACGCCGTTCGTGGTCGTCATTGCCTATGTGTTGCGGCACATGCCGCAGGCGGTCAGGGCAAGCGAATCGGCGCTGAATCAGCTTTCCCCGTCATTGGAGGAGGCGTCGCGCACGCTGGGGCGCACGTCCCTGCAGACATTGATCCAGGTCACGTTGCCATTGATCCTGCCCGGTCTGCTGGCAGGCGGGTCGCTGGTCTTCCTCACCTCGCTCAAGGAGTTGCCTGCCACACTGTTGCTTCGACCCGCAGGTTTTGATACACTTGCCGTCCGTGTGTGGGTGTGGGCGGGCGAAGGGTTCTATCAGCAGGCCGCGCCCGCCGCGCTGCTGCTCGTGATTGTCTCGGCTTTGCCGTTATCATTTCTCCTGCGCAGGGAGCAGATCTTCAAATGACAACTTTGGAAGTACGAAATCTTGTCAAGCGATTTCACGGCTCGGAACGCTCTGCCGTGAACGATATTTCCTTTGAATTGGGTGAGGACGAGATCCTTGCCCTTGTCGGTCCGAGCGGATGCGGCAAGACGACCACCCTGCGCCTCATCGCGGGGCTCGAACGACCCGATTCGGGGCTTATCCGCCTGAACGACCGCGTCGTCGCCTCCGACTCGGTTTTTGTCCCGCCTGAACAGCGCGGCGTCGGGATGGTGTTTCAAGACCACGCCTTGTTTCCGCATCTGACGGTGTATGAAAACGTCGCTTTTGGCTTGCGGGGCAGGAAGCCTGACGAAATCAGAACCACCGTGGGCGAGATGCTTCACCTCGTCGGGTTGCTGTCGCTGTCGAAACGGTATCCGCACGCGTTGTCGGGCGGTGAACGTCAGCGCGTGGCGTTGGCGCGGGCGCTTGCACCGCGTCCGGTTCTCCTGTTAATGGATGAACCGTTCAGCAGTCTCGACGCCGATTTGCGCACCGAGGTGCGTGAACACGTGCGCGGGATCCTGAAGTCCATGCAGGCGACGGTTGTGTTCGTTACGCACGACCAGGATGAGGCGTTCTTCATGGGTGACCGGCTTGCGGTGCTGCAAAAGGGTCAATTGGAGCAGATCGGCACACCCGAGGAGATCTTCCACGAATTGAACACACGCTTTGTGGCGGAGTTCATGGGCGACAGCGATTTTCTTCGGGGCAGGGTCGTTCCGGGGGGATCCAGACTGAGATCGGACTGTTAAACCAGATCGTTGACCTGCCCGCTTCAACCCCCGTCGAGATCGCCGTCCGAGCCGACGACATTGACTTTGAAATTGACGGAAGCGGCAACAGCCTGATCGTGGGACGTTTCTTCCGCGGCGCGTTCAACCTGTATCGTCTGCGCCTGAACTCGGGACAGATCCTGCACGCCTTCACCGACCACACGAAGATACTGCCCGTCGGCGCGCGCGTGCAGGCGCGCGTCAGCGCGGAACATCCGCTGACTGTTTTTTCGGAATAGTCACAGCCCGAAAATTGCCATAATTTCACCGCCGAGTCGCAGAGAACGCGGGGGGGCTTGAAAATCTCTGCGAACTCAGCGTCTCGGCGGTTCCCAATCGGGGAAGGGTCGCCATCTGTGATACTTATCATTTGCTAGTAAAATTCTACGTAAATCTACATTGTCTTACGCAAAATTACATCTAAAATTGCGTGTAATTGCGGCGAAGACGCAAATCGTCATTGCCGCTCTAAACCTTCGTGGTGAAAACAAATGTTCCTCAAACGCCTCCAACTCGCCCTCATCCATACCGCCGTCGCCATGACGCTCGTCCCCATCAACAGCACCCTCAACCGCGTCATGATCTTCGACCTCGAGATCTCCAAGACCCTCTTCACGCTCCTCGCCATCTTCCCCTACCTGCTCTCGCCCATCCAGGTTGCCATCGGCTCCTTCTCGGACCGTCACCCCATCCTCGGCTACCGCCGTTCGCCCTACATCCTGGCGGGCTTGATCCTGTGTGTGATCGGCGTTGCTGTCTCGCCGCAGGTTGCCATCCTTATCAGTGAGAACTTTACACTCGGCATCCTCGCGGGCATCCTCGCCTTCGGCGCGTGGGGGATGGGCTACAACCTCTCCGCCGTCTCCTACCTCTCTCTCGCCTCCGAACTTTCGGGCGAAAAAGGACGCGGGAAGACGATCGCGACCATGTTCACGGTCATGGTCATCGGCTTGATCGCGACGGGCATCGCCCTTAGCCGCCTCGTCCCAACTTTTGACCTGGTGGCTCTCGAACGCGCCTTCCTCATCGTCGCCGCCTCCGCCCTGACGTTGGGTCTGCTCGGGCTCTTCAAACTGGAGCCTCACGTCAGCCTTGCCTCCTCACCCGCCAAAGCGGACACCTACACCGTCAAACAAATGACCGCCGCCATCACCGAAAACCGCGTGGCGAGGATCTTCTTCCTCTACCTGCTCCTGCTCCTCGCCGCCATCCTCGGGCAGGACGTCCTGCTCGAACCCTTCGGCGCCCAAGCCTTCGGCATGACCCTCGAGCAGACTTCCCGCATTGTGTCCATCACGAACTTCTTCACGCTGATCGCCTTTATCGTCGCTGGCTTCCTCGATGGACGGGTCAAAAAGAAATACGTGGCGCAGACAGGCAACCTCGGCGCGTTGATCGGGTTCCTGACCATCGTCCTCAGCGGACTCACCGCCAGCACCAGCACCTTCTACATCGGCATCACCCTGCTCGGACTTGGCACGGGTCTCTCCACCATCGCCAACCTCTCGCTCATGTTCGACCTGACCGTCCCGGAAAAGGTCGGTCTCTACATCGGCGCATGGGGCTTCTCGAACGGACTTTCCCGCCTCATCGGTCTGCTCATGGCGGGTATTGTGGCGGATGTGGCGACACAGGTCACAGGCAATGCCCTGGGCGGTTACCTCGTCGTATTTGGCATCCAGGCGTTGATGATGTTCATCGCCGCGATCATGCTCTATCGCATCGACGTGGGCGCGTTCCAGGAGAAGGCGCACGAACCGACCTTTACAGAGAAGGTTGCGGCGGTGGCGGATTAAATTTCGGAATCGTGGTGTTCAACTCCACGCCGACAGCAAGTGTCGCCACGGCGCCACGCGACGCTGTCGGATTCCACAGGAAATGAAATGACAGACGATTGGCTTTCCCTCAGTGCTGCGGCAAAACTGCTTGGAGTGCATCCGAGCACGGTGCGGCTTTGGTCCGACAAGGGCGCGATCCCCGTCCACAAGACGCAGGGCGGGCACCGCCGCTACAAGCGTAGTGAACTCCTCCTCTGGGCGGAATCAAATTCAAAGTCCAGGAGTGAAGCGATCGAACCCGAGGGGATGATGAACGAGGTCGTGAAGAATGTCCGCATGCAGATCTCCGAGGGACATCTCGAAGCGGAGTCCTGGTATCAAAAACTCGACGACGATGCCCGCATCCAGTACCGCATGAGCGCCCGCTCGCTGTTCCAGGGTTTGATGACCTATGTTTCGACCAATGGCGAGGAAGCCGAGTCTGAGGCGTATGCCATCGGGTATGAATATGCCTCGCGCGCCCGCCGCTACAACCTGAGTTACGTGGATGCGGCGAAGGCGTTCCTGTTCTTCCGCGATACGCTGGTCGAGTCGGTCATCAAGGTCTACGGCGAAGCGAACGTTCCCGCCAAACGCGCCACCGAGATGTACACGAAGATCCATACCTTCACCGACGATATTTTGATCAGCCTGCTCGAGACCTACCGCAAACTGGAAACCGCGAATCACTGAGACGGGCGGGGTATAATCCCCTCATGCTCCTCAACCTTCCCCTCATTCTCGAAACACGGCGCAACCACGCGCTCGAACACGCCACGCTCCACATGCTGGCGCACAAATATCCCCACCAGTCCATGGCTGGACATTCCAACCCGACGGGCTTTTTCCTGCTCGGCAACTTTGAGACCGACGACGTGAGATCCGCGGCGGCGGAAGCCTTCGCCCGACTCAACGCCGGCGAAAGCGGACTCGCCGTCCACCCGGGCTGTGGGACCAACCTCGTCGCCGCGGCGGTTCTCCCTGCGACCTTTGCCTGGGCGCCGCTTCGAGGGGCCAAATCCACCTTTTGGCGGGTCTGGCTGATCCCCATCGCAGTCGTTTTTGCCGCCTTCGGATATTTCCTCAGCAAACCGCTGGGTCCCTGGCTTCAGCGTTACATCACCACCGAAGCGGACCTGGGCGCCATGCAGATCGTGGATGTTGTCTCTCGTCCGCAAAGGCGTGCATCGGATCATCACAAAATAACCCCGTAGGGGCGGGGTTTTCCCGCCCAGGGCGGCAGGACGCCGCCCCTACAATATCGCATGCCCAACCTCTTCTTCCTCTTCGGCAACGACGAATTCGCCATCTCGCGCAGGCTCAAGGACTTTGAGTCCGATTTCAACGATCCCACCAGCGCGGACATGAATACAGCGCGCCTCGATGCCCGCTCCGCAAGCGAGAACGACCTGAACAACGCGCTCAACGCCATGCCGTTCCTCGCCAAGAGACGGCTGGTCCTGCTGGCAAATCCCTCCGCGAAATACAACAATGCCGCTTCGAGGAAGAAATTTCTGGAGTACATCGAGAGAACGCCTGAAACGACCCGATTGGTGCTGTACGAATCGGTTGAACCGCGTGATGCCGACAAACACTGGCTGGTGAAATGGGCGGAGAAGCATGAGAAAGCCATGCAAACCAAGGCTTTCATGCTCCCGCGCCTGCGAGAGATGACAGGCTGGATCGTCAACGAGACGAAGAGCCAAGGCGGGCAGATCGAGCCGCGCGCCGCGGAAATGCTCAAGGACATGGTCGGTGTGGACACGCGTCAGGCGGGGATGGAGATCGCCAAATTGCTGGCGTATGCCAATTGGGCGCGACCAGTGACCAGCGCGGACGTCGAAGCGGTCTGCATCGTCACGTCACAGCAATCGGTGTTCGATTTTGTCGATGCGTTGTCGAACGGGGACGGCAAATCTGCGCAGCATTTGTTGCATCGCCTGCTCGAAACCGAAGATCCGTTTTCATTGTGGGGGATGGTGGTGCGGCAGTTCCGCTTGTTGATACAGGCGCGCGAGATCCTGGATGGACGCGGCAACAAGGACGATGTGGCGCGCGCGCTGGGTGTGCATCCATACGTGGCGGAAAAAACGACCCAGCAGGCGGGTCGCTTTTCGGTGGAGTCACTGGAATTTGTCTATCGCAAATTACTCGCGAATTGACGAGGGGGTAAAAACGGGACAGGTCACGCTCGACCTGGCTTTGGATACGCTGGTGGTGGAGTTGGCGGGAAAGTAGATCTCAAAACAAACTTTCCTGCCTCGCCTCTTCACCCAGACCTTTCCACCCGTATTTCTTCATATCCACTTTATCTTTTACGAACACGATCCCCTCTTCCTCCAATAATTGACGCTGTTTATCCGCACCTGGGCGGTCACTGGTCAATTGTGCAATACTAACCAAAATCTGGCCCCTTATTTCTTTCGATCCACAACCGCCTTGACCAGCTTCACTGCGATACTGCCGCCGGGCACGATCGTTCCGAAGGCATCGGCAGTGACATCGAACAAAAGATCGCGTGTGAGCAGTCCTTTGATCTGGTCACTCCACTTTTTTCCGCCGTGTGCATATCACCAGTGAGCGGATCGAACTCAATGACCACCTTTTTGTTTTTTGTGGTCCATTCGTATTCAAAGGCATAGATGGGACGAAAGTTCAGGTCGATCGTTAGGATATCCACGCGTTCCTCGTGAATGGTTTGAACATTTTGTACAGGTTGGACAACTTCAGCGGTCACCTGGCGTACGACGGCATTGGCTTTTACCTGTGGGGGTACGACCAGCACGCCTTCGGGCGCGAAGGTGTTGATATCGGCGATTTCCGTCTTTGCGGCGCTGACATACTTCAAGAGATCCACCTTGCTGCCTGTGATGCCATCGAAGGTCTGGCGGGTTTGAAGTTCCTGTATGCAATGTTCGATGCCGGTGAGGGTGAAAGCAGGTTCGGTTTTTGGTTGAGGCACGGTGGGTAGGTCCTGTCCCATCACGGATACGCTTTTAACTTCCGGTCCGCTGGCTGGGACTGTGTAAGTCCGGGCGCGATCATACAAAGTGCGAGACGAAGCCTCCAGTAACCAGAATGGCTCTACGCGATTTTCCACTGTAATTAACTGAAGCTCCTCCGGTTTGGCGCGCGAGAATAATGCCCCCACTGTTCCCGCAACGAGATTTAATTTCTTTTGTTCCACCCGGTCGCGCGCCACATCCACGCTGAATTGGGAGATCAGGTGATAGGCATGTTCGGTCGCCAAATAAATATCCATAAAAACCGTCCTTTACTACACTCACAGATGGTGGATGAAAAAATTGTAAAGATGCTACTTGCTGGTAATTTTACTACTCAAAATAGTGTTTCCTGCCTCACCTCGTCGTCGGGACCTCGCCACCCGTATTTCTTCATATCCACTTTGTCTTTCACGAACACAACCCCCTCTTCTTCCAGTAATTGACGCTGCCTCTCCGCACCCGGGCGGTCGCTGATCTTGCCCTGCGAGTTGATGACCCTCTGCCACGGGACGTCATCGGGGCAGGCTGCCATCGCGCCGCCCACCCAGCGCGCACCGAACGCCTCGTACGCCTCGAACTCGACGCTGTTCGGCGGAGGCAGCATGAGGGAAATTTGTTTGTAGGACGCCACCCGTCCGCGCGGGATCTGGCGGACGAGGTTCCAGACCTGTTCATAGTAGGCTTGTTTGTTGGGCGGGGATGAGAATTGCATGGTTTATTTCCTTGTAGGGGCACAGCGGATCCATTAAGAATCATGACGATTGCTCGTCCCGCGTGCCCCTACGATAATCATTCCACAAACGTTCCGCCGGTGATGGTCTTCTCCTGTATTTGCCGCCCCGAGTTGAAGGTTAATTCCACCTCGATCTGCTGGAAACAGCGGTTCGCACCGATCAACCCCTTGCGGACGAGGTAGCCGTCGCCTTCGTCGTTGAGGCTCATGTCATTGTCGAGGTCCACGCGCCCTTCGATGACCTCGCCGCAGCGGTTGCATTTCACCTGAAAGACGTAATATCGTTTTTCGGGTTTGGCGGGATTACTGCTGAAGAGTTTTTTGAGGAAGTCCATAAGTACCTTCTTTCGTCTGGTGGTTGAGTAGCCGAAGGCGTATCGAAACCACCAGGTAAGCAAGAGTTTTTGGTTGGTGGTGGTCTCGATATGCCCCTCACAACGAACGTTCGGGGCTACTCGACCATCGAGATCATCCTTTCAATATCTCCTCTATTCTACCCAATTCCTCCTCGCTGAACTGCAGATTGTTCAACGCAGCGAGGCTGTCTTCGAGTTGGCTGACACTGCTGGCGCCGATGAGCGAGGAGGTGACGACGGGATTGCGCAGCGTCCATGCGATTGCCATTTGGGCGAGGGATTGTCCGCGCTGTTGGGCGAGGTCGTTGAGTTTTTGCACTTTGGGCAGGTTCGCTTTCACGTCATCGGGCGTGAGCCAGACGCGCTCGGTTTTGCTGGCGCGGGCTCCAGCGGGGATCCCGTTCAGGTATCGCTCGAGTCAGCTGTCCCTGCGCGAGAGGCGAGAAGACGATGCATCCGATGCCCTCGTCGGACAGCACATCCAACAGCCCGTCCTCGATCCAGCGGTCGAACATGTTGTACGACGGCTGATGGATGAGGCAGGGAGTCCCCATCTCACGCAGGATGTGCGCTGCGCGCCGCGTCATCTCTGGACTGTAGCTTGAGATGCCGACGTAAAGAGCCTTGCCCTGTCTGACGGCGGAATCGAGCGCGCCCATCGTCTCTTCGAGCGGAGTCTCGGGGTCGAAGCGGTGACTGTAGAAGATGTCCACGTAGTCGAGCCCCATGCGCTTGAGGGAGGCGTCGAGGCTGGCGAGCAGGTATTTGCGCGAACCCCATTCGCCGTAGGGACCGGGCCACATGTCGTAGCCCGCCTTGGTGGAGATGATGAGTTCGTCGCGGTAGGGCTGGAAATCCTGCTTGTAGAGTTGACCGAAGGTGACTTCGGCGGAACCGGGCGGCGGACCATAGTTGTTGGCGAGGTCGAAGTGCGTGACGCCGAGGTCGAAGGCGCGGCGGGCAATGGCGCGACCGTTCTCGATGCTGTCGCGTCCGCCAAAGTTGTACCACCAACCGAGCGAGATGGCAGGGAGCTTGAGCCCGCTGTTGCCAACGCGGTTGTAGGTCATGCTGTCGTAACGGGTGTCTGAGGCGAGGTAGGGCATGAGAATCCTTTGTGTTTTGTAGGGGCGGGGTCTCCCCGCCCAGTTATTGTGATTTGGGTCGTTATGGGGCGAGATGACCTCGCCCCTACGAATTATTTATAAATCAACTTAAACCGTTCACACACCAATGGCATCTCCTCTGAAAAATCTTTCCCGATCTTCGGAAGCGTACGCGAGAAAAAACTTCTATGTGCCTCGCGCCAATATTCTAAAGACAAATCCCCTTCGCCTTCGGCACGGGCGAAATCGGAGTCTACTTCATTGTACTTGCGGATGGATACTTCCGTGGTTTTGACGATGCACAGCGGCTCACCGCGTCCATCGATGACAACAGTTATCAATCCCACTTCGGGAATCGGATTTCCTTCTGCCTCCCATTCCCACAGCGCGGAGCAGGTTCCCGTTTTGGTTCCCTGTGCGATCAATGCGCCGAGTTCATCTGCCATTTCAGGGCTGTCTCCCCAACCTTCGGCGATATAACTCTTTGAATGGTACGGAGAATCGGATGGGAGTGTGGAGAGGAATTTCTGCCAGTAGGTTTTGATGGTTTCCTCTGTCATGATTTATCCATTATGAAGTGAACCAGACGATACTCCTTCGAAAGCGCGCCCAGTTGCTCGTCGTTCACCTTTTTGGGGTTAATCCCAAACAACGGAGCGGCGAATCCTGATGCAATGAGCACTTGTCTCATCAGGAATAATCGTTTTGGTGAATCGGATATATCCTCCGCACGAGCTTTGCGTTTGCCTTCGGGTAGCCATAACTCGATCTCGGGATTTGCCAGCATGTTGCGATACCAATCCGAAATGGAACCGAAACCCGCCGTGCAGTAGACCTCCCCATCCACGATCGCGTAATTGACCGGCGTCAGGTATTCCCTGCCCGATTTCCGTCCGCGGTGTTTGATGACCATGATCCGCCCGATGACCGCAGGCCAGATATTAATTGCTTTGCCCCAACCCATCTTCCACATCCAAACCATGAAATGGTTTAGCGCGTGAAAGACCCTTCGCAGAGTATTCATCTGCTTTGGCGAAAAGTTTGCAACGTCCATCTTTCCTCCCGGATAGACCATGGACAATGGACGGTGGACCGTGGGACACGGTCTATGGTCTATTGTCTATCGTCCACTAAAACTCCCATTTTCTCAATGCATCCATCGCCTTGTAACTCGTCAGGTCCAACTGCAGCGGCGTGATGGACACATACCCGTCCTCCAGCGCGCCGAAATCCGTGCCGTTCTCAAAGACGCCGGTCGGCGCTTCGCCGCCGATCCAGAAGTACGGCTTGCCGCGCGGATCAATACGTGCATCCAGCGCGTCGCGGTAGACGCGCAGTCCCTGCCGCGTGATCATGTAGCCTGCCAGTTTCTCTTCCTTCAAATAAGGGACATTCACATTCAGCACGACGCCGTCCGGTACGCCTTCGATCATCACCTTTTTTGCCACGCGCCTTCCCACGACCGCGGCTGTGGAATAATCCAACGCGCCTTTATGACCCTCGGGCGAATCCAACGAGATGGCAATGCCTCTCACGCCTGCAATGACCGCCTCCATCGCAGCGGTGACCGTGCCGGAGTAGGTGATGTCGTGCCCGATGTTGGCGTTGGGATTGATGCCCGAGACCACCAGGTCGATGTCCTCCTTGACGAATCCCAGCAGGGGAATGGCGACGCAGTCCGAAGGCGCGCCGTCGGAGGTGAAGGCAGGCGTCCCGTCGGCGAGAACCGTTTCCCGCACCCGCAGGGGACGGTCCATCGTCTTCACGTGTCCCGAAGCCGACCAGTTCTTGTCCGGCGCGAACACCGTCACCTTGCCGAGTTTGCGCATTTCCTGTACGAGTGCGAGCAGTCCCGGTGCCTGGACGCCGTCATCGTTGGTTACGAGTATGTGCATGATTCAAATTCCGATTTTTGGTTTGTATGTGTGTTTGCTTGGTGATTATAATCCTCCCATGCCCCGTAAACTGATCATTATCCACTGCTTGTTGATCGTTTGCTTCCTTTCCGCCTGCCTGCCGGACGTCATCCCAACCTCCTTTGCCGCATCCCCGCCCTCCACCGCGTTCTTCATTTACCGTTTCGAACTCCCCGCCTTTGTCGGATTTTCCGAAGACCTGCAAGTTACGAAAGAGATTCCCTTCTCCTACCCCGTCAACTGCGGACTCTTTGACACGTTTCCCGCCCCGCACGGACAGTCTTTGGCGGTGGAACTGAGTTGCCCGGACGGGCAGTCGGTTCTTTTTCTGGACACCGACACTGGCACCATCTCCCTGCCCTTTTCCGCCACTGACAGCCACTTCCTCGCCTGGCAGAGCGACGGTCTCGCCGCCTATCTCAAAGTGGACTCGCTGAGCGCCCCGCGCATCGTCCGTGCCTACGTGGGCGGCGGGCAGGACGTCCTCGCCATCCCTGAATTCACCTATGACCTCGCCGCCAAGCCCGACTCGAGCGACTTCACCTTCACCCTCTCGCGCGGACTGGGCTACGGCAGTGAACTGTACCTCGCGCAAGGCGACGGGCGCGAAACCGGGTTGATCTACAGCAGCAGCGCCGACTACATCTCCTTTGCCCGTTGGTCGCCGGATGGAAAGCAGATTGCCTTTATTACGATCCCTGACTCACAAGTCCCCTTCACGGTGGGGGAGTTGTGGATCATGGATGCGAGTGGTGAAAATGCGCGTAAGTTAGCCGACGCGGACGCCGGTCACGGGTACGCGGCGAACTGGTCACCGGACGGGACGAAGATCGCCTATGTGGTGCGCGAAAACCCCGAAGATGAGGCGGCAAACCAGTCGAGCGAGGCGTTGGTCAGCAACATCTACCTTGTCGAAGTCGCCAGCGGGGGGATCACACGACTCACATCCTTCGAGGAAGGGTATGCAGAGACGCCTCACTGGTCACCGGACGGGAACACTCTGGCATTCAATGTGGTCATAAATGGTAGAATGAATGTGTTCATCGCGGACGTGAATTCAGGCGAGGTAAAGCCTCTCGCGACTGGACCAGCCTGTTGTCCCGCGTGGATGCGGAAATAAATCTCTGCCACAGAGACACCGAGTCACAGAGTTTTATTTTTATCTCCGTGTCTCCGTGACGATGTCAGTGGCAGAAAAGCGAAAGTGAGTCCAGATGTTTCGCCGAGTCCTGTTCATCCTCCTCCTCTCGCTGGTCATCTCCTCCTGCGGCGCCGCTCCAGCGGGGACCGAAGAACCGTCGCAGACTGACGCCGTCGAACCGACTTCTCAGCCGGTGCTCCCCGAATCCACGCCGACGCCTGGACCCACCTTCACGCCCCAACCAACCCCCACGCGGATCCCATCCACCCCGATCGAAACGCCCCTGCCTCCGCTTGAACTGCCGCCGGAGATCCCCAACGCGCCTGCCCTGCTCGCCTGGGACGGCACGCCAACCTACCTCGGCGACTCACAACCTGGTTTTGCCTTCCGCGTGCTCTACGACCCTGAGGTCTGGGCGCTCACCCAGGACCAGTTCGGCTACCCCGCCATCGGTCACCGCGCCATCCCCTATTGCGTCATTTCGGTCACCTCGGGGCGCGGATTGCCCGCCAATGTCTCGGTCGAGCAGGATATTCTGTACACCGACACGGTCACGTTTTCCGTCGGCACGGCTTTTGAGAACGGCGTGAAGAAATTCGTGACCTATACGGGCGGCGACGGGAAGATCATCACTGCATTTCAAGTCTCGTTCGAAGAACAGGCGGACGAATGCCTGACGGACGCCCAAACGGTTCTGACCACGCTCCGGTCTGTTCCTGCATCTCAAGCCACACCTACACCTTAGGGACATTGTGACCCGCACCACCAAAAACGTCTTCGTCGTCATCCTGCTCTGCGGAGTCCTGCTGGGCGCGCGCAACGCCTCTGCGGACCGTGACGTCATGCCTGCGCAGGTTATAACGCCGTTCTTATATCCGCCATACCCGGGCACCGCCTCGCAGGAATCGATTTTCGACCATTCCAATCCCGTCTATCAATACGATTTCAAGGTCCTCGCCTACACGGGTGACGTGGCGGACCGCACCTGTCCCGTCCCTGCGCCGCCGGGCGTGCCCCCGCCCAACGCCGGAGTGTGCAACGCGGGGAGCGGCGGGTACTGGTCCTACAGCCTCGCAGACTGGGTCTACTATGACGGGCATGACGGCGTGGACTATGGCATCTCCTACCGCCCCCTCTACGCCGCCGCGGACGCCGACCAGGTCATCTACGCCGGTTGGTGGGACCCGCAGAACCACAAGGTCAACCTTGGCATCTACGTCCGCCTGCGCCACTCGAACGGCTACAACACCTACTACGGACACATGAGTTCGGTGGCGGTGCAGTCGTGCTCCACGCCGGGCTGTACCTTCCTTCCGCACGGAGAGATGCTGGGCATCAGCGGCACCACCGGCAACTCGTCGGGACCTCACCTGCACTTCCTCGTGCGCGACCCGTCCGGCAGGTCGGTGGACCCGTACGGATGGAAGGGGAGCGGTTCCAGCCCCTGGGCGCCCCAGCAGAAAGAGTCGCTCTGGGTCGCCTATCCCTCGCTCGCCTACTACGGCGCGCAGATCTACCCCTCCGGTCAGCCGCTCGAGTTCCCTCCCCGACCCTCTGGCGGCATCATCGTGGACGACGGTTCGCTGGAGTTCGACGAAACGCCCGATGGCTGCTGGGCGCAGGTCAACACGGCCAGCGCCACCAACGGGCGCATGAGTACTGTCAAGCCGCGTAACACATCTGCCACCTGCTCCGGGCAGTGGGCGTTCCCAACGGGGGCAAACGACGGTGTCTACGCGGTGTACGTCCGCATCCCTGCCATCAAAGCCACCAGCCAGGGCGCGGTCTACACCATCCGCCATGCCGGCAGAAGTGACCAGGTTGTCGTCAATCAATCTGTCTTCCCGAATATCTACTACGTCACAGATGGCTGGGTCTACGTCGGCAGATACAACTTCACAGGCGCGGGGGGCGAATACGTCGAACTCTCGAACCGCACACAGGATGAGACCCTCGGCATTGCCGACCTTGACCTCGGCGCGGATGCCGTCCAATTCGTCTATCAGGGAGACGTAACCCCAACTCCTTCCGGGCCGGTAACTGTCACGCCTTCGACAACCCCCACCACCACCCTGACGCCGACCCGTACCTCAACTCCCACCCTGACCCGAACACCGACGGTCACGCGCACTCCCACCCTGACGCCAACCCCGACCAATACGCGTACACCAACAGCCACTCGCACACCTACAAATACCCGCACACCGACGAGGACACTCACACCCTCGCGCACGCCCACTGGTACGCGCACACCTTCCGTCACCCCGACCCGCACCGCCACCCCTACCCGCCGCCCGACGATCACGCCGCAGTACTATCTGGTCAAGGTGTATTTTGCCAGCGGTGCTCGTTACAACGCCAACACGCCCCCGATTGAAGTGGCGGGATCGCGCTACGTCCGCTCGAACGCGGTATACACCTCCGTGTTGAACGAATACTTCAAAGGTCCCGGCTCGACCGAACGCTTCTCCTACGGTTGGATCGCGGTCAATAACGGCTTTACCGGCTACAGCAAACTGGAAGTGGATAATGGCATTGCTCGCGTCTACCTGACCGGCGCCTGCCTCTCCGAAGGCAGGGACTTCAACATCGCCGACCTGATCGGGTTGAACCTCAAGCAATTCCCCGAGATCCAGTTTGTGAAGGTCTATGACCAGAACGGCTCGACGCGTAACCCCGACGGCGCCAGCGACTCGGAACCGGTCTGCCTGTCTGAATTCAAAACCCCGACTCCCACACCCACCCGCACTTTGACGCCAACTCGCACCCCATCGCCCACCGGCACGCCCACCAACACCCGCACCCCCACGCGGACTCCGCTCCCCACCAGCACGCGCCGCCCGACCGCCACGCCGCAGTGGAAACTGGTCAACGTATACTTTGTCAGCAAATACCGTTACGATAACAACCTGCCGCCGTTCGATTTTGCGGGTGTCCGTTGGGCGCGCACGAACAATCTGGTTGGGTCAGTCCTGGACGAATACTTCAAGGGTCCCGGCGCGACCGAACGAACCTCCTACGGTTGGATCGCGCTCTACAACGGTTTCACAGGCTACGACAGGTTTGAGGTCCGCGACGGAGTCGCCCACGTCTACCTCAAAGGCACCTGTGACCGCGCCGGACAGACCTACACCATCGCCGATCTATTGTTCCTCAACCTCAAGCAGTTCCCCGAAGTACAATTTGTGAAGATCTACGATGAAAACGGGATGACGCAGAATCCAGGCGGGGCGAGCAATTCCATCCCTGCGTGTTTGCAGCCGTAGAAAGCAGGGGCGACCCAACGGGTCGCCCCTACTTGATTTTAAATCACCGCCGCTTCCACCGACTGGATCGGCGGCAGGTGATCCGCATGGGACGCGCGTTGAAAATCCCAACGCCGTCGC
Source organism: uncultured Chloroflexia bacterium (assembly GCA_963718215.1). Classification (GTDB taxonomy): domain Bacteria; phylum Chloroflexota; class Anaerolineae; order Anaerolineales; family Villigracilaceae; genus Defluviilinea. Next base: position 169,237 of record CAVQYK010000017.1, read on the forward strand.
ATGAGTTTATTTATGCCAATCTGTTGCCGATGGAATTGAAAGCGAGAGGAAAATGAACCAAAACTTCTCTGAGCTCACTCAGGGAGGTTTGCTTTTCTTGCCTCGATCGTCTTCAGCCACCTGACCCCCAGCCAGATGCCGATGATGAGAATCACCAGACCCAATGACAGGCCGCTGATGTTGCTCAACACATCGCTGACCACTTCCCATTGCGTGCCGAAAAGGTAACCCAGTCCTCCGTAGCCGAAGATCCAGATCGCCTCCCCCAGCAAATCGTAGAAAAAGAAGCGCCGGATGCCGAATCCGCTTGTGCCGGCGATCAAATTGACGGGCACCGCGATGCCCGTGATCAGGAAACGCGTCCAAAAGACGGACATGCCGCCCCAGCGATTGAAGGTCGATTCCGCCTTGATCCAGTTTTCCGAGTTTTGGAAGCGGCGCAGTACGGGTTCGCGCGCGAAATGCCCCATTGCATAGCTCAGGTTGTCACCTAGCACGACGAATGCCAGTGCGGTCAAACCGGTGGTGTACCAGGTCAATAATCCCTGTTTGGCGAAGGCGCCCGCCGCGATCACCAGCAGCGTGCAGGGAAAGGGGGCGCCCAGCGCGCTAATGAACACAATGACACCCAAAATAGGCGCACCATAATTGATGATCTGTGTCAGTAAAAAATCGGACATGCGGATTTCCGCCTATGGTGTCGCCGGCGGGACAGGCGTAGCGGGCGGGTCGGCTGTCGGCACGGGCAGGTTTGCCCGTATCACGGCTTTGACCAGTTCGATGACAAGCTCCGGTGACTGCGGGAAGAACTCCTCGTTCAATTGCGCCAGGCTTTTTTCCTCATTTCCACGCGGGGAGATTCCCAGCGCGTCGAAAAAGACCTTGGGGTGTATTTGATAGGTCTTTGCAATGTAAGGGATCGTCATCCAGTCGCGGACCAGATCCACGTTGGTTTCAGGCGCCTGTTCATTGAGGGCCTCAAGATGCGGAAGGGGAGGCGGTCCGTGCCTGCGGAATTCCCGGAAGGCGAAAACAGCACGCAGTCCGAAAAAAGCTGCAAGCAAAACACCGGCAAAAATCAACCCCAGGACCAAAGCGCGCTGTACCTTTGGCGACATTCTATTCCTGCCACTCCAATTCGAACTCGTCAATGGACACGGTATCGCCATCCTGCACGCCAGCCTTGCGCAGGGCATCTTTGATGCCAAGGGTGTCCATGATCTTCTGGAAGCGCCGCAGCGAACCGTCGTGCTCCCAATAGGTCATCTTGGCGGCGCGTTCGATGGCAACCCCTGTGATGCGCCATTCGTTCTCGCCTTCACGGATGATCTCGAACTCGCGCGGGTCTTCCTTTGGCTTGTAGACTGGCACCGGCATCTCGACCACTTCCGGTATCGGCGTGTCCTGTAATATCTGATATGCCTTGATTAACAGGTCGCGAGTATTCGTGCGCGCCAAAGCGGAAATGGTCATGAACTCCACTTTGCGCTTCTTGAATTCCTTCTGGATCTTCGCGAGCCGTTCCTGGACGTCAGGCTGGTCGATCTTGTTGAGCGCCACGATCTGCGGCTTTTTCCCCAAGGTTCGGGTCGAAAAGCGACAACTCGGTATTGATCTGGCTGTAGTCCGCGATCGGGTCTTCGGATAAACCATCCAATATGTGGATCAAGACACGCGTACGTTGCACATGACGCAAAAAGTCGTGCCCAAGCCCGGCGCCGTGCGACGCGCCCTCGATCAGACCGGGGATGTCCGCCAGCACAACCGTAGTGTTCACGTCAATTTCAGCCACACCGAGATTCGGCTCCAGCGTGGTGAACGGATACGGCGCGATCTTTGGTTTGGCATTTGTCAGGACGGTGAGCAATGTCGATTTGCCGGCGTTCGGGACACCGATCAGCCCAATGTCGGCGATCAGTTTCAATTCCAGTCTGATGCGTTTCTCTTCGTAAGGCTCACCCTTTTCGGCGGTACGCGGCGCCTGGTTCCGCGATGTCGCAAAGTGCTGGTTCCCGCGTCCGCCGCGCCCGCCTTTGCAGATCATGAGCCGCTGTCCGGGATCGGTCAGGTCCCCGATGAGTTCGCCTGTGTCCGCATCGAAAATGATCGTACCGGGCGGGACGGGTAGCACAAGGTCCTTGCCATACCGCCCCGACATTTGCGAAGGCCCGCCTCTGATACCGTCCTCGGCTTTGAACTTTTGATTCTGCCGGAACGCCGAGAGCGTATTGAGCGTGGACTTCACTTCGAAAACGATGTCCCCGCCCTTGCCGCCGTCGCCGCCGTCAGGCCCGCCGTGTGTGATGAACTTCTCGCGATGGAAATGTACCATCCCATCGCCGCCTTTTCCTGAACGAACGTGAATTTCAACCTGGTCTGTGAACATAATGGTTGATTATATCGTTATAATGACTTCACTGCTCGAGCCGCCGTCCTCGGCGACTCTGGGAGCAAACCAATGAATATCGTTATGATCATGATGGATCTGGATTCCGCATGAAGAAACTTTTTCGATCCCTTGTCCTTTTCCCTGTCCTATTTGCCTTGATTGCTGCCCTTTACAACGCCTCACGCACGGACCCCCAGCCTGCCTCAATTTCAAGAAGCCTCTCCCACCTCCGAACAGGGGACCGCCACACCCTCTCCGGCCCCGCTCACTCCAGCCGACTTGATCAATGCGGTCAATACCTTGCGCATGGCCAATGGACTGAGTCCACTGGGCGTCCATCCGGTGTTGATGCAGGTCGCGCAGATGGAAGCCAACGGAATTGCCAACGGTATGCCTGGGCACTGGCGGCCCAACGGGTTGACCCTTGGTCAATGGCTGCTCTCCCTCGGGTACCCGCTTTCGGGGGACCTTTCAATGGACGGATATCGATCTGAAAACTGGTTTTATGTTTCCACATCCACCAGGGTGGACGAGATCATAACCGCCTGGCAGGGCGATGCGGAACACAGGGAAACGATGTTCTCCGAATTCCGCAGTGACATCGGTGCGGGTATCGCTGTCAGCCCGGAGGGAGAAATGGTGGCGGTCCTCGAAACAGCCCTTCAAACCAGAAGCGGACTCATGCAATACGGCGCTTCTGATTTTTTGACCGGGATCGTGCAAACGCAGTCTGCCTATCACAGCATTGAGACTCTGGCCGCTGAAAACGGATTGTCACCTCAATATTCTGTGCCTGTTGCCATCAATACCGCCCGCCCCGATGGGGACGTGGTCCACGAAGTGAAATATGGTCAGACCTTGTGGAGTCTCGCCGAGATGTACAAGGTTCCCATTGAGCAGATCAAGCTCCTGAACGGCCTCGTGGACGACAACATCATCCCCGGCTGGAAACTCCTCATCCAAAAAGCCGCCACCCAACCTCCGCCCGTGACGGACAGTCCGCTCACCGTGTTTTCAGCGCACACCCCGACTGAAACCCAATATCCAACGGCAATCCCTTATTACACAACCATCCCAACCCTCGCACCGAATGTCCCATCCGTGCCGCTGGGAGAGCAGATGAAACAAAACAGCACGGTCGTCGCCGCGCTGTTGATCGCCTTCTCCGTTCTACTGGCGGGGATTATTGGCTTTGGAAGAAAAAGGGAGAACTAATCCGCCCGTTGCAGGCTCACGTACACCTCTTGCACAACCTGTTCAGCCATTTCGATACACCGCCACCCGGTTTCTGCCAGCCGCCTTGGCGTCATATAACGCCTTATCAGCGTACACGATCAATTGGTCCATGTTTTTGCTGTTTTCATCCATTTCAGCCACACCAATGCTGAGCGTGGCAGTGACGGAAGCGGGGTCATCCACAATTGGGCGGTTTGCAACACTGTTGCACACCCGTTCCGCCACCCGACCGGCTTCCTGTAGACCGGTCTCCGGCATCAAAACGATGAATTCCTCGCCGCCGTAACGCGCAACAATGTCCACGGTTCGCACGGAACGCTTGATCCGTGCGGCAACCTCGCGCAGAGCCGCATCACCCACTGCATGACCATGTGTGTCATTGATATTCTTGAAATGGTCAATGTCAATCATCATGACCGAAAGAGTCCTCGGATAGCGATGGGTGCGCTCAAACTCGAACCTTGCCACCTCGAAGAAATGGCGGCGGTTGGTCAGTTCGGTCAGGGGGTCGGTCACGGACAGATAATATGCCTGCTCGAACAACTGCGCGTTCTCGATGGCGACAGCCGCCTGTCCGGCGAAGACCATCAAACGTTCCGCGTGGGACGGGGTGAAAACACTGGGGGTTGCGCTCAGGATATTTATGACGCCGGCAACCTGCCCGCGGATCATGACCGGGGCGCTGATCAACGAGCGGATCCAGCTCATACCCGGAATGGCGTGCCAGCGCTGGTCTGTGCGGGTATCTGGGATGAGACAGGGTTGCTGGGTCTCGCGGATCGTTTGCAGAATGGGGACATTGATCAAATTGGCTTGTGTGTTGCCGGTCAATCCCGGGCTCAGGATCGTTTGAAGTTTATTGAGCTGGCGGATTTTCCGAACCGTATGTCCTTCGACCATCAATACCATGGCGGCATCGAAAGTCGTCACTTTTTCGATGTTCTCCAGCACACGGTCCAGGACTTCGTCCAGTTTCAGCGTGCTGTTGAGCGCCGCGGATGTGTCGCGCAACGCCTCCGCCAGACGACGATGACTGCGTTCGGCTTCCTCGAGGGCTTTGCGGGCAGTGATATCCTCCTTGATGGCGATGAAGTTGACCAGCTTATGGTCCGAGTCGAAAACCGGCGTGATGGTGGAATCCTCCCAATAGAGCGTGCCGTCCTTGCGGCGGTTGTGGATCTCGCCTCTCCAGACCCTGCCGGCTTTGATCGTCTGCCACAAATTCCGATAAAACTCAGGGCTATGTTCGCCCGAGTTCAGGATGCGCGGGGTTTCCCGAAGCGTCTCAGACAAGGAATAGCCGGACACCTCCACGAATTTGGGATTTGCATATTCGATGTTTCCTTCGGTATTCGTGATGACTATGGCATTGGCGCTCTGTTCCACAGCCTGTGAGAGTTTCCGCAGTTCGGCTTCCGCTTTTTTTCGTTCGGTGATGTCGAGGAAGGACGCCATCATGCAGACCGGCTGACCATCCGTCCCTTTGACAAGATGCGCGGATACCTGGGCTTCAAATCGTGAGTTGTCGCGCCTGATTGCGGTCATTTCACCGACCCAGTTGCCCTTGTCGAACAGGGCTTTTGTTACTTCTTTTGCCTGTTCCCTGTCATCCCAAAAGGCGATAACCGGTTTCTCCAGTACCTCGGCTGGGTGGTCGAACCCCCACATTTTCAGGAAAGCCTCGTTGACATAGTTCAGCCGCCCGTGCAGATCGGACATGGCAATGGCATTGATGGAGGATGCAATTGCCGCTTCCTTGACCAGCAGGATTTCCTCAGCCCGCTTGCGCTCGGTGATATCGTTGATGAATGCAAGGAACAGCGCCCGCGACCCGCGTTCGACAAGTTGCAGATGCACCTCCACCGGGTACAGACTGCCGTCTGCCCGGCGGTGGGAGGTTTGAAAGACGAATTTATTCTTTTCATGAAGCAGTAAGGGTTCGACCATTTTTCGGAAGGCGGCTTCGGAAAACTCCGGTTTTATATCCAATGCCGTGAGGGCGAGGAGTTGTTCCATGGGATAGCCCAGGTTGCGGCGCGCGCCTTCGTTGACATACTCGAACCTGAATGTTTGCGGGTCGAATATGTATATTTCATTCAGGCTGGCTTCGAGCACATCCAGGAACTGCATGCTTCTCTCTTCCGCCTGCCTGCGTTCGGTGACATCGCGGTAGTTAACGATGATCGCCTGGACCGTCGGTTCGTGCAACAGGTTGGTGGCGGTCGCCTCGATCCAGCGCCAGGAGCCGTCGCTCCGCAACAGTCGGAAGATGCCCTCCTCACTGTTCCCTGGCTTTTGCATAACCCGCCCGAAAACCTCGCGGGTCCATGCCAGGTCGTCCGGATGCATTAATTCGAAAATATTGCGTTCCAAATGTTGGTTTTGTTCGTACCCCAGGGTGTGGATCACGGAAGGGCTTTCCCAAAGCAGTCTCCCGTCTGCGGATAGAAGCGAGATGTTGTCCCGTCCATGCTCGATCAGTGCGCGGAATTTGATCTCGCTCTCCCGCACCTTCCTTTCCATTTCGTGCTTGTAGAGCGCCATCTGTATGTTGCTGATCAGTTCGCGTTCTTCGAATGGCTTGAAGATGTAACCGAACGGTTCTGCCAGTCGGGCGCGTTCGACGATGGTTGGGTTGCCATACGCGGTCAGGAAAATGACCGGCAGGTCGAATTGCGCCCGGATCTGGATGGCGGATTCGATGCCGTCCAGTTCGCCCTTCAGGTTGATGTCCATAAGGATCAGGTCGGGTTTCAACTCCATGGTCCTGAGGATGGCGTCCTCGCCATTGTCTGTCTGTCCCGCCACTATAAAACCGTTGCTCTCCAGCGTGTTCTGGATGTCCATTGCAACGATCTGCTCATCTTCGACGATCAATATTCTGGCTTTTGTCATAAAACATACTCCGTGGATTAATACCCGAACGTTATCAAAAAACTTGTCCCATTGGAAGTGGACAAATCAACCTTTGCGTCCAATTGTTTTGCCAGGTTGTTGACCAGTTGCAAGCCAAGCGATTTGGTGTTGTTTACATCAAAATCGGGCGGAATGCCGATCCCATCGTCCGCCGCCCGCAGGCTGACCACACGTCCGTGCCCGGCGCTCAACTCGACCCAGATCGTCCCACTCTTCCCGTTTGGGAAGGCGTATTTCAGGGAATTGGTCATCAGTTCGTTCAGGATCAGCCCGCAAGAGACCGCCTGGTCAAGCCCCAGAAACACCTCATCCACCTGTACCTTCAACTGAACTCTGCCGGCCTGACCACGATAGGTGCGGAACAGGTCATTGGCCAGGCTTTTAACGTATTCCCCAAACTCGATATTTGCCAGGCTTTCCGATTGGTAGAGCTTTTCGTGGATGAGCGCCATCGAACGCACGCGTGCCTGGCTGTCGCGCATGGCTTGCAGGGTGCCGACATCCGTGATTCCCTGGGTTTGCAGGTTGAGCAGGCTGGAAATGATCTGCAGGTTGTTCTTGACGCGGTGATGGATCTCCTTCAGCAGGACTTCCTTTTCCTGCAGGGATGCAAGCACCAGCGCCTCAGCCGCCTTCCGCTCGTTGACTTCGTCCTGCAGGCGTTCGTTCGCCCTGGACAAGGCTTCGGTTCTTTCGTGGACCCGGTCCTCCAGTTCCAGGTTGAGGCGTCTCAGTTCATCCTCAGCCTGTTTCCGCTCGGTGATGTCGCGTCCCACGGAGGCATATTCAGCAACTTGTGCATCGTCCAGTAATACCAGGCGGTCGGTCCATTGCTGCCAGCGCAGACTGCCATCCGGCAGGATGACGCGGTGTTCATACGTGATCACCGGATTGGACGCTTCAAGGGATGCGAATGCCGCCTCGACCAGGGGCTTGTCCTCCTCGGGGATCATGGGGATGAAACTATGCCCGATCAGGTCCTCGCGCCGTTTGTCAAAATAGCGGCAATACGCCTCGTTGACAAAGGTCAGCGTCCCGTCCGGCAGGAAGCGGCAGATCAGTTCGGTCTGGTCCTCGACGATGGCGCGGTAACGCGCCTCGCTCATCAAGAGGGCGGTTGTCTGCGCTTCGACCTGGGTATCGCGCTTCTGGAGATTCTCAGCCATCATGTCGAACGCCGAAGCCACCTGCCCGATCTCATTCCTGCTTTGCATGTCGATGCGGTACTGCAGGTTGCCCAGCCCGATCTCCTCGGCGCCCCGTCGCAGGAGTTCCATGGGATCCATAATGCGGGTTTTGCACCCTTCTTGCCATCAACCAACTGGCAAAAGCCATGAGAAAGAACGCCTCAGTACCCAATACAGCGACCGCCCTGCGGGTGGATCGATACGCCTCATTCCAGGGAAGTTCGGTCATGATCAGCCAATTCGTTCCCTCTATGGGGACGGCTTTGCCAACCACCCGTCTTCCATCAAAACTTTCGAACGTGCCGAACCAGTCATTGCCCGGCTCAGCCATCAAGGCAATGAACTCCGGGCGGTCCTGGATGGAGGTATTGTTGAGCATCACTTCAGCATTCGTATGGGCGACGATCTGGCCCGTCTGCGTGATCACATATGCCTGCCCGGTCTCACCGAAATGAATGTTCCTGACCACGTCCCACAGCACGTTCATCTGGACGCGTGCCGCCACGACCCCGCCTTCAGCACTCGGCACCGCCATGACGAGGTACGGTTCATTCCTCGCCGACAACTGCACATTGCCAATGTAGGTTTCACCCGCCCGGGCTTTGAGGAACCACTGCGATTGGGGGATGGTGATCAGGTTGGCGAGGACGCTGTTATCGCGGTGAACATCTGCAATGACAATACCTGCGTTGTCTGTGCGGACGACCTCCAGCAGGGATTGGTTCTGCTCGAGCAAAGCCTGCAATTCATCGGGGTCGCTGACGTGATGGTCCGGTTCCACGATGCTCAGGATTATCAGGGTATCCTCCACGCGCTGGATGAAGCCGCTCACCGTCCCGGCGGCGTTGCGTGCGGCTTCAGACTGGCGTCCCTGCCAGGCCGCGTTTTCAGTGCGGTTGACAAAGTAAAAGACACTCAGGGAAAACAATATCAGCGTTGAGAGCAGGGTAAATCCGAGCAGGGACATGACCTGCCCGCCCAGACTGTCGAGCGGAATGAAGCGTTTCATTTGGAACATGGTGACCTACGGGGTTGACATGAAGCGTTCCCAGATTTCATCGTATAACTGTTGCCCGGTTGGGGTAAGCGGCAGGATCAGTTCGGCATGGACCAGGTCTTCCATGGGGGGGAAGATGATCGGGTTGTTCAGGATCTCCGGCTCGATAAACGGATAGGCCGCTTCGTTGGAAGTGGCATACCCGTTTTGGTTCGCGATGGCGGCGTTGATCTGCGGGCGCATGAGGAAATTCAGGAACAGTTCGGCAGTGTATTTGTTTGGACTGTTGGCGGGTATGACGAAGGTGTCATTCCATAACAGGGCGCCTTCCTCAGGCAGGATATAGGTGATGGCGGGGTTTTGCTCCTGTCCCTCGAGAACATCGTTGGTATATCCCATTGCGATTATCACTTTGCCTTCCTTAAGGACGCCAGCCGAGGTATAGAGGTCAAAATCCTCCAAGGTGAAAACGTGCGGTTTGAGTTCGAGCAGACGCTTGAGAGCCGCATCTAATTCCTGCGGATTTTCCGAGTTGGCGGAATAGCCCAGCGATTTCAGGGTCAGGCTGATCACATCGCGGGGAACTCCCATCCAAAGACCGACCCGCCCGGCGTAGCGGGGATCCCACAGGTCTGCCCAGCGGGTGACGGGCTCCTCCACCAGGTCACTGCGGACGACCAGCCCGGTGGTACCCCAATTATAAGGAATACTGTAATCATTTGACGGGTCGTATGCCAGTTCGCGGAAGTTTGCGGAAATATTCCTCAAATTGGCGAGATTTTGGGGGTTGAGCCGGGCAAGCAACCCCTCCTCGACCAGCAAGGGGATGTAGCGGCTCTCCATGACGACCACGTCGTAGGTTTCGCCCGCCTGCATGTTGGCGATGGCCTCCTCCTGGGATTCGTACACAAGATACTTCACTTTGACCCCGTATTCGGCGGTGAACGCGTCCAGCACGGACTGGGGCATGTCCTCCTCCCAATCGTAGAAGACCAGTTCCTCCGCCAGCGGGACCGGTGTGGGGGTGGGCTCGGGCGTTGGCGTGGCTGCGGCGCATGCTGTAAGCGGAATGATCAGGCTGGCAATCAGAAATTGAAACAGGATCAGCCTAAGGAGGGGGAGGATGCGGCTTAATCCAGGTCTCATTGATTCCCCTCCATAAAATCTGCCCAAATGTCATCATAGATCCACTTTCGGTCCGGGCGGATGGGCAGGGTGATCTCCGCTTTCTGCAATTGGGAGTTGTCGGGGAAGATGACCGGGTTCTGCAGGATTTCAGGGAGCACGAAGGGTTCGACGCCGTCCACAGCCATGGGGTAGTAACTCTCGTTGATGATCTGGGCGGCGATTTCGGGCTGGAGGATGAAATTCAGGAATAACTCTGCGCCGAGCGGGTTATTGGCATTGGCGGGGATGATGAAGTTGTCCATCCACAGGATGGTGCCTTCTTCGGGGATGATGTACTCGATGGGCATGTCCGACTCTTGAGCCAGGGCGTCGTCGTATGCCCAGCCGTAGGCAATCTCCACTTCGCCCGATTCCAGCAGGGGGACGACGGTTGATTCCAAGTTTGAGATCATCACGGCGTTTGGTTTTAGCAGCAGTAATTTCTGGCGGGCGTTTTCCAGTTCGGCTTCATCCTCCGAATTGGCTGAATAGCCCAATGTTTTGAGCGTGATGGGGAGCATCGACCGGGGAATGGGCCAGATGCCCACCCTGCCTTCAAACGCGGGATCCCACAGGTCGTTCCAACTGGTGACAGGGCGGTCAACCAGGTCGGTGCGGACGAGGATGCCGGTGGTGCCCCAGTGGAAGGGGATCGAGTATTGGTTGCCCGGGTCAAAAACAAGGTCACGGAAATTGGCTGAGACGTTTTTGAAATTCGGAATCTGGCGGTAATCGATCGGTTTGAGCAGGTTTTCTTCCATCATCTGAGGGATGAATTCCGGGTTCAACAGGACCAGGTCATACACATTGCCGGCCTGAATGTTCTCGACCACCTCCTCCTCCGTCTCATAGGCAATGTATTCGAAGGTGATGCCGTACTCCTCTGTAAACGCGTCCATCACGGATTGGGGCATATATTCCACCCAGCTGTACAGGATCAACTGCTTTGGCATGGGCGGCTCGGACGAACAGCCCGCCAACAATGTGGAAATAACCAGAATCGTGAGAAACATGTTCTTTTTCATTGAAATCCTCTTTATTGAACGGATCAAGCCTCTGATCCTTCCTGACCAGCATCATTATCCCATGACCCCGTGTGGCTTCTGGATGGGGAAAAGGCGGAAAGGTTGGGAAAAGTTGGGACGCGAAAACCCGCCTCCGGTCCAGCCGGAAGCGGGTTCTATTTCGATAAATTTGTCTTACGCTGACAATCCATTTTTCACAGGACGGATTTGCAAAACAGAGCCGGGCAATCCCAGCTGTGTTGGTCGTAGCCTTCTGCTAACTGTAAAATTTTACGTTTTTATGAACGGCTTCGCTGAATTGTGACGAGACCAACTGCATTTCGCTCTCAACCGTTATAGGGTCGGTCACTTGGGCCACAAACCGTTTTGCCGCATGCAACAGGATCGGTAATGCCTCCCGTAACAGGCTGAGCTGGTAATCAGTTTCATTCAGCAGTGTTTCAGGATGGAACTGCAAATGCCACTGATGTTCCCTGTCTATTTGCTGGAGGTGATCCAGGAATGCATGGCCGAGCTGTGCTCCTCCCGTACGGTAGGCAAGGTTGTACAGCCGTTTGAGGTAGGCAAGGTGATAATCCAAAAGCAGTTTTCTGATCTGGTCCCTTTCGCTGGAACCGCTTGCTTTTCGCAAATAGGCAACCATGGATCTTTGTTCTTTGGTCAACTTCTCGTCAAGCGTATAGTCATTTTCAACCGGTATTCGCATCACCAGATTGCATCCCGAATACTTTCCATCGGGGGAAAATGTGGCTATTCCGCAAAGTAAAGCCTGCCGGGAAACGCCGGAATGGTTTCCAAGCAAAATAGGCTGGTCGGTTATTTTTCTTTCCCTTTGAATTTTGTCCAGAATGGTTTGAGCCTCTTGTTGAGGGATACCAAGGAGTTCTGAGAGGGATGCACCCCTGCCCTGGTCTGTATTGGAGACAAGAAGAATATTGCCGTTTGTCTCAAAGACCCTGTTATTGCCATCCAGGAAGATCAGAACGCTGGTGTTGGATATCAGACGAGGCTGGTCGATTTTCTCGAATGGTTTATGCCTGCCCAGCGCAAGTCGTAATGCATACAGACCAAGAAACCATATCAGATAGGATAATGTGTAAGGCACATCAACTGCCATGCTGCTGATGAAGTTCACCTTCTGATCCGGGTAATACAAACCTGACAGGCTTGCGTACGAGAAAACCAGGTCGGAAATGGGTTGTAATATAAATCCGATAGTGAGCAGGCTCCAACCAAAGCCATAATCGCCTCCCCCGTAGACAAAGATAAGCCGTATCACGATGATCAACAGGAAGAGGTCGGCCAGCGGATAAACGACATTGAGTACACTTTCAAGCCAGTTTGAGGGGTCATTGCTCTGGATGATGGGTATTAGGATATATATCGTCGTAATAACAATCGTCACCAGGGAAATTGCCCAAAGTATGCTATTTTGTAAAATGGTCAATTTTGCGGGGATTTCTCTGCTGCGGATGTAAAGTCCAAATCCCACAGGGAGGTAGCCGATCAGCCAGAAGAAATCAGCCGGGGACGGATAGGGGATATCCTGATAGACATACCCATAAACCAGCCAAAGAATCTCAGCAATAGCCCACGATGCCCATCCAGCCAGCAAGCCGCCCCACAGCATGGGGTTGTTGCGACCTTTATTAACCAGATTCCATAGCGAAACTGCAGATAGTGTAGTGAGAATAGCCAGAAATACAGTGATGCTACCGTTCAGGCGGATGATAAACTCATCCCCTCCGATGACAAAGAGGTTGATCAATATGAAAATCAGGATGAGTATGAATGTAACAGCCGCAACTATTGTGTAACGCTTGGTGGAAAAGATGCCCGAAATGTTCATGTCTTATTACGGATTATATTGTAATTCTTTTCACTTTTCCTGTCAGAATCGTTAGGATTAAGCACACAAGCGGCCAGGTCAAGTCTGAACCAGCCGCTTGTGGTGGATTGTCTGTTTCTGTGTCCGACAGCTATTTTTTCATTCCAAATTTCTTCATCAAGATATCCTGCAGGGTCGGCTGACCGATTTCCTGCAATTCATAGCGCACGCGCTGATACGGCTTATTGATCTTGATGATGCGGGTCAGGTCAATCGGCGTGCCGATCACGACCAGGTCCACATCGGACTTGTTGATCGTCTCTTCGAGGTCGCGTGTCTGTGCTTCGCCATATCCCATCGCGGGGAGGATCGGTCCGGTCTTCGGATACTTGGCATACGTCGCCGCGATGGATTTCACTGCGAACGGGCGCGGGTCAACGATCTCCCTGGCGCCGAAGCGGCGGGCTGCCACGTAGCCTGCGCCATACGCCATTTCGCCGTGTGTGAGAGTCGGACCATCTTCCACAACCAGAACGCGCTTGCCGCGAATGGCTTCGGGGTCGTCCACAAAGAGCGGGGAGGCGGCCTCGATCTGGATGGCGTTCGGGTTCAACTTGCGGAGCAACTCGCGCAACTGGATGACGTTCTCCGGGTCGGCGGTGTCCACCTTGTTGATGACGAACACGTCCGCCATGCGGGCATTCGTCTCGCCGGGGTGGTAGGTGCTCTCGTGACCGGGGCGGTGCGGGTCGGCGACCACGATCTGCAGGTCGGAGACATAGAACGGGAAGTCGTTGTTGCCGCCGTCCCACAGCACGATGTCCACTTCCTGCTCGGCCTGGCGCACGATCTTCTCGTAATCCACGCCCGCGTACACGATCACGCCGTTGTCGATGTGGGGTTCGTATTCCTCGCGCTCCTCGATGGTGCACTCGTGCTCATCGAGATCGTCGTAATCTGCGAAGCGCTGCACTTCCTGGCGGACCAGGTTCCCGTAAGGCATCGGGTGGCGGATGGCTGCGACTTTATATCCCATCTCGCGCAGGATGAGGGACACCCGCCTCGTCGTCTGACTTTTGCCTGATCCCGTCCGAACGGCACAGACCGACACGACCGGCTTGGTGGACTTGACCTGCGTGTACTTCGTGCCCATCAGGCGAAAGTCCGCGCCTGCCGCGTTGACAATGCTCGCCTTGTGCATGATGTACTCGTGCGGCACATCGCTGTACGCGAAGATGACCTGTTCCACGCCGTGCTGTTTGATGAGGTCGACCAGTTCATCCTCGGCCCGGATGGGGATCCCGCCTGGGTACAGCGAACCAGCCAGTTCAGCCGGATAGACGCGCCCTTCGATGTCCGGGATCTGGGTGGCAGTGAATGCCACCACTTCATAGTCCTTGTTCCCTCTGAAGAAGGTGTTGAAGTTGTGGAAGTCGCGTCCTGCCGCGCCCATGATGAGAGTTTTGATTGGCATAGGTACTCCTATTACTAAAAGTCAGCACTGAGGACAGTGTCCGAAGAGTCTCCGCTTTGGTTTTGAGCCTCTTCGTTTTTACCCAGTGTGACCTAATCACAATTTTGGCATGTCATTGCGAGCGCTTTTTGCGAAGCAATCTCTTGGCTAAGTGGAGATTGCTTCGTCGCAACAATCGCTCCTCGCAATGACATGGACGATTTTAATAAAAACAGGCTAAACGTAAAGGTACGTTTAGCCTGTTTCCTACATGACATCAGGTGACTGAATGTCGAGCAAGCGCAGGGCGTTGACGATGGTCTGCTTCGCCGCGGCGACCAGTCCCAGCCGCGCATTGCGGACGTTTTCGTCCTCGCTCTGCAGGACCGGCACCGCATGGTAGAACGAGTGGAAGGCGTTCGCCAGGTCGTACGCATACTGCGCCATCACGAGCGGACGGTACTCGTTCGCCGACTGTTGCACCGCGTTCGGGAAGCGCGAGATCTGCTCGATCAGTTCGATCTCGTGTTTGGTCAATTCGTAGTCGAACGTTGAACGTCCAACGTCTGACGTTTGACTTTCGACTTTTGACTTCTTGAGTATCGAGTTCGCCCTCACGTGCGCGTTCTGGATGTACGGTCCCGTGCGCCCGTCGAAGGACAACGCCTCGTCCATGTCGAAGACGATGTCCTTGTTGTTATCCACGGATAAGCATCGAGTACGCCAGCGCGCCCAGACCGATCTGCCTGGCGATCTCTTCGCGCTCGTTCTCGGGGACATTGCCGCTTCGTTCCGATTCGACCGCCAGCACGCGCTTGATCGCTTCATCGTAGACGTTCTTGAACAGCACCACGCGTCCGCGCCGCGCCGACATGGCGCCTTCAGGCAGGCTGACGAAGCCGTAACCGAGGTGATGGCACTTCTCCGCCTGCGGGAAGCCCCACAACTTCAAAATGGCGAACGCCTGCTGCAAATGCAGGGATTGGCGCACGTCCACGACGTAGATCGAGCGGTCAACGTGATATTGCTCGAATTTGACCTTTGCCAGGGCGAGATCTTTTGTCAGGTACAACGTCGTCCCGTCCGAGCGCAGGATGACGTTCGTGCGGTATTTTTCCTTTTTAAGCCCGAGTTTCTCGTCGATCTTCACGATCACCGCGCCGCCCTGCGGGCGTTCGTCGTCGGCGATGCCCCTCGCGATCAACTCATCCACAATGGCTTTCGACGGCTTGTCCACGTCCAATTCGAAGAACCAGACATCCATCTTCACGTCCATCAGATCCAATATGGCACGCAGTTCTTCGAGACTCCACTCGCGCGTGACCTTCCATAGCTCATAGACCTGCGGATCGCCCGCGTCCCATTTGCGATACATCTCGCGCCGTTCGGCTTCATAAGTCTCGCGTTGGGCGGTCTCTTCGGGTGTCTCGTTTTCCTTCTTCTCGAGCAAATTGGTCGCTTCCACATATAACTTCGCCAGCCATTGCCCGCGCTCGTGGACGCCCTCAGGTTCCTGTCCCTTGTAGAACTTGTCGTAGATCCACATCACGGTGACGACGCCGAGTCCCAGGTCGCCGGGGTAGGAGGCGCGGATCGTCTCGAAGCCTGCGAACTCCACCAGCCGCGCCAGCGCCTCGCCCAGGACCGTGTTGCGATAATGCCCGATATGGAACGAGTGATGCGTGTTCGGCTGGGCATACTCGACCATGATGCGCTCGTTTTTGGACGCACCCCGCCCAAAGTCCGATTTTGAGGCGAGCACTTCCTCCACTGTTCGACGCGCATAGTCAGACGTCTTGTAGTAGACGTTAAGATAACCTTTGACCGCTTCGAAGTGACTGACCCCTTCCACGCTTCCGATCTGACCCTTGACCTGCTCCGCGATTTCCTGAGCCCTTTGCGGCACCGGGAGTTTGCCCCCCTTGCCTGCGCGCGCTTCGTTCGCCGCAGTCTGGAAGAACGACGTGGAAGTACCCCATTCGCCCGAGAAGGGGATGGGTACCCACTTGAGTTCGGCGAGTTCTATCCCGTTCGCCGCGCAATATTCTTTTATCTTTTCTTCGATGAGTTGTTGTTCTTTTTCAAACATAAGCGAAGCAATCCTGTGGATGATTTTTGGATTATACCCTTTCGAGCGTGAGCTATCAGCGTAATCGTTTAAATGCTTCCGGTGGTGTTTTTAACCGTTCGATCACTTTTTCGGCGCATTCTTCCAAGGTCAAAGTGGATGTGTCCAGTTCCAGATCATAGACTACATACTTGTGGATCACGTCGAATTGTTCGCGCGCCTGACCGAGCGTGCGATCCTTGCGGTCTTTCTCGCGCTGTTCCAACAACTCCAGTGGACAGTGCAGACCGATCAGGTAGGCGTTCATGTCCGCGAACAAACTGGCACATTCATCCACCCAGGCTTTTTCCACGAAGACATGGTCGGCGATGACGTTGAGTCCGCGTTTTGCCGCGGCGGCTATGGCGTGGTGCATACCCGAGAACAGGATCAGCCCCAGAGGTCCGGATTGAACCGCTTTGCCGAGGACGTCGTCCCAGAGCGGGCGGTCGAGGTACCGTTTGGGAAGCATCCAGATGAAGCGGTCGATGCCCATGTCCAGGTAGGGTTCGGTGAGTTTCACCTGCAGGGCTTTGAGCAGGGAAGTCTTGCCCGAACTGGACGTGCCGTTGATGAAAATGATCGATGGGTTCATGGTAACAAAAGCGGGAGTCTGGTGACTCCCGCAGTTTGTGTGAACAGTGTTATCGCTTATTCCGTCTTGAGTGAAGCGAGCTTCTTCATCAGGCGGCCTTTGCGGCGTGCGGCGTTGTTCTTGTGGATCACGCCTCGCTCGGCGGCTTTGTCGAGTTCGCTGATCGCCTTCAAAACCGCTGCTTTGGTCTCGGGCGAATTCTCTTCAAAAGCCGCGTGCGCCTTGATGACAGCACTACGGGCAGTACCGCGCGCGTTGCGGTTACGCAGGCGGCGCTTTTCGTTCTGCTTGTTACGTTTGATCTGGGACTGAATGTTAGCCAAGGTCTTCCTCCGAAATTTCTTATCGACGATCCCGCCTCAGCGGGGCCTTTCTTATTGAATGGCGGTTTTGTGCCGCCGCAAGAGCATCATTTTACTTGAGGCTCCATGATTTGTCCAGAAAAACCTACGGTTTGGCGAATGTGACGACAAAATAGGCGCCAAACAGGGTCTTCTCATCGGCCACGTAGGCGATGCCGATCTCGGTCACATTCGGGTTCAGGATGTTCTCGCGGTAGGCTGTGTTCCTGTTCCACCAGTCGAACGCAACCTGGGGACTCATGCCGAAGGCGGGATGCAAGGCATAGAGGTTCTCGACGACCACGGAAGCGGTGTATCCCTGCGCGGTGACACGGCTCTGGGCAGTGGAGCCGTCCAGGCTGGTGGGGCTCAGGTAGTTGTTGCAGAGCATGTCCGTGGCGTGAGCATTTGCCGCGGTGGCAAGTCTCTGGTTGACGGTCAGGGCGGTCAGACCGTTGCTGGTGCGGGCGTTGTTGATGAGGGTGAGCAGGTCCGAGACGAACGTATCGTTTTTGACCGGGACACACGCCGCCGTGGTCCCGCCCGAGGCGGGGGCAGGGGTGGCGGCAACTGCCTGGGGTGTCTGTCCTGCCACAGTGGGCGTAACAGGCGTGGAGGTGGGAGGAAGCGTGGGGGTCGCCGTGATGAGGTTGACCGGGATCTGCAGGACCTGTCCGACGAGGAGGGCGTTGGCGTCCTCCAGGTCGTTTTCGGCGACGATGTCGTCCACGCGGCTGTTGAATTTGGCGGCGATGGCGGCGATCGAGTCGCCGGGCAGGACGCTGTATTCAAGCTTGGTTCCGCGCGGCAGGTCGGGCGGGATGGGCGTGGCGGTCGCGCGGAGGGTGCCCGGCGGCGGGATCGTGATGGTGTCTCCCACATAATAAATGCCGCCCTGCTTAGTAATTATGTCCGGGTTGTAATCCAGGATGAGCAGGACGCCGTCAGGTCCAAGATTGAACCGCTCGGCAAGGGCAGGCAGGGTGTCGCCTTCCTGGATGACGTAGTCGAAAAGTTCTCGGATGGCGTGGGCGTAAGGGTTATGGTGGCGGTTTCCGTGACCGTCGATGTCGGGGTCGGGGTGTTGGTGCTGGTGGGGGTGGAGGTCACCGTGGCGGTCGGGGTTTCGGTCGCAAACATCGCGCCGAGCGGCTTGTTCGGTCCCATCAGCCAGACGACGAGCAGGATCAAGCCGATGACGACCAGCCCAATGGCTCCGTAGAGCAGCATGGGACCTCTCTGCATGCGCCGCTTCCGATACGACTGGATCACGTTCGACGTGCTGGGTTTATTCGGGGGTGTTCGGTTTAGCATAATGGTTTCCTTGTTTCCTTAAACACGCCTCGATGGAATGTTGTTCCACCTCATGCGTGCGAATAATTCTACCTGAAAAATAGAAGAAAGACCTCCGAGTTTTTCAAAAACTGGAGGTCTGGAAGGCTACTTCATGTGATCCCGTAAATATTTCCCCGTGTACGAGCCTTTGACCTTCATCACCTGCTCAGGCGTGCCTTCGGCAAGCAGTTCGCCGCCCCTGTCGCCGCCCTCGGGACCGAGGTCGATGACCCAGTCGGCGACCTTGATGATGTCGAGGTTGTGTTCGATGATCAGGACCGAGTTGCCCGCGTCCACCAGCCTTTGCAGGACTTCGATCAACTTGTGGACATCGGCTGCGTGTAGACCAACAGAAGGCTCGTCCAACACGTACAGAGTGCGCCCCGTTGCCCGCCGCGAGAGTTCCTTCGAGAGTTTCACACGCTGTGCCTCGCCGCCCGAAAGTGTCGTCGCAGGCTGACCCACGCGGATGTATCCCAGTCCCACCTCCTGAAGGAGCGCCAGTTTGTTCTTCATCGGCGGGTAATTGGCAAATTCCTCCAGCGCGTGGTCAACGGTCATATCAAGTACATCCGCAATGGAATACTTATCGCGGAACATGACCTGCAAAGTCTCGCGGTTGAAGCGCTTCCCGTGACACACGTCACATGGCACGTACACATCGGGCAGGAACTGCATCTCGATGCGCAGTTCACCCTGTCCCTGGCAGGCTTCACAGCGCCCGCCATGCACGTTGAACGAGAACCGCCCGGGCTTGTATCCGCGCACCTTGCTCTCAGGCAGTTCGGCATACAGTTTACGGATCTCATCGAACAGACCCGTATAGGTGCCCGGGTTCGAGCGCGGCGTGCGCCCGATCGGCGACTGGTCAATGTTGATGATCTTGTCGAGGTGTTCCACACCCTCGATGCGCTCGTGCGCGCCGCCGGATGTGCGTGCGCCCATCAACTGCGCCGCCAGTTCGTTGTACAGGATGTCGCTCATCAGCGTGGATTTGCCCGACCCGCTCACGCCTGTGATGCAGATCAGTTTCCCCAGCGGGATGCTGACGTCAATGTGCTTGAGATTGTTGGCGGATGCGCCCACGATCTTGAGACTCTTGCCGTTCCCCTCCCGCCTCTCTTTCGGGACCGGGACCTGCTTCCGCCCCGAGAGATATTGTCCAGTCAGAGACTTTGGGTGCGCCAGGATCTGCTTCGGCGTGCCCTCGGCGATGACCTGACCGCCGTGTTCGCCCGCAGCGGGACCGAGGTCAATCACCCAATCTGCATAACGGATCGTTTCGTCGTCGTGCTCGACGACCAGGACCGTGTTGCCCAGGTCGCGCAATCCCTTGAGCGTATCCAGCAGTCTTGCGTTGTCGCGCGGATGCAGACCGATCGAAGGCTCATCCAGTACGTACAACACGCCGACCAGCCGCGAACCGACCTGCGTTGCCAGGCGGATGCGCTGCGCCTCGCCGCCCGAAAGCGTGACAGCGGAGCGGTTGAGGGTCAGGTAATCCAGGCCCACATTGACGAGGAAATTCAGCCGTTCGTGTATTTCCTTCAGCACGCGTTCGGCGATCTTCTTTTGCTTGGAAGTGAGCGGCGAGGTCTTGCCTGATAATTTCTTCACCCATTCGAGCGTTTTCAGCACATGCCACGAGTTCGCTTCGACGATGTTGACATCGTTCACGGTGACCGCCAGTGCGGCGGGATTCAACCTCTTGCCTCCGCACGAAGGGCAGGGGCGGTCGGACATGAACTCCGAGATCTTCTCGCGGATGTACTCCGAGTTCGTTTCCTTGTAACGGCGTTCCAGGTTGGTGATCACGCCTTCGAAGGCGCGCGTGAAGCGGAATTCGTTCCCGTTGGCGTTCTGATAGGTCATCTGGATCTGCTTGTCGCCCGTGCCGTACAGGACGATGTCCAGCTGTTCCTTCGTCAGTTCGCGGACCGGCTTGTCGAGGTCGATTTTGAACGCCTTGGAGGTGTTGATGAGACTTTGCCAGTAATAGCCGCCCTCCACTTTCGGTCCGCTCCATTCCATGCTGGCGATCGCCCCCTCGTTCAGGGACAGGTCGCGGTCCGGGATGATGCGGTCCGGGTCAATTTCCAGTTTCGAGCCGAGGCCCTGACAGTCCGGGCAGGCGCCCTGCGGCGTGTTGAAGGAGAAGGTGCGCGGCTCCACCTCCTGGATGGTCGTCCCGTGCTCGGGGCAGGCGAGGTGCTCCGAGTATTGGATGTCTTCCTTTTTATCCACGAGGTTGATGGCGAGATAGCCTTCGCCAAACTTGAGGGCAGTTTCCACCGAGTCGGTCAGGCGGGTGAGCGCGGCTTTCTGGTCTTCCTTCGATCCCTCGCGGGAGATGACGAGACGGTCCACAACCGCCTCGATGGTGTGCTGTTTGTAGCGGTCGAGTTCGATCTCGTCGTCGAGGGAGTGAACCGTGCCATCCACGCGGGCGCGGGTGAAGCCAGCCTTGCGGATCTCCTCGAACACCGCCTGATACGTTCCTTTTCGTCCGCGCACCAGCGGCGCGAGCACCAGGATGCGCGTGCCCTCCGGCAGGTTCTGGATCTGGTCCACGATCTCCTGCGCGGACTGTTTCGTCACCTCGCGTCCGCAAACGGGACAGTGGGGGATGCCCGCCCGCGCGAACAGCAGGCGCATATAATCGTAGATCTCGGTCACCGTGCCGACCGTCGAACGGGGGTTGTGACTCGTGGACTTCTGGTCGATCGAGACGGCGGGGGAGAGGCCGTCGATGTAGTCCACGTCGGGTTTGTCCATCTGCCCGATGAACTGGCGCGCGTACGCAGAAAGCAACTCGACATAGCGCCGCTGACCTTCCGCGAAGATCGTGTCGAACGCCAGCGACGACTTGCCCGACCCCGACAAGCCTGTGATGACGACAAACTTATCACGCGGGATCTCCACCGTGATGTTCTTCAAATTATGGACGCGCGCGCCGACCACGCGAATGTTATTGGATGACATGGGACTCCTCTGAGAGCGTCTATTCTAGCACAAATGTTTCATTTATGGCCTGGATTCCTGAAGTTCTACTTCAGGAGGAGTATTGCAGCCAGCGAAAGTAGAACTTTCGGAATCCTTTGCAATGCGCCAAACCTTCATTATACCGAATCTTCAAATCGGATACGGTCGGAGGTATTTGCGATGCGCATGTTATACTCCAGTGCAACTTCTCAAATCCGTCGGGGTTATGCTTGTTAACCCTGCCGGTAGGACCAGTGCGTGCAGGAGATCGAGTTCAACGAAGAGGAAGTGCTTTCGCTCGCCTCACAGGGCGACCGTGATGCGTTCGGTCGGCTCTATGAGCGCTACGTGGATCGGATCTTCAACTACGTATACTACCGGACAGGCAACCTGTACGATGCAGAGGACCTCACAGCCCGTGTTTTCCAGCGGGCGATGAACCATATTCACAGCTATATAGATCGCGGTGTTCCATTTTCGGCGTGGTTGTACCGCATTGCGCACAACCTGGTCGCCAACTGGCATCGGGACCGCAGCCGTAAGCAGGAGATTCCCCTGGATGACCTGCCGATCCTGCCCTCCAAAGGCGACCATCCCGAAAGGAACCTCGTCCGCTCGCAGGAACAGGATGCGCTTCTCAAACTCATCCGACGCCTGCCCTCCGAACGACAGAATCTCCTCATCCTCAAGTTTGTCGAGAACATGTCCAATGCGGAGATCGGCGCGATCATGGGACGCAGTGAAGGCGCTGTGAAAAGCCTCTACCATCGGACATTGCTTGCCCTGCGCGACCAACTGGGCGACCAAAATATCAACCTTGAAGGAGAGTAAGACATGCTTAGAATTGTGACCGACGGCGCAGCGGATCTTCCCGCGGAGTGGTACCAGCAATACGACATCCAGCGCATCCCCATCAACGTCCACTTTGGCGAGCAAAAGACGTTCATCCAGGATGTGGAACTCGACCAGGATGGGTTTTACAAACTGGTGGATGGCAAAAGCCTGCCTCATCCCAAAACCTCCCAGCCTTCCCCGCATCAATTTGTTGAATTTTACAAAAAGGTTGCCCAACCCGGCGACACCATATTGTCCATACACATCACCAGCAAACTCTCCGGCACCTACGCCTCCTCGGTGACCGCCGCCGAGGAATTGAAGGGAACCTTCAACGTTGTGCCGGTGGATACCCTGTGCGGTACGATGGGCACGGCATTCATGTGCCGCGCCGCCCGCCAGATGGAACGTGCCGGAAAAAGCGTGGAGGAGATTGTGAAGTTCATCGAGGGCGTTCGAAGCCAGACGCATGTCGTCCTCACCCTCGACACGCTCGAGTATGCGCGCCGCAGCGGGCGCGTGGGCGCACTGCGCTCCGCTTTGGCGTCCGCTCTGAATCTCAAGCCGATCGCTCTGCTCAAGGATGGTCTTGTGGAGATGGTGGACCGCGTCCGCACCCGCAAGGCGGCCATCGAGCGCGTGCTTACAATTGCCAGGGAAAGTGTAGGGGACAAGCCTGTGCATGTCGGTGTGGTGCATGCCCGCGACCTTGCCACCGGTCAATCGTTGTTGAACGAGGCGAAGAAGGTTTTGAATGTGAAGGAATCCTTCCTGACCGACCTGTCCATTTCCCTTGTGATCAACTTTGGCCCTGGCACCGTTGGGATCGTTTTGTATCCCGCTGAATAGGACTGCGAGCCGGAATGTCTCAAAGCAGCGCGACCAACCCTGCGGATGATATCCTCCAGAACCTTGAAGCGCGTCTCGCTGGGACCCTGAAGCCGATTCAGCCTTCGAGGGACGTGGTCCAGCGCCTGCGCGCGCGACTCCGTTTCCCGGCGCGGGAGGAGATCGTTTCTCAGTTGGGTGATTGGAAAAGGATGTTTTTGGTGCTTGGCGGCGTAATGTCCGGGTTGTTGCTGGCCATCACACTGGCGCGCGCCTTCTTCTACCTGGTGGGTAGAAGGCAGATGTGACCACGATATAAGAGAAGGACCCCGAAGGAAATTTTCAGTCTTCGGGGTCTTTTTGTTTAACAGTTCGTCGCACAATTTGCGCGCTTCGGCGACCAAGTCCGCATCCACGGGGAGTTTGAATTCCTCAGTGACGCGCAGGGTCAGATGGTCGGCGATCAGTTTCAGGTCGGGGGCGAGAAGCGGATCGTCCTTGAGCAGGTTCAGCAGGTCGTAGGCGCTCGTGCTTCGGGGGCGAATCCCTCTGCGGGTCAGGTATTCCCGAACAGCGATCCCCGCCGCACGGCGGGCGCAGACGCGCGCCTGTCCATCATTTCCTTTGGCGCGCGCCCGTTCGGCAAGCTCGAACTCTCTCTCGATTTGCTCCTGCAAGGCAGTCATTAATCAAAAAACCTGTAACGTAACAAGGCGAACACGGCTTCGAAGGCATCTTTCAGCCCGATCTTCTTCCCGTCCGAATAATCGCGCGGATTGAACGTGATCGGCACCTCGAAAATGCGATATCTGCGTTTGAGTA
The DNA here is from genome assembly GCA_963718215.1 of uncultured Chloroflexia bacterium. Classification (GTDB taxonomy): domain Bacteria; phylum Chloroflexota; class Anaerolineae; order Anaerolineales; family Villigracilaceae; genus Defluviilinea. The sequence continues at coordinate 193,279 of CAVQYK010000017.1, forward strand.
TCTTGGCGGTGAACTCCGGCTCGAAGTTGAAGCGTTTGGAGCGGATGGTCAGGCCTTCGATCACCTCGCGGCGGAAGACCTTGTAACCCGTTTCCATGTCGGTCAGGATCGAGTCGTACAGGATGTTGGTCATGAAGGTCAGGAGTTGGTTCGCCACCTGGTGCCAGAACATGGTCACGCGGTGCGCTCCGCCCAAAAAACGCGACCCGTAGACGACATCCGCCAGCCCTTCCTTGATGGGCTGTAGCAGGGCGGGATAGTCGCGCGGGTCGTATTCGAGGTCGGCATCCTGGATGAGCAGGACATCGCCCGTGGCGGCCCTCATGCCTGTGACGACCGCCGCGCCCTTGCCCTGGTTCTTCTCGAGCAATATCACGCGGACCTTTCCCTTCCCATCCATTTTTTTCAGAATGTCGCGCGTGCCGTCCTGCGAGCCGTCATCCACAACGATGATCTCGCTGGCAAGCCGCCGCGCCTTCACACGTTTGACGATCTCTTCGATATTCCTGACTTCATTATAGACAGGGATGATGACGGAAAGGTTCATGATGTTGCAGATTATACCCAGTGCGGTCACAAATTGCACTTTTTCACAAGCGGGAAACGCAATTCCCTGCGCGCCGCCTGTCGGGGCAGGTGTGTGACCTCGGGTACCATGTATTCGATATTGCCCAGCGGAATTGAATTCAAAGTTGGGCGTGCTATAATTTGATTGTCACATATTTCAGTTCATCCCATTCTGGGAGGTGTTATGGCCACCAATCTCATGCGGCCGTCCGGCGGCAGTGCGAGTGCATTTTCACCGCCGCCCATCAATTCAGTGGACGATACCGGTCTGAACATCCTCTGGCTTCAGGATCTGGCTTTAAAGATCCTGTATAACCAGGGGTTCATGAGCGGTTTCAAGATCGCCGAGGCGATCGCCCTGCCCTTTGCCGGTGTTACGGACGGGCTTCTTGAAGCCCTTAAACGCGAAAAAATGATCGAAGTGAAATCGTCCCAGGGCGGCTTGGGCGAAGGCGCCTATACCTATGGCATCACAGGGGCGGGCATTACAAGGGCGCGCGAAGCCCTGGACCGAAGCCAGTATGCCGGCCCCGCGCCGGTGCCCTTTGAATTCTACAACGAAGCCATGCGCCGCCAAAAATCGGGACGCATGACCGTCACCGCGCGCACGATGCGACAGGTGCTCTCCCAGTTGGTCCTCTCTGAGACCACCTTCCAGCGGCTGGGCCCCGCGCTGAACTCCGGTACGTCCATTTTCATGTACGGACCTCCCGGGAACGGCAAAACGAGCGTTGCGCGTGCGTTCGGCAACCTGATCCTGACCCAGTCCATGTACATCCCCTACGCCCTATATCTCGACGGGCAGGTCATCAAGGTCTATGACCAGGTCAGCCACAAACTTGCGCCTGAGTCCGACCCGGCGGCTCCATCTGGGACTGGCGGCTTGCGCGCCAACCCACGCCGCGACCCACGCTGGGTGAAGATCCGCCGCCCGTTCATTGTGACGGGGGGCGAGTTGACGCTCGAGGGTCTCGACCTCGTCTACGACGACGTTCACAAATTCTACGAAGCGCCGTTCCAGGTCAAAGCCAACGGCGGCATTTTCCTGATCGACGACTTTGGACGCCAACAGGTCCGCCCCCGTGACCTGCTCAACCGCTGGATCGTCCCGCTCGAGAACCGCGTGGACTTCCTCACGCTTCACAATGGACGCAAGGTGGAAGTGCCCTTCGACGTTTTGATCGTGTTCTCGACCAACCTCCCGCCAAAAGACCTGGTGGACGAAGCCTTCCTGCGCCGTCTGCGCCACAAGATCGAGATCGGCGACCCATCCTATGAAGAGTACCGTGAGATCTTCCGCCGCGTCGCCGCCGACAAAAAAGTGGAGTACAGCGACCAGGGCCTGGCGTACCTCCTGCAGGAATGGTATATCAAGCGCAACCGCAAACTGCGCGCCTCGCATCCGCGCGACCTGTGCGACCAGTTGATCGACATTGCCGGTTACCTTTCCGTGCCGCCCACCATGTCACGCGACATGCTGGACCGCGCCGCCACCGCTTATTTCGTGGATATTTAGGTGAATTTGGATTCGGGGTGCTTGCTCCCGTAACTTCGGCGGCAAGCCGCCTGAATCCATATAATCAACATGCCAAGGATTGCGCATCACCCCTCCCGTCATGCGTGATCCGTTCTTTTTTGCCATGCTCAACACACTTCCCCAACCCGTCATTTTTGCCCACCGCGGCGCGTCCGCCCATGCGCCGGAGAACACGCTTGCCGCGTTCGAACTGGCTGTCGAGCAGGGCGCGGACGCCATCGAACTCGACGTCAAACTCAGCGCGGACGGGCATGTGATCGTCATCCACGATGCGACCGTGGACCGTACCACCGGCGCACGTGGGAAGGTCAAGGACATGTCGCTGGCGGAGTTGCGTTCGCTGGAGGCGGGAAGTTTCTTCGGGGCAAGGTTTCAGGGCGAAAAGATCCCCACGCTCGAGGAAGTCTTCGAAACGGTCGGTAAAAAGACCTTCATCAATGTGGAACTCACCAATTACAACACACCGCGCGACCATCTTGTCGAGTTTGTCTGCATGCTTGTGAAAAAGTTCGGGATGCAGAAACGCGTGCTGTTCTCATCCTTCCTGTCTGGGAACCTCTCCAACGCGCGCGGTTACCTGCCCGAGGTCCCGACAGGTCTGCTGGCATTGAGCGGCATCCTCGGGTTATGGCCGCGCTCCTTTGGTTTCGCTTTCGGGAAATATGACGCACTGCATCCCAATCTCAAGAACGCCACCCAGCAGCAGGTATATTTTGCACACCGCTTGAATAAGCGCATCCATGTGTGGACGGTGAACAAGGAGGCCGATCTGCGCCGCCTGTTCAAATGGGGCGTGGACGGGGTCTTCACGGACGACGCGCAGTTGGCGGTGCGGGTGCGCGGGGAAAAGGCTAAAGATGGGATGTAGTCTGCTTTGCGGTGACCAATTTGAGGTCCGGGAAAGAGGCGTTTGTCAGGTTTTGGAGCGGACATGGATTTGAGACGTCTCCTGCGCGGGCTGACCCTGTTGACGCTGCTCGCGTCCCTGCTTGGACCTGTTGTTGGCGCGCGTGCCCAAACCCCAACGCCGCCTCCGCAGGTGCGGACGCTGTTGAATGCCATGACCCCCGAAGAACGGGTGGGGCAACTGCTCCTTGTCACTTTTTCGGGGACAGATGTTGGTGAAGAATCGCAGATCCGCGAACTGATCACGAACCGGCATATCGGCGGTGTGGTACTGCTCGCTGAAAATGATAATTTTGCCGCAGAGCCGGATACGGTCGCCGCGGCGCATCAATTGATCGCGGACCTGCAGACCGTCGAATGGGATGCGACCAACACGGACCCGTCCCTGGGCAGGGTGTATGCCCCATTGTTCATCGGCATTTCGCAGGAGGGGGATGGCGTGCCGGATGACCAGATATTGAGCGGGATGACGCCCCTGCCGAATGAGATGGCGATCGGTGCCACCTGGAAGACCGAGGACGCTGAACGGGTCGGTTCGGTGTTGGGGACCGAACTGTCCGCAATCGGCTTTAATCTGTATCTGGGTCCTTCGCTGGATGTGGTGGAGTCGCCCAATCCTTCTGCGCGCAGTGACCTGGGGACGCGCGTCTTCGGCGGCGACCCGTTTTGGGTGGGTGAAATGGGACAGGCATATATTTCCGGTTTGCACGCGGGAAGCGGCGGGCGCATGGTCGTGATCGCCAAACACTTCCCCGGGCGCGGCGGTTCGGACCGCTCGCCGGAGGATGAAGTTGCCACCGTCCGCAAATCGCTCGAGCAGTTGAAGCAGGTCGAGTTGTTCCCCTTCTTTGCCGTAACAAACTCAACGGATGCCGGGGCGGTCGCCGATGGCCTGCTTGTCTCCCACATCCGCTATCAGGGTTTTCAGGGGAATATCCGCGCGACCACGCGGCCGGTCAGTTTTGATGCGTCGGCTTTGTCCACCATCCTCACCCTGCCGCAGTTTTCCACCTGGCGCGGGAACGGCGGTCTGATCGTCAGCGACGATCTGGGGAGCGCGGCTGTGCGGGATTTCTATTCACTGGGCGGTGAGATCTTCTCGCCGCGCCTCGTCGCGCGCGACGCCTTCCTGGCGGGGAATGACCTGCTGTATCTGGGCAATATCACCACCGACGAATTCGACGACACCTACTCAGCCACACTGCGCATCCTGGATGCTTTTTCGCAGGAATACCGCAACGACCAGGTCTTTGCCCGGCTGGTGGATGCAGCGGTCACACGCATACTTACGCAAAAACTCCGCATGTACCCGGACCCGGCCATCGAGAGCGTGGTGCCAGTTGAAGATGGGTTGGCAGACATTGGTGACGCGAGCCAGGTCTCGTTCGACATCGCCCGCAACGCCGCCACATTGATCAGCCCCGACCCGCAGGAACTGAACACCCTTTTGCCGGCACCCCCGACCACAAGCGACCGTATCGTGTTCCTGACGGATGTTTCCCGCTACAAGCAATGCAGTATTTGCGCCGAATACGACGCCCTCCCGGTGGATTCCTTCCAGAGAACTGTGCTGCGTTTATACGGCCCTGACGGGAGCGGGCAGGTGCTCAGGAGCCGCACCAGTTCGTTTTCGCTGGGCGATCTGCGGGACCTGCTCGATGGGACGGCTGAAACCAATATTGAATCTGCCTTGAGCAACGCTTCGTGGGTGGTGATCTCCCTGACGGAGGTGGGTGATGGACAGCTTACCCTGCTCCGCCGCTTCTTTTCCGAACGCCCGAACCTGATCCGCAACAAGAACGTGATCCTGTTCTCGTTCACTGCCCCCTATTACCTCGATGCCACGGATATCTCCAAGCTCACGGCATACTATGCACTCTACAGCAAACAACCGGCTTTTGTGGATGTGGCGGCTCGTATCCTCTTCCAGCAGGTGACAATGCAAGGCGCATCACCGGTCTCGATCCCTGCGGTGGAATACGACCTCATCACGCAGACTTCACCGGATCCCGATCAGGTCATTCCCTTGCGATTGGACCAGGATGACTCATCTGTGATCATCGGGGATGGCACGCTCACGCCGGAACCGACAGCGACCCCCTTCTACAAGATCGGCGCTTCGATCGCTGTCCGTGCAGGACCCATCCTTGACCGTAACCTCCATGTGGTACCCGATGGGACAGTGGTGCGTTTCACCATGTCCACAAGCGATGAGACCGGGAGCATATTGAAGCAGGTGGAGGCGACAACCTCGGACGGCCTGGCGCGCGCCTCCTTCGTGATCGACAAGCCCGGCAAGGTCGAGGTCCATGCCGTGAGTGAACCGGCTGTCCTCTCGGATGTCCTGCAGTTCGATGCGACAAGCGAGGGCGTGGCTGTGACAGTGATTGCGCCGTTGGTGATCACCGCCACGCCTGAACCGCCCACGCCAACCCCGACGGTTGTCCCGGAAAACAACTTCATCTCGCCGGAAGGGTATCCGAGGGCAGGGGTCTGGTTCCTTGTTCTGTTGGGGGTCTTTGGGAGTGCAATACTTGTTTTTTGGGCGGTGAGCCGCATCATCACACCGCGCTGGGGATTGCGGTTTGCACTGGCGGTGCTGATCGGCGGGTTTGGGGCGTACAACTATCTGGCATTGGGTTTCCCGCGCGCGTTGACGTGGATCTCTTCCGATTCGGGGGGGGCGTTCGGTGTTCTGTTGTTTACGATTGCCGGGGAGGCGCTGGGGATCATCCTCGCCTGGATCTGGTGGCGGGCTTTTAGCGGATCAGAGTCGTAAGCAGGCTGAGCAGGAACAGTACTGCCGCGCTCCATGCCAGCGTGGCTTCCGGGGGACTGGCGAGATAATCCATCAGCGAGAATGGTTGGACGTTCAGCCGCGGGGAGGAAATGGGCAGGGTGGGTGTTTCACGCTGCCCGAGCAGCGCCTCTTTGAATTCAGTGACCGTGTTCGGGCGTTCGTCCGGGTGCATGGCCATCGCCCAGAGTATGGCTTTTTCGGTGCGCGGCGAAAGGGTGGGGTTGATCTCTCGCAACGGGACCAGGCTTTCGGGAGAGAGGAAGCGCTTGCGTGCATCCGCCGGAGGTTCGTTGGTGAGCAGGTGATAGAGCGTCGCACCGAACGAGTAGATGTCCGAGCGGATGTCGGTGTGGGCGTCGCTCCCGCCGTATTGTTCGAGGGGGGTGTAGAGCGCGGTGCCCTGTCCCTGAATGATGGTAATGGTCACTTCCTCGGGGGCGAGGATTTTCACAAGGCCGAAATCCACAAGTTTGATCAGGCCATGCGGCATGAGTTTCAGGTTGCTGGGCTTGATGTCGCGGTGCACAATGGACGGTTCCTGGCTGTGCAGAAAGGTCAGTGCGTTGGCGATCTGGTCCGCCCAGGCCAGCACTTCCTTTTCGGGGAGGGATCTCTTGTTGCGGCGCGCCTCCTGCAATAAGGTGCGGAGGTCCTTGCCGGGCACATAGTCCATCACGAGGTAATCGCGCGGACCGATCGAAAAGAAATCGGAGACCTTCGGCAGGTTGGGGTGGTCGAGACGCGCGAGAACAGTCGCCTCGCGCAGGAATTGTTCGCGGGCTTCGTCTCTGACATTTTCCGGGAGGGCGCGGTCGTATTCGACTTCCTTCAGGGCGCACTGGCGTCCCTTGAGACGCGTATCGTCGGCAAGGTAAATCGAGCCCATGCCGCCCTGGCCGATCCGTTCACGGATCTTGTAGCGGCCGCGCAGGACCTCCTCATTCTTGAGGATCTGGAGCAATCATTCTCCTTATGGATGTAAGGCTTCGTTCAGGCATTGACGCAGGAGGGTTTCGGCGTGTTCCCGCGTGAATGCTCACGTTTCCGCTATCGTATTATAATATATGCCCTCCAACATTCAAGCTATTATTCGATTGTGAGAACTTTATGACATTGCATCAGGAAGATTATCCGCTGTTGGTCGCACAGGACGGACCTTTGAAAGGCCAGCGCTGGCAGTTAAGCAAACCGATCGTGTTGGGCCGCGAACCCACCTGCGATGTGGTGATCGCAGACCGCCAGATCTCGCGCTACCATGCCCGCCTGACCCCGACGCCGGAAGGCGTGATCCTGGAGGATATGGGGAGCAAGAACGGCACGCATCATAACGGGACCTCCCTGACCGCTCCTGTTGTATTGCAGGACGGCGACCTCCTGTCCATTGCCACGGCGCAGCAGTTCATCTTTCTCATCTCCGATGCGACAACCGAACTGGTCGAAGGGACGCTTCCCGCCGGACGCCTGATGATGGATTTAAGGTCGAGACGCGTGTGGGTCAACCACCAGCAGCTGGTCCCTCCCTTATCTGCGCAACAATTCAAAATGCTGTGGATGCTGTATAAAAATAACGGGGAGGTGGTCAGCCGTCCCGACCTTGTGGCGGAGGTGTGGGGAAATGACCAGGCTGCCGGTGTCTCCGACCAGGCGTTGGATGCGTTGATCCGCCGCCTGCGCGACCGCCTTGCCGCGCTGGACCACACCCATCAATACATTGATACGGTGCGCGGCCACGGAATCCGTCTGGACAACCCGTCTGTCTGACAATTTTGACCTTTCGCCTCCCGCTCCCTGCGGGAGGTTTTTTGTTACCCGTAACTTTTTCCCGCCTCCGACGACTGATGAGTTAAACCAACACAATATTCAGTTTCGGAGGTACAAAATGCAAAAATCATATCGTTTCGTCGTTTCCGTCCTGCTCCTGGGAGCGTTCTTGTTAAGCGCATGTAGCGGCGCGGCGCTTCCACAGGATAATTCCAACCAGAATCCCGGAAGCGGGCAGGACACCCAGGTCGTCTTCACCGGCACCGTCCAGTCGATGGGCGGCGGCGAGTGGAACATCAGCGGCCAGGCGGTCGGCGTGGCCGGCACCACAGCCATCGATGCCAACATCCAGGTCGGCGACATCGTGAAGGTCGAGGCGACAGTCTCGGCGGACGGAAAAGTATTAGCCGTGCGGATCGAGGCCTCCCTGCCGGATGATCCTAGCGCCAACGCCAACGGGAACGGCAACGAAAATGCCAACTCGAACGCCAACGCCAACTCGAATGAGAACATGAACGGGGACGACAACGGCAACGACAATGCCAATGCCAACGCGAACGGCAATGGCAACGATAACGGCGCCCCGTCCGGCCCCGAGCAGGAGATCGTTGGCGCGGTGCAGGCCATGACCAAGGATACGATCACCATCGGCGGCGTGACGTACAAGTTGGCGAACTTCACCGAGTTCAAGACCCCCATCGTCGTGGGCGACCAGGTCAAGATCCACATGATCGTCAATGCCGACGGCTCCCTGACCATCCGCGAGATCGAAAAGACCACGGGCACCGGCGTGACCACAAACAACAACGGCAACGACGACAATGGCAACGCCTCGAACAGCAACGATGACAACTCGAACAGTAACTCGAATTCCAACGATGACAACTCCAACGGCGACGATAATTCGAACGATGACAATTCGAACGACGACAACGATAACGACTCGAACAGCAACGGATAAACGACCTCTGCACGCAGGATAATTTGATAAGGAACATCTGGAGAAGAGGAACGCTCCAGATGTTCCTTTCACAAAGGCGCTGACACTCCCATGCAAAGAAGAACGCACCCCATCCTTCCGGCCATTGGCATTTTTCTCCTGTTCGTCATCGGCATGGCAATCGTCCAATTTGCCACGCCCGACATGCCAGATAACGACGGCTTCTACCACATCAAACTGGCACAACTCATGCGCACGGAGGGGTTGAAGCCCGAATTCACCTGGCTTCCGCTTTCCATCCTGAACCCGCAGGAATATTACGACCACCACTTCCTCTACCACGTGGCGCTGGTCCCCTTCACTTTTTTTGATGACCTGCGCATTGGTGCCAAATGGTCTGCGGTGGTGTTCGCAAGCCTTGCATTCCTGGCGGTATGGTTCCTCTTCCACCGCCAGCGCGTGCCGTATGCCTGGCTGTGGGCGCTGGCTTTGCTGGGCATCTCCGATGCCTTCCTCTACCGCATGAGCGTGACGCGCGCCCAGTCACTCTCGCTGGCGGTCCTTGCCCTGGCGGTGGCATGGCTCCTCGAACGGAAATACAAACATCTTGCAGTCCTGGCTTTCCTCTACGTGTGGATGTACAACGCCTTCCCGTTGGTCATTGCGCTGGCGGTTTTGTATGTCCTGGCGGTAGCCCTTGTCGAGCGGCGCATCGAGTACAAGGCGTTGCTCTTCATCGGCGGCGGCATTCTGCTCGGCGTGATCGTCAATCCGTACTTCCCCGACAACATCATCTTTTCCTGGCACCACATGGCGCCCAAACTGACGGATGCCACCTCGGTGCGCGTCGGCAACGAGTGGTTCCCTTACGACACAAAACAAATCCTGGAGAACTCGTTCCCTCGCTGCTTGCTTTTGTCAGCGGGATTTTCGCCCTCGGCCTCTCCGGCAAAAAAATGGACGTGCGGACCGCCTTTTCACTGCTCCTCGCCCTGCTTTTTGGACTCATGCTCCTGCAAGCCCGCCGCTTCGTGGAATATTTCCCGCCGTTTGCGTTGATCTTTGCCGCCTTTGCCTGGGCGCCTCTTCTCACAGGCCTCAAGCCTGCCTCTGTCTCCCCAGCCGATTCCCCCTCAAGCGGATCCTCGCCAGCCTGCCGATGCTCCTGCTGTCGGTGGCGGTCGTTGCCAGTATCGCCCGGTCAATTCCCAGGGCGCGTGAAGCGATAGACAATTCCAAGCCGTACGACCTGTACACGGACGCGTCCCAGTGGCTGGAGGCAAATACCCCGGCCGGCTCCCGCGTCTTCCAAACGGACTGGGACGATTTTCCGCGGTTGTTCTATTACAACACGCACAACACCTACCTGATCGGTCTCGACCCCACTTACATGCAGCTCTACGACCCCGAACTATACGATCTGTGGGTGCTGATCACGCAGGGGAAGGTTGACAACCCCTCGCAGTTCATCGCCGGTAAATTCGGCTCGCAGTATGTGCATACCGACCTGAACCACGGAGGTTTCGTCAAGGTTGCCGCCAGCGACCCCGGGCTGAAGGAAGTCTACCGCGACGACCAGGCGGTGCTTTACGAAGTGGTCCCTTCGCCATGAGATTCAAGTATCGTTTGGGAATGTTATACTACCATGCAGGTTGAAACATGTATCTTTTCGACATTCTTGATAAGCGGGATCGTGCGAACCATGTCTTTATATGATGACCAGGGTGCGCTGAACGGGCTGCGAAGGCTGGACTCGCAGTCCATCGGCGCCATCTACGATCAATATTTCCTGGAAGTCTATCGTTACGTCCGTTACAGGATCGACGATGACGCGGTGGCAGAGGACATCGCCAGCGATGTGTTCGTGCGCCTGCTCGAAGCGTCGCAAAAAGGGCAGGGACCGCAGACCAGCCTTAAAGGCTGGTTGATCGCCACCGCTTCCAACACGGTCAACGACCACCTGCGCCGCCGCTACCGCAGGCCGACCGAAGAATTGTCCGATTCGATGCCGGATGCGGGTACGAGCGTCCATGCCGAAGTGGACCTGCGCGAGCAGAACCGCGCCGTCCAGGCCGCGTATGCGCAATTGACCTCCGAACAGCAGCATGTGCTGGCACTGCGGTTCGGGCAGGGATATTCCCTCGAAGAGACCGCCGGCACCATGAAGAAAAAAGTAAATGCCGTGAAAGCCCTCCAATTCCGTGCGCTTGCCGCGCTCCAGCGCATGATCGGGGAGGTGAACTATGACTAATTTATATGATGCCTTGGAAATGTGCCTGAAAGAGATCGAACAGGGCGCGGACGTGGATACCGTGCTCTTCCGCCACCCCGAACGGGCGGATGAACTGCGTCCCATCCTCGAAGCGTCTGTGAAAGCAAAGGCGATGGCTGCCCCCGCACCTTCACAGGAAGTCCTGAGAAGGAACCGCGCGAAACTGCTCCAGCACGCCTCGGAATTGCGCGAACGGAAAGCCGCCCCGGCTCCGCGCCGCATCTGGTCGGTCCCGTTGCGGCGCGCGCTGGTCACCTTCATGGTAATCGCCATGCTGTTCGTGAGCGGCACGGGACTGGTGCGCGCCTCGTCTGCCACCCTGCCCGGCGACAACCTGTACCCCGTCAAACGGACGTGGGAGAGTCTGTCGTTGTTCCTTGCCTTCGATGCGCAAAAACGCGAAGCGCTTGAGTTCGAGCATGAGAACGAACGGCTGGAGGAACTTAACGAACTGCTTGCCGAGGGACGTTCCGCCAAAGTGGATTTTGCTGGATACGTCACGCGTCAAACTGGGACCGAGTGGCGGGTTTCCGGCATAACGGTCTTTCTCTCCGCTGACACCCGCCAGCCCGACCAGCCGGTCGCTGTCGGTGCGGCGGTGCGGGTGCGTGGACAAACCCAGGGTACAGGCGTCCTCGCCGAACGGGTCGAACTGCTCTCGTCCGATTCCCGCCTGCCGGAAGTGAAAGACGACGAGCCGGAGATCGAGCAGGAAAAGGCTGAAGATTCGGAAGAGGGGAAGGAGGACGGATCAGGCATCCCGTCCGGGACTGAAACGGCTGTTCCCATCCCCGCCGCAACTTCCGCCCCTGAGAAGGTATCCCTTGAAGGCGCTGTCGCATCCATCCAGAACAACCTGATCGTTGTCAACGGCATCGTCATGGACATCCGGTTTGCACAGGATGTCAAAGGTACACCCGCCGTGGGCGCATTGGCAAAAGTGGAAGGTTACTATGATGCGAACGGTATCTTTATAGTGACGAGGATCGAGTTCAAAGCCGCCGACCCCGGCGGTGGGGGAGGTGCCGTGCCTGGAAATACAAACAGCGGCGGCAATACGAACACGAACACAAACACCGACGCGAACACCAACGAAAACAGCAATACGAATGACAACGACAACGATGATAACGGCGGGAACGACAATAACAACAATGATTGAAAAATTGCGGAGGCGGTAGCCTCCGCAATTTTTAATGGGAAATTCCCCTGTAATGTACTAAAATCAAGCGGAATAAAATTACTTGCAGGTTTCATCCACATTTTGCGCAGGAGCATCACATGGCTAACTCAAACTTCTATCTTGGACGCGCGTACGATCCCGCCACCCAGACCCTTACCGACAAACAGGTTGACTACGACCCCGCCGACCTGACCACGCACGCGGTCGTCACCGGCATGACCGGTTCCGGCAAGACGGGTTTGTGCGTCGGCATGCTGGAGGAAGCCGCGCTGGCGGGCATCCCCGCCATCATCATCGACCCGAAGGGCGACCTGACGAACCTCCTTCTTCACTTTCCCGATCTGTTGCCGGATGATTTCAAACCCTGGGTGGACGCCGAGCAGGCGCGCCGCGCCGGCAAAACGGTCGAGCAGTTCGCATCGGAAACCGCTGAAATGTGGAAAAAAGGATTAAGTCAGTGGGGGCTGGACGGGCAGAATATCCGGGACTTGAAGAATTCCGCCCAGTTCACGATCTTCACGCCCGGCTCCAATGCAGGGGTTCCCATCAGCATCCTGTCCTCGCTTGCCGTGCCGGACCTCCCATGGAACGAAAACCGCGAAATCCTGCGTGAACGGATTTCCAGTACTGTCACTGCGCTCCTGGGCTTGGTTGGGTTCGATAACATCGACCCGATCCGCTCGCGCGAACACATCCTGCTCTCCAATATTTTCGAATATGAGTGGAGCCAGGGCAAGGACCTCGACCTGACCGAACTCATCCTGCAGACCCAGACGCCGTCCTTCGACAAGCTCGGCGCCTTCCCCGTGGACACCTTCTTCCCCGCCAAAGACCGCATGGAACTGGCGATGGTCCTGAACAACATCCTCGCCTCGCCCGCCTTCGAAAGCTGGCGCGAAGGCCAGCCGCTCGACATCGGCTCCATGCTCACCACCGCCGACGGGCGTCCGCGCCACAACATCTTTTACCTCGCCCACCTCTCTGACGCCGAGCGCATGTTCTTCGTCACGCTCCTGCTCTCCGCTGTCGAAACCTGGATGCGCACCCAAAGCGGTTCCACCAGCCTGCGCGCCCTCCTCTACATGGATGAGATCTTTGGCTACCTGCCCCCGACGCGCAACCCCGCCTCCAAACAACCGCTCCTGCGCATGTTGAAACAAGCGCGCGCCTTTGGTCTCGGTCTCCTGCTCGCCACCCAGAACCCGGTCGACGTGGACTACAAAGCCCTCTCGAACGCCGGCACCTGGATGATCGGCAAACTCCAGACCGACCAGGACAAGCAGCGCCTGCTCGACGGTCTCGAGAGCGCGGCGGGCGGCATCTCGCGGGGTGACTTCGACAAACTGATCTCCTCGCTCGGCAAACGCGTCTTCGTCCTCCACAACGTCCACGAGAAACAGCCCATCCTGTTCCAGACCCGCTGGGCGATGAACTACCTCGCCGGTCCCATGACGCGGACCCAGATCCCCGCCCTCAACAGACTTGCCAACGCGACGGCTTCGCCTCCCGCCCCGCCGGCGCCTGCTTCAGCGCCTCAAACCTTCGCCGCCCCGCAAGCCGCCGCCCCCTCCTTTATGGCAACGCCTCAACCTGGGGTTGCCAATCGTCCATCCGAAATCGTAAATCGTAAATCAGAGGGCAGTCAGACCAAGCCGCCTGTCCCGCCCGCTGTTCGGGAGCACTTCCTGCCGCAGAACCACAGCCTGCCTGAAGCCTTCAAAGCCGCCGGGCAATCCGTGCCTGCGGAAGCCATGATCGAAGGCGTCGTCTATCGCCCTGCGTTGGTCGCCTCCGCCCAGGTCCGCATCCTTGACCGCAAACTCGGTGTGGACAGCGAGATCACCCGCGCCGCTTTTGTCCCGACCCCTGAAAAACGCGGCACCGTGCGCTGGGAGGACTACACTTTCAACGGTCGCGCCCTCGAAAACACAGAGACCTCTCCTGCGCCATCCTCCCGCTTCGGCACCATCGACGCGCCCCTGAACGACGTCAAACTGATGACCGCCCTGCAAAAGGACTTTGCTGACTGGGTCTTCCGCAATTCGACCGTCGCTGTGCGTGCGAACCAGGCGCTCAAGGTCTTTGCCGGTCCCGATATCAGCCAGGCGGAATTCATGAAGGCTTGCGCCGAAGCTGCGCGGGTCGCCTACGATGCTGAACTCGAGAAGAAAGTTTCTGTGATTGATAAGAAGATCAAATCTGTTGAAGATAAACTGATTCGCGAAGAACGCGAACTACGGCAGGACGAGGCAGACCTGCGAAACCGCAATATTGAGACCGGGCTGAGTGGCGCGGAAGCAATTGCCGGGCTTTTTGGTCTTGGTCGCAAGAAGAGCCTTTCCACCTCGGTCTCCAAATATCGTATGGCGAAGAATGCCAAAGAGGATGTGCAGGAATCGGAAGACGCCATCGCACAATACAAGAAGGAACTCGCCGACCTCGAGCGTCAGCGGGAGGAAGTTGTCGCCGATCTCAAGGACAGGTGGGGACAAGTCGTGAGCGAAACGACCGAGGTCACCGTCGCGCCGAAGAAAACCGACGTGTTTGTGAATCTCTTCGGCGTCGCCTGGGTGCCCTATTACCAGGTGAAAACCGGCGCAGAGACCATCGAACTGCCAGCCTTCGGCGAACAGTAAAATCACCATCGTCATTGCGAGTGGCGCCATCCTAAGCGGAGCCCGATGGGCGAAGACGAAGGAGCGCCACGTGGCAATCTCCTGCAAAGTTGTGGAGATTGCTACGTTACAACAATCACTCCCCGCAATGACGATGACTTTTAAGGAGAGATATGTTCTGGCTGGTCTTTGCCATCCTCGTTTGGGGCGTCATCCATTCCATCATGGCTTCTTTGGGCTTCAAAGAACTTCTCCGCCGCACATTTGGCGGAGGCTTCATGAAGTATTACCGTCTGCTGTACAATGTCTTCTCCGTGGTCAGTTTCGTCCCCATCCTGTACCTGATGGTTGCACTGCCGACGCGGAGTTTGTATCAAATCCCCTCCCCTTGGAGCTACCTCATGCTGGCGGGGCAGGGACTCTCCGCCCTACTTCTCCTTGTCGCCGTCTTGCAGACAGACACCTTGTCCTTTGTCGGTCTGCGGCAGTTGTTCGAAGAAGAGAAGCCGGGCAGGTTGGTGAAAAACGGCTTTTACCGCGCCATGCGCCATCCGTTGTACACGTTTGGACTTCTCTTCCTCTGGCTTTCCCCGGGCATGACCGTCAATTCGTTCATCGTGTACATTTCCCTGACCGTTTACATCCTCGTAGGGGCATATTTCGAAGAGCGGAAGCTCCTGCGCGAGTTCGGGCAGGAATATGCGGACTATAAAGCCGTCACACCCATGATCGTTCCACGCCTGCCGTTCGGCGGGAACAAACGCTGATTGACCTCCGTTAAGGGGGAGGTCGTCTCATGACCAGCTCGACACTCATACCGTATTAATTTTCAGCACTCCCTGGCAAGGTATAATTTTCAAAATGGCTACGATATCACGACCTTATCAACGAACTCCCGTCCTTCCGCAGATCGTCGCCGCGCTCGTCAGCGGCGTGACGCTTTTCTTTATTGTTATCCTCGTATGGACTTTGGGATATCAACTCGTCTACGCGGGACGCATCTTCCCCGGCGTTTCGGTCGCGGGCGTGGACCTCTCCGGTCTGACCCCGTCCGAGGCGGCTTTGAAACTAAACCAGACCCTTTCCTACCCGGTCAACGGCAAGATCCTGTTCCGGGACGGGGAAAAAGCCTGGGTGGCGACACCGGCAGAGGTGGGCATGGTGTTCGACCCGTCGTCCAGCGCCATGTCAGCCTATCAGTTGGGAAGAAGCGGGGGGCTGTTCGAGGCGTTATCCGGTCAGGTAAGCGCGCGCGCAAGCGGGGCGTACATCCAGCCGGTCATCATCTTCGACCAGCGCGTTGCTTATCAATACCTGCGGCAGATCGGCCTGCAGGTCGACCAGCCGATGCGCGAGGCGGGCTTGAGCCTCGAAGGCACGAATGTGATCGCGACGCCCGGTCAGATCGGGCGCGAATTGAAAATGGATGCCACGCTCGTCTATCTGGGGGCGCAGCTGCAAACCTTCAGCGACGGCGAAGTGCCGCTGGTGATCCAGGAGGTCCAGCCGCAGATCATCGACGTGAGCGCACAGGCGGAAGTGGCGCGCCAGATCCTCAGCCAGCCCTTGACAGTAGTCGTGCCGAATGCGGGCGCGGCGGGTCCCGGACCGTTCGTGTACGATGTGCAGGTGCTTGCCAACATGCTCGGCGTACAGAGGGCTGAGAACGGTGTGCAGGTGGTGCTCAACACCGGCGGATTGAGCGAAATGCTCCAGCCTGTCAAAAACCGCGCGGACCGCCCCGCCAGGGATGCCAAATTCATTTTCAACGACACCACCCGCCTGCTCGAGGTGATCGAAGAGTCACAGACCGGGCTGGTCGTGGATGTGGATGCGAGTGTCAGAGCCATCAATGAGGCTTTGTTGCGCGGCGAACATACGGTATCGCTGGTTGTGGTGGAGCAACAGCCGCAGATCCCCTCAACAGCCACCGGCGCGGAACTGGGTATCACCGAACTGCTTTGGGAGGAGACATCCTATTTCTATGGCTCCAGCACGGAGCGTATTCAAAATATTCAGGCGGCGTCCGCGAGTTTCCACGGGGTTCTGGTGGCGCCGGGCGAGGTCTTTTCGATGGGCGAGACCATGGGCGACGTGAGCCTCGAGAACGGCTTTGCCGAAGCGCTCATCATCTTCGGCGGGCGGACGATCAAGGGTGTTGGCGGAGGGGTATGTCAGGTCAGCACGACCCTCTTCCGTGCCGCGTTCTTTGCCGGCTTCCCGATCGTGGAGCGTTATTCGCACGCCTACCGCGTCTCCTATTATGAAATGACAGCCAGCGGCGGCATCGACCCGCGTCTGGCTGGACTGGACGCCACCGTTTACTTCCCGCTGGTGGATTTCAAGTTCAAGAACGATTCGCCGTATTGGATCCTGATGGAGACCTACGTCAACGTCACCGCGCGCACCCTGACGTGGAAGTTCTACTCCACCAAGGACGGGCGTACCGTGGATTGGGATACCACCGGGCCAAGCAGTGTGGTCTCTGCTCCGTCACCGCTTTTCGAAGTGAATCCCGAGCTCAATAAGAATGAAATGAAACAGGTGGATTGGGCGGCAAACGGCGCGAATGTAACAGTTACACGCACGGTCTACCGAGGCGGCGCTGTCCTCTTCCAGGACCAGGTCAGGACGCACTACGAACCCTGGCAGGCGATCTGCCAGTACGGACCCGACTCGAAGAACCCTGAAAAACTGGCGGAAGAGAAGAACCTTTGCCGAAACCCGTCGTCGTGATGGTAGAATCCCACGCTGTCAAGAAATGGAGCATCCATGGTAAGTGAAACCCTCAAAGAGATCCTGCGCTGTCCGAATTGTGTCCGCACCACGGGCGGCGAGCTCAAACTCTACAAGGACGCCTGGTTCATCTGCAACGATTGCGGGCGCAAATATCCCATTGTGGATGATATCCCCGTCATGTTGATTGACGAAGGCGATAAATGGGTGAAAACAGCCGAAGCCGACCTGCCCGTCCCGCCTCCCTCGAAGTAACGTGACCACGCTTGAAAAGCTCCTGACCGACCTTGCCAGCGGTGACGAGGAACGCGCCGAGAGCGCGGTCGCCCCGTTGGTGGAATTGGGTCAGGATGCGATCCCCGCCTTACTGAATCTGACCCGCTCCCCGGATACGGACTCCCGCTGGTGGGCATTGCGCACCCTCGCGCAGTCGCCTCTCTGTCGGACCGAATGGCTGGTCCCGTTTCTAATGAACGATCCCGCCCCGGAAATTCGTCAGTGTGCGGCGCTTGGGCTGGCTGGCAAGGCCGATGAAAGCGCGACCCAGCCCCTGGTCGACGCGCTGAGCGATGCCGACGGCATGGTCGGCAGTCTGGCGGCGACAGCCCTGGTCAATATCGGAAGCGCGGCAGTCCCAGCCCTGATCGAAACTGTAAAAAATGGAACGCGATCCGCAAGGATACTCGCATTGCGGGCGCTGGCTGAGATCAAGGACCATCGCGCCATCCCGATCATGATGAAAGTGATGGAAGAGGGCTCTTCTTTACTGCAATACTGGGCGAAGGAAGGTTTGGACCGCCTTGGCCTGGAAATGGTATACATAAAACCGGAATAAAAATGAATTTTTTGAAAAATATCAAACGCCCCTCCGTAGGTGGCATCATCTTTTGGGGCATTGCCCTCGCCCTGGCAGTTGGGGGATTCTTTTTTGTGAGGGGGATCGTGACCTGTTGGACAGCCACCCGGCTGCCCGGCGTCACCCCTGCCTCTTGTGGAACGTCCACCGGCGCGGCGGATGGCCCTGTCTTGAACGAGGAGGGGACGCCTGTCGCCACAAGTGTGGTCGAGGGGCTTCCACCGCCGCCTATTGAAATCCCCGGCACCGACCTGCCCGAACCGTGGGATGGCGCCAGCCGCGTCAACCTTTTGTTCCTCGGCCTGGACGAGCGTGATTGGGTGGAAGGTCAGGGCGCGCCGCGTTCCGATACGATGATCCTGTTCACCATTGACCCGCTTTCCAAAACCGCGGGGATGATCTCCATCCCGCGTGACCTGTGGGTCAATATCCCTGGGTTTGGTTACAGCCGCATCAATACAGCCTACTCCTCGGGCGAGGGGAACAAACTGCCCGGCGGCGGGCCGGGGCTGGCGATGAGGACGGTCGAAGGGTTGCTGGGTGTGCCGATCCAATATTATGCCCAGGTGGATTTCCCTGCCTTCGAGGAAGCCATCGACGCGATGGGCGGTCTGTATATCTGCATCCCGGAAACGATCCGGGTCAGCGTGATCGGCAGGACGAACAAGGAACGGATCAAGGCAGGCTGTCAGACCCTGCCTGGTTATTTGGTGTTAGGCTATGCCCGTAACCGCAAGACCGAGGGCGGCGATGTGGACCGGGCAAATCGCCAGCAACTGGTGATCATGGCATTGCGCGACCAGGTATTCAGCCCTGAAAATTTCCCGCGCATGGTGTCCCTCGCCCCCAAGGTTTACAGGGAGGCATCTGTGGGACTGCGGACCAATCTTTCCTTCGATGATGCCCTGCACCTTGGGACGCTCATGACACAGATACCGGTTGAGTCCATCCAACGCGGTGTCATTGATTACACCATGGGTTCGTTCGATAACGTCGTACTGGGCGGGGAGAACGCCAGTGTTTTGAAGCCTTTCCCGGATAAGATCCGTGAACTGCGCGACCAGATATTCACCACCGGCGGAGCCTTGAGTCCGCTGGCGGCGCAGGGGGACCCGCTCGCTTTGATGCAGGCGGACGGCGCCCGCGTGCGCGTCCTGGACGGCACCTACACCTCGCTTGACGTCAAGACAGGGAATTATCTTCTTGGGTTGGGCGTGCCGGTGACGGAGGTCGGTCCGGCGGACCGCGCCTACGACCGGACGGTCATCATTTTGTATTCGCCCAAACTGTACACGTTGAAGTACTTGCAGGCTGTGTTCGGCATCACCTCCAGCACCCAGATCCGCATACAACCCGATCCCGCCTCCACCGTGGACATCGAAGTGCGCCTCGGCAACGAGTGGGCGGTCAGCAACCCGATGCCGTAGGGTGGTTTCTCTCGAGTTTTCATCCCCTTTCCCAGCCGGGAGAGGGGATTTTTTTATGGTTGCTGAAAGGTGAGTTTGTATCCGCCGAGGTATTCCTCGCCGCTGGATGTTCGGCAGGCGGGAGGGACGAGGTCCGTGGCGATCCCGCTCCCCAGCGCAAGTTGGACGGCATGAGAGGTATCGGGGAACATCAGGAAGTCGGCGTAGCCGTTGCCCAGTTCCGGTTTGAGACCGGTGAAGAATTCCTCGCCGCCGGTGTCCCACGTGATGATGACCTTGACGCCCGCCAGTTGCCTGCGATTGGAGTTAAACACGATGACTTGCAGCAATCTCTCCGGCAGGTTCGGGTCGCAGACGGTGTCCTGCCCGATCAGGAGGAAGGGTGGACCCTGGGTGGGGGGCGGAGTCCGTGTGGGACGCGGGGTCGAGGTGACAAGAGGCGGTTGGGTTTCGGCGGGAGCGGTTTCCATGATCTCCGGCGTTTCTGTAAGCACGAAACTGAGGTCTGCCGGGGAGGGGAATACAGTCAGGGTGGGGTCGATATCCGCCGGTTCCGAGTTTTCCATTGTCCCCACGACAACCGCCGGCGGGACGTCCGCGCCGTTTTCGAGGGCGAGGGCAAGCGCGGCGAGCTGGTCGGCTTGAGCGAAGCTCCCGCTGGCGATGGTCCGCTGCGCCTGGGCGTTCAATGCTTCGATCGAGTTGCTGTCGCCCAGAAGCGCCAGCCTTGCCTGGGCGCGCGGCAGGTTGCCGGTGGCTGAATAGGACGCGGCAATGGCGGAGCGGAACTGGTCCTTGAAGTCGGCGCGCAGGAGGGCGGGGTCGGAGTCGGTCAGCCCGCGCGGGGAGATGACCCAGGCGTAGGCAAGACCAGCCCCAAGTCCAAGGAGGAGCGAGAAGAGGAGTCCCAGAAGATACCAGGGGCGTTTCATTGGCGTATCCCGCTCCAGGCTTGCATGGCGGTGACGAGGTCCTGCAGGAGGACGATGTCGGAATCGGGGAGTCCGTTCGTGCGGGCGTAGTCCAATGCTTCGGCGGCAATGGCGGCAGGGGACTTCGCGCCGAAAATGGCTAATCGTCGGGCGGCAGTTCCCGGGTCCTGTTCGAGGCGGTAGGCTTCGGCGGTCATCAGGACGTAGTCGGTTTTGTAGTCTGCACGGAGCGTGTCGGGGGGCAGGTCGAAAAATTCCACCGGCTCGAGGTACCAGCCGTAGGCAAGTCCCGCGCCGATGCCGGTGAGGAATGCGAGGAGGATGAATATCCAGCGGATGGGTTTCATGGGGTTTATGAAATATCCGGGCAGGTGACCGGCGGCACCCAGAGACACTCCCTTACCGTTGCTGTCTTTCGACCCTGGCGGGGTTCGGCAGGCTCTGCCGCGCCGGGCCTGCCCGGACGAGGGCAAGCATACCCGAAGCGGGGAGGGGTGTCAACTTTATGGGCGGCTTTGTTACACCTAACAAGATTGACAGTTTTAACCATTGCCACTGTTTTTGGTGAGTTGTACAATGGTCATGGTACTTAAGTAACCTCATAAAAGCGGATGCATAGACCCTGAATCTCGATTTGGTCGCTTTTCCTGCGTTCTCATTTCATCTTTTTCAGTCAGGTAAGGGTTCAGGCGAGCGAGTAGCG
The DNA here is from genome assembly GCA_963718215.1 of uncultured Chloroflexia bacterium. Taxonomy (GTDB): domain Bacteria; phylum Chloroflexota; class Anaerolineae; order Anaerolineales; family Villigracilaceae; genus Defluviilinea. The sequence continues at coordinate 214,514 of CAVQYK010000017.1, forward strand.
AAACCGGCCGTGTTGCGGCTGGTTTGTTTTGCGAATCCGCGACAACATTCGAACGGGAGAAAGACCATGATCTTGAATCGTTTCGCTTCTTTTCTACGCCTGAGCCTGATCGCTGTATTATTGGCGGGGACCTTCCTTCAGCCGCAGACCGTCTACGCGGCTTCCCTGCCGGCGGAGATCAACAAGCAATTCACGCCGCTCCAGATTGACGCAGGCGCGGTTTCCGTGATGCGGGTGACCATTTTCAACCCGAACTCCTTCCCGTTGACAAATGCCAGCTGGGCGGACAATCTCGTCAGCGTTCAGCCGGGTTTGTTCATAGCAAACCCGGCCAACGTTGTGAATACCTGCGGCGCGGTTGGTGATGTGACCGCCGTGCCCGGTACGAGTACCCTCTCCCTGGCCAATGGGACCGTCCCCGCCCAGGCTGGTGCGACGCCGGGGGCGTGCTATGTGGAGGTCAATATTTCCTCCGTCACGCCCGGCAACCTGATCAACACCATCCCTGCCAACAACCTGGTCTCCCAGGGTAATGACGGCGGGACGATCGTAAACATCACCAATACCACTTCCGCCAGCGCCACGATCACGGTCATAGCGGTTTCGCCTCCGTCCCTGAGCAAGACCTTTGCCCCGAACACGATCTTCGTTGGTCAGAACAGCACGCTGACCATCCGCCTCAATAATAACGACGCGGATACCAATCTAACTGGCGCGACCTATACGGATACCCTGCCTGCCGGTCTGCAGATTGCCACGCCGAGCGGACTCACGCTCACCAACTGTGGGCCGGGGACGGTTACTTTATCCGGTGGCAATACCATCACATTGAACAATGCAACCGTCACGCCGGCTCTGGATTGTCTGGTGTCGGTCAATGTCACTGGGGCGTTTGGGCAATATCTGATTCTCAACGGAACCGCCAACACGATCCCAGCCGGCCCCACCTTACCTGGCTCGCTTCGGACCAATCAGGGGGTCACTAACGCCACTGCTGCCCAAGCGGAATTGACCATCCAGCCGGTCAATATCATCAAAGCGTTTGCTCCCGGCACGATCGATGCCGGCGATACCAGCACCCTGACGATCACCCTCCGAAACCCGACCGGCTCTGCCTACACCGGCGTGGCGATCAGCGATAACCTCCTGGCGACCATGGGGGCGGGATTTACGATTGCCGGCGCCCCCACTGCGAATACCTGCGGCTTTACAACCATCAACGCCCCCGTGGGAGGAACCCTGATCCAGGCATTGGGCGGCACCATACCTGCCAGCGCCACACCTCCAACTCTCGCCACGTGCATCATTTCCATTCCCGTGCAGGCTGCATTGACCAGCGCCGGCGGAACGGCTACGAACACCATTCCCCCGAACACCCTCATTGCCGACCAGCCGGTGACAAATTATCTGGCAGCCACCGCCAATCTCACGGTCAATCGCGCTCTTATTGGGGCGAAAGCCTATTCTCCACTCAACATACTTGCCGGCGGCACCAGCACGGTAACGATCACCCTGACAAACCGTGCCAGTACCCCGCTGAACGTCACCACGTTCACCGACACTCTGCCGGCAAACTTGACAGTCGCCGCCGCGCCCGCCTCCCCGCAGTGCAGTGGGACGGTCACCAACGCAGCCAACTCGGTCACGTTGACCGGCGGGACGATCCCCGCCAACGGGAGTTGCACGATTGTATTTACCGTGACCAGTAGCACTCCGGGCACATATGATAATACAGTCGTTGCCAATACCATCACGAACGCCCAGGGAGTTGGCCATGCCGCCTTCAGCACGAACCCGGATCTTGTAGTTACAAATCCCGGAGGCCCTGTGGGGCTTACCAAGGCTTTCCAGACCAATCCGATCCAGCCTGGTCAGACCAGTCGTTTGCGGATCACCATTACAGCCCCTTCGGACACCCCAATTACCGGTATTGATGTCACGGATACCCTTCCAACCGGCTTGGTGATTGCAACCTATCCGCCCAATCCCCCCGCTACAACCTGCCCTGGAGGTCCTGCGAGGATCACTGCGGTTGCCACGACAGGCGTTATCCGGTTTGCCAATTTACCAGCCGATGGTGCCCTTGCGGCAAACGCTTCATGTACTATTGATGTTTGGGTGACATCTTTTACGCCTGGTCTGTACACGGTCGCCAACGGAAATCCCAATCGGATCCCTGCCAATTCGGTCATAACCCTCGAAGGGCGCACGAACACGAATGCTCCCACGGCTGACATTCGCGTGACGAGCCTGACGATGAGCAAAGCCTTCTACTCGACGGTCGTCCAGGCGGGCGGGCAATCTACTTTAACCATCACCCTCCAAAATACAACCAATTCACCCATCAACCTTCGGGTCGCCCCTCCTGGTTTTACTGATACTCTCCCGGGGAATGCTACCGACGGTATTCGGGTGGCGGCAGTCTCGAATGCTATTACGACATGTACTGGCGGGGTCATTACGGCGGTTCCCGGCTCTGGTTCAATCACCATGGCGGGCGGGACTATTCCTGCGCAAGTGGGGGGCGTACCCGGGCTATGTACGATCTCTGTGGATGTCGTCGGAAGGGATAGTACGCCAGCCACACCCAGCTCGCAAATAAATACAATCCCAGTCGGCAATGTTGTGGGCACCGTTCAAGGTACGGGGAATGCCATCAGCCCGTTTGGTCAAGCGCAGGCAACCCTGAATATTCAAAACCTGAGCATGGGTGTGGTCAAGGGATTCAATCCCGTGCTGGTCTACGGCGGTGCCTATTCCACCATGAGCGTCCAGTTGAATAATCCCAACAGCACCGCCGTGCTGACCGGCATCACCTTCACCGATGATATGACCCTGCTGGGCGCGGGCATGCAGCTTGCCAACCCGGTGGCGTTCAACACCGGCACCTGCGGCGGCACCCTGACCGGCAACCCCGGCGACACCTCCTTCACCTTCAGCGGCGGAGTCCTGAACGCCAACTCGACCTGCACCCTGACCCTGCGCGTCATCATGACCGTCAACGGGAACCGCACGAATCGCATCCCCACCGGGGCTGTAACCACCTTCAACGGCGTCAGCAACCCCGATCCCACCGAAGCCTCGCTCACCAACCTGCCGGGCGTGAGCGTCAACAAGACTTTCAACCCGGCACAGGTTCTGACGAGCCAGCCCTCCACCCTGACCATCACCATCCGCAACACGAGCAACGTCCCGGTGGTCAACATGGGTCTGGCGGACAACCTGCCAGGCACCCTGCCCGACGGTTTGGAAGTCGCCAATCCCGCCAACGCCACCAACACCTGCGGCGGGGCGCTGACCGCCGTTCCCGGGGCGCAGACCATCCAACTCTCCGGCGGCGGATTGACGGCGCTTGGGACTCCCGGCGACAGCTGTGTCGTTACTGTAAGTGTTCTCAGCACCCGCCCCGGTGTGTACTTGAACACCATCCCCTCTGGCGCGCTGACCGCCGATGGCGGTGTGACAAACAACGATCCCGCATCTGACACACTGACCGTTAATGCTGGAATTTTCAGCCTCGGCAACCGCGTCTGGTTCGACACGGATAACTCCGGCGCGATCAACGGAGCGGAAGTCGGTGTGGACGGGGTGACGGTCGAATTGTACGCGGCAGACGCAGGCGGGAATCCGACCGGTTCATCCCTCGGGACAGCTGTCACAGCCAACGGAGGCTACTACCGCTTCGACAATTTAGCCACGGGAGAGTACGTGGTTGTCATCCCTGCCAGCCAATTCAGCGGAGGTCCGCTGACCGGCTATTGGAGCAGTGGTACAACCCTCAGCGGGGCTGGTGCAGTCAATGAGACTGCCGCACCTGACCCGGACAACAACGCGGACAGCGAAGACAACGGCACGCGCCAGACTGCCCGGTGCCTTTAACGGAGCGGTCATCAGCGGCGCAATCACACTGGGACCAAGCGCAAACGAGCCGACGAACGACGCGGACGCCGACCCGACCAACCCGGCTGGCGAGGCGCCGGATGCCCAAAGCAACCGCACCGTGGACTTCGGCTTCTATCGCGGTGAATTGGGGAACCTGGTGTATGTGGATGCGAACGGCAACGGCACATTCGATGCCGGTGACACGCCGTTGGCTGGAGCAACCGTCCAATTGTTTGCCTCTAACGGCACAACCGAGATCAACGTCGGTCCCGACGGCATCCTCGGTACTTTAGATGACGCGCCCGGCGGTGTGACAACTGGTGCAGGCGGGACATACCTGTTCAGCGGCTTGCCCGAAGGCGAGTATATCGTCCGTGTGACGCCGCCCGCAGGCTACGTCAGCACAGTGGATACAGCGGTTCCTGCCGATACCGCCGATCCTGACGCGAACGCCGACGACAACGACAATGGCGTGGGCACCTCCGGCGGCGCGGTTTCGAGCAACCCGGTCACCTTGGATCCGGGCAATGCCGGCGCGTTGACCAATAACACGGTCACAAATGCGTCGGGTACGACGTACGATCCCACCCTGGATTTCGGCTTTACCCAGTTGCTGTTCAGCCTGGGCAACCGCGTCTGGTTCGACACGGATAACTCCGGCGCCATCAACGGAGCGGAAGTCGGTGTGGACGGGGTAACGGTTGAATTGTACGCGGCAGATGCGGGTGGGAATCCGACCGGGGTGTCTCTCGGGACGGCTGTCACCGCGAATGGCGGCTACTACCGCTTCGACAACCTGACGGCCGGCGACTATGTTGTAGCCATCCCCTTTAGCCAGTTCAGCGGCGGACCGTTGACCGGCTATTGGAGCAGCGGCACGACCCTCAGCGGGGTTGGGGTTGTGAACGAGGCGGCGGCTGCGGATCCAGACAACAACGCGGACAGCGATGATAACGGCGCGCGTCAGACCGCCGGCGCATTCAGCGGAGCGGTCATCAGCCAGGCAGTGACGTTGGGACCGATCGCGGACGAGCCGACCAACGACACGGACGCCGATCCGACCAACCCCGCGGGTGAGGCGCCGGATGCCCAGAGCAACCGCACCGTGGACTTCGGCTTCTACCGCACCCAGATCGGGAATTTGGTCTTCTTCGATGCCAACGTGAATGGTTTGTACGATGCCGGTGACCTTGCTCTTCCCGGTGCAACCGTCCAGTTATTTGCCGCGGACGGCGCGACCGAGATCAACGTTGGACCGGATGGCATCCTCGGCAGTGGCGATGATGCGCCCGGCGGCGTGACGACCGGCGCAGGCGGCACCTACCTGTTCAGCGGCTTGCCCGAGGGCGAGTACATCGTCCGTATAACCCCGCCTGCCGGCTATGTCAGCACGGTGGATACCGCCGATGCTGCCGACACCGCTGATCCCGACACCAATACCGACGATAACGACAACGGCGTTGGCACAACACCCGGACAGGTCTCCGGCAATCTGCTCACCATGCAGCCCGGTGAGGTTGGTACAAACATCGTTACAACAAACCCGACGGGAACGACCTATGACCCGACCCTGGACTTCGGCTTCCGCGGACCGCGCGCCGACCTCGAACTGGACAAATCGGTCAGCACTGCCACACCGCTGGTCGCCTCGTCCATCGACTTCACACTTACGATCACCAACAACGGTGGCCCCGACACGGCGACAAATGTCGAAGTGACCGATGTCTTGCCCGGTGGGTTTACCTACCAATCCCACCTTGCTTCACAGGGCACATACAGCAATGCCTCGGGCATTTGGAGCGTCGGTACGCTCCTCGTCGGGCAGACCGAGACCCTGACGATCACCGTCACGGTCAATGTGACCGGTCCGTACATCAACTACGCCGAGATCACTCGCGCAGACCAGGTCGATCCCAACTCGACGCCGAACAACGCCTCCACGAACGAGGACGATGACGACAGCGTCACGGTCACACCCACGCAGGGCAACCCGAACTTCAACAAGTCGCTCACCGGCAGTAATCAGTCCTTTACCACGAACCCGAACGTGGCGGTCGGCGAGATCGTCGAATACACTGTGACAGTTAACGTGCCGCCCGGGGTTTTCACCAACGCCCGACTGGTGGACACCATGGAGCGCGGACTTTCCTTCATGACCTGTGCCTCCATCACACCTTCCAACGCGGCTCTGACGACCGATGTGGCTGGTTCCTTCGCCGGAGCCTGTTCCACGCCGACAGTGGACGACGCAGGCGGCGGCACCACCGTGGACATCGGTCGCCGCGTGACCTTCAACCTGGGTACCCTGACCAACACCTCCGGCGCCGACCAGACCCTGACCTTCATCTACACTGCCGTGGTTTTGGACAGTGCGGGCAATGTCTCGGGCGTGACGCTCGACAACAGCGCGGTCTGGGCATCTGACTCTGGAACCCAGCCCTCTTCGACCGCCTCGGTTGTCGTCATTGAACCGGACCTGTCCATCACCAAGACAGCCAATGTGGCGCTTGTTTCGTTGGGCGCGGAGTTCACGGTCACACTGACGATCCAGCATACGGCGGCAAGCGAGACCAACGCGTACGATGTGCTGGTGACCGACACCCTCCCGTCGCAGTTGGAACTGGTGCCCGGTACGCTGGAATGTGTCTCCGGCGCGCAGAATGCAAATGTCTGTAACTACGATGCGGGCACGCGCACGATCAGCGCGGTCTGGAACGCGTTTGTGAGGGGCGGCGGGGACGGACGTGTGACCTTCCGTGTGAGGGTTGTGACCGTGCCGCCGGGCGGTATCACAAATGTTGCCAACGTGGCGTGGACCAGCCTGCCCGGCGACGTCAGCACGCCGCAGAACGGCAATATCTTCTCGACCGAGCGTGACTACGATCCTGCCAGCCAGATCGATGTGTACGGCAGAAGCTCTACAGTGACGATCGGCATATTCAGCAGTACGCCCGCCACCGGCTTTGCCCCGAACGTCCTGACTGACCTGCGCAATGCCCCCAAGGAAGTCTATTCGCAGACCAGCGGCGTGAGGGTGGAGATCCCGTCTTTGGGGATCAACCTTCCAGTCGTGGGTGTGCCGTTGAAGAACGGGGAGTGGAACGTGTCCTGGTTGGGGAATCAGGCTGGATGGCTGGAAGGAAGCGCCTTCCCATCCTGGAGCGGCAACAGCGTGCTGACGAGTCACGTCTACGGCTCGAATGGTCTGCCTGGCCCGTTCGTCAATTTGAACAAACTCAAATACGGCGACAAGATCATCATCCATGCCTACGGCGCGAAGTACACGTATGAGGTGCGTGCCAATACGGTGGTCGAGCCGGACGACGCGTCCATCTTCAGGCATGAAGAGAAAGCGTGGCTCACGCTGGTGACCTGCAAGGAGTACGATGCGAAGACCAACACGTATAAGAAGCGTGTGGTGGTGCGGGCTGTTTTGGTGGGGGTGGAACGGTAATAACGTGTAAGAAAAACGGCGCTCCGAAGAGGGCGCCGTTTTTCTTATGTTTCTGGCGGGTCGGTGATCAGGGGCAGGAATTTCTCCACGACCTGCGGGTCGAAGAGACGCCCCGCTTCTTTTTTGAGGTATTCGACGACCTCCCTGTGCGGCATTTTCTTGCGGTAGGGTCGGTTGCTGGAGAGGGCGTCCCACACGTCCACCACGGCGAACATGCGGGCTTGCAGGGGGATGTCATCGCCTTTGAGTTTGTGCGGGTATCCGCTCCCGTCCCAGCGTTCGTGGTGGTAGTAGGGGATGATGATGGCTTCCTTGAGGTATTTGATGGGGGAGAGCATCTGGTATGCCATCTCGGGATGGCGCCGCATGACAGTCCATTCATCATCCGTGAGGGGGCTGGGCTTTTGCAGGATCTCGTCCGGGATGCCCATTTTGCCCATGTCGTGCAGGAGCGCCCCGCGGCGGATGTGGACGATCTCCTCGTCGGTGAAGCCCATGATCCGCGCGAGTTTTTCGATCATCCTTGTGACACGTTTGGTATGCCCTTCCGTTTCGCGGTCGCGAAGATCCAGGGCGTGGACCCAGCCTTCGATGGTCCGGTCGTAGGCGTCCTGCAGGTCGGCGTGTGCGCGTTGTAGCTGTTCCTCCGCTTCTTTTCGTTCGGTAATATTGCGCGAGGATGCCTGTAATTCCTGTTGTCCGCTGAGTTCGTCAAAGAAGAGGCGGGCGGTTGTTTCGATCCAGATATATTTCCCGTTCCTGTGCCGGGCGCGATAGTCTACGGTAAGCGTGATGTCGTTCTGTACGGGGGTTGAGAGCAGTCCGAGCAACTGTGGCGCATCGTCAGGGTGGAACAGCGGGGTGACGGATGTGCCTGTAAGTTCTCCCGGGGTGTAGCCGAGGAGCGCGCGGCAGGCGGGTGAGACGTAGAGGAACGTGCCGTCCCTGGCGTGTTTGGAGATCATGTCGGTGGAGTTTTCAGCCAGCAGGCGGAATTGCGCCTCGCTCTCGCTGAGCTGGACCTGTATCTGCTCCCTTTCGATTTTGACCCTCCATTGTTCGATGGCGCGCTCTGCGATATGCGGCATGTCGGTCATTGATTCCGACGATTTGACAATGTAATCAAGCGCGCCGGACTTGATGACGTCCACAGCGTTGCGCTCGCTCCCGTAACTGGTCATAATGATGATCGGAATGGCGGGCTGGCTGGCGTCAGTATGGAGGAGTTCACTGCTGTCCCCGTCCGGCAGGCGCCAGTCTGCGATGATCAATGTGGGTCTGAATCTACTCAGGCATCGACGCGCCTCTGCGAGCGTCTGGGCAATGGTCAGCATTGATTCACCCCCGCGGTCTTCAAAGGCGCGTTGAATGAGTTCCGCGTGCGAGGGGTCGTCTTCGATTAGCAGTATGTGGATGGTGTGAGCCATCATGACCGATTTGACCTGTCCCATCCCACCGGCAGGGAGGTGTTATTCTTTGCCGTGCGGGTTTATGTTCCAGCCCAGCCAGTAGAACCCAAGATCGTCCATTAACTTTTTGAATTCTTCAAACCCCACCGGTTTGACCAGATAACTGTTGGCATGGTTGTAATATGCCCGCGCCACATCCTTCTCTGCTTCGGAAGTCGTTAATACCACCACGGGAATTGACTTCAGTTCATCCGATTCCTTGATGGCTTTCAGTACGTCAATCCCATCCACGCGCGGCAGGCGCAGGTCCAAAAGGATGATATGCGGGCGCGGGTTGGTCGCCTTGTTGGAGTATTCCCCGCGATGGAAGAGATAATCCAGAGCCGACTGTCCGTCGAGAAAATGCCGCACTGTGTTCGCGATTCTATGTTCCTCAAGGGTGCGAATGACCAGCTCTGCATGGTCCACATTATCTTCAACGAGCATGACGAGGATCGGTTCTCCAACCATTGCTTTCTCCTTGCGGGTGCGGGCTATTTTTCAATTCTAATCGCTTTTCAGCCCCACGACATTACATTTATGATACGTGGCATCATCCGAATTCGGATGCGGGCGGGGACTTCGTCGTGGAAGGGTGGCATCCGTTTTTCGAGACGGCCGCCCATGTATTTACGATAAAACATCTCATGTTATAATTTCACGCGTCAGTAACTGTTAGCAAATCATGCTCGGAGGATGTCCCATGGAAATTACAGTTCAGGAATTCAAGCGGTGCGATATGATCACGGTCAAGGGCCGAGTGGACAGCGCAACTGCGCCGCAACTGGCACAGGCTCTCGAAGCCGCGAATGAAGGCGGAAAGTACAAACTGGTCATCGACATGCAAGGCCTGGAATACATGTCCAGCGCAGGTTTCCGGGCGATGCTCGCGGCGCAGCGCAATTGCAGGAAATACAATCGCGGCGAGGTGGTGCTGGCATCTGTTCCCGACCGCATCCGCGAGGCGCTCGAACTGGCTGGTTTCACCGAATTGTTCAAAACCTTTGACGACACCCTCACAGCAGTGGGACATTTCTAACCCGTTTGAGACCACCTTGGAGCGATCCCAGAATAAAATACCGGAAAGGATGCCGCTGTCAGTTGTTCGTTGCTGAGGCGGCATTATAATCATTCGATGCGAACAGTCCAATTCACCGCAAAATTCGAATTTCTCGATGAGATCCGTGAGTTTGTTGGTGAGATTGCGCGTGCCGGCGGTTTCAATGACCGGGATGTCTATAACATTCAGCTGGCAACGGATGAGGCCGCATCGAACATCATCGAACACGCCTATGAAGAGGTAAGCGACGGATTGCTCGAAATATCCTGCGGGGTGAAGGGCTCCTCCATCACGATCGTCCTTGTAGACCACGGCAAATCGTTCGACCCGTCCGATGTGCCTGCGCCGGATCTAAAAGCAGACCTGTCTGAAAGAAAGATCGGGGGATTGGGTATCTTCCTCATGCGAAAATTGATGGACGAGGTCCAGTATGAGGCGGAGCCCGGAAAAAATCGCAACACGCTGACCATGACCAAACGGAGGGGATGACGGCATGTCCGCTGCCTCTCGTTCTCCACAGCCGCTGGATTGGGGTGACCTCGCCGCGTTGGGGGAGCAGATCATCGGTGCCACCTCGCTTGCCGCCCAACGCGACCAGATCCATGCCATGGTTTCAAGCCTTATCAAAGGCGATGCAGCCGTCTGGCTTCAGGAAGACCTCTTCCGATTACCCGATTCAAACAACGAATTGACCTTCACGCAACGACCTGCCTCGGCCGGGATGCAACGCGCCATGCAGACGGGGGAACTGCGTATAAAAAAGGGCGGCGGGACGAAGACCAACGGCGGTTCGCGCGGGACCTGGGCTGTGATCCCGCTCGAGGAGCAGGGGATCACGCTGGGAGCGATCCAGGTCAACCGTCCACGCGGGCCTGCCTTTAGAGCCGATGAACTCAACCTTCTAAAAGGGATTGCCGGTGTTGTCTCTGTGGGGCTGATCGCTTCGCACCGTGTGGCTGTGGAGCGGTTCAGACTCAACCAGTTGAACCTTGTGCGCCAGGTCAGTGCGCAGATCGCCAACGCCCTCAGCGTGACCGAACTCTCCAAGCGTGTGACCGACCTCATCCAGAAGACGTTCCATTATTACTATGTTGCCATCTTCACCCTGCAGGACAACTCGTCCTCCCTGCGTTTCCGCGCCAGCGCCATGCCAAAGGGTTCGCGCAAGGGCAGGCGGAAGAGGGTCGCTTTGGAAGTGGAAAAAGGTCAGGGGCTGGTGGGGCAGGCCGCAGCGGGGGGCGAGCGGATCCTTGTCCCGGATGTGCAAAAAGATGAGCGGTATCGTTTCATCGATGCGCTCGCCGAAACGCGGTCCGAGGTGGTCATCCCATTGAAGATCGAAGGGCGCGTGCTGGGCGTGCTCGATGTGCAAAGCGACCAGGTGAACGCGTTCCACCCGAACGACCTGTTGATATTGGAGGCGCTGGCAGACACGATCGCGCGCGCCGTGGAGGGCGCGCGGTTGTACAGCGACCTGCGCCGCCGCGCCAATCAACTGACCTTGATCGCGGAGGTGAGCAAAAGCGTCAGCTCTTCGCTCGACCTGAACACATTGATGGAGAACGTCGCGTCGCTCATCCACGACCGTTTTGGGTATCCGCACGTCAATTTATTCACTGTGCACCAAAACCGCCGTTTGATCGCCTCTGTGGCGGGGAGCGGCGAGCGCAAACAAGGGTCGAACGGCTACACACTATCGCTCGATGACGCGCAGGGCATCATTCCCTGGGTGGCCCGCGAGGGAAAGACCATCCTTGCGGGTGATGTGCTGAAGGACAAACGTTATCGCCCGTCGCCGTTCCCGCCCGGGAACACGCGCTCGGAACTCTGCGTGCCTTTGTTATTCGATGACAAGGTTGTCGGTATATTGGACATTCAGTCCGACAAGGCCAATGCTTTTACCGATGACGACCGCATGATCTTCGAAGCCGTGGCCGATAACATCGCCATCGCCATCCACAACGCCGACCTGTACCGCTCGGAGCAATGGAGGCGGCAGGTGGGGGAGAGCCTGCGCGAGGTGGCGGGTCTGGTTTCTGCCAATGTGGGTGTGGACGATGTGCTCGAAGCCATCCTCGATGAACTGGACCGCAACCTGCCGGTGGACATCTCCGCCATCTGGCTCTTCGACAACGATGAGTTGTACCTGGCGGCATGCCGCAATTGCGATGAAAACCTGCTCGAACAGACCCTTTACGACAACGCGGATGCCTATGACGGCATGATGGCTGTCCTGTATTCCGAGACACCTGTCATCCGAAAGCCGACCGATCCGATCTGGGCGACCGGCCTGACAGCCGGCTTCAACGCGGATTATTCGGCGCTGGCTGTGCCCCTGCGCATCGGCAGCCAGCCTCTCGGCGTGATCACGCTGGCACATCATACCTCCGGTCGGTATGGACATGAAGCGCAGGCGATGACGACGACCTTTGCCAGTTATGCCGCAGTCGGCATCGAGAACGCCCGCCTGTACGACTCTGCCCAGGAGCAGGCGTACGCGTCCGCCGCGTTGTTGCAGGTGGCGCAGGCGGTCGTGAGTCTGAACGACCTCGATGAGATCCTCGGCACGATCATCCGTATCATGCCGATCCTCGTGGGTATCGAGCGCGCGGTCCTGTATCAATGGGACGCGGACGAGGAGATTTTCCTTCCCGCGGAGGAATATGGGCTGAGCGAAATAGACGGACCTGAATTCTGGAGCCGCAACTTTTCACCAGGTGAATTTGCCATTCTGGATGTCTGCCGCGACGAACTTGGACTACGCGCCTGCCAGCTGGACGAGAAGACCGGTCTCGACGCCTGGATCTCCCTGGACCCCAATCGGGAGGCCAACCTCGCCCACCCGGGCGCGTTTCTGTTTGCGGTCCCCATCGCGGTCAAAAGTGTGCTGTATGGCGTGATGCTGGTCGAGGAAGCCGCGGGTGGACTCCGCTTTCGCTCCCGCCGCCTCGAGATCATCACGGGGATTGCGCAACAGGTGGCGCTTGCCATCCAGAACGACATGCTCCAAAAGGAGATGGTCGTACGCGAGCGCCTCGAAACGGAAGTGCAGTTGGCGCGCCAGATCCAGCAGACTTTTCTCCCTAAATCTTTGCCCGAATTTGACAATTGGGAGCTTGCCGCGCGCTGGAAGACCGCCCGCCAGGTGGGCGGCGACTTTTACGACGTTTTTGACCTTCCCGATAACAAACTCGGTCTCTTCATTGCAGACGTCTCCGACAAGGGTGTTCCTGCCGCGCTCTTCATGGCGCTCACGCGGACCCTCGTCCGTGCCGCCGTGATCGAGACCGACTCTCCCGCCGAAGCCCTGCGCCGCGTCAACGACCTGCTCGTCCCCGACACCCGGCAGGGCATGTTCGTCACCGCGGTCTACGCCGTGCTGGATATGACCAACAACGAACTGACCTACGTCAACGCGGGACACAACCCGCCCGTGTGGGTGAAGTGTGACGGCTCGTTGGAGAATCCTCAAGCGGACGGGCGTCGCGCTCGGCGCCGCGGAAAACATGAAATACGAACAGCGCGTCATCCCGCTCGATAAGGACGACAGCCTGCTGTTCTACACTGACGGCCTGACCAAATCCTACAACATCGACGGCGAGTTCTACGGCGAAAAACGGCTGGAAGAATCGCTGAGGGCCAACAGTTGCTCCTCCGCCCATGACCTGATCGACGTGGTCGAAAAGTCCCTGATCGATTTTGTGCAGGACATGCCTCCCGCTGATGACCTTACGATGCTGGTGTTGAGGAGGGTGTAAATTTACAAAGGTTTTACATCCCGACCATACTCCCATAACCCCTGCAACCTACAATCATCATCGTAACCCACAACAAAAAGGAGATTACGATGAAAAGTATATTCAAGAAAACCCTGTTGATTGCCCTCGTCACAGCGCTGGCGGCGGCGAGCCTGCCCCTCGTCAGCGTATCCGCCGCAGGGGAGAGTGACCCGCTCCCTCCGCAGGGACAGGTGGCCAACGAGCGGCTGGAACGGACTTGGGCGCGTCAACTCCGTCTGTACGAAGGATCGGGAACGGTTTTGACCGCTCCGACGAGTTTATTGAGAAAGTCCAGACGTTGATTGACCGCGCCAGACAGGACGGCAAGGATGTCTCTGCCGTGCAAGCCGCGCTGGACGCCTTCGAGGAAGCGCTCAAAGACGCCCACCCGGTCTACGAGAGTGGCAAAGGCATTGTCAATTCGCATCAGGGCTTTGACGAGAACGGCAAGGTCACCGACGCCGAAAAAGCCAAAGAGACCGTACAGGCGATGGGTGAGAAGCTGCGAGAGATCAAGGATGCCATGGCCGGCACCGGCAGGGCGCTTCGCGAAGCGATCCGCGATTTCCGCGAAGCAAATCCCAGACCTGAGAATTTGCCAGCTCCCGAAGGCGATTGATCGAGTAGAAAAAACCAGCCACGGATTACACCGATTGACACGAATTGTTTGAATTGTCCGTGAAAATTTGTGAAATCCGTGGCTAAATGTTTTCAGTTTACATAAACTCCCAATCGGAAGTACAATCGCCTCACCTAAAAAACCACAAACGTGAGGAAAAATGTACACAACCGAAGGTAAAAAGATCGTCTCCACTGACAAAGCGCCCAAGGCGATCGGTCCGTATTCGCAAGCCATCCGCACAGAAAACCTCGTCTTCACCGCCGGGCAGATCGGTCTGGACCCCGCCACCATGAACATCGTTGAAGGCGGGATCGAGGCGCAGACCCGCCAGGTGCTGACCAACCTCAAGCACGTACTCGAAGCCGCCGACTCGGGGCTGAACTTTGTCGTCAAGACCACCGTCTTTTTGCAGAGCATGGACGATTTCGCCGCCATGAACGCGGTCTACGCCGAGTTCTTCCCGGAGAATCCGCCCGCGCGCTCCACGGTTGCTGTGGCGGGGTTGCCCAAGGGCGCAATGGTCGAGATCGAGTGCGTGGCGCTTCTCTCACCCGTCCACGGCGACTGACCGCTAACCGCTACCAGCTAAAAGCTAATTGCTAACCGCCAACCGCTAGTTGCTACCAACCCACCGTGCCCAACGACCTCATCCTCCTCGTCGACGACGAACCGTCCATCATTCAACTCTCGCAGATGTACCTGGAGCGCGAGGGCTTCCGCGTGGACTCGGTCAGGGATGGTGAGTCAGCTCTCGGCGCGGTCGAACGCCTGCGTCCCGCGTTGGTCGTGCTGGATGTCATGCTCCCCAAACTCGACGGTTTCGAAGTCTGCCGCCGCCTGCGCGCCTCGCAAACCGACACCGCCATCCTCATGCTCACGGCGCGCGACGAGGACATTGACAAGATCCTCGGCCTCGAACTCGGCGCGGATGATTACCTGACCAAGCCGTTCAACCCGCGCGAACTGGTGGCGCGCGTCAAAGCCATTTTGCGGCGCGGCGGGAAAAAGGATTCGGCGGAGGCAAAGCCGATTCGGATCGGCGACCTGGTCATCGATCCCGCGCGACGCGAAGTCCGCCTCTCCGACTCACCCCTCGACCTGCGCACCCAGGAATTCGACCTTCTCCTCGCTTTAGCCGAGCATCGCGGGCTTGTCCTCAGCCGCGAACAGATCCTGCAAAAAGCCTGGGGCTTCGATTTCTACGGTCAGACCCGCACCGTGGACGTCCACGTGGCGCACCTGCGCAAAAAGATGGAGGGGAGTTCCGTGAAGATCGAAACCGTGACCGGCGTTGGCTACAAACTGACGGCGCCGTGACCGCCTCTTTCAGACCATGTTCACCTCCCTCCGCTCCCGCCTTTGGTTGAGTTACGCCCTCGTGATTACGGTTGCATTGAGCGTGGTGGCGGGCGTCCTGCTCGCGTACCTCTTCCGCAACCCGCTCCTCTCGCGCCAGACTCAGCGCAGTTGATTGCGGTGAAGGATACGATCCTCGAAGCGCCCCAGCGATTCGTCAATGACCCGGACCTGCTCGCGGAGATTTCCCGGGCGAACAATGTGAGGGTGATCGTATTCAGCGCGGCTCGTGAAATTGACCTCGATACCGACCCTGAAAAATCCCCAATCCCCTTCCCGCGCAGGAACCTGCTGGATAGAAATACACAGATTGCCCGTGACTCAGCGGGCGAAACATGGATCTACACCTTCAGCCGCCTGCCGAACGGACAGATCCTGGTCGTCGCCGCGCCGCGCCCGCGCGTCCCGGCGCTGAGCATCTTCGCGGATGAATTTTTCGGTCCCATTTTGCAGGCGGGCCTGATCGCCCTGCTCCTTTCGCTGATCCTCGCCTTTGCACTCTCGCGCTGGGTGGCAGACCCGTTGCAGAAGGTGGTTGCGGCGGCGCGGAATTATCCCGCCGGGGATATTCAACCCGTCCCGCCGCGCGGTCCGCGCGAGGTGCAGGATCTGACGCAGGCGTTCAATGCGATGGTGGCGCGCGTCCATGCCAGCCAGAGATCGCAGAGGGACTTTGTTGCCAACGTCTCGCACGAGTTGAAGACTCCGCTCACGTCCATTCAGGGATTTGCCCAGGCGATCCTCGATGACACCGCATCCACGCCCGAGGCGCGCAGGCAGGCGGCGCAGATCATCTACGACGAGTCTGCGCGGATGCACCGCATGGCGCTCGACCTGCTCGACCTTGCCCGCCTCGAAGCCGGGACCGCCGACCTGGAAATGTCAGCCGTGGATATGGGCGTGCTGTTGCAGGGCGTCGTGGATAAATTCACGCCGCAAGCGCAGAAGGCTGGCGTCACGCTGCGATTGGATATTCAGCAGGATTTGCCAACGGTCACCGGGGACGGCGACCGGCTGGCGCAGGTCTTCACCAACCTGGTGGACAATGCCTTGAAGTTCACGCCTGCAGACGGCGGGATTGTCCTGTCTGCGAGGAAGGCTGGAAGGGAGGTGGATATGTCGGTGGCGGATACAGGCTCCGGCGTCGGGAGTGAGGCGCTGCCTCGTCTCTTTGACCGCTTCTATCAGGCGGATCCGTCCCGTGCGGGCGGCGAGCGTCACGGCGCGGGGCTCGGCCTGGCGATCGTGAAGGAGATCGTCGAGGCGCACGGTGGTAAAATTGGCGTCCGCAGTCAGGTGGGGCATGGGACGACGTTCACGATCCATCTGCCGCTGACAAAGTGATTATGCCAAAAGTTTCAGTCATCATTCCCTGTTACAACGAGCAAGCCACCATTCGTTTGCTGCTGGATGCGTTGCACCGACAGACCTTTCCGCCTGCCAACATGGAGATTGTCATCGCCGACGGCATGTCCACGGACGGCACGCGGGACGAGATTGCCAAATTCCAGGCAGACTTCCCCGATCTGAGCGTCCGCGTGGTGGACAACACGCTTCGGACCATCCCCTCGGGCTTGAATAGCGCCATTGAAGCTTCGCGCGGCGGGATCCTTGTCCGCCTCGATGCCCATTCCAAGCCTTATCCTGATTATGTCGAGAACTGCGTGCAAGCGCTGGAGGCGGGACGCGGTGACAACGTCGGCGGCGTTTGGGAGATCCAGCCCGGCGCCGAGACGTGGATCGCGAAGTCCATCGCGGTCGCGGCGGCGCATCCGCTCGGGGTGGGGGATGCCTTGTACCGCCATGCCAAACACGCGGCGGAGGTGGACACAGTCCCGTTTGGCTCGTTCCGGCGTGAGTTGGTCGAGCGGGTCGGCAGGTTCGACGAATCCCTGCTCACAAACGAGGATTATGAGCTCAACTCTCGCATCCGAAAAGCGGGTGGTAGAATCTGGCTTGACCCGTCCATCCGCTCGGTCTATTTTGCCCGCTCCACTTTGACGGAACTTGTGCGGCAGTACTGGCGTTATGGATACTGGAAGTGGCACATGCTTCGACGTTACCCTGACACATTGCGATGGAGGCAGGCTCTGCCTCCGCTTTTTGTGCTGAGTTTGGTTGGGTTGGTTCTGATTTCTCTTTTTGTGCCGTTTTTCAAATTCTTGCTGGCGGGCGAACTGGTTATTTATTTCGCCATCATGTTCCTGGCCGGGTTGCGCTCCGCCAGTCAGCGCGGCAGCACCTATTTGATGATCGGTTTGCCGCTGGCGATCCCTGTCATGCACATATCATGGGGGAGCGGTTTTTTGTGGAGTATCCTTAGTTCAGGTTTGAGAATGAATGGCTGATAATATCCGTACCACCCCTTTACGTTTGCGCCCGAGTGAGCATCGTACCATTCTGTTCGTCGGCGATCTATTGATGGCGGTCATTTCGGTCTTTGTAGCGGTCACAACGTGGATGCAATACACCCAATACAACATAAACCTGCAAGCTGCCAGCATCATCGCAAATGCTGCTTTGGATGGGAGGAATATAGATCCTGCCAGGGCACGAGAACTCGCCGAGCGCGTTGTCAACCCCAACGTTGACGTGCCTGTCTGGTTCTACCTGCTGCCGGTCCTTTGGGTGATCCTGATGATCGAAACGTACGAGCCCCACGTGGCGGGGAGCGCCCGCAGGACACTCCGGGGGATCGCCGTTGCCGCGTTTATCGGGCTG
This sequence comes from uncultured Chloroflexia bacterium, assembly GCA_963718215.1. Lineage (GTDB taxonomy): Bacteria > Chloroflexota > Anaerolineae > Anaerolineales > Villigracilaceae > Defluviilinea. The sequence goes on from CAVQYK010000017.1 coordinate 232,836, forward strand.
ATTGCATTCTCCCTTTTGTTTATCACCCGCCAGGAAACGGACCTGCCGCGCGTTGGTGTGGGCGCATTCCTTATTTTTACATCCCTCCTGACCCTGATCTGGCGCATGATCTTCATCCGTATCTACAAACGGACAGGGCAGCTGCGCCGCATCCTGCTGATCGGCGCAGGCAAGGCGGGACAAACTCTTGCAGAACTTTATCACTCGCTGGGGACAAGGTCGTTCCATATCATCGGTTATATCGATGACGATGCGCAGAAAGTGGGAAGGACCTTTCACGGGTTGCCTGTATTGGGCACCAGCGGACAACTGCTAAATCTGATTGACGATCATCACATTTCTGATCTCGTCGTCGCCATCAACGGTGAAATCCAGGGTTCAACGTTCCAGAATATTTTGGACGCCCAGGAAAAGGGGGCGGATGTTACCCGCATGCCGATCCTGTATGAGGAAATGACAGGGCGTGTGCCGATCCATCACCTTGAATCGGATTGGATCATACGCTCATTCGTGGATGGATTGTCCACAAGCGGGTTTTATGACCTCTTCAAGCGTATGATGGATATTCTGGGGGCTTTGGCGGGACTGTTGATTCTGGCTGTTATTTTCCCATTCCTTGGCCTTGCTATTTACGCCGATTCCGGGCTTCCAATCCTTTATTCACAACCACGTCTGGGACGTGGGCGCAGGGTGTTTACCATATACAAGTTCCGGAGCATGCGCCGCAAAACCGAAACGATCAACGATGTTCAAACAACTGCCGAGAATGACCCGCGCGTTACGCGGGTCGGCAGGTTCATGAGAAAAACTCGCCTGGATGAACTTCCCCAGTTTTGGAACGTCCTGCGCGGCGATATGAGCCTGGTGGGTCCGCGTGCGGAGGTGCCCAAATTGGTGGATGAATATCAGAAGCAGGTCCCCTTTTATCGCGCACGCCTGCTTGTAAAGCCGGGGCTGGCCGGTTGGGCGCAGATCAATTATGGATATGCGTCAACCATCGAAGAAACAAGCATTAAGCTCGAATATGATCTCTACTACATAAAGCATCGCACGCTTTCGATGGATTTTCAGATCATCCTGCGCACCATCGGCACGGTGCTAAAGCGGACGGGCAGATGAAATATCTCGTCACCGGCGGTGCAGGTTTCATCGGTTCGCATATTGTCAGCGCCTTGCTCGAGCAGGGCGCATCTGTTCGTGTGCTGGACAACTTCAGCACGGGCAGACGCGAAAACATCGAGGCGTTGACAAGCCAATTCGGACGGGAACGGCTCGAAATCCTTGAGGGAGACGTGCGGGACGCTTCACGCGTCGGGGAGGCTGTGCGCGGCGTCGAGGTCATTTTCCACGAAGCGGCTTTTGTCTCAGTCCCCCAATCCATGGAGGAACCGCAGGAATGTTTCGACGTGAACCTGACCGGTACATCGCTGTTATTCGATGCGGCGCGCAGAGCAGGCGTCAGACGCGCAGTGGTCGCTTCGAGCGCGGCAGTGTACGGCGAGTCCGAGGCGTTGCCTTTAATCGAGGAAACGCCGCTCCAGCCGAAATCCCCGTATGCGCTTTCAAAGCGCGTCAACGAAATGTATGCGGAGTTGTTCACGAACTCGTTCGGCTTTGAGGCGGTTGCCTTGCGGTACTTCAACGTCTACGGTCCGCGCCAGCAACCCAACTCGATGTACGCCGCCGCCGTGCCGATCTTCGCGCGCCGACTGCTGGACGGCAAACCCGTGACGATTTTCGGCGATGGCGGGCAGACACGTGACTTGATTAATATTCGAGATGTTGTATGTGCGAACCTGCTCGCGTCGGAACATCCGCACGCGGCGGGACAGGTGTTCAACGTGTGCACCGGTGTCGAGACACGTTTACTTGATCTGATCGAAGTATTGTATGACCTGTTTCCGAGCGCACCCGCGCCCGAATTTGCCGCGCCGCGTGCCGGTGACATCTACCGTTCGGTGGGTAGCCCGCAAAAGGCGCTCGGATGTGATGGGATTCAAGGCGCAGGTTTCACTCGAAGACGGCTTGAAGGAAGTCGTCGATTGGATGCGCGCATGAGACCACGCCAGCATGTCCGCAACCGTTTCGTGTTGATCGGCGACATCGCTCTCATCATCATTTCAGTGCTGGGCAGTTTTGCCCTGCGGCTGGACGTGGTGGAGCTGCCGTTCTATTTCCCCGCCGCAGTGTTGATGTGCGCGGTTGCGCTTGCCATAAAAATTCCCACGTTCTTTTTCTTCGGTTTGTACCGCCGACTGTGGATCTATGCCAGCACGGGCGAATTACGCCTGATCGCGGTCGCCGTTACCACCGCCTCCGTCCTGACTTCCGGTGTGATGGCGGTTTTGATCGTAACCGGCAATGTGTTTCCGGGTATGCCGCGCTCCGCCCTGGGCATTGACTGGCTGCTCTCGCTCATCCTGATCGGCGGCTCGCGCTTTGCCATGCGCGTCCTGTCGGAACAACAATCCTTTGCCTCGCGCACAAGCGGAAAAACCAAACGCGCGCTGATCATCGGCGCGGGTGACGCAGGCGCGCTGGTCGTGCGCGAACTGCAAAAGACCTCCCAACTCAACCTGATCCCAGTCGGTTTCCTGGATGACGACCCCGCCAAACAGCGGCATGTCATCCACGGCGTGACCGTCATCGGCAAGGTCGTTGACCTGTCCTCCGCCATTGACCAGCACAGCATAGATGAAGTAATCATAGCCATCCCCTCTGCGCCCGGACAGTTGGTGCGCATGGTCAATGATGTCTGCCGGCTGAAAGGGATTCCCTCCCGTACCATGCCTGGCATCTACGAACTCATTGGCGGCAGGGTCAGCGTTTCCCGCCTGCGTGAAGTGGACATCACCGACCTCCTGCGTCGCGAACCGGTCCGCGTCAATGACGAGGCGGTCGGCGCGGCGCTCGAAGGCAAACGAGTCCTCGTCACCGGCGCGGGCGGTTCCATCGGGCGCGAACTCTGCCGCCAGATCGCGCGGCGGGATCCCGCTGAACTTGTATTGCTTGGGCACGGCGAGAACAGCATATTTGAGACCCTTCTCGAACTTCAGGACGATTATCCGGACCTCACGCTTCATCCCGTCATCGCCGACATCCGCAACGCTGAACGGCTCGACCAGATCTTCAGCGAACATCAGCCGCAAGTCGTTTTCCATGCCGCCGCGCACAAACACGTCCCGCTCATGGAGATCAACGTGGTCGAAGCCGTCACCAACAATGTGCTGGGCACAAGCAATGTCGTCTACGCCGCACTCGCCCACTACATCGAGCGTTTTGTCATCATCTCCACCGACAAGGCTGTCCGCCCATCCTCCATTTACGGCGCGACCAAACGTCTTGCCGAAATGATCGTCCTCGATGCTGCTCGTCAAACGAAACGCGCTTTCACCGTTGTCCGCTTTGGGAATGTGCTCGGCAGTCGCGGCAGTATCATTCCCAGGTTTAAGAACCAGATCGCCAGCGGCGGTCCGGTCACCATCACACACCCCGACATGTACCGCTTCTTCATGACCATCCCCGAGGCGGTCTACCTTGTCCTGCAAGCCGCCTCCATGGAGAACGGCGGCGAGACCTTTGTCCTCAACATGGGCGAGCCTGTCCGCATCCTCGATCTCGCTGAAGACCTCATCCGACTCTCCGGGCTCGAGCCTCACCGCGACATCGAAATTTCCTACACGGGCATCCGACCCGGCGAAAAATTGACCGAAGAACTCTGGGATGAAGGGACCCCCCTCGTCCCGACCCTGCATCCCGACATCTCCCGCCTCGACACAGACGCTTCATCCTCAAGCCTTGAACCTGCCTCAAGCCATCGAGCATCTATCCCGCCTCAGCCATTCGGACGATACCGAAGCGATCATCAAATTGCTGGATGAACTCATCCCCAACTCTTCGATCCATCAACAATCCGAGTCAAACGTCACAAGTCAAACGCCCCTCCTAACCTTTGACCTTTGACCTTCAACCATCATGATCGTCTCCCTCCCCGACTGGAACCACTTCCTCTCCCAACATCCGGACACCCACCTCCTGCAAACAGGGGAGTGGGGCGAGTTGAAATCTGCGTTTGGGTGGAAACCGGTGCGACTCATCAGCGGAGATTTGGGCGTGCAAATCCTTTTTCGCAGATTACCGTTGGGCTTTACCATAGGCTACATCCCCAAAACAATATCAGTGATCAGTCTGTCAGTAAACAGTTTTGGAGAGAGATCGACTCTGTCTGCAAATCCCATCGAGCCATCTTCCTAAAAATCGAGCCTCACCAATGGGAAGGCGACACGCCAATTACCAATTACCAATTACCCAAATCGCCTCATAATATTCAACCTCCCCGCACCCTCATAATCAATATAAAAGATACCGAAGATGCGATTCTAGCGAAGATGAAACAAAAGACCCGCTACAACATCCGCCTCGCCGAGAAAAAAGGCGTGACCGTCCGCGCATGGGACAATATCGAATCCTTCCACAAGATGATGCTCCTCACCGGCGGACGCGATGGGTTTGGAGTCCATTCGCTGGAGTATTACAAAAGAGCCTATGAACTCCTCCATTCGAAAGGGATGTGCGAAATCCTCGTCGCTGAATACGAGGGCAAACCGCTCGCCGCCTTGTTCGTCGCCCGCAATGGAAACCGTGCCTACTACCTCTACGGCGCCTCCACGGACGAGGAACGCAACCGCATGCCGACCTATCTCCTGCAATGGGAAGCGATGAAATGGGCAAAGGCGCGCGGCTGCGAGGAATACGACCTGTGGGGCGTCCCCGACGAGGACGAGGCGACCCTCGAAGCCAGTTTCGAGACACGACGCGACGGCTTGTGGGGCGTCTATCGCTTCAAACGCGGCTTCGGCGGCGAACTCAAACGCGCCGCGCAGGCGATGGATCGAGTCTATAATCCGTTGTTGTATTGGGCGTATTTGAATTTATCGGGAAAGGGAATAGAAAATGGAAAGTAATAACTGGAACTCGATCATCTCCCAACTTCCCAATCCACACTTCCTCCAAACCTACGAATGGGGACAGGTGAAGGCGAAGTATGGGTGGAGCCGCTTTATGCGGTGTGGACGAAGGAAAGTTTTCAGTAACTGATGACTGATTCAACTGCTTACCGAAAAGACTTACCACTCACCATGCGGCCGCCCTCATCCTCAAACGCCAGATCATCAGCAGTGGATTCGCTGCGCGTTTATCCATCCTCTACTCTCCCAAAGGACCTCTCCTCGATTGGACAAATGAGTCTTTGCGAAAGCGGGTGCTCAATGATTTACAGTCCTTTGCGAAGAAACAGGGTGCGATCTTCCTGAAAATGGACCCTGATGTCGTGCTGGGAACGGGAGTCCCTGCCAGCGGGGAGGATGTCCAGGAATACAACGGGCAGGTTGTGGTGTCCGAGTTGAAGCGCAGGGGGGTGGGAATATTCGTCGGATCAGATCCAGTTCAGGAACACAGTCCTGATCGACCTGAATCCATCCGAGGAAGAACTTCTCGCACGTATGAAACAGAAGACGCGGTACAACATCCGTTTGGCGGAAAAGAAAGGTGTCTCTCTGCGCGTAGGCAAGCTGGAAGATTTGGGGATGCTGTACAAGATGTATGCAGAAACCTCAGTGCGCGATGGGTTTGTGATTCGCGATGAGGACTATTACAAGACAGTTTGGCAATCCTTCATGGCAGGCGGGCAATCTGAAATCGTAAATCGTAAACACTTGCACCTGGCGCAAGTGCAGGTGTCAGAAATGCCTTTGGCTGAGCCACTTATCGCCGAAGTGGATGGCGAACCTGTCGCCGCGATCTTTGTTTTTTATTTTGCGGGGCGTGCGTATTATGTCTATGGCATGTCGCGCAAGGTGCATCGTGAAAAGATGCCGACCTATCTTTTGCAATGGGAAGCGATGAAGCGCGCGAAAGCGAAGGGTTGTACAGTCTATGACCTGTGGGGCGCGCCTGAAGTCTTCGATGAAAGCGATTCGATGTGGGGTGTGTATCGTTTCAAGGAGGGACTTGGCGGAAAGGTTGTCCGCACGCTCGGCGCCTGGGACTTTGCGCCCAGTCCGCTTTGGTATAAGATGTATTCCGAGATCATCCCGCGCGTGTTGGATGTGATGAGATCACGCGGGCAGGCTAAGACGAAACAGAATTTAGGGGCGTAAAAAGCGAATCTCTGGTGGTTGAGCGCAGGCAGTCGAAACCACCATGTAAGCAAGATTGATTTGGTTAGTGGTGGTCTCGATACGCGCCTTCGGCGCACTCGACCACCGAGAATAATTAAAAGAGAAAAAATGAAACAGATCTCCCGCCTCCAGTTTGCCCATCTCCCAACTCCCATCGAGGAACTGCCGCGTCTTTCTGAAATTTTGCGTGGACCTCGTATCCTCGTCAAACGCGACGATCAAACCGGTCTCGCCTTTGGCGGCAACAAGACTCGCAAACTGGAATTCCTCGTGGCGGAGGCGCAGGATCAGGGTGCAAAGACCCTGATCTCCGGTGGCGCGATGCAATCCAATCATTGCCGTCAGACAGCGGCCGCGGCGGCGCGGTATGGATTTGAATGTACGCTCGTGCTGACGGGTGAGCTGCCTGAAGAGCCTTCTGCTAATTTGTTGCTTGACGAATTGTTCGGTGCAAGGATCGTTGCTGTCCCAGACCGAAAAGACCGCGACCGAATCTTGCAGGAGACCTTCGATACTGCCGTTGCGGAGGGGAAGAAGCCGTATCTCGTCCCGTATGGCGGATCGAGCCCGACGGGCGCGTTGGGATATGCGTTCGCGATGGAAGAGTTGATGAGTCAAATGAAAGACCCCCGAGTTCTTCAAGACCTCGGAGGTCTGGACTGGATGGTGTTCGGCACGTCTTCGGGTGGGACACATGCTGGGCTGGTGTTGGGTCAACGCGTGTTTGGATATAAAGGTAAAGTGTTGGGGATCAGCATTGACAAGTCAGAGGAGTGGCTGAAGAGTCACGTTTCGAAACTGGCATCGGATGCAAGTGAAAAGCTGGGGGAGCGGATCGAGTTCACTCCGGCTGAGGTGTTAGCCAATGCCGATTATTGCGGGGCAGGCTACGGCGTCCTGACCGATGCGGAGCGCGAAGCGGTCAAATTGTTTGCGAAGTATGAAGGTCTATTGCTTGACCCCGTCTACACGGGACGCGCCGCGGCAGGGATGATCGATCTCATCCGCAAGGGATTTTTCACAAAGGATGAGACGGTGCTATTCTGGCACACCGGCGGACAGCCCGCGCTGTTCGCAGAAAAATATGCGAATAAGATTTAACTAAACGTCCCGAAGGCTGAGACCCTTCACTTCGTTCAGGGCAAGCCTTCGGGACATTTTTTATCCGAGAGAGACACCGATCAACTTACCGATGCCATACGTCAGCGCCGCGGCGGCAATGCCGACCAGCACTTGACGTGTTCCAGAGAATAAAACACCTTTGCCAGTCATCAAGGTGATTGCTGCGCCAATAATGAACAAGCCGACTGCACTAATGACCAGGCTGAGGAGGATGGCTTGCGTTCCGCCGATGAAGAAATAGGGGATCATCGGGAAGAGCGCGCCGAATGCAAAGAGGAAGAAGGATGTGAACGCGGCTTCGTATGCCGAGCCGCCGAGTTCTTCGGGGTCGATGCCCAGTTCCTCGCGGGCGAGCGTGTCGAGGATGTTTGCCGTGTCTGCCATCATGTGAGCCGCCATCTCTCTGGCGCGGTCTTCGGGCAGCCCTTTGGACTGGTAGATGAGTGCCAGTTCCTCCTGCTCCTCTTCAGGGCTTTCCGCGATCTCTTCCGCTTCGATCTTGATCTGATGTTCGTAGAGTTCGCGCGAACTCTGCACCGACAGCCATTCGCCCAGTGCCATCGAACCTGCACCGGCAAGGACGCCCGCCAAGCCTGCGATCAAAATGTCGGGTCGTGAGTTGGTCGCGCCGGCCACACCCATTGTGAGACTCAGGATCGAGACGAGTCCATCGTTTGCGCCGAGGACTGCCGCACGGAGCGCATTCCCGCCGCCCGCTTTGTGACGTCCTTCCAGTTGTGCAACGGTTCCGCCGGTCATGCCGCCCGTTGAATTGGATGCGACCGAGAGCATGCGCGCGTGGGATTTTTCTTCGAGTGAAAATTCACCTGCTTCCGGATCGGGCTGACCGTCATACGCCTGGCTGTCGGCTTTTTCGTTGCTGGCAATGGTGGGCAGCACAAATTGCGGACCAAATCGTCTTGCCAGCCAGATCATGGTCGCGGCGCGCCAGGTCGGTTTGCGCGGGGGGAGGGGAACTTTGAGTTCCTCGAGTTTCTTTTCCCAGGTTGCGGCGTGTTTCTCCTCGCTCGCCGCCAGTTTGCGATAGACCTGCGCCATTTGTGGTTGTTTTTCTGTATCCGCCAGCACTTGATATAATGCCGCCCCGTCAATTTCCTTTTGCCGATTGGCAAGATAGCGTTCGATGTCTTTATTGTCTGTCATGTTCCCTCCCCAAAAATAACTATGTCGTTGCGAGAGCGGTGTCCTTCCGCCCGAAGCAATCTCCTCTTATTTGATTTATGTACAACAAACAGGAGATTGCTTCGTCATGGCGCTCAAGCGCCATTCCTCGCAACGACATGTAAATTACTTCAACGCACTCCACCCAGCGTACTTCGCCGTATCACCCAGTTCCGCTTCGATGCGGAGCAGTTGGTTGTATTTCGCCACGCGGTCAGAGCGGGCAGGCGCGCCGGTCTTGATCTGACCGGTGTTCAGCGCCACAGCCAGGTCGGCAATGGTCGCATCTTCGGTCTCGCCGGAACGGTGACTGGTCACAGCCCGCCAACCTGCGCGGTGACAGGTTTCAACTGCCTCAATCGTCTCGGTGAGTGAACCGATCTGGTTTACCTTCACGAGCAAGGCATTCGCCGCATTCTCTTTGATCGCTTTGCGCACGCGTTCGGGATTGGTCACCAGCAGGTCGTCGCCCACGATCTGGCACTTGTCACCGACGGTCTTGACCATCAACTGCCACGAAGCCCAGTCATCCTGCGCGAGTCCGTCTTCGATGGAAACGATGGGATAGTCCTTGACCCACTTTGCCCAGAATTCCACCATCTGTTCGCCTGTGAGTTTCTTGCCTTCTTTGCGGAGGTTGTAGAGTTTGGTGTCTTCTTCGTAGAGTTCGGAAGCGGCAGGGTCGAGCGCGATGGCAACTTCCTTGCCGCGACCAGCTTTGAATCCAGCCTTTTCGATTGCCGCGAGAATGACTTCGATGGCTTCGTTATTGGCTTTCAATGCGGGAGCGTAACCGCCCTCGTCACCGACGAGCGTTGCATAGCCCTTTTCCTTCAAAACTGATTTCAGCGCGTGGTAGATCTCCGCGCCCCAGCGCACGCCTTCGGCAAAGGTCGGCGCGCCGAACGGCATGACCATGAACTCTTGCATGTCGGTGGATTGCCAGGCGGTGTGCGCGCCGCCGTTCAGGATGTTCATCATCGGCACGGGCAGGACGTGCGCGTACACGCCGCCGATATAACGGTACAGCGGCAAGCCAAGAGAATTTGCCGCGGCTTTGGCAACCGCCAGGCTCACACCCAAAATTGCGTTTGCACCGAGTTTGGATTTGTTCGGTGTGCCGTCGAGTTCGAGCAGCGCAGCATCGATGGCTTTTTGTTCGACCGCGTCCCAGCCGAAGAGCGCGTCCGCGATCACGCCGTTGACATTCGCCACCGCCTGCGAGACGCCCTTGCCGAGAAAACGCTTCTTGTCGCCGTCGCGCAGTTCGAGCGCTTCATGTACGCCCGTCGATGCGCCCGACGGTACCGCCGCGCGTCCCCACGAACCGTCCGCCAGCGTGACTTCGACCTCGACCGTCGGGTTACCGCGCGAGTCGAGGATTTCGAGTGCCGAGATACTTTCGATGATAGTGTCCATTTTGTACTCCGAGTGTTATATGGGATATTCGAGTGCGTTATAGCTTCCGCCGCAGTCCTTTGCGGCGGGGACGCCGCCTCAAGCAAATCGTTTATGACGGATGCAAGTATAATCCACTTTCGTTGACTTGATTTTCTTATGGACTCATCGCCTCTTTCCCTGCCCGTGGCTGAAATTCCCACTGGATTTCATCCCGAATGGGGATTTATAATCTGACCTTATTACAAGAATAACAGGAGATGCAACATGGAATGGATTACACAACCTGAAACCTGGATCGCGTTCATCACGCTGGTTGCACTCGAGTTGGTGCTCGGCGTGGACAATGTGATCTTCATTTCGATCTTGGCGGGCAAACTGCCCGTGGAACAGCGTGCCCGCGCACGTACCACAGGTATTGCGATGGCGGTCATCACCCGCATCCTTTTGTTGCTTTCCCTCTCGTGGATCATCAGTTTGGAGGAACCGTTCTTCACCCTGCCATTGATCAATATCGGAATATCAGGCCGTGACCTGATCCTGCTGGCGGGCGGTTTGTTCCTCCTGTGGAAGAGCACGCATGAGATCCACCAGAAATTGGAAGGCGTGGAGGGACAGGCTTCTGCAAAAGTTGCCGGCGCGTTCTGGAGCGTAATCTTCCAGATCATGTTGCTAGATATTGTCTTTTCGCTCAATTCTGTGATCACAGCAGTCGGCATGGTGGATCATATTGAGATCATGGTCTTTGCCGTGATCGCCGCAGCGGGCGTGATGATCTTTGCGGCGGGACCGCTCAGCGAATTTGTGGATCGACACCCCACCATCAAGATGCTGGCCTTGTCCTTCCTGCTGTTGATCGGTTTTACCCTGATCGTCGAGGGCTTGCACCAGCACATTCCGAAGGGCTATATCTACTTTGCCATGGGTTTCTCGATCCTTGTGGAAATGCTCAACCTGCGGATGCGAAGCAGGGAGGGACGCCAGCCCGTCAGTTTGCGTACGCCTTACGTGCCAGCCATCACCAACCCGGTCACGATCGTACCAGTCAGGAACTCAAAATCCTCCAGCACAAGGCGGAAGGGCAAAAAGAACTGAAAACGATGTGTGTTCGATTGCAGAACGATTGCTGTTTTATCTGCCTGCGGTTGGCGATGTAAAATAAGGATAGGAATTTGGTAGGGGTTGCTGGTTTCCGGGAACTTTTTTGTGTTGAGACTCATCTACATTTTGGTTTATAACGAAATGGAGGTTTCGATGAATACCAAAAAGTTCTTAATGATTGTTGTACTCGCCGCGATGCTGGTGGCAACCTTTGCGACCACATCGTCCGCCTTTGCGGCGGCAGGGTGCGGCTCCAGCGTGACCGTCGTCAAAGGCGACACCCTGCGCAAGATCGCCGACCGATGCGGCACCACCGTCTCCGCCCTGCGTCGGGCGAACCCCGAGATCGGCACGGGCAACCTGATCTTCCCCGGACAGGTCCTGCAGCTGCCGGGCGCCATTCTCGGCACGGATGGCGGCTACTTCATCTACATCGTCGCCCGCGGTGACACCCTGAAGGGTCTGGCGACCCGCTTCAGCACCACCGTGGACGCCCTGTTGAAGTCGAACCCGGAGATCACAAACCAGAACGTGATCTATGAAGGGCAGTGGATCAAGGTCTCCGTCGCTCCGACCACGCCCCCGCCTGCCACTCCGCCCCCGGCCAACTCCGGTCAGACCTACTACGTGAAAAAGGGCGACACCCTGCGCAAGATCGCTGAGAAGTTCGGCACCACCGTGGATGCCATGCTCAAACTCAACACCGGCATCACCAACCCGAACCTGATCTACGTCGGGCAGGCGATCAAAGTCCCAGCCGGCGCATCCAGCCACGTGGTCCAGAAAGGCGACACGCTCCGCATCATCGCCACTAAATACGGCACCACCGTGGACGCCCTGCTGAAACTCAACCCCGAGATCAAGAACCAGAACCTGATCTATGTCGGGCAGGTCATCAAGGTCAGATAATGCGGACGGACAACTAAAAAGGACATGCTTCGAACGAGGCGTGTCCTTTTTTCGTTTCCCGTAATCCCTTGTATAATTCCCTAAATGACCGTCCCCGACCGCATCGTCACCGAAATGGAACTCCGCCGTAACGACGGCGAGCGCGGCTCCCGTAAGTATGTCGCCCATAAAGGCATCGTCTATGACGTGACCGACTGCCCAAAATGGCGGCAGGAATTGCACGAAAACCTGCACTTCCCCGGGCAGGATCTCACCTCCGAACTGTCTGACGCACCGCATGCGGAAGATGTTTTTGCCAGGCCGTGCGTAAAAATCGTTGGAAAATTTCAAACGTCGTAGTAACCGCTTTGCGTCAGTCGTTCAGCAACACGAATTCATAGAGGAAATTATGTCAAAACTCAAATGGTGGCAAACCGCAGTCTTCTACCAGATCTACCCGCGCTCTTTCGCCGACGGGAACGGGGACGGCATCGGCGACTTCAAGGGCATCATCGGAAAAACTCGATTACCTCAAAGACCTCGGTGTGGACGCCATCTGGCTCTCGCCTCATTTTCCCTCTCCCAATTGGGATTGCGGCTACGACATCTCGGACTACTGCAACGTCGCGCCCGAATACGGCACACTGGACGACTTCAAACACTTCCTGGCTGAGTCGCACAAACGGAATATCCGCGTCATCCTGGACCTCGTCCTGAATCACACCTCCGATGAGCATGCCTGGTTCCTCGAGTCGAAATCCAGCCGCGATAACCCCAAAGCCGATTGGTACGTCTGGATGGACACGCCTCCCAACAACTGGCAGTCCTGCTTCGACGGCGATGCCTGGACCTACGTCCCTGAGCGCGACCAGTACTACTACCACTACTTCATGAAACAACAGCCCGACCTCAACTGGCGCAATCCCGCCGTCAAACAAGCCATGTGGGATGCCGCCCGCTTCTGGCTCGACCTCGGCGTGGACGGTTATCCGCCTCGACGCCCTCGGCACGATCTATGAAGACCCCAACCTCACTCCGCACAACGTCCCTATGAATTTGGCTGAACTCCGCCGATTTTCTGAAACCGCAAAAACACCTCAGGAAAACAAGCTCAAAGAAAAATACTGGTACGACATGTTCAAGCATCAATGGGGCGGACCCGGCCTGCACGACCTGATGAAAGAACTGCGCGCCGTCCTCGACGAATACGACGGCGACCGCATGCTCGTCGGCGAGGACGACAACATCGACTACATGGGTGACGGCGGCGACGAACTGCACATCGTCTTCAACTTCCCCCTCATGCGGACCGAGCGCATCACCCCCGACCATATCCGGCGCAACCAAAAGGAGCGGTTGTCTCGCCTGGAAGCGCTCCCGGTCAAGGGTTGGGCGTGCAACACCCTAGGCAACCACGACTCGTCCCGCATCTACACCCGCTACGGCGACAAACAGCACGATGCCGCCCTGGCGCGCCTCCATGCCGCGCTGGTGCTCACCCTAAAAGGGACGCCCTTTCTTTATAACGGCGAGGAGATCGGCATGACCGACCACATGCTGACCGAAATCTCGCAGGTCAAAGACACGATGGGCTCATGGTATTACCACGCCATCGTCACTGACATGGGTGTGCATCCCGATGAAGCCATGCAGCGTACTGCCGAAATGACCCGCGACAAGAACCGCACACCCATGCAATGGTCGGACAACCCGAACGGCGGGTTTTCCCCCTCCGGCATCCAGACCTGGCTCCCCGTCAACCCGAATTTCAAGGACGGCATCAACGTCAAGGACCAGCAAAACAACCCTGACTCACTGTTGAACTACTACAAGCACCTCCTCCGTGTCCGAAAGAATACGCCTGCGTTGATCGAAGGTGACTACATACCGCTTCAAAAAACGGCAAAGGATCATTTCTCTTTCCTGCGTGTTGGCAATGGACAGTCAGTGCTGGTTGCGCTGAACTTTTCCAACAAAAAACTCGAATTGGATTTCTCGCGTGCCAAAGAGATCAGGGGCAGGAAACTTCACCTTTTGTTCTCAAGCGCGGTCAGGTCGCACACAGACCTGAGCCCCAAAAACCTCATTCTCGGCGCGTTCGAAGTGTTCATTGCGGAAGTGAAATAACTCGCATGAGGACCAAAGAATCCCGCCGCCGTCATCGGCGGCGGGGATTTGTCAAAAACGTAATAACATCTCATCCCCGTCAATTCGTCACCCTGTGCGGACGCATCTTCCGTGACACAGACCCTGCCTACTTCCCCCGCGCCGAATACCGCGGGCGGACCATCCTGCTCTGCACCGAATCCTGCCTCGGCGCTTTCCTTGCGGACCCGGATATTTTCTACAAAGTCCATCGCAATTCGGAGAAAGATAAGTGTTAGTTTTACCGGTTGGAGTGAAAATGATTTCCCCTCAAAAAGCGATCCAGTACGAAAGATATGAATTCAAAAAATGGGAGCATCACGATGCTGGGACCATTGTCGAGACGCCCGTCTCGCTGACCGTCAACGGCAAGGTCTGGTTGACGTTCATGTGCACGCCGGTCCACCTCGAGGAACTCGCGGTGGGATTCCTGTACAACGAAGGCATCATCGAGTCGATGGACGAGGTGGCGGATGTACGCCTGTGCGAGCACGGCGATAATGTGGATGTGTGGCTGAACCGAAGCGTGGAACAGCCTGAATCCTGGCGGCGGACCTCCGGTTGCACGGGCGGCGTGACGGCGGTCGATCTTTTGGCGAAGCCAAATGTCCATTTTGGCTGGAACAGGCTCGAGGTCCAGCCCGAGGCGATTGGGGAACTGGTCGAACAGCTTTTTGAGTCGCAATCTCTCTACCGCGCGACAGGCGGGGTCCACACGTCTGCTTTAAGCGACGGGGAAAGGATCCTGCTCGCCGCGGAGGATATCGGCAGGCATAACACGCTCGATAAGATCGCAGGTTTGTGCTTGAGGAACAATACCTGGCCTGAAAACAGAATCCTGATCACGACCGGGCGCATCAGTTCCGAGATGTTGCAGAAAGCCGCACGCATGGACGCGCCGATCCTGATCTCACGCACATCGCCGAGTTCGCTTTCGATCGAGATGGCGGAGCGATATGGCATCACGTTGATCGGCTATGCGCGCAGGCATCGCTTCAATGTGTACTCGAATCCTCAGCGGGTTGGATTTTCATAGCAGGATCGAAAAGGCCTCGTGTGTTTGGTAGAATCCCCAACATGAAGTCACGCATCACAACCTGTCTTTTGCTTTTTACACTGCTCATTGCATCCTGTTCCCCGTCCTCCTCGCAAGCCGTTCCCACCTACGATCCCTTTGCGCCGGTGGGAGCCACGAATGTGATCCCCGCGATGCAGGATGGCGTGGCCACCAATTCGACTCCCGGTCCGCGCGGAGCTGCGCCCACCCGCGCGCCCCTCTCCGTGATTCTGCCTCCGCGTAACCAGGGTGCGGTTCCTGCACCGCCGACGCCTGATTCTCCCCATCCGCTCCCGCCTCCCCGGGAAGTTGTCGACCAGTACACAATCCAGGCGGGGGATACGCTTGCCAGCATTGCCCAAGGCTACGGCGTCACGCTCGATGCGCTGATGCAAGCCAACGGTCTGACGAACCCGGACCTCATCTCGGCTGGCGTTGTCCTAAATATCCCTCCCGTCGAAACGGCTTTCGCGCCCGGTTCCTCCTTCAAGATCATCCCCGACCCCGAATTGGTGTACGGACCCGCCAGTATCGGCTTTGACCTCGACGCCTTTATCAAGGAAAAGGGCGGGTACCTTGCGGACTACCTGCAGGAGGTGGACGGCGAAACCCTCAGCGGTTCGCAGATCATCATGCGCGTTGCGGAGAATTATTCCGTCAACCCGCGCCTGCTGGTTGCCCTGCTCGAATACCGCAGCGGCTGGGTGACCAATCCGTCCCCGTCGAACGTTGACTTCCCGCTTGGCAATTACGAGGCTTTTTACGCCGGTCTGTATCGTCAACTGGCGTGGGCGTCAGACAACCTGAACCGCGGCTACTACCTGTGGCGCGCCAACGCCATCTCCTCCCTGCTGTTGGGCGACGGCTCCTACGTCCCTCTCGACGCGACGGTCAATGCCGGGACGATGGGCGTGCAATACTTCTTCTCTTTGTATAACGACCGCGCCACGTGGGATCTGGATGTCAGCGACTCGGGACTTTACCAGACGTACAACCGGTTCTTTGGCTATCCCTTCCACTATGACGTCGTCTCTTTCCGCCCCCCATACCTGGCTCAGCCTCCGATGCAGCTTCCCTTCGAACCCGGCGTGACCTGGGCTTTCACCGGCGGTGCGCACGGAGGCTGGGATACCGGCTCAGCCTGGGCGGCGCTCGATTTTGCCCCGCCTCTCGAGGGACTTGGCTGTTCGCCCAGTGACATGTGGGTGACCGCGGTCGCTGACGGCTACATCGTCCGTGCGGAGGATGGCTCCGTGATCCAGGACCTGGACAACGATGGATACGAACAGACCGGCTGGACCGTCCTGTATATGCACATCGATTCGAATGAACGCGTCGAGGCGGGGACGTATGTCTATGCCGGTGACCGCATCGGGCATCCCTCCTGTGAAGGCGGCATTTCGAACGCGACCCATCTGCACATTGCGCGGCGTTACAACGGCGAATGGATCCCCGCAGACGGTCCCCTTCCCTTCATTATGGATGGCTGGGTTTCGAGCGGCGAAGGCATTTACTATGATGGTTATCTCACGCGCGGCGCGACCGTTCTGCACGCCGAAGAAGGCGTGTTCGAGGGGGTCAACCTGATCTCGCGGTAACCATCGACGCGCCCAGTTGCTCACGTCGGATTAATCAATACAGGTATAATTCCCTCGCTGGATGATCGCGTGAAAAAAATCGTTGCACTTCTTGTGGCATTATCCTTTTTTCTGTCTTCCTGCGTTGGGAATACTTCGCTGTGGGGGCAATATCTGACTCCCACGCCGATAGGCTGGGTTCCGGATACTCCTGTGCCGGATATCTATTACACAGACACCCCCTTGCCTGACAATCCGCTCCCGACCGTTACCCCGTTCCCCTCGTCCACGCCCACACCGCTGGCAAACTTCATCACAAAGGAAATCCCCACACAAGCGGTTCAAGCGGCTGTTGAATTGTCCCCAACTGTGGACGGCAATTCGATCCTGTATTATGCCCAGACCGGGGACTGGCTTCCGGCTGTGGCGAACAGGTTCGAGGTCGGTGTGAACGAGATTGCGTCCCCGAAGATCCTGCCGCAACAGGGTTTCCTCGACGCGGGTACATTGCTCATCATCCCGGATCGTCTCGATAGGACCATCCAGTACACACCTGCCCTGCAATTGATCCCCGATAGTGAACTGGTGTATTCAGCCACCGCTGCCGGGTTTGACATCGATCGGTATGTGAAGGATGCGGGCGGGTATCTTGCGACGTACCGCGAATACCTCGGCACCACCGCATGGACAACGGGCGCGCGTGAGATCGAGCGGCTGGCATTCGAGAATTCGGTCAACCCGCGGCTCCTGCTGGCCCTGCTCGATTACGAAGCGAATTGGGTGCGCGGCAGACCCGAGAACCAGTTCCGCATCGATTATCCGCTGGGACAGGAAAATTACCGCAACAAGGGGTTGTTCGGCCAGATGACCTGGGTGGTCAACCAGCTTAACATCGGCTATTATGAATGGCGCAAAGGGGGAGATCACGCAGGTCACGTTCAAGGACGGCGCGTCGCTTCGCCTCGACCCCACGCTGAATGCCGGGACCGTGGCTGTCATGACCCTGTTCTCACGCCACCACAGCCTGAACGAATGGCTCCGTATCATGGACGTCAACAGCGGGTTCCCGGCCTTTTATCGGGACATGTTTGGCGACCCGTGGGCGCGCGCCGAAGCGCTTGGTCATTTCTTCCCGCCGGGCCTCAAGCAGCCATTCATGACCCTGCCCATCGAGCCGGGAACCACGTGGGCATATACCGGCGGACCGCACAGCGCCTGGGGTACGGATGGTCCGCTGGCGGCGGTGGATTTTGCCCCCGAAACCGAGACGACGGGATGCTATGTGTCAGACTCATGGGTTTTGGCAGTTGCCCCGGGCCTCGTCATACGTTCGGGGAATGGCGTTGTCGTCATAGATATGGACGGGGACGGTTCGGAGCAAACCGGCTGGAACGTTCTATACCTGCATATTGCCAACAAGAATCGTGTGGTGCTCGGTCAATGGGTGGATCAGAACGGTTTGATCGGTCACGCCTCGTGCGAAGGCGGGGTCTCGACCGGCACGCACGTACATATCGCCCGTAAATACAACGGCGAATGGATGCTGGCGGACGGTCCGATCCCATTTGTGATGAATGGCTGGGCTGTGATGGCAGGGGAGAAACCTTATTTGGGTCGGATGGTTAATGGGGACAGCGTTGTCATAGCCGATGTCTATGGACAATCATGGTCCTTGATCACGCGTGGAAATGAAGAATAAAAAGAAGAAAGTGACGGTCATCTTTGAGATGACAGTCACTTTAATTGCCTTGATCCTCTCCTCCTGTGCGCCGAGCGGATCGACGATCAATATTCAGAACATGATCACGCCGCTCGCACCGACGCTGGTCCCTGCCCCCACATCCGGGAGACCAGCCTACAACCCCGGCGAACTGGTCGAGTACACGGCGCAGGACGGAGATACCATCCCTGCGCTCGCCGCCCGCTTCAACACGACCGCGGCGGAGATATTCGAAGCCAACCCGATCATCCCGCGCGAAGCGACCACCATGCCGCCCGGCCTGCCGATGCAGATCCCCATCTACTACCTCCCATTGTGGGGGACCGATTTCAAGAGCATCCCGGACAGCGCATTTGTCAACGGACCAGCGCACGTCGGCTTCAGCACATCCGCTTTTGTGGCATCCTCTTCGGGGTGGCTGAAGAACTACCGCGCCTATGCTGGCGGAAGGAACCGCACAGGCGCTGAGATGGTCGATTATGTCGCGGTCAACTACAGCATCAGTCCGCGCCTGCTGCTGGCCCTGCTTGAATATCAGGGCGGCGCGCTGACACAACCTGACCTTCCCGCGAGCAGATACCTGCTCGGCTTCCGCCGCACATTTTACGACACCCCATACCTTCAACTTGTCATTGCGGCGAATACCCTTAACAACGCATACTACAGTTGGCGCGAAGGCGCGTTGACAGAGTTTGAACTGCTGGACAGTACATTGACCCGCCCCGACCCCTGGCAGAACGCCGGATCGGTGGCGCTCCAGTATTATTTCTCCCGCATCTATTCGGGAAACGAATACTACGCCTCCATCGGACCCGACGGACTGGCGCGTGTGTACCGGGATCTGTTCGGCGACCCCTGGCTTGACCCTGCCACCTTCGGCATGCCTGGCAGTTTGCAACAGCCCGAATTGCGTTTTCCCTTCCGTGCCGGGTACGTCTGGGCGTATACGGGTGGTCCGCATGCCGGATGGGGTTCCGGTCAGCCGTTAGCTGCTGTGGATTTTGCCCCCGCCTCGGACACATCCGGATGTTATACAGTGTCCAATGATGTGTTCGCCACCGCCATGGCAGACGGTCTGGTCGTGCGTTCCGATATTGACGGCATCATCATTGACCTGGATAAAGACGGTGATGAGCGGACCGGCTGGGTATTGTTCTATTTGCACCTTGCAACGACCGGGCGTGTGGGAGTGGGGCAGGAGGTCAAAGCCGGTGACCCGGTCGGGTATCCCTCCTGTGAAGGCGGCTCCTCCACAGGGACACATATTCACGTGGCGAGAAAATATAACGGCGAATGGATCCTCGCCGACGGTCCGCTGGCGTTCAATTTCGAAGGCTGGGTCGTTCGCAACGGTGAGGAGGTCTACGAAGGCACCCTCACGCGCGGTCCGTTGACCGTGGTAGCGTGTACATGTTCCGATGAGGCAAGTCAGATCAAGTCAGATATACCGTAAAACAAAAACATCCCGAAAGTTTCTGCGGATAAGCGAATGCTCGCAACAAAACTTCGGGACGGTGCATCAGTTACCTGTTTGTCACACAGGCAGTCCCGGCCAGATGCCTTGATGGACTAAATTTTGCGCTCCACCCCTCTCGTCTTCGTAAATTTCATAATGAAGTTCCATCGGGAAGACCTTGCCAAGCATGGCTTGCGCCGGGCAATACCTGGTCGCTGAAAGTTCCATGGCGCGCAGGACGGATGCTTCGTCAATGTTCCTGCCTGAGACGACATACTTGATGACCGCGCTGGTGAACACCTTTGGATGTTGCTCTGCCCGCGGCGCGTCTACATGGACCTCGAAGCGGGTCACCTCCTGACGCTTTTTCCCCAGGATCGAGATGACATCCATTGCAGTACAGCCCGCCAGACCGAGGATGATCAATTCCATCGGGCGGGCGCCGCCATCCGCCCCGCCGACTGCGGCATCGGCATCGAGCGGAATGGAGAAGCCGGAATCTGTCTCCCCGGCGAATGCCAAATTTCCCTTCCAAATCACATTTGCGTTCATTGGTTCTCCTTGATGATCGGGGTTACGTGTTTTTCGAGCATTTTGCTGTTGATCTCGCCCACCCAGTACAAGCGGACAGTCCCGCTGCGGTCAATGACAAAGGAACTGGGCAGGTTCATTGTTTTGAATGCATCTTCCGTGGCGATGTAGGTCGGGTCGAGCCAGACAGGAAAGGTGAGTTGATACTCCTCCACGAATTGGATCACGTCGGGCGGCGGGTCGCCGTCATTGATCGCGATAATGGAAAAACCCCTGTCCTGGTATTTGTCGTGGTAGGCTTGCAGGGTGGGCATCTCCTCCTTGCAGGGAGGGCACCACGTCGCCCACAGGTTGACCAGTATCACCTGTCCCTGATAATCGGACAGGGAACGGGTGACGCCCTCCAGGTCGGTGAGGGTCAGTTCCGGGGAGGGGAAATCTGTTTGGACGGGAACAGTTGACAGGTCGGTTTGATCCGGGGCGTCCCGCAGTATGAAATAAACGGAGGCGGCGATCAGGCTCAGTCCCAATCCCAACAATAAAATGGGAACGAATTTCTTCAAATTTTCATCCTTTTTGTTTCTCTTTGGTTGGATGCACGAATCCTGAAAAAGTATACCCCGACATGTTTCGGTCATGATTAAGTTAGGATGAACGTCATCCAAAAGATGATGTTTGCCACTAGGATTGGGGCCTCCCGCAGGACTATTATGCTTTCAAATGGTCCCGGATCTGGAATTACTGCCCCTGTTCCATGGCGTGGATGCACAGCATCTTGCGCTCCTGCGACCGCTGTTCGAGCGGGTCTCTTATCCCGCCGGTACGACCGTGGTCGAACAGGGGGAGCCCGCGGACTACCTGTATCTGATCGAACATGGATTGTTGGAGATCTTGTACACGCCCTATGACGGTGAACCGATCACGATAACACATGTGGAAGTGGGCGGCTTGTTCGGATGGTCTGCTGTGGTGGGGAGTCCCAGATATACCTCGTCCGGGATTGCCATCGAGGACCTGGATGTTATCCGCGTCCGTGGGGATGACCTGCGCCAGTTGTGTTCGGAAAACCCCGAGGCGGGCAGGGTGATCCTGGACAGGCTGGCAGAGGCTGTCTCGGCGCGTTGGAAGGATGCGCATGAACAGATCAAAGCCGTTCTCAAGAACGGGATGAGAGGCTGATTTATTGAAGTGAATTGGGTTGGGCAGGTGAAATGAAACGGGAGCGCAACTGCGCTCCCGTTTCGGGTTAATTACGGGGAGTTCTGATGCAACGCGCTCAGGCGCCCGATCTGAAGAACCTGAAGACAAGGTATCCGCCGAGCAGGATGAGCAAGGCTGGACCGGCATACGTTGCCAGCCCGAGCGATGGCACGAGAAGAGTGCCGAAGATCATGAGGATGACGGCTGGGATGAACGCCCATGTGCGCTGACTTCCGCCCGGCAGGATGGCGACCAGTGCGAAGGTCAGTCCGAGCCCCACGAAGAGGACGCCGCCCGTGTCGATGTCTGTGAGTTCGTCAAGGACGGAGATCACGCCGAGCGTCAGCAGGACACCGGCAGGGATGATCGCCCACCAGCGCCCGATCGTATCGGAGAAGAATACCCACAGGAACGCGATGCTAAGCACGCCAAAGAAGGCCAGCCCGCCAAAAGCGTCGAGGGACTCGGGGAGAAAGGATGATGCAGCCATGCCAAGGAAGGCAAAACCGGGAAAAGCCGCCCACCAGTTGCGGGCTTTGTCCACCCACAGCAGGTAGAGGAAGTAAAGTCCCGCCGCGCCCCAGATCAGCCCCCAGAAGATTCCGCCCGCGTTGCCGATGATGCCCGCCGTGTCCAGCAGTGCGAGCAGACCGCCGAAGACCAGCAACCCGCCAATGATCAATCGTGGATCGTATTTTTGGATCATGTTTTCCTCACTTTACCGTGATTGAACCCAGCCCGGCCTGCACGCTGATCTCTGCGCGGTTCGCGGCGGTATCGAAATCGGGCGATTGATACAGGCGTGAATCCACCTGCGGGAAACGGGTCGTATCCACGTTCAGGGAGGTCAACCCTTCCCTGATGCGGACGCGTCCGGAAACGCCCTGGGGGATGGTGATGTTAATTGCAGCCGCGCCGGCCTCCAGGTCCAGCAGGGAAACGCCGCGCGACGGCATGATCACATTGGAATTGCTGGCTCCGGTCTCCAGCTCGATGTGTGAGGCCAGCACATTCGTCAGATCCATGTCCAACTGGCTCGCCCCGGTTTCCACTTCCAATGTGACCGGTACTTCCTGTGTGACTTGGAATCTCCACGTTCCGTCCGACGGACCGACGAACGGAACGAAGGAAGCGCCCGCCTCTATATGGACATTGAGCCTGTCTCCGTCCAAATGAGTTTTTTCGTTCATCCCAACCGCAGAAGAACCCACCAAAGCCTTGCCAGCCGGCGCCCCGCCTTTGATGACGATCTGCCCCGCGCCGTGCGAGAACCTGTATCGGACGCTTTTCGCGTCACGTAACGCAACGTCGAATTTTTCGCTCTCTGAAGGAGCCGGGCGCCAGTACACGCTCAGGATCAGCCACCCGCCAAAGAGGATGAGGGCAAGCGGCCAGAGATATGGGACGACGCTGGGGATAAAACCTCCCCTTTGCAGGAAGAAGAGCGCGCCCAACAGGATGAGAACGCTTCCCCAGAAGATATTGTCACGCCTCATTGGAGCCTCGCTTTCCGCTTCGGATGAATCCGCGCGCCAGGACGTAAATGCCCAGCAGGATAAGGACGATCGGCAGTCCGTATTCACCTAAAATGGACAAACCGCCGAAGAACGTGGCGAAGACCAGGAAAAGGACGGCGCTGGTAACGAGAAGCCTCAACCCGTGACCGATGTTCCTGCGGGTGTGTTCGCCGAGCAGGCCTGTCAGGACGGTGCCCACGCCGACGAAGCCGGGGATCAACGTCCACATGTACGACCAGGAGCCGAAATCATCGGTCATGTTCTGGTAATACAGGATGCCGCCGACGCCTGCGATGATCGAGGCAGGCACCGCCATGTCGGGCGCGCCGGTGACCAGACCGATGAGGAACACCAGCACGCCTGCGCCGATGACCCACATGGGCCAGCTGAAGTTGTCCTCCATCCAGGCCTGCAATGAGGGGACCTGGCGTGTGACGAGAAGCCACCCGCCTATGATGAGCAGGATGAGTCCGAGGGCAAGATTGGAACGATTTTGTTTCATGGGGATTCTCCTTTTGAACGTGTTAAAGTCCAATATTATTATACGGGAAAAGGAAGATTAAGTTTCAATGAGAAAATTTCAGGGGTTGACCTACAACAGAGCTTTTGCAAGCGCTTCCAGTCCTTCCAGGTCATCCAAATCCAGCCATTGGAGCATGATCCGCTCGAGTTCCCGCCTCCTCCAGCCTGCCCAACTGCTCCCTGACCTGCTCCGGGCTCCCCGCCACGATCCCGCGTCCGTGCAATTGTTCCAGGCTCCGGTCCCGGGCGGACAGTTTTTCCCTGAGTGCGGCATCGTCCTTTCCGAACACACACCCCGTCATCATCGAGCGCCGCACCGATTTGGGTTTTCTGCCAACCTGTTCCAGCGCCTCGGCCAATAACCGATTCCGCTCGGTGAATACCTGCGGTGTCAACATCACGCAGTTCCATTCCACGGCGTAGCGTGCGATCAGCGACCTCATCCGTTTGCCGCCGTCGCCGCCGATCAGGATCCTCGGTCCGCCGATTCTCTGCGGGCGCGGCAACAGCGTCGCGCCGCGTACCTGAAAATACTGCCCCTCGAACGTCACAGGCTCGTCGCTTTGCAGGAGGTGCGTGACGATTTCCATGCCTTCCTCAAAACGGTCATAACGCGCTCTGGGCTCCAGCAGGTCAAACCCGAACAGGGTATGCTCGCGTTCCTGCCAGCCCGCGCCCAAGCCGAGCGTCAACCGTCCGCCGGAGAGGTCGTCCACGGCGGAGGCCATGCGCGCGGTGAAGGCGGGATGCCGGAACGAGAACGGCGTCACCAACGGACCAAACTCGATGCGTTTTGTGTTGTCCGCCAGCCACGTGAGCGACGTCCACAGTTCGAGCGAATCCAGGTCGGGCGGATGGCCATTCGTGAAATGGTCGGAGCGATACAAACCGACAAATCCCGCGTCTTCCACCAGCCTGGCGATCCTCTGCCAGCGCGCCCAGTTCAATCCGTTTTGCCCCTCGATCATGACCGCGATTTCCAACATGACTCATCCTTTGGATTCAGCCAGCTTGCTGGCGATATACGGGAGCAAGCTCCCTGACGCCACATCTACTTACACAATTTCGGCAATGCCAGCCAGATCCCTTTGAATTTTGGATGTTCCGTCTCGACGACCACCCGCTTCCTGCTCAACCCGGCAATTGCCCTTGTCACGAGATCCTTTTTCCACCCGAACAATTTGACCGCGTCCCGTTCCTGCGCCGCGCCGACCGACTCGAAGTACAACTCGAGCAGTTTCATCCGCGCCTCGCTTTCGCCGATATGGCGCGCCTGCTCGGGCAAATCAGGGTAATGGCGCGGGACGATCTCGTAAATGAAGGAATACTTCCACGCGCCCGCCTCCGAGACGCCGACCGGCAGTATCTTGAAGTCGGCTTGCAGGATCTCGAGCGCCTTGTTGAACTCCGAATCTTTTGCGTTGGATAATTTTGCCGCCTTGCGCAGGTCGAGGGTGTTCATTGCGCCCTCTTTGAGCAGCGTCTCGTAGACCTGTTTCGCGGATTGGGGCATGCGTCCCTCCTCATACGCGACCAGGTAATCCTCCTCTGGGGAGCCGTAGTTTTCGGACAGGGCATAGAAGTAAGGGGCAACATCCAGTGAGATCATGGTCGCTTTTTTGCGGAGGATCTTGGCGTAGTACCAGGTCCTTTTGCCGAGGGCGCCGTCCTTCCAACCCCAGGTGATGTGACCGGGGTCGTCGTGTTTGTCGGCAACCGGGCGGTCGCCAGCGACGGCTGTCCACAGGCTGGGGAGGTCGATACCGGAGATGGGCCAGAAGAAGACGAAGCCGCGGCGGTTGACGAAGGTGGATGCCTGGGCGGGCGAGGAAAGCCTTTTGGACGGAGGCAGGTTGAAGGTCCGTGTGCGATGCGCTTTCAGTCGTTCGAGGGAGAGGGAGGTCATGCCCGAATTGTAGTCCAAGTTTTTATCGTCATAAAGGAACTGCCCATCGTTGTGGCGATGGGCAGTCCGTGGTTCAGTTTGGTTTAGGCTTTATTTGGCTTTGACCACCGTGAATTTGACCGTTCGGGTGGCTGTATTGCCTGCGTAATCCGTGGCTTGTACGACGAATGTGTGCTCGCCCAGCGCCAGTGTGCGGAGGTCGATCCGCTGGTTGTCCTTGACGGGCATGCCGTCGAGTGTGGCGGTGACTTCCATGACGCCTGTTATCCTGTCGAGGGCGTCAAAGTCGATCCGCAGGATCTGCCAGTTCATGTAGGAGATCGGGCGCGGCGACAGGATGACGATGTAAGGGGCAGTCGTGTCCGGCAGGTGGGTGATGACGAACTGGGCGTCTGTGATGAGCAGGTTGGCGGCTTCCGGCTTGATGAGTTTGCCGCTGTGGATCTTCACCAGGTGGATGAAGCTGTTGAGGACGGAGCTGGTGTACTCGGGCTTCGTGCTCTTTGCGGCGGCTTCGAGCAGGTGCTTCAGGCTGGTGTAGACTCCCTTGTTCTTGATACTGCCGTCCTGGTAGAAGCGGTCGAGGGCTGTCATCAGGCTTTCGAGCGTGGCTGTGACGTTGAATTCGACCGACTGCGTGGAGACGTTGCCAGCCTTGTCCGTGGCGGTGACGGTGAGTGTGTGACTGCCGAGTGAGAGGGTCAGCAGGTCGATGACCTGGCCGTTCGTGACGACCATTCCGTCGAGCGCGGCTTCGATCTTTCCCACACCGGCAATGTCGTCGGTGGCGGTGAAGTCGAGGGTCAGCAGGTCAGTGTGCAGGTAGGTCGAGGCGGTCGGCGAATTGATGGTGATGACGGGCGCGGTTGTGTCGGCGATGAAGTTAAGCCTGCCTTCGATGGCCGGAGAGACGGTCCCCATGGCTTTGATGTAATCGATCACCGCGTCGCGGACGTAGTACTGCGTGTCGTTCACGATCTGGTTGAGCGGCCACAGGCTGACTCCGCTGTTGTTGAAGTTGCAGGAGCCCGCGGCGAGGTAGTTGACCGTGGAGACGCGGTAGTAGGTGTCGGCGTCTTCGAAGTCAATTTCGCCGATGCCGTCCACTACCAACGAGACGACGTATTCTTTTGTCGGGTCGTAAGCGGCAGGATACAGATCATTGTATGTGATCTGGTTACCGAAGTTGGTATCGAGCATGCAGGTGGTGTAGTAGGAGTAGCCGCCGTAGCCCGGAACATACTTGTAGTAATAGTAGTTGCGGTAGGCGCGTTCCAGCACCGCTTTGAGCTGCGGACCGTTCATCTCCATCACGACCAGCGAGTTCTCATAGGGCATGAGCGTGAACATGTCGCTGACCTTGAGGGTGACGGGATATGGCCCGACTGTGGCAACTGCGCGATTGGTCATCGCGCCGGAGAGATGGAAGTCCACGTCGATGCCGTTCTTGGTCTCCAGCTCATAGACGGAGGCGTCCGCTTGCAGGTTGGCGGCGTTGGTCTCCTGGGTGAAGGCTTTCAGCGCGTCAATCGCCACCGTGGTCTGCCCGAGAACGGTGTTGTTGTAGGCGGCCAGCATGTTGGTGTAGGGCGTAACGATGGCGTCAATGGCGGGGTCTTCGGGATCTGCCAAGGGCGGGTTTGATGTAGCGCCCGGTCTGGCTGACGACCTCATAGTTGCCTCCGCCCAGCGGGCGCAAGCCGAGAGAGACCTCACCGAGCGTGTTGTTATAGCGGTAGGCGTGGGCAATTGCGACCGGGTTGCCGTTTGCATCGGCAACGATCGTCGGCAGGTACTTGTACGCCCCGAAGCCGACGGCAGGATCCGTGTGGCTGTGACCGCCGACGAGGGCGTCGATGCCGGTGGTCTGCATCACCAGGTTGGTGTCCACATTCGCATCCACCTCGACCGAGGACGGGTTCTCGGTAAAACCGATGTGGGTCAACGCGATGACCACGTCATTGGTGGGGCGGAGCAGGTTGGAAAGTTCCTGTGTCTTGGCGATGGGGTCGGAGAAGGTCAGTCCGGGGATGTTGCTCGGCAGTTCGTAGTTCGGGATGCGGTGGTTGCCGATGCCGAGGATCGCCACGTCGATGTCGCCCAGCGTCTTTTCCACGTAGGGCTTGACGTTTGCCGCCGCCAGCCCGTAGGGATTGGCGGGGTCTTCGGCTACGTTCGCCTGCAGGATCGGGAAGGTGGCCTGGCTCAAGACGCTGGTGAATACCGCCGACCCAAAGTTGAACTCATGGTTGCCCAGTGTCATGGCGTCGTAGCCCATGGCGTTGAAGGCTTTGATGAGCGGCTGGATGTGCATGGCCGGGTCGGTGATCGGTGTCCCGTCTGTTGCGAAGCCGGTCGGCGCGGTCTTGAAGTAGTAGCTCATCGCGTCGCCCTGGATGTTGTCGCCGGAACTGAGCAGGATGGTGCGGTCGGGGTTGTGCTGGCGTTCCTGTTTGATCAGCGCGGCCAGTTGGGTGTAGCCGACAAAACTTCCCTTGTCGAGGTTGCCGTGTGAGTCGTTGTGATGCAGGATGGTCAGCGGGACGATCTCACCAGTCTCGTAGACATCGTCTCCGTCTCCGTTGCGGACGATGCGCCCATCAAGGGTGCCGTCACCGTCCGGGCCGCGATATGGGTTGGCAAATGTGTAGTTCGCGGTCACGTAGGCATTGACGGCGTTCAGCATGTCGCCCCAGTATGAGATGTTGGTCATGTACTTGAAGGGGGTGAAGCCGTCCTGTCCCGCAGGAGCCAGAAATTCGTTGGTCCCGACGCGGTAGGTTTTGGTCAGGTTGAGAGGCTCCCATGCATGAGTCGCCTTGTTGTAGATCTCTACGTTATAAGCACCCCATCCGTAGGGTTGCGGACCGGGCAGGGCATCGGAATAGCGGAAGAACGAGTAGCGGATGCCTGAGGGCTGGATGGCGCCCCTGAACAGGGTGGCAGACTGATGGAGCAATTCCAGGATCTGTGCGCCGGTCATGCTTCCGACAATGGTTGCGTTGCCGAACGGCAGGATCTGGAACATGTGACCGTAGGTCAGCAACAATGGGTCGTGTGTCCATATCCCTTCACCGGTGGTGCCGGTGCAGTCGGCTGCCAGGTTGGACAGGACATATCCACCTGCGCCATCGGACTTGTCGCACCAGTCGATGCGGATGCCGCCCGCGTTGTTGAAGAACATGTCCACATCGTTGGTGGCCTCGACGTCAGTGTTCAGGTAGTTGTAGATGGCGTCGTCCACGAAATCGCCCATCATGCTGTCGCCGTTGTAGTTGCGGAGCAGGTCCACCTGGGTGTAGCCGACGGGGGTGTTGATGAGCGTCAGATAGTCAGGATCGGTTGCGTAGCTGTTGACGACCGCGAGTACGGCGGGATCCTGTGCGCTCGATGTGCTGATCGCCACGGTTTGCCAAACCACGCCGATCGTCCCGTCAGGTTGCACGGTGATATCCGCGCGGCCAACCTGACGTCCATTGTAGTAGGCCTGTCCCACGGTTGTTGGGCCAACCACATATCCGCCTGGAAGCGGAGGGGTCGGGTTAACATGTTGGTATGGCTGTGGCCGCCAATGATCAGGTTGGCTGGTTTGCCGGCGGTGATCAGTTTTTGTGCCAGGGTCTTGTCGCCATATACCGGGATGCCGTAGCCGTAGCCGCCATCGTTATAGCCAAGGTGGCTGAGAACCACGATCACATCTGCACCAGCGGTTTTCATCTGCGTCATAGTAATGCAGAATGGAGTCGGCCGCGTCCTTGAAGCACAGTCCCGCGGTCGCGCTGGCGATCGTGATGGTGGGCGTTTCAGCACTTGTCACACCTATGAATGCCACTTTGACATTGTTTGGGGCGGTGCCAATTTCGATGATTTGGTACGGTCCATCCGCGAAGGCTGGAGGTGTCCAGCCGGCAGTGGCGCAATTGCCAGTATCATTCACTACGATGTTCGCTGTCACATAGGGGAAATTTGCCTGGACAGTGCGGTCGCTCAGTACAGTTTGGCCCCAGTCAAACTCATGATTGCCAAATGTTGCGACCTTGTAGTCCATGGCATTGTAGGTGGCAATGGTCGCCTCTCCCTGGGTCATATTCGAAAGGAGGCTTCCCTGCATTTTGTCGCCTGCATCCACCAACAGGACATTGCCGGCGCCAAGGGCGGTGCGCACCGTGTTAACGTAGGTCGCGATGCGCGCCGAGCCGGGATTGCTGCCGGACGGTTCCAGTTGACCGTGGAAGTCGTTGGTGTGCAGGATGGTGAAGGTTACCGGGCTGGCAGGAAGCGCTTTGGTAGCGGCGCCAGCCGAAGTTACGAACTGTGAAAACAAAACAACGAGCACAACCAGCATGGTTGTAACTCGTCGGGTTTTAGTTGCAATCATAGAACCCCTCCACTGGGTTTGATATTTGGTTTTCGATTTTGCTTCGACTTGCCAGAGTCTTTTCACAAATCATCATATTGGACTGTCCAATCGTTGCTTGAAATAACGCCTCCTTTCCTGAAATGGATTCTCATTTGCCCAACTGCATGCGACAACATGAAACATAAACATACTTGCAAGACATAGCCATGCATATATATTATTGGATTTTCAATTTGGGATTTCAAATGACATTCATCACTGAATTAATATGACAAGGTTACAATGCGACATTGTTCATGAATTAACCCAATAAGATAACAGTTGTATAATCTCCTTCATGAAATTACTGTTCATTTTTCTCGATGGCATCGGTCTTGGCGGGAATAATCCTGATATCAATCCATTGGCGCGTGCAAAGATGCCGAACCTGAATCGCATTGCTCGAAGGACGGTCATTGCTCAAAGACTCTGCACCTTTCATCGGAAAGCGGGCAACCTTGCTTGCAATTGATCCCGCTGTGGGCGTGGACGGCCTTCCGCAATCTGCCACAGGGCAGGCGATCCTGTTGACCGGTGTCAATATATCGGCGGAGATCGGTTATCACTATGGACCGAAACCGAATCCCGAAGTTGCCGCGTATTTGAATAACGGAACACTCTTTTCGCGTTTTGTGAAGATGGGAAAGAAAGCCGCGTTACTCAACGCTTATCCGCTGCGCTATTTTGACGGGATCGATTCAGGCAAGCGGCTGTACTCGTCCATTCCGCTGGCGGTGACAAACGCAGGAATTGAACTTTTTAAACAGGAAGACCTGTTTGCCGGACGAGCATTGTCAGCGGATTTCACCGGCGAGGGATGGCGGACAATGCTCGGGATCCCTGAGACTCCCGTGCTGACCCCGCATCAGGCTGGACGCAAGCTTGCCTCGCTTGCGAAGGGCTTTGACTTCTCCCTGTTCGAATACTGGGCGAGCGACTACGCCGGTCACAAACAGCAGATGGACGCGGCGGTCGGCTTGATGGAAACCTTTGACGGCGTGCTGGGCGGACTCGTGGAAGAAATGGGCGACGATCTCCTCGTCGTCGTCACATCCGATCACGGGAACATGGAAGATCTGTCCACGCGCAGGCATACGGATGCGCATGTCCCTGCGCTGGTGATCGGGGAGAAGAACGCGCGGGAGGAGTTCACGCGCGGGATGACGGATTTGACACATATTGCTCCTGCGATATGGAAGACTGTGACGGGAAATTGATCTCGAATTACACGAACCGCATAAAGACTTGGTTGCCGAGCAGGCGCCCGCGTTGGGTGAGGCGCAAGACCTCCGAGTTTTTTGAAAACTCGGAGGTCTGCTTTTCAATCAAATCCAACTTCAACAATTCATTGATTTCCTTTCCGAACACATCCTGCATGGATTGACCAAACCTTGCCTGGAACTCCTGCATTGACACACCTTCCTGCGTGAGGCGCAGGCCTGTCATCATGAATTCGGACATGTCGTCTTTGAGGGTCTGTTTGTGGTGATTCACGGTGGCAGGGGAGAGGGGGAAAGGCTGAATGCTGAGTGCTGAATGCTGAATGATGCGTTCGATGTAGGTTTTGATGCGCAGGACGTTGGAGTAGCGATAGCCATTCGCGTAACCGTGTGCGCCGGCGCCAAAAGCCAGATAGGGGAGTCCGCGCCAGTATTGAAGGTTATGTTGGCAAGCAAACGACGATGACTGGTCAATGGTCAACTGGTCTGTGGCTCAATTTTCGCCCAATTTGATATTTCGTACTGCGCGTAGCCAGATTTGGATAAATAATCCATCATCCATTCGTACATGTCCGCGGCAAGGTCGGGGTCGGGGAGGGGAAGCAGTCCCTTCGATGCCCAACGTCCAAAGGGAGTGCCGTGTTCGAGGGTCAGCGCATAGGCGGAAATGTGTTCGGGGTGCAGGTCGAGGGCCTGTTGGACGGTGGTTTGCCAGGTTGGGAGTGTTTGCTCGGGGAGACCGTAGATGAGATCGAGGTTCAGGTTGTCGAAACCTGCCTTGCGCGCGGAGGTCACGGCTTCGATGACGTCGAAGAAGTTATGAGCGCGTTCGAGCATCCGCAACTCGAAGGCATTCGCGGATTGGACTCCGTAGCTGATGCGGTTGATCCCGATCTCGCGGAATTTGAGGAGATCGTCGTACGAGACCGTTCCCGGGTTGGCTTCGATGGTGATCTCGGCAGTCCGGGGTCAAGGTGAAGGCGGAGCGAATGCTCTTGAAAATGGAATCAAATTGAGGCGGGGAAAGAAGCGAGGGTGTCCCTCCGCCGAAGAAGATGGTGTGCACTGTAGGGGCGGATCGCGATCCGCCCCTACCTGCAAATTCAATCTCTTTGCACAACGCCTCCACGTAGGCGGGGATCATGTCCTCCTGCCCGGCGTAGGTGTTGAAATCGCAGTAGGCGCAGCGGTGTGTGCAGAAGGGGATGTGGAGGTAGAGCGAATATTTCATCCCTGTGATTATAGTGTATGAGGAAATTCGTGACATCCAAAAGATTGACACACAGCCGAACCATAGTATAAATGCGCCCAATAGAGTCTGTTCGAAGGCGCTTCGTCCGTTACTCAGGGCACACATCCTGTGGATCGGCTTGAAGTGAAAAGTTCGTGCCTTCGGATGGGTTCTTTATCTTTTAACACCGGAGGTGTGAGTGAACGCGACTTTGAAATTGGGAGAGCATTTTATCTTCGATCTCTCCAACTGCAACCAGGAGATCCTCCTGGATGGCGAGAGGGCATACTCGCTGTTTGCGCAAGCCGTGCGCGAGAGCGGCTTGACGGTTGTGGATGAGGGCTTTTACAAGTTCAGCCCGCATGGCTTTACCTGTTTTTTGCTCCTCGCAGAGTTGCATGCAAGTTTGCATGCCTGGCCCGAATACGGTTATTGCGCCATTGACCTGTTCACCTGCGCGATCGGCAAGGATATGATGCCGCTCATCATGCGCATCAAAGAGCTGTTCGGCGCGGACAATTTCTCGCTCCGCAAGATCGACCGCGATGCCGAGATCGAGACCCGGTTGGCAGTGGCGATGTGATGAGCATCTGGTTTACGGAAGAATTACATCCCTATTATCGCAAGGGGATTCGCGTCAAACGCATCCTGGCGGATGAGCAGACACAATATCAGCATTTGCAATTCGTGGAGACCGAATTCTTCGGCAATGCGATGATCCTGGACGGCATCATCCAGTTGACCGAGCGCGACAACATGGGCTACCACGAGATGATCGTGCATGTGCCGATGCTGGCGGTCGGACAGCCGAAGCGCGTGCTCATTGTCGGCGGTGGAGATGGCGGTTCGTTGCAGCAGGTGCTGAGATACGAATCGGTGGAGGAAGCGGTGGTCTGCGAACTGGACCAACGCGTGGTGGACCTTTCCCGCGAATATTTTGCCGCCTCTTTCGGCGACCCATGGGTTGATCCGCGCGCCAAACTTCTCGTACGGGACGCCTTTGGCTACCTCGAGGAAAACCCCGGTCAATTCGACGTGATCATCTCCGACACCACCGATCCCATCGGCATGGCGGAGCGCCTGTTCTCGGACGAGTTCTACAAGTTGATGGTACGCGCGCTGGCGCCCGGCGGCGCGGCGGCGACGCAATGCGAACAGCCCTTCTTTGACACCGAGTTGATCAAGCAGATCTACAAATCCGCCAGGGCGTTGACGAGGAATCCTGCGTACTACTACGCCAACATCCCCACCTATCCCGGCGGCGGGATCGGCTTCATGTACGTCTCGGATACGCCCTGGGAGAACGGATTGAAAACGCCCTATCCGCCCGGTGAGAACAAATATATCAACCCTGAGATCCACAAGGCGGCGTTTGCCCTGCCGGAGTTTTTCAGGAAGGAGTTATACGGGTAAAAGTACAGGTCACGTCAAAGACGTGACCTATTTGTTATAAAAACGAGGTTTTTCCCAGCCTCAAGCGCGGACGACGCCCCCGCATCCAGGTCAACATCGGCAAACCGTTCGGTCCGTTCCGAGCCGAAGGGCATGGACAAAGTCAACGCAGGCAACTCGACGAGATCGGTCACGAGATCATGCGTCACATTGCCGTGTTGCTCCCGCCTGAAAAACGCGGACACTACTCTGATGATCCGGTCATCCGCGAGGCGGCGAAGGGGACTGAGATGTATCCCTGGGCCGATAGGGTCGAGGGGCAGGTAACTGGCATCGCTCGATAAGAAAGGGGGGCTGTCGGCGGCCATATTTGTCTTATATTCCGCTGTGTAGGTGATGACTACTATGTTTTGAGGCTGGGTAACAGATTCGTGTGGGCGGGCAGGCTCAAGTCAGGGGGAGGCGGGGCTTTATCCAACCTGGAGGGCGAAAAGCGCTGAAGAGCAAGTTGTATATTCCAATTTTCAGAAATTAGACCGTTAATATTGTGTTAACAGAAATTTTAAGAAAAGCGTCACTTGACTTGTCTGTAACAGTGTGAAATAATGTAAACGGTTACAGTAACCGTTTACATACCTATGAGAAAGCGCTCTTCTTCCGTCACGATTCGTGATGTGGCAAAGCAAGCCGGGGTATCGGTTGCCACGGTCAGCCGCTTTATTAATCGGAACGCGCCGGTTTCGGTCGAGGTGGCTGAACGGGTCAAGCACGTGATGACGGAGTTGAAGTACGTACCGCACGCGGCGGCGCGCAATCTGGCCAGCCGCAAGACCCGTGTCGTCGGTTTGCTGTTGAACAACCTGCACAATGATTTTTTCGTTCCCCTTTTGAACGGCGTGGAAGCTGTGGTGCGCAGAAACGGATATAATCTGATCGTGGCAACCCATCACGCGGACATCCGCAACGAGACGCCGGCGCCGGTCGGCCCCCACAACACCGATGGGTTGCTGGTCTTCTCCGACGGGTTGATGGACGAAGATTTGGTCAACCTGCACTCGACCGGGTTTCCCATGGTCCTGGTACACCGCGTTTCCCCCACTTGCACCTCGATCCCCAGTGTCACAGTAGAAAACATAGATATTACCAAGAGCCTGATCGAACACCTGATCCGCGCGCACGGCAGGCGCCGCATCATATTCATGCGCGGGCCGGTCAATCAGGAAGACTCGGTGCTGCGCGAGGATGGGTATCGGGCGGCGCTGGCGGAAAATGGGATCCCCTTCGACGAGAGACTGGTCCTTAACGGCGAGTTCGAACGCAGTGTCTCGTATCGTGCGCTGACCGAGTTTATCGAAAATGGCGGGGGCGTGGATTTCGACGCGGTCTTTACCGGCGACGACGATGCCGCCATCGGCGTCCTGCGGTCGTTGCAGGATCATGGCTTCGATGTTCCCGGGGATGTTTCCGTGGTGGGCTTCGACGACCTGGGGTTTGCCCAATTCCTGAACCCGCCCCTGACCACGGTGCGCGCCCCGACCGAACAGGTGGGCCGCATCGCCACCGAGAAGTTGTTCCACCTGTTCGAGGAATATCCCTCGAACGGGGTGGTGATCCTCCCGACCGAGATCGTTTACCGACGCTCCTGTGGGTGTAATTAATGAGCCTGTCCAATCCCTATAAAGGAGGTGAGCGCCTTCACGTATAACATCTACTGCAACCTGATCAATCGTCCAATCCAAAATCTAGTTTGAGGAGAAAACTCACCATGAAAAAACTGTTCTACCTGCTTTCGCTGTTGATCATCGCTTCGATGGTCCTCACCGCCTGCGGCGGCGCGGCGACTGAAGCCCCCGCCGATGAACCGGCTGCCCCCGCCGATGAACCAGCTGCCCCCGCTGAAGAACCGGCTGCTCCAGCCGATAAGGTCCAGATCCGCTGGTTTGTGGGTCTCGGCACCGGTACCAACCCCGAGCAGGTTGCTACCCAGGAAGAAGTTGTCGCTGACTTCAACGCCTCCCAGGACAAGATCGAACTCGTGCTCGAGATCGTGACCTTCGATGCCGCCCGCGACGCCCTCTCCACACAGATCGCCTCCGGCGCCGGCCCCGATATCGTCGGCCCAGTGGGCTGGGGTGGTTCCAATGACTTCTACGGCCAGTGGCTCGACCTGACGCCCTACATCGAATCCTCCGGCTTCGACACCAGCATTTTTGACCCCGCTTTGGTCAAGTTCTACCAGACTGAAGAAGGCCAGATTGGTCTGCCCTTCGCCGTGTTCCCCGGCGCCATTTACTTCCAGCCCACCATGTTCGACGAGGCCGGCCTGAACTACCCGCCCCAGGTGTACGGCGAAAAGTATGTATTCCCCGACGGCCGCGAAGCCGACTGGACCTGGGAGACCGTCACCGAAGTTGCCAAACTCCTGACCGTGGACGTGAACGGTTTGAACTCCACCGAGGAAGGCTTTGACCGCGCCCAGATCGTCCAGGTCGGTTACTCACCGCAATGGCAATCGATCCTTTCCGTGGGTACCTTCTACGGCGGCGCCGCCAAGATCTACTCCGGCGATGCCAAGGGCTCCTACAAATCCACCATCCCCGACAGCTGGAAAGAAGGCTGGAAGTGGTATTACGATGGCCAGTGGGGTGATCAGCCCTACATGGCCTCGGGTCCTCTCTCCGGCGCCCCTGAATTCGGCAATGGCAACATCTTCAATGCCGGCAAAGCTGCCATGGGCCTGACCCAGACCTGGTACACCTGCTGTCTCGGCGACTTCACAACTGCCGGCCTGGAATTCCAGCTTGGCATCCAGCCCATCGGAGCCAACGGCAAGGTTGCGGGTCGTGTGGACGCGGACACCTTCCGCATCCTCAAGAGCTCAAAGAACCCTGCTGAAGCCTTCGAAGTTCTCGCCTACCTCATCACCACCGGCGGCGACAAACTTCTGCCCCAGTACGGCGCCATGCCCGCGATCGCTGAGAAGACGGATGCCTTCTTCGCCCAGAAATCCACTGAATATCCGTTCGTGACCGAGGAAAGCTGGAACGTGTTCATTCAGGGTCTCGCCTACCCCGATGCCCCGAGCGCTGAACAATACCAGCCGAACTCCATCAAGGCCAATGCCCGCTTCACGACGTTTGGAGACTTGATGAACAACACCGAAGGCCTGGACTTCGATGCCGAATTCCAGAAACTGGTGGACGACCTGAACGTGATCTATAACGAGTAAGCGAAAAGCAATATAATAGGGCAGGCCAAGTCATTGGCCTGCCCTATTCGATTTCTGTCTTTGAAAGGAGTCCGTCGATGTTAGAGCAACTCTCGCAAAAGCTTCCCAAACTGCCTTCGATTGCCACGATCCGTGCGATGCGGCCGATCGCCCGCCGTGAAATGAGGAACGGTCTTTGGATGATTTCCCCATGGTTGTTCGGGTTCACCCTCTTTACATTCCTTCCGATGATGGCGACCCTGGTCTTCAGCTTCCTGGAACTCAATATTACGGACGGTATCTTCAGTTCACCCAAATTCGTGGGCTTCGAGAATTACAAGCAACTGTGGATCGATCCCCAGGCGGGCGTCAATCCGATGAAATGGTTCTCGAGCGCCACCCCCAGCTCGATGTTGATCACGATCAGGTTTGCGCTGATCGCCCTGCCTGTCGGTATTTTCTTCCCGCTCGGGCTGGCGTTGCTGATGAACAATAAACACCTCAAGGGACAGTTCATTTTCCGGTCCCTGTTCTACATGCCTTTCATCGTCCCGTTCGTTGCAAGCGTCTTTTTATGGGGCGGGATGCTCAATACGGAAACCGGCTGGATCAACCGCTTCCTGCTCTTTCTCGGGGTTGCGAAAGATGCCCTGCCGGGTTGGGCGAACGATGTCAACTGGGTGTATCCCACCTATGTCATCATGGGTATTTGGGGGGTTGGGAACGCCATGCTGATCATGCTGGCCGGCCTGCAGGGCGTACCGACCGAATTGTATGACGCGGCCAAGGTGGACGGCGCAAATTCCTGGAAGACCTTCTGGAACATCACCTTCCCCATGATCTCGCCGGTCATTTTCTATAACCTGACACTGAACATTATCGGGCTTTTCCAGTACTTCCTGGTGCCGCTCGTGGTCAACAACGGCACGGGGCGCCCCGGCGGTGCGACGATCTTCTATAACCTGTATATGTACAAGACCTTCTTCACCTACCAGAACATGTCCTATGGGTCCACACTGGCGTGGTTCCTTTTCCTGGTCATCCTGCTGGTCACCGTCCTGCTGTTCTGGTCGGCGAAATACTGGGTCTATTATGCCGGTGATGCTCGCTCGTAGAGGAGATGGCAATGAACAAAAAACTTATTTCCGGCCTAAATACAACGTTCGTGACAGTGGTGGTCCTGGCAGTCCTGGTCGTCTTTCTTTCCCCGTTTGCGTTCATGGTCTTCACCTCCCTGAAAACGCGCGAGCAGATCTCCGTCGTTGGGGCGCCCATCTGGCCGGCCGCCCAGCCGAAGTTCGATTTCAACGGCGAGAAACTGGATGTGTTCACCGTGCCGCTCAGTCAGTGTGCCGGTTTCGATCCTGCCTCCACTGAAACAGGGAACTTCGCCATCACCACAAAAGGCAGGCAGGAAAGCACCTTCATCGACCCGTCCAATACTGGAAAAGGCGAGTTTGTCTGCCAGGTCTCATGGCGCGCGCTCGACCGCCCATGGATCTTTTCGCCGACGTGGAGCAACTACACAGAGGTTTGGAACACGATCAATTACGTCCGCCTGCTGTGGAACACCACCTTCTACGCGGTCGTAACCATGATCGGCACGGTGATTTCCTGCATCCTGGTGGCATATGGATTTGCCCGTTTCCGCTTCCCGGGCCGCGACCTGCTGTTTATTGTCCTGATCTCGACCCTCTTCCTGCCTGCCGCTGTGACCATCATCCCCACCTACGCGTTCTGGCAGAGGCTGGGATTGGTGGGCACCTGGCTGCCCCTGATGGTCCCGCACTTCTTCGCCAACGCCTATAACGTTTTCCTGTTCCGCCAGTATTTCATGACCCTGCCGCGCGAACTGGACGAATCGGCCATGATCGACGGCGCCGGTCCGTTGCGCATCCTGTGGTCGATCCTGATCCCGCAGTCGTACCCGGTGATCATTGCCGTGGTGGTCTTCCACATCGTGTTCGCCTGGAACGACTACTTTGGCCCGCTCATCTACCTGTCCACGTCCTTGGATAAACAGCCGATCTCGGTGGCCCTTTCCCGGTTCAACGGGATTTACGGCGCACAGCCGCAATTGATCCAGGCTGGCGCGCTCATGGCGCTCATCCTGCCCATCATCCTGTTCTTCGTAGCCCAGCGCTTCTTCGTGCAGGGCATCGTCGTGACGGGTGTGGAGAAGTAGGATGCTCAAGGTCGCAGTCATCGGCGGAGGTTCGACCTATACCCCCGAATTGGTCAACGGGTTCCTCGCACGGCTGGAACAGTTCCCGCTCGATGAATTGTGGCTGATGGACATCGACGCCGAACGGCTCGAGGTCGTCGGCGGGTTTGCCCAACGCATGGTCGAGGCGAAGGGATTGCCCTTCAAGGTTGTCCTTTCGACCAGCCAGCGAGACTCGGTCAAAGACGCCTCCTACGTGACCACGCAACTGCGCGTCGGTCACATGGAGGCCCGCCGCCGCGACGAATATCTCGGCCTGCGTCACGGGTTGATCGGTCAGGAGACGACCGGTGTGGGCGGCATGGCGAAGGCGCTCCGCACGATCCCTGTCATCATGAAGATCGCCCGGGATATCAAAGAAGTTGCCCGGCCCGGCACCATGCTGGTCAACTTTACCAACCCGGCCGGGCTCGTTACACAGGCATTGAGCAAGTATGCCTCGGATGTCCCTGCGGTGGGTGTGTGCAATGTTCCCATCACGGCCAAGATGCACATCCTCGAGGGACTGGAAAAGGCGATGGGGAAAAAACTCGACCCCGACCATGCCGAACTGAAAACGCTCGGTCTCAATCATCTTTCCTGGCATCGCGGCTTTACCGTGGAAGGGGAGGATGTCTGGCCGCAGGTCATTCAGGGATTCATTGACGAACTCAAAAAGGAAGAACATCCCGAGTGGGAACCGCGTACCATCGAAGTCCTGCGCATGATCCCGAATTATTATCTGCAATATTTCTATCACACCGATAAGAAATTGAAATCGCAGGAGAAATGGCCGCCCTCGCGCGCCGAGGAAGTGATCGAGATCGAGAAGGACCTCCTGCGCGAGTATGCCGACCCGAATCTCACCGAACCTCCTGCCGACCTG
This sequence comes from uncultured Chloroflexia bacterium, assembly GCA_963718215.1. Taxonomy (GTDB): domain Bacteria; phylum Chloroflexota; class Anaerolineae; order Anaerolineales; family Villigracilaceae; genus Defluviilinea. Next base: position 272,876 of record CAVQYK010000017.1, read on the forward strand.
ATGAAACGCGGCGGCGCCTATTACTCGACGGTTGCCACCCAGCTATTGAACGCTCATTACAACGATCTGGGTGAAACGCATGTCGTCAACACCACCAACAACGGCGCGGTGAAGGAGTGGCCTGCCGATTGGGTGCTTGAAATTCCCTCGGTCGTGAAACGGAGCGGCATTACACCCATCCCGACAGAGCCGCTGCCGCAGTCACAGTTTGGGCTGATCGCGGCGGTCAAGGCGTATGAAATGCTGACGGTGGAAGCCGCCATTCACGGGGATCGTGAAGCTGCCTACCAGGCATTACTGGTCAACCCGATCGGGCCAAAGGCGGACAAGGTCCAGGCGGTGCTCGATGACATGCTGGAGACTCATCGGGAGCACCTGCCTCAATTTTGGAACTGACCCGACATCCAGGGGCGACCCAATCGGTCGCCCCTTTGTTGACTTATAACCCCATGCGATATTTCCTCGGCGCCGATCTTGGCGCAACAAAGACTCACACACTCATCGTGGACGAAACGGGCAGGGCGGTTGGCTTCGGCGAAAGCGGACCCGGCAACCACGAGACCGTCGGTTATGATGGCATGTTTGAAGCCATGCATACAGGCATGGAATACGCGCTCAAAGCCGCGGGGCTGGTCAAAGCCGATATTGCCGGGGCAGGTTTCGGCGTGGCAGGATTCGACTGGCCGTCCGAATATGATGTCACCGCGCAGACCATCGATCGCCTCGACTTGCGCGCACCGTATAAATTTGTCAACGACGCGGTGCCGGGTTTGGTTGCCGGTTCCGAAGAAGGCTGGGGGGTGGTTGCGGTGTCCGGTACAGGTTCGAATTGCCGCGGCTGGGACCGTGAGCACAAGCGCGAAGGCCGCGTCAGCGGGCATGGCGTGCTGATGGGGGAAGGCACCGGCGCATCGGAGCTGATATTCCGCTGCATGCAGATCGTGGGTTATTCGTGGACGAAACGCGGACCCGCGACCAGGCTGGCTGACGCCCTGATCGAACATGTGGGCGCAAAAGACCTGGAAGACCTGATCCGCGGCTACACCATGTACGACTACCAGGTGGGAGCTGATGCCGCGCGGCTCGTGTTCCAGGTTGCCGAGGAAGGCGATGCAGTTGCACGCGAATTGATCCATTGGGCGGGTTGTGAACTCGGCGAAATGGTCAATGCGGTCATCCGCCAATTGGATTTTGAAGATCTTGCGTTCGATGTCGTGATGACGGGCAGCATGTTCGAAGGCGGGCAGATGCTGATCGAGCCGATGCGCGAGACCATACATAAACTTGCCCCCAAAGCGCGGCTTGTGCGGCTGAAGGTGCCTCCTGTGCTTGGGGCGGTAATGCTCGGCATGGAAGCCGGCGGGTATCAGGTGACCAGGGACATCCGGGATAGGATGAACGAAACATTGATGGCGGTACGATGACTTGCATCCGCATCATTCTTAACCTCAGCCTGTTTGCCCTGCTATTGGCTGCCTGCGCCCCGTCAGCGACTCCGGTGAACGCGCCTGCGCCGACGGAGACGCCCGCCCCAAAACCTTTCCATGTGGTGGCCTACGCCACCGACGGCATTATCGAAAGCCTCATTCCGTACGACAAGTTGACGCATATCAACTATTCCTTCCTCACCCCAAAAGACGACGGTACCTTCAACCGCATCAGCAACGGGTGGAAACTGAAACTCATCGCCGAAAACGCCCGCAAACAGGATGTGAAAGTCCTCATCTCGGTGGGGGGCTGGGGCTGGGATCAGCAATTCGAAACCGTAGCCTCCGACCCGTCGCTGCGAAGCGCCTTCGTCCGCAACCTTAAAGCCTTCGTGGATGAATATCGACTTGACGGCGCGGATATCGACTGGGAATATCCTGTCGAAGGACAGTCCTCGCTGAACTTCCTGGCGCTGATGCGGGAACTGCGCGCCGCCATGCCGGATAAACTCCTGACGGCGGCCGTGGTCGCCTACGGGGACGACGCCGGGCTCGGCATCCCGCAGGAGTCGTTTGCCGTGATGGACTTTGTCGTGGTCATGGCGTACGCCGGAAAGGATCACGGCACGCAGGAACAGTTCGACAAGGGGCTTGCCTATTGGACCGCGCGCGGGTTGCCGAAGGACAAACTCGTCATCGGCCTGCCGTTCTACAGCGAGCCGGGCGGCATCTCTTTTGCCAAACTCGTCGAAGAGGACCCGTCCGCCGCGCAGGTCGATTCATTCGAGTACCTCGGCGCGAGTGAAACCTACAACGGCATCCCCACCATCCGTTACAAGACGAAATTTGCGCTCGAAAACGCGGGCGGCGTCGCCTTCTGGGCGCTCGACCACGACACACAGGGCGAGTTATCGCTGGTCAACGCCATCGACCAGACTGTGCATGGGCCCTAAACCATCACCCGGAGAAAACCATGTCCCAACCATTCACCCTCGGCGTGAACTACTGGCCTCGAAAAAAAGCCATGTATTGGTGGAGCAACTTCGACGCCGGCGAGGTGCGCGAAGAATTCGCCGTCATCAGGGAGATCGGCATGAACGTCGTCCGCCTGTTCCTGCTTTGGGATGACTTCCAGCCTGAGCCGGATTCGGTTTCGAAGGACGCGCTCGCCCACCTGACCACGGTCTGTGACCTCGCCGCCGAGAACGGTCTCGGCATCGACATGACCTTCTTCACCGGTCACATGAGCGGACCGAACTGGAGTCCGCGCTGGTTGCTGGGCGGCGACCTGCCTCCCTCTGCGCATCAACACTGGCTGAGAGACGTGGTCAGCGCGGGCAAAAAAGTGGATACGGGTTACCGCAACATGTTCCACGACGAGACGGCGTTGAAAGCCGAACGTCTTCTGCTCAAGACGGTTGTTGGCGCGCTGAAAGACCATCCCGGTGTCTGGATGTGGAACCTCGGCAATGAACCGGACCTGTTCGCCTGGCCCAACTCATCGGACGAAGGCGCGGCATGGGTGAAGGAAATGGTCGGGCTGATCAAGGAAATTGACCCAAATCGCCCCGTCACCATCGGCCTGCACGGAGACGGCTTGCACCGCGATAACGGTCTGCGCATTGACAAGATATACGCTCACACGGACGTGGCGGTCATGCACTCATATCCCATGTACACACCCTGGGCGCGTCAACCCCTCGACCCGGATTTTGTCCCCTTTACCTGCGCCATGACCTCCGCCTTGTGCGGCAAACCTGTCCTCATGGAGGAGTTTGGCGGTTGTACTGCCCAGCCGGGCGAGCCCTCCCACGTCATGTACTGGACGGAGACCAACGGGCACGAACGCGAACAGTTCATGGCGGGTGAGGATGATTTTGCCGAGTACATCCGCCAGGTGCTTCCGAATCTGCAGCATAGCGGTGCAACCGGCGCCATGACTCTGGTGCTTCGCGGACTATGTCCCCGAACTATGGGACCTGCCGCCCTGTCAGAACGCCCAGCACGAGCGTTGGTTTGGACTGGTCCGCCCGGATGGTTCGCTGAAACCGCACGCAAAGGTCATTCAGGAATTTGCGAAGACGAATCCGCAGGTCCAGCCGATCCCTGAATATGCCAGGCTGGCCGTTAACCCTGATGAATTCTACAAAGAGCCTCTTGGGTATTTGGTTGATTTTTACCAGCAATACTTGAAAGGATTGGAACGTGGCTAAACGTCTTATTATCAATTCAGACGACTACGGGCGCACGCCGGAGATCTCGCGCGGCATCCGTGAGGCGCACCTGAACGGCGTGGTCACCTCCACGACCTGCATGATGAACATCCCCACGACGGCCGATGACGTCGCTGTTGCCCTGAAGGAGACGCCAATGCTGGGGATGGGAGTCCACCTGGTGTTGACGATGGGCAGGCCGCTGTCGAAGCCGGAAGCGATCCGTTCGGTCACGGATGGGAACGGGAATTTCTTCAAATATGACCCGTTCATCGCCAACCTCCCCCGCCTCGACCTGGACGAGGTCAAGGCGGAGTGGCGACTGCAGGTCGAGCGGTTCATTCGGACCGCCGGTCGCAAACCAACCCACCTCGACTCGCATCACCACTCGTCCTATTTCACAGCTGGCCTGTTCCGCGCCATGCTCGAACTGGCGCAGGAATACGACTGCCCGATCCGCAGGAACACGACCGCGGATGTGGCGGGGACCGAAGACCAAATTCCGGGATTGATGAAGGAATTTGCCGTGCGGCAACCCGATCACTTCATTGACGCATTCTACGACGACGGCGCGACGCACGAAAACCTGCTCCGCCTGCTCGCGGACCTCGGCGACGGCGTCAGCGAATTGATGTGCCATCCCGGCCGCGTGGACGAAGCCTTTGCCAGAGAGTCGGTTTACAACTTCCAGCGCGAGCGCGAGTTGAAGATCCTGACCGACCCCGCCGTCAGGCGGGCGGTACTGGCGAAGGACATTGACTTGATTAGTTTCGCAGACCTGTAACCCACTTTCTATTTTCCAGGAGTTTCCCATGCCCCGCATCGATGATCTTCTCAAACAAATGACCCTCGAAGAAAAAATTTCCATGCTCGCTGGCGCGGACCTGTGGCACAGCGTCGCAAACCAGCGGCTCGGCATCCCGCAATTCAAGGTCACAGACGGACCGAACGGCGCGCGCGGCGCCTGGGGCGGCATGGCATCGCCCTCGGTTTGCACACCGGTGGGGATCGCCCTCGGCGCCACGTGGAATCCTGAGATCGTCGAAAAGGTCGGCAACGTGCTGGCCGACGAGCTCGAAGCCAAGGGCGCCCACATCCTGCTGGCGCCCACGGTCAACATTCACCGCACGCCCATCGCGGGGCGCAACTTCGAATGTTATTCCGAAGACCCGTTCCTGAGCGGCATGATCGCCTCCGCCTATATCAAGGGCATTCAGGATAAAGGCAAAGGCGCCTGCATCAAGCACTTTGTCGCCAACGACCAGGAATTCGAACGCTTCTCGATGAGTTCCGAAGTGGACGAGCGCACCTTGCGCGAGATCTATCTCGAGCCGTTCCGCATCGCCATCCGCAATTCGGACCCGTGGGCGGTCATGTCGGCGTACAACCGGGTCAATGGCGTGTATGCCTGTGAGAACGATCACATGCTCAACGACATCCTCAAGGGCGAGTGGGGCTACAAGGGCATCGTCATGTCCGATTGGTTCGGCACCTACGACAAGGACGTTCCCAACAGCGGCCTCGACCTAGAAATGCCCGGTAATGCGCGCTGGATGTCCGAAGAGATCGTCAAGCGCGCTCTGGATGACGGTCCCTTGACCGAGGAGATCCTCGACGACAAGGTCCGCCGCCTGCTCAATGTGCTCGACAAGGCCGGGATGTTCGACAAGCCCGAATTGCAAAAGGAACGGGGCGAGGATAAGCCCCAGCACCGCAAGATCATGCGCGAGGCGGCGCGGGAGGCGGTTGTCCTGCTGAAAAATGAAAAGGGTTTGCTCCCGCTCAAGAAGGCCGTAAGGTCCATCGCGGTCATCGGCCCGAACGCCAATATCGGACAAATTCTCGGCGGCGGCAGTTCGTCGGTCACGCCGCATTATGTCGTGACCCCGTTCGAGGGGATCAGGAACCGCGCAGGCAAAAAGGTCAAAGTGGATTATGCCCCCGGCTGTCACATCTTCAAGACCCTGCCCGCGCCTGCCCCCGACACTTTGACCACCGTCGACGGCCGCCCCGGACTTCACCTCAGCCTGTTCAACGGGACCGAATTCAGCGGCGCCCCGGCCTACACCGAAGTGACAACGCACATCCAGCAGGGCTGGTTCGACAAATCCGTCCCGAACGTGGACCAGGAATCGTTCTCCCTGCGCATGGAGGGATTCTTCACGCCTAAGGAATCGGGCATGCACACGCTCGGGCTTTCCAGCGTCGGATGGTGCAAACTCTACCTCGACGATGCGCTCGTCATCGACCATTCGGCGGATTCGGACATGGGCAAACAGGTCCTGGCCGAATTGGAGCTCGAGGGCGGCAGGGCTTACGCCATCAAATTGGAATATTACTGGAAGGGCAGTCCGCGCTGGCGCTCGGTCGGGATCGGACATCAGCCTCCCCAGCCGCTTGACCTGATGGCCGAAGCCGTCAAACTTGCCAAAAAAGCGGATGTGGTGGTGGTGGTGGCTGGCCTGAACGGCGAATGGGAATCCGAAGGCTTCGACCGTGTGGATATGAAACTGCCGGGCGAGCAGGACCGGCTCGATCAAGCAGGTGGCGAAGGTCAACAAGAACGTCATCGTGGTGTTGAATGTCGGGTCGCCGGTGGAAATGCCGTGGATCGACAAGGTCCGCGCGGTGGTTCAACTCTGGTACGACAGCCAGGAACAGGGCAACGCCCTCGCCGACATCCTGTTCGGTGACGAGAATCCCTCCGGCAAACTGCCCACCACCTTCCCTGTTCGTCTCGAAGACAACCCTGCCTACCTCAATTATCCCGGCGAAAACGGCAAGGTCCGTTACGGCGAAGGCATCTTCGTCGGCTATCGTTACTATGACACGAAGAAAGTCGAGCCGCTCTTCCCATTCGGCCACGGACTTTCGTACACAAAATTCCAATACAGCAACCTGAAACTGGGTGCCAAATCCATCACGCCGAAGGATACGCTCAAGGTCAAAGTGGATGTAACCAACACCGGCAAGGTCGCGGGCAGGGAAGTCGTGCAACTCTATGTGCGCGATGTCAAATCCACGTTTGCGCGGCCTGAGAAGGAACTCAAAGCCTTCGCCAAGGTCGCACTCAAACCGGAGCAGACCAGGACCGTCACTTTCACACTCGATCGTGAAGCCTTCTGGTATTTCGATGTTGCCAGGAACGCGTGGAACATCGAACCGGGCGAGTTCGAGATCCTCGTCGGTGCATCCAGCCGCGACATCCGTTTGACCGGCCTGGTCACCCTCGAGCCGGAACGGCGTAGCGCACGTCTTCATACCGGGCTGACCCTCAAGACTCTGTTCGACGATCCCGATGGACGGGCGGTGATCTCCAAATACGCGGGCGGCTTCCTGCTCATGGGCGATATGAGCATGGCGATGGACATGACCCTAGACCAGATCGCCTCGAACCACCCCAATTTTGTTTCGCAGGAACTGCTTGCACAGATCGAACACGACCTGGCAAAAATAAAATAATCTCCCTTCCGTCATTGCGAGGAACCGCAAAGCGGTGACAAAGCCATCTCCGCCAGGTTGGGGATTGCTTCGAGGCACGGGCACCACTCGCAATGACGGAAATAAAGGAATCATCCATGAAATTCGGCCACTTCGACGACACCTCCCGCGAATACGTCATCACCCAGCCCGATACGCCCCTGCCGTGGATCAATTATCTGGGCAGTGAAGATTATTTCGGTCTTATCTCGAACACGGCGGGCGGCTATTCGTTCTATAAGGATGCCCGCCTGCGCCGCCTCACGCGTTACCGCTACAACAATGCCCCGCTCGATATGGGCGGGCGCTATCTCTACCTGCGCGATAACAAGACAGGCAAATATTGGTCTCCCTCATGGATGCCCACCCGCACCCAACTCGACGAATACGAATGCCGCCACGGTATGGGCTACACGGTCATCACCTCCAAACTCAATGGGATCAAATCCTCCGCCCGCTACTTTGTTCCGCTTGGCGAGTCGCTCGAGATCTGGCAGGTGACCCTGACCAACGAAAGCGGCTCAGACTCCGACCTGAGCCTGTTCTCCGCCATCGAGTTTTGTCTGTGGGACGCCAATGACGACGCCACCAACTTCCAGCGCAATTACTCGATCGGGCAGGTGGAGGTTGATTTGGAGTCCATCGGCTTGCCGATGGGGCAGGAGCAAACTCCTGCAATCCAAAGGGCGGGTGTCATCTACCACAAAACCGAATACCGCGAACGCCGCGACCACTTCGCCTACTTTGCCTGTTCTGAAAAACTGGCAGGCTACGACACCATCCGTGAAGACTTCCTCGGCAAATATCGAAGCTGGGATGAGCCTCAAGTGGTGGAAGCAGGCAAATCGTCGGATACGGAAGCGCACGGCTGGCAGCCGATCGGGTCACACCATGTAAAAGTCCAACTGAAGGCAGGCGAGTCCAAACAGGTCATCTTCATTCTTGGTTACGTGGAGAATCCCAAGGATGACAAGTTCGACCCGCCCGGTTCGCAGGTCATCAACAAGAAACGCGCCCAAGCCGCGCTCAAGAAATTCCTGCAACCCGCAAATGTGGACAAAGCCTTTGAAGAGTTGCGAGACCACTGGACGGAGGTGCTCGGCAAAATGCAGGTGGCGACGCCAGACGAGCACACGAATCGCATGGTCAACATTTGGAATGCCTATCAATGCATGGTGACGTTCAACATGAGCCGTTCGGCTTCGTACTTCGAAAGCGGCATTGGGCGCGGCATGGGCTTCCGTGACTCGAATCAGGACCTGCTCGGTTTCGTCCACATGATCCCCGAACGCGCGCGCGAACGCATCCTGGATATTTCCGCCACGCAATTGAAGAATGGCGGCGCGTTCCATCAATACCAGCCATTGACCAAACGCGGCAACAACGATGTGGGCTCTGGATTCAATGACGACCCGCTGTGGCTGGTGCTGGGTGTTGCGGCGTATGTCAAGGAGACAGGCGATTGGTCCATTCTGGATGAGCAGGTGCAATATGAAAACGAGGAGGGGACGGAAAGTCCGCTGCATGAACATTTGCAGCGCGCCATCCAATACACCCTCGACCGCCTTGGACCCAATCAACTGCCCCTCATCGGTCGCGCAGACTGGAACGACTGCCTGAACCTGAACTGCTTCTCCGATACCCCGGGACAATCCTTCCAGACCACCACGAATAAAGATGGTACAGTGGCAGAGAGCGTATTTATTGCGGGTTTGTTTGTGCTTGCTTGTGGCGAAATGCAGGGGTTGGCAGAGCACTTTGTCGAAGGTCAAAAGTCAAAAGTCAAGCCAACCTTCGACGTTCGACCTTCGACGTTTTACTCGAACGCCGCTGCTGAAATGGAAAAGACAGTTTGGGCGGCGGGCTGGGACGGAGATTGGTTCCGACGGGCGTACGACGATTTCGGTCATGTGCTTGGGTCGAAGGAAAATGCCGAGGGACGGATCTTCATCGAGCCGCAGGGCATCTGCATCATGGCTGGCTTGGGCGTTGAAAATGGCAATGCGGTCAAAGCCCTGGATTCGGTTGCCGAGCATCTTGCCACGCCGCACGGCATTGTGTTGCAACAACCGGCATTCAGCCAATACTATTTGCATCTCGGTGAGATCTCATCGTATCCGCCCGGCTACAAAGAGAATGCGGGCATCTTCTGTCACACCAACCCGTGGATCATGATCGCGGAGGCAAGGGTCGGGCGCGGGGATCGGGCGTTCGATTACTACAAGCGCATCAACCCCTCCGCGCGTGAAGAGATCAGCGACTTGCACAAGTGCGAGCCGTACGTCTATGCCCAGATGATCGCTGGCAAAGATGCGGCGACTCACGGCGAAGCTAAGAACTCGTGGCTGACCGGGACCGCGGCGTGGAATTACGTCGCCATTACGCAAAATATCCTTGGCATTCAACCAACTTTGGATGGATTGCAGGTGAAGCCGGTCATGCCGTCAGCGTGGAGCGGATTTCGAAGCAGTCCGCAGCTTCCGGGGAGTCCGATACGAGATTTCGGTCGTAAGGGAAGGGACTGGGAACAGTGTCACGCTCGAGGTGGGTGGAAAGCCCGTTGACGGGACGATCATCCCGCTGCCCGATAAAGAGATAAAGACCCTTAAGGTAAAGGCTGTTGTTCGATAATGAAAAGAAAATTGATAAGTTTATTTATTGCGCTCGCGGTCCTGCTGGCTGGATGCGGCGGCGGGGGGATCGTGGCCGAGGTCATGCCGACGCCGTTCCCCACACCGGTGCGCCCTGCATTTACTGTTGGACGCGGTGATATCGTTGTCGAGGCAAAACTGAACGGACGCGTTTCACCGCTGGCATTGAGCACGGTTTATTTTGCGATCAGCGGGCAGGTGAGCGAAGTGCTCGTGAATGTCAATGATGTGGTAACCGAAGGTCAGTTGCTGGGTGAACTGGATAAGGCGCAGGAACTGCGTGCGAATGCGAACGAAACCCAGCGCGTCATCCGCCGCGCGCAGATCAATCTAGAGATCGAGCAGTTGACCCTTGCACAATACGAGGCGCAAAACCGCCCCGAGTACGAGATCGAGATCCAAAAACGGAAGGTGGAACTGGCGCAGATGGATTTCGATGAATTGATGGAAAGCATGGGTATTGATCCCAACGCAACCATCACTGATGAGCTTGGTGCCCAGGTGGCGCAGGCGCGCGCATTTTCACCCGCAGACGGTACGATCATTTCATCTGTGAGCGTGGGCCGCAATGTCAGCCCGACGACACCCGCCTTTGTGTTGGGCGACCCGAATAAACTGGAGGTCGTTGCCGACCTGGGCTCTGGCGATGAGCAGGTGCGTGAAATGTTCGAAGGTATGCCTGTGGTTGTGACAGTGGATGCCAAAGCAGGCGTGGAACTCACAGGCACGATCAGTCAGTTGCCATCGCCGTATGGGACAGGTCCAAGTGAGGGGCGTGTTGTCCGTGTGGTGTTGGATGCCGCGCCATCCATCGACACCTATCAATCGGGTGATAAGGTGACCGTGAAACTGGTGCTTGCCGGCAAGGATGCCGTTTTGTGGCTTCCGCCCGAGGCGATCCGTTCGGCGGGCGGGCGCACATTTGTCATTGTCAACAGCGACAGTGGACCGAAGCGCGTGGACATCGAGATCGGTTTGCAGACGCGTGACAGGGTGGAGGTCGTTTCGGGTCTGACGGAAGGTCAGGTTGTTGTCGGTCCATGAAGTTTTTCTCCCCGCTGGCATCTTTTGCATTACAGATCTGGGCAACTGGGCGTATCGCATTTAAGCGTCTGTTGACCCAACAATTCCTCAGTTTTGCATCCATTGTTGGTCTGATGGTCGCTTCCGGGTTCATCCTGAGTGTGCCACTCTACGCCGACGCGACCTACTTCCGTTTGTTGCGTGAAGAATTACTGATTGGGCGGGAAGCCGATTTGACCCAAAAACCCGTGGACTACGCGCCCCTGAACTTTGTCTTTGAACTCAAGGGCGCGGGACGCAACAGTCCGCAGTGGAAGAACGCGGTGGATGTGGACACCTACCTCTCGAACGCCGCATTACGGACCGTGGGGCTGCCCATCACTGACCTCGTACGTCGCTTCCGCACCGACGGCTACTTCATGTACCCGCCGCGCGATCCGAACAACCCCGGCACGCAATACGCGCTGACCACAGGCAACTTCGCCACCATCACACCGATGGAGGAAGCCCTTGTAGTTGTGGACGGGCGGTTCCCTGAGCCGTTCGTGTCGCTATTACGTGAAGGCAGCACCATTGAGGCAATGGCAAGTGAAGAGTTTGCCGCAGGGTTTGGCGTGCAGGTGGGGGATACTTATTCCCTGCGCACGGACAATGGTCAGATTCCCATCACGATCGCGGGTCTCTGGCGGCCTGCCGATCCGCTCGCGCCATATTGGGATGTGAAACGCGATAACTATCTTTTTGTGCATGAAGAGTCCTACGCAGGTATCATCAGTGACCGTGTAGACGATGAACTCAACAACGTGGTTTGGACCATCACTGCCGACGGCTCGTCCCTGCACTCGGGCGATGTCCCTGGGTTGGAAGAGCGCATCCTCGAGATCGAAGGCCAGGCCGCCGCGTTACTCGCAAATACGAAACTGATCGCTTCCCCGCTTGATGCGCTGGAACGTTATAACCAGAGCGCACCAACCCTTACCTACCTTCTGTTCGCGTTCAGCGTTCCCATTTTGAGTCTCATCCTTGCGTTCATCGGTCTGGTCGCGGGATTGTTCGTCAACCAGCAACGCGGCGAAATGGCGATCCTGCGCAGTCGCGGCGCGAGCACATGGCAGGTGGTCGGCATATCGCTTTTGCAGGGGGTCATTCTCGGAGCTGTCGCGCTGGCGGGCGGCATCCTGCTTGGTTATTGGATCACGCACTCCATTGGCAGGGCGCGCAGTTTTCTTGATTTCAGCGCGGCAGGCGGCTTGCGCGTGGAGATGATCCCGCAGGTGGTCGGTTACGGTCTGCTTGGCATTGCGGTCATTCTACTGGTCCAGATTTTGCTCCCAACCCTGAGTGCGGCGGCAAATACCATCGTCACTTACAAGCAGGAACGTGCTCGTACTCTTGGCACGCCGTGGTGGCAACGGTTTTATCTGGATGTGCTCCTGCTTATCCCTGCGGGCTATGGGTTTTGGCAACTGCTCGGGCAGTCGAGGCAGGCTTTGAAGGGGGCGGAAGCGGTTCCTGATCCCTTGCAAAATCCACTCCTGCTGCTTGTCCCTGCTCTTGGAATTTTCTCCGTCGCTCTTTTCACGCTTCGGTTTGTTCCGCATTTCATGGGACTGATCTCCCGATTGCTGGCTCCTTCCAAAAGCGTAGGCATGTTGATGGCGGCGCGCTACCTTGCGCGAAGCCCTGCACTGTATAATGCGCCGCTTGTACTTCTCATCCTTACGCTGGGTCTTTCTGCATTCACCGCATCCCTTGCACTGACATTGGATAATCAACTTGATAAACAAATGCGCTACCAGGTCGGCGCGGACATGAACATCTATGAACTCGGTACGACGTTCAACGAGAACACCCCGAACCCGGTTTATACATTTGGCCCAGTGGAAGATCATTTGGGCATTCCTGAGGTGCGGTCGGCAACCCGTGTTGGTCGCTATAAATTCTCGGCGATCACTCCTTCCGGGAACATTCAGGGCGCATTTCTCGGCATCGACAGGCTTACCTTTCCCTCCGCCGCTTACTGGCAACGCGATTTTGCCTCCGAGCAGCTTGGCGTTTTGATGAACCAGCTTGCCGCCAATCCATCGGGTATTCTGGTCCCTGCCAGCCTGTTGGAAGAGAAGGATCTGGAACTCGGGGATGGTCTCACAATTGCGGTTACGACAGGCGTTGCGGGACAATCCATTCCGTTCGATGCACAGATCGTCGGGACATTTGATCTGTTCCCTACCTGGTATCCTGAAAGCGGAATTATGTTCGTTGGTAATCTCGAAGAGCTATACCTGCGTGCGGGAGCGGATTATCCGCATGAAGTGTGGCTTGGAACCACAAACAGAGCCGACCCTGAAACTATTGCATACACAGTCCGCGGCTTTAGCATCCTCCTCGACCAGCAGGTGGATCAAACCAAACTTGTGCAAAACGGACTGAACACAATCGTCGGTGATTGGTCTTCAACAGACCTCAACATCCGCGCCGAACAAAGGCGTCCTGAACGGCAGGGTCTGTTCGGTCTGCTTTCGGTGGGATTCATTTCATCTGCACTGCTTACTGTGCTGGGTTTCCTTCTATATGCTTTATTCTCGTTCCGACGCCGCTTCATCGAGATGGGTATGTTGCGTGCCATCGGTTTGTCCATTAAGCAAATGACATCCCTGCTCGCAGCAGAACTGGCGTTTCTTGTACTGCTTGGCATCGGCGTAGGGACAGGTCTCGGTGTGTTTGCCAGCCGCTTATTCGTCCCGTTCCTGCAGATCGGCGCAAGTGCGCAATCACAATATCCGCCCTTCCAGATCCAGATCGCGTGGCTTTCCATCATGCAGATCTATGTGCTGTTCGCCATATTGTTCTTTGCCGCCTTGAGCGTGCTGTCTGGGTTACTTGTGAGGATGAAGATCTTCCAGGCAATTAAACTTGGAGAAACGACTTAGGCATGTCATTCTGAGCGAAGCGGAGAATCTCTTGCAAGCGACGTAGCGACTTTTCGGTCGCAAAGAGCGCTCCCTCAGAGTGACATGGTTGTGATTTATGACAGAACCTTTGATCATTTGTGAAAACCTTGTAAAGATATACAGCATCAGCAATGAAGGCGGTGTGTCCGTCGAAGTGCAGGCATTGCAGGGAATGGACATCACTGTCAACAGCGGTGAAATGCTGGGTGTTGTTGGCGCGAGCGGGAGCGGAAAGTCCACGTTGCTGAACGTGCTGGGCGGGCTGGACCGTCCCACAGGCGGGCGGGCGATGGTCGGCAGGCGCAACCTCGGGTCATTGAGCGAAAGCGCCCTCGACGCATATCGTCGCGATGAGGTGGGCTTTGTCTGGCAACATGGCACGCGCAACCTTATCCCGTACCTCACGGCGCTGGAGAATGTCGAATTGCCGCTTACGCTTTCCGGGCAAGGTTGGCAGACATCCCGCGAGCGGGCAATGGAACTGTTGGATCTCGTCGGTTTGCGGGAGCGTATGGACCATCGCCTCGAGGAGCTTTCGGGCGGTGAGCAGCAGCGTATAGCCATTAGTATCGCCCTGGCGAACAAGCCCAGTCTGTTGCTTGCGGATGAACCCACAGGCGAATTGGACACAGCGACAGCACAGACCATCTACAACCTTCTGCGCGACTTGAACAAACGCCTCGGACTCACGATGGTAATTGTTTCGCACGACCCGGGCATTGCCAAACACGTGGACCGCGTCGTCGCAGTCAGGGATGGCAAACTGGCGAGTGAAACGGTCCGCGTGCAGAAAGTGGATGGGGGAGAGCATCACGTCGAACTGGCTGTCCTTGATTCGGCAGGACGGGTGCAGTTGCCGCGTGAATACCTTGAGCAGTTCGATATCAAACGCCGCGTGCTGATCGAAACCACGGGCGAGGGAATCCTCATCCGCAAGCCGGAGGAGAGTCATCATCAGGGTGAACAAGGCTCGTCGTCCGGGGAGCAGATTGAAGTCAGGGATGAAGCGGTGCGAGGCTCATCACAGTGGAACCGGATCTGGGCAGGAGTCCTGTCTGGGATCAGGAAGAGGTTGAAGAGATGAGTCTTGTCATCGAAACAAAAGACCTGTGGCGTATATATCGCTCAAAGACAGGCGCGGAGATTCCTGCCTTGCGCGGTGTGAACTTGGGAGTGGAGGCAGGGACGTTCGTGACATTGAAGGGGCGGTCGGGGAGTGGCAAGACGACGCTGTTGAATTGCCTGGCGGGGCTGGATAAACCGACATCCGGCTCGGCGACCGTGCTCGGACATGACATGATGCAGATGAGTGACGCCGAAGCGACGGTTTGGCGTCGTGAGCAGGTTGGGTTGATCTTTCAGTCGTTCGGGCTGCTGCCGACGCTTTCGGCGTATGAAAATATCGAGTTGTTGTTGCGCATCAGGGGTGATGAATATGACGCGCGGCACAAGCGTGCGCTGGAATGTCTGGAGGTTGTGGGCTTGAGCAAGTGGAGGGATCATCGTCCGTATGAAATGTCCGGTGGACAGCAACAGCGTGTGGCAGTTGCGCGTGCGCTGGCGAATGACGCGAGGCTGATCCTTGCCGATGAACCAACCGGTGAACTGGACAGCAAGACCACCCGCGAACTTTTGACGTTTTTCCGTGAACTGGTGGAGACGCATCACATCACAATGTTGATGGTGTCGCATGACCCGCTGGTTGACCCGTATGTACATGAGGTGCTGACGTTGAAGGATGGGCAGATCGTCTGATGGTCAAATGGTCAAATAGTCTGATGGTCGAGTAGTCCCGAGCGATTTTGCGCAGGACATATCGAGACCAGCAAATGAGTAAAGCGGTCTTGTTAATAAGATTATCCCTGCTAATTGGTGGTTTCGATACGGGACGGAAAAGCACCGTCCCTACTCAACCACCGAGTTGGTTTGAAAAAAACATGAAAAAAACTCTCTCTTTCCTCATACTACTTTCTTTCCTCCTCTCTGCTTGCGGCGAGGCGACTATTACGCCTGTACCTACCACTGAGGCGGAAGCGGGGGAGGACTTCGGTCCGATCATTTACACCGACCCGACACAGCCTGTCGAGGCGCGCGTGGAAGACCTGCTCAAACGCATGACGCTCGATGAAAAGATCGGGCAGATGACACAGGTGGAGAAGAACAGCATCAAGCCCGGCGACATCACGAAGTACTACATCGGGTCCATCTTGAGCGGCGGCGGCGGTTCGCCGTCGAGCAACACGGTCGAGGCGTGGTACGAGATGGTGGAAGGGTATCAGGAAGAAGCGTTGAAGACGCGCCTGGCGATTCCCATCATCTACGGCGTGGACGCGGTGCATGGCCATGGCAATTTGCTCAATGCAACGATCTTCCCGCATAACATTGGCCTGGGTGCGACGAACAACCCCGAGCTTGTGGAGAAGATCGGGCGTGCCACTGCCGAGGAGATCCTGGCAACCGGCATCCATTGGAATTTCTCGCCCGTCGTGGCGGTCGTGCAGGATGTCCGTTGGGGACGCACGTACGAGGGATTTGGCGAGGACACAGAGTTGGTCACAGCGTTGGGAACCGCGTATGTGAGTGGAATGCAGACCCTCGAAGAGGGTGAATCGGTTTCTCCAAGCCAAACAATTTTAACGCTGGCAACACCCAAGCATTATCTGGGGGACGGCGCGACGATCTGGGGCTCATCGCTCCAGAACATCATGAATACAAAGTACATGCTTGATCAGGGGAATATGCAAATCCCTGAAGAGACTATCCGCGAGTTGTATCTGCCTCCGTACGCGAGCACTATCGACGCAGGCGCGTTGAGCGTGATGGCATCCTTTAGCAGTTGGAAGGGCACGAAGATGCACGCCCAACAATACCTGCTGACCGATGTTCTCAAGGATGAACTTGGTTTCAATGGTTTCATCGTCTCGGATTGGCAGGGTATGGATCAGATCTACCCTGACGATTACTATGCGTCCGTGGTCACTTCGGTCAACGCGGGCGTTGACATGAACATGGTCCCGTACGATTACATGAATTTCATCGAGACGATGAAGCAGGCAGTGGATTACGGCGACATCCCCGAATCACGCGTCGATGAGGCTGTGCGCCGCATCCTGCGCGTTAAATTCGCTTTGGGCCTGTTCGAAAGCCCCATGCCCGACACGAAATATCAAGCCACTGTCCGTTCGCGCGAGCATTTGGAGTTGGCACAGCAGGCAGTGCGTGAGTCTCTGGTGTTGTTGAAGAATGAAAATAACGTTCTGCCGTTGAGCAAGGATACACCCGTCATTTTTATTGCCGGCGAAGGCGCCAATGACATCGGTTTGCAATCAGGCGGTTGGACCCTCGAATGGCAGGGCAAAAAAGGGAACGATAACGAAGGTACGACTGTGCTGAGCGGTATCCGTGCGCTGGCTAATTCGCAGACTCGCATCGAGTTCAACCGTGACGGCGAGTTTAGCGAGTTCAAAAATGCGGATGGCAGTCCGCTGGTGGCGGATGTGGGTATCGTCGTGCTTTCCGAGACTCTGTATGCGGAGGGTGTCGGCGATGCAGCGGATATTTCGTTGAAAGCGGACGAACTCCAATTGATTGTGGATGTGAGCAAACAGAGCAAGTCCGTCGTTGTGATACTGCTGTCGGGCCGTCCGCGTGTGATCACGGATGGACTGCCTCTGGCAGAGTCATGGGTGGCGGCATGGTGGCCGGGCACCGAAGGCGGGAGCGGGATTGCGGATGTGTTGTTCGGTGATTATCTGTTCACAGGCAAGACCGCCTACTCATGGCCTCGCTCGATGGAACAACTGCCGATCAACGTCAATAACGCAACGGATAAAACAGGCTGTGACACACCGCTCTTCCCGTTTGGATACGGGTTGGAGTACGGCGAGTCAACGCCTGAGGTTTTGGAGTGTAAAAGTTTAATGAGTTGAACCACGGAGACACAGAGACACGGAGTTTTCAAAATGGTTTTCTCAGTGTCTTCGTGTCTCCATGGGAAATGCTTTTCGTCAAAAAGCGACATGAATGTCGCGATATTGATTTGGAGAACATCATGCAATACGGCTACTTCGACGACCCCAACCGCGAGTATGTGATCACCAATCCTCGCACGCCTGCGAAGTGGATCAACTATATCGGCACGCTGCAATTTGGTGGCTTTGTGGACCACACCGGCGGCGCGCTCATCTGCAAGCAGGACCCGACCTTCAACCGCATCACCAAGTACGTCCAGCAGATGCCGTCATCTGACTTTAAAGGGGAAACGCTATATCTACGGGTGAAGAAAGAAGAAAGAGGAAAGAAGGATGGGTATATTGTCTTTTCTCCATTCTTCGTCCCCACCCTCAACGCCTGCGACAAATACGAATGCCGTGTCGGGCTCGGCTACACCCGCATCGCCAGCGAAATGCAAGGACTCCGCACCGAGGTGACGATCTTCGTCCCGACGGGCGCGGCGGTGGAGGTGCGCGACATCAAGGTCACCAACATCACTGACAAGCCGCTCGAAGTGGATGCCATTCCCGTGCTGGAGTACACCCATCCCAACGCGCTCCAGCAATTCACCAACGCGGATTGGATTCCGCAGACGATGCAATCGAAAATGCTGAAGGATGGCGGGTTCACGGTCTTAATCCAGTACCCGTTCATGTTCCGCGACATCAAGGTCAACTACTTCACATCCAACCTGCCTGCCTCCTCCTTCGAGACCGACCGCAAAAAATTCCTCGGCGAGAACGAATACGGCACGTGGGCAAATCCCGCCAGCCTGCAATCTGGTGAACTCTCGGACACGCAGGCAAACCGCGGAGACAACATCGCGGCTTTGCTCCATCGTCTTGGCACACTCCAGCCGGGCGAAACAAAACGTCTTATCACGCAGCTTGGTCAGGAATCAAATTACGATTCGGCGAAGAAAATTGTTGATGTGTATCGCAAGCCCAAGTCGGTGGATGAAGCCCTTGAGGCGATGAAAAAATTCTGGGACGGCTATCTCAATGTTCTGCAAGTCGAAACGCCCGATGCCGCCTTCAACAGCAATGTCAACATCCATAACCCGCACCAGTGTCACACCACGCGGCAGTGGTCACGTTACCTCTCGTACTATCAACTTGGCATGGGCGCGCGCGGCATCGGCATACGCGACTCGTCACAAGACCTGCTCGGCACGATGGCGAACGATCCGCAGGACGCCAAGGAATTTCTCAAACTGCTTCTCCGCTTCCAGCGGCAGAACGGCTCGGCATTCCACTTCTTCAATCCGCTCACGCTCGAGGGCAGTGAAGGCGACTCGCTCGAACGCGAGGACCGTCCGCACTATTACAGCGACGACCATCTCTGGAGCATTCTCGGCATCGCCGCCTATGTGAAAGAGACGGGCGACACGTCATTTTTGGATGAGGTGATCCCGTACTCCGAAAAGGACAAGCGAAGCAGTCCTGTGGACAAGGACGGGAACCCGCTTCACTCTTCATCCGTGCTTGATCACGCGAAACGAGGCTTGGCCTTCACCCGGGCCGACATCGGGGTGCACGGACTTCCCACTCCTCGGTTTTGCGGACTGGAACGACACGGTCAATCTTCCAACGGGTGCCGTGTCGTTCTTCACAGCGAATTTGTACGGCGTGGCATTGCGTGAGTTCATTGCACTGCTCAAGTACATCGGCCAGCCCGCGGATGAGTATGTGGCGGCTATAGGATGAAATGCAAGCCCGCGTGGAAGAACACGGTTGGGATGGCGAATGGTACATCCGTTATTTCGATGACAAGGGTGAACCGCTTGGTTCCAGCAAAAACCAATACGGACAGATCTACCTCAACGGACAATCATGGGCTGTGCTTTCGGGCTTTGCCTCCCCTGAACGCGCGAAGCGGGCGATGCAATCAGTGTATGAGAAGTTGAACACCAAACACGGCATCAAACTTTCTGCGCCTGGGTTCAACGGTTGGGATCCGAAATACGGCGGCGTGACCACCTATCCGCCTGGGGCGAAGGAGAATGGAGGAATCTTCCTGCACCCAAATCCGTGGGCGATGATGGCGGAAACCATGCTTGGCAACGGCGACCGCGCCTACGAGTATTATTCGCAGATCAACCCGGCAGGCAAGAACGACAGCATTGACCTGTACGAGATCGAACCGTACGTCTACGCCCAGAACATCCTCGGCGACGAGCATCCGCAATTCGGGCTGGGACGCAACTCGTGGCTCTCGGGCACGGCTTCATGGTGTTATCAGGCGGGCACACAATGGATACTGGGCATCCGTGCGGAGTATGACGGTCTGCGCATCGACCCGTGCATCCCGTCGAAATGGGATGGCTTCAAGGCGACACGCGTCTATCGCGGCGTGAAGTACAACATCACAGTGACCAACCCGAAGCACGTCTGCAAAGGTGTGGCAAAGGTCACGGTAAACGGGAAACAGGTCGAGGGGAGTTTGATCCGCGCGGACGAAGGCTTGCAGGAAGTGAACGTCGAAGTGGAGATGGGGTCGTGATGTCCGAGTCAAAGCTTCCATCCTGCATCCATCGAAAATGAATTCCTGCGCGTCGAGTATCTGACGACGACGGGTCCGCGTATCATCGGTTTGTATGCAAAAGGCGCGCAGGGCAACCTGTTCGCCGAGACGCCCGATGTGCATTGGCCCGTGCCGCACGGGGAATTTTATTTGCGCGGCGGGCATCGCTTGTGGAAGGCGCCCGAGGATTCGTTTTTCAACTGCCCCGAAGAAGGGGTGACCGTGATCGAGGGCGATGGCGTCATTTTGCGAAGCCCCGTGGACGTATCAGGGCTGGAGAAGGAGATCGCGTTTCGGCTGGACGGGGATCGCGTGCATCTTTCGCACCGCATCACATGGCACGGTGAGTACCCGCTCGAACTCGCACCGTGGACGATCACACAACTGCGCCTGGACAGCCTGGGCATTCTGCCACTGAAGGGTGTTGCCGGCAATGACTCGGCTCCCAACCGAAGTATTGTGATCTGGCCCTACACCAGTTTGAAAGACGAACGGCTGGAACTGCACGATGACTTTGTACTGGTGCATGGCAAGCCCAGGGATGTTTCCTTGAAAGTCGGTGGACTCAACTCACATGGTTGGCTCGCCTGCGCACTGGGTGACGCACTGTTCGTAAAAAGGTTTGCCGTCGAAGGCGGGACCTTCCCCGATATGAACAGCAACGTAGAATCATACGTCAAAGATGTGTGCATCGAGTTGGAACTGCTCGGCGCATTGAAGACGGTGCAAAAAGGGGAATCGGTCACGTTGGACGAAACGTGGGAAGTGACTCGTTGGCGAGTTTCCCGCAACCATCGAAACTGCCCGTATAATCGGCGGGCGGTTACGGTAACATACTGATGTCCTTCTCCCGAAGGACATCGGGACGATGTGGCGACCGAAGGGAGACGAAATCTCTGAGCTAGTTGTATAGACCCTCGTGGCGCGTGACGCCACCCAGGGTGACAAATTCAAAATGGAGTATCGAATGGCAAACAAGATCATCTTCCCTGAAAATTTCATCTGGGGGGCGGCGACAGCCTCCTACCAGATCGAAGGGGCATGGAACAAACACGGCAAGGGCAAATCCACATGGGACCGCTTCGCGCACACGCCCGGCGTCATCAGGAACGGTGATACCGGCGATGTGGCGGACGATCATTACAACCACTGGAAAAAAGACATCGGCTTGATGAAGAAGATCGGCTTGCAAGCCTATCGCTTCTCGATCTCGTGGCCCCGCGTCCTGCCCGCCGGGCGCGGCAAGGTCAATCAGAAGGGACTCGATTTCTACAGCAAACTGGTGGATGGTCTGCTCGAAGCGGGTATCAAACCGTTCGCGACGCTCTATCACTGGGACCTGCCGCAGGCATTGGAAGACGAGGGCGGCTGGGCAGTCCGTTCCACGGCGGAGGCGTTCGTGGATTACACCCATGTCGTTTCGCATGCACTCGGCGACCGGGTCAAGAACTGGATCACTCACAACGAACCGGCCGTGGTGGCATGGATGGGCTACGGGACGGGCATTCACGCGCCGGGCTTGAAGGATTTTTCCCTCGCCGTGCCCGCTTCCCACCACCTGCTCCTGTCGCACGGTTGGGCGGTGCCGGTGATACACCGTAACAGTCCGCAGGCTGAAGTGGGCATCACGCTTAATACTGCCTGGTCTGTGGCGGCTTCGAACAGCCGCGCAGACTTGAACGCCGCGCGTTCCGGCGATGGTCAATGGTTCCGCTGGTTTGCCGACCCGGTCCATGGGCGTGGATATCCATATGATGTGTATGAGGATTTCAAAAAGATCGGCGCCTTGCCCAATGACATGAGTTTTGTAAAGGCGGGTGACATGGACGCGATCTCAACGCCGACCGATTTCCTCGGGCTCAACTACTATTCCCGTCATGTCACGCGCGCCGACACGCCGGACAATGACCCGCAGATCGTCTTCTCAAAACCAAAGACTCCCGAGAACTGGACGGAAATGGACTGGGAGATTTTCCCGGAAGGCCTGACAGGTATTTTGGCACGCTCGTATTTCCATTATCAGCCGCTCAAGATCTACCTCACCGAGAACGGAGCGAGTTACTCGACAAGTCCCGACGAGAACGGCAATGTCCCGGATGAATTGCGCACCAACTATCTGCGTACGCACTTCGCCGCCATGCATCGCGCCGTCCAGGCGGGAGTTCCGCTGGCGGGATGTTTCGTCTGGTCGCTGATGGACAACTTCGAGTGGAGCCACGGCTACAGCCAGCGTTTCGGCATTGTCTACGTGGACTATCAAACCCAGAAGCGGTATCTGAAAGACAGCGCCAAATGGTATAAAGGTGTCATCAAAAAGAACGGGTTCTAATCCCCTGCGCATACAACAGTCAGTTTGAGAACCACGGTTCGTCAAGCTAACCTTGTTTATGGACCAATGAATGAGGCATCCTCTCCGTCACGACAGGCCGACGATCGGCGTACTGGCTGGCTGGCAGTTTTACAGGACTGCGACCAACCTGAGCTATCTTGCGCCGGTATTTCGCGGGATTACCCGTGCCGCACAGGACTTGGGATGCAACCTGCTGCTTGGATGCGGTATCGGTCCCTCCGCCAGTCCCACCGACCCACTCCGCCCCGCCTGGCCTGACCTGTCGCCTGAGGTGGACTTTGTGCCGATTGGACCGTGGAACACGGATGCGATTCTGGTCGCCAACCCGCTTCATACACAGGGGCGGTCGGATTACATCCAGGCTTTGATCGCGGCTGGACATCCCATCCTGTTCATCGGCTCTGGTGAAAGGGGGCCGACGATCTTTGCCGACAATTCGAGCGGGATCCGTGACGCAATGCAACATCTCGTTGATCACGGGCATCGAGGGATCGCCTTCATTGCCGGCTCGCCCACAGACATCAGCGGCGACTCAGGCAACCGGCTCACGGCTTATCAGAACTTCCTCGAAGAACACAATATGGAGCTTGATATGCGCCGCATTGCCTATGGAAGGCATGTGTACGACGGCGGTTATTCTGCGATGCAGGACCTGCTCAACAATGGAGCGTCATTTACGGCGGTGCTTGCCAGCAATGACGAGTCCGCGTTGGGAGCCATGCAGGCGTTGGAGGAGGCTGGGAGGAAAATTCCGCAGGACGTGGCGATTATCGGGTTTGATAACCGTTTGGAAGGGGCGGTCCACCAGCCGGGCTTGAGCAGTGTGCATGTGCCGTTGTTCAATATGGGGTATCAGGCGCTTAAGCAATCATTCGAGCATGTGGAAGGAAGGACTGAACTCGTTGAATTGACAAAAGTACACACACGACTGGTCGCTCGCGCATCTTGTGGTTGTGGGAATGGAGCTTTGTCCACATCAAATACAAGGATCGAAACCAAATCGCAACTGGTGGAGATCATGTCTGCGCTGATCCTCAACCAAGCACACAACCTGACGGATAATGAGTGTCAACGCCTTTGCGGTCAATTGGTGAGTTCCTTTACCAAGAGCGTTGAACAGGTTGATGGAAAAATATTTCAAGCCGCACTCGCAAATATTTTGCAAATAACAGTTGTCGGTGAGGACGATGCGTCTGTCTGGCAGGAAGCTGTTTCGTTTTTAGGGATGGATTTGGGGGGAGAGTCGGCATCCGTTTCATTGATCCGTGAAATGTTGGATGCGGCACAGCTCACGATCAGCGCTCAGATGCAACATCAATACCGGAACTATGTTTTGCATGAACGCTGGACATCGAGCCGATTAAGTCTGTTGACTGACCGCCTGCTTGACGCCCTGGATGAGGCCCAGATCCATGAAATTCTTGCAAATCACCTGCCCGACCTGAACATCAAAACTGCAATGCTTGCCATGCTGGAGGGGGAGGAGGATGACCCTGTGGCATGGAGCAGTATCCACAATGTTCTCTCTTTGGATCAGTCGCCGATTCGATTTCGCAGTCAGGAGTTCCCTCCACGGGACTTGCTGGACAAACACCGTCCGTTTCAGTTGACATTGATCCCTCTCGTTGCCCACGGCGGCCAGCTTGGGTACATGGTGTTTGGCATAGAGCAACTCAACCTGTATGGTGCGATCGTTCAACAATTGGGAGGGGCATTCAATACTGCCCGTTTATACAGGCAGGCTGTGGAGGGCCGCCAGGCGGCAGAGGAAGCCAATCGGATGAGGAGCCGCTTCCTTTCCACCATCAGCCATGAACTGCGGACGCCTCTTAACCTGATCGTGGGCTTGAGCGGGGTTCTGCTTCAGGAGAACGAGGGAGGCAACTCTCCTCTATCGGGACCGGCACGGAGGGACGTGGAACGGATCGAGGCCTATGCACAGCATCTGGGTGGTCTGATCGGCGATGTGCTGGACCTTGCCACCAGCGATGCGGGTCAATTGCGCCTGAACATGGATTTCGTAAATCTGGGGAATGCGCTGCGTATGGTCACTGAGAGCGGCGGACAACTGGCAACCGATAAAGGCTTGAACTGGCAGGTACATTTACCTGAAAGCGGTCCGTGGGTATGGGGCGATGTGACCCGCCTGCGGCAGGTGGCGTTGAACCTGGTTAACAACGCGGTCAAATTCACAGATGAAGGGACGGTCAGTTTCAGCATGGAGGCTGCCGGCGCGAATGTGACGGTAAAAGTTCATGACACTGGGCTAGGAATCCCTCCGCAGGAACAGGAGATGATCTTCAGCGAGTTTAGCCGCTCGGAGCGGAGCATTCAATTGGGCTACAAAGGCCTGGGGCTTGGGCTGGCGATCTGTAAACGGCTGGTGGATTTACACGGCGGCGCGATCGGCGTTCACTCCACGGGGCTGGCAGGCGGTGGCTCGACCTTTTCCTTTACCCTTCCCACTGTGGAACCGCCCAGAGAGGTTATCGAGAATCCGCGCCTGATGAGAGACCCGGATGAGACGAAATTTGGCAAGGCCTCGGAACGACAAGCCGTCACCATCCTTGTTGTGGATAACGAACCTAACACGCTCGACCTGCACACGCGCATCGTGCGATCGCATTCTCTGTCCAATCGCGTCATCGAGGCGCGGGGCGGCGGCGAAGCGTTGGAAATCATGATGCAAGAGACCGTGGACCTGGTGCTGTTGGACTTGCAAATGCCCGAGATGGACGGATTTGAGGTCCTGGAAAAGATGCGCACCCAGGAACGCCTGCAGAAGATCCCCGTCATCGTGGTGACAGGTCAGGCGTTGACCGAGGCGGAGATGGCGCGCCTGAGCCGCGGGGTGGCGTCGGTGCTGGAAAAAGGTCTGTTCAACGTGGATGAGACGGTGGCGCACATCCGCTCGGCGCTGGAGGGCAGGCGTCGGCTGAGCGGCGAAGCGCAGAGGCTCGTCCGCAAGGCGATGGCGTACATCCATGAGAATTTTTTCAGACCCATCTCCCGTCGGGACATTGCTCAATATGTCAACATCGCCGAGGATTACCTGACCTTCTGCTTCCGCCAGGAAATGGGAACCACGCCCATAAAATACCTCCAGCGCTATCGTGTCAACCGCGCCAGGGAATTGCTCAAATCGGAGCAAGTTTCTATCACCGAGATCGCCCGTATGGTGGGGTTTACGGACAGCGGTTACTTCAGCCGCGTTTTCCACCGCGAAACGGGGATGTCGCCAGAAACGTTCAGGCGGGACCCAAAATGATTCCTTTTTGCATAACTGCCTCCTTCCCGGGTGCGGTTTTTATGCCTGTAACCTGCATCTATGAAATATCCATGTGAATCTCGCTTTTCTCCATGCTTGCATCCCGCCTTTCAACTATGATAAGTCGGCGCAAGGTGATCCACAAACTGGATAACCAAGGATTATTTTCAAAGGAGAAAATGATGAAACAAAAACGCACTGTCTTTTCATTCCTGCTCGTTCTCACCATGCTTATCAACCTGTTGGGAGTTGTCACACCCGCTCTGGCGGCGGCACTCCCACTCGTGGATGATTTCGAGGCCGGGCTTCCCGCAGGGACGGACCCGAACGGCGTAGCCGTGGGCTTCGTCACCTTCAACGACCCGAATAGCACGGTCGCCATCTCGACGACTGCGGCTCCTCCCGCCCCCGTGCCTGGCGCCGCCGCCCTGAACAATGTCCTCAAAATGAACGTGAGCGTGGTCTCGTTCGCGGGCTTTGTCCACAACTTCGAGAACGCCTCCGTCAACGCCTGGACGCCGCAGGATTGGAGTGCCTACGAAGGCATTTCCTTCTGGCTCTACGGCAACAACAGCGGCACCACCATGTTCGTGGACGTGCTTGACAACCGCAACCCCGGCTCCACCCGGGACGACGCCGAACGCTGGTCCATCGACATCCCCGATAATTTCAGCGGCTGGAAGGAGATTAAACTGCCCTTTGCCAGCATGCGCCGCAAAGAGATCGGCAACGGCGCCCCCAACGACGGCTTCGGTCTTACCGAAGTCTACGGCTGGGCTTCGGGACTGATCACCACGCCCGCCCGCAAACCTACTACTCGACAATGTCCAGGTCTACGGCGTCGCGCCGATCCGCCCATTGACTGTTGGTTTCAGCACGATCAATTACAAGGTCACTGAGGGCGCTGCTGGCCACCGTCACAGCCAAGCTGAGCAAGCCCTCCAACGATCCGGTGACTGTCAACTACGCTACGACGATTGGCGGAGCGATCGCCAACCGCGATTACACGCCGGCCACCGGCATGTTGACCTTTGCGCCAAATACTACTCAGCAATCTTTTACGATATCCAACTTTTGACAATACAAAGTATCAAGGTGAGCGCGGCGTGCAAGTTGCGCTGTCCAACCCGACCGGTGGCGCAGCGCTAGGCACCCCGCCAGTGGCGCGCGTTAGCATCCTCGATAATGAAGCATATGACCCAACATTGCTCGACGACTTCGAGACGCCACCTTACTTGCTCAACGCAACGCCCAACATTGCTCTTAATACGCGCACGATCAAGGCAGGTGACTCTCTGGCGCTACCAGACCAGGGTGCTTATGAAGGCGTTCTGGATGTGACCCGTAAAGGACCAGGTGTTCTGCCTGGCTTGCTTAGTCACCGCTTCGCGCAGGGGCAGGATTGGAGTAGCGGGCAAGGAATTAGCTTCTGGTTCTATGGCAACAACACTGGCCGAATGATCACCGCCAACTTGTACGATAACCAGGCGGCCGCCGTCACCCCTTCACAATGGAAGCTAGTTTGGAGCGACGAGTTCAATAACAGGCGCGGCACCGCGCCGAACCCGAATGTCTGGGGCCATGAAGTTGGCGATGGCGTTGCAGTTGGCAACCCGGGCTGGGGCAACGATGAGCTGCAGTACTATACCAATAGCACCCAAAATGCTGCCATGGATGGCAAAGGGAATATGGTGATTACCGCCAGGGCAGCCGATGGCATGCAACAGTGCTACTATGGCCCCTGTCAGTATACGTCGGCCCGCCTGCTGACTAAGAATCGCTTTGAGGTTGCCTATGGGCGAATTGAAGCACGCATCAAGGTGCCACGGGGTGCGGGCTTGTGGCCAGCTTTCTGGATGCTCGGCACGGACATCGATCAGGTCAACTGGCCTCAGACCGGCGAGATCGACATTATGGAAAATGTGGGCCGGCTACCTAACCAGATATTTGGCACAATCCACGGCCCGGGCTACTCGGGTGGGCAAAGCTACGGCAACACCTACGATTTCCCCCAGCCGGTCGCTGACGACTTCCATACCTTCACGGTTGAGTGGCAACCCGACAAAATCGTCTGGTACGTCGATGGCATCCAATATCATCAAGCCACCCCAACCGACGCCTTTTTGCAGGGCAAGCAGTGGGTCTATAATCACCCGTTCTTCATGCTGCTAAACGTGGCTGTCGGCGGCAACTTTGGCGGCGCGGTCGGCGCGGATACAACTTTCCCACAGGCAATGACGGTCGACTACGTCCGTCTCTACCAATCCCGCGACAGCTCCGAGCGTTTCGGGGCCGAGTTCGCTGACAACTTTACCGGTTGGAAGCGCATCAGCCTGCCGTTCAGCGCCTTCAAGCGCAGCGCCATGCAACTACCCGGCGCGCCAAACGATGGCCTGACCCTGACAAGTGTCCAGGGTTACGGATTCACAATTCCATTTAACTATCGCGTAAAGAACATCTTAGTGGATCAGGTGAGGCTGGAGGGCACTCCACCTACCAAGACTCAGATGGATCTGCCAGTGACCTTTGACTTGCCCACTGTAGCGTACGGCTTACTCGGCTTCGGTGGCGCGGATGACTCAACCATTGTCATTGATCCGACCGGTGGAGCCAATCAGGTAGCCAAGGTGGTCAAGTCAGCTACTGCTGAGCTATGGGCTGGCACGACCCTCACCGCAAATGGCACGCTTGGCTTCGCCAACAAAGTTCCTTTCACCGCGTCCGCAACGAAAATGACGGTGCGAGTCTACTCACCCGACGCTGGCATCCAGGTGCGGCTCAAGGTGGAGGATCATACCAACCCGGGCATCTCGGTCGAGACCGAAGCGACCACCACGGTGGCCAACGCCTGGGAGACGCTAACCTTCGATTTTGCCAATCAAGCGGCAGGTACGGCAGCGTTGAATCTGGCAAACACCTACGATAAGGCATCGATCTTCTTCAACTTCGGTGTGACTGGTGCTACGGCGGGCGCGAAGACTTACTACTTTGATGATGTAGTATTCGTCCCCGCGTCTGGAGGCGGTGGCACGTGGAGTCCGATCACCTTCGACGCCAGCGCGGTCACCTACACCCTAACGGGCTTCGGCGGCGCGGAGGACTCAACCGTCATCGTCGATCCTATCGGTGGCACGAATAAGGTAGCCAAGGTGGTCAAGTCGGCCACGGCCGAATTATGGGCTGGGACCACGGTGTCCACCGGCCCGAACTTCTCGGTCCCAACGCTGCCGTTCACGGCCAGCAGTACCAAGATGACGGTGCGGGTCTACTCACCCGATGCTGGCATCCAAGTCCGGCTGAAGGTGGAGGACGCGGCGGATCCGACCAAGTCGGTCGAGACCGAGGCGACGACCACGGTGGCCAACGCCTGGGAGACGCTGACCTTCAACTTTGCCAACCAGGCGCCGGGCACTGCGGCGCTGAACCTGGCCTACACGTACAACAAGGTCTCGATCTTCTTCAACTTCGGTGTCACCGGGGCTGTGGCGGGCGCAAAGACCTACTACTTCGACGATGTGGCGTTCGGCGGCAGCACGCCGCCCCCACCGGCCACCTGGAGCCCAATTACCTTCGACTCGAGCGCGGTCACCTACACCCTGACCGGTTTTGGCGGCGCGGAGGACTCGACCATGGTGGTGGATCCGACGGATCCCGCCAACAAGGTCGCCAAGGTGGTCAAGTCGGCGACGGCCGAGCTGTGGGCCGGGACCACGGTATCTACGGGGCCGAACAACTCGGTCCCAACGCTGCCGTTCACTGCGAGCAGCACCAAGATGACGGTGCGGGTCTGGTCGCCTGATGCCGGCATTCAGGTGCGACTGAAGGTGGAGGATGCGGCGGACCCGACCAAGTCGGTCGAGACCGAGGCGACCACCACAGTAGCCAACACTTGGGAGACGCTGACCTTTGACTTCGCCAATCAAGCGGCAGGCACGGCCGCATTGAACCTGGCTTATACCTACAACCGAGTGTCGATCTTCTTCAACTTCGGTGTGACCGGTGCCACGGCGGGTGCGAAGACCTACTACTTCGACGATGTGGCGTTCGGCGGCGGCACGCGCCCCCACCGACCACCTGGAGCCCAATTACCTTCGACTCGAGTGCGGTCACCTACACCCTGACCGGCTTTGGCGGGGCGGACGACTCGACAGTGGTGGTGGATCCAACGAATGCCGCCAACAAGGTCGCCAAGGTGGTCAAGTCGGCGACGGCCGAGCTGTGGGCAGGGACCACGGTATCTACGGGGCCGAACAACTCGGTCCCAACGCTGCCGTTCACGGCCAGCAGTACCAAGATGACGGTGCGGGTCTGGTCGCCTGATGCCGGCATTCAGGTGCGACTGAAGGTAGAGACTGCGGGGGATCCGACCCGCTCGGTCGAGACTGAGGCGACGACTACAGTTGCCAATGCCTGGGAGACACTGACCTTTGACTTCGCCAACCAAGCGGCAGGCACGGCCGCATTGAACCTGGCTTATACCTACAACCGAGTGTCGATCTTCTTCAACTTCGGCGTGACTGGCGCAACAGCCGGCGCAAAGACCTACTACCTCGATGATGTAACGTTTGGACCCTAAGCCACAACCACCCTGCCTCGAGAGGATTAATAAACTCTCGAGGCAGGTAAGAATACGAGTCTGATGAAACAATATGCTTGAATTGCTCCCTGGGGTACGCATGTCGACGCGATCTTCCATACTGATGGCACCATGGAGATCCTCAATTCGACCATCGCCAACAACCGGGGGGCCTGACTGGGCTCCTTCTGTGATCTTCAACGGTTCGTTCGGCGGTTCTGCACCCACGCTCACGCTGACGAACACCATCATCAGCGGCAACCAGTGGTACGCCTGTGAACATTGGACGGGCGCGAACATCCTGATCTCGGGCGGAAACAACCTGATACAGGACGACACCTGTAACCCGGTTGTGAGCGACAAGATCGGCGTGAACCCCTTGTGCTCGGCGCTCTGGCCGACAATGGCGGCCCCACCTGGATGCATGCCCTGCTGGCAGGCAGCCCCACCACACACCAGCGCGGAATCGCACGTCCGCAAGGTGCGCGTTGCGACATCGGTTCCTATGAAGCACCATAGGTTTACAGGAAAGTAACGTTTGAAATCAAACCCTTCCTTGAGAGGACGAATGTCCCTTCAAGGAAGGGCTAAATGGTATTGGATATGGATATGGAAACAGTGATAGGATGAGGGCGGAAAATCACTATACCCTTCAAACAAGCATATAGGGGTATTAAAATCAATGCCCAGGAGCGAACACCACATGACCACAAAACAGATATTCATCGGCGACACCGCGCAACAACCGCCCGCGCAACAAGTCAAAGGGGAATTCATCAGCCTGCTGGGCGACACTTTCTACAAGATCGAAAATTACGACGGCATGCCGCCGTTCTTCATGAGCCTGGTCAGTAGTTCAAACCACTGGCTCTTCATTTCCTCCACAGGCGGGCTGTCAGCAGGCAGGGTCAGCGCGGAGCAGGCGCTCTTTCCCGTATTACACCGACGACAAGGTCACCGAGAACTACGAGCACACGGGGAGTAAATCCATTGTGCTGGTCACGCGCGGCGGGCGCATGAGTTTGTGGGAGCCGTTCTCCGAACGCACGCGGGGCAGTTATCGCATTGAACGCAGTCTGTACAAGAATATCCTCGGCACCGCCCTGCTCTTCGAGGAGCGCAACCTCGACCTCGGCGTCGCCTTCCGCTATGTGTGGCGCAGCGGTGACGTATTTGGCATCGTCAAATCCTCGTGGCTGACCAACACTGCGGATTCACCCTGCCGTGTGGAATTCGTGGATGGGATTCAGAACCTGCTCCCCGCTAACATCACATCGTTGACTCAAAACACGTTCAGCCCCCTGTTGGATGCCTACAAACGCTCTGAACTGGACCCTGAAACTGGTCTCGCCCTCTTTGCCTTGAACTCCACCCTGACCGATCTCGCCGAGCCGAGCGAGTCGCTTCTGGCTACGACCGTGTTTCAACTCGGCCTGGAGAAACCTGGCTACCTTATCTCGTCCCTGCAACTCGACAACTTCCGTAACGGATTGGGTGTGGCGATGGAAACGGAAGTCCGCGGGCGGCGATGCGCGTATTTCGTCCATGCGGAGTTGGAGTTGGCGTCGGGGGAGGAGAAGGCCTGGCATATCGTGGCAGATGTCGGTCAGGATGGATGCGCTGTTGTCGCCTTGAAGAATCGATTAAACGGAAATCGTTCGGAGTTGGCGAATGCCCTGGAGCAGGACATCCAACGAAATGATTCGAATCTTGAGAAGATCGTCGCCAGTGCGGACGGGTT
Source organism: uncultured Chloroflexia bacterium (assembly GCA_963718215.1). Taxonomy (GTDB): domain Bacteria; phylum Chloroflexota; class Anaerolineae; order Anaerolineales; family Villigracilaceae; genus Defluviilinea. The sequence continues at coordinate 305,072 of CAVQYK010000017.1, forward strand.
GCAGGTTTCGGACGATGCTCTTGGCACAGCGCATCATTTTGCGAATGTGATGTTCAACGTGATGCGCGGCGGCATTTTCTTGAACGGATACGACATCCAGACGCAGGATTTTATCGACTTTGTGCAAACTCGAAACCGGGATGTCCTCAAGAACAGCGCGGACTTCTTCTCTCGACTGCCTGCGGAGATGAACATCCTCGACCTGCATGCCCGCGCGGAAGCCAGCGGGCATGCGGATTTGATCCGCATGTGCTACGGGTACCTGCCGTTGACGTTCAGCCGCCGTCACGGCGACCCAAGCCGCCCGTGGAACCGTTTTTCCATTGATATCAAGAAACCGGATGGTTCGCTCAAACTTGGCTACGAGGGCAATTGGCGCGACATCTTCCAGAACTGGGAGGCGCTCGCGTATTCATATCCCGAGTATATCGAGGGCATGATCGCCGCCTTCCTGAACGCGACCACGGTGGATGGATATAACCCGTATCGTATCACGCGCGAGGGCATTGACTGGGAAATCCCCGAGCCGAACAACCCGTGGGCGAATATCGGCTACTGGAGTGACCATCAGATCATCTACCTGCAGAAGTTGCTGGAGATCAGCGCGAGTGTGCATCCCGGCCGGCTGAAGACGTTCCTTTCCCGGCCAATCTTCAGTTATGCAAATGTGCCCTATCGAATCAAACGCTATGCCGACCTGTTGGAGAATCCGTATAACACGATTGACTTCAACTGGGATCTGGAACATGAGATCGAAGCGCGGGTGAAAGAACGCGGCACGGACGGCAGGCTGGTCCCTGCCCAGGATGGGAAGGTGCTCCACGCCAACCTGGCCGAAAAACTGCTTACGCTCCTGCTCGCCAAACTGGTGAACTTCGTACCCGAGGGCGGCATCTGGATGAACACCCAGCGCCCCGAATGGAACGATGCCAATAATGCCCTGGTCGGTAAAGGCCTGTCGGTGGTGACGCTTGCCTACCTGCGGCGCATGGTTGTGTTCTGCAAGGAGTTACTGGAGCAGGGTGGAATCAACTCGGTCGAAGTAAGCGCCGAAGTCCGGAAACTCTTCTCGCAAATATTCGATATTCTGAACAATTCCAGGTCAACGCTGGCGGGTTCTTTCACGGATGAACAGCGCCGCGCCGTCATGGATGCGCTTGGTCAGGCAGGCAGTGACTATCGTTGGAAGTGCTATTCCGATGGATTGTCAGGCGAACACGCCCAATTGACGATGTCGGAATTGGCGGCGTTTTTTGAGTTGACCCGGCAATTTATCGAACATTCCCTGCGCGCCAACAGGCGAAGCGACAATCTGTACCACTCCTACAACATCCTGCATCTTGGCGAAGGAAGGGCGGCGGTTGGTCACCTGTACGAAATGCTGGAGGGACAGGTCGCCATTCTCTCGTCGGGGATGCTGACAGGCGAAGAGTCTCTGGCGTTGCTGGAAAGCATGCGCAACAGTCAACTCTACCGCGCCGACCAGCACAGCTACATCCTTTACCCGGACCGCGTCCTGCCAGGGTTCATCGAAAAGAATACGGTGAAGCCTGGGCAGGTCAGAGGATTGGGGCTGGTCGCGGAACTGGTCAAGGCCAACGACAAGTCGCTGATCGTGAAGGACGAAGACGGCAACTATCACTTCGTGGGAGGACTCCGCAATGTCAAAGATGTGACGCGCGCGCTTAACGTCCTTCCCGCCCAGTATGCGGATCTCGTGAAGCAGGATGCTCGGAAGATCAAAGACCTGTTCGAGGAGGTCTTCCGCCACAGTGAGTTTACCGGCCGTTCTGGCACCTTCTTCGCCTATGAAGGATTGGGAAGCATCTACTGGCACATGGTTTCCAAACTTCTGCTGGCGGTGCAGGAGACCATCCTCCGCGTGAGAAATGAACCGTCCGCCCGCGCGTTGATGGAAAAATACACCGACATCCGCATGGGCTTGAGTTTCAACAAATCTCCCGCCGTGTACGGCGCGTTCCCAACTGATCCCTACTCCCACACTCCAAAGGGACAGGGAGCCAAACAGCCCGGGCATGACCGGCATGGTCAAGGAGGAGATCCTGACGCGCCAGCGGGAACTCGGTTTTGCCGTTGAGCGCGGCCGCATCGTCTTCGATTTCCTATTCTTTGAGCGGCGGGAATTGCTGACTGCCGCGGCCATGGTTGACTATTGGAATGTCGACGGGGAACAGAAACAGATCGAGTGCCCGCCTGGTTGTTTGGTCTATTCGGTCTGCCAGGTGCCGGTTCTGGTGCGGGCTTCGGGCGGACCACGCATCGAGGTGCATTTCGAGGATGGGAGTGTGCATCAGGTCGAAGGTCTCGCTCTCGACCCGTTGAACAGCCGCCGCATCTTCCAGCGGGACGGCAGTGTGCATCACCTGGTCGTATCCATCGCTCCTTGAGTTGGCCGCGGGTGTTTTGGGATTCTAATGGCCTTTTAATCCGCCTGATCCATCATTAACTGCAGAACTTGATCCCGCGCGCCTTACGATGCGCAGGACTTTTGATCGGGCCTGCGAAACTAACAGACCCCGCCAGTGTTCTATCGGTAATGAACCAGAAGGAGTATTATGGTCACAGAAATCACTGCAACCAGCCTCACATCATTCTATGACCGCCCCGGCGTGGAAAAGGAAACTCTTCCCATCGGCGGCGGCATTCCCTTTGGCGTCGAGCGCGTAACCAACCCGTCCGTGGGAATCGGCGGAGTCTACGGCACGTGGGGATTCAGTTACGACAACGAAAACCTGCCTCAATTCATCGAAGAGCGTCTCGGCCGCCCGCTTCCTTCCAGTGAACGGCTGAATCTGTCCGAACTGGGTTTTCTCAACCGACAACATCTCCCGCTCAACCTCACGAAGGATGAACATACCCGTCTGGAGGTTGAGGTGGGGCGCAGGTTCCTGGTCGAGGCCATGAAGGCCTGCAACTGGGAGCCTTCCGAGGTGGAAGCCGTGTTGATCGGTATGAGCGCTCCGCTGGCGGAGGATTACCTGAACCAGATTACCCTGGCCGCTGGAATCCCGGAGAGCGCCCTCAAGGTGGCAATCCATAAGGCCTGCGACGGTTCGACGAGCAGCTTGCACCTGGCTTTGAACCCTGAACTGCCCGAGAACCTGCAATTGGATAGGAATATTGCCGAGTCTTTGCATGGCAAGAAGGTCCTGGTCGGCGGGATCGAAGGCTTGAGCCGCTTTGTCAGTTCATCGCACGATGCCAACGCCCTGCAGCTCTTTGGGAACGCGGCAGGTGTGATCGGGGTGATCCCCGGTCAGACGATGAAATTCCTGGCTGGAAAATCGCGCGAAGTGTTCGACGATGATGGCGTATTGCAGGTTGCCATGTATTACCCCCATTCCCGCAATGCCAACGGTGGCACCAACGTGGACGTGACCCGTCCCTTCGCGAACAACATCCGCGTGGCAGGCTTGATGCACGAACCCGCCGACGGGTCTTCCATTACAATGGCGGGGCCGATGGGCATGGTCAAGTTGTTCGTGCGGACAGGGGTGCAGGTGGTCAGGGATGTGTATGCCGCCTATCAGACCCGCTTGAACGACCTGGGCATGGCTGGCAAGTCGCTGGCGGTGGCGATCGTGCATCATGCCAATTACAAGATCAACAAACTGAAGGAAAAACAACTGCAAAGTGAAGGCATTGTCATGCCCATGCCGTGGCTGTTGAGCGAGTTTGGGAACGTGAGCGCCGCCTCGAACATGATCGCCTTCCTGCGCGAACTCCCGAACATGAAGCCTTTCGACCACATTCTGATCGATGGTTTCGGGGCGGGCACATACTACGACGCCCTGGCAGTGGAACTGGGAGGGTAGCATCGGTTGTCGAGACGGGGGCAATTATCCCTTAAGCATGAAGCGGACCGTCCCATCCTTCTGTCATGGATGGGACGGTTTTTGTAACCTTAGTTTAATTACTTCGTCATGAATTTGAAATAATAGATATTCAAGGCGAGTAAACGGCGGATGTATCGTTCAAATCGAAACCTGACTGTGATTCGATTGCTACTGCAATTACGATCGTATGATGACGACTACCCAGATGGTCTGTATTCCATGCGACGGTCGTATTTTGTAAGGTTGCTCTATCGCGTTTTATCCCTGATCATGTAGGTGGAATTTTTTCTTAAGTGAAGGCGCCTCCGAAATCCCTGGAGGCGTCTTTTGCTATTTTGTGACCAGTTTATCGATCAGGAATGCATATTCGAAGGCGACCTCTTTCAGGAAATCATACCGTCCCGACGAGCCGGCGTGCCCCGCGTGGAAATTTGTCCTAAGTATCACCAGGTTATCGTCTGTTTTGAGTTCGCGCAGCTTTGCCGCGAACTTGGCAGGTTCCCAGTACCCCACACGCGGGTCGTTGAACCCGGCGGTCAGGAGCAGGTTGGGGTAGCCGGTCGCCTTGAGGTTGTCATACGGGGAGTAGGACATCATGTAATCGAATTGTTCCTTGATGGCGGGGTTGCCCCATTCGTCGTATTCGTGCGTCGTCAGCGGGATGGACGGGTCGCTCATGGAATTGACCACATCCATGAACGGGACTTTCGCAATGACCGCCTTGAAGAGGTCCGGGCGCATGGTCATGCACGCGCCGACCAGCAATCCGCCTGCCGATACGCCCATGATGGCAAGTTTGTCCTTCGATGTGAACCCTTCCCTGATGAGGTGTTCGGCGCAGGCGATAAAGTCGGTGAAAGTGTTTTTCTTCTTGAGGATCTTTCCGTCCTCGTACCACTCACGTCCCAATGCTGAACTGCCGCGAATGTGCCCAATGGCATAGACAAACCCGCGGTCCAGCAGGCTGATGCGGTGATGATAAAACTCCGGGTCGAGGATCGAGCCGTAGGCTCCATATCCGTGGAGGAGGGTCGGGTTGCTCCCGTCCAGTTTGATGCCCCTTTTGTAGGCAATGGAAATGGGTATCCGCTTCCCATCTGACGCGGCGGCGAAGATCTGGTCGCAGACGTACTGCGATTTGTCGTACCCGATGATCTGCTCCTCTTTTCTTGGTTCCCATTCGCCGCTGTCCATGTGGATGTCAAAGATCGAGGGCGGGGTGATTAAGGATGAATACTTGATGCGTAATTTGTCTGATGCGAAATCAGGGTTTCCTTCGGGGTCGAAGTGGTAGGATGGCTCGGGGAAGTTGACGTACCTGACGTTACTGTTTACATCCACATCGCTGATGCGGATCTGCGGCAAACCATTCCTGCGCTCGTAAACGACAAGATGATTTTCAAAAGTGTCCATGCCTGTCAACATGACATCTGCGCGATGAGGGAGAACCTCCTGCCAGTGTTCATGGCTTGGATTCTCAACAGGCTGTTTTGACCAGTTTGAAATTCTTGGCATTCTCATTTGTGAGGATGAAGAATGAACCCTTGTGATGATTGACGGAATATTCGATGCCCTGCCTGCGCGGTGAGATGACCCGCAGTTCAGCCTCGGGAGTGTCCGCGGGCAGATAATGCACCTCGGACGTCAGTGAACTGGAGTGATCTGTGATGATGTAAAGGTCATCACGCGTTTTATGGAAGAACAGGAAGAAGGTTTCATCCTGCTCATGATAGATCAACACATCCTGCGAAGGATCGGTCCCGATCTTGTGGCGAAACAATTGGAATGGGCGTTTGGCTTCGTCCAGTGTCCCATAGAATATGGTCTCGTTGTCGTTTGCCCATTCGAGGCCGGTGTGAAAATACACACTTCCATACGCATTGGGGATCGTCTCAGGATACTCTTTGTTGTTTTCCAGATCCCTGATGTGAACCGTGTAAGTCTCATCCCCGCCATAATCGACCGAATACGCCAGTTTGCTTCCATCCGGGCTGACGGCCAATGCGCCGACACTGCAAAAGATCCTGCCCTCCGCAAGTGCGTTTTGATCGAGCAATACCTCTTCTGGACTTCCCGCCGCATTCCTTCTGCGGCAGAAGATGGGATATTGCCTCCCTGCCTCCGTCCTCTGATAATACAGATATCCGCCTCTTTCCTCGGGGACGGTTGAATCGGTTTCCTGGATCCTTGCCTTCATCTCGGAAAAAAGAGTCTCCTGCAGGGGCATGGTGTGTTTCATGGACTCTTCGAGATACCCCATTTCGGCATTGAGAAAGTTCAATACTTCCGGGTCCTTACGCTGACGGAGCCAGTGAGTAATTATCCACACGCGTTTTGCCGTGTTGTGTGATTGAATGAGGCCTGCGGGATGCAATGGGAAATGAATTCATGTTATTTGATCACCGTGCGTGGAATATTGGTAATGCAGTTGAAATCCGAATCGATGCAAACGTCAATGGCTCCGCTGAAATCGCCGGGTATGACCGCTTTTGCATCGAAAACAATCGTCAATGAAATGCCGGGCTCGATGGGCTGGTGGAAATAATAGGTCTGGAAGGTCTCGCCGCCGCCCAGGGAGTCATACTGACCCACGTCGGAATAAGCGGGGGTGACCTGCGTGACGGTGAACCCATTCAAGTAGTTCAGGCTGATATCGATGCTGGATAGTTCAAGCACTTCCGAACTTGTGTTGGTGACAGTAACCTGTATCTGAACATCATCCCCAACACTGGCATTCGGCGGCGTGCTGACCTTCACATCCGCGTTTTCGGGCGATTGCGAACCGAGCCACATCAACCCGCCGAAGCCGAACAGGATGACAACCGCGATACAGACGACCACGGCGAGGCATCCCACCGCGATCCAGATCATGGTTTTATTGCCGCTCTGTGCGTTTTCCATCCGTTCTCCTTGTCCTTAATACACCCGGTAACTTGTCACATACTTCTTGTGATACACCGAGATCCATGCCGCGTCACTCTGGTTGCCGCCGAGACAGACGACATAGTTGCCTATCTCGCCCAAATAGAACGAAACGTGCGCCCAGCCGTCGTCCCAAAGGAATGTGGTCACCGCGCCCCTCTTTGGCGGGAGCGGGCTGGCTTTACCCCAACTCCGCCATGGATGGACAAGCGCCGAGTTCATGGCTGGAATCTTGACCTTTTCAATGCACCAGTTGACGAATGCCGCACACCAGTCCGTTTCATCGGGCAGGTAGGGATACTTCTGGGCGAGGTCGGTACTGTTGAGGTATTCCAGAATTCTTGGATTGTGCTTTGCGCCCGGTATTTCACGCGTGCCGAACTCGGCAAATGCAACAGGGAGCCATGGAAACTCTTCATTGCTCCTCTGGACGGCTACTTCTCCCAGCGGGGCAAGCCGTTCAATGGGGTACCAGCCCGACTCGCCCCAGGCGTTGGTGCAACGTTTCCACCTGCCGTCATCCGAGATGCCGTCGACGATGACGACGCGGTTGAATGTCAACTTTGCAACAGCGGGAAAATGGCTTCCAGGTCCCTCTCGAAGCGACAGGTCATTCACCAGGGCGCGATGAAAGCCTGTGGCCGGGTAATCTTCGGGCGATGCCAGGAGGTCGTCGTTTTCCACAAGGTATTTTGCGGAACACCAGCCTGTTTTCTCCTCGGGCGTTTTGATGTTGACCCATCCCCAATCCGGAGTGGCGCCCAGATATACAAGCCTCGCGCCGCGGTTGACCTTGCCGATGACGGTATAGCCTGTGCCCGGGCCTGCCCGCACGTTCAACGTATCCACCGTGACGATCATGAGTATGTCGGTCGAACTGGCGGGCGGCGGCGCGGGGATCTTTGTCATGTACTTGAGCGACGCCCAGCCTGTGACGCCCGTAGCCTTCCGCACCTGCGCCCACTGCCCATCAGACGAGACGGCAAGCCCGTCCACCATTTCACTCTTCTTCAGCGAGCCGACCACGGCGAAGTTGGTGCCGGGTCCCTGACGTAAATTGAGGCTGGCCGCGTCCACCCGATATTTATCCTGCCCTTCGGATGGCGGCGGAGTTTCCTCCACCAGTTCGAGAAACCCTCGATGGCTCCAGCCTGCCTTATTATCTTCAGTGGTGACGTGGACCCACTCATTCGTGATCTCGCCGCCCGTGACGATGTTGTTGCGATACAACATGCCGATGGTGTCGTAGTTCGTGCCGGGCCCGGCACGAAGCCTGAGCGCATTTGCTGTCACACGATAGTTTGGCATGTAACTCCTGTCTTTCTCCTCGCAGAGCGGAGTGCTGTAATCGACTGTACTGCGTTCAGTGCGCGAGTTGCTCTATCTGATATATCTTTGCAATGACCTCTTCGAGCGGCGGGTCTGAGATGGTGATGTCCACCACGCTCCCGGTGCTGGTCAAGTGCGAAAGCACCTTGTCGACAGGTGTTGCCTGCGCGTCGAAACGCAGCTTTACTCCGTAATGTCCGATCTTGAGGATGTCGACGCCCTCGAGAGTGAACGATTTTGAAACCTCATCGGCATAACGCACCTCCACTAGTTTGGAGGTGAGGAACCTGCGCTTGAGGTTCGAAACCTTGTCTTCGTAAACGATCTGTCCGTGGTTGATGATGATGACGCGCTTGCACAGGGCCTCGAGATCGCCAGCATCGTGGGACGTCAGCAGCACGCCCACGTTCTCGAGCCTTGCCATTTCACGGATCGCGTCACGGATGCGTTGCTTGGCAACCACGTCCAGGCCAATGGAAGGCTCGTCGAGCAGGATCAGTTTCGGGCGGTGAAGGAGCGAGGCGGCCACTTCACAGCGCATCCGTTGCCCGAGAGAAAGTTTGCGGACGGGCGTCTCCAGCAAATCCCCGATCTCGAACGCTTCCGAGAGAAAGGCGATGCGTTTCTTCGTCTCGTCATCCTCCATTTCGAAGATCTTGCCGAAGAGGCGGAAGGTGTCAATGGCGGGGAGGTGATACCAGAGTTGCGGTCGCTGACCGAAGACAGTGCCGATGTGGTAGGCGAGCTTCTGCCGCTCCTTCCACGGGACGTAACCGAGCACGCGCGCGTCGCCGCCAGTGGGATGCAGGATGCCTGTGAGCATTTTGATGGTGGTGGATTTGCCCGCGCCGTTCGGACCAATAAAGCCGAGCAGTTCGCCCGCTTCCATCTGGAACGTGAGCCCGCGCACCGCTTCGACAGAACTGTACTGCGGCCTGACCAGCGACCGCACTGAGCCGCCCAGCCCCTCGGCTTTACGCTTGGTTCGGAAGGTTTTGTGCAGGTTGGAGACTTCAATGGAAGGCATGACTTATTTTAGCATGCCTGCAGGTTTTGTTCCGGCATCCATATTTTGATGCTTGAATCTGGACAAAGTTGCAGTATCATTACTTGCAAAGTTGATAATCAATACCAGGTGGAGTTTTGATAAACTTTAATTGGATCGATGCACACGGGTTCGCTGGCTGGGTTCCCAGCCAGCCCTGAACATTCAAAAATAGTCAGGCAATTTGCCTGGCCTTGGGATTTGTCGGGAATGGGAAATATGATTGGTCTGGTGTCGATGACTCTGGTACAGGATCGTATCTCGGTTGGGTGAAAAGATGTCAAAGGAAAGAATATTCATTGCGGAAGATGAAAAGGCGGCTGCCCGGGATATTGCCGCCAGCCTGGAAGGGACTGGGATATGTGGTTGCCGGGCAGGCTGAGCAGGGCGAGACCACCATTCAAGAAGGTGCAGGAATTGCAGCCCGATCTGGTGCTGATGGAGATCCGCCTGAAGGGGAAGGTCAGTGGCATCGAAGCCGCCAGACAGATCCATACCGATCTTGACATTCCCGTGATCTTTATCAGCGCCCACGCGGATACGCTCACCTTGCAGACTGCCATGCTGGCGCAGGCTTACGGGATGATCTTCAAGCCGTTCGAGACGCGCGAACTGAAATCCAACATCACCATGGCGCTCTATAAACACAGCATGGCGCGCAAATTACGCGAAAGCGAGGAACGGTACGCTTTGGCAGTCCGCGCCGCCAACGACGGTATTTGGGATTGGAACCTGAAGACGAACGAGATCTATTATTCGATCCGCTGGAAGGAGATGCTTGGTTGCAAGGACGATGAGGTTGGCGCCACTCCCAATGAATGGTTCAAGCGTGTGCATCCTGACGATTACAAACAGGTCCAGGCAAACCTTGTGTCACATCTCAAGGGCTTAACGCCTCATTTCGAATGCGAGTATCGGATACAACATTCCAATGGTACCTATTTTTGGGTGCTCAGCCGCGGACTGGCAGTGCGTGATGCAAAGGACACCGCCTATCGCATGGCTGGTTCGCAATCGGATATCAACGCCCGCAAACTGGCCGAACAGAGGCTGGCACACGATGCCGTCCATGATGCGCTGACGGGACTGCCAAACCGCCTGCTCTTCCTTGATCGCCTGCAGAACCGCCTGGAACGCACACGGCGAAACCCCAATGACCTGTTTGCGGTCATGTTCATTGACCTTGACCGTTTCAAAGTGGTGAATGACAGCCTGGGGCATGCGGTCGGTGATCAATTACTGGTCACAGTAGCCAGCCGCCTGAAGAACTGTCTCCGTCCCGAGGATACGATCTCCCGTTTAGGCGGGGACGAATTTGCGATCCTGCTTGACGCGGTCAATGATGCCAGCGATGCGCGGCGGGTGGCGGATCGCATCAAGGGACAGCTGGTGACGACCACCCTGCTGGGAACCGTGGAACGATCCCCGACCGCCAGTATCGGGATCGTCATGTTCAACAAAGATTATTCGACTGCCGGGGAACTCCTGCGCGATGCAGACGCAGCGATGTATCATGCCAAGGGGCTGGGTGGGAACCAATATCAGATCTTTGACAATACCATGCACATCAGCGCTGTCGAACTAATGCGCCTGGAAGGGGAGTTGAAGCGTGCTGTCGAACGGAAGGAATGGTTGATCCATTACCAGCCGATCATTTCACTGGCAAGCGGCAAACCGGTCGGGGCGGAGGCGTTGGTACGCTGGTTGCACCCGCAGAGAGGCGTCCTTCCCCCTAAGGAATTCATCCAGGTGGCGGAGGATACGGGGCTGATCCTGCCCATTGGCGACCATGTCCTCCGCATGGCCTGTGAACAGGCCAAAGCCTGGCGGAAGTCGTCCCGCCCCAATTTCTGGGTGTCCGTGAATATTTCCGCGCGCCAGTTTCAGGAAAATGACCTGGTCGAAAGGATCACGCGCGTCCTTTCGGAGACCGGCCTGCCCAGCAATGGTCTGCGGCTGGAAATAACAGAGAGTCTTGCCATACAGGATATCAAGTACAGCATCAGGCTGATGAAGGAACTGAATGAATTGGGCGTCTACACATCGCTCGATGATTTTGGGACCGGGTATTCATCCCTCAGTTACCTTAAGCAGTTTCCGCTCAAGGTCCTGAAAATTGACCGTTCCTTTATCCACGATATCAGGATCAACCAGAAGAACGAGGCTCTCATCACTGCGATCATCGCCATGGCGCGCTCCTTTGACCTGGAAGTGGTTGCCGAAGGAGTTGAGAAGGACGAACAGCTCACGTTTTTGCGTTCGCAGTCTTGTGACAGTGTGCAGGGATTCCTGCTCAGCCGCCCAATGCCTGCAGATGAATTGACCAAAATGCTCGGCTAGGCGCCGACCAAAAAGAAGGGGATTTCCTGGATGCATGCCTTTTGGTTGGGAGATCAGGCAGGGGAATTGCGTTCCTCCCAGTACCTTTTTGCCAACAGATCAGTACATCTCTTAAAAGACTTCACTATGTCTTGACAAGGACTTCACTATGTCTCAGAAAACCTTTCCGTGGAGGTTTTCAATCCTCTCTGCACAGGTTGACCGTTTTCGCCAGACAGGTCAACCGCCCCGCAGGGCAGGTTTCCAACCCGCCCCGTATGAAACCCCAAAGGATGTCAGCTTATGGAACCTGACCCGCAAGACGTTGATCTGTGAGTGACTATCAGGAAGTAACGTTTGCTATAATGGGAAAAGCAACGCCACCGGTCGTATGTATACGGTACTTTGCAAAAACAGGAAGTGTCAAACAAAAAAGGACGTGAAATATTGATAAGAAAAGGTCCTCGATCAAGAGATGCAATGGATAAATTAAAAAAGAATGCCCCTCAACACAAAGCCAGGGTCCATCTGGGTGACGAACTTCAAGTATTGCGCCGGCGGATGGCGGAGTTGGAAGACGTAATGGCGGAGAACCTGCAAAAAGTGGAAGCCTTGCAGGAAAGCGAACGGAACTATCGCATCCTCCTGGACGAATCCAGTGACCCCATCTTTACCTTTTATCCCGATGGTCAGTATCGCTATGTGAACAACGCATTTGCCGAAGGTGTGGGGAGAAAACTGAACGAGATCATTGGCAAAAAAATATGGGATGTCTTCCCGAAGGATGAAGCCGACAAGCGCTATGCGGTTGTCAAGTGGGTGTTCGAGAATGGCCTTACCAAAGTGATCGAAGTCCGTGTTCCAAGACCGGATGGGGATACCTACTATCTGACGACTGTCAAGCCGATCATGAACGCTCAAAATGAGGTGGAATCAGTCATCTGCATTTCCAAGGAGATCACCGAGCGCAAGCGCATGGAACAGGAACTCCAGCACCTCAGCACACACGATATTTTGACAGGACTATATAACCGCAACTTCTTCGAAGTGGAAATGGCGCGCCTCCAACTCAGCCGCCAATTCCCAGTCAGCATTGTTGTGGCGGATGTGGATAACCTGAAAACAGTGAATGACCGTTACGGACATTCCGCCGGGGACGCATTGATCTGTAAGGTGGCGCAACAGTTGCAGAAGTCTTTCCGCGCGGAGGAGATTGTCGCCCGCATCGGCGGCGATGAATTCGCCGTCCTGCTTCCTCAGACGGATGAAACCGCGGTGCAGGCGGCTGTGGATAGATTGCGCAAGAACCTGTCGAACCTGGACGACCCTTCGCTCGGCTTGTCAATTGGACTGGCTGTCGGCAGGGAAAACAGCAATTTGTCCGATGTGATGCGCATGGCTGACGACCGAATGTATCAGGATAAAGTTACCCGAAAGAAGACGCACAGGTAAAGATGGACCTGATGGGTTTTAACCTTCAGGTCGCCTGGTGAACCATGGATTTATCCAATCCCATCATCCAACTCTGCATCGAAGGCTCGCGTGCCGAATTCGAGAATTGCATTGAAGATGCGCGCCGCCTTTATAAACAAGCCTGGCAGGCTCGCAAGGACGATTATGACGCCTGCATTACCGCCCATTATGTGGCGCGCTTTCAGGAAAACCCAAACGAGACCCTGCATTGGAATCAAATTGCATTGGATCATGCCCACGCGGTCAAGGATGAACGGGTCACGGAATTCCATCCGTCCCTGTACCTAAACATGGGGCGTTCGTATGAGGCGCTTGGGGATGCAGTCAACGCAGAAAAGTTTTACGGTCTCGCGGCAGAGCCCGGGGTGACCCACCGGGGCAGGTAAGTAAAGGGGGAGATCCCTTCTCGCCTCGAAACGAAGTAAAATTTCCTCATGTCCCAGCGGCGCATCTTTTCGAAACGGAATCCCTCTCGCTTTCGCCTGCCTCCTGGATTGATCCTGGTCCTGATTGCCATCGGGCTGTGCCTGTTGATCCCCTCTGCGAACATCAACCTGGGGGATATCAGCGCCTCAGACCCCGACCTGCCAACTGCCCTGCCGACCTTCACGCCTCTCCCCAAACCGACAAAAGCCAATATCGGACGCATCCTCTTCACCTGCACGCGCGGCGACTTCAACCAGTTGTGCATGGTCAACGCCGACGGGACGGGCTATCAGCAGATCACGAACGTTCAGGCGCACAATTATTACCCGGTCTATTCGCCGTTGGGCGGCTCCATTGTCTATGCTTCGAACCAGAACGGCGGGTATTTCGACCTCTTCCTGTTCGTCTTCGAGGGCTCGCGGCTCATCCGCCTCACGGAAAATATTGGCAATGTCATCTCGCCCAGTTTCTCGCCCGACGGGCAGACGGTCCTGTTCGCCAACCGCGCCGCAGACGGCCCCACCTCCCTGTGGAAGGTGGAGAGCACGGGCAAAAACCCGAAGCTGTTATATGCCGGTCCGAATACGATCGTCTCTGCCGATTGGTCGCCGGATGGCAATACCATTGCTTTTGCCATGGCCGTGGACAGCCCGAATGCCTACGAGATCTTCCTGATGAACGCGGACGGCACGGGCGTGCGGCAACTGACTAGGGGCCTCGAGGGCATTGGCGGCAGCCTGGATTGGTCGCCGGATGGGAAATACCTGCTCATCTACGCGGGACCGGTGGGCGACAAGGACATCTTCCGCGTAGACGTGGAAGCGCAGACCGCCTCACAACTCACCGACGGCGGAAACAACGCCGCCGCTGCCTACTCCCCCGACGGGGCGTGGATCGCCTTCAACTCGTTGCGAAACGACGACCAGGCTGATATATTCATCATGCGCGCCGATGGCTCGGACCTGCGGCAGATCACGGACAATCCCGAACCCGACTGGCAGCCGCAATGGGAGCCGTAGTTATCATTGCTATCGCCGCCGTCCTCGGCGGCGCCCCAAAGGGATGCTTCGCGAAGGACGTCGCCTCGAGCTTGGTGTAAGTTATTTTGCCGAACCAGTTCCTGGGCCAGATCTGAGGCGTATTCCCAACAAGGAAGTAAGGTCAAAGGACAGATAAATCCCCATCAAACAGGATACAATTGATAAAATTGTCCATGCCGATCCTTTTGAGGAACTTATGCACAGTGCTATAGTGAAAAAGACCGTCATCATACTCCTTGTCATCGTGCTCAGCGGGTGTTCCGCCATCCCGCTGGACCTTTCCTTCCTGACCCCCGACACTCCCGCTCCGACCGACACACGCCAACCGACCGTCACCAGTTTCCCCTCACCGACCGCCACACGCGACCTGTTCGCTGTCAATACCGAAGCGCCGACGGAGATTCCTGCCACGCTCGAGCCTGGCGTCGTTCCCTCCCGCACGCCAACCCTGCCCCCGACCCCCCGCCCGACCATCACGCTTGAAACGCTTGACCCCATCCTGTTCACGCCCTCGCCGAACATTTTCCAGTTCGTCCAAAAGTCCACCACTCAGATCGTGTGGGGGAGCACCTGTGACGGCGACCGTTCGATCATGTTCACTGCCACCGTGACCCCTGTGCGGCGGCTGCGATACGTGCTCCTGTTCATCCGCCTGCAGGATAAGTACAGTGGACGCGGTACCGAATGGGGCGCGGGCGCCATCATGAAGGATAACGACCAGGGTAAATACTTCTACAAACTCGAACTCGACCAGATCAACGACTACAACAAGTTCGAAGACGCCTGGCTCCAATACCAGTTGGTTGCCTCCACCGTTGGGCTGACCGTCCTTGGGCGCTCGGTCGTGGACCGCACCAGTGTCTCGGTCACACATTGCAGCGCCCTAAATCCATGACAGGACCCGTTATGAAAAAGACCCTTCCATTTCTCCTGCTGATCGCGATCCTTGCCGGTTGCTCCGGTTTCCAGTTCCCGGATATCACCCAGCTCCTGGCAACATCCGTCCCTGAAACGCCTGCAAATACAGCCACGCCTCAACCGACCGTCACCCGCATCCCCACCAGGGACTTTTTCGCCATTTCGACCAATACACCGGTCACCTTTACGCCGACCGAATCTTCGCTTGTGCTCGAGGCATTACCCACCCAGACCCTGGTGCCGCTTCCCACCTTCTCGGAAGAATTTATCAACGACATGAGCAAGACCACTTTTTTCATTCAGAATGTTGGTTTCAGAGGCATCCTGTACTCCGCCTCCACCATGTACTGGGGCGAGGGAGCCTGTGTAACGCGCAGCATCAAGATGACCGTCCTCGTTGAAGACCCTGAACGCACCGACCGCGTATACCTGTTCCTGCGCTTGCGCGATAAACAGAATACGCTCAATATCGGCGAATGGAGCGCGGGCGCCGAAATGATCAAGTTGGAAGACGGATCCTTTAATTACAATATCGAAACGCGTAACCTCAGGCGGTATTTCGCCTACAAAAACGCCTGGATCGAATACCAATTCGTCTCGGTAAATGAGAACAACGAAATACTTGGACGCACCCAACTTTATGACCGCAATGTTTCGCTCGTGAAGTGCGGACTATAACCTTTCCTCCCGACCTTGTCGCGCTTCTCCTTCGGATTTCGAAACTGGTTGCCCTCACAGGAGCCGGGGTCTCCCAGGAAAGCGGACTCCGCACCTTCCGCGACGCGCAGACGGGTCTGTGGGCGCAATACAAACCCGAGCAACTCGCCTCTCCGGAAGCCTTTGCACGCGACCCCAAACTCATCTGGGACTGGTATGCGTGGCGGCGTGAAGCCGTCAAGGCCGTGCGCCCCAACCCCGGGCATTACGCCCTGGTCGAGATCGAGAGGCGCGTCCCTAAATTCACCCTCATCACCCAAAACGTGGACGGTCTGCACCGCATGGCGGGAAGCCGGGACATGCTCGAACTGCACGGAAACATCCAGCGCGTGCGCTGTTCGGAATGTTACCTGATCGCCGAAACCTGGGGCGATGACAGTGAGTCTGTTCCGCAATGCGAGGTCTGCGGCGGTTTGCTCAGACCGGATGTCGTCTGGTTTGGGGAGTCCTTACCGCGCGAGCAGCTCGAGGCGGCGGTCGAAGCGGCGCGGACTTGTGAGGTCTTCTTTTCGATCGGCACATCAGGCGTTGTCCAGCCTGCCGCGTCGCTGGCGCACGCCGCCCGCAATCGCGGGGCGGTCGTCGTCGAAATCAACGCCGAACGGACGCCGCTTACGCCGAAGGTGAATTACTTCTTTGAGGGAAAATCGGGGGAGATCCTGCCCGAGTTGGTGAAGGCAGTTTGGGGTTAAGACTGATCGGGATGACGTCCCGCTTACGGTTCTACTGTCACAATATATTTGTAGGTATGTGTCCCTGCCGGGTAAATATCCCAGCCGTCGTCGAGCGCCTGTGTAAAGGTGATCCGTGTTTCAAACTGGTGGGTTCCGGCAGGCCAATCCACGATCAACGCGGCATGTTCGCGGCATCTCCCGCCGTCGGAGCGTTCGTAATCATTCACGAAGAAGCTGCCGGAGGATGCGGGAGTTCCATTGACGGTGAATTCGAGCCTGATGTGAGCAAAATTATCATCGAGGATCTCCTGTGTGGTCGTGCACCATCCGTAAGACCAGATTAGCGGCGTGGACTCCGTCAATTGGATCTCGTAGATATATACGTCGCCGGGCTGGTTGATCTCCGGCGTATCGGGATAAACATAGGCAAGCGACTCAAGGGTATTGGTGCCGGCGTCCACTGCATTCCTGACCTCCTCGGTGTTTCCCAGGGAGGGGGACTGTGCGGGTCTTACCCAGGCTTGCTGTGTGGCTGTCAGATTTGGGACAGGTGTCCTCGTTGGCGCGGGCGTGCTGGAGGGAAGGCGCGTCGGCGTGGGCGAAGGGAAGGCCCGGGCGATCAGCGAATTGGCGTTCGGTCCAAGCCATTGAACCGCCATGAAGAACAGCGCGCAAATGCCGACGACCACCCCGCCGCTCATGGCAATGATGGTCGTCTGGTTGTTAGCGGTGATTTCCCTGCCGCGCGGGGCGATGTTTTTTCCGCCCACTTTACTTCAACACCACGCCGCTGTTGGCTGGGATGGTGAAATGCAGGCGCCCGTCCAACGAGATATCAGACGCTTCGCCAAAGACCGGCTTGGGACTCTTCCCCGCCTCATATGTGACGTTGATCTGCTGAGGCGATCCTGAGACATTCACCGCCACCACAACGGTCTTGTCGCCGAGCGTGCGGGAGTAGGCGTACGTACCGTTTGCCGACCACAGGCGTTTATAGTCGCCGCGCCGCAGGGCGGGATTTTTCTTGCGCAAGTCAATGAGTTCCTTTACATAATCGAGCAGGTTCCTGTCCCATTTGCTCTCGTCCCACGGGAAGGACTTTCGGCAGTAGGGGTCATGCTCGCCGTCCATGCCGATCTCGTCGCCATAATAGATGCACGGCGCGCCGGGGTAGGTGAACATGAAGAGCCATGCCAGCTTGAGCGAGTCCTTGTTGCCGCTGACGCACGAGAGGAAACGAGGCGTGTCGTGGCTGTCGAGCAGGTTCATTTGGGCGTAGGTGACGTCCGGTTTGTAAAGACCGAGGTTGTGGTCGATGCGGTTGGCGAATTCGTGCGCGTCAATGGAATGGTAAATGCCGTGATAGTTGGTCTGCTGGTGCAGGACTTTGAGGTCAAGGTTGCCGTTCGAGAAGAAGGCAATGACCGGTTTGGTCACGTCGTAGTTCATGATGGCGTCGAACTGGTCGCCCTTCAGCCAGCGCTGCGACTCGTGCCAGATCTCGGCAACGATATACGCTTCGGGGTTGATCTTGCGCACACGGTTGCGGAACTCCTGCCAGAAGGCGTCGTCGTCGATCTCCTCCGCCACGTCCAGCCGCCAGCCGTCAATGCCGAATCTGATCCAATATTCGGCAACATCAAGCAGGAACTCGCGCACGGCGGGGGTGTCCGTGTTGAACTTGGGCAGGGCGGGAGCATTCCACCAGGCACCGTAGCCGATGGCGTTCAGGCTGTTTTCGCCGTGCTGCAACGCCTTGATCTCATGCGGACCGGGGTAGGCGCCCCAGTGTTTTTTCCCGCTCATGCGTTCAGGGTCGAAGTGGAACCAGTCCTTGTAGGGTGAGCCGTCTCCGCATTCGAGGACGTGGTGGAACTGCCAGAAGCCGCGCGAGGCGTGGTTGAAGACGCCGTCCAGCACGACGCGGATGCCCCTCTTGTGTGCCTGGTCCAGCAGGTGGCGGAAGGCGTCGTTCCCGCCGAGGAGCGGGTCCACGCTGTAGTAGTCGAAGGTGTGGTAGCGGTGGTTCGAGGCTGAGGCAAAGATCGGGTTTAGATAGAGAGCCGTGATCCCCAGGTCCTTCAGGTAGTCGAGGCGTTCGGCGATCCCGTACAAGTCGCCGCCTTTGAAGCCGTGGACGGTGGGGGGCGAGTCCCAGGGTTCGAATGTCAGTTTGTCGTTGGGGTTGCGTGCGCTTCGAGCGAATCGGTCGGGGAAGATCTGGTAAAAAATGGCGTCCTGTACCCAGTCTGGTGCGGTGATAGTCATGGAGTAACCTCGATTTTGGAATGGATTGTGATTCTATCCTGTTTCGATAAAGTTGGCAGTGCCTTGTAACCTTCACGCGGATTTGTAATAACTCAGCCTCGAGACCCACTTCGAGAAGCGCCGCGCGGACTCTGCCGCCATCAGGCAGATGGCGGGGGTGATGGTAAGCACATATTGGGGCCACTTGGTGCCCCAAAATAGCAGGAAGATGATGCCCACAGCCAGCCAGATGACCAGCCAGCGGCGTTCCTTCCACTCGCGCCGGATGCCCGCGAAGGCGAAGAAGGCAATGAACGGGTCGATGTCATAGAGGAAGATGCCGCCGTGCCAGTCGCCGGGCGTTTCCTTGAACAGCCAGACAAACGGCTGATACCAGGGATAGCCCACCTCGGTCACATACCCGCCTTGCTGGTAGTTGGCGTGGAATGTGAGCGCTTCAATGATGCGGCGGAACGGGTCGTGCCAGAGTGTGACGTTCAGCAGGAAGAAGGACGCGACGGCGAGGACGCCAAATCCCGCCATCCAGCGGAACGGGATCTTCTTTTCGATGAATGCCAGATAGGCCAGCACGATGACCAGCACGGGCGTATAGGTGAACTTCCCTGCCGTGACCACTCCCAGCGCAAAAGCGGACAGCCAGAACCACGCGTCGCGTTTTTCTTTGTCCGTTTTGAGGAATGCAAAAACCGACAGTATCATGAACGCCAGCGGGATGGCTTCGAGGTACGCCTGACTGGTGTATTTGACGACCAGCGCGTGGATCGCCATCAGTCCGCCAGCAAAGGGATCGATGAGCGCGAGGATGAGAGTCCCCAAGATGCCAAAGACGGCAGAAACAACGCGTCCCGTTCGCAGGGATTCGGAGTAATTGTGTGCTGAACCGTTGAAATAAGCCGCGATGCCGTACGTCAGTTTGACCAGGGCGGGATGTTCGCGATTGTTGGGGTAATCAATGACCGCGTTGAAATTTCCCTGCTCGAGCGCGCGGGCGTAATCCATGGCGGCTTCGGTGTAGACCGGTTCATCAAAATCCTGCGGGAGGTAGGTCACCGCCAGCGTATGCGTGGCGGCAGTAATGATGAGAACAATGATGATCTTGATGAATTTGCTTTTCACAAAACGCCTTTGATGCACTAACCCAGCAGAAACTCCAGCGGGATTTCCACGCGTGCGCGCCACGCTGCCTCGTTGTGGTCTGCACCGTCGAACTTGCGCGTCATCCAATTCTGTTCGGTATAACCTGCCTTGCGGAGATGTCCGTCCATTCGCAGTTGGAAGGGTTCGTACTCGGCATCCAAGCCGACGGTCCCGTAGTCGAAATACAACTTGTGCGATTTCGGGTCAGGCAGCATCTTTGCCATCTCATCCACGAGTTCGTCCCGTCCCGCCGACCAGTGCGTGGAAACGCACCCCGCACCGTAAAACACGTCAGGATACTGGCTGACAGCGTAGAGCGAGATCAATCCGCCCATGCTCGAGCCCATGATGAAGGTATTCCGCTGGTCGGGCAACGTCGGATAGTTCGCATCCACGAACGGCTTGACCTCCTCCACCAGAAACCTGAGATACAGATCCGAGATCGGTTCGCCGCCCGCCCGTTCGATCACCGCCCCCCGCCTCTTCTCGAAGCCCGCCGCCTCGTACGCCCTTTGCGGCATGTACTCGCGCCAGCGGATGTCGCTGTTCCACACGCCGACCACGATCACGCTCCAAATCCTCCGCGCCCCCGCCAGCCGCGCCACGGCTTTATCCACTTCCCATGCCACGCCGCCAATCGAAGAGACCGGCTCGAACAGGTTCTGTCCGTCGTGCATGTACAGCACAGGATGGCGCCTGTCCTCCGCGTAATCAGGCGGAAGCCAGACGTCCACGTTGCGCGCGGCGACGAATTGGGATGGGAAATCCGCGTGACGAACGACGTTCATTTGACGATCATCCCGCTGAACGGCGGAAGGAAGAACCGCTTCTTTCCACCCCCAGCCTGAATCCTGCACTCGGACTTGGTCATCAGCATTGGGCTGGACTCTGCGACCTCCAACTCGAACTCCATCGCCTTCTCTGAAATATTCATCGCGCACAAGAGACTTCCGTTCCCGTCCATCTGCGCGGCGGTAGACGAGGATTTCCTCTGTTGCAAGGACATTCTCTCGCCTCCCATGCGCCAACGCGGATTCGGTCTTCCGTATCTTGATAAGCTCGCGGTAGAACTCGAACAGATCCCTGTCCTGGTCATCGCCCCAGAGCATGGGCATGCGCGTCTCTTCGTGGATGGCGCGTCCGTGCTGCATGACGTCGGCGGGCTGGGAGAGTCCGACTTCGGTGCCGTAGTAGATGACCGGCGCGCCCGCCAGCGTGAACTGGCACATCGCCGCCAGTTTGAGTTTCTGCGTGTCGTTGTGCGCCACCCACAGGAAGCGGTTCATGTCGTGGTTGTCGAGGAAGGACGGGCGCGAGAAGGTTGCAGGGAAGTAGGCTTCGTGGCGGTCGAGGAATTCGGCGAACTTGCGGGCGCTCCACTTGCCGAAGGCGAACGTGGCGCGCAAGCCTTCGAGAAGCATGAAATCGAGCGTGCCATCCATGCCGCCCTCGAAGGCGAGTTGGGAGTCGGGCGGGTCGACGGCTTCGCCAAAGGTCCACGAATCAGGCTTGGAGGTCCGCGTGACGCGGCGGAAGTCCGCGTAGAAATCGGGTGTCGGACCGATGCAGTAGTCCACACGGAAGCCGTCCACGCCGAAATCCAGCCAGTATTTGGCGGCATCGAGGACGTGCTGGCGGGCGGACGCGTAGCGCAGGTTGATCTGGGGCAGGGTTCTCACGCCAAAGAAGGTCTTGTATTTGTCGGGCCAGTGCTCGAAGGTGTACCACTTGAAGTAGGGACTGTTCGGGTTTTGCGTCGCTTCAATGAAAGTGGGATGCTGGTTCGACCAGTGATTGGGGACGAAGTCCATCAGGATGCGGATGCCGCGCGCATGTGACCTTCTCGATCAGTTCCTTGAAATCTTCCTTCGTGCCGAGGCGCGGGATTGATCTCGAAGAAACTGGTGGCGTCGTAGCCGTGATAACTGGGACTGGGGAAGACCGGCGTGAACCACAGACAGTTGACGCCGAGTTCGGCGAGGTAGTCGAGTTTCGCGGTGATGCCGCGCAGGGTTCCGTTGCATTTGAGGGAGGGCTTGGCTTCCACGGCGGGGAAGTCGGCGGCGGGAGAGAAGAAGCGGTCGGCGAAGATCTGGTAGATGACGGCGTCCTTCGTCCAGGCGGGAGGCGGGTCGTCGTCCACGTAGAAGGCGTAGTACGCGCCGTTGTCGGCGAAGGTTTCCTCGCCATTCCCGCCTGCTGAGATGCGATAACGGACGACCGTCCCTGCTTCCTGTGCGGGAATCTCGCCGCGAAACGTGCGGACGTATCCCCACAGGAAGGTGTTCCACTCGGAGGTGATGGGTTCTAGCGGAGTCGCGTAGCCATTTGAAGGTTGTCCGTTGTGCCCTTCAGGGTCGGAGCCGTCGTTCGTCCAGTAGATCCAGGCGCGGTCCTGAGGGTGAGAGGGTCCGAGCGTGAGAAAGATCTGGGTGGGCTGACCCGGCTGAGGGTCGCGCGGGAGGCGTTTGTGGGCATGGGTGATGCCTCCGAGGATGTCTCGCAGGTGTCTTGATGCGCGATTCGTCGGTGGCGAGGGTTCCGAAGATAAAGTCTTCCATGAGGGTCCCTTTGGAGAACGTCCCGAAGGTTTCTGTAAATCAGGCTTGATCTTCGGTCAAACCTTCGGGACGTTTGCAGAATTATTTCGTAAGTTGGATGACAAAAATGCTGTACGGCGGGAGTTCGGGGAGGGGGACGTAACTGTCGAAGCCGCCTTTGTCGTTTGCGGTGAGCGGACTGATGGTCGACGCGTCGAGCAGGGACGCGGCGGTGTATTGGCCCGATAACGGTCCGAGGGAGAGGTCGAGTTTGTAGTCGCTCAACGGTTCATCGTCAATGTTGATGAGGACGAGAAGGGTCTCATCGCTGGATGCGCGCAGGTAGGCGAGTATCTTGTTCGAGTTGGACTCAGCCACGTAGGTTTTGCCGACGCGCAGGGCGGAGTGCGCGTCCCGTAGTTCGATGAGCGCGCGGTAGTGTTCGAGCAGGGAATTGCTCGCGCCCGTCTGGCTGGTGACGTTGACGGTGGTGTAGTCCGCGTTGACCGCCTGCCACGGCTTGCCGCTGGTGAAGCCTGCGCCTGTGGAGTTGTCCCACTGCATGGGCGTGCGGATGAGTTCGTCGGGCTTGGTGCCGCTCATGCCGATCTCTTCGCCGTAGTAGATGAACGGGATGCCCGGCGCGGTGAGCAGGATGCCCGCGGCGAGTTTGGCGCGCTGTTCCTTGTCCGCGCCGAGCTGGTTCATGACGCGCGGCATGTCGTGGTTGGTGATGAAGTTGGCGTTGTCCTGGTCGGGGAAGTCGCGGATGGTGGTCTGCAGGACGAAGCGCAGGCTGGTGGTGTTGCCCTCGTTCAACTTGAACATGGCTTGCGACAGGTCGAAGTTGAAGGCGGAATCCAGTTCGCGGTTGGTGTCGGTGTATTTTTTGACGTTGCCGTTGTCGGTCCACGCTTCGCCGACGGTGAATGCCTGCGGGTTGAGACTGCGGTAGTACTGCCCCCATTCCTCGAGGAAGGCATGGTTCGCCTTCGAGTCAGCCAGCTGGTCGCCTTCGACGACATACCGCACCGCGTCGAGGCGGAAACCGTCAATGCCGACCTCCTCCAGCCAGAAGGAGGTGATCTTCTTGAACTCCTCGCGCACGGCGGGATTTTCATAGTTCAGGTCGGGCATCTGGTCCCAGAAGATGGCGTAGTAGTACAGTCCGTTGCTGGCGCGGTACCAGGCTTTGGCTCCCCACGGACCGAGCGTGCCGGGATCGGTCTCGCTCCACACGTACCAGTCGTGGTACGGACTGCCCGGCGTGAGCGCCTGCTGGAACCACGGATGTTTGGTCGAAGAGTGGTTCATCACGAAGTCGATGATGATCTTGATGTCGCGCTTGTGCGCCTCCTCGAGCAGGCGTTTGAAATCCTCCAGCGTGCCGTAATCGGGGTTGACCGCGTAGTAGTCGGTCACGTCATAGCCGTGATAGGAGGGGGACGGGTTGATGGGCATGAGCCAGATGCCGCGGATGCCCAGCCCTTCGAGATAATCCAGTTTCTCCGTGATGCCGTTGAAATCGCCGATGCCGTCGCCGTCGCTGTCGTAGAACGAGCGGACGAAGATCTCATAGAAGACCGTATCATTCCACCAGCGGAAACCGTCCGTGCCGGCGTAGGGGTCGGGCGTGGCGGTCGGGGTGATCGTCGGGGGAGGCGCTGTCGGGGTTGGAGTTGGCGAGGCGCACCCCATCAGCAGGGAGATGAGCAGGAGGAACGGGATAAGTCTGGATAGAATCTTCATCCTTGGGAAACCTTTTCTGCATTCAGACCGCCCGCGGTTCAGACCTACGGGACGGCTGATGCTGATTCAATGTTCTTGATATTCCCCCCGACGGGCAGTCCGCTGGGGACGGAGGCGGGGATGGTGTGGCTCAGGTCGAGGGCGGAGGGCGAGGTAAGCAACTCGAGGAAGGCGAGCAGCAGGCGCATTTCCTCGTCTGTGAGTTGTACGCCGTCGCTGGTGTTATCGGACGTGTACCACTTCAGGATGGCGGCGATGGTCTCAGGCTGATCCTGACAGGTGTCCTTCAGTAACTCGGACAACTGGCTCGGATCGTAGTTTTGCAGGCTTGCCTGCGGGTCGAGGTGATGGCGGACGGTCGCCTCGAGCGTGGTGAACGCGCCGTTGTGCATCCACGGACCGGTGATGGCGACATTGCGGAGCGGCGGCGTGCGGAAGGCGTAGCGGTCACAGTCGTTACCGGTTTCGCGGGCGCGGCCGAGGTCGAAGGGCTGTTCGCGTCCCTTGCCGTCGCCGATCTGCGGCACGGCGAGGTTGTGGAATTTCTGGTCGGTCAGCAAGCCTGTCGAGTGGCAGGTCGCGCAGCCTGCCTCCCCGTAGAACAACAACGCGCCCTGTTTGGCGTCGTCGCTCAACGCGGTTTTGTCGCCCTGAATGTAGCGGTCAAACGGAGCGTCTTCAAAGGTGAAGACGGCAATTTCATATGCCGCCATCGCGTTCGCGGCATGCTGGAAGCCGAGTTCATCCGTCGGCACATCGGGATAAGCGGCGTGGAACAACTCCACGTAGCCGGGGATCGCCAGCAGCCGCGCCATCAATGCATCCCACACAGGACGAGCTTTGTAATCCACCACGACGGCTAGTTCGTTGGGTTGACCGAAGACGTCCAATTCGCCGCGGTAGCCGCGCATCTCGTCGCGCGAGGTGACGGGGAACATGGCTTGTGCAGCGAGCACGCTGTCGAGTCCGCCCGGGAGACGGTCACTGGCTGGGGTGTGGAATCCAGACGTCGGGCTTGCACTGGGCGAAGTCGAAGTGGTGGTCGTGACGCGCCCATCCCAGAAGATCACTTCCCATTCCAGATATCCGAGATTGTAGAGCGGCGTCGCATTGCGCGGCACGAGTTCACGCGCGGCGCCAAAATCCCGCCCTTCGCCGAGACCAGATCCGTTGGTGCCGATGGAGACGGAGAGATTATCGCCCGTGCCGAGGTCGGGGTGGTGGCAGGTGGCGCAGGAGGTGTCGCGGTTGCCGCTCAACTCGGGGTCCCAGAAGAGCGCCTCGCCGAGTTTGACAAGTTCAGGCGAAGGCGGTGGGGGATTGGTCGGCGGTTCGACGCCTGCCTCGTCCATCAGGCGGGCGAGTTGCGCGTCGGGGTCTTTGGTAAATGGTAATTGGTAATTGGCAGGTTTGAGGGTGCGGAGGTATTCGAGGAACGACGGCTTGCCGATTTTTGCAACGGAGGTCGCGGGCAGGGGTTGTAACGCGGTTTCACCGTACTGGATCTTGTAACGCTGATCCGCGCGGACGTTTTGGATGACCTGTTCCTCGCCGTTGCTCCAGCGGATGCGGACCTCTGCGCTTCGCTCCCCGCCGAGACCGAAATACTGGACGAGATCATTTCCCGCCATGACGCTCGATCCGAGGATGACTTCCTGCATTTGTGCCACCCCGCCCGCCGTGACGTAGACCCGCGCCCCGACCGCGTCGCGGTTGACAGGTCCCGCGCCGATGAGTTCGATGGCGAGCCAGTGGTTGTCGGAGGTCTGTCCCTGCTGGTTTTTGTACAGGCGGTAGCCTTCGTCGAGGTTGCCGACGACAAGGTCCACCCAGCCGTCGTGGTCGTAGTCGGCGTAGGCGACGCCGATGCTCATGCGGACATCGGTCGCTTCGTTGTGGCAGGCAACGGGTGTGAAGGTCCCGTCGGCGTTGTTGCGGAAGAGTTGGTTCGCGCCGACATCCTTGTGGTCGGCGGTATCTGCGATGGAGAGGTAGATGTCGCGCCAGCCGTCGTTGTCATAGTCGAGGAAGACCGCACCCCAGCCGATGCCCAAGGGGAAGTTCACGCCCGCCGCCTCGGCGACATTCTGGAAGGTGCCGTCGCCCTGGTTCTGCAACAACTCCATGGGACCGACGTTGGAGTAGTAGAAGTCCACGTCGCCGTCGTTGTCGTAATCACCCGCGGCAAGTCCCATGCCGAAGACTTTTGAGTCGGCGTTGGCTTCCCTTGCGACCTGGGTGAAGCACCAGCCGTTACAGCCTGCGCCGTCGTTGCGCCAGAGTTTGTTGCCGATGGGGTTGATGAACTCATCGTTGACGAGGTAGATGTCGAGGTCGCCGTCGTTGTCGTAGTCTGTGAAGTTGGCGATGAAGCCTGCGCCGGTCACGCCGCCCATGAGCAGGTCTGTGACTTCGGTGAAGGTGCCGTCGCCGTTGTTGTGGTAGAGGCGGTCAGGTTCGCCGTCGAACTGGCGTCCGCATTTGGGGTAGCAGGACCAGTTGGCGATGTAGAGGTCGAGGAAGCCGTCGTTGTCGTAGTCGCCCCACGAGGCGGACTTGCTGTTGCGGTCGTCAACAATGCCCGCCGCCTGGGAGACGTTCACGAAGCCTTTGCCCTGCTCGTTGTGGAAGAGGTGGTCCTGCCCCCAGTTGACGATGAGCAGGTCCTTCCAGCCGTCGTTGTCGTAGTCCGCGAAGGTGGCGCCCTGCGAGTAGGTGTCTGGGATGGCAACCTGGTCGGTCAGGTCCGAGACGTTGAACGTCCCATCGCCGTTGTTGCGGTAGAGCGTGTTTTTGCCGATCGGGTCGGTGACGTACAGGTCGATCCAGCCGTCGTTGTCGTAATCGCCCCATGCCTGGCCCGTGGACATTTCGATGCCCGCGACGCGGTTGTCCACGATGCCAGCCTGTCTGCTGACATCCGCAAAGATGGGGATTTCTTCAACAGGCTGTCCGGCTGAATAGCGAAGATAGCCCTGTCCAAGGAACAGGGCTATCGAGATGATCGCCAGAGTCAAAATGGCGAGCGAACGACGCATTTTATCCTTTGACCGCGCCTTGCGTCAGACCACCCACGATCTGGTCCTGCAAAGCGAGATAGATGATCATGATGGGCAGGGCGCCGATCAACGCACCGGCGGCGAAGACGCCCCACTTCTGGTCGAATTGACCTGCGGTGAAGATCTGCAGACCGACCATCAGGGTGTATTGGTTCACATCGTTGAGCAGGATGCGGGCGAGGATGAAGTCGCCGTACGTGCCAATGAACGACAGGATGCCGATGACCACCAGGATGGGGCGCAGAAGCGGCAGGATCAGGTTGTAGAAGATCTGGAAATGCGAGGCGCCGTCCACCATGCCGGATTCGTCAATGTCGCGCGGAATGGTGTCGAGGAAGCCCTTCATCAGCCAGATGTTCATGCCCATCGAACCGCCCAGATAGACCATGATCAAACCTGCGTGTGTATTCAGGCCTAGTGCGGGTATGATCTCACCGAACTGGAAGATCAGAACGTAGATCGCCACGAGCGCCAGCAGATTCGGGAAGACCTGTATCAACAAAATACCCTTGAGCATTGTGACGCGTCCCTTGAAGCGCATGCGCGAGAAGGCGTATGCCGCCATGGTCGTGAGCGCCAGGCTGAGGATGGTGGATATGCCCGAGACCTTCACAGAGTTCCAGACCCATTTCTGGAAGACCAGGTCGCCAAACTTGTAATCCGGATCCTGACCGAACAATCTCTGGTAATTCCTAAGACTGGGATTTGCGGGAATGAGCGATGTCTGGGTGGCAAGGGATTGCGACGGATCGAAGGAGGCGGAAACGATCCAAAGCACCGGGAAGATGGCAAAGATGATCAGGATCACCGCAATGACAAGCCGTATCACGACGCTGAAACGCTTCTGAAATTTCTGCGATGTCCGCAGTGTTTTAATGGATTGAGACATGTTAGGCATTTTCGCTCGCCTCCTCCCACATGTTCGTAAAGCGATATTGGAACAGTGTGATGGATCCAACGATGAAGAACACAACGATGGAAATGGCAGATGCCAGGCCATATTGGACGCCACGTCCGCCGCTTTCAAAAGCGAGTTTGTAGACGTAACTGATCAGGATGTCCGTATAGCCTGCCTGCGTAGTCGCGCCCGGAATTGGGGGACCGCCTGCAATGAACAGGTATATCAGGTTGAAATTGTTGAAGTTGTACACGTAGGATGCGATCAGGAGCGGTCCCACGGCAATCAACAGCAGGGGCAGGGTGATGCGCCTGAACCTTTGCCAGCCGGTCGCGCCGTCGATCATCGCCGCTTCGTAGATGTCCGAAGGGATGGATTGCAGTGCGCCGCTGCTGACCAGCATCATGTAGGGATAACCAAGCCACAGGTTCACGAGCAGGATGGCAGTCTGTGCCCAGAAGGCTTCGGTGGTCCAACGCGGGGCTGTGCCGATCAGGTCGTTCAGGATCTTGTTGACGATGCCGAATTCCGAGTTCAACAGGCCGCGCCAGATGATGATGCTGATCAAGCCCGGAATGGTATAGGGGATGATCAACAGGGATCGGATCAACCGCTTGAGAGGGAAGTCCGGCTCGTTGAACATGATCGCAATGGCCAGACCCAGTGCAAAGGTCGAGAGGACGCTGACCGTCGGGAAGATGAAGTTCCAGGTGACGATCTGTACCAACGGTCCGCGCAGAGCCGGGCTGGTGACAAAATCCACAAAATTCTTGAAACCGATCTCTGTGCGATATCCCGGCGCGATGGTTTTGCCGGTACGGGATGTGAAGGTCCCCTCCTCGTCATAGTAGATTTCGCCGTTGGACTGATCCACGATAGTGCCGGTGGCTTCGTCATACTGGTAGCGGATCTGCAGTTCGGCGGCTTCGCTCGGCGAACGTACTTGAACTGTCTTGCCTCCCTCAATGCCAAATTTAATGTTCACAAGATTCTTGTCTGTGGCGGCAAACAAAGGGTTCAAACGCTTGTAACCATCAATGGTTGCAGGTATCCCCTTGCTGTCTGCCTCCCCAATTCCAGGGTCGCCCGGTTTGGCGGGTTGAAGTTCCACACCCGGTTTGGCAATGAAGGTTTCACCCTCGGGGTTGATCAGCCAGAGGGCATAATCGCCTGCGTCGGATTGGAACGCTGTCCAGGAATACGATTTACCTGTCTCAGGCAGGAAGACCTGTTTTTCGATAATCGGGAGTGCCTGTTCCTTGGTGAGGAGGTGACCATCGCCGTAATTTGTGAACGCCACATAGATGGTGAAGACCATTGGATAGATGGTGAACAGGATGAGAAAACCCAGTCCGAATGACATCCATCGGAATGGGTATGCCTGTGGAATCAGATAGATGAGATTAAACATGACGGCAATTATGCCGATCACAATTGCCAGTTGATCGAACCCTTGCGAGAGTGCGTTTTGAATGAACCAGACGGCGCCCGCATCGAACAGGACCAGCAGGATGATCCGGATCAATTTGGAAAGGGACGACTCTTCAGTCATCCCTGATTTCTTCTTCGATCTTCCTGAAACGGCTTAACTCATTGGTTCCTCCTCGTGGAAGGTTGGCACGAGTGCCTGGGGTTACAAGAAGGGCTGAGGGACATTGTCCCTCAGCCCTTCAAATCAGCTTACTTCTTACTCGGTGATGACCTCGATCAGTTTAGTTGCTGGGTCATACACGAAGGATACCTTGGTCTCAGCGGCGAGGCTCAACGTGTAGTTGGGGCCATCCTGAAGACCGTCGGAACCGTAGTTGGTTGTCCACGAACCGTCCAGGGCAGCCTTGTATTCGTAGTCGCCGGCGGGGATGGTGAACGGACCACTAACGTACTTGCCATCTTCGCCCATGGTCATGGCGGTGACGCTACAAGCGGGATCCCAGTCACCAGCGCATCCGGCCGCGGCCTGGTAGGAACCGGGGACGTTGACCATGCCGGTCAGCGGGTTGGCGATCAAGGCGCGGATCTTGGTTGCACCTTCAGTCATGGCAGTCTCGGCATCCTGTTTGCCGTCGCGGGCGAGGACAACAGAGTCGTTCCAGTTGCCCCAAACGGAGCCCATGGCGGGGATGGCGGGCATCATGTTGGCATTTTCGCCGGCTGCTGCCATGGCCACCAGGTCGGCATCGTCAACTTTTGCCAGGGCGGGGAGGTAGGCAGGCGGGCGCTGTCCGACTTCATAGAACTTGAGCATGATGTCTTCGGTCGCAATGAACTCGTTCAGGAAAGCCTGGGCGAGCAGAACATTTTCGCTCTGGACATTGATGAAGAAACCCTGCGTACCAGCGAACGGGAAGCCGCCGCCGGGGAAGTTGGAGATCGCGTAGGGAATACCGGATTCACGGATGCGGCCAAGGGCCCAAGGGCCAGCCATGATGAACGGGGCTTTGCCGGTCTCGAACAGGGCATGGTTGTTCGCCCAATCCCAGTCAGCGGGGAGTTCGCCGGCGGCGACGCCGTCAGCAAGCCACTTTACGCCTTCGATCATGCCGGCGCTGTCAACGCCGAGGTCTTCGGGGTTCCAGTCGCCATTGGCGGTCTTGCCGAAGATGTAGCCGCCAAAGGAGGTGAAGAGCGGATAGGCATCGTAGGTGGAGCCGGTCACTGCCATCACGTAATCAACCTTGCCTTCTGCTTTGAGGGCGCGGCCAACGGTGAGGACCTCATCCCAGGTGGTGGGAGCGGTCGGGACCAGGTCGGTGTTGTAGAAGAACGCCATGTTTTCGGTGGCGTAGGGCATGCAGTACAGTTTGCCATCGAAGGTGCAGGCTTCCAATGCCTTGGGGGCAAAATCAGCGGCCTTGTCGCCGAGGTCGACTTCCGCAAGCAAACCATTCGAAACGAGGGTTCCGGCCTGGTCGTGAGCGATCACGATGATGTCGGGACCTTCGCCCAGGGGAGCGGCAACCTGGAAGTCATCGCGGATGGCGGATTTCAATTCAACGACGAGCTCGAGGTTGTAGGCGGCGAGCACTTCGTCAGCCAGGTCCTGGAGGATCGGGGCGCGCGTGTCGTCAGCCCAGATGCGCAGGGTGCCGGCGGGTTCCGGGACGGCGGTCGGTTCCGGGGCGGCGGTCGGTTCCGCAGGTGCCTCGGTGGGTTGAGCAACCGGTTCTTCCACGGCGGGGGTTTCGGCTGGGCCGCAGGCGGCGAGCACGAATGCTGAGATCAGCAGGAGGCTGAACAGCAAACTTAATTTGGTTTTCATTTACTTCTTCTCCTTGTAGGAATATAGGGTTAATTTTTCACGACGTTTCATATTGCAGTTCCAATTTGATCAATTATAAAGGCATCACCTCCTTTTAGAGGATTAATTTACTTCCATGGTTTCAATGACGGCTACTTTTGAAGCAGAATTCTTGTTTTCAGCGGCAACATGAATGGCTACATTGACCGCCTGCACTGTGGCGCCGATCAGCACCGAGCGGCGACCCAGCATGCCGGTGGTAATGCGTACCCCCTGTTCAGATGCGCGCATCGCCCGTTCACGAACAGCCTGGCGGATCGGCACAGTAAGTATGTCGCCCACCTGTGACACCCCGCCTCCTATGATCACCACACTTGGGTTAAAAAGGTTGATCAGACCCGCGATGGCGATCCCGATGTAGGTACCCGCGCGCCTGAGGATTTCCTGCGCGTGGAGGTCGCCGCGCCTGGCGGCTTCTGCCACTTCGAGGGCGGTGATCTTTTCAGCCGGCATGTCTGCAAGCAGGGTCCTTTTCCCTGATTTTGCCAGGAATTGCCCTTGTTTTGCGATGGCGTGACCGCCGGCATACGCCTCAAGACAGCCATGATTTCCGCAATTACAAAGCGGACCGTCCTCATCTATCGTGAGATGACCGATCTCTCCGGCCGCCCCCATCGTCCCACCGTAAATTTGTTGATTTAGAATAAGACCTGCGCCGACCCCGCTTCCCACCTTGATGTATGCAATATTCTTCTCCCCGCGGCCTGCCCCGTATGCCCATTCACCCAATGCGCCGAGTTCGGCGTCATTGTTGAGCGTAATTGGGAGGTTCCACATCTTTTCCAGGCTGGTCCGGATCGGGTAATGATCCCAACCCGGCATGATGGGAGGAGCGACAACCATGCCCGCTTCAGTAATGACAGGTCCTGGAACGCCAAGACCGACGGCAGACAGGTCAGAGATGGACAATCCCTGTTCCTTGAGCATCTTCTGCAAGGTCTGGTCCGCTTTGGCAAGACAGATTTCGGGTCCATCCTTGATGTCGAATTGAAATTCAGATTCCTGGTGGATGCGGGCGGCAAAATCCGCCAGTGCAATGCTGATGTGCGTAGCCCCCATGTCGATTGCACCGACCAACCCGTGTTCCGGATTGATCTCAAGCACGATGGGCGGGCGGCCGCTTGGCGCCGAGCGACTTTCCGCTTCCAGCACAACCCTGCTCTCAAGAAGGTCGTTCACGATCAAACTGACGGCTGCGCGCGTCAACCCCATGCGGTCAGCCAGGTCGGTTCTAGACATCCCTGCGCCGGAAAAACGGATCAGATCAAGAGCTGCATGTTTGTTAAAGCTCTTGACATTATAATCCACAGGAAGCCAAAAAAAAGTACTCAAATGATTCTTCTCAGGGTGTAACTTCAATGAATAATAGCACAAACCGATCATTTTTTCAAGTGTTTTAACAAATTACTTTGAGAATCGGAATCAAAAAAACACCCCGCATTGCGGGGTGTTTTTTTTAAACTCGTTGAACCTGCTTTTTACCGAATGGCCAGCTCGGTTGCCGAATCAAAGATATGGACGGAGTCCATGTCGAACGCGACCTGGGCCTGTTGACCGACTCGCAGTTTCGAGCGCGGGTCGACGCGGGAGACAAAGGTGTTCTTTCCGCTGACGAGATATAAGAAGATCTCGTTGCCCATCAATTCCGTCACATCCACTTTGATGGCGACCTTTTCTGCATCAATGTTGGGCGGGAGGAAGTCCGCGTCGTGAATGTTCTCCGGTCGGATGCCGAAGATAATATCCTTGCCCGCGTGACCTTCATAGGGTTTGGTGTGATTCGCAGGAATGGCGACAACGAAATCGCCCGTATCCACAACCAGTTTGCTCCCATCCTTGCGGAGTTTGCCAGGGAAGAAGTTCATGGCGGGTGAGCCGATAAACCCGGCTACAAACAGGTTGTTGGGCCTGTCATACAAATTCTGCGGGGTATCAAGTTGTTGCAGAATGCCCTTGTTGATCACGGCAATGCGGGTCGCCATGGTCATGGCTTCGATCTGGTCGTGGGTCACGTAGATGAAAGTGGTCTGCAGGCGCTGGTGCAGTTTGCTGATCTCGGCGCGCATTGCCACGCGCAATTTGGCATCCAGGTTGGAAAGCGGTTCGTCGAAGAGGAACACCTTCGGTTCGCGCACGATGGCGCGCCCGACCGCCACGCGCTGGCGCTGGCCGCCTGAGAGCTGGCGCGGCTTGCGCTCGAGCAGGTCGCGGATCCCGAGCACATCAGCCGCTTCGTTCACGCGGCGCTTGATCTCTTCCTTCGGCAGCTTGCGCAGTTTCAAGCCGAATGCCATGTTGTCGTACACGGACAGGTGGGGGTAAAGGGCGTAGGATTGAAAGACCATGGCAATGTCACGGTCCTTCGGGGCGACATCATTGACGACCCGATCTCCGATCAGGATCTCGCCGTCGGAGATCTCCTCCAGGCCAGCGAGACACCGCAACGCGGTTGTCTTGCCGCACCCCGAGGGTCCGACGAGCACGAGAAACTCCTTGTCAGCAACTTCGATATTCAGGTTGTTGACAGCGATCATTTCTCCAAATCTCTTGTAGACATTCTTGAAAGTAACACCAGCCATGGGTCAATCCTCCGTTTCGTGGGAATGTAGTGGTTGAATTATACTCCTGTCTTGAAAAAGTCAATATGATAACCGACACCTATTTTTATGACGAGAATCCGCCTCAAACTCACCCCCGCCGGCCGCCATATGAATTGCCTTTTCTCCCTTCAACCTTTTACCGGTTCACCAGCCACACACCGAATAGAATGATCCCGCCCCCGATAAAGGACACCAGCCTGACCGGCTCTCCCAACACGAAGAATGCGACCACCACAGCCACCAAAGGCTCGATGTACAGGAACGCCCCGGTCTGCGCCGCGGACAATGCCTGTAATGCGTCGTACCAGGCGATGTACGCCAGCCCGGAGCAGAAGATCCCAAGAAAGGCGATGCCCAGCCAGCCGTTGAAGGTCAGGTTTGACACCTCAGAGATACTTGTCCCGGCGAAGAACAAAATGGACGAAAAGACCCATCCCAATGCCATGACATAAAACATCATCAAGCCTGCAGGATATGATTTTAATCCGCGCCGTGACAAAACGGAAAACACCGCCCAATTCACTGCGCTGACCAGGATCAACTTGTCGCCGGGCGCGCCAAATCTACCGACTGTAACGGAGGAGAGGTCACCTTTGGAGACGACCAGCAGCACACCGGCAAAGGCGAGAAAAATGCCTGTGATCTTGAGCCAGCCCAACCCTTCCTTGAGAACGATCCATCCCAGCAACGCCATGAATACCGGGGTCGTGGAAACGATCCAGGCGGTGGTGCCGGCCTCGGATGTCTGCAGTCCATTCGACTGAAGCCATTGATGGAACGTGATGCCCAGAAACCCGAGCAGTGCAAAATACGCCCATTCATTTCTCTTCGGCAAAGAGAATTGCCTCCGCACTGCAGACAGCAACTCCCAGAATGAGGACGCCCATCGAAAACCTCAGCCACACCACTGTAATAGGCGAGACATCCTGCAATGCAACCTTGGTGGCAATGAACGAGGCGCCCCAGACGATGACTGCGAACAGGGCTTCCAGGTATGGAATGGTCTTTGATTTCTGCATGGTCAAATCCTTTGATTGGGTGAAGGGTTTATCCATTATAATAATGCCCCGGAGGCTACAGTTTCATGGAAATTACCTGGTACGGACATTCCTGTTTCAAACTCACCGAGCGCAGTTATGCGACCGTGGTGACCGATCCTTACGACAATAAAGCCATTGGTTACGAGGCGCTCAAACTCAAAGCGGATATTGTGACCGTCAGCCACGACGCACCCGGTCACAATTACAGGGACGCGGTCAAAGGGACATCGCACCTGATCGACGGCGCGGGTGAATTCGAGATCGGCGGCGTTTTTATTACAGGCGTATCCACCGATGGCGGCACGGGCGGCAAAAAGAAGAACAAGGACGCATCCTCCCCCAACACGGTCTACGTGTTCGATTACGACGGTATCACGGTGGCGCATCTCGGCGACCTCCAACAGGTGCCGACCCAGTCCGAGATCGAATCGCTTGGCACGATCAACGTGGCTCTAGTCCCTGTGGGCGGCGGCGGCGGATTGAATGCCGCGAAAGCCGCGGAAGTCATCAGCCTGATCGAACCGAACATCGTCATCCCCATGCACTATGCCACGCCGGACGCGAAGGTGTCTCTCGATTCTCTCAACAAGTTCGTCAAAGAGATGGGCCTTTCGAAGCCTGAAACACAGCCGTCCCTGAAAGTTACGCGCAGCGGTCTGCCCGATGAGACCAAGGTCGTTGTTCTGGAATACCAAAAGAGCTAAAAATGTCAGTAAAAGTTTTGATGACCTGGGATATTGCCGCCGAACGGGATCAGGAATATTTCGAGTTTGTGATCGGCGAATTCATTCCCGGGGTCCAACGGTTGGGATTACAGCCTGCGGAAGCCTGGGCTACGATCTATGGATCCTACCCGCAGATCCAGGTCGGCCTGGTGGCGGCAGACGCAGATCAGGCGCACCGTATCCTAAAGTCGGCTGATTGGAGTGTTTTGCAGGAGCGCCTTTTCAATTACGTGAAAAACTTTTCCTACAAGGTTGTCCCCGCACGCGGCGGGTTTCAATTCTAGGAATTCGATCACGGAGACAGGACAGGTCTCCGTGATTTTTATTTAACCATGCCGACCCCCACGCTTCAAACCCGATCCTTCAGCCCGCTTCAGGACAAGCTGTTGAACTGGTACCGCAAAAACAAGCGGACCCTACCCTGGCGCGACTCGCTCCGCATCGACGCGTACGCCGTTTGGGTCTCCGAGATCATGCTTCAGCAGACGCGCGTGGAGACGGTGATCCCCTATTTTGAGCGGTGGATGCGGTTATTTCCGACCGTTCAGGCTCTGGCAAAATCATCCGAGCATGATGTGCTGAACGCTTGGGAAGGTCTCGGTTACTACAGCCGCGCACGCAATTTGTACAAGGCGGCGAAGGTTGTAGTGAGTGAACATGGCGGGGAATTGCCGAACGAACTCGAAAAGCTCATCAAATTACCCGGTATCGGCAGATATACTGCCGGTGCGATCACATCCATCGCCTTTGGCGCGGACGAACCCGCCCTGGACGGGAACCTCAAACGTGTGTATGCGCGTCTGTTTGACGTTACCGAACCTGTTGATTCTCCTCGCGGCGGGAAACTCCTGTGGGAGATCGCGAGGCAGAACCTGCCGAAAGGCAGGGCAGGCGACTTCAACCAGGCGCTCATGGATCTGGGATCGGCGATCTGCCTCCCGAAAAATCCGCGCTGTCTGCTTTGCCCGCTGATGGAAATGTGCAAAGCGCGCGAGAATGGCACGCAGGAACTTCGCCCCGTGAAGAAACCGAAGAAATCTGTCCCGCATTATGTTCATGCGGCGGGGGTGATCATGCGGCGCGGGAAAGTTTTACTATCGCAACGCCCGTCGAGGGGATTGCTCGGGGGGATGTGGGAGTTCCCGAACGGGCGCGTGGATGGCGACCCGGCTGGGGAGTTGCCCAAGGTCCTTGGGTCGGGATACAGCCTCAAGGTCCAGAGGAAAGAGGCGTTGTGTGTCGTCCAGCATGCCTACACTCATTTCAAGGTGACCGTCCACGCGTTTCGGTGCGACCTGCTTGGAATGTCCGACACGCAAAATTTGAAGTGGGTCGCGGTCAGGGATTTGGAGGAATATCCCATGGGGAAGGTTGACCGCCGGATTGCGGAAAGGCTCAAGAAACAAACTGGTACTTGAGTACGGGGTGACTTTGGCGTAGAATAAACAAAACTTTTTATTATCGGTTGGAGGAAATATGTCGGAAAAGCCCGCTTCGTCCAGGAAAATGGATCCAGCAATTACGGCGGCGATTATTGGTGTTGTTGGGACGATTATCGTTACAGCGCTCTCGGTTTTTGGGGACCGTCTATTTACTCCTGCGCCCACTACCACCCCCATCATCCCCACCGCCACGCTCACTTTGACTGCCACCTCCACCTTTACACCGCTCCCAACGGATACCGTGCCGCCCGGCGAGCCAACCTCCACGCCCGCGCCGACGGATACGCCCGTGCCCCCAACTGCGACGCCAATCCCGGTCGGTTCAGACTGGTCGAACGGCTGTATCAGCACTCTCTGGGTGCCTTACCCAGCCTCGAACCAGGCTGCGACCGATGGATGTTATTCCCAGCCGGTGGATGTGTTCTTCGCCGGGAATGGACGGCTCTCCTTCCTGTACGATGGCAGGCTGTCCAGCGCGGAGGTGCATGGGCTGTTTGCGCCGCTCCCTGCCAGCGGGACGGTGGATTTGCAGGTGTATTTGCGCGAACTGAAGGGCGGTAACATGTGGATGGGTGTTTTCGCCGAACCGACGCTCAACTCGAAAGGATTATTGATGAGCATTCCCTCCGGCGATGTGAACAGGCGTCCGTTTGTGCAGTGGGATATGCCGGGTCCGATCAAGGTGTTGGATACGGTATCTTTTCAGCAGAATCCGCCCGTTTACAGTGTTCGATTTGAGTTCAATAACCTGTCTGTGCGGGCTGTGGCAATGAGGAACGCCTTTGCGACGAACAATGTCCCTGTCCAATCCCCTCAAAAGTGGCTGTTCATCGGTTTTCAAGGCGTCAACGGCACCAACCGGATCGAGGCCGAGTTCTTCAACCTTGTGATCAACCCCTAGAACCTTCCCTTGATGAAAATCATCCCGACCTTTCCGATCGGGATGATTTTTGTTTAACCCTTGCTCAACGTGACCAGTACCATCGGTCGGCGTTTGGTGTATTCGTAGAGATACGACTTGACCGTGTTGGCGATGTCTTTTTCGCTGTCCCAGCCGCCGTTGTTGACCACTTGCATGATGTGCTTGCGGACCTCGGGGAGCAGTTCCTCGGCGTCGTCCTGCGAGACGAATCCGCGCGTGATGATCTCGGGTTCGTGCAGTAACTTGCCGTTGAGTTTGTCCACGCTGATGTCGATCAGGAAGATGCCGTTGCGGGCCAGTTTCTCGCGCTCGCGCATGATGCTGAAATCCACCTCGCCGATGGACTGTCCGTCCACAAAGACGTATCCACCGGGGATGCGTTCGCCGAGTTTGATGTTCTTGCCGGAGAGTTCGACGATCTGTCCGTTCTCGACAACGATGATATTCTCTTCGGGGATCCCGACTTCCATCGCCAGTTGACCGTGACGCCTCAACTGCCGCAGTTCCCCGTGGATGGGGATGAAGTGCTTCGGCTTGACCATGTTGAGCAG
Source organism: uncultured Chloroflexia bacterium (assembly GCA_963718215.1). Taxonomy (GTDB): domain Bacteria; phylum Chloroflexota; class Anaerolineae; order Anaerolineales; family Villigracilaceae; genus Defluviilinea. Next base: position 344,021 of record CAVQYK010000017.1, read on the forward strand.
GAGTTTCAATTCCTCCTGGCTGGCGTGACCCGAGACATGGATCGGCAGAATGGAATCATAGATCACGTTCGCGCCGCGCCGCAGGAGACGGTTGATCGTCTTGCTGATGGTCTCCTCATTGCCGGGGATCGGATGCGACGACAGCACCACCGTGTCGTTCGGTTTGATGTCGAACTGGCGGTTCGTCCCCGCCGATAACCGTCCCACAATGGACGAGGGCTCTCCCTGCGAGCCGGTACACATGATCGTGACCTTGTGGTCCTGCATTTGCAGTGCCTGGTCGATCGGCACGATCAACTCGTCGGGGATGTTGAGATAGCCCAGTTTGCGGGCGATCTTGACGTTGTCTATCATGCTGGAGCCGGCCAGCGCCATCTTGCGTCCGTGTTTGGCGGTGGCGTCTGCCACCTGTTGCACGCGCGAGATCAGCGACGCGAACGTCGCCACGATGACGCGTCCCGGCGCCTCGGTGAACACCTTATCAAAGGCGGGACCGATGATCATCTCGGATGGGGTCCAGCCGGCGCGCTCGGAGTTGGTCGAGTCGGAGAGCAGGATGTCCACGCCGCGCTTCGAGAATTCGGCCAGTTTGGCGAAGTCTGTGGGCCAGCCGTCGACCGGGGTTTGATCGAACTTGAAGTCGCTCATGTGAACGACCAGTCCAGCGGGGGTTGTGATCCCCAATCCCACCGCGTCGGGGATGGAATGGCAGATGTGGAAGAACTCCACCTTGAACGGGCCGATCTCGATAGTTCCGCCCGCCTCGATCGGATTGAGCGGGACCAAGCCTGAGGCGTTGTTGCGCGCCAATTTAACGTCGATCAGGCCGCGGGTCAGGGGTGTGGCGTAGATGGGGGCGGGAATCTCACGCACGAGGTGATGGATCGCTCCGATGTGGTCCTCATGTCCGTGTGTGATGATGATCCCCACGACCTTGTCGGCTCTTTTTGTCAAATATTCGAAATCGGGGATGATGTAATCGATCCCCATCATGTCGTTATGCGGGAACATGATGCCCGCGTCCACCACCAGGATCTGGTTCTGGAATTCGTAGGCGGTCATGTTCTTGCCTACTTCCCCAAGCCCACCCAGGGGAATGATCTTCAATTTTCCTTGCTTACTCATTTATATATTTTTATCCTTTAGTTTAAATATTTTATCCGCCTATGGCGGTTAAGGTCTTTTACGTAGTCCCGTAGAGTGGCAATAAAAAAGACCTCCGCTGACTTGCTCGCGAAGGTCGTGCCGTACCACTGCGATTGCTCGTACTTGGTGAATTTCCAAGTGTCCTTACAAACAAACGACGCCTGTGCGCCGCGAAAGTCAAACTCAATGCTCGAAAGTATAGCAGGGCAGGGGGGATTTGTCAAAGCGAGATTACGTATGTTATAGGATGAATCGCGACAGCGATCTGCTGTCACGCATCGAACACACGCCTCTTTCCCCGCCTCCGCCTGCTTCTGTCCAGGTTACTTTTGCCTCCGCTGACGTCTCTGCCTCTCCATCATCAAACTGAACTCGATCTGCTTCTTCTCGATCTCCTTTTGGATTTCCTTCTTCTTTTTCTCATCCAGCATCGCGGCATGGACCTGCTTCAACTCGGCGATCTCCTTGAGCAGATCCGCCTCGCGCGCGTTCATCCCGGCGTTCTTCAAGATCGAATACGCCATGCGGACATCCTCCGGCGTGTCGAAATACGCCGAGAGGTCGATCGGTTTGCCTTTGCCGGGCAGGTTGTCAAATTCCCCGCGCTCCTGGGCTTCCTTGATGATCGATTCTACGAGTTTATCGAAGTTCATCACTCCTCCTGATCAGGCATATACAGCCCGCCGGTCTGCTCGAGCCAGTCTGCGACCCGCTCCACCGCGGCGGGGATGTTGTTATCTGAAATATCCAGTGTCAGACTCGGAAGCATGGATCTGGCGACCAATTCCCGCATCAATTCCTGTTCGCGGATGAAAACGCCCAAATCCTTGTATTGGGACGGGTTTCCCGAGACCTTCAACCTCTCCTCCCGCGCCGCTTCAAAGCTCTCCGGCGAGCGCGTGCAGAACACCATGCGGAAATTCAACGGCAGCAGGCGTTCCTCCAGCCAGCGGAAATCGTACTCTTTCGCATAGGTTTGCTTCTGGTATGCCTGTGTGGAGATGTGGAAGCGGTCTACGATCCACGAATAATACTTTTGCAGTTCGAACATCCTCACCCACGTGGAGTAAGTCTCCATCGCCAGTGACTTCTTCCTGCGGCTCGAAGTTGATCGGTCCGCGTCCCCAGGGATAGTTGGTGAACGCACACCACTCCGCCGAGATCAACGGTGAATGGTAGCGGTACTTTCGCGGACCTACAATCCGCGGATGTTCGTTGAGTTCGAAGGCGATCTCGGTCTTGAACGTCAGCCGCGTGCCTTCCAGGATGATCTTTGGTGTAAGTTTGTTTCCCATGATTTGGCAGTATAACAAAATTGACAATTTGATGTCACCTCCTGTACACTCCCTGCATGGACATAGACCTCGACCTTTATCGTCATGAAGTGCGCGTTTCGACAAATCCGTTGGTGAGGCTTTCGGCGATCGATATTTCGCCGGATCATCCCCAGCGGACAATTGTTTTCATCCATGGGTTCGGCGGCAAGGCTGAGCAATGGCAATACCAGATGCAGAAGTTCGCGGTGGAGAACCGTGTCATTGCCTTGGATATGCGCGGGCATGGTCTCTCCGACAAGCCGGGGCGCGGCTATGACATGTCCCAGATCGTGGAGGATCTGGAGACGGCGCTGACATTGTTGAAGGTCAAGGGGAGGATCGTGCTGGTGGGGCATTCCTTCGGCGGGGCGGTGGTGACCGAGTATGCGCTCAAAAATCCTGACCGTGTCGAAAGATTGGTTCTGATCGCAACGGCGGGCGAATTCAAACTGAATCCGTTCTATCGCTTCGGACTGGGACTGCCCGGCTGGCTCCTGCGCCTGATCGGTCCGTTCACGCGCTCGTGGCTGCATGCGCCGCCGCACGCGCTCAAGAGGTTCTATAACGAAAACATGTCCCGCTGGCGGGGCTGGGACAGGTTCAAGGAGCTGGTCGTCCCGACGCTGGTCATCCGCGGGCACCGTGACCTGGTGTTCGAGAAACCTGCCTTCGCGAAGGTGACAGAGTCCATTCCCGGGGCGGAAGAGGCCGATATCGGCGTATCAGGCCACATGGTCATGCTGGAGCGGCGGGAGGCGGTGGATCAGGTCAATTGAGCGATTCCTCGAGGACGAAGGTCAACGTTCGTGGCGGGAATCCGACAGCGGTCCCCAAAAGCGAAAAGGCGGACGCGATGCCCTGCGCAAGGAACGTCCGTGGCTGAAACATTACGAAGCGGGTGTGCCGTATACGGTGGGCGTGCCGAACATCCCGTTGCATCATTTATTGCGTTCGGCGGTGCGGCGCTTTCCATTGCGCCCGGCGATCTATTTTGAAGGGAGCCGTCTTTCGTATCGCAGGTTGAACCATGAAGCCAATCGTTTTGCGAATGCGTTGATCGCGCTTGGGGTGGGGAAGGGCGCGCGGATCGTGTTGCTGCTGCCGAACGTGCCGCAGATGGTGATCGGTTTCTATGGGACGATGAAGGCGGGCGCGGCGGCGGTGTTTGTGCCGCCGGTGATCGAACCGGAAGAAGTGTTGCGGCAGGTGAAGGATTCGGAAGCGAGCGTGCTGGTGACGCTTTCGATGTGGGCGGGGCTGGCGAAGCAGATCCAGGAGAGTTGCGGCATTCCGCATGTGGTGTTGACCGACCCGGCGGACTATCTTTCCCTGCCAAAACTCATCGATCTCAAGCTGGCGAAATCGCGGCTACGGACTGCGCAACGCGGTCCGTTGGAAGGACTTTCTGGGCGGCAACACCACCAAATCGCCGACCGTGGAAGTGACGCCGCAAGACCTTGCGGTGATCCAATATACGGGCGGGACGACCGCGCAATCGAAGGGCGTGATGCTTTCGCACCGTAACCTGGTGGCGAACGCCCTGCAGACGCGTCACTGGCTGCCGGAAGCCGTTGAGGGCAGGGAAAGGTTCCTGTGCGTGGTGCCGATCTTCCACAGTTACGGGTTGACAACTGCGATGAACGTCCCTGTTTCGGTGGGCGCGGCGATGATCCTGAAAACACAATTCCAGACGCTGGACGTGCTGAAAACCATCAAAAGATACAAACCGACCATCTTCCCCGGTTCGCCGAACATGTACGTGGCGATCAATAACTTCCGCGGCGTGCGGAAGTATGGGATCAACTCCATCAAGGCCTGCATCAGCGGTTCCGCGCCGCTGCCGGTGGAAGTGCAGGAATCGTTCGAGAAGTTGACCAGGGGGCGTCTCGTGGAAGGTTATGGACTGACCGAGGCCTCCCCGGTGACGCACGCCAATCCGCTGGGGGACAACCGCAGGGTGGGGACGATCGGCATTCCGCTTCCCTCCACCGAGAGCCGCATCGTCGAACTGACGCGCAAACACAAGGATGTGAAAGCGGGTCAACTTGGCGAATTGGCGGTCCGCGGTCCGCAGGTGATGCTGGGCTATTGGAAGAATCCCCAGGCCACAGCCGAGATCCTGACCGATGACGGCTGGCTTCTTACGGGCGACATCGCGCAGGGGGATGAGGATGGTTACGTCCGCATCATCGCCCGTAAAGCCGATATGTGGTACCCGAGCCGTGTCAAAAAGCCCGCCTTCCCGCGCGACGTGGAGGAGGTCATCTACGAGATCCCGCAGGTGAAGGAAGTGGCGGTTACCGCGGTGGCAGGGCATCCATTCGCGTTCGTGATCGCCGGGCAGGGACGCGCCCACGCCGAATGCGGTCATCGCCTACTGCAAGCGGCGGTTGCCCGCCTACCTGGTGCCGCGCTTTGTGATCTTCCTCGATGACTTCCCGCGCAGCTTCATCGGAAAAGTGTTAAGAAGAGAGTTAGTCAGACGTTATGAAAAGTACGACAAATGATTTTACGGTTCCCGCAACTGTGAATTATGTCCAACACGGCCAAGGCTCGCCTGTCATCTTGATCCATGGCGTGGCTGCGTCATTGCATGACTGGGACGACCTGATCCCCGAACTCGCCAGGAACGCCTACGCATCCTACGCGCTCGACCTGCTCGGTCACGGCGACAGCCCAAAGCCCGCATCGCGCGCCTATCACATTGACTGGGTGTTCGAACATTTCCTGCGTTGGATGAGATCGCTTCGCCTGACGGAACCTGCCGTCCTGATCGGACATTCACTGGGCGGATACATCGCGCTGGAGTACGCGCGCCGCGTCTCTGCCTGGACCCGGGGCCTGGTCCTCGTCAGCCCGTTCTATTCACGCCTGCAACTTCCTCCGCTCCTTCGGCGGTCGTACAGCAACCGTAACCTGCGGGGCATCATCGCCGAAAAGACCCCCGCAGTGGATGTTCCGCGCCATCGTGGACATCACCAGCCGGGCGATGGGACACAGCGCCGGCGCGTTGCATTCCCTGCCGAAGCACATCCGCGCCCAGACCGCTCTCGATTACACGCGCACCGCGCCGGGGGTGTACAATATCCCGAGCGTGCTGACCGATCTGACGGAGCGTTTGCCTTCCATTTCACTTCCGACCCTGGTCGTGTGGGGTGACCGCGACCAGACCCTGGCACCCGGGTCGTTCCCCCGCCTGGTGGAGGCCATGCCGCGCGCAGAGGGGAGGTCCATCCGCGCCGGGCATGTTCCGCATCAATCGAATGCAAAAGAGTTCAATGAGATGGTGACAACGTTCATAAGCCGTCTCGGATGACACGCCTGTTCTACGCTTACCTTAAAGATTGGGATATTTTAAGATAAATCCCCCGTGTGTCCTCTTGAAGCGGCTCGACCTCCGTGCTACAATGCAGTCCGTAATCGCCAGATGTACGGGGATGCAGAGCGTAAACGCCCACAGATGGCGGGCACATTTGTTCTAATAATGGAGATAATCATATCCAATGCGGTGCCCATACTGCCAGCATCACGACTCTAAAGTGCTCGATACCTCTCACGACAGTCACGGTGGAATTCGCCGTCGTCGTGAGTGTTTTAACTGCGGTCAGCGCTTCAGCACCTACGAGCGCCCGATCCTGGCGACGCCGCTCATCATCAAGCAGGATGGCACGCGCGAGGAGTTCGACCGCGAGAAAATGGCAAGGGGCATCCGCATTTCGTGCGCCAAGCGTCCGGTTTCCGCCGCGGACATCGAGCGCATGATCGGCCACGTTGAATCGCAGTTGCAGAAGATGGGCAAGGCGGAGGTTTCCTCCCGTGTGGTCGGTGACCTGGTCATGCAGGTCTTGAAGGAGACCGACCAGGTGGCGTACATCCGCTATGCCATCGTCTACCTCGGTCTGGACGACCTCCATTCCATCCGCGACGAAATCAATCATTTGCTCGAAGGCTAATTGATCGACAGTGCCCATTCCGCTCAAAGGGCGGAATGTAGGTCACTGTCGGTTTTTGTTTCAATACCATGTAGAGGAGAGTGCAATATGACAGGCAAGGCAGTCACACAGAACGAACAGGTCAGGAACGGATTACTTCCGACACCTCCCATGCCGCAGAGGGCTGCCCAAGGCGCAGTTGACGGACAATGCCCGTCAGGTGTTGATGAAGCGTTACGTCCGCCGCGGGGACGATGGCAAGCCCGCCGAGAACGTGGAGGAGATGTTCTGGCGTGTGGCGTATCATGTCGCCAAGGTGGAGGAGGGGTGGGGTGGTGACGTCCAGAAGCGTACCATTGAGTATTATCAGCTATTATCCAGCAAGAAATTTTTCCCGAATTCCCCGACCTTTACCGGCGCTGGCACGCCGCTCGGTCAACTGGCGGCTTGTTTTGTCCTGCCGATCACCGATGACATGGGACGCGACAGCGCGGGCATCTTCCAGACCCTGCGCGACGCGGCTCTGATCCAGCAGACGGGCGGCGGGAATGGCTTTTCGTTCTCGCGCCTGCGCCCGAAGGGAGCCATGGTGCACACCTCCGCCGGGCAGGCAACGGGACCGGTCGGGTTCCTGCGCGTCTATGACCATGCCTTCGGTGAGATCGCCCAGGGCGGGACGCGCCGCGGCGCCAACATGGCGGTCCTGCGCGTGGACCACCCGGATGTGGAGGATTTCATCACCTGCAAGATCAACGAGAACCACATCACGAACTTCAATATCTCCGTCGGCATCACGGATGCGTTCATGCGCGCCGTGAAGGAAGACAGGGAATGGGAACTGCGCTTCCCCGACATGAAGGACGCCAAGCAAAAAGGATTCAGCGGCACGCTCGAACAGGCGGAAGCCGCGGGCGTGAAGATCAATTCCTACGGCAAAGTGAAGGCGCGCGACATCTTCGACAAGATCGTCAAGCAGGCGCACCACAACGGCGAACCCGGCGTGTTGTTCCTGGATGCGGCCAACCGCTCCAACCCCGTCCCGCACTTGTATCCATTGGAATCAACAAACCCATGCGGAGAACAATGCTTAGGACCATACGAGAACTGCTGTCTCGGTTCGGTAAATTTCAACGAACACTGCGGACCGGATGGAACTGTCGATTGGGAACTGCTCCGCCAGAGTGTGGTCACCGCCACCCGCTTCCTCGATGACGTGGTCGAAGCGAATGCCTATGTTCCCGCGGTTGTACAACTGAAGGAAGCCGCGCACCGCGCCCGCCGCATCGGACTCGGCATCATGGGGCTGGCGGACCTGATGTACCACGTCGGCGTGCGTTACGGCTCGAAGGAAGGGCAGGAGTTCGGCGCGCAGGTCATGGAGTTCGTCCGCTATCACGCCATGGTGACCAGCATCGAACTGGCCGAGGAGCGCGGACCGTTCCCCGCCATCGAAGGTTCGATCTACGACATGGACAACATGACGTGGACCCCGCCCCAGACGCTGGTCAAGTACGAGCATGACTGGGGCAGGCCCCAGGTCGGGTGGGAGGCGGTGGTCGAAGGCATCCGCAGGCATGGCATCCGCAACGCGGCGCAGACCACCGTCGCGCCGACCGGCACCATCGCCACCGTCGCAGGCTGTGAAGGCTACGGCTGTGAACCCGTCTTCGCGCTGGCCTACATCCGCCACGTCAACGACAACGGCAAGGACCTCAAACTGACCTACGCCAGCCCGCGCTTCGATGAGGCGCTCAAGAAACTCGGTCTCGGCGAGGAGAAACGCCAGGAGATCGTCGAGCAGGTGATGCGCGAAGGCACCTGCCAGCACATCAAGGAACTGCCCCAGGCGGTGCGCGATACGTTCGTCGTCTCGGGCGACATCACCGCCGAGGAACACGTGCGCATGCAGGGCGCGTCTGCAGGCGTTCGTGGACAACTCGCTTTCGAAGACCGTCAACTTCCCCGAGGGCGCCAAAGAGGAGGACGTTGCCACCGCCTACATGCTGGCGTGGGAACTCGGGTGCAAGGGCATCACCGTCTATGTGACCGGCTCGCGCGACAAAGTGGTGCTGGAGACAAAAGCCACAGCGGAGAAGAAAGAGGCGCCCGCTTCGACTGCGGCTACGCCTCCGCTCAGCGCGAAGCCTGAACTCGCCCCGACCTTTTTCCACGACCCAAAGAAGCCGCGTCCGCGTGCATTGACCGGCAAAACGCTGAGCGTGGAAACACCCGTCGGCAAGGCGTTCATCACCATCAACGAGAACGGCGGCGAACAGCCCTTCGAGGCGTTCATCAACACCGCCAAGGCGGGTTCAGAGACCGCCGCGGTCTCCGAAGCGATCGGGCGGCTGATCTCGTACATCCTGCGCATGACATCGCCCATCAAACCGACCGACCGCCTGCGCGAAGTGGTGCGCCAGTTGATGGGCATCGGCGGCGGGCGCTCGCTGGGACTGGGTCCCAACCGTGTGCGCTCCTTGCCCGATGGCATCGGTCAGGTGCTGGATATGTACCTGCGCGAGAAGGCTGGCGCCCTGCCCGTCATGGAAGAGAAGCCCAGCGGCAATGGCGGGGTGGGTCACAAGATCGAAGAGGAAGCTGAACTTGCCGCGCACAAGATGCGCATCGGTGACCTGTGCCCCGAGTGCGGCGAAGCCGCCGTGGTCAACGAAGAAGGCTGCCGCAAGTGCTATGCCTGCGGGTTTAGTGAGTGTTAGATAGCATTGCTCCCAGCGCCGTCCCCGGCGCTGGGACTCTCCAATGTACCGCCGTCGGGACGGCGGCGGAAGTCAAATATCCATGCAATCCTCCGCCAAAACAGTTCCCGCTTACATCAAGGAAGCCCCCGCCGGGCGCAGGGAGGCGCTCAAGCGCCTGCGTGACCTGTGCCGCGCCACGTTGACCGGCTTCAAAGAGTCGATGCAATACGGCAGACCGAGCTACTCGCGGAACGGCGTGGTGGAAGTGGGCTTCGCCAGCCAGAAGAACTTTATCGGACTTGTACATCCTCCGCACGGACGTGATGCGCTCGCACCGCTACCTGCTCAATATCCCCGGCGTGACCCTCGGCAAGGGCTGCATCCGTTACTCGAAACCCGAGAAGATCGATTTCAACGTGGTCGAGAAGATGTTGCGCGCCACGGTCGAGTCCACGGGGGAGGTGTGTTGAGATCGACTTCTAGCAAGGGATATGATTTCGTGGAGGCGAAAGATGCCTAGAAAAGACGAATGGCTAAAATCTCTGGAAAGCGAAAATAAGCAATACGATGAGTTTCTTGCTGGGGCAAAAGAAATAGAGGAACTTGTGCCTCATGTTCAAGAACGAAAAAAAGAAACGGAAGCGAAATTAAAGTTTGTCCAAGCGGCTCCTGAAGATTTTTTGATCGAGTTTGGAGATTCTCTCTTCATGTTGCAAAAGCACGATGAGGAGCAAGCTAAAAATTTTATACCCAAATTTCCTAGATTGACAGCACCAGCGATGGGATATATAGCAAGTGGTACTGCTAGTACATCTGCATACGCTGAAATGTCTTACAATTTTCAAGCCTACAATTTTGATAATGACAATGAATGGATAGTACCTGTCAACAACATTTTTACCTCGTTGGCAGATGAAAAATCGAAAAAGGCTGTTCTTCCTTCAAAGCTAGATAAAATTAACGAACGATTAGGTGAGATGTTTTCCGTTGCTGGGAAAAGTTTTGAGAAAGCAAAAAGCGGAATAATTGGTGTAGATCAATCTGCTATCCAGTTTCGAGATGTGTTACAACAATTATGGGGAGGTCTAGCAAATTTGGCAAGAGAAAAAAATTCAGCCATTAGAAGACTCAAATTTTGAGCTCAGAAACAAAAAACATAGAGGGTTTGTTTCTAAATCTATTACGAAAGAGGAGATTGATAAGAGAAAAATCGCTGCCTTAATGGATATTATGGCGGAAATTTCTTCTGAATTGTCGGAAACCAACTTTGGGAAAAACCCATTATCAACTGATATCGAGAGACTTGAAAAACTACATACAAGATGGTTACTAGTTATTGACGATGTAACCTCGTACCTAAATCAATCCCTGCCGAAGTAATAAAAGTGCCAAAAAAGAATTGCGCGGAACCCTCCTAGCCTTTGCGTAGCGCCCGCTCGACCGCAAGTGTTACATTTCATGTCCCCAGGCGTCGTGTATACCTAGCGGATTGTTACTTTACTCTTTCTTGGTTTGGATACCAGTTCGCCCTAAAGTAACAATCCGCTTACCATTTTAACCCTCGTGTCCCCGCAACACATCTCCATTGTTCATAAAACCGCCTGTCCATATATGGGGGGTAGTTCGTAGGTGCCTGGCAGTGCTTGGCAATGCTTAGCAGTGCTTGACCAGTGCTTAGATCACTATGTAAGGTGCGGGGGAAAATTCGGGTTTTTGGCCTTTCCCTACCCCCATATATGGGAGGTGCCTAAAAAAATGACCTGCCTGCTCGAATTCATGCTCATAGCCAAATGGGGGAAGCCCTTCATCCAGTACCCATCCCTTGCCTTCTCCTGCCTTCCCCTTATCTACCCCTTTGCTCCCTCCCAGCCAGCCTGCGGGCAGGATTTACCTGCAAAACTGGGTCGGTCCATGCAGAAGGTCGGTCGAAGGCGTGACCTCTCCCTCGCCGACCAGGTCGAAGCGGTCCAGCCAGCCGAGCATAAAGGTGGTGAGGATGCCTTCGGGGACGTGCACCCACTTCCCATCCTTCAGTTGGATGAAGAACATGCCGGGGTTATCGCATCCATTGCGTCCCATCTCCGAGCCGTCTGCGCGGGCGGAGGCGCGCACTTCCGCAATCACATACCAGACGTACGGCTTGCTTCCATCATGCGCGTCTGGTCCCGCAGAATAGATCTTCACTGTATGGTCGGGAGAATAGGACTTGTCCATGAGGGCCAACAACCCCTCTTCGGGATTGGCGTATTCCCCTTGCGCGCGGGAGCGATTGATTTCGTTGATGATAAACCAGCGGGGAAGAGCGGTGTAGGCAGCGTAGCAGGCCAGGATTCCAAGAAGCGGTACCAGCCATTTAGCATACTTTTTCATCTGCAACTCCTTCACATTCAATCCTTGAACGATATTTCCAGGTCAAGGCGCGCTACTGGCAGAACATTCCCTGCTTGCCCGGCGCCCAATCCGTCGAGGGCGTGGCCTCTCCCGCCCCCGCCAGGTCGAAGACGTCCATCCAGAAGCCGATCAGTTCCGGGTACGCCTGCTCGGGGACGTGCACCCAGCCTTCCTTCGTCTGCAGGAAGTACGAGCCCGGGGCGTCGCATCCGTTCTCCCCGGTGGCGGAGCCGTCCGCGCGGAAAGAGGCGTACACCTCCGCGATCACATACCAGATGTACGGCCTGTTCCCGTCGGGCGAATTCGGTCCCGCGTACACCATCTTCACCTCGCGCTCGGGAGGATAGTAGGTGTCGATCAATGCCAGCAACCCCTCTTCAGGGGTGGAATACAGGCCCTCGTCGCTGTAACGTGTCAGTTGAACGTTCGTATAGCCCCACGAAATAGCCACAAGAAGCACCAACCCCCCGATCCCCATCAATACCCATCGCACGTATTTATTCATCGAAACCCTCCTCCATAATTCTACCGCTTGTTTCACGCATGTTCTGCATGCGAAACCTTTTGAACTTACCTGATTATGCGGCACTCTGTAACCCTGAATGCCCCTTGTCATCAAATACAGTCGTGAGTGTCCAATTGCGTGGGCTTGGCCACAGAGACCGCACCGTTCGTGCCGCGAGCACGTCGGTGCGAGACGGCAGAGAGCTTTGAGTTTTTTTCTCAATGAACTCAGTGTTCTCTGTGGCTAACTGCCTTTAGCCCATCCTTTTAGACACTCTCTACAGGCGCAGAAACACACAAGCGCCCGGATGGGCGCCTGCGGTGAGTAAACCTGTCAGTGATGTATGCCGATCAAAAACTTGCGGCCGCCTCGTCAACGGACGGGTACGCCTGCAATAATTCCATCATCCCGACCGTGTGCAATACCTGCACCACATGCCCGGGGACAGACTGCCAGCTTGACCCCGCCGCCTGATTTCTTTGCCCCGTGCAATACCCTGACGATCGCCCGCACACCCGCAGACGATAGATACGACACATCCTTGAGGTCGAGCACCATCTTATTGTTCTCGCGCACGATATTTGCCAGTTCTGCGTCCATTGCTGCCGCAGTGACCGAATCCACCCTGCCGGATATGGCAACGACTGTCACATTCCCCTTGCGTTCGCTTTTTACTGAAAAATCGTCCATGTTTCTCTCCTCTCATTAAGATTGTGGGTACGTTTACCTGCTTGCTTGCAATAATTGGATATGTCCTACCCGATTTTACAACGAAAATTCAAATTCCTGCTTGCAGGGGTGGCAAAACGGAATAGCCCGTCTTTCTCATCTTATAATGGGGGAAAAGGATGCCCCATGCCCAAACTTATCCCCGCCGTGGAACGCGTCGAGCGCGCCCGAAAACTGATCCAGCAAGCCCGCGACCTGCCCGTCCCGACGACCGGACTCGGCAAAAGCGACTTCTCCTACATTGCCAACGTCAAAGACCTGCTTCGCCAGGCGCGCGACATGGTCAAATTCATCCCGCAGACCGCGGGAGTCTCTGCCGAGATGAAGGAGACGGTCAAAAAGATCTATGAGGAGATCGAACAGGCGGACCGTGAGATCCTGTATTGAGCGTCCCGAAGGTGATGCACTCTTCCTTTTTCCCCCCGAACCTTCGGGACGGTTATCTATAATACCACGGTCATAAATTGCGCTTTCCACCTTCTAAAAAAGTGCAATTTATGACCGAGTGCGGTATATTTGTCAATGTTATAATCCCCGCCGATGAAACATCGTAAAGAACTCCTTGTCATTTTATGCCTGCCGGTCCTGCTTTTCATCGGCATGACGCTCCCCGCCGCCGATGTGAACGCCGCGCCAGACCTGCAGGGGTTCGTCACAGCCACGCCGGGACCGGACGGCCGCATCCTGTATACGGTGATCAGCGGGGACAATTGCTCGAGCATTGCCTTTGCCCACGGGATCACCGTCCCGCAATTGCGCCAGTTCAACACGCGTCTGGATGATGACTGCACCCTCACCATCGGGCAGCAACTCGTCGTCGGTCTTGCCGCCCCGATCACTGCTCCTACAGCCGCAGCCCCCGTCACACCGACCCTTCCCGCCGTGACCGCCACCCCCTTCGACGGCACGACCGAGGTCTGCATCCTCCTGTTCGACGATGTCAACGGCGACGCACTCCGCCAGGAGACCGAGTTCGGCGTTGATGGCGGCGCGGTCAGCCTTACGAACCTGAACGGCTCCTACTCACAGACGCAGAACACCACCTCCGCCATTGACCCGGACCTGGTCGAGCCGATCCGTTCGTGCTTTCTGGACGTCCCGCCGGGCAAATACAATATCAGCATGGCCGTCCCTGATGGGTACAACCCGACCATGTCCCTGGATTACACGTTCGACGTCAAAGCCGGCGACCGCGCCTCCGTGGATTTCGGCGCACAGGCCAAAACGGTGACGCTCCAGGACCCGGCCGCAGCCCAGGAAAGCGGCAACCGCTCGCCTGTTTTGGGGATCTTTGGATTGCTCCTGCTGCTTGGGGGAATTGGTCTGGGTTACTTTGCGTACCGGGCCAACCAGCCGCAGAGCAAACTCAAGGGCAGCCCGCTCTCGAAGCGATAGAAAACACGAGACCGCCGAGAGGCGGTCACTTTTTACTCTTTTTCATTCTTCGCGTTCTTTGCGCCTTCGCGGTTCAGGCTTACCCCATTGGATGCCGCATCCTCTGTCCCCCGATCAGGTGCAAATGCAAATGGAACACGGTCTGCCCGCCGTCCACGCCTGTGTTCGTGATGAGACGGTAACCGCTCCTGTCAATCCCCTCCTCTTTGGCGAGTTTCCCCGCTGTCCTGACGAGATGTCCCATCAACTGCTCGTCCCCGGCTTCGAGCGCGTTTACAGATTCGATATGCCTGTTTGGGACGATCAGGATATGGGTCGGCGCGACCGGGTGGATGTCGCGGAAGGCGGTCACCTGTTCGTCGCGGTAGACAACCGTCGCTTTTGCTTCATTAAACACTCAGGTAAGATATTATCGAGTGCTTTGTCAAATGTAAAGCAGCGAAAATAAAAGCAATGGAGCGCTACGTGCCGACAGAGGAGAAGTTCGAGCCGCGATCCGTGAAGGAGAAGAAGCGGTCATTACCCTTGTGGCAGCCTGGTAAAAGTAAAGAAGTATTGGCAGCCCGACAGCAAGCCTTGGAAGATCAAATTGCGAAGAACAGCCGCAACAGCGGCAAGCCGCTCGAGCGATGGGTTCGATCGGCCAGCGCCGAGAGCTGCGAAAACGCAGTCGCAAGAAAAGTGGCGGTCAAGCAGGGCATGTTGGGTATACCCTGAAAGCCGTTGAAAAACCTGAGCATGTAAAAGTTCATCGAGTGGAGCAATGCAATCATTGCCATGTTTCACTGAAGAAAGTAAAAGCAAGCCGATATGAAAAGCGGCAGGTCTTCGATGTGCTGCGCGGCGGGTGGAAGTGACCGAGCATCAAGCCGAGGTCAAGGCTGCCCGCATTGCGGAACAGAGAACCGGGGCGAGTTTCCAGAGGGTGTCAGCCAGCCTGTGCATATGGAGATGAGATCAAAGCCCAGATGGTGTATTTCAACCAATACCAAATGTTGCCGCTGGAACGGACAGCCGAGGTGTTTGAGACCCTGTACGGACAGACGATCTCAGAAGGCACGATCGTGGATGCTGGTCAGGAAGTAAGCAGGCAGGTCTCTGGCACAAATGACGCCATTCGACGGCATCTAACCGAGAACGAAGCAGTGGTGCACTTCGATGAAACAGGAGCCAGAGTAGAAAGCCAGTTGCAGTGGCTCCATTCAGCCAGTACCGAAAGATCGACCTGCTATGCCATTCATCCAAAGCGCGGTTCGCTGGCGATGGATGCGATCGGGATCTTGCCAAACCTGCAAGGGCGTGCCATGCATGATGATTGGATGTCGTATTTCAAGTATTCCGTCCAGCATGGATTGTGCAATGCCCATCATTTGCGGCGCCTGAAGTTTCTGGAGGAGCGTTATCCACAAAAGTGGGTGACGCAGATGGCGGACTTGCTGGTGGCCATCAAAGAAGCCGTGGACAAAGCCAAAGCGGCCTGCCGAACCCGTTTGAGCTGCAAGAGTTGGTTGAATTCGAAAGGAAGTATGACCGACTGGTGAAACAAGGTCTACGGATCCATGGACCGCCCAAACGCCCTGAAGGTCAACCGATCAAACGCGGACGGATCAAACAGAGTCCAGCCAGAACTTGGTAGATGAATTCAAGCTCCACAAGGAATTTGTGCTGGCATTTATGTACGATTTTAAGGTTCCGTTCGACAACAATCAGGCTGAAAGAGATATTCGAATGATGAAGGTCAAGCAAAAGATTTCCGGATGTTTCCGTTCGCTTCGTGGGGCTGAGATCTTCTGCCAGATCCGCGGCTATCTCTCTACAGCTCGCAAGAATGGACAACGGGTCTTGGATGTTTTACGTCTGGCTTTTGCTGGCACTCCTTATCTGCCTGCTTTTGTATCATTTCAAGGCTGAGTAGTACCATTGGAAACGATCTTGCAGAAAATGCATGTGTCGGTCATGTTTGCTCTGATCCTTGAAAGACGGGCGAAAATGTGAATGAAACGGGCTTTAAGCATGGTTGGAACGCATTTTACCCTCATATCTGAACAACGTTAGAAATATCTCACGTTGCCATGTTGTCCCTTCAAAAAGCGATATAATGCCTCGCGAAGGAAAAAAAATAATGAATGAAACAGCACTTACCTGGATAATATTCATCCTCGCCTTTGGCGGGATGGTGATCGTGCACGAACTCGGGCACTTTATTGCGGCGCGCCTGGTCAAGGTCGAAGTGGAGGAGTTTGGCATCGGCTTCCCGACCCCGGGGGCGGTCGCCTTCTGGATCGCCAAAGGGCACCTCTTCCTGCGGAACGGCAGGCGGGTGGAGATTCCCCGCAACTTCCGCATGCCGGTTCCCTGGGGCGAACTGGTCGACCATGATGTCAAGATCACGGTCGATGAGGTGGACGGACGCCTGGTCCTGCGTTCCATCGAGGCGGTCCTGTTCGAAGAAAAGCGGCAGGCTTCCCCCGCCAAATCCCAAAAACTGGATGACATCTATGTGGACGAGAACGGGGAGGTGGTCGAGCCGCAACCGCAGGAAAATGCAAAGACAACCGTCACGAAGAAACTTGTGAAGGCAGGCAGGACAACCGGCGGGACAGAATTAACGGATGTGATCTCAGAAGTGCACCCCGGCACGATCTTCACACTCAACTGGCTCCCGATCGGCGGATTTGTCCGCCCGAAAGGCGAGAATGACCCGAATATCCCCGGCGGACTTGCCGCCGCTTCCCCCTGGAAGCGGTTGTTCGTGCTCATTGCCGGTCCCCTCATGAACCTGATCACGGCTGTGCTGGTCATCAGCGTCATCATCAGCCAGATGGGCGGGATCATCGTTTCACCCCCCGCAGATGACACCGGACCGCAGAGCATCCTCATCACAGAAATATTGCAGGGCGGCCCGGCAGAACAGGCCGGCTTGCAGATGGGGGACATCCTGCTGAAAGCCGACGGAAAGGCGCTGAGTAACATAGACGAAGCCAGCAGCCTGATCCAGGCCAGCCCGGATGTTCCGATCCGCTTTGAAATCCTGCGGAATGGAGAGACCCTTGAACTCACCATCGTCCCGCGCATGAACGAACAGGCGGGCAGACCCATGATCGGCATCAGTTTTTGCGGCGGCTGTGAGTTCAAACAGATCACGACCGTCGCTGAAAACCTGCGGTACAGCCTGCAATTCACCGGCGCGCAGATCAATGCACTGGTCACCCTGCCTGTCCGCTTGCTGCAGGGCACCATTCCGCCCGAACAGGGACGCCTCGTCGGCTTGAAGGGCATCTTCGACATCATGTCGCAGAGCGTCTCGAACGATGTGGAGGCCAGCCAGGCACAGCCGCCCGCTTCCTCGGCTCCCAACCCCTACAACGCGCCCGTGCAGACGCTTTCCATCATCGCCCTGCTGTCCATCAGCCTCGGCATCTTCAACCTTTTCCCGTTCCCCGCGCTCGACGGCGGGCGCATCCTTTTTGTGCTGCCGGAGCTCATCTTCCGCCGCCGCGTCCCGCACAAGTTCGAGAACCTGGTGCATGGGATCGGCATGACACTCCTGCTGGCGATGATGATCTACGTCAACGTGCGCGATTTCATTGACCCTGTTATTCCGTAATGAACGAACAGACCATCTCCTTTCAAACCGTCCTGGATGCCCTGCTCGCCTCCGGCAGGGATTTCCCGCGCCGCTACCTGCAATTCTTCTCCGACATCGGACCGCTCGAACTCAAGACCCTGCAGGACGTCTGGCCCCGCGTCAAATCGGACCGCAAGCTGGCCCTGCTCAAAGGGCTTGAATCCCTGGCTGAGAGCGATACGCTCGCCAATTTCGACGAATTTGCGCGCGCGATCCTCAACGACCCGGATGCTTCCGTGCGTATCAATGCCATCCGCCTGCTCGACGAGTGCGAAGACCTCAAACTCATCCCTGCGTATCTCGACCTGTTGAAGAACGACCCCGATGTAAACGTCCGCGCGGAGGCGGCGAACGCCCTCAACCTGTTCGTGGACCTCGGCGAACTGGAGGAGATCCCGGAAGAAGCCTACGGGGAGATCCAGTCTGCTTTGTTGGAATCAGCCCGCGGGGAGAAAGAGGCGAAGGTCCGTCGCCGCGCGGTCGAGTCGCTGGGCTGGTCGTCCAATCCCGAAGTCGTCGAGTTGATCGAAACCGCCTTCGACGGCAACATCGACTGGAAGGTCAGCGCGTTGACCGCCATGGGGCGCTCCGCCGACGACCGCTGGGAGGACCGCGTCCTGCGCTCGATGCTCGAAGACAATGAGAAGGTCCGCAAAGCCGCCGTGCAAAGCGCGGGCATGCTGGGATTCAAGTCGGCGCGCCTGCCGCTGTTGCGCATGCTCGAGGGCGAGGAAAGCGACGAGGTGACGATGGCGGCGATCTGGTCGCTTTCGCAAGTCGGCGGGGAGGATGTGCAGACCTACCTCGAAGACGCTGCTCGACCAGGCTGAGGAAGATGACATGATCGCGTTCCTCGAGGAGGCGCTCGACAACCTCGCCTTCACCGAAGACCTGGACCGCTTCGAGTTGATGTCCTTCGACCCCGATGACCTGGAAGACCTTGAAGAGGTTGATGAAGACGACGAGGAAGAGGAAGAAGCGTAGGCGATATTTCAATTGCAGACCCGCGCCGGGGACGGCGCAGGGAGCAAATCTGGTAATGACAAAATCACGGAGAAGTATATAATCTCCGTGATTTCTTTTTGGCGGTCACCTGATGTCACTTTCCGTACTCGCGAATACCTTTGCAAACAACATTCTCCCGATCCTCCTGCTCGGCGGAGCGGGCTTCATGCTCGGCAAGATCATGCACGTGGACCCGCGCAGTCTGGGGCGCGTGGTTTTCTACGTCTTCAGCCCGGTGCTGATCTTCGACCTGCTCGTCAAGAACCAGCTCAAATGGAGCGAAGCCGCATCGGTGATCGGCTTCACGGTCGTAATTGTCCTTTTGGTCGGTCTGCTGGCGTTCCTGCTGGGTTCTTTCCTCAAACTGGAGCGCTCCGCCCTGGTCGCCGTCGTCATCACGACCATGTTCGCCAACACGGGCAACTACGGACTACCTCTGGTGGCGTTTGCCTTCGGCGAGACGGCGCTCTCATACGCGGGCGTGTACTTCATCACCACCACCTTCATGTTCTACACGGTCGGCGTTGTCATCGCCTCGTTGGGGCACATGAACCTCAAGGAAGCCGTGATCGGACTGCTGAAACTGCCGACACTGTACGCGGTGCTGGTCGCTGCGCTGGTCATCCAGTTTGGGATCACGATCCCCGCGCCGATCAGCCGCGCCGTGGACCTCGCCGCAGGCGGGACGATCCCCCTGATGCTCGTCCTGCTGGGCGTGCAGATGACGGACGTGGAGTTGTCGGGCAACCGCCGCGCGCTGTCCCTGAGCGTGGGACTGCGGCTCTTTGCCGCCCCTTTGCTTGGTCTGGCGCTCGCCGCCCTGTTCGGCATTCAGGGCTTTGCCCGCCAGGGAGCCGTGACGCAGGCTTCGATGCCGAGCATGGTCAGCGCGACGGTGCTTGGCGGCGGAATACAACCTCGACTCGAAACTCATCGCGGCGGTCGTATTCGTCAGCACATTGCTCAGTCCGCTCACGTTGACGCTGTTGCTGGTATTCCTGGGGAGTTGAGATGCGCGTAGTCTACCATTTGTTTTTGGTGATCGCTCCTTGCTGCGATACTTTTTAGTGCGGAGCCGGTCGGCGCACAGTCGGGAATTGAAATGGACCTCGCCGCCTCTGTCCAATTTGGGGAGGGGGTCATGTTCACGGGGAGGCTCAAGTCGCCGCTCCTGATCCAGAAGGCGTCCATCTTCATCCACGACTCCACGCAGGGCATTACCCACTCCCAGCCCGTGACCTTCGACTCGAACGGCGTCTCCGAATTCCGCTTCGATACGCGGCAGAATGCCCTGCGTCCGTTCACGACCCTGCTCTGGCGGTACGAACTGACCCTCGCCGACGGGAGCGTCGTCCAGAGCGCGACGGGCTCCGTCCGCTACGACGACGACCGCTTCGCCTGGCAGACCCTCGAGGCCGATTCGCTCCGAATCCACTGGTACAACGCCGACGACTCGTTCGGTCTCGCCGCCTTGAACGCCGCGCAGGCGGGGCTCCAGAACATCCGCGGCTTCTTCCTCCCGACCTCGCCCAGCCTGTGGACATCTTCCTCTACGCCAGTGACGGCGACCTGCGCGGCGCGCTCCCCGGCGCGGAGGCTTGGGCGGCGGGTCATGCCGATTCGGCGGCAGGCGCCGTCATGGTCACGGTTGAGCCGGGCGCCGATCAGGGCATCCTCATGGAACAGCGCATCCCGCATGAGCTCATGCACGTCCTGCTTGCCCGTCAGATCGGCGCGGGCTATCGGAACCTCCCTGCCTGGCTGCGGGAGGGCATGTCGGTGCTGGCGGAGGTGTATCCAAATCCCGATTACGACAGGGTTCTGGCGGACGCCGCCGCGCGCGAGGCGTTGATCCCCATGCGGGATATATGCGCTTCTTTCTCCCCGCAAATTGACTCAGCGTTTCTGTCCTACGCCCAATCCCGGTCCTTTGTGAACTACGTGCGCGGACAGTTCGGCGCGGACGGTTTGCTGACCCTCGCCCGCGCCTACGCCGACGGCGTGGACTGCGAACGCGGTCACCGAGCGCGCTTTTGGCGTCTCGCTTGCCAAACTGGAACGCGACTGGCAGGTGAATGTCCTTGGGCAAAGCAGTTTTTCGTCCACGCTTGGGGCTTTCGCGCCATATCTGGCATTGTTGTGCCTGGTCATGCTTTTCCCGTTGATCGGGGTGATCGGCTCACTGAGAAGGAAAGGAAATGCTCATGGAAGATAAACACATCTGAACTGGTCCGTGCGCACATCTGGGTGAAGGGACGCGTGCAGGGAGTCGGTTTCCGCGCGCACGTGGAATACGCCGCGCGACAGATCGGCGGGGTCACCGGCTGGGTGCGGAATGTGGGCTATGACACGGTCGAAGCTGTGGCGGAGGGGGAGCGCGAGAAAGTGGAACGATTTATCGAATGGATGAAGGAAGGTCCGCGCGCCTCGCGGGTGGATGAGTCAACGGTGGAATGGGAGGATGTGACAGGCGAGTTTCGGGAGTTTGGGGTGAAGCGTAGTGCCTAGCGTTTGAAACTGAAAGGAACGGCCATGTTGATCGACACTTTGGTAGCGAATCCCTGGTTGGTGGCGTTGTGTTGGGGAATGTTGAGCCTTTTTGATTTTACGGCGACGATGATCTACTCGAAAGCCTATCGCGAGTTTCTAAGCGCCAGCATTACCTATGAGGGCGGCATGGAATTGAACCCCGCATTCGAGAAAGATGTCAAGAAGTTGAGATGGTTCAGCCCACGTTACATCCTTTCCCTGCTGGTCGTTGGGTTTCTTGTCACTTTTATTGGAGGCTGGTTCCCGTCGCTGACGTTTGAATTGCTGGCGGGAATGGTATTGCTGTTGGTCCTCAGCATTGACCTGCGACATATCGAGAACCTGAGCGCGGTCTGGTTCATGAGATCTGACCCGAACAGTTTCAAAGGAAAGGTCGAGCAAAGTTACGCCCTTTCCCAACGTCGCGTTGCGGTGGCAACGCTCAATATCGGGTTGCTTTATTTGATCGTCTACTTTTTAGTGGGGCGCGTGTCTTCTTGGGGGAACGTTGATCTGTGTATTGTTTGCCGTCAGGCATTTTTTACTGTCGAGGAGGAGATTTCGAAGACTGCCGTGTAATTTCTTTATACAAACCCCAAGCCTCTTTCCTTCAACGATACCCACTTGCCCTGGCCGATGACCAGGTGGTCGAGCACTTCCACGTCCAGCAGTTTGCCTGCCTGCACGATGGCGCGCGTCACGGCGACATCGTCCGGGCTGGGGGTTGGGTCTCCGCTGGGGTGGTTGTGGATCACGATGACCGCCGATGCATTTATCCGCACTGCTTCCTTGAAGATTTCCCCGACTCTCACCTGTGATGAATTGACCGAGCCTTTGTACACTTCCACGGTTTCGAGGACGCAGTTCGCCGGTCGAGCAGCATCACGCGCAGGTGCTCCTGCTCCAACGCGGACATCTCATACGAGACCAGTGCGGCGGCGTCCGCGGGGGAGTTGATGGCGGGGCGTTCTTCCGGGGATTCGAGAGTCAGCCGTCGGCCGAGTTCGATCGCGGCTTTGATCTGGGCGGCTTTGGCGTCGCCAAGTCCGTGTTGCTTTTTGATGTCCGCGAAGGGGGCGCGGTGCAGTCCGGTCAGCCCACCGAATTTGTTGAGCAGACGCTGTCCCACCGCGACCGCGTTCTCGCCTTTCACCCCAACCCGCAGGAGAATGGCGATCAATTCAGCGTTGGTCAAGGCCTGGGGTCCCAGCGAGGCAAGCCTTTCGCGCGGACGATCCGCTTCGTGCAGGTCCCTGATGCGGTAGATGGGTTTGGGCGTGGAGTCTGGCATAAGTCTGATCCTCGATTGTAGAATGTCCCAATTTTACATCCAAAACTTTGCTTGACATCCCCCAACCCCTCAAGTAGAATGTCATTCGCCTTGTTCATGGGCCTGTAGCGCAGTTGGGAGCGCGCCTCAATCGCACTGAGGAGGTCAGGGGTTCGAATCCCCTCAGGTCCACAGGTTTACGAATGGCGATTTTGGATTTACGATTGTAAGGAAATATCCAAATCGTAAATCTGAAATCAGCAATCCAAAATCGAAATGGGCCCATAGCGCAGTTGGGAGCGCGTCTCAATGGCATTGAGAAGGTCGAGGGTTCGAATCCCTCTGGGTCCACTACAGTTAAATAAAAGGTCAGGACAGGAGTAGTAGGTCATCCCGTCAGCGAGTTGGGAGAGCGAGGTGGAAGCCCAACAACAGTGTCAACGGAACACTAAACCCCTAAAAAGGGTATGAGGCCGAACTCGCCTGTCACTCGAAAGAGAGACTTCCCCAGTGAACTTCAGTAGCTGGCGACGGGAAAGCCCGTTATAGCAAATAAAGTGCGTCGGTTAGTCTGATAGTCATATAGTCAGTTGGTCAACAAAGCATGAGACTATAAGGCTGGAGACTAAAAGACGAAACTGGGTGGTACCGCGGAGGAGATCCTTCGTCCCTGTTGTGGATGAAGGATTTTTTGTTTATACGAGCCCGTCACTGCGAGGGCGAAGCCTGAAGCAATCTCCTGCAAAGTTTGGGATTGCTTCGCTCCTTCCAGTCGCTCGCAATGACGGAACTAAACTTGAAAGGAGGCACACATGAGCACAAGAATAATCTTTGAATACAAGGCGGTGACCTACCTTCTCGTCAATGTCGCGCGCCTCCTCGGTGAGTCGAAAGTCAAAAGTTGCATGTCAAAGATTGGGCTCAAGCCTGACACTTGGAACGTGAAACCTGAAACTTATACACAATGAGGTACGAATGACTACAACGAAAAATAAAACTACAACTGAAACAAAAGATATTTCCTTCAACCCGCAGGAGATGGAACCGCGCTGGCAGGAGAAATGGGAAGCGGACAAGCTGTACCGCTCGGTGATCGACGAGAGCCGCCCCAAGCATTATGCGTTGACGATGCTGCCGTATCCCAGCGGTGACCTGCACATCGGTCACTGGTTTTCGATGATCCCTCCGGATACGCGCGCGAGATTTATGCGGATGAGAGGCTATAACGTCTTGTTCCCGATGGGATTCGATGCGTTCGGTCTGCCCGCCGAAAATGCAGCCATCAAGGATGGTGTCCATCCGATGAAGCGCACATTCCAGAATATCGGGCGAATGCGTACGCAAATGAAGACCATGGGTGCGATGTTCGATTGGGAACGTGAAGCCATATCTGCGTCGCCGGAGTATTACAAGTGGACCGAGTGGTTCTTCATCCAACTGTACAAACAGGGACTGGCTTATCGCAAAATGTCTGCCGTGGACTGGTGCCCGAACTGCAACACGACTCTGGCGCGCGAGCAGGTCTGGGGTGATGACCGTCATTGTGAACGATGCGGCACACCGGTTATCAAGAAGAACCTGGATCAGTGGTTCTTCAAGACCACGAAGTATGCCGATGAACTGTTGAACTTCGACGGCATCGACTGGCCCGAACGTGTCAAGACCCTGCAAACGAACTGGATCGACCGCAGTGAAGGCGCGGAGGTATTTTTCCGCCTGGATTGGGAATCGGTCGTTGGGAAAATGGGAATCCAGGAGAAGGGCATCGGGTCCGAGGATGGACCCACGCCTGAATCGCAGGTCTCCATCCCTGTCTTTACCACGCGTCCCGATACGTTATGGGGTGCAACGTTCATGGTGTTCTCGCCGGAACATCCGCTGGTGGACAAGATCACCACACCCGACAACAAAGCCATGGTCGAAGAATACAAGGCGCAAGCTGCGCGTCAAACGGACATTCAACGCGGCGCGCTGGATAGAGAAAAGACAGGTGTGTTCACAGGCGCCTACGCGGTCAACCCTGTCAACCAGGCGCGCATCCCGATCTGGATCGCGGACTACGTCCTGATGACTTACGGCACGGGCGCGATCATGGCGGTCCCTGCGCACGACGAGCGCGACTTTGCATTTGCCAAAAAGTATGACCTGCCCATCGTAGAGGTGATCAGGCCTGAGGGGGCGGCAGGGGCGACTCGCGAGTCGCCCTTACAAGCCGCGTATATCGGCGCGGGAGTCATGGTCAACTCCGATCAATTCAATGGCACGAAAGTCAACACCGAAAAGGGACGCAAGAACCCAGGCATCAGTGCCGTCATTGACTGGCTGGAGGAAAAAGGCATCGGCAAAGAGTCGGTCAACTATCGTTATCGCGATTGGTTGATCTCGCGCCAACGCTATTGGGGCGCGCCGATCCCCATGATCCACTGCGAGATCCACGGCTGGAACCCGGTGCCCGAGGATCAACTGCCCGTGCTGCTGCCCGAAGATGTCGAATGGAGGCCGACCGGCGAAAGCCCATTGAAACTGCACCCGACCTGGAAGAACACGACCTGCCCCGTCTGCGGCGGACCTGCCACGCGCGAGACCGACACGATGGACACGTTCATGTGCTCCTCGTGGTATCACCTGCGCTATCTGTCGCCGAAGTATGACAAGGGACCGTTCGACGATGCCGAGTATAACTACTGGATGCCCGTCGATACCTACACGGGCGGCATCGAACACGCCACCATGCACCTGTTGTACACGCGCTTTTTCCACAAGGCGTTGCGCGATGCGGGCATCACCGAAGGCAATGAACCCATGCTGCAACTGCGCAACCAGGGCATGGTGTTGGGCGAAGACGGCGACAAGATGTCGAAGAGCAAGGGCAACGTCATCGCGCCGGATGTATTGGTCAACCGCTATGGCGCCGACACGGTGCGCGCCTACATCATGTTCTTCGCACGCTGGGAAATGGGTGCGCCGTGGGACTCACAGGGCATCGAAGGCTCAGCGCGCTGGATCAGAAGGATCTGGACGCTGTTCACGGATCCAACTCAGCCCGGGTCTGGCTCTGGCGAAACAAAAAAGAATCTACGCCGACGCGTCCACCAGACCGTCCGCAAGGTGACCCACGACTTCGAGAACTTCGAGTTCAATACGATCATCTCCTCCCTGATGGAGTTGATGAACGAAATGTACAAGGCGCGTGAAGCCGGCGCGGTCGGTTCCCCAGAATGGGCCGAAGCGCAGGATTACTACCTGCGCATGCTGGCGCCTGTCGCTCCGCACATCGCCGAGGAACTGTGGACAAACCACCTGGGCAAGCCCTACTCGGTCCATCAACAGTCCTGGCCCAGATTCGATGAAGCCGCCGCAAAAGAGGACTCCATCGAGCTGCCGGTGCAGATCAACGGCAAGGTGCGGGACAGGATCACGGTCCCGGCGGAGGCGGGCGAGGAGGAGATCAAAGCCGCGGCGTTGGCATCCGAGACCGTCCAGAAATATCTGGAGGGCAGGGAACTGAAGAAGGTCATCGTGGCGAAGGGACGGTTGGTGAGTCTTGGTCGTGTGAAGAATGCAGGGGAGGGTTTCCCCGTCCAATGAGTAAGCCCCTGAGAGCGACAAGGCTCTCAGGGGTTTTTGCGTTCTCATCGGGGCAGTGATACCTTCAGCAGTAATCCGTCCTCGGTTTCCTGCGGATCGTCCATTTGCCCGCCATGCAGTTTGACCAGCGAGGCGAGGATGAAGCCCAGCATGGCTGAGTCCATTTCGGACTTGTCCAAAGGCTTTTTGCCAAAACTTTGGGCGCGGATTTTTAAATCGGTGTCCGAGTCGCTTGCTGAGAGCAAGACAGTTCCCTCGGTCACGCGGACCGAAGCGAAGCTCAACAGGTGGGAGATGATCTGCCGCATCTGCGCCTTATCCACATTGAAAATCGGGATCTGTGAGGTTCGTCTCGACGGTCAGCGGCTTGGTCTGGTTCTGGGTCTTCCAGCGGTTCGTTGTCTCGGTAATGACGTCAATAATGCTGGCTTCTTCGCGTGAGAGTTGGGTGTGACCGTTGTTCAGGCGGGCGATCTCAACAAGGTAATTGATCAAAGACAGCATTCGTTGACCGGCGGTGAAGGCGGTCGAAAGATCGGCTTCCTGTGTCTCATTGATGGGACCGTCGATGCCTTTCAAGACCACCTTGGTAAACCCAATGACAGAATTGAGCGGGGTTTTCAGGTCGTGCGATGCCCACGAAAGGAAATCATCGAGGTTGAAGTGACCTGTTTCCGCGTTGCTCCAGGCCAGCGACTCGATCATTTTTGGGTCACCGGCCAGTTCACCGGCCTGCCTGTCGTTCAATTTGTGGAGTTGGTACAGGCGGATCGCCAGTTCACTTTTGGCTTCCTCCGGCGTGATCTTTGCCGCCTGCAATAGTTCTGTTGGGATCTCAAGAGTGGTTTTGTCCATCGTGCCCTTGCCTTACGGAATTTTCTCGAAGTATAGCATAGGGATTTGTCCTGAATACGGGCGGATGTGCGGAATCCCTGACATTCGGATGACAGTTTTGTTGGGTTGCAAGGTTTCTCATGCCTGCACTTCTGAACAGCTTTTTGAAACATTCTGCTGAACAATTGCAAAGATTATTTCAAGAATTATTGACGGATGTGTAACCTCGGCAGGAGGATCGTCAGGAAACGGGTGATATATGTCATTTGAGTTCTGGGGGGACAATTTGAAATAATGAAACCAATCATCCGTCTGTCCTGATCCATTTGGAGGTTCCCATGAACAGCGTACGTTGGTTTCTGTATGGCAGGTTTTGCCTTTCTTGCCGGTTATGCTCCTGATTCAGTACCTGGTCCGCCCCACGGACAGGATCGGTTTTTACGCAGTCCTGCTTGCGCTTGCGCTGGCGGGACTGTTGTTTATGTTAACCCGCTCCTTCCGCGGCAGGGAATTTGTCCTGGTCGGAGTGGTCATCCTGGCGGGGTTTGCGATGGGTTATGTCGTTGCCAACGCGGCTTTCCTGGCGCAGGAGGAGGAACGCGAACTGCCCGAACTCGTCCGTACGGATGGCGGTGACGGTCACACTGCCGTCCTGTATTTCACGCACGGAGAGCCGCCCGGGTACAGCGCCCAGCCGTGGATCGAAACCATCCGCGAACTGGACCACGACAAGGTGCCGTTCGTTCCCTGGCTGGTGCGCCCGATCTTTTTCAATACCGTGCGGCACGAATACTTTCTGGCGGGCGGGAGCGCGCACAACAAACTCCACGAGAGCTTCATTGACAACCTGCGCCGCGCCATGCCCGAGGAGACCGCCGACGGGATGAAGTTCTACCTTGCCTTCCTGGACAGCAACCCCCGCCCGGACGAGATGACCATCCGCGCCATGAATGACGGGGCGAGCAGGATCATCATCCTGCCGGTCTTCGTCACCGAGTCCACACACACCGAGGCGGGCAGGGAAATGGTCGCAGAAGTCAACCCGGAGCAATACGGCGTCCAGACCTGCTACACCGGCGCGTTATGGGACTCGGACGCGCTCCACAACGTGTTTGTCGAGCGCGCGGACGAGATGCTGAACGGGCTGGACAAATCCAAAGTGGGTATCCTGCTGGTCGGTCACGGACAGCCGACCGAATGGGAGAACATCTATCCACAACAGAACAAACAGGAGAGCCAGTATCGTGAGGCGATCCGTGAAAAACTGATCGCGGATGGATTCCCGCCCCAGAACGTTGCCCTCGGCTGGATGGAATTCCAGCAACCGGACATTGCCGCCTCCGCCCGCGCCCTGGCTGGACTCGACGTCGAACGGATTTTGGTCTTCGCTGTCAGCCTGAGCGCCGACTCGATCCACAGCGACGTGGATGTCCCGCACGCGGTCGAGGAAGCCGGTCTGCCCGAGGGGATCACGGTCGAGTTTGTGGGGCAGTACGGCGACCATCCGCTGGCAATTCAAGCCATGAAGGAGAAGATCCTCAAGTGCAAGTAGTCAACATTTGAACAAGACTTTATGCCCCGGCAAATTGCTGGGGCATTTTTCATCAACCGGTTGAGGGATTAACCATCCTATGGGCTAGTTCCGCTGACACCGATTGGGGGTAGAATTCAAGCCTTCCATACTTTATTGTGAAGGATACCATATGACGGTCATCGAAGTAAAAGAACTCTCGAAAGTGTTCAAACTCCCCAAAAAGGAACCAGGCTTCAGCGGCGCGGTGCGGGGACTCTTTAACCCGAAGTTTGAAGATAAAACGGCGGTGAACCAGATCAGTTTCAAGGTGGATGCGGGAGAGATCGTCGGGTATATCGGCGTTAACGGCGCGGGCAAATCCACCACGATCAAAATGCTGACCGGCGTCCTGATGCCGTCGGGCGGGACCGTCAAGGTGCTTGGGCGCGACCCGCATAAACAACGCGTGGACAACGCGCGCGACATCGGCGTGGTCTTCGGTCAGCGCACACAGTTGTGGTGGGACCTGGCGTTGATCGAGTCGCTCAACCTGATCGCCAGGATCTACAGCGTGCACCCGGTCAAATACAGGCTGATGCTCGACCAGTTCACCGAGACGCTCGAACTGGACGAGTTGTTGAAGGTGCCGGTGCGCAACATGTCGCTGGGACAGAAGATGCGCTCGGAACTTGCCGCGGCGTTGATCCACGAGCCGAAGGTCGTTTATCTGGACGAACCGACCATCGGCCTGGACCTGATCGTGAAGGAGCGCATCCGCGACTTCATCAAGGCGCAGTGCATTGCCAAGGGCATGACCGTCATCCTGACCACGCACGACCTCGGCGATATCGAGGAACTGTGCAAGCGCGTCATCATCATCGACGACGGGCGTATCATCTACGACGGGCCGATCGAGACCATCAAAAAGAGGTTTGGGAAATACCGCGAGATCACGTTCGAGACGGTGGAGCAGATCAAGACCATTGATGTGCCCGAAGGGGCGGAACTGCTCTCGACGGACGACCGCAAGGTCCAGGTCCGTTTTGACCGCACGCTCAGTTCTGCCAGCAAGGTGGCGGGCGCGGTGATGAACCAGATCGAAGTGCGCGACTTCTCGCTCTCCGAACCCGAACTGGCGGACATCGTCAAGCAGATCTACAACGGCGCCCTGGAGCGGGAGGCGCGATGATCCAGTCGGCACGGCGACAGTTGTCCATTTACGGGGCGATCTTCGGCATGATCCCCAAGATGTTCATGGCGTATGTCATCTGGTTTTGGGTCGGGTTCGTGCTGAACATCATCAGCATGGCGATCCTGGTCTTTTTCTGGCGCGCCATCTACGCGGACACCGACACCATCTCCGGGCTGGGACTGAACCAGACCATCTCGTACATCATGCTGGCGTTCATTTTCATGCCGCTGACGAGCAATGACCTGGTCTGGGAATTCGGGAGCAACCTGCGCGAAGGCATGATGATCCATCATTTACTCCGCCCGGTCAACTTTCAGATGATGAACTACGTGCAAATGCTGGGCGGCTTGATCACACGCATGATCTGGCAATTGCCGATGCTGTTGATCGCTGTCCTGCTTTTCGGCTTGCGCATCCCCTCGGACCTGACCACGTGGCTGGCGTTCCTCGTCTCGGCCTTGCTCGGTTTCACTGTGATGTTCTATTTCAACTGGTTCCTGGCCTGCTTCACGTTCTACACCACCGAGATCTGGGGACTGGGTGTGCTCATCGAAGGCATGACCTTCTTCCTCAGCGGCGCTCTGGTTCCGCTGGTCATGATGCCCGAATGGCTGAGGACCGTCGTCATGAGCGTTCCTTTTGCGCAGGCGCTGGCTGTCCCGGTCGGCTTGCTGACCGGCATCACGCCGCTCAGTGACGCGCCGCGTGTCTGGTTTGTGCAGATCCTGTGGATCATCGGCATGTGGATCATTTCCACATTATTCTTCCGTGTTGCCGTGCGCAGGATTACGGTGCAGGGAGGATGATGAACGCTCAAGCCGCCGTCCTCGGCGGCGGGGACGCCGCCTGGAGCATAATTAGACAATGACACGATACCTCGACCTTTACTGGCATTTCCTCATCCAACGCCTCAAGGTGTTGATGGAATACCGCGCCAGTTTCATCCTCGGCGCGTCGTCCACCATTGTCTGGCAGGCATCGAGCATCGCCGCCGTGTGGGTGGTCATGCAAAAGGTCCCGAGCCTGAACGGCTGGGGGTACGACGAAGTCCTGCTCGTGTACGGACTCGTCACACTGGCGAAGTCCATCAACCACATGTTCGCAGACAATCTATGGACGGTCGGGCGTGTCTACATCCGCTCCGGCGGGTTCGAGCGCTTCCTCGTCCGCCCGATCGACCCGCTCTTCCACCTGCTGGCAGACCGCTTCTGTCAGGACGGTGTCGGCAACTTCCTCGTCGGCGTCGCGCTTGTCATCAAATCCTCCATTGACCTGGGCATCGACTGGACCCCATCCAAGTTTTTGGTTCTGGTCGTCGGCGTGTTGAGCGGCGGATTCATTTTCATCGGGCTCAACCTCATCACCTGCGTCGCCGCCTTCTGGATCGTGGACTCGGTCCCGGTCACGCGCCTCGTCTTCGACAACCACCTGTTCGCCCAATACCCGCTTACGATCTACCCGAAAGCCATCTCCATCCTGCTGACGTGGATCGTCCCGTACGGGTTCGCCTCTTTCTACCCCGCCAGTTACCTCCTCGACCGTGATTTCGGCTACCTCGTCTGGTACGGTCCCTTCGTTGCCGCGGTCCTGATGTTCATCGGCTATCGTCTCTGGCTGTTCGGGTTGAAACACTATTCAGGTACAGGGACATAATCCGGTGCAGGCTCCACAGGGACTTCCCTCCAAGACCGACAAATACATCCTCGGCGGATTGGGATGCGTGATGGCGCTCGCCTGCCTGGGGGTGGGATACTTCGTCTACATCGTGCAGAACCTGCGTGTCTCGCCTCCCCCCGCCCCGACAGTTGCTCCCACCTCATTGACCGCTTCCACCCCGACGCCTTTTCTCTTCACCCAGCCAACGGAGACCCCTCCTCCCACCCTTGCAGCGACAATAGGGTCTCGCCGATCCCCTCTCCCGTACCCGGCTTCTTCGGTGATACGCCCCCGACCGGCAAGATCGCCTTCGCCTGTTACGTCAAACAAATAGACCAGATCTGTCTCATCAACGCGGATGGGACAGACCGGCGGCAGCTCACGAACTTCGACGCGACCGCCTTCTACCCGTCCATCTCACTCGATGGGAACACAGTCTACTTCTCCTCCAAACGGAGCGGAGGCTTCGAGATCTATGCGATTGACACCAATGGCAGCAACCTGCAGCGCCTGACCAGCGACATCGGCAGTCTCTACGCCCCCGAACTCTCCCCGAACGGCGAATGGATCATCTTCACCAACAACGGGGACGGACTGTGGCTGATGCGCCCCGACGGTAAAAATCCCCGCCCGCTGACCGACCGCGACGACATTGACCCGACCTGGTCGCCTGACGGCTCGATGATAGCCTTCGCCTCCTCGCGCAATGGAGCGCGTCAACTCTTCGTCATGGACGCGGACGGGACGGGCATCCGTCAGGTGACGGATCTCGACAACATGGGCGGACGCAGTACCTTTTCCCCCGACGGGACGCGCCTCGCCTTCTACCGCGGACCTGCCGGTGACCACGACATCTACATCATCAACGTGGATGGTACCGGCCTCGTCCAACTCACGGACGGAGGCGACAACCTCGGCCCCAGTTGGTCGCCCGACGGGGACTGGATCGCCTTCACCTCCTTCCGCGACGGCAATAACGAGATCTACATCATCCACCCCGATGGGACGGGGCTGACACGCGTGACGAACAATCCCATTTCTGATTGGCAGCCGAGATGGGGAAAGTAGGGGATGATTGGGTTTATAATTGAATCATGCCTGCAAATATTGAACAATTAATGGCAAAATTGAAAAAATGGGCTGACCGAGTTGTATGGTCAACGCCTAAAAGCCGTCTATTTATTCGGTTCGTATGCACGTGGGGACTATAACAAGAGCTCTGATTTGGATGTAATGATCGTTTTGGATACCTACACAAGTTATTGGGATGAATTGGTACGTTCAGCAGAATTGGCAAGTGATTTGTCCCTTGAATATGATGTCACTGTCAGCCGTACGATCATGACCGAAGATCAATGGGAGAAGGGTGATTTGCCTGTTTTGAAGAATATCCGTATGGAAGGTGTTCCTGCATGAAGGACACAACCCAACAACTTTTTGCCCGCGCTGTTGATGCAATCGAAGCGGCGGATATTTTACTGACAAACGGAAAGGTGGATTTTGCCGCAGGTCGCGCTTATTACGCCATGTTCTATATTGCCGAAGCCCTCTTGAATGAAAAAGGCTTTCAATTTGGCAAACACGGCAATGTGATTGCGGCTTATGGCCAATATTTCGCAAAGACAAATGAGTTGGATCCAAAGTTCCACCGCTGGCTGATCACTGCTTTTGACCAGAGACAGGTCGGAGATTATGGGTTTGATCCCAATATTCAAGTCAGCGTGGTTGTCCTCATGATTCAACAGGCTGAAGAATTTCTGAAAACCGCAAAAGCATACATAGGTGAGGAATAGCTTTCCAATATTTCTGATTGGCAGCCGAGGTGGGGGAGGTAATTACGGGCCTCCCATATTCACCGTCCAATAACCGCCAAACGAACTGAACTTGTTATACACATATCCCGCGCCGATCTCAGTGACGCGTGAGTTGATGACCGCGTCCCAGTGCAATGGGTCATTCCGCCACTGGTTCATGGCGTCCTGCGGGAGGCCGATGGCGATGATCTCGAGGTAATAAGAGTTCGGGTAGCCCGCATTGACCAGCCGGTTGCCGATCCATGTGCCGTCTGAGCCGCTGTGCTCGAGGAAGTCATTGCACGCCATATCGAGACTGTGATGCCTGTGCGGCGTTCATCAACTGCTGGTTGACCGTCAGCGCGGCGCGACCCACATCCGCGCGGGCTTCGTTGATGAGATTGATCAACGTCTGGACGTATCCGTCATTGGTTGTGTAGACACAATTGCCGACCTGTGAGGTGATGGGCGTGCCTGCCACATTGGAGATCCCGCCAGCGCCCACAACGATCTGCACCCAGAAAATGGATTCCGTCCCGATCAAAACAGGCTCATTTTCTGCATTGCGCAACTCGAAATTGCCGCGATACGTGCCGTCAGCGGATGGCGCGGTCAACTCCACTGAGACGTCCACAGGCTTGCTGCGTTCCGTCTCCGGTACGGGGACTGAATCAGGCGACCCCATCCTTTCGCCATCCACGAACGCGACGGTGTAACCGCGTCCATGTGCAGGTTCCCACGTTTTGCAATTTCCACGTTTTGGTGAATTTCTCTCCCGCGTTGAGGCGCGTGTTGTCGGGGTAGGTCACATCTTCGACGAGGATGGCGCCCTCCCGGCAGTTGGCGGGGGAGGTGGCGGCGGCTGTCCCTGGGGTGGAAAGCTCAGGTGTGGAGGTGGGTGGGACACGCGTCGGGACGGTTAAGGCTTGTTTGGTCGGCGGCAGGGTCGAGGTCACGAAGAGAGGCGGGGCAGGCGTAGCCGTCCCAGGGTCCTCCGTGGATACCTTCACGCAGGAAGTCGCAAACAGGGTCAAAAGGATGAAAATCCAGAACTTTTTCATGGGGGAATTTTACTGTAATGAACGAAATTGATGGCGGGAAGCAATCCCTAACTCATGGGAGGCTGCTTCCCGCAGGTCGCAATGACGGTTGGCTTACGGCTTGGCGAGCACGAGCACATAGTAGCCGTAATTGTTGAAGAAGGAGTATCCGACGCCGATCTCGGTGAAGGTGGCGCTGAGCAGGTTCTGGTTGTGGCGGAGGTCGGTGGTATCGGTTTTCCACCAGTTGACCACCCCTGCGCCGTCAAGCGGGGGGAAACTGCCGTAGATGTTCTCGCTCACAGATGAGGCGACGTAGCCGGCATCCGCGACGCGGGTCTGCGGTGTGGAGCCGTCGGTGCCGGTGTGGGTGAAGAAGTTGTTGCACGCCATGTCATTGGCATGCCGTTGCGCGGCGCGGACCAGCAATGTGTTGACCGTATAGGCGGGCAGGTTGTTTTGCGCGCGATAGGCGTTGATGGCGGCGATCGCGTCGGTCAGTTTGAAGACGTCGGTGGTAAAGGAGCAGGTCGCACCGCCCGAACCGGATGTGGTTGCGGCGGCGCCAGGCGTGATGGTGGGCGCTGTGCCTGCCGTCGTCGTTGCCCCGGCGGTGGGAGCCGAAGCAGTGTTCTCCACCTTGATGATGAGCCACAGGCGGGAGTCCTCGTCCACCTGCATGATCAGCCCTTCGGCGTTCTTGATGACGAAGTTGCCCCGGTAGGTGCCCGGACTGCCCGGCGCGGTCAGTTGCACCGAAATATCGAGGGTTTCCCCTGGATAGGTAATGTCAAGCGGCACGATATCCGGCGCGCTCATGCGGTTATCGGAATAATAGGACAAACCATAATCCGATGCCCAGATGCAGGTGCCCGCGTTGCTGATGCGCCAGGTCTTGGTGAAGGTCTCGCCGGCGTTGATGACGGCGTTGTCGGGGACGGTCACATCGGCGACGAACGAAGCCTTGTTGGTGCAGCCGGGCTGGTTGGTCGGACGGCACCGCCGCAGGCGTTTCCGCCGCGACTGGCGTTTCCACCGTTGCGGCCGGTGTCTCTGCAATTTCCGTCTCACCAGCCGCGGGAGTCTCTGCCGGCGCTTCGGTCGCGGCTGGAGGCCGTGTCTCCGTCGGAGCAGGTGTGGCGGTTTCGGCGGATCCCTGTCCCCTCCGCAAGCCGATAACAATAAAGCGGACAGTAAAATAAGCCCAAATAGTTTTTTCATCATCGCGAACCTCCTTTTCTCGTCATCCTTGATTGTCCCCGGTCAGTTTAGCCTACTTTCATTAAAATATCATCAAATTCGGACTGGTCTAACTGTACCAGGGAGTTTCCCCAATGACCTCCCATCCGCGTTCCCTGGCAAGCGTCTTCAGTTTTTCGTCGGGATAGACCGCCACAGGGTGATCCGCGTGTTCAAGCAGGGGAATGTCCATCCAGGTGTCGCCGTAGGCAACATCCAGGCGGTCCACGCCGAGGCGGCTCAGCACCTGCTCGATCTTCTTCTCTTTCGCCGCCAGTTCGCCGGTTGTCCGCAGCCGCCCGTCCACGATCTCGGTCGGTGTGCCGATCACCTGCGCTCCGATGCGGCGCGCGAACGGCTCGATGAACGGCTCCACCACACTGCTGGCAATGTAGACCTGCGCGCCCTCTTCGCGATGCCTGACCAGGCGCGCGACCACATCCTCACGACGCTTCTTCCAGAGATTATGTTCCACCACCCATTCGGAGGCGCGACGCACCTTTTCCTCGTCCGCGTCCTTGATGTAGGAAAGGCTTTTCACCATCAAACTCTGCCCCCACGATTGCCAGTCGATCAGTCCGTTCTTCGCCAGCAGATAGGACGGGGTGATCACAGCCAGGTAGTAACTTGCGCGCAGCCTGCTTTGGTTGTGCTTGACCCAGTCCACAAGTCCCAGGAAAGGCGAGCCTGTGGTCAATGTGCCCATCATGTCTGAAATGACGATCATTTCTGCTCCGCTGAATTGGTTTTCGGCAAGTATAGCACTCGAAATTGAAACCAGCCCGTGGAAGGGCTGGTCTGCGGGTGCAACAGAGGGAAATCGGGTTACTGTTCCTGACTGGTCGCTTCTTTTTCCGTGCTTGTCTGTTCGGTCTTTTCGGCAACTTCATCCTTGCCTTTTTCCTGTTTGCGCTTCAGTTTCTCCTCTTTTTTCTTCTGTTTGGCGATCTCTTTTTGGCGTTTTTCATATTTATAGTTCGGTTTCGGCATTACGCGCTCCTTTCATGGCGGGATAGATGAGAGCATTATAGCATCTGGCAGTGATAAAATCAGCGCATGGGCACCCTTTATCTTGTCGCCACCCCGATCGGCAACCTCGAAGACATGTCCCCGCGCGCAGTCCGCATTTTGAAGGAGGCGGGTCTTATCGCGGCGGAGGATACGCGTCATACCGGCAAACTGCTCAAGCACTTCGGGATCGAGACGGCCATTACCAGTTATTTCGAGCACAACAAGATCCACAAACTGGATTTTATCCTCGGCAAACTCTCCAGCGGTGACGTGGCACTGGTCTCGGACGCCGGGACTCCCGCCATCAACGACCCGGGCTATGAACTCGTCCGCGCCGCGCTCGCCTCCGGCTTCGACGTGAAGCCTGTCCCCGGTCCATCAGCCTCTCTCGCCGCCTTGACCGTCTCCGGCCTCCCCACGGACTCGTTCCTTTACCTTGGCTACCTCCCGCACAAAACCAGCGAACGCCACAAATCCGTGGGACAAATCGCCAATTTGTCCCACACCTTGATCTTCCTCGAATCCCCCTACCGTATCGTCGAATCGCTCGAAGACCTGCTCTCCGTGTTGGGCGACCGGCGCATCTGCGTCGCGCGTGAAATGACCAAGATGTTCGAGGAATACTGGCGCGGGACCATCAGCGGGGCGGTGGAGCACTTCAAGTCACAGCCTGCGCAGGGGTGAATTTACCCTGGTGGTCGAAGGCAAGCCAAAGGATGAGAACGAGAAATGGACGGAGGGGCAGTTGTCGGCGGCGATCGAAGCGGGGGTCAAGTCTGGGAAATCCGCAAAGGACCTGTCCTCCGACCTGGCGATCCAAAGCGGGTGGACCAAAAAGGAAATCTACGCGCGCATCAACATAATAAAATAATCGCAGTATTGCAGTCTGATTTGTAAGATTGTATAATCGCATCATTCTTCAACGTGAACCATTCGGTCCAACTCGGAAGCGGGAATTGCTTCGACCTGCCCTGATAAAAATCCCTGAAGCGAGGTGGATTTATGCATGCATCTCTTGGTTATTTGAAACTCAAACTCCCTGGTGGCGGTGAACAGGAATTCGAGATCTCCAAGCCGGAGATCACGGTGGGACGCGGTCAGACGAACGACATCGTCATTCAGGATGCAAAGATGTCGCGTGCGCACGCGCGATTCGAGTTCAATGACAGAGGGGAGGTGACTGTCCTTGATGCAGGGTCAACCAACGGCGTAAGGGTGAACGGGAATAAGGTCGAGAAGGCGGTCATCCAGCCGGGGGACGTCATCCAGATGGGCGAGAGTCAGATCCAGTACGAGAAGGCATCCGATGAAGATGAGGGGATGACGATCATTAATTCGGAATTCGACCTCGACCGCACCATCGCGGATTTTGTGCTGCCGACGGTGCTCAACGACACGAACGAAGACCGCATCGTCATTTATACGCCGGACAAGACCTGGGAGGTCGTGCTGGATGACACGGTGGACGCACTG
This sequence comes from uncultured Chloroflexia bacterium, assembly GCA_963718215.1. GTDB lineage: Bacteria > Chloroflexota > Anaerolineae > Anaerolineales > Villigracilaceae > Defluviilinea. Next base: position 381,905 of record CAVQYK010000017.1, read on the forward strand.
ACCATCGGCCGCAGTTCGACCAACAATATTGTGATCGAGCATCCAAGCGTGTCGCGTTCACACGCGCAGATCGTGCGCGACCACCGCACGTTCAAGATGATGGACTTGAGCAGCAGTAACGGGATGTACGTGGACGGCGAAAAACGGGACGAGGTGGTTCTCGACAGCGGCGTGACCGTGAAACTGGGGTACGCGACCATTATTTTCAAGCGAGGCTTTACGGAGGAGCATCTCACGATCGCGGGGACATCCTTCAAAATACCGGAGAGACACCCGGTGGTATTTGTGCCGGGCATCATGGGCTCCGAACTATGGCTGGGCAAGGAGCGGATCTGGCCCAACCTGAAATTGTTGTTCAAGGAGCCGGAGTTCCTGAAATACCCGGGCATCCCGGGCATCGAGCCGCGCGGCATTTTGCAGGAAGTGGTGGTCGTGCCGAACCTGATCAAGCTGGAACAGTACAGCCAGATGGGAGATTATCTGGTGGAGGACCTGGGCTACACGCGCGGGAAGGATTTCTTCGAGTTTGCGTATGACTGGCGGCAGGATATCCGCCTGACGGCGAAACAACTCTCCCTGTTCATTGACGCACTGCCGGTCAAACCGGTCAAACTGGTGGCACACAGCCTGGGAACGCTGGTCAGCCGTTATTATGTGGAGAGATTGGGCGGGAAGGAAAAGGTCGACAAGTTGATCCTGATGGGCGGTCCGCATTTGGGGACGCCGGCGGCGGTCTCGAGCCTGTTGTTCGGACCGGACGTCCTGCCGTTCGGCTTGATGGGCGAGACCCTGCGCAAGGTGATCTCCACGTTCTATACTTCGTATCAGATCCTGCCGGTCTACGCCTGCGGCATGGACCAGTTTGGGCAGCCGTATAACTTCATGAAGAATGACAGCTGGCTCGCGCCGGAACAAAAACCCCTCTGGCAGGCGGCGCGCGATTTCAAGCGGGAACTGGGCTTGACCACAAGTGTCCCGACCACGTGTATTTTCGGTTACGGGCAGAAGACCGTGGACCGCATCAAACTGCATCGGGACCCGCAGGAGAAGATCAAGCAGTCGGTCTACGAATCGAGAACAAACGGCGACGGTTCCGTTCCTGAGAACAGCGCGATCCTCGAAGGCGCCGACTTCCACCCCGTGCACCAGCTCCACGGCATCCTGTTCGTGGATAACGATGTAAAGATGCGCCTCAGGCTGGAGTTGATCGGAAAGCCGTTCATGTAATCCAGTTGCCGGGCGATATGTTGGAGAGGGAGCATGGAAAAGATCGGTTTGTTTGAGAAGGTCTATAACCGGGCGGAAACCTTTATCATGCGGCTTGTGCCGCACAATGACGTGGGACTGGTTTTCAAATGGCTGTTCAAGATGCCGATATTGCAATATAAACTTGGCATGGGGTGGATGATCGGCAGGTATGTCCTGCTTCTGACCACAACCGGGCGTAAAAGCGGGAAGCAGCGTCAGACTCCGCTTGAATATGAATATGACCGCGGGAATGACCGTTATCGTGTCGCTGCCGGTGGGCGGGAAATACAGACTGGTTCAAAAACCTGAAGGCAAAGCCCAACGTCCATGTGCAGGTCGGGCGCAGGGAGTTCGACGCGGTTGCAGTGATCGCATCCGATGAGGAGGTGGCGGAGTACATGATGGACGTGTCGAGGCGCCATCCGCGCATGGACCAGACTTGGAACCGCTGGTCTGACAGACCGGTGGATGGCACGCCCGGTGCATCTCTTAGCCGCAACGGGTGGGTGGAATGCAATCACAGATGTCCATGGCGTAAAGGTGGGACATGTCACGCTCGTTGAAGGGGATGGTACTCGCACAGGCGTAACCGCCATCCTGCCTCACAATGGAAATATTTTTCAGGATAAGGTCCCGGCGGGGATCGCGGTCGGCAACGGGTTTGGGAAACTCGTGGGTTTCACGCAGGTGCGGGAATTGGGTGAGATCGAAACGCCCATTGTCCTGACGAATACGCTGGCGGTTCCGATTGCAGCGGAGGCGTTGATCGATCGGACGTTGAATCAGGATGGGAATGAAGACGTGCGGAGCGTAAATCCCGTTGTGGGGGAGACGAATGACGGTTGGCTGAACGATATCCGCTTGCGTGTAGTGAACAAGGAGTCGGTGATCGAGGCGTTGAATGTCGCTGAATCAGGCCTGGTCGAGGAGGGATGCGTCGGCGCGGGCACGGGGACGGTCTGCTTTGGCTGGAAGGGCGGCATCGGCACGAGTTCACGCGTCCTGCCGAAATCCCTGGGCGGATACACGGTGGGGGCGTTGGTGCAGTCCAATTTTGGCGGCATCCTGCAAATGGACGGTATTCCCGTTGGCAGGGAACTTGGACAATACTACCTGAAAGATGAACTGGATGACGCCTCCGCCGACGGCTCGGTCATGATCGTGATTGCCACCGACGCTTCTTTATCGGACCGAAACCTGACCCGGCTTGCGAAGCGCGGACTCGCAGGGTTGGCGCGGACTGGCGCTTCCATGAGCAATGGCTCGGGGGATTATGTGATTGCGTTTTCGACGGCGGAGGATGTGCGCCGGACACGGGAGCGAAGAAGCAAAACATGTGCGTATCCTGAAATGCCGAACGACTTGACGTCGCCTTTGTTCCAGGCGGCGATCGAAGCTACTGAGGAAGCGATCTACAACTCACTGTGCATGGCTGAGACGATGACCGGTTACCTAGGGAGAACGGTCAAAGCCTTGCCGTTGGGGGAGGTTCAGGAACTTGTGGCTCGTTATAGGGGATGATGTATATGACCTTCGCGGGTGGACGATCAACGCCCGGCTACTGGATGACCTTGAGGGGCCGGTGAACAGACATAAATTATAATGAGAGGGCTTGATGAGGCTATGCCCTGGTCAAGACGTCCCTCGGAGGAAAAATGTCAAAACAAGATAAGTTCGGTTTCATCTTCAGCAATGAGGACAGTGTTATGCGGGTCGCCGCGACCGCCAACATCACATCCTGGCTGGTCCTTTTGGTGTTCATAGCGACCTTCATTTCGAATTTCTGGCCCCTGTTTAACGGGACGGTTCCGTTTTCGGAACTGCTCAACCAACCGTCATCCCTGGTCAATATGTTCTATGTGTTGATAATGGGCGTTGTGTATTTCAGCATTTTGCAGGGCGTTTCCCGTTTGCTCCATCTTGGTCTGGATATCTACTACTCGCTTTATCCCGACGAAGATGAAGCCGAAGCAGGCGCTTAAGGAGCAGAACATGGCAGAAGAAAAGCAAGCCCTGAGCAAGGTCGAAGGGAAACCCGAAGAGAAGAAGGAAGAAAAACCGACCCCGAAGGATAACCTTGTTGTAACGAAACATGCGATAAGGATCGGCGGCAGGGAGGTCAAGTACACCGTCACAACGGGGACGATGGTCCTGAAAGAGGAGACTCCCGATCGGTCGAAGGAGGCGGAGGGCGAAAAGCCGCGGGCGCAGATCTTCTTCATCGCCTACACCAAAGACGGGTCGCGCGACAAATCCAAGCGTCCGCTCACCTTCTCGTTCAATGGCGGGCCAGGCTCGGCATCTGTCTGGCTGCACATGGGCGTTCTGGGTCCGCGCCGCGTGAAGTTGGAGTTCGATGGCAGCGCGCCGCGTCCGCCGTTCACCCTGACCGACAATGAGTTTTCCCTGCTCGACGAAACCGACCTCGTCTTCATCGACCCGATGAGCACGGGCTACAGCCGTCCTGTGGAGGGGCAGAAGCCGATGGAGTGGCACGGCTTCAAGAAGGATATCGAGTTGGTGGGTGATTTCATCCGCCTGTACACCACGCGCAACAACCGCTGGCTCTCGCCCAAATTCATCATCGGCGAATCCTACGGGACGACGCGTGCCGCGGGGCTGGCCGATTATCTCTACGGACAATATGGCATGGCGCTCAACGGCGTGATGCTTGTCTCGTCCATCCTGGACTTTGGAACGGCCGACTTCACCCCGGGCAATGACCTGCCCTACATCCTGTTCGTGCCCGGCTATGCGGCCACCGCCTGGTATCACGACGCAGTGAAAGGGAAACACCAGACCCTGCAGGAATTCATCGACGAAGCCGAGGAGTTCGCGCTGGGCGAGTACGCATCCGCCCTGCTTAAAGGCGACCTGCTTGCCGCCGAAGAGCGTGCCCGCATCGTGGAAAAACTCTCGCACTACACGGGTATCTCCCCGACCTTCATAGAGCGCTCGGACCTGCGCATCATGGACCAGCACTACTTCAAGGAACTCCTGCGCGAGCGCGGACTGACGGTGGGACGCCTCGATAGCCGCTTCACTGGCCGCGACAAATCAGGCGTGCGCGAGTTTGCCGAATTCGATCCGCTGTTCCCGCAGATCATGGGACCGTACACCGCCACCTTCTACGATTACATTCGCAGCGAGTTGAAGTTCGAGTCGGATTTGAAATACGTGATCAGCGGCTGGACGTTTGTCAACCCGTGGTCGTACGCCGAATTCGAGAACCAGCATGTCAGCGTGTCGGAGAGTCTCCGCAGGGCGATGACGCTCAACCCGCACATGAAGGTCTTCGTTGCCAACGGTTACTACGACCTCGGCACCCCCTACTTTGCCACGGAGTACACGTTCAACCATCTCGGGCTGGATGAACAGACGCGCAAGAATCTCTCGATGGAATATTATGAGGCGGGGCACATGATGTACATCCATATGCCTTCGCTGAGGAAGATGAAAAAGGACCTGTCGAAGTTTATCAAGAGTGCGATGTAGATCGCACCAATCGCCTGATTTTTAGCCACGGATTACACTGATTGGCACGGATTAGTTAAACATCCGTGAGAATTCGTGAAATCCGTGGCTAAGTTTTTAAGGCTCCCAGATGATGGTCACCATGCCATAAATGTACGGCTGACCGTTGATATATTCAATACCGACCAGCAGGGTGCGGAAATCGAAGAACTGGTCGCTTCCGGGTTTATACAGGTTGAAGTAGCGAATGTTCGGATAGGGCCAGGGCCTGGACAGATTGAACACCTTGTCCAGGCTGTCGCAGTAGGTCTCCATGTTCGGCGCGTTGAAGACCTCCAGGTATTTCGGCTTCACCTTGTCATTGAAGGTGCCGGTATCCGGGATGCCGCTCGGTCCGCCGCCCCAGTTGTAGACAGTTGTGTCTGTGTAAATGCTTGCGGCGGTCTGTGTGAAGTTGATGCCCGGTCCGTACGCCCACAGGTGCATGTTCACGCCATGGACGGGGCTGACGATCGGCCCGAGCAGACTGCCGTTGGATTGCTGCATACTTTGTTTCAACTGCTCGATCAGCGGCAGGATGCGCGTGTCCGCGCAGAACGCCTCATGGGTGACGTATTCCGTCAGGTAGTAGGAATTGACCCAGCCGGTCAGCCCGTCATTCCTGCGGACCTCGACCCACGCGGCTCCGTCCGCGCTCGAGCCTGGTCCGGTGCGCATGACATCCCTCGCGTCTGACGCAAAGTACCCGACGATCGGCTGGCTGACGCCCGCTCCCGCGCGGATGTTGAGCACGTCATTCACTGCCACGTTGACGACCGCGTAAGGTCCGATCAAGGTTGTGGGGGGCGCGAATCCGTACGGCGCAATGAGGACGCTGTGCCAGTACAGGCTCCCGTCTGAGCGTTGGGTGACGTAGAGGATCACCTCTGTCTGGCTGCTCGATCCCCAACCTTTGAAATACAAGCCGTAGGATTTGGTCGGGTCGAGTCCCATGATCGAATATGGGTTCAGACCGTCCAGCAGGCTGTTCAAGTCCTTGCTGGCATCTGGCATCAATGTGACAGTCAGACCTGTCCGCAAGGACTCAATTGCCTGTTCAGATGGATAGGATGTTCCCTGCGACTGCCAGTAGGCGAATCCGAGGCTCTCGTCCATTAGGGGCGGAAGCGCGTCGAAATTGCGCGCATTAAGGGTGTTCACGATCTGCTGCGCGAAGGCGGCGGGGTCCGGCACGGGTGTGGGCGTGGCAGTGGGAGGAACAGGCGGATAGCCGGCGACAAGAGTCCACGTGTAGCCGCCGTCGAGGGTCTGGTAGAGAGACGTGAGTCCATCGGGTGTGATTTGGCGCACCCAGCCGGTGGTTGCAGAGACGAAGTCCAGCCCGCGGAAGGCTTCGCCAAAGTTGATGTTGGGGGTGATGGTTGTCCAACTGGCGCCGCTATTGTTAGTAAGGTGGAACACGCCTGCCCAATCCCAACTGACGGCGTGGTTCATGGAGGTGATGACTGTCTGTTCGGCGTTGCGGGCGAAGGCGGGAGAAGGCGTCCAGGTATTACCGCCGTCGCGGGTGGTATACAGGAACAGGTCACGCATGCCCGCGCCGATCGTCATCCAGACCGGCAGGACGGCATCGTTCGTCCCAAAGAACTTCGGCGCTATGGTGGAGATGTAAGCCGATTCGTACCCGGCGGGCAGGGGCAGTGAAACCTGCGACCAGGTTGCGCCGCTGTCGGTGGTTTTGTAGAGGTATACGAAGCCGTTTGAGGGATAGTCGCCGCCGACCCAGCCGGTCGTTGTGTCGCGGAAGGTCATGCCGCTCTTATGTCCGCTGAACGGCAGGCTGGCGCCCGGGTTGGGAGCGGTGGGGATGTTGGTGTATTTGAGCGTCCAGGTCGCGCCGCCATCCGAGGTCTGGTACAGTGAGACCGGGTGTTTTTGCATGCCCGACGGTTCGCCGCTGAGAACAAAGCCGTTTTTATCATCCAGGAATTGGAGATAGCCGCCTCGGAACGGGACATCGTATCTTGTCCAGTTCGCATCCGCCGTCCGTTGTATAGTACAGTGAGCCTTCGCCGCTTTCGGCATAACGGCTGAGCACCCATGCCCTGGTGGGCGATGCAAAATACCCGCCAAGGGCAAAACTTTCGAACAAGGCGATGGACCAGCTGGCTGCCGCCATTATTGGTGCGCAGAACGTACCGTTCGCTGATCGCCCAGCCATTCATGGGATCGAGCATGTGCAATGACATGATGGTCGGCGAAGTGATCGGCGCCTCGGGCGTGTTTGTCGGCGGTGAGACCGGGGTTAATGTGGGAGGCGTTGTAAGGAATGTAAACGTGGACATCATCTGTTTGAAGACCGCGGACTCCGCGGCTTTATCGAACTCCGGTGGCGGAGTTGCAAAATTGCCAGCGTTGAGAGAATGGAGGACAAAGTCCATGCTGATGCAGGTCGGTATTCTTAAGAGTGGAGTAGCCAACCCATTCATGGAGATGACCTACTCCGGCATCTCCTCCTGTCTGTTTGAAAAATGATATCCCGTTGATCACAACAGTTTCGGTGGGAGATCCGGGCGGCGAGGTATCGGATAATGGACTCTGGCAGGGGGTAACATTTTCCCGCACATTTACCTGCAAATATTTCTCACGCAGATTCGTGCCGGGCTGGAACGGCAGGTTGATGCGCACAAAATTGTCCTGCTGGTCGGCGACCTGGGATTGCGGTGGATATTTGAACCCGAATCCGTGGGTCGTGTTGACGTAGACCAGCCAGTCGCTTGTCGGCGGCACGGTGGGCGGGACAGGTGTGAGCGTCGGAGGAACCGTCGCATCCCTGCGGACGATCATCGGTCCGCCCCAGCGGACGCGGTCGCCGCTGGCGCTGCCGGTGGCGAGGATGGTCAGGATGAAGCGCACGCTGCGACCCGCCAGCGGGGTCAGGTCCACATCTGCCATGTAGTTCCTGCTGTCGTTCTGTTCTCGCCACTGCCAGAAGTTGAAGATGCCGCCGTTGGGGGTCATGTAGTCGAGGCGGAAGGTGACGTAGCAGCTGGCGCCGTAGTCGCATCCCACGACCGTGCGGAAGCGGTCACCGGGCTGGACGGTGAAGGCGGGATAAAAGCCCTGGATGTAGCCGTTGTACTTGTTTTCGGGAGACATCAGCAGGGTGGGCAGGGGTCCCATCGTGCCGTCTTCGAGATGGGAGAAGCCGTCCGCGATGACGAAGCCTTTGCGGTCGCCTGCCGCGCCCGGGCAGGGCAGCGCCCCTGCGCCGCTCTTCCACTGGGCGGAACAGGCGTTCGACCAGAAGTTGTAGCCCATTTCCTGGGGCGCCTCGCCCGCCACCTTGATATCCACCCAGAAGGGATTGGAGGCGTTCGAGCCGATGCCGAAGAGCGTGCCGCTGGCATTGGCGAGGATCCAGAAGCCGCGATAGTCGCCGGGCGCGGACGGGGCGACCAGGTTGACCGTCAGGTCGACCGTTTCGCCGGGGTAGACGAAGAACGGCATGGGCACCGCCACCTGCGCGTTCATCAATTCGCCGCTGTAGTAGGTCAACCGGTAGTCCTTCGTCCAGGTGCAGGAGCCGGAGTTCTTGATGCGCCAGGTCTTGGAGAATGCCGCGCCGGGCGTGAAGGTCGTCCCGTCTGGGACGTTGACGTCGGTGACGAAGGAGGCGCGGTCACAGCCGAGCGGGTTGACGGGCGGAGGCGGGGGCGCGATCGGCGTTGGAGTCGGCGTGAGGGGCGGAAGCGGGGTCAGGGTCGCCGGGGGAGCCGGTGGTTGTACCGTCCCCGTGCGGACGATGCGCGGAGACCCCCAAATGGCGCGGTCGCCGCCTGCCAGCCCGGTCGAGAGGAGCATGAACACAAAGCGGACCCGTTGTCCTGCCAGTGCGCCCAGGTCAATGTTCGCGCGGTAGAAGCGTTTGTCGTGGGCTTCCTTCCACGACCAGAGGGTCTTTTGCACGCCGTTTGGGAGCAGGTAGTCGATGCGGAAGGTGACGTAACAGCCGGTCGCGCCGAATTCGCAGTTGACCAGTGTTTGCAGCCGGTCGCCCTGTTGGACCTGGAACTCGGGATAGGTTGCCTGGATGTAGCCGTTGTATTTATTTTGCGGAACAACCAAAAGTCCGGGCAGTGAATCGTAGGAGTCATCCTCGAGGTGGGGTCTGTCCACCTGATAGGCAAAGCCGCGGCTGTCGCCGCTGGTGCCGGGGAAGGGGAGTGTGCCCGCGCCGCTCTTCCATTGCGCGTAGGGCGCGTTGGCGGCGAAATCATAGATGACCGCGTTGGTATCCACCACGTTGATATCCACCCAGAAGGCATCGCTCGCTGAGTCGCCGATGCCAAATTGCCCGCCCGAGGCGTTGGCGAACTTCCACAGGCTCTTGTAATGCCCAGGTGCCGCGGGTGCGGTCAGATTCACGGAGATGTCGAGCATTTGTCCCGGCGCCACGTTGACAGGCAGGTTGACGGACGCGGTCGACCCCATCGCATCGCCGCCGGCGTAGACGAGCGTATAAGATGTGGTCCAGGTACAAGTGCCGGCGTTCATGAAGCGCCAGGTCTTGGTGAACGACGCGCCCGGCGCGAACGAAGCCCCGTCCGGGACGGTGATATCGGAAACGAACTGCGCCTGATCGCAAAGGGTGGCGGCGTGTGCGATCGGCACAGCCTGCCCCAGTAACATCCCCGCCAGTATGACCATGCTCAAAATTTTCTGTCTGAACATGGGGAACCTCCTTCGAGGGCGCTTCGGGCGCCCGTAAACTTCCTAGCAATTAATCATTGCATAAACGGACGCTTCGGACATTAAAATTCCAGTCTCATAGCGTGACAATTCCAATACAAAATTCCGACGAAATCTGTTGTAGAATCGTCACAAACCATTCTTATGGGAGCATTCATGAACCTCGACGACCTCGACCGTTTCAAACAACTCGACAGCCTCAACATGCTTGGGGAGATCGACAACCTGCCCGACCAGCTCGGCTATGCCTACCAATTGGGTCTGAAACATCAACTGCCAGACTGGAAGGATTTCAGGCAGGTGGTGATCGCCGGCATGGGCGGATCCGCCATCGGCGCCGACCTGCTCGCCACGTACTGCGCCTCTCTCGCCCCGATACCTGTTTTTGTCCACCGCGACTATGGACTCCCCCTCTTTGCGCGCGGCCGTGAGACGCTGGTCATCTGCTCCTCGCACTCCGGTAACACCGAAGAGACGCTGGAAGCCTTCGAAGCCGCGCGCAAAGCCGCCTGCCGCATCGTCGCCGTCTGCACGGGCGGCGAACTGGCAAAACGCGCCAAAGCGGCGGACATCCCCGTCTGGACGTTCGACCACGCCGGTCAGCCGCGCGCCGCGGTGGGATTCTCGTTCGGTTTATTGCTGGCGATGTTCCAACGCCTGGGTTTCATCCCCGACCAGGCTGAAGCCATGACCGACACCCTCGACTCGATGCGACGGATACAACAGCACCTGCGGGCGGACGTCCCTGCCGCGCACAACCCCGCCAAGCGCTACGCCGGTCAATTGATGGGGAGGTGGGTGACGATCATGGGCTCGGGTCTGCTCAGCACGGTTGCCCGCCGCTGGAAGGGACAGTTGAACGAGGTCGCCAAGGCAGGCGCGAACTTTGAATTCATCCCCGAAGCGAATCACAACACCCTGGCGGGGACGCTCAACCCGCAGGAAACGCTCAATGCCCATACCATTACGCTTTTCCTCCAGTCCGCATCGGACCATCCGCGCAACCACCTGCGTATGGAACTGACCCGCAAAGCCTTCATGCTCGAAGGCTTGAACACGGACTTCATCAAAGCGCGCGGTTCCTCCGCCCTCGCCCACATGTGGACGCTGATCCTGTTCGGCGATTATATGGCGTATTATCTGGCAATGGCGTACGGCGTGGACCCGACCCCCATCCAGGCTTTGGTCGATTTCAAGCAGGCAATGGCGGAAGCGAAGTAAGTTGTAACCGCCAAGGCGCGAAGAACGCAAAGGTTTTAATTTTCAGCCACGGATTTCACAGATTTTCACGGATTTATATATCCGTGTGAATTCGTGAAATCCGTGGCTGTTCTATTATTTCGTTGCGACCTTCGGGAAGCAATCCCAAAATTGAATCGGGGATTGCTGCGGGATTTCGACGCTATCGCTTCTCAACCCTCGCAATGACATGGTTAGTTTGTGATCTTTAGAAGGATCGTCTCGTGCGGCTTGACGGTCAGGGGGAGTTCGGTTTTGAAGTCGGCTATGTCCTGCCCGATCCACAAGTCCCGGGCGAGTTTGGGAGTGTCGAGCAGACCGATGTCGCGGGCGCGGAGGGAGAGGTCCTGGGCGGCGGAGCCGCGGTTCGTGACGGAAACAGCCGTCCCGATTGTCTGCGAGGCGTTTGATCCAGATGTCGCAATGCCCGATCTGTTTGACGCGTCCGGCGGGAATCCCAAGTGAATCCTGATTAATCGCAAGCACTTCACGGTTCATCAAAAGGGAGGCGGAGTCGGAATCCAATTTGCGGACGTCACAGCCGATCATGAGCGGGGAGCAAGCCATGACCCACACGGACATGTGCGTTTGGTATTCGAGGAACGACATGCCCGTGCCGCCGATCTGCCCCCTGCCTTTGAGACCGACGACGAGCATGTCGAGGTCGTTCCAGCCGCCGGGACCGCCGTGCGCGTGGACGTCCTGCGCGATGTCGATGGAGACGTCGATGCCGATGGCGTGCCAGTTGGGCATGTGGACGTTGACCCACGAGTTCGAACACGTCGCCGGAGACGCGCCACATATGACCGCCGACCTGCCTGCCCCACAAATGCGGAGCCTGGTTGCCCCATTCGCACAGGGAGAAGAGGAACTCACGCCCTGAGTTGCGGAGCGCTTCGCCCATGCGCGTGTAGCGTTCGATGGCGATGGCTTGATCGAAGAGCGGCGCGTGACAGTAATCGTATTTGAGGAAGTCGATGCCCCACGATGCCCAGAGTTGCGCGTCCTGATCTTCAAAGCCGAGACTGCCGGGGTAGCCCGCGCAGGTCTTTTCTGCCGCATCGGAATAAATGCCGAGCTTGAAGCCTTTGCTGTGGACATAGTCCGCCAGCGCTTCGATGCCGTTCGGGAATTTTTCAGGGTCGGCGATGAGGTCGCCATTGCCGTCGCGGTGATCTTTGACCGACCAGCAGTCGTCAATGACGATATAGTTATAGCCGCAGTCTTTAAGTCCTGTTGAGATGAGGGCATCTGCGGTCTCGCGGACAACGATCTCGTTGATGTCGTGCCCGAAGGTGTTCCATGAGTTCCAGCCCATGGGAGGGGTAGAGGCGAGGGAGGAGGGCATGAGATTCCTTTTGCAGTAGGTTGAGCACAACGTATTTTTTACTTTGGCAGCGTAATGTACTTCCTCTTCGGATTGATCCCCATCAACCTCACCCCCAGCCCCTACCACTCGCTTTGCTTGGGTACGTGTCTCCTAAAGGAGATGGGAGTCGTTAGGGTGGTTATGGAAGATTTTCCAAATCAGCCAGATCCTTGAGCCGCCCAGCGGCTTTCTTGTTGGCTTTGAGATGAGGCAGGTCAATGATGTTGACTTCGACATCATCAAGCGTATCCACAATTCGGCTGTTATAGCATTCTTCGAATTCCACACCTGAAATGCCCGTAGAAATTTCCAGTCTCATGGGTGGATGTCCCATACGGATGATCTTATTTTCTTGCAAAAACAATTCTGGGGTTAAGTCTGGGTGATCGAATCCAAAATCCCTCAACACTGTAACCATCTTGTCGGCGTTTTCGGGATGAATGGCAATCCAAATATCCATGTCGCCTGTTGCGCGAGGATAACCATGATAACCTACTGCATATCCCCCGATGAGAAGATACCTAACGTTGCGTTCGTTCAGTAATTTCAAGAACTCTTTGAAGTCGAGCGGCAGATTGATTTCCATAGTTGATCCTTCGGAGGATTTCCACATGCTTCAGGCGCTCTTTTGGCGTTCTTGCAAGCCAGTAAGACTTTTCCCCCAAATTATCGGTCAATGAGACAACGGAAAAGGCTTTACGGTCTATCTTTAGATTTGAGTTCGAATCTCGGGTTCATGCTTTAATTATAACCTGCAAAAGTTCTAACTTTTCAGTGTTATATACTTCCTCTTCGAATTGATCCCCACCACTCCCGTGAAATATCCTTGAATCGCTTTCATATCCGCTTCGATGTCGTCAGTAGGCTGAAACACCTGCCCGATGCGGACTTCCTTGTGTTTTCCGTCCACCACCGCCATCACGATGGGAACCCCTGCGCCTTTGGCGATGTGATAAAAGCCGCGCTTCCACTCGGTGACATGGTGACGTGTCCCTTCGGGGGCGATGGTCAGGATGAACTTATCCGATTCGTTATATACCTTTACCATCTGGTCCACCAACCCGGTGGACTTTTTGCGGTCCACGGGTACGCCGCCGCAGTAGCGGAAGAACCAGCCGATCGGAAAGCGGAACAACTCCGCCTTGCCCATGAAGTGGACGTTCGCCCGCAGGTGGAAGATCAGCCCGAGGAAGAGCACAAAGTCCCAGTTGGAGGTATGCGGCGCGCCGATCAGGACGTATTTCGGCAGGTCGGGGAGTTTCCCGTCCACGCGCCAGCCGAGTAACCACATGATGATTCTGGCAAGGATGTGGAATATTCCGCTGAGGATGGGGGTGTTGAAAATGGTTGTTTTCATTGCACAGATTCTAACCGCAGAGGCGCCGGGAGCACAGAGTTTAAATGGTCAAATGGATTTTATCTCAACAGCGAAACTGTGGTTAAATACCTGCATGTCATGGAAGTCGATGCTCCGCAACATTCTATACCAAACCGAAAAAGGGATGCAACGCCTGCGCTTCGCTTCACAATCTGCCGACCTGCCCGTCCTGCTCGGCATTTCCTTCCCAAAAAGCGGCACGCATCTGCTTGACCAGATCCTGCTTGGCTTCTCGAACGTCGCGCCGTATGCAAAGCGCGTCCATTCCTTCTATGCCGAGTACGAAGGCGAAAGCGGGATCAAGCGCGCGCCCGAGGATGCCCTGCGCTGGCTCGATTCGCTTCGTCTGCGTGACGTGGCGTCCGCGCATCTGTTTGCCCGAACTGATGCTGTTGCCCGCGTATGTTCGCCCAAGTTCATCCCCTACTTTATCTTCCGCGACCCGCGCGACGTGGTCGTCTCACACGTCTTCTACGTCACCGACATGGAGGCGCGCCACGTCCATCACGCGTATTATCAGTCCCTGCCCGATTTCGACGCGCGGCTCAAGGTCAGCATTTTGGGACGTCCCGACCCTTCGACAGGCTCGGGGCAGGCTCGATTCGAATTCCCGAACATTGCCGAGCGTTTCGCTCCCTACCTGGATTGGCTGAATCAGCCCGAAGTGTTGACGATCCACTTCGAAGATTTGATTCAGGACCGGGCGGCGACTCTGAACCGCATCCTGGACCATTTCCTCGCCCGCGTCCCGCTTCAGTTCTCCCCGACAGTTGATCCTCGATTCCCTCGAATCCTCCATCAACCCGACAAAATCCCCGACCTTCCGCTCGGGCAAGACCGGCGAATGGAAGAAGCACTTCACCGAAGAACATAAAAAGATATTCAAAGATGCCGCCGGGGATATGTTGATGCGATTGGGCTACGAAAAGAGCAACGACTGGTGATATGAAGAGATTGTCGCAAACCCGCTGGTTCGAGATCATTTTTCTTGCCCTGATCTCCGGTCTGACTTATCTTCCGCGCATCGGCGAGATGGGCTATTACCGCGACGACTGGTATTTCCTCTACGACGCGCTGGTCATCGGTCCGCAGGCGTTGATCGAGATCGCGCTCCACACCCGTCCCATCCGCGGACCGTTGTACGCGTTGTATTTTTCGCTGTTCGGGTTAAATCCACTTCCTTATCACATTGTCATGTATCTCACCCGTCTGTTGGGCGGACTTGGTGCATTGTGGCTTTTCAACTTGATCTGGTCGAAACAACGCCGTGCCAATTTCTTCATGGCTGTCCTGTTCGTGTTGTTCCCCGGTTTCCTGTGGTGGGTGGCGGGATTTGAATTTCAGCCGTATGTGCTGAGCGTGGGACTGCAAGCCTTCTCCATTGCTTTCACGCTCAAGGCGATATCGTCCGAGTCCATGCCCAAACGTCTCGGCTGGACAGATTGCCGCGCTCCTTTCCGGTTGGACGTACCTCGCCCTGGTGGAATACGCCATCGGCATGGAAGCTTTCCGCTTGATTTGCGTCTACTTGTACGTCCGCCGTACGAACTTGCAATCAACTTTTGTTTCATCGGCTTTGCAAACACTGAAAAAATACGCGCCTCACTTGTTGATTCCCCTCGTGTTTCTGGTCTGGTACCAGTTCCTATTTGACAACTGGCGCAAGGCACAGGATGCCGGGACGCAACTCAGCGTCCTTTTCTCCTCGCCGACGGCTTTGATCTGGAAATTCGTGGAACTTGTCGCGTAGTTGGTTGAACGTCACGCTTTTTGCATGGATCGTCCCTTTTTACCAGAACTTCTACGGCAACCGACTTCGGGATATCGTCATCGGGTTGGTATTTGCCGCATTTATCTTGCGCTTGATCTACCTGGCAAATAAATAGTTTGCAAACAGTACATCCTGAGAATGATCGAAACTCCGCCCAGACCTGGCAAAAGGAGTTACTTTGGGTGGGTCTGCTTGGGACGTTGGGCGGAGTTTTGCCCGTTGTGCTTGCCAACCGTGTGGTGACCTTTGAGCGCATCTCACAGTACACGCTCCCCGCATCATTGACGGGCGTCATCTTCCTGGGCGGGTTGATCTACTCAGTGTTTCCCCAAAAGGATGCGCAATGATCCTGCTTGCAGGGTTGATCGGTCTGGCGGTTCTTTCTCATCATGGGCTTGCGGCGCAGGCGGTCAATGAGGAGCGGATCATCTCCGGGTTTTGGCAACAGGTCATTTGGCGTGCACCAGATATCAGGTCCGGGGCGACGCTGGTGGTTACTTATCCAGGCATCAATTATTTGGATGGTAACGATGTGGTTTGGGGTCCCGCTAATTTCATTTATTATCCCGAAAAGCAGGAACGAATGCCAGTGGACATCCCCCTGCCGGCATCACGGCTCGAACAGGATAGCATCCTGCAGATTATCAATGGTAACAAGTCCTTTGAACAGACCGATCTTGTCATCAAATTCGTGCATACAGTAACAGACTATAAAAATCAGTTGATCATCACACAGCCTTCGCAGAACTCCTGCGTTCATGTGCTTGACCCGCGTTGGCCTGACCTGTCCATCCATGACCAGCCGTTCATCCATGCCGCTTATCAGAACTCGAAGATCGAGAATATCCTCGTCGATGGAGATTTCCACGAATTGCCCGTTTACGGCTTTGACATTGAACTTCCGCATGAGTGGTGCTATTACTATCAAAAGGCGGATCTTGCGCGTCAACAAGGTGGCTGGGAGGAAGTCGCGCGTCTTGGCGATGAAGCGCAGAAACTCAATTTCAATCCTGACGATCAGATCGAATGGATGCCATTCCTGCAAGCCTATGCATTTCTTGGGAAATGAAAAACAGGTAAAGGGGATTTCCACCCGCATCAATACCGAACCGTTTTACCGTCAGCTTGCCTGCAAAAACCTCAACGCGATGACGGAGCACGGGTATCCCCTTGCTCCCGAAATGCAAAGCTACGTTGATGAACTGTTTTGCAAATGAACTGTTCCATTGTCATCAGTGCCTATAACAAAGAGATGCCTGCCAGCTTGTCATTGCCATTGAGTCGATATGAAATATTATTCTGATTTCCTGCCTTACACGTTCTTATCTGTGATATTGGTGGGGTTATATTTCGTCCTTGAAAGCAAATTGACCAAACCCTGGATGCGCTGGGCGTGGTGGATTGGCAGTCTGGTCATCGTTGTGGCAGTCGGCTGGCGGGTTGGTACAGATCACATATGGGCTGACTTTGGAAACGGCTATTACTATGCCGGGCGGAAAATTCTGCAAAACCCCGCTCAACTCTACTATGGCGAGAATTGCGGCGGTTATGTCAACTTCCCTTTATTGGCTTATATTTTTGTGCCTTTTGGATTGATGGCAAAGGGCGAAGCAGGCCGTATATTTTTTCTGGTCAACATCGTTTCCATTCTGCCGCTCGCCTACTGGCTGGTCAAACTGGGGAATTTGAATGGTTGGAGACGCTGGTTCCTTTTATTTTTTCTGCTGATAAGCGGTCCCTTGGATTACAGCATCTGGCTTGGAAATTCAACCAACCTTATCATGTTGAGTATGGTGCTGGCTCTCTGGTGGTTCAAAAAGGGAAAAGGCCTGGGTACAGGTATTCTGTTGGGGATCAATGGTCTGGTCAAGATTCCCATGGTCATTCCGGCGGGATATTTTTTTGTGCGGCGTCAATGGATGGTTGTTATTGGCGGGGTTTTGACAGTGGGATTTGTCCTTGCGTTGTCTTTTGGATTAATACCGTTTTCGCTTAATCGCATGTGGCTGGATAATTGCATCCTGTCTTTTTCGGGAAATCCGGTTGCCGCCTATAATAATCAGTCAGTTGCAGGTGTGCTGGCGCGTGAACTCATACCTGGCAGCAGGATTGATTACTGGCTTCCTTTGAGCCCGACGCCACTCTTTGCTGCTGTGTCCGGAATAACAGTATTGTTGCTTTATGTGCCGGTGCTCATTGTGCTGCTTTATGATTGGAGATCAGCGCGAACCAAATCCGGGTATCTGCTTGAATTTTTCCTGGTGCTCGTATGTTCATTGTTGACAAGCCCCATCTCGTGGACGCATTATTTTATGTTCTTGTTGATCCCGGTTGCTTTTTATTTGGATGAAAACCTCTTTACAACAGGAACAAAAGGGCTTAAACTTGTTATTATTGGTCAGTCTGATTTTGGTCACGGTCCCGGTGGACCTCACGCTGGCATTTTTCGATGGATTTGGGCAGCGTGTCGCATTATCCCTTCACTTTTGGGGAGGGGTGCTTTTCTATATATTCCTTTTTGCACTATGGATGCGCCATCGCAATAGCATCTTGGCGAAGTGATGGATTTGTCAATGAACTGTTCCATCGTCATCCGTGCATACAACGAGGAAAAGCATATCGGACGTTTGCTCGAGGGGATTCGACAGCAGACCGTCCGGGATGTGGAGATCATCCTCGTCGATTCGGGCTCGACCGATGGAACTGTTTCGATTGCAGAATCCTTTGGCGCCCGCACTCGTGCGGATTCCGTCTGAGGAGTTTACGTTTGGGAGGTCGCTCAATTTCGGGGTCCAGGCCGCGACGCGTGAGTTTGTCGTCATTGCCAGCGCGCATGTGTATCCCGTCTATCCCGATTGGATCGAGAATCTGCTTCTTCCATTTGGAGACGAACAAGTTGCCTTGACCTACGGCAAACAACGCGGACCGGACTCTGCAAAATATTCCGAACAGCAGGTCTATCATCAGTGGTATCCCGATGTCAGCAAACCCGACCAGCCTACTACGTTTTGCAACAACGCCAATGCCGCCATCCGTAAAAGTTTGTGGGAAAAGAACCCCTATGACGAAACACTGACCGGGCTCGAAGACCTTGCCTGGGCAAAATGGGCAAAGGAGCAGGGATACAAGATTTCCTACGTCGCCGAAGCGGAGATCATCCACATCCATAACGAGACCCCGCGCGGAGTCTACAACCGTTATCGCCGTGAGGCGATGGCATTGCGGAAGATTTATCCCGAAGCGAATTTCAACCTTTATGATTTTTTCCGCCTGACCGTCACAAATATCTTCAGCGACCTATGGCATGCCGCCCGCGAGCGCGTGTTGTGGAGGAATATCGCTTCGATAATCTGGTTCCGCTTCATGCAGTTCCACGGCACACGCATGGGACACCGCGAGACCAGCCTCATCACTCCGCAGTTGCGTGAGACATTTTATTATGCAAGGGAAAGAAAGAAGAAAAATGAAGCAAAGCGGGGCGTGGAGCCGATACGCTATAATTAATAATCTATGGCTAAACTTGTTGCCCTCGTCCCCATGCGTCATCACAGCCAGCGTGTGCCTGGCAAGAACTACCGTAACCTTGCGGGTAAACCGCTCTATCAGCACATCATTGAAACACTTCTTGCCGTCCCTGAAGTCGATGAGATCGTTGTGGATACAGACTCCGACCCCGTCATGAACGGATTGCGTGAGAACTTTCCGCAGGTGAAGATTGTCACCCGTCCTGAGTATTTACGCGCGGATGATATTCCGATGAACGAAATCTTGATTCACGATACGGAGCAATATCCCGCCGTTTTTTATTTACAGACGCACAGCACCAATCCACTGCTCAAAGCTGAAACGATCTCCAAAGCGATACAAACATTTCACGCGAATTATCCGAAACTTGACTCGCTGTTTTCTGTAACGCGTTGGCAGACCCGCTTATATTTTCAAGATGGGCGTGCCATCAATCACGACCCAAAAGAGTTGAAACAAACTCAAGACTTGCCGCCCGTGTATGAAGAGAATTCCTGCATGTATATTTTTACCCGCGGGAACCTGATCGCCAACCGTCATCGCATCAGCGACCATCCCTTGATGTTCGAGATTCCCCGCCTCGAAGCCGTAGACATCGACGAAGAGTCCGATTTTCAAATTGCGAACATCCTCATGCGCATGCGACTGGAAAACAAATAATGCCTACCGTCCTTTTTACCGCCCCTTACATGATTCCCTTCGTGGATCGCTTCAAACCCGTCTTCGACAAATACGGCATTGAACTCATCATCCCCGATGTGCGCGAACGCATGGAGGAAGAACACCTCCTCCAATATGCAGGTCAATTCGATGGGACCATTTGCGGGGATGACCGTTACACCTCCCGCGTCATCCAGGCCTGTTCCCCGCGCCTGAAAATCATCTCCAAGTGGGGGACTGGCATCGATTCGATCGACGCTGAAGCCTGTTCCCGGTATTCGATCAAAATTGGACGCACCCTGAACGCGTTCACTACGCCCGTAGCGGACTCTGTCCTCGCCTACATGCTCGCCTTTGCCCGCCGCCAGCCGTGGATGGACAGGCAGATGAAATCAGGCAAATGGGAGAAGATGCCCGGCAGGGCATTGAGCGAAGCCACGCTGGGCATTGTCGGCGTGGGCAACATCGGTAAGGCAGTGACCCGTCGGGCGCGGGCTTTTGGGATGAAGGTCTATGGAACGGACATTGTTGATATTGACCATGTCTTTGTTTCTGAAACGGGCATTGAGATGACGTCGCTGGAGAACTTGTTGAAGAATTCCGATTTTGTCTCCATTAACTGCGATCTCAACCCCACCTCATATCATTTGATGAATGAAAGTACCTTTGTAATGATGAAACCAACCGCTGTGCTCATCAACACCGCCCGCGGATCCATCGTCGAGGAGAAAAACTTGATCGAAGCGTTGCAGGCTGGACGTCTGGCGGGAGCCGCGTTGGACGTCTTCGAGGTGGAACCGCTTCCGCTGGACAGTCCGTTAATGAAGATGGACAACGTCATGCTCGCTCCGCACAATACCAATTCCAGCCCGGCCGCGTGGGAGCGAGTGCATTGGAACACGATCAGGAATTTGGTTGAGGGGTTGGGCATTGATTACCAACTTCCGATTCGCCAAGAGTAAAGCGTTTTATGAACCCCCGCGATATTTTCAAGTTATATGGAAATAGCCCGAACACTCTCAAATGGGCTGGCTTCTTGTTGATGGTATTGTTCCTGGCGGGTCAATTTTTCCAATTACATACAGGCTATGCCGACAATGGTGACTTTAGAAGAGTTAATCAGCTTTTTACAGATAGTCCGGTCGGGTTCTCCGTACAGCCTCCCCAACCTGGCACGCCAGAGCGCGTGTTGCGCTATAACAAATATTGGCTCCCAAAATGGAATTTTCGGCCGGCAATCCCCAGTATCTATAGCGCATTTAGTTCCATAATCTTGTTGTGGATTCCCGGGGCTTTGATTAATTATTTTTTCATCTCCACTTCCATACTCTACCTGATTGTTTTGTCGATTTTCCCAAGACTGTTGGTCGGCTTTTGTATTCTTTGTTTAATCGTACACTTCTCTAGCGATAAACGCTACGCCCTTTGGTTGCTCATATGCATTATTCTGCCCCTGGTGTTACTCTTGAATACCAGTGACTACTCTGCTTATTTCAACTCGTTTTATCAAGAATCTGGATCTCTTGTTTATCTTCTCTTGTTGCTAACATGGTTCCTCGTCAGAGACAAACTTCCGAATAAATATTTTCTTATAACTGGCTATAGCTTGCTTTTTCTGCTGACAATTGCCAAGTCGGGCAATTTTTACTTCCCCTTTCTCTTTATCCCGGTTCTTTTTGATTTAAAAAAAGTATTACAAAAACCAAAATGGACTGTCTTTGTTTTGCTTCTCGTCTTATTCCCGGTTGCTTTCACAATAATGTTTGTCGGGGATCGAAGTGGTGCAAACATCTATAATTCCCTGTTCTTTGGGGCGCTGGTTTCGAGCGAACATCCGGAACAGAGACTACTGGACATTGGCATTAACGATCCTGACGCGATCGATTGCCGCAAAGGTTTTTTTTCCGCCAAAGGTACTGCCTGTTATCAAAAGTATCGCGAGCAGGTTTCTTTTTATTCTCTTGTAAAAGTGATTCTACGCGAGCCTAAAATCCTTATTCACCATGCGGAGCGCCTCGCCAATACCATGCAAAAAACAGATAATGGAAGGGGGAAATATGCAGTGGGCGATGGGTCTCCTCATAATGAAATCTTGTATAATGGCTGGGCGCTGCTCAAACAAGAATTTTTCCCACAAGGTTGGTCATTTTATTGGTTCCTTCTTGCGGAAGGACTGATCACCCTTTTCCTAAAATGGAGGAACTCTTATCCATTAATAAGGGATCTTTCCACTTTAAATCTGGTCTTGCTTCTGGCATGCTGGTTGGATATGTGGATTGCAATTTTTGGAGATGGGATTGCCGATTTGGTGAAGCATCTTTTCCTGGCCAATATCATGTTCGACATATCGATACTTGTCACCCTTGCGATGACGGGAATCGCCCTGGTTAAGTCGGGCGTTTTCCGGGCAAGGAGCCTGCGCGGTGCATCCTTTGATGGATGATTTGGATTGGAGATATTAGTCCATGACTTTGATCGACCAAAAAACAGTTCTAATTACCGGCGCAGGCGGCGGTATTGGACGCGCCTGCGTGCATCATTTTGCTGAACGAGGCTGGAGGGTGGTCGGCGTGGACCGTTCCGATTTTGGCGATGGCTTCCCTGCGACCGGGCGTTTCATCAAGGCGGATATTTCGCATCCCAACTCTGCCGAGTTGATCTTTCAACAGGCAAAAGAGTTCAGCGCCACTTTGGATGTGCTTGTGAACAACGCCGCGGTGCAGGTTGCCAAGCCGCTGGTTGAAACGACCGTCGAGGAGTGGGACGCGGTCATGGCGTCCAACCTGCGCTCGGTGTTTTTGTTTGTGAAATTGGCGCATCCGTTGATGAAATCCGCGGGAGGCGGGGCGATCGTGAATGTCTCCTCTGTTCATGCGATACAGACCTCCGCGAACATTGCCGCGTACGCCGCATCGAAGGGTGGACTCCTTGCCCTCACGCGTGCCATGGCGATCGAATTCGCTCCGGACAATATCCGCGTCAATGCCATCCTGCCCGGCGCCGTGGATACGCCCATGCTCCGCGCAGGACTCGGACGCGGGCACGTCGGTCAAGGCGATGTGCAGGAACGGCTCGATAACCTCGCGCGCAAGACCGTCAGCGGGAAGGTCGGCAAACCGGAAGAGATCGCGCATGCGATCTACTTTCTTGCGGACAACGAGCAATCGTCGTTCATGACCGGTCAGGCTTTGGTCGTGGATGGCGGGGCTACCGCGCGATTGAGCACGGAGTAAAAGAGATGAATCTCTCTCCCTTTCAAACGGCGCGTTCCCTCTTTCTGGTGACGGTGGCGATCCTGGTTGTGTTTGGGATCGGTTCTCTTCTGCGCATAGGCTCGAAGCCGGAAAATACACTCCTGTATACCTTCTATGCCATCCTCATGCTCGGCGATGCCGCGCTCATGGCATTTTGTGCCTGGCAATTGCCCAAAAGGACAAAATTCATTTTCTATTTTTCGGTCTTCGTACTTGCCCTCAACATTTTCCCAACGATCTTCGACCAATTCGGTCTGGCAGACCTGCTGTTTGTCCTGTTGAATATCGCTACGTTGGTTTTTCTGATCCTTGCCCGCAAGGAATTTTCCCTCGCATGAAGCAGACTTTGAAATCCGTTCTCCCAAACCCTGCCCTGCAGGTTGTGAAAAATACCTACGATGCCATCCGCCGCCTTCCGCAGGTGCCGGATGCGTACCTGCATCCCTGGCGGAGACGAAGCCGCGGGCGCATGTACGAATATCGGGACATCCATCAGGGCAAAAGATGCTTCATTATTGGGAACGGTCCCAGCCTCAAACAGACCGACCTGAGCAAACTCCGCAATGAATTCACTTTTGGGATGAACCGCATCTACCTGCTCTTCCCTGAACTTGGATTCACCACTACCTACTTTGCCTCCATCAATGACCTGGTCATCGAGCAGTGCGCCGAGGAAATTGCCGCCCTGCCGATCCCCAAATTCATTTCCTGGCATTCCAACCGTCACTTTCAACGCATGCCCGAGGATATGGTCTTTCTCTACACGACCTATACAGGTCCGCAGTTTGCCTACGATATGACGCGCCGCATCTGGGAGGGTGCCACGGTCACGAATGTTGCCTTGCAGCTGGCGTTCTACATGGGCTTCGAGCAGGTCATCCTCATCGGCGTTGACCACAATTTCATGTCCAAGGGTGACGCCAATAAGACCGTCGTCTCTACCGGTGACGACCCGAATCATTTCGATCCGCGCTATTTCAGCAAGGGCTTTCGCTGGCAGCTGCCTGATTTGGACACCTCCGAGATCGGATACACCCTTGCGCGCGAAGCCTACCGCAAGGCGGGACGTGAGGTGCTGGATGCGACCGTCGGCGGCAAACTGACCATCTTCCCCAAAGTGGATTACAACTCGCTTTTCTAATGTCGTTGCGAGCTCAAAAGGCGAAGCAATCTCATTGTTCCATAAATGAAACTCGTTTCGATCATCACCCCCTCCTATAATCAGGCACAATACCTCGAGCAGACGCTTCGCTCCGTACTCGGGCAGGAGTACTCACGCATCGAGTACATCGTCATTGACGGCGCGTCCACAGATGGGTCGGTGGAGATCATCAAGGAGTATGCTTTGGAATCGAGAAGCAAGCTTCTGGATAATCGACAGCAAGCTGTCGGATTCCATAAGATAAATTATTGGGTCTCCGAAAAGGACAGCGGTCAGGCGGAAGCCATCAACAAGGGATTGGCGCGCGCGACGGGCGAGATCGTCGCATGGCTCAACTCGGACGATTTCTACTTTCCCGGGGCGGTGACAGCGGCAATGAAGGCGTTCGAGGCGCATCCCGATGCGGGACTGGTCTACGGTGACACGGTCGCCGTGGATGAAAAGGGGGATGCGATCCATTACCCGAGGTATGCCCAATGGGATTTGGAAGACCTGCTCACGTTCAATATCATCGGTCAGCCGGCGGTCTTCATGCGGCGCGACATTTTGCTCAAGGCTGGTTTCCTCGACCCGTCCTTTCATTTTCTGCTCGATCATCAGTTGTGGATCCGCATGGCGTCTCATGCGCCGATGGTGTATGTCCCTGAGCGCTGGGCGGCGGGACGCTTCCACGAGTCCGCGAAGAACGTGGCGCAGGCGGCAAAGTTCGGCGAGGACGCCTTCCGCATTTTGGAGTGGGCGGAAAGCGATCCGCTTGTGTCAGGCACGTTGGGGCGGATCAGCCGTCAGTCACGCGCCGCCGCGCTGCGCATTAATGGGAGGTATCTCCTCGATGCGGGAAAAGCCTGGGAGTCGTTCCAGTCCTATTGGCGGAGTCTGGTCACGCATCCAAAAACTGCGCTCGTCGAGTGGAAACGGATCATTTTTGCGTTTTTAAGCCTGTTTGGGCTGGGAATCCTGCAAAAATACTACAACCGATGGCGAAAAGCACGGGCACAGCGGCGCGCACTTTCGGAATCGGATGGGGAAGGGTAGAATCGCTGGACTTCGATGAACACGACCCCGTTGGTTTCGATCATCACCCCTTCCTTCAATCAGGCGCGCTATCCTGGAAGCGACCATCCGCTCCGTGTTGGGGCAGGATTACCCAACCTCGAGTACATCATCGTGGACGGCGGCTCGACCGATGGGAGCGTGGAGATCATTAAGAAATATGCCGACCGCCTTGCCTGGTGGGTCTCTGAAAAGGACAAGGGGCAGACGGACGCCATCAACAAGGGATTTGCGCGGGCGCGCGGCGAGGTCCTGGCGTGGATCAATTCGGACGACACGTACGAGCCCGGCGCGGTCTCTGCGGCGGTGAAATACTTTCAGGATCATCCCGATGCGGGACTGGTCTACGGCGACACGCATTTCATAGACGAAGATGGACGCGTCATCGGAAAGTTCGCGGCGCGCCAGACCGATTACCTGCGCCTGCGACAAGGCTACGTCCACATCCCGCAGCAGGCGGCGTTCTTCCGCGCGGATCTGTGGCGCGAGGTCGGTCCGCTCGACCCGTCGTTTTACTTTGCCATGGACTATGACCTGTGGGTGCGCCTCGCCGCCCGCGCGCCGATCCATTACACCCCGCAGTTGTGGGCGAACTTCCGTTTGCACGCCAGCGGCAAGACCATCACCGCCGACGACCGTTGCTGGCCTGAGATGATCCGCATCCACCGCAGGGACGGCGGGAACTGGTTCTCGGTCATCGTGGCGAAGTATTACGTGCGGAAGCTCGTCGCGCCGCTGCTCAACTGGCGGCGCAAACTCCAGATGCGGCAATATCAATGAGACTGTAGTAACGACTTTCCTGACACCGTCCGTCAGGACAGGTGCAGTCGTTTCTGATGACGATTGAAATCGTCACTACGGATTTTGTGTAGGTGACCTTGTGAAAAAACGACTCTTTGCCTCCTCCTCCGTTGACGACCTGATCCAGCTCCTCCACGCCTGGCGCTTCTGGGTGTTGAGCGGTCTGGTCGGCGCGCTGATCGGTGGATTGGTGTACCTCATCGCACCGCCCGATTTCCGCGCCCGCGCCACTGTGGTCGTGGATTTCAACATGGAAGAGGCATGGCCCGTCGACTCAGACCGCGAGTTGTTCTACTACCTCGAGCGTGAAACGCGCAAACTGGAAGACGTCGCCTGGGCGGATGCGACGCTTGCCAACGTGGCAGAGACGGGTGGCGTGACCGTCGCTGACTTGCGCGACGGCATCCTTGAACTGAGCGAGCCCGCCGACGGCGGCTGGCACTTTTACGCCAGCGATCCCGACCCCGCCCGCGCCGAACGGCTGGCATCGGCTTGGGCGGAAACCTTCACTGCCCAAGTCCGCGAGGGCATCGAAACTGCCGTCGCGTTGGACGCCGCCCGCAAGGCACTGGAAGCAAATCCAACCGATGAAAACATCTTAGCGCGGGTCAACGAACTCGAAGCAAACTCGCTTGGCATCACGCCTGAACTTGCAAATTTCGCCCAAACAACTCAGCGACCTAAATCCGCAACGACGTGTCAGGTCTGGCGAATTATATTTTTGCCGGGGCGGTTTCTCCTCATGGTTCTCAGCGCGCTGGTCATCCTCCTCTTCGGAACGGGCAGGCGTGCGTAAACTGAATCTCGATTTCCTCGCCCGCATCCTTTGGGCGGCGGCGCTCGTGACCCTGCCGGTCACCAGTTTCCGCTTCATGCCGTTCATGGGCGCGGGGACGTTCGTCCGTCCGCTGGCGCTTTATCCTCTGGCATTGTTAATGCCGATCCTGCTCTACCAGATCTGGACGAAACGCCTCACCCGCCCCTGGAGCGGACCGCTGACCATCCTGCTTGCCTTCACGCTGACAGCGCTCCTCGCCACGGCGTTCGGCTCGTTCCTCGCTCCCATCGAACTGCGCGGACAAACCTACTTCGACCGCGCCCTGCGCGCCTGGATCACGCTCGTCATCGGGCTTGTCTTTTTTCCTCGCCGCCGTGTGGATGAACCGCGACGAAGAAGCACTCAAATTCTCCTTGAAGTGGCTGTTGGCGGGATGGTTCTTCACATGGTCTGGGGCGGTATGCAGGCGGTGGGATTGCAACTGGGTCTGCGCGGCGAGTTGAACGAGATCCAAACCCTGTTCTCGATCCGCGGACTTCCCCGCAACCGGCGCATCGCAGGGTTTGCCTACGAGCCTTCGTGGCTGGCGGGTCAACTGGCGGCGTTGTACCTTCCCTGGCTGTTCGCGTCCCTGCTGGCGCGCTATCGCCTGACGAAATTCAAATGGCTGGAAGTGGTTCTCCTGCTCGGCGGATTGGTCACGCTCCTGTTGACCTACTCGCGCGGCGGACTGTTCATTACGATAGGTGCGGTCATCCTCACGTTCATCGTGGCGGGTTCAGGGGTGATGAGGGACGTATCGGGCTGGTTTCGGGCAGGATTCCGCCGGGAAGCCGGAAAAGGTCAATGGAGGATGCAGGCGGCGGGGAGTCGGATCGTCGTCAGTCTCATCCTGATCGGAGCACTGGTCGGTGCGGGAGTCTTCCTCGCGGACAAGGGATATATCGCCGCGTTGTGGAATTCGTCCGCCGAGAGCCTGTGGGATTATGCGATAGACGCCTATCTCGGTCCGCGGCTGGCGTACGTGGTCGCCGCACTGGAGTCGTTCCAAGTCGCACCCGTTGACGGGTGTTGGATCTCGGCGCGAGCGGCTTCACCATGTATGCCAACATGCCCGACTGGGCGTTGAGCGGCGTGCCGGAGATCGCCCGCCAGTTGAGCCCTTCGTCGAACTTGTACCCCAACCCCAAGAATTTTTACGTCCGCCTGCTGGCTGAAATGGGACTGCCCGGCTTTCTTTTGTACTTGTCCTTCCTGTTCACCCTGCTGGCGTATGCGCTCAAGGGACTGCGCCAGGCGGAACCGTTCTGGCGGTTCGTCGGCGCGGCAGGTTTCTTTAGCGTGGCTGCGATCGCCGCACAAGGGATCTCACAGGATTCGTTCGCCATGCCGGAGATGTGGGTGAATTTGGGCATTCTCGCTGGTATCGTTTCGTTTGCGTTAGAATCAAAGGAAAAATACGCTTCCAGCGCCGGGGACGGCGGTTTGAGCGTTCAGGAGACTTGATGATCGTACTTTCCGTTGGCATGCCGCGCGCGGGTTCAGGCTGGCACTACAACCTCATTCACGACCTCATGGAAGCGGCGGGATATACCGATGCGCGCATCATCCGCGAGAAGTACCGCCTGCAAAGCATCCTGACGGAGGTCAACTGCAACATCGGCGTGTTGTCCCTGCGAAGGATGGGGATGGTGAGCGTGCCTGCGCTGGCGGGGAATAACTTTGTCATCAAGGCGCACGCGGGACCGTCGGCTTCCTCCCGCCTCCTGCAGCGCCTCGGCTTGCTCCGCATCACGTACATTTACCGCGACCCGCGCGATGCCATGCTCTCCGCCTTTGACTACGGTCAGCGCGCCCTGCAAAAGGGACGCCCGAACGCCTTCTCGCATCTTATCGACTTTGAGAAGAGCCTCGCTTTCATGATGGAGTACGTCCGCATTTGGGAGGCGTGGACTCAGGAGAAGGACGTGCTTATCGCGCGTTATGAAGACCTGTTGACGAACTACGATGGTGAGGTCAAACGTCTGGTGAGTTTCCTCAGATTGGACGGGAGCAGGGCTCGAGGTCCAGAAAGTGACCGGGAAGTATCGTCCCGGCGCGGCGGAAGGGCAGCAGGGTCTGCATTTTTACAAGGGCAAGATCGGCAGGTTCCGCGAGTCCTATACGGCGGAACAGCAGGCGATCCTCAAGGAGAAAATGGGGGGATATTTGTCCAAAATGGGATACGAACTCTAATCCATCTGTAACGTCTGGCGGGGGAATCGCTTAATCTTTTTCGGGTATCATTACACCCATGCGCAGATACGAAGCCCCCTATGCCGCTGATTGGTACGCCGCATCCATGCGCTGGCTGATGCTGGTCGTGCTGACATTGTCGCTGGGTTTGCGCGGGCAGCTCGGGGATCCGCCGTTCTGGGTGCTGGCGGCCATGTTTCTGTGGAATATCCTGATGAGCGTTCTGGCAGGCTTGAACATGCGCCTGCCCAGCCATCGTTACATCGTGGTGGGCACGGACTTCATCCTTTCGGCGTTGTTCTTTTGGACCCAGAGCACCCTGTCGGGCGGACCATCCATCTGGTCGGCTGTGATCCCGATCCTTTCAGCGGCGATCTACTTCGAGACGTGGGGGGCATTCCTGGCCGCATTCCTGTTTGCCGCCCTGCAATTCTTTGTGTTGCGTTATTCGTTCTCGACCGAGGTCCTGTTCACCCTGGCGGTGGGCATGGCAGGCGGATTGATCGGACGTTTTGGGATGACGCGTGTGCGCACCTCGCGGCAGGTGCGTGTGGATGCGGATGAGCGCCGCCGCCGCGCCGAGACCGAACGCCTGCGAGCCATCTACGAATTGACCTCCACGCTGACGGCGACTCTCAGTTATAAACGCGTGCTCGATTCCGCCCTCGACCTCGGGTATAACGCCCTCAACCCGATCTTCGACCCCGATGAACCCCGCGATGAACGCCTGGTCAGTGCGGCATTGTTGTTCAGGGGCAATGAATTGAAGATCGGTTCTGCACGGCGCTTTACCAACGCCGACTTGCGCGTGGCGCTTCACGGGAACGACGGCATCCTCAAGAAAGTGCTGGACGATGGGGAGTCGGTATTTACCCAGGACATCGGTTACGACCCCGAACTCGGGCGCATCGTGGCGTTGCGGTCGTGCTCTTCTGCATACTGCTTCTCCCTGCGGAGCGGATTCAACGTCTACGGCGCGATGCTGTTCGCACACCCCGACCCGAACTACTTTACGCAGGAACGCCGCGGTCTGCTGGATATCATCGGCAGGCAGGCTGTGATCGCGGTGCAGAATGCCAGCCTGTACCAGGACCTGGTCGAGGAAAAGGAACGCATGGTCGAGGTCCAGGAGGAGACGCGCAGGAAACTGGCGCGCGACCTGCACGACGGACCGACCCAGTCCGTGGCGGCGATGGCGATGCGCATCAACCTCGTCCGCCGCATGATGGCGAAGAACCCGAAAGATGCCGCGGACGAACTGCAAAAGATCGAGGAACTGGCGCTCCGCACCACGAAGGAGATCCGCCATATGCTGTTCACCCTGCGCCCGCTCATCCTCGAGTCGCAGGGACTGAACGCCGCGCTCCAGGCGATGGCGGAGAAGATGCGCGAGACCTTCACGCAGAACGTGGTCATCAACGTGGACGAGAGCGTGCTCGAGAACATGGAGATGGGCAAGCAGGGCGTGATCTTCTACATCATCGAGGAGGCGGTCAACAATGCCCGCAAACATGCCAGCGCGGCGCAGATCTGGGTACGCTTGCGTCCGTTTGAGAAGGAGATCGCCCTGCTGGAGATCGAGGACGACGGCATCGGCTTCGATGTGGCGGATGTGCATAAATCCTACGACAAGCGCGGCAGCCTGGGGATGATCAACCTGCGCGAACGCACCGAACTGGTGAACGGATTGTTGAACATCGACTCCGCACCTCGCAAAGGGACGAGGATTCAGGTCTATATTCCGCTTTCGGAGGAGGCGGCAGACCGCCTGCACCATGCCAGGAGATAGTGCGTTTTCTATTCACCTTCCACCAACCATCGAAGCGGCAGTTACCGTTTGACTAACATTTTTGAAAAGGGGTCTAACTTTTTTGTAAGTGCCATCCCTCACAACTCAAGTTATCATCGGCGAGCCTTCAGGTATGTACAGCCAGGGGGCAATTCAAGTGAAGGACGAGGCTGCAAGACGTCACAGCCGGGTCTCTCACATACATCACATTCTAGGAGGCATATCATGCCCATTAAATTCTCCATTACCCCAAGGAAGGACCCGCGCAATCAGGAATCCGCGCCCAAGTATTACGCCACCGTCAAAAGCGACGGGCGCGCCGACACCCAACCGATCGCCAAAAGCATCAACAGCATTTCCACCGTCAGCAGTGTGGACACCGCCGCCGTGCTGGAGGCTTTCTCACGGTGGTGCCCGAAAAACTGGCGGAAGGCAGGATCGTGGAATTGGGCGATTTCGGCACTTTCCGCATCAGCGTTTCGAGCGAAGGTTCGGAATTCGAGGGCAGGTGACCGCCCGCAATATCACCGATACGCGGGTGATCTTTACGCCCGGCAAGCGCTTCAAGCAGGTGCTGGATACGATCGAGTTCCAAAAGGAGAGCCTGAACTAGCGATTCCAGCCAGTCCACAGGGACATTCTGCAAATCATCTGAGATGGTTTTTTAAATCATCTCAGATGATTTTTAATTCGTCTTAGATGATTTTTAAAATCGCCTAAGACGTTTTTTTAATTCATCTTAGATGACTTTTTAAATCGTCTTAGATGATTTGGGCGGGGCGTACGGACGATCTTTCCGCCCGCTCGGTATGGTCCCCCCAATTATTCGGTTTGGCTCCCCGACCCAAATCACAGACTGACGGGCACCCTGGCTGAGCGGCGGGATTATAATTTTGGCATGGAAAGGTATCGTATTGATCCAGCGGTGGGGGTCTATTGTGTCACCATCCTCTCGGAGACCTTGGGCGGTCGGGTTTCGGCGGGGTCAGGGAACCCACGCCGAACAGAGGTAATTATGAACTCACACAAACTTACCATCGCATTGTTGATCTTCTTCATGATGTTTGGCT
Organism: uncultured Chloroflexia bacterium; assembly: GCA_963718215.1. Classification (GTDB taxonomy): domain Bacteria; phylum Chloroflexota; class Anaerolineae; order Anaerolineales; family Villigracilaceae; genus Defluviilinea. The sequence goes on from CAVQYK010000017.1 coordinate 413,463, forward strand.
GTTCGCCTGCGACTGTAACTCCAGGCATTCAAGCAAGTCCTACAGAAGCGATTGTAACTGCTACAACACTACCCATACCCTCGGCGACAGTTACGCCTTCGGCAACTGTAGAGCCGGATTTCCCTGAAGGATGTATTAAGCTAACCGAAACAACTCTTGATACAGGTATATTGAACGGTCTTTTTGTCGTGTACGATAGTGATAATAGCAGTAGTTATTTCTTAGATCCAAAGCTGAATCAAGTCTTGGATATCGAAGAGAAAAAGCAGATTTCATCGTTTGCCTCTGCCCCAAGTTTCTCAATTGGAGTTAGCCCTAACAAGAAATACCTACAGGTTTACTTTATAGATGAAAACTATGGCATGATCCGAACTGTTGATGAGATTATCAAAACGTATGATACACAAGGACAGGAAGATTGGAATCGGGGTAGGTGGTTAGATAACGAACGTATGTTTTTTCAGTACTGGCTGGTACCGAATGGCGGTACGATCGTGATATACAATCCATTCACGGGCGAGCAAAAGAACATCCAGCTTGATTTGCCCAATCCCTACATTGTCCATGAAAGTCTTGGCAAGGTTGCCTGGGTGAAGGCTGATATAGACCCGACATTGAAGCGGGTGCTGTACAACGATAAAGACGAAAGGTTGGTCCTTTGGGATTTGGATACCCAAAAAGAAATTGCATCCCTGCCCTCTCCAATGGACGTGACAGACGGTACATGGTCGCCTGATGGCAAAGAATTCGCCATACCTTCTCCATCAACGATCAGTGCGCCACAAGAAATGTTCATCATAAATATGGATGGCGCCGTAAAAATGACCAGCTTTAATCAAAAATATCCATTTGCGAGTGTAAGCACTCGACCCTCGTGGAGTCCTGATGGTCGTCGCATCGCGTTTTGGTTGCAAGTAAGTAATATCGCAAATACAGATCCTAAAACACTTCGGCAATGGTTGGCAATCACTGACACAACCACACTTGACACGCAAATATATTGTTTATCACCGAACAAACCTCCCACAGGTGGAGGGGGCATTATTTGGAGCCCAGATAGTACACAAGTAATTGTCAACACCGATGCATTAAGTGAAGAGGTAAAGCCTATGTTGGTGGATTTAACACATCTGACCCAAGCCACACTGGATACTCAAGGCTTATGGGTAACTGATTGGATGGCTCCTTGAACCAATTGAGCGAAAGTGTGGATTTGTTCGATTTGGATCATTGGGATTGTGAACTGAGCCTTGGGGGACCTTCGGCGGTCAGGTTTTGGCAGGGCGCTTACCCTGCAAGTACAATGTCGCAGAGACCCACGCCGAACAAACTGTATGAGTATTTTGCTCAATAGGTGGAAGGACGAATGGCTACGGACATCAAAACAAGAAGAAAATTACCTCCTCTCCTCGCGGTAATGGTTATCGTATGTTCGGTCTTTGCCTGCAATGCTGAAGAAAGAAGGAGTACGCTTCCTGTTCAGCACACTACTTACATTATTGACAATAAGTCGATTCTTATCTCGATAGCAGAGGGCAGAGAAGACGTTTTTGTGCCTGCCACATCTTCTGATGCGGAAGAAACACTATCAGAATTTCCTGTTAATTGGAAACAATCCGATTATCTAGTAATCGCTGAAGCCTTGCATGAGGAAGTCTGGGGTTCTTCGCTAGAAACTTGGGAACTTAACTCAACGAATTTCCGCTTGCTTTGCAGTGACGAGACACATGGCTTGCAATATGCATATTTTGTGTTCTACAATATTCTGGAGTCTGATGAAAGTGAGGCGCGTATAGTACATAATATAGTTATTGACCCGGAGAGGAGCATTGTCAACGCATGGGCACTAAAATATTCCCCGGTGGTGATAAATTGGGAAACGGTTGATTTGACTTCAATCAATATAACAGCCGATGACGCCCTGCAGATTGCCGAGCCCAACGGGGGGGCAGAACAGCGTAACATTGTTGACAATGACTGTTATATATCTGTCTCATTTGCCCCAGATTCGATAGGCTATGATGGCTGGAAGGTTAGTTATTATCAAAATCCCGGAGCGCTTCTTGAAGTATACATTGATCCTTTTTCTGGTGCCATTCAACAAAGGTGATGTCTCTTGATGTCTACGCCCGCCAAAACAGCCACCCCGATGAAGATCAAGATCCCAACACCCCCATTCACGCTTTCGGTCACATCTACCACGCCACCGCCTCCTTTCACAGATGCGACCTTCTTGGAAGTTTGCCATGAGCCTGTCGAACGGACAGGCTTGGGCATCTATCACAACCGGGCGCGTTTTTGCTCGCCTTGTATCAACCGAACAATTCCTTCAGTATCCCCTTCGCCTTCATCACCGCCCGCGCTCTATGGCTGAGGCGATTTTTTTCGTCCAT